>JAIOPI010000037.1 GCA_021413965.1 Lentisphaerota bacterium | reverse complement strand
AACCTCAACCCCTTCTCCCTGAAGAAGCAGATTGACCGCCTACAGCGCCAGATCCTCAATACGCTTCGGTAACATCAATTATGGGGCAGACCTCAGCCGCGTGGCCGCGGCTTCGGTAACATCTACTTTTGGGGCAACGCGGGCCATCTTGGGTCTTGGCCAGGTGCGCGGGGCTGCGCTATGGTGCATGCCACGCGGGGCGCTGAAGGCGCGCGTCGCGCCGGTGCGCAACCGTGTGAGGATGGGACTCGGACATGCCCGTGGACAACATGCAGGCGTGCGTGGTGCTGGCGACGGCGCCGCATGAAGCGGGGCGGGCCGGGGTGGTGCTCGCCCTGCTGCAGAGGCTGCGCGGCGCAAGCCTTGACGTCACGGTGCTTGATGCCACCGCGTCGCTGCGCCCCGCCTCGTCCGCCATCCCGGCTGCCGCCGGATGGGAGCCGCTGTGCCGGTCCGCCGGGGTTGCCCACGTTGTGTTACCCACCGACGTCCGGCCGTGGCCGCAGACGCCGCTGGAGAATCCGGCGCCCTATTGGGTCTATGACTGGCTGCGCCGCCATCCCGTCGAACACGTCATGGCGGACCTGACGGGTGGGCTGATCTACTTCGCCCTTGCCGCGCGCCGCACCGGTGTGGCGTTTCGCCAGACGACCTTTGGCCTCCTCGTCGGGAATGCCACCGGACTGGACTTGGAGCAGCAATCCGCATTTCCGGATGACCCGGTGCAGTTGGAGCGGGACTATCTGGAACAGCGTTGCGTGGCATGGGCGGACGGCCTGATGGGAGGGACGGAGGCGCAGCACGCGTGGATGCAACAGCGCGGCTGGCAGGCCGCCCCCCGGGTGGACGACGGCACGACACGTCTTGCCAGGCCCGCCGTCGACGACGCGGACGCCGCGGTTGCCTCGCCGACGATCACGGTGGCCCTGGTGCATCATGATCGTCCGGCATGCCTCCGGCAGGCGGTTCAATCGTTGCTGGCCCAGGATTACACGGCCTTTGATGTGGTGCTGGTCGACGACGGCAGCCGCACGCCGGATGGTCAGGCCTGCCTGACGGAGTTGGAGCCGGCCTTTGCGCGCCGCGGCTGGCGCATCGTGCGGCAGGACAACGCCTACCTCGGCGCGGCACGCAATCGCGCGCTGCGGGAGGCGCGCGGAGCGTACGTGCTGTTCATGGATGACGACAACATCGCGCGACCGGACGAGTTGTCAGTTTTCGCCCGGGCGGCCCGGCGCACGGGAGCGGACGTGCTGACGTGTTTCTTCGACGCGTTCGAGGGCGAGGCCGCGCCGCGGGTTCCGGCGGATATCCGGTATCGCTATCTGCCGGCCGGAGGCAGTCTCGCATGCGGCGTGTTCTCGAATTGCTTCGGCGATGCGAATGCGCTGGTGCGTCGCGAGGCCATTCTGGCCGCGGGCGGGTTCTGCGAGGCGCGTGGTGTGGGCACGCAGGACTATGCGTTGTTTTCGAAGATGATGCTGGACGGCTATCGACTGGAAGTCGTTCCGGAAGCGCTGTTCCAGTACCGCGTGTCCGGGGCTGGCATGCGCCTGGCGACCAGTCATTACGCGAATCAGCGCCTGGTGTTGCAAGCCTATCGCGCGGCCATGCCGCCGGCACTTGCGCCGTTGTTGGATTTCAGCGCCGGGGCGGCCGCGCGTCTCCTCGCCGAGAACCATGACCTGCATCGGTCTCAGGCGGAGCGGGACCAGTGGCGCGCCAAGGTCGAGTCCATGGAGTCCTCATGGTCGTGGACCGTGACGCGCGGCCTGCGCTGGCTGCACGGGTGCATCGCGGGCCGGCCTTCGGGAAAGGTGACGTAGCCAACGCGGTTCACCGCGGTCGGGGGCCCGCGCCCTGAAACGCATCCGTGACCGTCGGCCGGTTCGTGAACGTCGCCCCTCTCATCCGTTGATTTACAGGCCAGGGGGCGTGTCCATCCGGAACTGCGCGAGGTCGCGCTGGAAGCGCTGGCGGGCATAGATGTAGAGCTCGCGGTCGAGGGTGTTGAATGGCGCGAGCATTTGCGCCGCCGCCGTGGCGTCCTCGCCTGGCAGGCGAGACTCCGCGGCGCGCACGTTCATCCGGGGCATCGTTCGGACGTCCTTCCAGCCCAGTTGCCGGCCGATCAACTGCAGCGATACTGACGCCGCTTCGGTGAGTCCGACGCTCACGCAGGCATCGAGTGCGGCCTTGGCCCTGGTCAACAGGGTGTGCTCGGTCCCGGGCGCCGGCATGGCGATGTCGAGCTGTCGCTCGAGTTCCAGGGCGTCCAGCGCCGTGGCGTCCAATCCCGCCGCCACGCCCGGTGGATTCAAGTTGAGGGCCAGCGTCCGGGTTTGCACGTTCCACAGCAGCGTGGCCGTTTCCGGATCGGTGAGCATCGCGCGCAGGCTGCCCTGTTGGAGCGCGCGCCGGTGGAAGTAGTGGCCCGGCTCGTGCACGACATGCATGTAGTGGGAATAGGTCCGCGCAATGGGCTCCCGCAGGAACGTGATGGTTCGTAGGGGACGCTCCACATACCTGCCCAGGCAGTTGTAGAAGTGGCCCGCAAAGACGTCATACTGGTGCGCGCGCGGCAGCAGCGGGATCAAGTCCCGCCACAGTCGTGCCGGGCAGATCGCCGCGGCGGGATAGTGCTGGGCAAGCGCGTGCATAAACGCCGAGCCTGCCGTCTTGGGGATATGAAGGAAGTACAGCGGCTCATTGTGGCGGCCGGGGCACATGATGTCACACTTAGTCTGCTGGCCATGTCCTTGCGGAGTTGCGCGGCGCTATGTTACCGTCACCACTACTTGCGATCATGCCCGATTCGACCATAACGGCCTCCATCCTGATTGTCACGCGCAACAATCCTCGCACCCTGAGTCAGAGCGTCAGCAGCAGCCTGGCCCAGGATTTCCCGGAGATGGAGTATGAAGTCATCGTGTACGACGATGGTTCGGATGGCCCGCAACGGGACCTGCTGTGCCGGTTGCAGGAGGAGCACGCCTCGCGCGTTGCGAACGGCACGCTGCGGGTGATCCAGGGCGAGCGCTGCGGCGGGATCGGCCGGGGGCGCAACGCGGCGGCCGAGGCGGCGCGCGGGCGTTACCTGTTCTATCTCGACGGCGATGCGTATCCCGACCCCGGCTGGATCCGGGCCACGCTGCCCGGTTTCGCGGAGGAGATGGTTGGCGTCAGCGCGTCATGCGTGGTGCTGCACCGCTGCCGGTCGATGATCAACGGGGTGGGGGCGTCGCTCAACTGGTTTGCCACGGGGCTGGACCATTACCTGTTTCAGCCGGTCGAAGAAGCTCCGCGCCTGGCACAGTACGTGTTGTATGCCATGGGGTGCGGGCTGGTCACGAGCCGGGCCTGCTGGGAAGCCGTGGGTGGCTTCGACCGGGCGATCCGGAACTATTATGACGATGCGGACTACGGCATACGCGCCTGGACGCACGGATACAAAGTGGTGACCTGTCCGACGGCGCGGGTTTTCCACGACAATTCCTCGCTCGCCAACGCGTCGGCCACTAACATATTTCTCAATGATGTGGGGCGCTGGCGCGTCATGCTCAAGCACTGGCCTGTGAGCATGCTGCTGCGCGCGTCTGTCTATCAGGCGCACCTGCTGCGTCGGGTGCTGCCGTTTTCGCGATGGGTCTCGCTGGGGCGCGCGCTGTTGTGCCTGCTGGGCGAGGCCCCCGGTCTGCTGCGCTACCGGTGGTCCTCCGACGCGAACGCGCCGCACGCGTTCTTCCGCTGGCTGGATTCACGCTTTGCCTTCACGTTCAGCCAGCTCGCGTTTGATTCCCGTCTCCTGTCGGGAGAGGATCCCCTCCAGCCATTTCGGGAGGCCGTCCCGGCGGAGCGCCGGCATTTTCACTCGCTTGGCGCGATCGTGTGCGCCAAGCCACAGACCTTTATCAACCATGGCCGGCTGACCTGTGCGCTGTTCCCGGAGACGGCGACGTTGAGCATTGACTACGAGGATGCCCGCGCGGGCGTTCAGGTGTTCGCCCGGTTTGAAGGCGGGAGCGATGAGGCTGAACGGCAGGTGGCGTTGCCGGCAGCACAGGGGCGGCTGCAACTGGCGGTGCCGCCCGGGTCGGGCCGATGTCATCTGCAGGTGCGCGCCAGCGCCGGGGTGCCCGGCCGGCCGCTGTTTCCGTGTGGCGTGATTGCCCTGGTGCGCGCGTACCAAACATGAACATCGACTTCGTCCTGCCCATCTTCAATCCGTTCATCGACCACGGTTCCTTCGTGCATTTTCGGGAACTGATTCATGGCCTGATCCGCTGCGGGCATGACGTCTGCGTGCAGACAAGCAACTCCACCGGCTTTGAGCTCAACGGGACTGCGGCATCCTGGCGCCGCGACATGCGTGCCGGCCGCCGCAAAGTCGGCGCCTACACCCTGATTCGCCATCGCCTGGCGCGCCAGGATGCCGGCCGCGCGCGAACGCCGCCGGCGGAGCCGCGGCTGTACGGGATGCCTGGCGGCGAGCCCGCGGTCGACATCCGTCAACTGACGGAATCCGACGTCTGGGAGGTGGCGAAGGCCACCACCGCGCAGATGCTGGAGGCCCCGCCGGACCGCGAGCGCCGGTTGCAGGAGGCGTTGGGGCCGGCGCTGCCCGTGCGTCGCATCGTGGCGGCCGCAAAGGCACGCCGCGCCGCCATCATCACCGGCTACTTTCCCTTCCAGATCTGCCACGCCACGGTCATGGAAGCACGCCGCACGGGCGTTCCCTGCTACGTGGTTCCCATGTTTCACCCGCTGCATCCCTGGCACTACAACCGCTACCTGGGGGAGGCGGCCCGCCATGCGACTGGCATCCTGTGCCTGGCGCCATTTGCCGTGAAGTACTTTCGTGAGCTGTTGGGCCAACCCCACGCGCACTTCTGCGGATCAAGCGCGCCGACACTGGATCTCCCGGCGCCCGGGGTGCTGGGACCGCGCGGTGCGCGCGATTACTTCGTCTTCATGGGCCGTGATGAACCCGGCAAGAATCTGGCCGAGGCCGTGCAGTTGGTGCAGGCGGTGCGGCGTCAGAGCGGACGCCCCTATACACTGAAGGCCATCTCATCGCTTTCCGCGGACAGTCTGCGAGGACTGCCGAGCTTCGTGATTCCGGTGGCGCAGCCCACGACGCTGGAGGTGGCACGCATTCTACACGGGGCGGCCGCTTTTCTGTTTCCGTCCCTTTTCGAGAGTTTCGGCATCGTCGTGCTCGAGGCATTGCGCGTGGGAACACCCGCGCTGGTCAAGTCCTGCAATATTGCCACGGCCAGCCTGATGGAATTTCTCAAGCTCAAGGACCTGGTGTACGCGAACGAGGCGGAGGCGGTGGCCACGATGCTGCGCGTGGCCCAGGCCCCGTTGCCCGTGCCGGATCTGAGCTATCTCTCGTGGGATGCCATCAGTCGTCGCGTCAGCGATATCGTCGCCACGCCTTCGCGCTAGCCTTCGCGCTAGCCTTCGCGGGCCTGTCAAAAAAGGCGGGTAAACCTTGTCATCCACGGGCGGATCCCACATCATTTTGTTCGTCACGAGGCGGATTTGCGGCTCATGGGAGCGGTCGGCTTGTGCCGTGCGGCCGGCGCGTGAGGGCGCGTGGGTCCAGATTGAGAAGGTCTATGTCGTCATGTAGAACCACGTGTGGGACGCAGGGGCCGGATCGTCGGGGTGGGGGGCGGGTGCGTCGCATGGCCGGGGGCTTCCTGCTTGTCGGTGTGATGATGGGTGGCATGGCCGCCCTGGCCGACGATCATTCGCCTCGCGCGGCCATCGGGCAGGACAGTCTTCTCCAGAATGTGCTCAACCAGCCGGCGGCCACCTCGCTCTTTTATGCGTACGATCTCGTGAGCGACCCCACGGCGGCCGGGACCCGGCTCTACGTGGCGGACACGTTCAACAGCCGGGTTCTAATGTACGAGTGCGGCGCGGCCGGCTGCTCCATCGGCGGCAGCGCCGCGGCCAGCCGCGTTTTCGGGCACGCGGAGATGACGCGATTCGAGAGCAACGGGGGGGCGACCGGGAGTGTCACGTCGCTGAATCTTGCCTTCCCGCGTGCGGTGGCCGTGGGGCCCAACGGCTGGCTGTACATTGCCGACACGGATAACAATCGCATCATGGTGCATGTCAATCCGTTGGTGGATTCCCTCGCCGATTACGTATTGGGCCAGGACGGCATGACTGTCAACACGGCGGGGAGCACCAGCAGGAAGGTCAACCGTCCGGAGGGGGTATGGGCAGATTCGGCGGGACGCCTGTGGGTGGCGGACACGGGGAACAACCGCATGATGCGATTTGCGACGATTGCCACGGGGGCTGCCGCGGACCTGATCATGGGTGGCGCGGGAGCGCCCAGCGCGACAACGCTCAATCAGCCCACCGGGGTGCGGCTGGATGCGGCCGGGCGGCTCTGGGTGGCGGACAAGATGAACAGCCGCGTGCTCGCCTATCTACCGCCGCTCGTGACGGGCAAAGCGGCGTCGATTGTGCTGGGCCAGACGGGGAGTTTTACCTCGGGTACGGCGAACAAGAGCGGCCTGGGCGCACACAGCCTGGCCTATCCGGAAAAACTCCACTTGGACGCCGGCGGGAATCTGTGGGTCGCAGACACCGGCAACCATCGCGTCCTGCGCTACGAGGCGCCGCTGACCTCGGGGCAGCCGGCCGGGCGGGTCCTCGGCCAGACCAACCGGTCGCAGGTGCCGACCTTCGCCACCAACGTGCACGACGCGCCGGATGGTTTTCCCAATGCGTCCGGCATGTGGGGGCCTCGCGGCTTGCTGACCGATACGGATGGCACGCTGTGGGTTTGCGATCGCGACAACAGCCGGCTGCTTGCGTTTGAGAATCCCCTGGGGACGGCGCCCGAGGCTTACATCGCCGACCGAGTCGTCGGCAAGCTGCGTTTCGACCAGCCATACGCGAACCAGCCCACGGAGCGGCGCATGAACAATCCGGTCGGTGTGGGCGTACACCGCGGGTCCACGCCCAACCGGCTGTGGGTGTCTGACATTGGCAACAGCCGGGTGCTCGGCTATGCCGACACGCAGACGATCACCAACGGCACACCTGCGACGCTGGTGTTGGGGCAGCCGACGCTGACGAATGGTGAAGTCAATGCGGGCTTGTCCGGGCCGTTGATGAACGCCGTCAATGCGGTGGCCAGCGCGCAGTCGCTCTGCTTTCCGGTGGGCGTCGCGGTGGGGCCCGACGGCACGGTGTATGTGGCCGATCAGAGCAATAGCCGGGTGCTGGCCTTCCACGATCCGTTCACCTTTGACACCACGGCCGATCGCGTTTTCGGCAAGTCGTCGTTCTCCCAGGTGCAGCCGCAATTCCCCTACGGCACCGCGCAGTCCCTGATGGGACCGGAGGGTGTGTGCCTTGATTTGTCTGGCAATCTCTGGGTGGCGGATACGCTGAACAACCGGGTGGTGCGCTTTCCGAATCCGGGCAGCCAGCCCACGACGGGCGCCGCGGCGGATCTGTGCATCGGGCAGGCCGGGTTCGTGTCATCGAGTGCCTCACCTCCGTATGCACCCGGCTTGAGCGCCACGCGTCTGAATAATCCGCACGGGGTTCACGTCGGACCGAGCGGGCGCCTGTATGTGGCCGACACCCTCAATAACCGTGTGCTCGCTTACGCGCCGCCCTTCTATAGTGGCATGCCCGCCTTTGCGGTCTTCGGCCAGGCCACGTTTGTCGAGGGGCTCTCGAACCGGGGCGTCGGCGCAACGGCTGCCACGCTTTCGGAGCCCGGCAACATCATGGAGGACGCGCAAGGAAACGTGTATGTGTCGGACACCCGGAACAACCGCCTCCTGAAATACAACGTGCCATTCGGTGGCGGCGATCTGGTGGCCGACGAAGTCTACGGGCAGTCGACCATGACCACGAGCCTGCCGCTCCCGCCGAGCCCCGCGAGTTTGTACAGCCCTTCCGCCCTGGCGCCCGATTCGTTTGGCAATCTTTTCGTGGCCGACACGGAGAACAGCCGGGTGCTGCGCTTTCGCCCACAGGGCCCTCCGGACGTCATCCTCGATGACATTCCGTCCCCTCTGATCATCGGCAACTATGTCATTTTCACGGGCACCGGATTCACATCCGGTTCGGTCATCAAGCTCTACGTCGCCAACACGACGGGCGTACAGCCCTATGGGCCATTCGTTCCTGATCTCATGGTTCCGGGCATGATTTTCTGGCTAATCCCCTACACCGTGGCACCGGGCAGCGGCTTTGCCTCCGTGGAGATCATCAACACGGACCAGGGGTACATCCGCTCGCCGATCCGCAGCCAGTTGCTCTATGGGAACTTCGCCCTGAACATGCCCACGATCCATGCGGTGAATGGCGTGGCGCTTTCCCCCCCGCTGATCTCCACGCCGCTGGCGAATGTGCAAACCGTGCTGCCGAAGGGCGCGGTGGTGACGCTTGGCGGTAACGGGTTCCGCCAGGACTGCAAGGTCAACATCTTCACGTCCACGGGTAATCTGGGGCCGGTCAATCCGCTGCCGGGCGTCACGGCCTCGCAGGTGCAGTTCACGCTCCCGGCAAGCGCGCCGACAGGGCCTGGTTCGATTCAGATTGTGAATTATCCCTACATGTCGTCCACGGTCTCGGCGGCGGTGTCCGTGCCCATCGGGGCCACGCCGCGCATTGACTCCGTGTCCCAGTCTGGATCGCAGGTCACCGTGTCCGGGGATGGGTTCTGCGTCTTGACGGTCATCAACTTGTTCAACCGCCAGGGATCAGGCGCGGTCAACCTGGGAGGGTTGCTCGCCAATGGGGCCGCCAGGATTCCGCTGACGCTGGTGTCGGCGAAGCAGTTTCGGTTCACGGTGCCCGCGGGTGCGGTGACGGGCCCCGCGTTCATCGAGGCCCTGAACCCGCCCTTCATCGCCTTCTCGTCCAGCGGGACGTCGCCGACCGGCGGCTTCACGATTACACGGTGACCCGGTCCGTTCGATCGGCCTGGTCTGGTCAGGCGAGACCGAGCGCGTGCAGAAGGTCATCGGCCACGTGGTCGGCGGAGTGGCGGACCGCGAAAGCCTGCCCCGCCTCCGATTGGAGTGTCAGGCGGCGCGTATCCAGCATGCCATCAATCGCGTCGCGCAGCGCATCAGGCGTCAGGCTGACGGGCAAGCGATGGACCACACAATCGGGCCAGTCCTGCGTGGACTGCAGGTTCGTGATCGCGGGGAGGCCGGCGGCGATGGCGTCATTGAGGGCGGCGGAGCTTTCGCCGTTGGAGCGGGAGCGCAGTTGTACGGTCACGTGCGCGCGTCGCAGCCACCCGGCGTAGTCCTCGGCGGACACATCGCCGGCAAAGACGACGCGGTCGGTCTGCTTGAGGGCGGTGACCAGGTCCTGCAGTTCGCGCAGGTACTTGTCCCAGACCGGGCCGACGAACACCAGCTTGACGTCCGGGGTGCGCAAGGCGGCGAAAGCCCGGATGATCAGGTCGGG
Organism: Lentisphaerota bacterium; assembly: GCA_021413965.1. Taxonomy (GTDB): domain Bacteria; phylum Verrucomicrobiota; class Kiritimatiellia; order UBA8416; family JAIOPI01; genus JAIOPI01. The sequence goes on along the minus strand of JAIOPI010000037.1, from coordinate 84,681 downwards.
CATCTTGGGCGGTCCCAGGATGCCGAAGTGGGCCACGACCCACGGGGGCGGCAGGACCCGCGGCGCGCGTCGTGTCACCTCTGGGAATGCCAGCGGCAGGATGGAGACGGGCGGTACGTGGGCATTCGGCGCCAAGTCGTGTCGCAGCAGGTCGGCCGCGTGGGCCGAATGCAGCAGGATGCCGCGCGCCTGACGGACGACGGGTTCGAGATAGCCGATGCTCCGCTCGCGCAGAAACTCCAACCCCACGGGCGTGCCAGGGGATGGCAGGTCGGGCATGCGTGTGCCGTAGGCGTCATGCAAGGCCTCCCGGAGGAAGGCGTCCGCCTCCGCCGTGGTGCGGTTGCGATACGCGCGGCGGAACAGCAGGTCATGCAGCTGCACATCGTGCAGCCAGACCCAGCCGGGACGGGCGAGGTGGGCGTCCAGCGTCTCCTGGTGATGCTCGCTGTTGCCGAACGTGTAGATCACCGCGTCGTAGCATGCCGGCTCGACCAGTTCAAGGAGGCTGCGCGTGCGGTAGCAACGCCCGCCACGCCACGCGGCGGGCGCGCGCGATTCGTGATGGCTCAGGAACAGATCCAGGCGGCAGCGCGCTTGCAGGGCGTTGACGATGCGCGCGTTGTAATCGGCGATGCCGCTGCGCGTCGGCGGCATGGGGCCGACCAAGGCCACGCGCGGCTGGCGGGGCACGGGCAGGCGGGTGCGTCGGCGAAGCAGATCCCCGGCCTGGTCCAGGGCGGCGAGCGTGCGGTCGGCCACGGCGTCCCAGGTGTGGCGCTGCGCGGCCGCGAGACCGCGCGCCATGAGCCGGGAACGGAAGTCGACATCCGTTTGAACACGCGTGATGAGCGCAGCCAGCTGGGCTGGCTGACGCGGATCAAACGTGGCCTCGGGCGTCTCCAGCACTTCAGGAAGCGACGAGGTGTTGGACGTGATGGAGGGACATCCGCAGGCGGCCGCCTCCGCGGCCGGCAGCCCGAAGCCCTCGTACAGGGACGGGAAGACGTGCAGGGCGGCATGCTGGTACAGCGGGATCAGCCAGTCGTCCGGCACCCGACCCGAGAAGACGAGGCGTGCGCCGAGTGCCTGTCCGGCGGGCGAGGTGTGGAACCGTCCACGGCTGGTCATGTCGTAGTTGCCGATGACGACCAGCGAGAGGTCGTGGCCCACGGCGGAGGGCAAGTGGACCATGGCCTCCAGCAGGGCGGAGAGATTCTTGCGGGCATCATCCCCGAGTACGGCCATGACGTAGGGGCCGCGCAATCCCAGTTCGGCGAAAGGGGCGGTGGGGCGGGGCGCCCCGGGTGCGGCGGGCTGAAAACTGGTGTCCACGCCGGCCCCGATGGACGTCACGCGGCCGGGGGCGAGCCCGAGGTGCGTCATGGCATCGCGTCGCGTGGCTTCCGAAATGGCCAGCACCAGATCCGCGCGGCGAAGCAGCGCCAGGCTGGCCATGTAGCGAGCGCGTTCCAGCGGGTGCACGAGATACTGGTCCGGGTGCAGCAGCGGAATCAAGTCGTAGAGCGTGGCGATGAGCGGCACGCGTGCCGGGAGGTACGTGGTGAGCACGGCCGTGTCGGTGTCGAAGGGTGACATCAGGAAGTAGGCGGCCGGGCCTTCGGCCAGTGCGGCGCGCATGTCCGTGGCGCTGTGCCAGCGCAGCAGCGGGGAGGTCTGCAGGGCGGGATCGAGCTTGATGGGCAACTTGCCGGCGGGATTCAGGAACAGGCGCCGCACGGCGCCCGGCCGACGCAGGAGGGCCTTGGCGTGATTGGCCACATAGCGGGGCACGCCGCGCTCGCTGTACACCTGGTCCTGCAGCGCCAGGAGGTCCAGCATGAGGGCCGGCCTGCTCATGTCAGGTGGGCCGCCACCAGCGCGACGCCGCGCAGTTGCTCGGGCCAGTCCCCGGCCGCTTCGGCATGCGGCGACCAGAGTGCGCTGCCGGTCCGTGCAAGGACGACGCGCTCGGTGACCGTCCATGTCGCGAGCAGTTCGTCTAACTGCTCAGGCCCGTAGGTGCGCTCAAAGTCGGTGACGGCCGGCCGCCCGTACGGCACGGTCAGCACGAGCAGGCCGCCCGGCCTGAGCCAGGTCCGGAAGCGCGCCATGGTTTCGCGGTCAAGATCGGGGTTCTCGCCTTCCACGCCGTAGGCTTTGAGGCCGAGGTGCTCGAGCGTGGAGAGGCAGACGATGGCGTCCAGCGTGCCATCTCCAGGTCCGGGCCAGCGCGCGATGTTCGCGGTGACGACCTGGAGGTTGGGGTGCGACAGGGGATAGCCGCGCGGGTCCAGTGCCGTGGTGCGGTAGCCGAGCGCGGCGAGCGAAAACGCCACGGTGCTTTCGGCGCAGCCCACATCCAGCACGGCGCCGCCGGCAGGAACGCCGGCCAGGCAGCGGAACACAAACGGAATCTCCACAATGCGCTCGTGCACCTGGTCCAGCTCGAAGCCCCGGGCACTGCTGCGGAGGACCACGGGTGGATTGAACCAGAGCCCGGCTTGGGCGACCGGGCCGTCGTGCGCCAGCAGTTGCAGCAGGGCCGCCCGCTGCGAGGCCCCGGTGGGTGCCGCCGCCGGTGGCGTGTCGGTTCCGGCTATTCCCGCCAGCGCCTCGCTGGCGCGTTCAACAAAGGCGCCGGTCTGCATGACGGCCTGGGCGTCGGCATGCACGCGGTCCGCCAGGTCCGCGAACTGCCGCGTCAGCTGCGCGCCCCATTGGTTCAATTGGGCGTCCTGGCGTTGAGGCAGATCCTGAACCATACGCTGCTGCAGATGATCCTCCAGGCTCTGCAGCCGCGCGAACAGCGCGGCAAAGCGGGCATCGATATGCGTCAGTGCCGGCAGGAACGGAATCCGGGCGATGCGATGGAGTCCGGAGTCTTCTGCAGGATTCGTCATAAGCACCTCGCTACGTTCCACGGCCCGTGATGGCGTTTGTAGGCACAGCGAGGGGGGGAAGTCAATTTTGAATGCCCCAGATTAGCATTGTCAGGCGCGTGACTTGCGCCTATTGACGTGAGGTGTCAGTCTGCCGAAGTGCGGCAATTCGTTTGGAAACGACGTGAGGTTACCCATGCACACCGCCAGCCCATCAGATCGCCCCGCCCTGAGTCCCGACGAGATTCGCCGGCAGATTGCCACGCGCCCTTTCTGGTGGCACCGCATCGAGGTCGCGCCGGGTATTTTCACGCCGGGACACAAGGATACGCCGGGAGAACTGAAGCAGCGCATCGGACTGCCCGAACGGCTGGATGGCATGACGGTGCTGGATATTGGCGCGGCGGAAGGTTTTTACGCCTTTGAGTGTGAACGGCGCGGTGCGCGGGTTACGAGTGTGGACCGCGGCTCGGCGGAGGATTCGGGCCTCGGGCTGGTGCGCAGGCTTCTGGGCTCACGGGTTGAGCACGTCGCGTGCTCCATCTATAACTTGGATCCTAAGGTGGTCGGACAGTTTGATCTGGTGCTGTGCCTCGGAGTGATTTACCACCTGCGCTATCCCTTGCTGGCGCTTGACGTGCTGCATGGGCTCTGCAAGGGATCCATGATTCTGGAATCCCAGGTTTGTGACCGTTGGTTCATCAAGGAGGACCAGAGCACGACCGCGCTCGATAGCATGTCGCCGGAATTGGTGAAAGCGCCGCTGGCCCAGTTCTATCCGGGCGACGAACTCAACAACGACATCACCAACTGGTGGGCGCCCAATCAGGTCGGGCTCATCAAAATGCTGGAAACGAGTGGATTCAAGAGCCGCGTCCAGTTCAGTGATGGCGTGCGTGTGGTCCTGCACTGCCAGAAGGTTGAGCGCACCACGCCGGCCCAGCAGTGGGCCACCCACGAACTGGAAACCGTGCAAGAGCCGCGCATTCTGCGGGAGGGGCGGACGCAAGCTTCGCCCCGGGCCTGAGCGCAGGACGGACGTGGAGTTCGCGCGATGTGGTCACACACGGGAAGACGTGCATGAGGTCCGTCACGCCGTTGCTGCTGGCCGTGCTGCTCTGGTCGCTGTGCCTCTGGCGTGCCGTACAGGTCTTCAGCCCGCAAAGCGCCAGCCACGGTTCGCCCTACAACTCCGACACCGCCATCCCCGTGCTGATGGCGAACGACGATCGTCCACTCTCGATCTTCGACCTCTATTACTACGGGGCGGACCGCTGGGGCAGCTGGCTCTTCTTGGGGGCCAAGTACCTGCACCAGGTCGCGGCCATTCACTGGTCACCCGAACGACTCACCGGGCTGCAGGTGGTGTGGGTCTTTCTGGGCGCGTGGGTCATGGCCGCACTGGCGCGGCGGGACCGGTATGTGGTCCTCCTGGCGTATCTGTTGACGCTCTGCCTGCACCGCCAAAGCCGTTACCTGCTCCTGGATCTGAGCCAGGTCTATGCGTGGATATTCGTGCCGATACTGCTGTCCTGGCACGCTCTGCGGCGGGTGCTCGAACTCGATGACGGCATGGCGTCGGGATGGCGGTGGCCTTGCCTGCTGTGGCGAAGCTCGCGCTACGTGCTGGCTCTGTCCCTGGCGCTCTGCAGTTCCATCGCATCTCTTCCTTACGTGGGCGTCGTGTTTGCACTTGAAGTCATGCGTTGGCGGCTGCGGCGTGAGAGGGGAGCCTGGCGCGGCTGGCTCGTGCCACTGTGGGCACTCGTTCTGACCGGTTGCGGGCTGAGCCTCGAGGTGGCGATGAAGCGCGTCTACCATGAGTACGCCATCGCGCATTTCGGCGCCGACTTTCACTGGGAAGCCCGCCTGGATGGCGGTCATTTGCTTGAGAATCTGGCGCAGCATCTGGCCTATGTGGGTGGACTGCACTGGCGGGCCCTCTATCTGGCGCCACTGGCCGTGATCTTGGTGCTGGCCTTTCGTGCCCTGGCCCGCCGCCGGCCGCAGTGCCCCGCTCCGCGCGTGGCCCTCCGCGGGCTGGCCCGGGACGAGACCGCCCTGCTGGCGGTGGGACTCTTTGGCATGGCCGTCCTCAATCTGCTGCTGGTCGTCCTGCTCGAGCATGTTCGCCTGAATCTTTACATCCCCCGCTATCTCACACTGATGAACTTCTGTGCGCCGTTGAGCGGCATGCTCGCGCTCTACCTGCTGGTCGACCGCGGGACCGGTCTCATGACTTCACATGGGGCGGTGCGTTCCACCGTTCTGCTCGGGGGCGTGGTCCTGCTCGCCTGGCGCATGCCGCCGAATCGGTCGAGTCCCGACTTTGCGTGCCTGAGGGACGTCGCGCGTGCCTTGGAAGCTAGGGCCCCCGGCGCCGTCCTGCTCGGCGGCTACTGGCAGACGTACGTCTTTAGCAGCCTGCAGGCCGGGGACCGCGCGCTCACCCCGCTGCCGTTTGCGGGTCAGGAGGGCCGGACGCCGTGGAACCGGGATGCGTTGCCCCTTGCCGATCTGGTCGTTGTGGAATACGCCTGCAGCAACTTGGGGACGGCCGGTGAACTCCCGCTCCGGCTGAGCCAGCATGGTTGCGAACTGGAACTCGTTAAATCGAGGTGGCTGGTTCGCGCCCCGTATGCGTTTGCGCTGTATCGGAATATCCCGAGGGGCATGCCGTCAGCAGGGCCTTAGCGCGCCTGGGCTGATCACGTCCAGTGATAGGCGTGCATGCTGAACCGGCGCAACAGGGCGCGGGGCAGGCGGTCGGCGTGATGACCGGCCAGCGTGCCGAAACTGCGCGAGGCGACGTAGGCGGCGTAATATGGCAGCCACAGCGGGTGGCGGACCAGCATGTGACAGGCTTCCTTGAACAGATACGTCAACCCGATGCGCGCGCTCGTGGCGTGGCCGTGGTTGGGGAAAATCTGAGTCAACGAGTGGACGCTGTCAAAGTAGCGGCGAAACACTTCGCCCAATGTGTAATCGTGCGAGTGCACGACGACGGAGCCGGGCTGGTAGACCGTGGCGAAGCCTGCATTCAACACGTCCCGGGCGAACTGCTGATCTTCGCTCATGATTAGCGCTTCGTCGAACGGGTGCTTGACGAGCACCTCGCGACGCATGGCTGAACTGACGTTGGAGAGGAAGACATCCTCAAAGCCCAACTCGGGCCTGGCGCCTTTTTCGCGACGGATCGGCTGCCCGTCCGGAAAATGCGTTTCGTAGAAATACGCTTCCATGGGCTTGGCATCCGGGTGTGGGACCTGCCGTGAAAAGGTGGCGGCGACGCGGGGATCGGCAAAGGGCGCCAGGAGTTCCGCGAGCCAGTGATCATTGGCCGGGCAGGCGTCCTGCGACAGCAGGACCACGATGTCGCCGCGCGCCTGCCGTGCCCCCAGGTTGCGCGCACCGCCATGGGAGAAGCGCGCGATGGGAATGACGTGCGCGCCTGCGGCCATCCCCAGTTCTCGGGTGCGGTCCGTCGAATTCGAGTCCACGAGGATGATCTCGTCCGGGGGGCGTGGTTGCTGAGCGGCAAATGCGGCGAACAGCGCTGGCAGATAGCGTGCCGCGTTCAATACGGGAATGAGGACGGTCACAGACGTCGAGGCCATGCGCAGCAGCATGGCCGGATTGGTGGCCCCTGAACAAGCACGAATACAGGCAAAACCAGCCCGACGTGGACGCCATTGACCTCGATTTACAAGTTTACTACCGTCCCTCAGTGTCTGTACACCTCGCAACCAGTTCCCGGGCATGTCGTCGTGATGGCGAAGCGGTCGTCATCTCGGGGGCTTCGCCATGAACCGTGAAGGCGATTTCTCGGTCTATTGCGTGGCCGGGTGCGACATCTGCACGACGTTTGAATACCGCGTCCTGCAGAAGCAGGAACAGCTGGCGCTGGCGGGCATCGCGTGCACCGTTGCCGGACCCAAAGGGCAGCGCGCGATTGACATCGATGAGTTCCGCCGCTGTGACGTCCTGCTCCTCTACCGCGAGGCCGCTGGGAATCTCGTCGACTTGTTGGCCCGCGAAGCGCGCAGCCGCGGCATGCCGGTGGTCTTTGATATTGATGACCTGCTGTTCGAGCCGGAGCACGCTTTTCAAGTCGATGCGCTAACCGCCATGCGGCCTGCCGAGGTCGCCGCGTATTACCAGAGCCTGTGGCGGTATCGCGCGGCGCTGGAGGCCAGCGATTACGTCATCACGTCCTCGGAGTTTCTGGCCGGCCGCGCCCGGGCCCTGGGGAAATCTGTCTGGGTTCACCCAAACGGGTTGAGCCAATGGATGATGGCGGAGAGCGGTGGCCAGATCGCGCAGCGCCGGCAGTCGGGGCCGGCTGACCGCGTGATCATAGGCTATGGCAGCGGCACGCCCACGCACCGCAAGGATCTTGAGGCGGCCGGCCGCGCGCTGGCGCGCATCCTGGCGGCACATCCCCAGGTGGATCTGCACCTTGCGGGGCCGCTGCATCTCAACGATCCGCGCGCGCTGCCGGATTGCCTGCGGCTTTTCGTGGCGCGGATCAAGCACCTCCCACTCACGTCATGGCGGGCGTGGCTGGCGACCCTGAGCGGCTTCGATATCAACCTGGCGCCCCTCGAAATGGGCATCCCGTTCTGCGAAGCCAAGAGCGCGATCAAATTCACGGAAGCAGCGGTGGTCGGGGTGCCCACGGTCGCCAGCCGGACGGCCGGATATGCCGCCGCCATGCGCGACGGCGAAACGGGATTCCTGGCCGACGGCCCCGACGCCTGGGCAGAGCGCTTGGATCAACTGGTGCGCGACCCCGCCTTGCGGCGCAAGATGGGTGACGCGGCACGCGAGGAGGTGATCCGGCACTATGCGCCCGAGGTGCTGAGCAGGCAATTGGTCGAGACGCTGAACGCCATGCGACAGGACTATGTCGGGCGCCGCGCGTCTGCGCAAGCGGCGGAACCGCGGGTGTCAGGCACGCCGCTGGTGCTCAACTGGATTATCCCGGATCCAACCCCGGGCTCGGGTGGCTGCACGAACATCGTGCGGATTTTGAATCTGCTCGCCAGCTTCGGCCATCGCATCAATGTCTATGTCATGGCGCTTCCGCTGAACCCCCTGCCGCCCATGACCGACATCGAGCTTCGCGCGTATATCGGCCGGCACTTTGCGCCGATCAACGGCAGCGTCTTCAAGTGGTCGGGGGAGGCGCTGGCGCCTTCAGATGCGGTTTTCCTGACGCTGTGGTCAACGGCATATCGATTTCGGGGGCTGGAGCGCACGACGGGCAAGGTGTTCTACTTCGTTCAGGACTGGGAGCCGTACTTTTATGCCATGGGCGAAGAGTACCTGATGGCGGAACAGACCTACCGGATGGGGTACTCGTGCATCACGTTGGGCCAGTGGCTCACCGGGCGTCTGCGCGACGCGTACGGCGCTGATGCGGAGCCATTCGATATGGCCGTGGACCGGAGCATCTACTACCCCCGGCCCGGGGTGGCCCGATCGGTCCGCCGGATCTGTTTTTACGCACGACCGTCAACGCCACGCCGTCTCTTCGCTCTCGGCGTCAAAGCGCTGAGCCTCGTGCATGAATGGCGCCCCGATGTGGAAATCGTCTTCTTTGGCTGCGCGGACACGGATCTGCACGTGGCCCCGATTTCGTTCCCGTATCGGAATCTCGGGGTGTTGAAGGAGGGCGAACTGGCCGAGTTGTTCTCCTCCGTTACGGCCGGCGTGGTGCTGTCGTCCACCAACTGCTCCCTGCTGCCACTGGAAATGATGGCCTGCAAGTGCGCCGTGGTGGATCTGAATCTCGAGACGGTTCAAGGCGTGATGGAGCATGAAGGCAACGCGCTGCTGGCCGATCCCACTCCTGAAGGGATCGCCGGCGCCGTGCGCCGGCTGCTTGATGACGAGCCCTTGAGGGAGCGATTGGTCGCGCGGGCCTTTGATCAAGTGCAGCAGTTGTCGTGGGAACGTTCGGCCCGGCATATTGAAGACATCGTGCTCCGGAAGTTGCCTTCGGGACAGCAGCTGACCGGGCACGCGAGGTGGACGGCCCCGGCGAATTTGCCGGCCACGGCGGCGCTGCCTGCCCACGAGAAGGCGTGTCTGGATGCCTTGGAGCGCGAGCGGCACGGGTGGCGGTGGGCGCTTCGTGCCGGCGTGCAAGGGTGGCGACGGCGGGAATTGGATTGGGAACGGAAGCTGTTCTACGGCGGGAGACGGGTCCAGGTGCTTGGTGAGATGACGGCGGGGCGCGTCATCGGGCAGTCCTTTGTGGCCCACTTCGACGGCATGCACCGTATTGATGTGTTGGTATGCACGTGGGGGGACGTGCATACGGGCGATCTCGTCATGCATCTCCACGACGTGTCGGAGGACGATCGGGTCGTGGCAGAGGTGCGCGTGAGTGCCAGCCTGATGGCTGACGACACGTATGTGAGTTTTTGCTTTTCGCCGCAGGCGATGTCGCGCGGGAAGGCCTACCGGGCGACGTTTGAAACGCCGGGGGGCGCGTCCGGCAATGCGGTTGGCCTGTGGGCCTACCCGGATGTTGACGTGTCAGAGGCGCGACTCTCGGTGGATGGGGGTACGGGGCGGGGACAGTTGGTTTTCGGTCTCTACTACCAGGATCAAGTTTGTGGTGAACGGGGGGGGCGACCGCTGACACAGGTTTGGACGCAACAGTTAACCGCTTTCGGGTATTTGTTGGCCCCGCTGCACGTGTACGGGACAGAGGGTTGGCGTGGCATGTGCCGCGAGATGGGGGCCGTCGGGCGGCGTGCACTACGGTATTGGTCACGCAGATTGCGTTTGTCTCGCTGAGGATGCGGAGACCGATGATTGTTGCCCCATGTGCGGTCTGCTAAGCTCAATACACTCTAAATGGGGACAGGCACAGTAATTGGGGACAGGTAAGAATGACCGAGAAACAACAGGCAGATGTCGCGGCCATTATCCCCGTCTACAACGGACGGCGTTTCCTGCGTCAGGCAATTGAAAGCGTCATCAGTCAGACGGTACAGGTGGCCGAAATCATGGTTGTTGATGACGGGTCCACGGACGGATCCCTGGATATCTTGGGCGACATTCAATCACCTGTCCCTATCACTGCCATCACTCAGAAGAACGCCGGGCAGTCTGCAGCCAGAAACAAGGGTGTCAGCATGGCCAGGTCCAGGTTCATTGCACTTCTGGATCAAGATGACTACTGGTACCCCCGACATGTCGACGTTCTCATGCAACCGCTGTTGTCGGATCCGTCTGTGGGCTGGGTCTACAGCAATCTGGATCAAGTGATGGAAGATGGGTCAACCGTCAACCAAGGGCTTCTGAATCTGCTGGCGGCTACCCACCCCAAAGTCTCGTTGCAAGTCTGCCTTTCAGAGGAAATGTTCATCCTACCGTCGGCGGCCCTGATACGAAAAGAAGCCTTTGACCGCATAGGCGGGTTCGACGAGCGTTTGTCCGGCTACGAGGATGACGACCTATTCCTGCGGATGTTCAGGGCCGGATACAGAAATGTGTACGTCAACGAGGCGCTATCGGCGTGGCGCCTTCATCCGTCCAGTTCCATGCACTCGGCTCGGATGGTGAAAAGCCGGCAAATCTACGCCGAAAAGCTTTACAAGGAGTATCCAGATCAGCCCGACATGAACCTGTTCTACTCACGGGACTGCCTCGCGCCGAAGTTCTATCGCCTGAACGAGGTCGACTATTGGCGTGGCGTACGCCAGCGAAATCCCGCGCTCTGCCGCGAGGCGCGCTTGGGATTAAAGGCCTGTATTCCCCATTTTGATAACCGCTGGCGCGCCAAGATGCGCCTGGAGATCATGCGCTTCCCTCAGTTCATGAAATACTTCGAACGGTTCTATGGCCTGGTCTTTGCTCGTCCGGGGCAATCGCGCCGCGTCTGACAGTGTCGGCTAATTCACTCAAGGGGACAGGCACATAGTCGTAGTTGCAGTCCGAGGCGGATCGTTGCAGGTTCATGGCCGTGGGTTGAATGAAGGGACGGTCGGCGAGAAGCCATCTGACGTCCCGTGTCGCACGGTTTATGGGGCCAGGGCTAGGCGTGTTGTGGCAGGACGCAACGTGAACGTTGCAGGTGTGGCCACAGATCAGTGACCTTAAGGCGGCGTCACTGGCCAGCCGTTCCGTGTTGAATGCGTGGGGTGTTGCGGCCCTTAATCGAGTAGAGCGCGCAAGTGTTTATAGCAAACCAGGTCTGGTCGTGGTTCGTTCGGTCTGCCGACCGCCCTAGAGAGTCTGCGTTTACTGAATATGTGTTTCGTGCGCATGGTAGCCACGGTGCTCTGCACAAAACATTCGGACCCGATCACGAGGCCATCTACCCAATAACGCACGCGCCGATCGATTTGTGTGGTGAAGGGTTCGGGACGGCCTTTGCGCGCCATGGCATCGGAGAGCCGCTCGGAGGGGACCCTGACCGTGGTCGCCTGAATGCGGGTGAATTCTCTATGCAGTGCCTGGCGCAATTCCTGTGTCGTATTGACTTGCAGCAACTCCCGGAACCTTGGCAACAGCCGTTGCTCGAGGACTTCGGCATAAGGATGACGCCCCGTATCCGTCCACTGACCAAACGATCCAAAGCCATAGTCGGCAGGTGTGGGTGCCAGGCCGGCGCGTACCGGGTTCATTTCAATGTACTTCCAGCAGTCCCACACGGCCAGCCCGCATTCAAGAACGGTGTTCTTGAAGCGATCGGCCCAGAGATGTCCACGGCGGCGCACGGGGCGAGTCCGGTTGAACCAGCGTGTGAATGGTTGCTGCAAGTCCTTCATGAAGAGGCTGATATCCCGTAGTTGGGGGGCGAGGCGGACGCAGGCGGCTGATTCTGGGGTCAGTGGAGGTTTGTTGGGGAAGAAGCGATTGAATCGCGCGCATGTTTCAGACAGGGAGGGCGGCAGGGCGGGGATGTAGACCAGCAGGTGAAAGTGGTTGCCCATGACTTGATAGGCCACGATCTCGACAACATACAACTGGGACAGCCTGACCAATCGACGCACGAATTCGGCTTTTTCCACAGCTTGGAACGGGAGATCCAGCCTCGTGCCGGCCACGCGGTTGTAAATATGCATGAAGGAACTCTGCTCCACAGGCTTGAGTCTGGCATGGCGCATGGCGTCGTCTCCTGTCCGAGGGGAGTTGGCCCCTCTACAAGACATAAAGAAGCGAGCTGACCACATTTCCGAGAATAGTCTGAAATAGTTTGCCAATAGTTTGCCTGTCCCCCGATGGGAGAGGAGGTCTGGGCGACGTTAAGACGACAATTTACCTGTCCCCAAGAGGTGGGGCGTTCAGGTAACGGGGGGGACCGTCGTCTGCGGCGCAAAGGGTTCGAGGTGGCGGGGGAGAGCCAAGATGCTGAACAGGTAACCAGCGGCGGCGGCTTGCGTTCCATTGATCAGGCAGAGCATGCCCAGAAACAAGCCGCGCGCCTCATTGAGGGGGCCAAATCCACTGGCGATCCAAACGTAAATCACGCGGACGGTCACGCCCATGCCAATCAAGATCAAGGGTGACGTGAAGATGACAAAGCGCTCGAACGTGATGTGCTGGTAGAGCCAGGCGATCAGCCGGTCGTATCGCAACCCCGCCAAATGGGCAAAGGCCTTGGCGAGGAGGCCCATGGTGATGAGCTGAATGCTGACGGCATTGAGCAGGCCACCCAGAATCATGCAGTGGATGTCAATCACACGCCCGTGCCATGTGACTGGGCCAAAGGCCAACGGGACCGCCATGCCCAAACCCACCAGCCACGTCAAGCAGCCGGGAATCAACAACGCCCATGCCGGGCTGTGCAACCACATGAAACGAAGGTGACGCCATCCATCGCGGAACGAGGCCAGTTTCGATTCGCCGACGCGAGGATGGTAGACGATCGGCCGCTCCGACATACGCACGTTGCAGTGTATGGCACGCACCACCATCTCGCTGGCGAATTCCATCCCCGTCGTCACGCAATGCAGGGCGAGGTAGCTGTGACGAGAGATCGCGCGCAGCCCGCAGTGCGCATCGCGCACAATGTGTCGGTGGAACAGTATTCGCAATAGAAGCGACAGCAGTGGGTTGCCCACGTAGCGGTGAAGGGTGGGCATGGAGCCGGGGCGGATGTTCTTCATGCGATTCCCCACCACGAAGTCCGCCTCCCCCTCGAGAATCGGGTGGACTAATTCGTCGATACGCGTGAAGTCGTAGGTCAGATCGCCATCTCCCATGACCAGAATGTCGTAGCGCGCATCGGCGAACCCTCGCCGGATGGCTGCCCCGTAGCCTTTTTCCGACTCGGCAATGACGCGCGCCCCATGCGCGAGGGCAATGTTCGCCGAGCCGTCGTGGCTTCCGTTGTCCACCACGACGACTTCGCCATCCATCTTCAGCTTGGCAATCCCGATCCGGGCATTCTCAACCACCTGCCCAATGGATTCCGCCTCATTGAGGCAGGGAATCACCACACTGATGCCGTTGAATTCACGTTGCATAACATCTACCGCTGGCGAGTGCAGAATAAGGCACTCGCCTTGGGAGCGCAAGCCATGCGGGGCAAATCACGCCGCCCTGCGTTCACCCTGCCGCAGGAGAAGACCAGCAGCCTGTGGAGCATGGCCCATGTACGGAACGGACGGCTCCTCGCCCTCCCGTCAGGTGTCACCGATCGACAAGAGAGAGCGGGGTGCCACCCGCACCGTGCATTTCAACAGGTTCCAAGACTTTCCCGCTGTCGATCCGCGAACCGGATCAGGGGTGGTTACTCCCGGCCGGTGCTGGCTTCCCGCTCGTCGCGCCCAGACGCAGAATGGGCAGCACATCGCGGGCGAGGGTTTGATTGAGGTCGAACAGGACGAAGCCACCCGCACCGACGTCACGCAGGATGGCCACTTGATCCAGTACGGCTTCGGCATCGAGCTGGCACTCGGTGGCTGTCACGCCGATGCCGGGCCAGATTCGGTTGGCGCCGCCAGGCAGCGCCGTCTGTTCGCGAGTCCAAGCCGTGAACTTCGCGAGATCCGGGGTGTAGTTCATGGGGCAGGCAAAATCCAGCCAGCCTTTCTCCAGCCACTGGCCCCAGTCCTGTCCCACGCTGCGCATGCACAGCGGATAGCGGCCATAAACCGCGGCAGATATCTGCAGGTCGGGTTTCAGGCGGCGCCCGAACACGCTCAAATCCTGCACAAGGCGCGTAACCCGTCCCGCCCGCCAAGCCTCGAAGCGACCTTGCAGCGGGGCGCGCCGCACATCCTGCGGCCATGCCGCCACAGGGCGCCCGGTAAACTCCTCAAAGCGTTGACGGCAGCCCGTGCAGTAACAGAGGTGCGAATCGCGATAGCGGATGTAATCCAGATGAACCCCATCGACGGCATAGCGTGTGAGCAACTCGCGCAGGGCATCCTTCTCATACTGCAGATTGGCCGGATGGGACGGGCAGAGCCAGGGGATGGACTCACCCGCATCGGTCACCTGCAAGCGTCCCTCCTGGCGCCAACGCGCCAGGAGATCAGACGCCGCATTGTCGACCCGCCAGCAGACTTTCCAGGCGTGAACAGTCAGTCCGCAAGGCTTTGCGGCGGCGAGGCAGGCTGCCATCTGGTCGCCGTGAATGCGGAAGGTGTCCGAGCGCGGCATCACATCGCTGGCGTAGTGCGCCAGGGCCGGCCAGAGGGTATTGACGAAGATGTCGGTGACGCCCTGGTCGCGCAGTTCACGGGCGGTACGCGCCCAGTCCCCGGGATAGAGGCCGGCGCCGGAATGGTCCCAGACGCCCACGCGCTCGCCGTTTCGTGGGGCGAGGGTGGCGCCATAGGCTTGGAGACGCGCGAGGACCGCTTCGTGTGCCTGATCGAGTGCCGCGACCGCATGGCCGGCGGCGAGGGATGCCTCGGCCTCGGTCCGGAAGCGGCGCGCGTGCCCGATGGCGGCGGTCGACGCGCTGCCGCCGCGTGCGGCGATGGCTTGCAACCCGGCATCGAAGTTACCTGTCCCTCGAAAGGAGGCCGTGGTGTCGAGGTAACCGCGTGCGGCCGTCAAGAGCAGTGCGGGGTTGCCATCGGCGATGAGGGCCAGCAGCAGGCGCTGCTTGTTCCAGTCGTCGCCATCATCGAGCAGCACGTGGGACATCCAGAAACCTTGTGGCGACCCGACCCAGGCGGGCTCGGTACCGGCGCGGGAACGGTCATCTTCCCACTGGGCGATGACGCGCGCCTGCGGGCTGGCGGGAAGTGCGGGGCGCATGTTGCGTGATGACTGGGCCACGCGGGGTGGGGTGCCGGCGGGCGCCGCGGCGTTGAAGCGCATGGCGGACCACTGCCCCTCGCGCTGGGCGACGAGATAGGGGGCCAGTTTGAACCCCATGAGCTGCGCGAGGCGGGAGTCGGCGCCGTAGAACACCACCAGGCGCCCGCCGCGTCGGCTGAAGGCTTGCAGCGCTTGGAATTCCGCATCGGGCAGATGCGCATTGTACGGCAGCAGGACCACGGCGGCATCCCGCAGTGTCGCTTCCGTCACCTGCTCGTCCGGCCGCACGGCCTGCCCCAGCGCGAAGGGGCGCAAGCTGCGGTCCACGAAGGCGGCGACCCGCCGCGCATAGTTGCGCTCCGCCTCGTTGGGGTTAGACGTCGTGCCCTGCACGATCACGACACGCTGGGCCGCCGCCCCGCCTGCCCACAGTGCCAGAAGTCCCCATATGAGCCATTGCTTCATGCCCGCGCATTTAGCCAGAAGTGAAGCGCCGATGCATGGAAAAAAGCACCAGGATCTGAACGAGGCGGGGGGCACGGTCCAAGCACCCCGCCGGTGCGGGGGCGCGCAGGGCGGCATTGCGTTGATGTCGCAAGCTGGCTACAGTGGCCCGCCATGAACTGGTACGTCCTGTACTTGCGTCCGCGCTGCGAGAAGAAGGTGGCGGAATTCTGCCGGATCCACCACATTTCGCATTACCTGCCGCTGCGGACGGAAACCAAGGTGTATCAGCGCCGCAAGGTGACGGTGGAGAAGCCGCTGTTCCCCAGTTACTTTTTTGCGTCCTTCGATGGCGAAGGCCGGCTCAAGGTCCTCAAGACCAACAACATCCTGCGCATTCTGGAGCCCAGCAGCCGGCGGGCGCTGTTGCACCAGTTGGCTCAGGTCCGCAAGGCGCTGCGGGTGGATCCGGCGCTCGCCAGCGTCTCGGCCATCCGCAGCGGCAAGCGCTGCCGCATCACGGGCGGTCCGTTCATGGGGGTGGAAGGGCTTGTCATGGCCGTCAAGGGCAAGGCCAAGGTTTGTTTAAACGTGGAGATGGTCGGCCGGGCGCTGGCCATTGATGTGGATCGCGAGTTCCTGGAAGTGGTGGATTGATCGGGCGTCCGGCGGCGGTAGGCTAACCGAGGAGACATGGCAGCATGAGCATCCAAATGGCCAAGGCATGGAAGGGGATCGTGTTGGCGGGCGGTGCGGGCTCGCGCCTGCATCCCATCACGCTGGTCTCCAGCAAGCAGATCCTGCCCGTGTACGACAAGCCGATGATCTACTACCCGATCTCCATCCTCATGCTGGGGGGCATCCGGGATATTCTGGTCATCTCAACACCTGCCGATCTGCCGCGCTTCCGCGAGCTGCTGGGCGACGGCAGCCGCATTGGCGTGCGCTTCATCTACGCGGAGCAGCCTGAGCCCAAGGGCATTGCCCAGGCGTTCGTGATCGGCGCCGACTTCATCGGCACGTCGCCGGTGTGTCTCGTGCTGGGTGACAATCTCTTCTACGGCCCCATGACGTTCCTGCGCAATGCGCTGCAGCGGCGTGCCGGTGCCACGGTCTTCGGATATCCCGTACACGACCCGGAGCGCTATGGGGTGGTGGAGTTCGACGCGCGCGGCAAGGTGATCAGCATCGAGGAGAAGCCGAAGCAGCCCAAGAGCAAGTACGCCGTGCCGGGGCTCTACTGCTATGACCATCGCGTGGTGGACATGGCCCGCAACCTGAAGCCCTCCGCCCGTGGTGAGGTCGAGATCACCGACCTGAACCGAGCCTACCTGGCGCAGGGCGATCTGCATGTGGAGTTGCTCGGTCGCGGCATGGCGTGGCTGGACACCGGGACGCCGCAGAGCCTGCTGGAGGCCGGAAATTTCGTGGCCAGCATCGAGAACCGCCAGGGGCTGAAGATCGGGTGCATCGAGGAAGTCGCCTACCGCATGGGCTTCATCGACGTGGCCCGGTTGCGCGCGTTGGCGGATTCTTTCAAAGGGAACGCGTACGGGACGTACCTGAAGATGGTGGCGGACGAACGCACCCTGCCTCAGGACGACGTGTAGCGCCTGCCGGTCCGCCCGAGGGGCAGGCCGTGACGCGACGGGCCGTGCCGTGGTGCGAACCGCACGGCGTCTAGCGCTTCGACGGACGTGCGTCTTTCCCGAACGCCAGTTCCTCTTCGAACTGGCCGTCTTCCCGGTGCACCTTCAGGGTGCAGGGCTGGTTGTTGTTGCAGATGGGGATCGCGCGCTCGATCACCTCGTCCCGAGTACCCGCAACCTGCAGCGCTCCCGGCAGGCCCTGGGGTTTGAACACCCAGCGCTTGTGGAAACGGTCGAACACGATCTCATAACTTCGCTTGGACACCATATGATCTCCTTGACGCACCCGACGTCTGCAGAGTGACAGGGTGTCAGATTCCAGCGGCGGGTCAAGCGCAAGCCGCAACCCGATGCAGCGATCAGGTCGGAATTCCTAGCCCACCAACGGGATGGCGGGGACCTCGCGTTGCCACCCGCCACCCCCTGTGCTATAGTCGGTGGCCTATGCCGGAACCCATGTGCATGAGGCTTTGCTGCATAATGGGCGGGCACGGAGTGTGGCGTGTTGCGAATTCTGAACCGCGTCTTTGAAATCACCGCTCTGCTGCTGGCTGCCGGTGTCGTCCTGCTGGGGCCCTGGTGGTTTGGCGCCTGGGAAATGTGGGGCTTCTGGCCCTTCGCCACGACCCTCTTCGTGGCCACCGCCTGCCTGGGACTGCGCGCCATCGGCGGCGCATGCCAGCCTCCCTCCCGCGAGGCTGGGCAGAGAACGGTGAACGGCTCCGGCGCACGCCAGGGCTGGCGGCTGCTGGCGGCCTTTCTGCCTTTCCTCCTGTACGCTTTCTTCCGGTTCCTTCAGTCCCCGGTCTACCTGCTGGCTGAGCGGTCCTTCCTGTTGCACCTGACCGCCCTGCTCGTGGCCGCTCTCATCCTGGGTACCGCCCGTGCGCGGGCGCGGCGGATCCTTTTTGCCCTCATCACGGCCGACCTCTTCCTGCTTGGCGCCTACGGGATTGCGAACCACTTCATCACGGGCAATCGCTACGTGCTCTGGGTGCCGGGATTCGCGCAATACTACCAGGATAATCGCGCCACGGGGTCGTACTTCTGTCCCGATCACTTCGCCGGCATCATGGAAGTGGGCGTCTGCGCGGGCCTCGCCCTGCTGTTTCTCGGGAAGGCCTGGTCGTCTCGCACTTGCGGGCTGGTCCTCAGCCTGCTGGGCATCATTGGCGTGGTCCTCAGCAAATCGCGCGGTGGCGGCCTGACTCTCGTGGTGGTGGCCGCAGCGGTGCTCGTGTGGGGGCTGGCGCACCTGCCGCGCGGCGTGCGCCTCTGGTGCCGGCTGTCCGTTGCTTCGGCCCTGCTCTGCGCGGCGGTTCTCGTGGTCTGTTTTGCCCAGAACTTCATGCAACGCTACTCGCATTACATTGGCTGGCATGTCGCCAAGGACCGGCCGCCCCGGGAGGCACTCGCCTTCGTGGCGGACGTCCTCCGCCGCCAGGATCGCCCCATCATGTTCGCCGCCGCCTACCGGGCCTGGCGCACGCACCCGTGGATGGGCATTGCACCGGGCATGCACGCCGTGCTCTGGCCGCACTTTGCCCCTTCGTCCGACGGCGACCGCGCCCTCAACCGCTGGCCGACGCTGCCGAACAATGTCTACACCTCCAACGCCGTGCATAACGACTGGATGCAATTGCTCGAGGAATACGGCGCCGTCGGGTTCCTCCTCTTTACGGTGCCCCTCATGCTCCTCGTGCGCGGCCTGCGGCGCCGCCTGCACTACGCCGGCACGCAACTCGGTTCGCGCGCGCGCGCCGAATCGGCCCGCCCCGATGCCATCCAGGCGCTGACGGCCTTGCTTGCCCTGGCTGCCATGGCGTTTCACTCCCTCGGCGATTTCAACCTGCAGATGCCGGCCACCACCTGGCTGCTGGCCGCGCTCGTGGCTCTCCCGCTGGCGGCACCCGTCTCGGACGTGCCGGGCGAGGACGCGGCCGCGTGAGGACGCTTGTCATCAGCGATCTGCACCTTGGAGACCGCCACAGCCGGGTCCGTGACCTTGCCACCTTTCTCGAGCGCCTGCCGGCCGGGTCCGATCTCGTCCTCAACGGCGACGTCATGGACCGCGCCCGCATCCGGCTGCGACCGCCGCATCAGCGCGTGCTGGATCTGCTGCGCGCGCAGTCGCTGCAGCGGCGCGTGATCTGGGTCCGTGGCAATCACGACGAAACGTTCACCATGCCGGATCCCGGTGGCATCGTCTTCTGCGAGCGGCATGCGATCGACAACCGCTTGCTCGTCCTGCACGGCCACGACTTCGAAAACATCATGCCGGTCACGCGCCCCTTGCTGATCCTGCTGAACAGCCTGCACATGCTGCGCATTTTGCTCGGCGCGGAGTCCATGCATGTGGCGCAGTACGCCAAGCGCTTTCCCGCGCTGTACCGGGTGCTGTGCCGGCGCGTGACCCAGCATGCCGTTGCCTATGCGCAGGCGCGAGGATTCACCGCCGTCACCTGCGGCCACACGCACTTTCGGGAGACGGTCACCATCGATCGTACGACCTACTACAATACGGGCGCCTGGACGGAGCCCGTGACCGGCTGCCTGGACGTTACGCCGGACGCCATAACGCTGGTCGGCGTGACCGACGGCTCGGAACTCGCCGTCCAGCCCGGGGGGAGGTGACGTGGTGAGCGCGCTAGTGGATCGAATGCTGTCGCACGTGATCTATCACGGCATGCGAGTCAGCGCTGCGCTCAGCGGCGTGGACGGTGTGGTCCGCTACATGCGCCATCCGCATGCTGGCGTCGCCGTGCGTCTGCTGCGCGCCTTCGGGGCCACGATTGGCGAGGGCACGCGCTTCAAGGGCCGCGTGGTGTTCGACAACGTCACGGGCGATCAACACTCCACCGGCGATTTTCGTCATCTCACCATCGGCGCCAACTGCTTCATCGGCGAGGACGTCTACCTGGATCTGGCGGCGCCGATTGTGGTGGGGGACAACACCATGATCTCCGCGCGCGCGGCCGTGCTCACCCACGCGGACTGCAACCGCTCGGCGGCGCTGGCGCGCGTATATCCCCGCGTGACCGCCGGCGTGACGATCGAGCCCGGTTGCTGGATCGGGTTTGGGGCCACGCTGTTGCCGGGCGTCTGCATTGGCCGCGAAGGCGTGATGGCGGCCGGGGCCGTGGTGACCGAGAGCACGGAGCCGCGCAGCCTCGCCGCCGGCGTCCCGGCCCGCCTCGTCAAGCGTCTGCCGCTCGACACTCCCTGAGCGTTCATGTCGTTCTCACCCGATACGCTTGCCGCTGAGCGCCGGAACGTGCACACGCCGGACCTGCTCGATGAGGCCTATGCCGGACGACCGCCGGCCGCGTATCGCGAGCTACTCGCCCTGGTTGTGCGCATGGCGCCGCCGGGCCGCATTGCGGATGTCGGGTGCGGGCTCGGCCTGTTCCTGGAATGCGCCCGCGCCTGGGGCCTCGACGCCGTCGGTTGCGATGCGTCTGCCCATGCCGTGGAGACCTGCCGGCGCAAGGGCCTCGCGGTCGATCTGGGCGTGCTCAGCGATGGCCTGCCCTGGGCGCCCGCGTCCTGCACGGCCGTGCTCATGAACCAGGTGATTGAACATCTGCCGGGCGAGATCATGCCGTTCGTCCTGCGCGAGGCGCATCGCACGCTCTCGCCGGGGGGCGTGCTCATTGTCACGTCTCCCTGCCGCCACATCCGCGCCGCCCGCCAGGAGGCGACGCACATCAACCTCCTCGTCCCGGCGGAGCTGCGCGAGGCCATCCGCGGGGCGGGCTTCGAACTCCTGCAGGATATCAACGACATGCGCGACTTCGGCTGCGGACGCGCGGGGCGCCTGGCCGCCAGGCTGCTCTACCGCCTTGGCGGCTGCCCGGTGCTCTCGCGCTCCGCCAACGCGCTCGCACGCAAGCCCCTCGCCGGGTCCGCTCAGCCGCCGGTGGCGTAATCGCCGGTCGCCCGCTCCGCGCTTTACTCCCATGGATAGCCTGCGCGACAAAACCCTCCGGGGCATGCGGTGGAGCGGCATCTCGCAAGGTGTGCGTCAGGGGCTGCAGTTTGCCGTCAGCGTCATGCTGGCGCGGCTGCTGACGCCGTCCGACTTCGGCCTCTACGCCATGATCGTGGTGTTCACGGGGTTCGCCCAGATGTTGGGAGATCTCGGGTTCGCCTCGGCGCTGGTTCAGCGCAAGGACGTCGCCGATCGCCATTACACGGCCGTGTTCTGGACCACGCTTCTGGCGGGCGCCGTCCTGGCCCTGGCGATGGCCGCCGTGGCGCCGGCCGTGGCCCTCCTCTACGGCCAGCCCCGCATCAAGCCCCTGATGCTGGCCGTGGCCATGGGGTTTCCGCTGGCGGCTGCGGGCGTGGTGCACCGGGCGCATCTGCAGCGCGCGTTACGGTTCGGGCGCCTCGCCGCGATCGACATCGCCGCCCTGCTGGGAGCGGGCGCCGTGGCCACCAGCCTGGCGCTGTCCGGGGGCGGCGTCTGGAGCCTGGTGGCGCAAAGTCTCACCCTGTCTGCGCTGACGACGTTCGGCTGCTGGATCGCCTGCCGCTGGCGCCCGGCGTGGCAGTTCGACCGCGCCGCGGTGCGGGACTTGGCCGGCTTCAGCGGCAATCTGGTGGGCTTCAATGTGATGAACTACTGGATCCGCAAGCTGGACGACCTGCTCGTCGGCTGCTTTCTGGGTTCGTGGGCGCTCGGTATTTACGGGCGCGCCTACCAGCTCATGCTGTTGCCGCTGACGCAGATCTCGGGCTTTGCCACGCAGGTGATGTTCCCCGCGATGGCCAGCATCCAGGATGATCGCCCGCGCCTGAAGCGCATCTACCTGCGCGCCACGCGCATCATCGCCCTCGTGGTGAGCCCGCTGATGGTGGGCCTGTTTGTGGTTGCCGAGCCGTTCATCCTGGTCGTCTTCGGGCGGCCGTGGATCGAGGTGGTGCCGGTGCTGCGTATCTTCTGCCTGACGGGTCTCTACCAGGCCATGGCCGGCACGGTGGGATGGATTTACCTGTCCCTCGGGGAAACGCGGCTGATGTTTCGCTGGGGACTCGCGGCCGGTGCCATCACCGCCTTGGCCTTTGCCATCGGCTTGCGCTGGGGCATTGTCGGGGTGGCCGCCGCCTACACCCTGTGCGGGTGCTGCATCCTGTTGTATCCGTCTGTCGCCATTCCCGGGCGTCTGATCGGTTTGCGGTTCAGTGAGTTCGTGCGCCATGTGGCACCGCCGCTGGTGGCCGCGCTTGCGATGGGGATCCTCGTCTGGGCGCTGGGCGTCTGGCTGCCGCCAGCCTGCCCGCTCACGGCCCGGCTGGCCCTGCAGACTGCCGCCGGCGCCGCCGTCTACGTCGCGCTAGTCAGCCTTCTGAAACTCACCGCCCTCGGCGACTTCATCTCCATGTGCACCCGCCCGGGTGCCGCCGTCCCCCTTTCGGGATGACGTGAACACGCGCGAATCCGCCATGACGCCCATCACGGTCGTTCACAGTTACCCGGTCTGGCTGCCGCTGACCCAGACGTGGATGCACAATCTCGTGCGATCGCTGCCGCCCGCGATCGAGTCCCACGTCGTCTGTGAGCGCACGGAGAATCTTACCGCCTTTGGCGTGCCGCACCTGCACAGTCTGGCGCAGGAACCGGCCTGGCGCCGCTGGGAGGAGCGCGTCGCGCGACGCCTGCGGTGGCGGACGCACCTCGGATTTCTCGTGCGGGTCCTGCGCGGCACGCACGCGCCGATTCTGCATTCGCACTTCGGCACCATGGGGTGGTTCAATCTCGGTGCCGCCCGCCGCGCCGGCGCGCGGCACGTCGTCACGTTCTACGGCGCCGACATCAGTCAGGTGCCGCATGCGAGCCCCCTGTGGCGCGCCCGGTACCTGGAGCTGTTTGCGCAAGTGGACGCGGTCCTGTGCGAAGGCCCGCACATGGCCGCCTGTGCCGTGGCGCTGGGCTGTTCCGAAGGCAAGGTCCACGTGCAGCGGCTGGGGGTCGCGCTCGACGCGCTCCCGTTCCGCCCGCGCGCCTGGGACGGGCAGGGCCCGCTGCGCCTGCTGGTGGCGGCCACGTTTCGAGAGAAGAAGGGCGTGCCCTATGCCATTGCGGCCGCACAGGAGGCCGCCCGCGCCCTGCCCATCGCGCTGACCGTGATCGGCGACGCGGCGTCCGAGCCCGCCAGCCAGCAGGAAAAGGCCCGCGTGCTCGCGGCGGCGGCTGACGGCCCGCTGGCTGGCAAGGTGGTGTTTCTCGGGTTCCAAAGTCACGCGCGTCTGATGGAAGAGGCCTATCGTCACCACGTCTTTGTCACGCCCAGCGTCACCGCGTCGGATGGCGACACCGAGGGCGGCTGCCCGGTCGGGCTCATCGAACTGGCGGCCAGCGGAATGCCGGTGGTGAGCAGCCGGCACGGCGATATCCCCGATGTCTTGAGCGACCGCGTGTCCGGCTTGCTGGCCACCGAGCGAAGTGTGCCGGAAATCACGGCCGCCATTCGCTGGCTGGCCGCGCATCACAATCAGTGGGCCGCCTTGGCCGGTCAGGCCCGCGCGCACATCGAATCGCATCACGACCTTCCGACTCAGGGCCGCGCGCTCGCGGAGCGTTACCGTGCCCTGCTGGCGCCATGAGTGCCGCTCCCCGCTATGTGCTGATCGCGCCCTTCTGGCACAACCCCGCCCACGTGGGGCGCCTGCGGATTGCCCGCCTCGTGCGCGTGCTGGCGCGCGATGGGGCCCGGGTCGTCGTCGTGGCGGCAGGTGCTCAGCACACCCGCGTGGACGCGCCGTGGGGCGTGGAACTCACGGTGCCGGATCGCTGGAACCTCTGCCGCGAAGTCCCCGGCGCGAGCGTGTCCGGTGCTGCCTCCTCTGCGCATCGCGCGCCCTGGCGCCGCTGGCTGCACTACCTGTTCCTCTATCCGGATCTGTCCGTGCTCTGGGCGCGGCAGGCCGCGATCGACCCTGCGGTGCGCGCCGCGTGCCGTGGCGCGAGATGGGTGCTGTCGTCCAGTCCGCCGGAATCCGCGCATGTCGCCGGGTGGCGGCTGGCGCGTGCCCTGGGCGCCGGCTTCGTCATGGACATGCGCGATGGCTGGCTGGATGAACCCCTCAAGCCCTGGCTGGAAACGCCCGGGCTGCGGCGCTGTGGCGAGCGGCGCATGGAACGCCGGCTGCTGCTCGCCGCGCAACACGTGCTGGTGACCTCCAGCGGCTGGCAGCGCGCGCTCATCGAGCGCGTTCCGGAGATCGCCGCCAGAGTCGCCGTGCTCACCAATGCCTGCCCGCCGCCCGACGTGGGTCCCGCCGCGCCGGCGCGGCCGGCGCGCGCGCCCGGGACTGCGCTGCAGCTGCTCTATGCCGGGCGGCTGTCCGGTTCGAGCAGTCGCCGCACCGCCGATCAACTGCTGCGCCCGTTCCTGCAGGTCACCCCGTCGCCCGGCCGGCCCGCCGTCGCGCTCACGATTCTCGGCGAGCTGCAGCCTGAGGATGCAAGCTGGCTGCAGAGCGGGCAGGCGGCGCTCACGGACCGCGGCTGGCAACTCACGGCGGAGGCGCCTGTGGCGCGCGAGCAGGCGTTGCGCCGCATGCAGGCGGCGGATGGCCTGGTGCTGCTGAGCGCGTCCGCCCGCGCGATTCCCTCCAAGCTGTTCGACTACCTCGCCGCAAGACGGCCTGTTCTCGCGATCATGCCGCGGGACAGTGCGACGGCCGCCTTCACCGCCACCATGCCGCAGGTGTTTCCGGCCTGGACCGACGAGGAGACCGGCAACGCGGCATCCGTGCAACGGTTTCTCGATGCCTGCGCATGCGCAACATTCGCCTGCGCAGTCCCGGACGCCTGCACGGAAGAGGCGCATGGCGAGCGGGTGCGGGATCTGCTGGCGTAGAGAGGATCGGATGACGGACATGAGCCAGGACGTCACAGCGGTGGTCGCGGGCTCCTCGCGCGTGGGCGTGGTGCTGGTGAATTGGAACAGCGCGGCGCTCACGCGCGCGTGCATCGAATCGCTGCTGGGCGGGCGCGAGCAGCCCTGGAAGATCGTGGTGGTGGACAACGGGTCGGCAGAGCCCTTCCAGGCGGGTGACCTGCCGCGCACGCAGGTGCTGCTGAACGCGGAGAACCTGGGGTTCTGCGCGGCCAACAACATCGGGATCCGGCATCTCCTGGACGCCGGCGCCACGGCCGTGTGGGTGTTGAACAACGACACCACCGTGGATGCCGGCTGCCTGGCGTCCCTCTCAGAGCGTCTCGCGTCCGATCCCGCCGTGGCGGTGGTTGTCCCCAAAATCCTGTATGCGGATCCGCCCGGGCGCCTGTGGTACGCCGGGGGAACCGTGTCCGCCTGGCGCGCCGCGGGCGCTCACCGCGGGTTGAACCAGCCGGACGGCGCCGCGTTCGACCGGCCGAGCGACGTGACCTTCGCGACCGGCTGTGCCATGCTGGTGCGGCGCGAAACCTGGGCGCGTGCGGGGTTGTTCTGCGAGGCCTTCTTTGCCTATTATGAAGACGTGGAATGGAGCCTGCGGGTGCGGGCGGCGGGATTGCGGATGGCCTATGTGCCCGCCGCACGCGTGCACCACAAGGTGCATGCGGTCCTGCGGCTCAACCTCGCCTCCCGCGGCGGCTATCCGCCGCGGTTTCATTTCTTGAGCGCCCGCAACCGGCTCTACACGGTTCGCCTGCATGCGGCCGGCGCCTGGCTGCCGCTGGGACTGGCGGCGGTCGCCGCGTCGAACGCGGGCTTGCTGGCGGGGTTGGCGGTGCGCGGACGGCGCGATAAACTGGTGGCGCGGTGGCGGGGCCTGTGCGATGGCTTCCGCGACGCGCGGCCGACGCAGACGGTTTGACGAGGGGACGTTGAGGTTATGGACAGTCGGCTGATCACGATCTTTGCCATGGTCGCCGTCATCGTGCTGTGCTTCTACAGCGTGGGCACCGGGTCGCTCTCGGTCTTCGTCCTCATGATCGTGTTCTTCGCGGGCGTCTTTGCCATCGAGCGCTCGGACCTGATCGCGGCCGGCGCCATCGCCCTGTACTTCAGTTTTCTCGCGCCCTGGTTTCTGCCCGCGGCGCTGACGATCTCCAACGCGCTGATGGGGCTGTACGCGCTGATCACCTTCGGCGGCATCCTGATGGGGCGCGTCATTCCGAGCGGTGGCCGCGCCGCCAACTGGCTGGCCTATCTCTACATGGCCGTGCTGGTCTTCCTGATGGCCATGCGCGGGAGCGGCTTCCGGATTCTCGGCGGCGATACCTGGGGCGGCACGTACTACCTGACGCAATTCGCAGCGGTCGGATTCTTCCTGACCATCGGCGCGAACTCCCTCGTGCCCGCCGCCTGGCGCAAGCTCATCTTCGTCATGATGATGTTCAGCGCCGTCCGCCCGCTGGCGGATTCCCTGTTCTTTCTGACCGACGGCGCCATCAGCCAGCAGTACATGCTGGTCAAGGCCGAGGTGGGCGGGCTGCAGCTCGGCATGCTCTCGCTGGGGAACACGGACCTGACCAACGACGTGTTCCGCCTGCACAGCGCCAGCCAGCTGGGCATTCTGATCATCCTGGCGGCCATGTACGGCCGCGCGCGCGCGCGTCTCAGCACGTTTGTGACGCTGGTGCTCTGGGGCGTCGGGTTCGTGCTCTGCGGCATCGCGGGCTACCGCGCCAACATGATCCAGCTGGTGCTGCTGCCGGTGTTCTACGTGCTCGTGGGCCGGCAGCCGGTTCGCCTCGCCCGGCTCGTGGGCGTCGGTGTGGCCTGCGGCATCATCTATGTGCTGCTGCTGGCCGTCACCCCGCATCTGCCCGGGCCGGTGCAGCGCATGGTCAGCATTCTGCCGGGGACCGAGGTCTCACGCGCCGCGGACATTTCCGGCCGCAGCACGGTGGAATGGCGCCTGCGTCTGTGGCGGCAGGCGGCGGAAGGCATCCCGGAGCACTTCTGGATCGGCAAGGGGCTGGTGTTCAAGCGCGCGGAGTACGAAACGCTGCGCCTGATCACCAACGTGGCCCCGGACAACTACGACTACCAGATCTGGTCGCGCGAGTATCACAACGGGCCGCTCGCGCTGATGCTCGACCTCGGATTCCCCGGCGCGTTGATCAGTACGCTGCTGATGCTGGCCTTGATCCGCGAGGGGGTGCAGTGCCTGAAGCGGGAATGGCATGACGAATCGCTGCGCTGTTTCTACCACGTCTTCCTGGCGTACCTGGTGTCGGCCATCATCATGTTCTGGCTGTCGTTCGGCGACGTGCGCTCCATGATGGGCTTCCTCTTCATCGGGGCCGTGCTGCGGGGCTTGTGGTATGCGAACCTGCGCGCCGCGGCGGAAGCCCCGCCGGTCGCGGCGGAGCCGGAGACGAAGGCGTTGCCCCCCGGTTCCGGTTCGTGGACGGGCTACCCCCTGCCGCGCCCGTCCTGGCGGGAGCGGGCGCCGCGCCCGGCGCTGGAGCCCCGGTAGCGGAAGCTGGATGCCGCATGCGCGTCGCGCTTGATACCAATGGCCTCTACACCGCCCGTGCCGGTGTTGCCCGCTACCTGCGTGGCCTGCTGGACGGTTTTCAGCAGCTCCAGGATCCGGCGCTGGAACTGAGCGAACTCGCCTGGCCCGTGACGAACTACGGGTACCGTCAGCCGGTGCGCAGCCTCAAGACCTGCTATCGCGAACTGGTCTGGGCGCGCGTGTCGGCGCCGCAGGTGCTGCGCCTCCGTGCGGCGGAGTTGCTGCACGGCACGTCGAACCTCGACATTCGCACCCCGCCGGCGCTGCCGCGCGTCGCGACCCTCTTCGATCTCGCGCCCCTGCGCGTTCCCGAGCGCTTCCGCCCCTGGCATCGGCGCTCCCATCAGCGTGGCTTGCGTCGCCTGGCGGCCGCCGCGCGCATTATCTGCATCAGCGAGTTCACGGCCTCGGAAGCCATGGCGTTGCTCGGCCTGCCGGCCGCTCGCCTCGACGTCGTGTACTGCGGCGCCCCGGCCCCCGCCGCGGTCTCGCCGGCCGCGCTGCCCCCGGGGTTGCCAGCGGAGTTCTTCCTCTTTGTCGGCTCTCTCGAGCCGGGCAAGAACCTGGCGTTGCTCAAGAGCGCCTACACGCAGGCGACGGCCCAGGGCCGGCCCCTGCCGCCGCTGGTCATCGTGGGGGCGCGCTGGGAGGGCGTGCGGGGCGAAGGCGCGCCGCCGCGGGACTGGCACTACCTGGGGTGGCAGCCCGACGGCCTTCTGCAGGCGCTGTATCCACGCGCGCTGGCGCTCGTGTTTCCAAGCACGTACGAGGGCTTCGGACTGCCGCTGTTGGAAGCCATGGTGGCCGGCTGCCCCGTCATCTGCTCGCGCGTGGCCAGCCTGCCCGAGGTGGGCGGCGACGCCGCGTGCTATGCGGCGCAGACCCCGTCCGCCTATCTCGACGCCATGCAAACGCTTGCACGCGATGGCGAGCGGCGGCGGGACTGCATCGCACGCGGCCATGCGCAGGCGGCCAGTTTTTCCTGGCGCACCTGCGCCGCGCAAACCCGCGATGTCTACCGCCGCGTGCTGGGCTGAGATCGCCGCCATGAGCACCACCACCCCGCCCGTCTCTCCGCCCGACGTGCCCCCGCGCGTCACCGCCATCGTGGTGACGCACAACCATGCCCACTACCTCGGGGACTGCCTCGACAGCCTGGTGCGTGCGGCGGGCGAGATGCCGCTGGAGATCATCGTGATCGACAACCGCTCGGATGACGACAGCGCGCGCCTGGCCGCGGGCTATCCCGGCGTGCGGGTGCACGTGAATGAGGCGAGGCGCGGCTTTGCGGCCAACTCCAACTTCGGCATGGCGCTGGCGCAGGGGCGCTACTGGCTGGTGCTGAATCCCGACACCGTCGTGCAGCCGGGCGCGTTGACGGCGCTGGCGGCCTACATGGATCAGCATCCGCGCGTCGGCATCTGCGGCCCGCGCCTCCAGTTCCCCGACGGTCCGCACCAGCCCTCCGCCCGCCGGTTCCCGACGCTCAGCGCCACGCTCGTGCGGCGCACGCCGCTGCGGCTCGTGGTGCGCGATTCGCGCGCCAACCAGCGGCATCTCATGCAGGACGAGGATCTCAGTGCGCCCCGTTCGGTCGACTGGCTGCTCGGCGCCTGCCTGTTCATTCGGCGCGAGGCCATCGATGCCGTGGGGCCGTTTGACGAGGGCTACACGCTGTACGTCGAGGACATCGATCTGGGCCGCCGCATGCATGCCGGGGGATGGGACATCGTCTATGTTCCGGAGGCCCGGATCGTGCACCACCACCTGGCGGTCAGTGACAAGCACCTCGTCAGCCGGCGCACGTGGGTGCACACGCAGAGCATGTGGCGCTACGCGCGCAAGTACTGGGTGCCCCGTCTTCCGTGGCTGGCCATCCGCTTCAATTGCTTCGACGTGTGGCGGGCGAGCCGTGCCGCGTCGCGCGGCCCTGTCGCGGCCCACCGCCCGCGTGCGCTCTTCTTGCACCACGGCGGCGAACTGTACGGGTCGGACGAAGTGCTGCGCCAGGCCATCGAAAGCCTGTCGGCTCAGGTGGAGCCGGCCGTCGTGCTCGACTCGTCCGGCCCGCTCGTGGATCAACTGCTGCAGCTCACGCCCCGGGTGCGCATCCGTCGCCTCGGGATTCTGCGGCGCAAGTCCATGACGCCCTGGGGCATGCTGGGGGTTGGATGGACGGCGCTGACGGCGGGGATATCGCTTGCCGTTCGCGCGCGGCGCGAGCACGTGGCGCTGATCTACTCCAACACCGGGGCGATCATGGCCGGTGCCGTGGCGGCGCGACTGGCGGGGCTGCCGCACGTCTGGCACCTGCACGAGATCGTCACCAAGCCCGCGTGGTTTGCGCGGGGGTGGGCGCGTGTCGTCACCGGCCAGGCCACGCGTGTCATTGCCGTCTCCGCCGCCGTGCGCGACCACCTGCTCCCGCATGCCCCTCAAGCGGCCGGGCGTATCTGCGTGGTCCACAACGCCGTGTCGAGCCACTTCGGCACCACCGCACAGGCCGGGGCGGTGCGCGCGGAGTTTGGCCTCTCGCCCGAGGCGTTCGTGATCGTGCTCGTGGGGCGGATTCACTTCTGGAAGGGGCAGGACTTCTTTCTGAAGGCCGCCGCCCGCCTGAAGCAGAAGGGCGCGCCGGCGTTTCACGCCCTCATTGTGGGCGACGTGTTTCCCGGTTACGAGGACTTGCTGCGACAGCTGAAGCAGCAGGTGCGCGACGCCCAGCTCGATGCGCAGGTCGTGTTCGCCGGATACCGCCGCGATGTGGCGGCGTTTATGGCGGCGGCCGATGTCGTCGTGCTGCCGTCCGTGCGGCCGGAGCCTTTCGCGCTCGTGACCCTGGAGGCCATGCACGCCGGGATCCCGGTTGTGGCGACGCGCCTGGGCGGCTACCTGGAGCAGGTGGAGGATGGCGTGACGGGCTACCTCGTGTCGCCCACGGACCCCGACGAGATGGCCGACCGGTTGCTGGAACTCGCGCGCGACCGTGCGCGGCGAGAGGCGATGGGCCGCGCGGCGCGGCAGCGGTTGGATGCGCGGTTCGGCCCCGCGCACTTTGCGGCCGAGCTGCAGAAAGCGGTGTTGCCGTTGGTGGGAGGGAAGGCGCCGTAGGTGCTGCGGGGTGGGTGGTCAGGGAGGGGCGTCGGTTGTGATTGCTGCGCGCGTCGGCCAAGGGCGGACGGCGAGCAGGAGCAGCAGGGGGTCGAAGGGCACGCGGAAGCGGATGCGCGTGAAAAACACGGCTTGCGCGGCGCCGCTGATCAGGTAAAGCAGGGCGTAGAAGAGCGTCAGGGAATCGCGCGGGCGGGCACGGAGGGCGGCGATGGTGTGCGCGCCGGCCAGCAGCAGGAGCGGGACGTAGCACAGGGCCAGCAGGGCATCGCGCGCGGGCGAGCCCTCCGACGCCGTATGCAGGGTGTTGTGAACATGGAAGTAATTCAGGAACTTGCGCACGTAGAGGCCGGCACTCGCCAGCGGCTGCTCGCGGATGTGCGCGATGGCGGCCCGGGTGAAGGCCGCATTGCGCGCGGGCTCATCGAGATCGGCGGCGGCGGCCAGCTGGGGCGTCAGATCCACGTTCACGCCGGCATTGGGCGTGGTGTTGGGCGAGTTGCCCAGGAGCAGATTGATGCCGCCGTTGGTGGACACGGGAATGAAGGTGCCGAAGACGCGGTAGTTGCGCAGCGTCCAGGGGGCGGCCACCAGCGTGGCGCCCACGACGATGAGGGCGGCGCGCGGCAGCCACGCCGGGCGCGGCACGTGCCGCCACAGCGCCCAGGCGACCATGAGCACGGCGGGTGCGGCGCAGGTGGGCACCGCCAGCACGAGCAGGCTGGCGAGCAGGCCGAGACCGAGCGCACGCCACGGGCCGAACGTGGCGGCGGCGCTGACGAGGTCCAGGCTCAGCAGGACAAGGGCCGTCGCGAGCGTCTGCGGATAGAGCGTGCCGGCCGTGTAGAGGTTGAGCGGATAGAGGGCGAACCCGCCGGCGGCCAGCAGGCCAGCGCGCGGGCTGCCCGTCCGGCGCGCCAGCCGGTACATCAGTCCCGCGCTCAGCGCGAGCAGGGCCATGTTCAGCATCCGGAACGCCATGAGGTCGCCACCGAGGCGCGCGAAGCCGGCCAGCAGCAGCGGGTAGACCGGGGGCCGGTAGGCGGTTGGAGTGGTGCCGTCGAGGGAGTAGCGGCCGGCGTCCGCCACGTGGCGGGCCAGGGCCACGTACTCGCGTTCGTCAGGGAAGCGCAGGTCCGCGCCCAGCGTGATCGCATAGGCGGTGCCGGCGCCGAGGAGCAGCGTCAGCAGGAGCGCCAACCAGCGTCCAGCCTGTGGATCGTCGACCTTCACGCGTGTCGATTATGAGTGCCACCCCCGAACGTGTCGAACCGGAAAGTGGCGGCGCCGTGCTCGCCTGGCGTCCCTTTGTGGTGCTGACCGTGCTGTCCGTGGTTGCGCTCTACGGCGTGCAGGGCAATACCGAGCAAGTCCCGGTTTTCGGACGCTCGGCGCTGGTCTGGATGGCCGAGCGCTGGAACGGCTCTGGCGGCGACCTGTCGCACGGGTGGTGCATCCCGGTCATCAGTGCGTATGCCCTGTGGCGGCGCCGGGAGGCCGTGGCGGCCGCCCCCAAACGCACGTGCGCCTGGGGGCTCGTCCTGGTCGTCCTGGCCATGCTGCTGCACCTTGTTGGCGTGCGCGCGCAGCAAACGCGGCTGGCGTTGTTTTCCTGCATCATGCTCCTGGCGGGGCTGCCACTGACGTTCTACGGTCCTGCCGTTGGGCGTCTGCTGATCTTTCCCTGCGCCTATCTCATCCTCTGCATCCCGTTCAGTTTTCTCGACAGCATCACGGTCCCGTTGCGCATGGTGGCGACCACGGCGTCGACGATTCTGCTCAACGGGCTCGGCATTGCCGCGCGCCAGTCCGGCACGGCGATCTATTCCGCGGCGGCGGGCGGCTTCAACTTCGATGTGGCCGACGCCTGCAGCGGCCTGCGCTCGCTGCTGGCGATGACGGCGCTGACGGCCGCCTACGCGCATTTCACGCAGCGCGGCTGGTGGCGGCAATGGACGCTGTTCCTCAGCGCCATTCCGCTGGCCATCATCGGCAACGTGGCGCGGATCGTGACCATTGCCATTGTCGCGCAGACGTTCGGCCGCGAACGCGCCATGGTGCTCTATCACGACTACTCGGGCTACTTCGTGTTCGCGATCGCCATTTCGCTCATGTTGAGCATCGGCCAGCTGCTCGAGCGAATCGGCAGAAAGCGCGCGCCATGACGGGATCCCGCACACGCGGCTATCTGGTGCTGGTGGTGGCCTGCGTCGCCCTCACGGCGCTGGCCGTCTGGCGCGGGGGCGAGCTGACCCTGCACAACGAGGTCGACGTGCGTCTCACGCTGCCCGACCAGGTGGGGCCGTACGAGGCCGAGGACGTCCGCTTCTGCCATACGGAAAGCTGCCTGCGCAGCTGGCGGACGGACGAGCTGACACCCGAGGGGCGCTGCCCGGTCTGCGGCGGGGAG
This sequence comes from Lentisphaerota bacterium, assembly GCA_021413965.1. Classification (GTDB taxonomy): domain Bacteria; phylum Verrucomicrobiota; class Kiritimatiellia; order UBA8416; family JAIOPI01; genus JAIOPI01. The sequence continues at coordinate 51,463 of JAIOPI010000037.1, read as the reverse complement.
GTCTTCGAGATCTCGCTGGCGGAGCGGCGGCTGCTGCCGGCGGACACGGTGATCCACCGGCGCCGCTACGTGAGCCCGCGCGGCGAGATCATGGACGTGTCGATCACGGTCAGCGGCATGGAGCAGAAGAGTCTTCACCGCCCGCAGCAGTGCCTGCCCGCACAGGGACAGGTGATCGAATCCAGCCAGGTGCTGGCGGTTCCGGTCCCCGGGCGCGCGCCGCTGGGGGTCATGCTGCTTGATCTGCGGCCGGCCGGTTCGGCGGGGGGCTGCTCGGCCTATGCCTACTGGTTCGCCGGTGAGGGGCGCGAGACGCCGTACCACTGGCAGCGGCTGTGGTGGATGTCGAAAGCGCGCGTGCTGCATCAGCAGGCGTACCGCTGGGCCTACGTGGCCGTCGCAACCACGCGCGATCCGTCGTCAGCCCGCCACATCGAGCGCCTGCGCCAATTCATGGCCGCGCTCTATCCGTCCCTCGCTCCGCCACCCGCGCCCTGATCCCTCCCGCGAGTCCCGCCTTTCGGCCGGCGGTGTGTCCGCATGGTGCGGCGGGGTGACTGGCGGCTAATAGGCGCCGCGGGCGAGGACGACGACGCGGATCGTGCGCAGCAGGATCTTCAGGTCCAGGACGGCATTCTGGTTGCGCAGGTAGTAGACGTCGAGGACGCACATGTTGTGGAAGTCGAGGTCGCTGCGGCCCGAGGACTGCCAGAGGCAGGTCAGTCCGGGCAGGCCGTTGTGGCGGCCGTAGTGCCACTCCGCGTAGTAATTCTCGAAATCCCGCCGCGGCAGGGGGCGCGGGCCGACGAGGGTCATGTCCCCCATGACGACATTGAAGAGCTGCGGGAGTTCGTCGAGGCTGTAGCGCCGGAGGATTCTGCCCAGCCGCGTGACCCGGGGATCGGACCGGATCTTGAAGAGGCCCGGCCCGGATTCATTGTGCCGTTCAAGTGCGTCGCGCTTTCCGTCCGCGTCGTGAATCATGGTGCGGAACTTGAACATGCGGAAGGGGCGGTTGTTGATGCCGAGGCGCTCCTGGATGAAGAGCACGGGGCCGCGGCTCGTCAGCCGGATCAGCAGCGCAATGGCGATCAGCAGCGGCGAGAGGGCCACCACGGCGACGGCCGCGAGGAGTCTGGCCCCGAGTTGCTTGATGTGTTCGAAGCGGCGGGCGACAGACGGGGCCGCGAAGTGCACCAGGGGGATGCTGTAGATCAAGTCGCCCTCGATGCTGGCGCGCGTCATCAGCACGTCCAGTTCACGGGAGAGGATTTTGACGGCCACATCCAGCCGGTCCGCCAGTTCGAGCACCTGCATGATCTGGGCGATGGAGCAGCGGCTGTCCGCCAGGATGACGAGCCCGGCGTCATGGCGAGTCACGGCGGCGTGGATGTCGGCCAATTGGGCGGAGAAAGGGGCTTGCGGGTTGGCGTCCAGCTGTTCGGCGAGGAACAGGCTGCGCGCCGGCGACAGGCGCATCAGTTCGAGGATGCGGTCGGCATCGCGGCCGCGGCCGACCACGACCACGGGGCAGAGGTCGAGCCGGTGGGCGGTGCGCAGGTGGCGCAGGACGGCGTCAGTCGTCGCGCGCAGGGCCACGGTGTAGACGGTATTGAAGAACAGGATGGTGGCGAACATGCTGCGCGGGTGGAACAGGTTGCGCTGCAGGTAGAAGTACGCATAGAAAATGGCGAGGGCCATGATGTTGCAGAGGATGACGTTCCACGCCACGGGCCGGCGCTTGAGGAAGCGGCGTTCGGCGTAGAGGTCCCAGAGGGAGTAGAGCGTGGTGAGGACGAGGATGAGGAACAGGATGATGCGGGGCGCGCTGCCGACGTAGAAGTCGCGGAACAGGTCGCCCACCTGCCCGCTTTCGCGCACGCGCAGGGTGCGGTTGATCCAGGTGAAGAGGGTGTCGCCCCACTCGCTGTGAAACCGCAGGAGCAGCGTGGTGAAGTACGCGCCGATGATCGCGATAACATCCGCGAAGAAGTAGATTAGCCCGAGGTTCAGGATGCGACGCGATTTCACAAGTGGGCATCCTAGCACAAGGCGTGAAGGCGACCAATTCAAACTCGGGGGCGGTCCCCGGGGGAGCGCCCACAGGGGCGGGTGAGGGTGGTGGAGGACCGGCGGTGGCATTGACACCGGGCCGCGTGCTGTGCAAGGCTGCGGGCGCCCGGACGGGGAATGGCGGACGCAACCGGATTGTCGTAACCACGGATAGCATGGATATGGACGCTTTTACGTATCGGAACGGTGAACTGTGTGCCGAGGGGGTGGCGCTGCGGGCGCTGGCGGACCAGCATGGCACACCGCTGTATGTGTACAGCCAGACGCATCTGCAGACCCAGTACCGCACGCTCGCGCAGGCGATGCGCGCGGTCAAGCCGCTGATCTGCTTCTCGGTCAAGGCCAACTCCAACGGGGCGGTCATGCGCACACTGCTCGACGAGGGCTCGGGCCTGGACATCGTCTCCGGCGGCGAGCTGTATCGCGCGCGGCGGGCGGGGGCCGATCCGGCGCGCATCGTGTTTGCGGGCGTCGGCAAGACGGCGGACGAGATTCGCTATGCGCTGCGCGCCGGCATTCTCTTCTTCACGGTGGAGTCCGAGCCCGAGGCGCGCCGCATTTCCGCCTGCGCGGTCGAGACGGGCACGATCGGGCGGATTGCGTTCCGCATCAATCCGGACGTCGATCCGCAGACGCACAAGTACATCAGCACCGGCAAGAAGGAGAACAAGTTCGGCCTGGATGCGGAGCGCACGCTCAAGGCGTACGCGCTGGCCGCGCAGTTGCCGAACATCGAGATCGCCGGGCTGCACATGCATATCGGCTCGCAGATTCTGACGGCGCAGCCGTTCCATGACGCCGTGTCGATCGTGCGTGAGTTTTGCCGCACGCTGAAGACGCTGCACCCGACGTTCCGCTACCTGGACATCGGCGGCGGGATCGGGATCCGCTACAAGGCGGCGGACCAGCCGCTGGATCCCGCGACCTATGCCGCGCGGGTGGTGCCGTTGCTGGAGGAGCTCGGGTTGCAGATCGTGATGGAGCCCGGGCGCTACCTGTGCGGCAACGCCGGCGTGCTGGTGTGCCGCGTGCAGTACGTCAAGGACAACGCCTTCAAGAAGTTCGTCGTGGTCGACGCGGGCATGAACGACCTGATCCGGCCGTCGCTGTACCAGGCCCACCACGACATCCTGTCGGTGGCGGAGGGGCGCGGCGTTATTCACGGCGACCTGGTCGGGCCGATCTGCGAGTCGGGCGATTTCCTGGCGGCCGACCGGGATCTCCCGGAGGTTGGCGAGGGGGATTTGCTGGCCGTGACGAGCGCGGGGGCCTATGGCTTTGCGATGGCCTCGACGTACAACAGCCGTCCGCTGGTGGCGGAAGTCATGGTGAATGGCGACCGCGCCTGGGTTGTCGGTCAGCGCGAGACGTGGGAAGACCTGGTTCGCCGCGAGCCGCTGCCGGCGACGGCCTGACGAAGGCGTGCCGGCTGGGCGGGGTGGGTTGCGCGGTTGGGGACGGACCGGCTCGCCGGGACGGCTCGCCCCACCTTGGGAGCCGAAACCGCGCGCTGGCCATTCGACTTGGCGCGGGGGGGCAACTTCGCTACAGTAGATCCCGAAAGGTAACCTGATCATGTTTGAAGGATGTTACACCGCCATTGTTACGCCGTTTCGTGCCGATGGATCCGTCGATTTTGCCAAGTTCGAAGAACTGATCGACTGGCAGGCGCGCTCCGGCGTGGATGGCATCGTGCCGGTCGGCACCACCGGGGAATCGCCCACGGTTGATTTTGATGAGCACCGCGAAGTGGTGCGTCTGGCGATTCATGCGAGCCGGGGGCGGATGAAGGTCATCGCCGGCACGGGCGCCAACTCCACGGCCGAGGCGATCCTGCTGACGCGCAGCGCGCTGGAAGCCGGCGCGGATGGCACGCTGCAGGTGACGCCGTACTACAACAAGCCCAACGCCGAGGGGCTGTATCGTCATTTCAGCGCCGTAGCGGACCTGGGGCTGCCCGTGGTGCTCTACAACGTGCCCGGTCGCACGGGCCGCGAGATTCCGCTCGAGACGGTCGCGCGCCTGGCCGAACACCCCCACGTGGTGGCGATCAAGGAGGCGGCCGGCAGCGTGGACCGCGCCAGCGCCATCCTGGACCGGAGCCCGAACCTGACGGTGCTTTCCGGCGACGACAGCCTGACCTTGCCGATGATGGCCGTGGGGGCCAAGGGCGTGATCAGCGTAGCGTCGAACGTGGCGCCGGATCTGGTGAGCATGCTGGTGCACGCGGCACTGGCCGGGCGGTGGGAGGAGGCACGCTCACTGCATGCGCGGCTGTATCCCCTGTTCCGCGATCTGTTCATCGACACGAACCCCGTGCCGGTCAAGGCGGCCATGGCGATGCAGGGACGCATCCTGGAAACCTACCGCTTGCCGCTGTGCGCGATGCCGGACGACCTGAAGGCGAAGCTGCGCAAGACGCTGACGCAGGTCGGGCTGCTGTAGCAAGAGGGCAAGAGGGCGGGGGGCAGGGTTCGGGGTTCAGGGGGCGGGTTGGGGGGAGCGGAGGATGGGAAACGTTCGACGCTCAACGTCCAACTTTCAAGTGCGGATAATCGGAAGTGGCGCGTTGACTATTCATGACTAAAGCGGTGCGGAAGCCTTAGCGCGGCCTGAACCCTGAACCCTGAGAACTTATGACAACGATTGCGATACTTGGAGCGGGCGGCCGCATGGGGCAGACCCTGATTCGCTGCGCGGCGCAGTTTGCGGACCTGCGCATCACCGCCGCGGTGGAGCGGCCCGATCATCCGGCGCTTGGCCAGGACGCGGGCCATGTGGCGCGCGTCGCCCCGCTGGGGCTGGCCGTGACGCATGACGTGGCGGCGGTGCAGGCGTCGGACGTGCTGATTGATTTCAGCGATCATCGTTCGGTGCCCGGGCATGCTGCGCTTGCCCAGAAGCTTGCCAAGTGCATGGTCATCGGCACGACGGGGCTGGATGCCGCCGAGACGCTGGCCGTGCAGACGGCGGCCAAGTCCGTCCCGATTGTCTGGTCGCCGAACATGAGCCTGGGCGTCAACCTGCTGGTGGAGTTGGTGCGGCAGGCGGCGGCGGCATTGGGCACGGATTATGACATCGAGATTGTCGAGACGCACCACCGCCACAAGCAGGACGCACCCAGCGGGACGGCGCTGTATCTGGCGCAGGGTGCGGCATCGGGCCGCGGCAGGCCCCTGGAGGAGCTGGCCTGCTACGGGCGCCACGGGCTGACCGGCGAGCGTCCGCGCGGTCAGATCGGGCTGCATGCCGTGCGCTCCGGCGGTGTCGTGGGCGACCACGTGGTTTCCCTCGGCTCGGACACGGAAGTGGTCGAGTTGTCGCACCGGGCGATCACCCGCGACGCCTTTGCCGTCGGCGCGTTGCGTGCGGCCCTATGGGTGGCGGGGCGGCCGGCCGGGCTGTACGGCATGAAGAACGTCCTGGGCCTGTAGAGGTCGAGGGCGGTGCCGGAAGCTGGAGTTCGCGGTATGGAATACGGCATCAGCATCGGCTCCAACCTTGGCGACCGACCGCGGCAATTACGGGAAGCCCGGGCAAGGATTGCGCAACTCCCCGACGTGGCGGTGGTGGCGAGCAGTGCCCTCTACGAAACGGAGCCGGTCGATGTCGGGCCGGCCTACCGTGACCAAGCCTTCCTGAACGCCGTGCTCATCCTGACCGCGCTGGACCCCCCCGAGATTCTGGCGGTGGCGCTGCGGCGCATCGAGGACGAGCTGGGGCGGGTGCGGGTGGCCGATCGCAACGCGCCGCGCCCGATCGATCTGGATCTCATCTATGCCGGCGTGCTGGTCCGGGAGTGTCGCGCGCTGACGATTCCGCATCCGCGCTGGAACGAGCGCCGGTTCGTGGTGCAGCCGCTGTCCGACGTGCGTCCCGATCTCCTGCTGCCCGGCCAGACGGCCACCGTGCGCGAGATCCTGGCGGCGCTGCCCCTGCAGCCGCGCGTGGCGCTGTTTGCGCGCGAGTGGTAAGCCGTCGCGGTGCCGCGGCGGCTATGCGTTGGCACACTCGGAGAGGATGGCTCCCGCAGAGGCGCAGAGGCCCGGCAGGATGTCCTTCCGCCGCCCGAACCGGTGAGAGGCCGGTTCGGGCCTCGCGTTCGCTGCGCCTCTGCGGGAACGTCCTGCCCCGAGCCCTGCCGTTCGCTTGCACGCGGGGGCGGGGGACGGTAGAGTGGCGCGCATGAGTACAGCGTGGACGACCACAAAGATTCGCGCGACGAAGGGGCGGGAGAAACTCGCCTGCCTGACGGCGTATGATTTCATGACGGCGCGGCTGCTGGACGAGGCGGGGCTGCCCCTGATCCTGGTGGGCGACTCGCTGGCCATGACGGTGCTGGGTTACGCGAACACGCTGCCGGTGACGATGGAGGAGATGTTGCACCACACGCGGGCGGTGACGCGCGCGGTGAAGCAGTCCCTGGTGGTGGGGGATATGCCCTTCATGTCGTACCAGGTTTCCTTTGAGCAGGCGGTAGCGAATGCCGGGCGGTTCCTGAAAGAAGGAGGCGCCGGGGCGGTCAAGATTGAAGGTGGCGCGTTCCGGCGGCCGCTCGTGGAGACGTTAATCGACAACGGCATTCCCGTGCTGGGGCACATTGGGCTGACGCCGCAGAGCGTGCGCAAGACCGGCGGCTACAAGGTTGAGGGGCGCACGGCCGATGCCGCCGCGCAGTTGCTGACGGATGCGCGCGAGCTGGAAGCGGCCGGGTGTTTCGCGCTCGTGTTGGAATGCATGCCGTCGGCACTGGCGGCCGAGATCACGCAAGCGGTGAAGATCCCGACCATCGGCATCGGAGCGGGGCCGCACTGCGACGGGCAGATCCTGGTGTGTCACGACATCCTGGGAATGTTCCCGGACTTCACCCCTAAGTTCGTACGGCGCTACGCCGAACTGGGGCGGGACATGATACGGTCCTTTGCGGCCTATAAGCAGGACGTGGAAGGGGGCACGTTTCCCGCGCCCGAGCACGAATACTGATTGTGCGGCCTCAGGTCAGGAACACGTACCAGGCGGCGATTCCGGCCAATGCCAGCAAGAGGCCCACGACACCGAGTGTGGCCACATTGGCAGCCCAAAACGACGCTCTCAGGTACGAGCGCGTGAATCCAACACGATGAATTTTCAGGATTCTTCCCATTCAGAATACTCATCGAAATATTAACGGGATAACTAGGTTTTGCCAAGAACATACACGAAGAAAAAAGGCACGGCGGGGGCGGCTTGGCGGGCGCGCACGTCAGGGTGCGGGCGTCGCGGCCGGTGGGGCAGCGTCGAAGACGGCGAGGCAGGCGACGCGCAGCATGGGATCGGCGGCAGCCGCTGCGGATGCGTCGCGGGCTGGCGCCGCGGCCGCCGCGAGGGTCAGCCACGAGAGTGACGGCGCGACGGCATCGGCGGCAAGCAGACACACCTGCCAGGACCAGCGCGGCGCGGGTGGAGTCCAGGACGCACGTTCACGTTCGCCGATGCGAAGTGCAAACGCGGGTGCGACCGGGGCGGCATGGTCGGGTGGAGCCAGCAGGACGGCCACGCAGGTGGCGCGATTCGAAGCGGGCGCGGGTGCCAGGAAGCGCGCGGGCGATTGCAGCCAGCGCGACGGCGCCGTGGCCGTTTCCGCGGTGACGGATTCGTCGTGCAAGGCCAGGCGCACGGCGGTCTGGCCCTGAATCGCCCATGCGTCGCTGACGACCAGATTGCGTTCCGCCTGCAGATCCACGGCCGGCGGTGTGCCGGACAGGGCCGCCGCCGGCAGGTTCAAGACTCCCCACCCGTGGCCCAGATGGGTCCAGTGCGCGCGCATGTCCTCCCGTGCGGGGTGGGCTGCGGGTGTCGTGGCGGAGGCCGGCGCGGCGCTCCACAGGAACAGCATAATCCGGGCGTCGGTGGCGAGCGGCGTGGCGGCGTCGATGGCGACGGCGCGGCGCTGCCCGGCCGGGATCGCGAGGCCCGGCACGTGCCAGCGCGCTTGGCGCGGGGTGGCAAATCCGGCGAGGCCAAGGTGGCCGGCGTCGGGCCAGCGCACGAAGGGCGTGGGCGACGGTGGCGGCGCAGCGTGTGCGATGCGGTAGAGGTGCAGCGTCAGCGAGGCTGGCTGGGCCTGGGCGGGACGGCGGAAGCGGCCGGGCGTCAGGCGCGCGTAGGCCAGCGTATTGGACATCACGGGCGTGAAGGTGAAGCGCTCGCTGAGGGGCGGCGGGAACGGGGTCAGGAAGAAGACCGGGCGCCCGGGGTGGCGCGTCATCAGGTCAGCCAGCGAATCGAGCGCGGGGGTGTAGTCGGTACGGGTTTCGTTGTCGAGGCTGAGCAGGGGGATGCCGAAGAGATGTTCGAAGGGCGCGGCGACGCGCGCGTATTCGCCCAGCAGCATGCCGTCGGCGGCGCGGATCGGGGTGGCGAAGGATTCCAGGAAGCGGCCCAGCCCGCGGTACTCGGTGGTTGTGAGCATGGACGTGCGGTGATGCACGAGCAGGGCGATGATGACGAGCGCGGCGCCGAGCGTCCCCGCGTGCCGGCGGTTGCAGGCGGCGGGCACGGCGGTGGCCAGCGTGGCCAGTCCCGCGACGAGCATCGGCAGGAGGGCGGGCAGCATGTAGCGGGTCATGAAGAAGTCCTGCATGTTGCCGATGAGCAGGGCGGCGGGCAGGAGCCACACGCAGAAGGCGAGGCGTTCCAGGGGGGCGGGGCCGCGGGCGAGCAGCAGGGTGATCAGGCCGGCGAGCCCGAGGCCGGCGATGGCGCGCGAGAGATAGACCGGGACGAGGCGCAGGTCCGCGGGGTGTGCGTAGTGATACTCATACGCGCTGAAGGTGCGCTGGTCGGGCGGCGGCATGCGCAGGAACATCCAGGCGCAGAGGGCGAGCAGCGCCAGGGCGGCGACGGCGCGCAGCAGGGTCAGGGGGTTGAAGGCGGGGCGGTCCGGGGCGATCAAGCGCACGGGGAGGCGTCGCCGTCGCGCGAGCAGTCCGACCAGCACCGGGGCGATGACGGCGGCGAGCGCGGCGAGGGCCACGGCGGCGGGGTGGGCGAGGATGGGGCGCAGATAGCGGCCCAGCTGGTAATGATCGGCGATGCGGAGCGTTTGCCAGATGTAGGCGGCGAGGCCGAGGAGGGCGACGGGCGGGTAGAGCCAGACCTCCGCGCGACCGGTGAGGATCCAGGCGACCATGACGGCGGCAGCGCCGACCGTGGTGAACCAGCCCGTGATGTGGAAGAACGGCGCGAGACTGATGCAGAGCGCGCCAAGCAGCAGGTCCGGCCAGCCGCGTCCGGCGCGGGCCTGCCAGGCGTGCAGGCAGAAGAGGAAGCCAGCCAGGCCGAGAAAGCCGGAGATGATTTCGGGGCGCGGGGCGCGGGCGTGCCAGACGATCAGCGGCGTGAGGGAATAGAAGGCGCAGGCCAGCGTGCCGGCCCAGGGGCGCGGGCGCAGGCGGCGGACCACCGCGAACAGGGCGATGCCCGTGAAGAGGGCGAACAGGGGGACGACATAAAGGCCGAGAAAGGGCGGGCCGGCGCGCATCAGCGGGCTGAGGAGGATGGGGAAGGCCGGGGGGAAACGCGGGCCCATCAGCATGGTGTCGAGATCGGCAATCCGGAGGCAGCTGTCCTTCGTGAAGCCGTAGCCGAGGTGGCCGAACCAGAAGATAAACCGGTTGGCGGGTGCGACTTCGGCCAGGAGCGTATCGACATAGAAGAGACTCTGGTGGCGGGCAAAGGCGCCCGCGGTATTGAGATACACGCCGGGATCCTGGCCGGACAGCAGGAGTTCGTGCGGGCGCAGAAACGTGAGCGCGCCCACCAGGCCGAGCAGCAGCAAGGTGCGCACGGGATGCGGCGTATCGGCATCCGGGCGCGATGCGATGGCGAGCAGCCTCGCCCCGACCAGCAGGAAGAAGGCCCACAGCAGTCCGCTGATGAGGAAAACCATATGGCGAACCTGCCACCGCTTGTCCGCGGCGACGACATGTCATGCAACGGGTTTCAGGATTCGGGCCAGCATACGGCAGCCCGCCACGGCCAGCCACCGGAATTTGCTTTGTGGGGCGTGCCGCGGTTGTTAGTGTTTGGCCGCGCCCGGAGGTCGCGGGCCATCTCCCGTGAAGGCATGAATGAGGCGGACGCATTTGGACAAGGCGAGCATGGACGATGTGCGTGAGCAGGATGCGCCGGACATTTCGACGGCATCCGAGGACTATGCCACGCGTTTTGCGGGGACGACGGGAGCCTGGTTCCTGAAGGTGCAGGAGCAGGCCGTGATGCGGATGCTTGATCCGGATCGCGGGATCACGATCCTGGATGTGGGCGGCGGGCATATCCAGCTGGCGGAGCCCATGCGGCGGGCGGGGTACGCGATGACGTTGCACGGCAGCGCCGAGACCTGCCGGGCGCGGGCATCGGCTCATGCGCTGACGCGGGACTGCCCGTTCATCGTGAGCCCGGCGCTCCAGTTGCCGGTGGCCGCGCGTGCCTTTCACACCGTGGTGTCCGTGCGCATGCTGGCGCATGTGGCGGCGTGGGAGGCTCTGATTGCGGAGTACTGCCGGGTCGCAGACCGTGCCATCATCGTGGACTATCCCAACGCGGGCGGGCTGAACCGGATTGCACCGGCGCTCTTCGGCGCGAAGCAGCGTATCGAGCGCAACACGCGGCACTGGCAGGCCTTCGAGCCCGGGCAGGTGGAGGCGGCATTTGCGCGTCACGGGTTCGACGTGGTGGCGAGCTACCGTCAGTTCTTCATGCCCATGGTGCTGTATCGTGCCATGCGGTGCCAGCCGCTCGCCGCGTTGGTGGAAGGGGGCTGCCGGCTGGCGGGCCTGACGCGCGCGTTCGGTTCGCCCGTGGTGCTGAAGCTGGAGCGGCGGGCAAGCGCCGGGGCATGATCGAGTCACAAGGATTCAGGGGCATTGACAGGCCGGGAGTGGCAGGTCTTGCCCCGGCAGGATGGCCGCGGGCGCGTGTGTCTGCGTGGAGAAAACGATGAATTCCATGTTTCTGCAACCGTGGCTGGGACCCGTCTGCCCGTGGCTGTATGTGGAGTCGGCGTGGTGGACGTACATCGGGTTGTTCGGCAACGCGCTGTTCACCTCGCGCTTCCTCATTCAGTGGATCAAGTCGGAGCGCCACGGCAAGATCATCATCCCGCCCATTTTCTGGCACTTGAGCTTCTGGGGCAGTTTGATCTCGCTGATCTATGCGTTGCACGTGGACAAGCTGCCGGTGATCCTGAGCTTCGTCTTCCTGCCCATCATGTACGGCCGCAACCTGCGGCTGCTGAAAAAGACCGCACCGTCCCCGCCATCCGGCGGGGGGTGAGAGGGGCGGTCCGGCTCGGTGGTGTGCCTACGGATGGCGCGTGAATGGTTACGGTCAAGGCCCCAACCGGCCTCTCACCGGTTCGGGCGAAAAGATGTCCTCCGTCTGCTCTGCGACTCTGCGGGAGCAATCCTTGTCGAGAAGAACATCGAACAGCCACCGTCGACGTTCGACGGGCGCTGTCAGGAGGCGGAGGGGGAGAGGTGCTTCAGGAGGCGTTTGCGGTACCAGGTGAAGCCGATCAGATCGAAGGCGGTACGGGGCAGGCGCATCCAGTTCGTGTACTTGGATTCGCCGTGCTGGCGCGGGCGGTGATTGACGGGCATTTCCTTGATGCGCCGGCCGTGCAGGCTGAAGTAGGCGGCAAGGAAGCGATGGGCGCCATCCACGGGCGGCACGTCGGCGACAAGCGCGGCGCGGATCGCCTTGAGGCTGCAGCCGGTGTCTCGCAGGCCGTCATGGGTGACCCAGTTGCGGATCCGATTTCCCACCCGTGACGCGACGCGCCGTGACCAGGTGTCGCGCCGTTTGGCGCGGTAGCCGCAGACGGCGTCGAACTCCTTCAGCTCAGCCACGAGGCTCGGGATGTCCTTGGGATCGTTCTGGAGGTCGCCGTCAATCAGGACAATGACGTCGCCGCGGGCCGCGCGCATGCCGGTGATCATGGCGCTGGTCTGGCCGCGGTTGGCGGGGCACCGCACGCCGCGCACGCCGGGGTGCTGGCGTTCGGCGTCCTGAATGCGCGCCCACGTGGCATCGCGGCTGCCGTCATCGACGAGCAGGATTTCCAGGCTGGGGAGGGTGGGCGCGAGGGCCGCCAGTTCCGCGGCGAGCAGCGGGACGTTGTCTTCTTCGTTATAGACCGGCACGACAATGGAAACGGGCATGCGCACTCACCTCAGAACATACGGCGGTCACCACGGATAACATGTTTGGCACGGATGATCAGGCCAGCCTCACAATTTGCCGGCGAACACGGACGCAATCTTGCCGGCCCCCGCCGCGGTGGGGTGCAGGCCGTCAGACTGGAACAGCGACACGTCGTTGAGCGGCCCATAGAGATCGGCCACCGCCACGCCTTCTTCGCTGGCCATTTGCTTGATCAGGGGGTTGAGTGCCACCACCCCGCCGCTGATGAAATCATGGTAGGGGAAGGTCGGGGTGAGTGTGGCGATGATCGGGACTGTGTGGTTGGCCTTGGCGGCCTGCACGATGCCGCGCAGATTGGCCACGATGTCCTGCAGGTCGCGGTCGAAAATCAGGTCGTTGGCGCCGTACAGCACCAGCAGGTAGCCGGGCTTGTAACGGGCGAGCACACCGCCGACGCGTTCCAGGCCGCCGCTGCTCTTCTCGCCGCCGTTGCCGCTGTTAATGACCGGCCGGCCCGTTTGGGCGGCAAGCTGTGAGGGGTAGGTCTCGCCGCCGGACAGCCCCTGTCCTTCGGTGATGCTGTCGCCAAACGCGACCACGAGGTTGGGGTCGTTGTCGCCGAAGTCGTTGCTGGATCCACCGCCGCCGCCGCCACTGGGTTCGCAACCGATGCCGGCGACGATGAGCGTGAACGCCAGAAGGTGCCTGATGGACATTCGTAGTCGTTGGATCATGAACAGCCCCCACATCCGCGCATCCCACATGCGACTTGCTTGAAGGCGGGAATCCTAGCGATTCGCCGGCATGGCGTACAGATGAATTCCCTGAGGATACAGCGGGTGCGCCAATGGGGAGGCGCCCGCGCCCGGAGGTCGCGGGCCACCTTGGTGACGCGCAGGTGGGGCGGTTAGTGTGGCGTTGGATTTATCCAGACATCGGGCCAGCAGTCGTTGCCGGTGTGGAAGGTGAGGCGGGCGGCGGAGGCGGGCGGGGAGCCGATGCGCCAGAGGAAGATTTCGTAATCGGCGGTGTCGTGTTCATGGCCTTCGGCGGCGGCGCCGAGCACGAGCCACTGGCCGTCGGGCGAGACGCGGGGAAAGTATTCGTGGCTGTAGGCGCCGGGCAGATCGAGCCAGGGGGTGAGGCGCCACGTGGCGGGGTCGATGCGGTAGATCGCGTTCTCGCCTCGGCCGCCGTGATCGACGTCGTACAAGTACGCATCGCCGGGGCCCCAGGCAATCTGGCAACCGCCGCCGATGCGGTGCACCGTCCCGTCGTGCGTGATGACGGCCGTGGCGCGGCGCGATCCGCGCAGCGTGGTGGCGAGGCGGTCGCCGGCGGCACTCACCGATGGCGTCTGCAACGTGGTGTCTGCCGGGAGGCCGGCGTCGGCGGCACGGAACAGCACGCGCTCATCGCCGGTGCTGAGCGTGTGGGAGACCACGCTGCTTCCATCCCGCTCGAACAGGACCGCCGTCCCGTCGGCGGTCCAGGTGGGGGAATAGCCCGAGCGCGCCACGAGGCGCTCGGCGCCGGTGGCGAGGTCCAGGACGTAGACGTCCCACAGGCGTTCATTGCGCTGAGACACCCAGGGCAGCTGCGAGCGCACGAACACGACGCGCGTGCCGTCGGGGGACAGGCGCGGCATGGTGTCGACGTGGGGGTTGCGGGTGAGGCGGGACATGGCGCGGCCGGGCAGGTCCATGCGGTAGAGCTCGTGGTTGCCGTCGCGATTGGAGCACCAGACGACGAAGCCGTGCAGCAGGGCGGTGAGTTGCTGCGTGGAGGCCACGACATCGGCGGGCGGGGCGGCGACGGGCGCGCCGGGCGGCGGCGCTTGGGTGGCGCCGGCCTGGCGGGCGGCGCGGGCGCGCAGGAGCCAGATGGAGGTGGCGGAGGCGAGCGCGAGAAGGAGCATGAGCGTGGCGGCGAGGGCGAGGGGGGGGCAACGTTTATCATCATCCTCGTCCTTCGTCCTCGCATCGGTGGGCATGTGCGGGGATGAGGAGGCGGACAAGGAGCGAACAGAGGGAGCGCGGCGGGCGGTGTAGAGGAAGGCGATGAGGGCGGCGCCGCCGATGAGGTAATCGACGGACTGGCTCCAGATGTGCACGGCGAGCATGGCGAGGGTGGAGGCGGCGGCGGCGAAGCCGGACCAGGCGAGGGCGATGAGGCTGCCAGCTTCGTAGGTGCCGAAGCCCATGAAGGTGGGGATGGCAAGGCTGGCGCCGGCTTCACCCCCAATGAGGGCGAGCATCACCTGGGTGAACGAGGCAGCGTGGAGGTCGGGGAAGCTGGCGGCCGTGACACCGCGATAGAGCAGGAAGAGACCGGTGTACTTGGTGAGGCGCACGCACAGGGAGAGGGCCAGCACGGGGACGAGGACGCCGCTGCGCGCAGCGGCAGCGATGGCATCGGCGAGACGGGTGAGGAAGTCGAGCAGGCGTGCGAGATGCAGCCACGCGGTCAGGCGCGCGGGCAGGGCGCGGAGGAGGCGCGCGACGGGGCGCACGCCGCCGAAGACAGCGGCCGTGATGAGGGCGACGGGAATGGAGAGGCCGAGGAGCAGGGCGCCCAGCGGGAGGGCGGTGGCGCCGGTGGCGGCCTGGCGCAGCGCCAGCAGCACGATCAGGGCGACGAGGGCGAGGAGATCGCAGACGAAGCTGACGGAGAGCGAGGAGAAGCAGCGCTCGGCGGCGACGCGGCAGCCGCGGTTCAGGAGCGCGACGTAGCTCAGTTCGCCGAGGCGCGCGGGGAGCAGGTCCACGGCCATGTTGCGGACGGCGGTGACGAGGGCAATGAGGCCGAAAGGGGGTGGGGGCGTGGTGGTGCCGGCCGCGAGGAGGAGGCGGAAGCGCCAGGCGCGGAGCAGGGCGCCGAGGATGAGCAGGGCGGCGTAGGCGGCGATGCCGGGCGAGGCGGTGCGGCGCAGGACAGCAGGCAGTTCGGGCAGTTGCGCGTTGCCGGGACCGGCGGTGAGGTGCAGGAGGAGGGCGACGAGCGCCGCGGAGATGGCGAGCGACAGCAGCAGTTTGCCGGTGTGTCGAAGGACGTGGCGCATGGGGGAGTGTAGCAGGCGGGGGGCGGGGGCGGAAGGAAACGGGGAGGGGGCGGGCGGCCTGGAACTGCGGAAGCGTGGGGGGAATGAAAGACTGGAAGGATCGGAACCGCACGAAACGGCGCGGGATTGCCCCTGCATCCAGTCTTCCTTCCTTCCAACTCCCGCCGTTTCAGGGGCGGTGGATGGGATTGCAGCGGGGTGGGATTTCGCTAAGATGGGGAACTTGTGTTCACGTCGAGCGGCCGCGACTGAGGGTGGAGGATCGATGAAGATTTTGGTGACGGGCGGAACGGGATTTACGGGCAAGGCGCTGGTCAAGCGGCTGCTGGACGACGGGCACCAGGTGGTGGCGCTGGACTACAAGGAAGGCGTCAAGACGCAGGAACTGCGCGACTGGGGCGCCGAGGTCGTGATCGGGACGGTGACGGACCGCGAGTGCGCGCGGCGTTGCGTCAAGGGCGTGGAGGTGGTGCAGCACCTGGCGGCGGCGTTTCGCGAGATGAATGTGCCGGAGAAGCACTACTCGGACGTCAACGTCGGCGGCACGCGGATCATGCTCGAGGAAGCCAAAGCCGCGGGCGTGAAGAAGTTCATCTACTGCAGCACCTGCGGCGTGCATGGGAATGTGGACAATCCGCCGGGGGGCGAGGATGCGCCGATCAAGCCGGCGGACTATTACCAGCAGACGAAGTACGAGGCCGAGCCGATCACGCTGGAGTTCGCGAAGAACGGGCTGCCGGCGCTGATCGTGCGGCCGGCGGCGATTTACGGGCCGGGGGATCCGGAGCGGTTTTACCTCATCTACAAGCGCGTGGCGTCGGGGCGCTTTCCGATGTTCGGCAGCGGCAAGACGCTGTATCACCCGTTGTACATCGACAACCTGGTCGACGCGCTGGTGCTGGCGCAACAGCCGGGCCAGGGCGTGGGGCAGGCCTACCTGATTGCGGACGAGCAGTACGTGTCGATCGAGGACCTCGTGCGGCGCGTGGGCAAGTCCATGAACGTGGACGTGAAGGTGCCGCATTACCCGGTGATGCCGGTGGTGATGGCCGGGCACGTGTGCGAGAAACTCTGCAAGCCGTTCGGCATTTCGCCGCCGATCTTTCCGCGGCGCGTGGACTGGTACCGCCAGAACCGCGCGTTCAAGATCGACAAAGCCAAGCGCGACCTCGGCTACCAGCCGAAGGTGGGGCTGGACGAGGGCCTGAAGCGGACGTTCGCCTGGTACAAGGCGGAGGGGCTGCTGTAGGGGGGCGGGGGACGGGGGAAGGGTGGGGGAGTGGACGGGTGGAAGGATGGGGGGGGGGAGCGGGAACGTTCAACTTCCAACATTCAACGGGGTGGGGGACCCACCCCGCCCGTTGGGCACCCCTCCGGGGGAGGGGATCTCCGGCAAAGACAAACCACGATCCCCTCCTGCGGAGGGGGGGCCGAAGGCCGGGGTGGGTGTTATCCGAATGAAACCCGATTTCATCCCCTACAATCCCAAACTGCGTGCGCGCGCGCGTGAACTGCGCCAGCACATGACGCTGGCGGAGGTGCTGCTGTGGAAGCAACTCAGTCGGAAGCAACTGCTGGGTTACGACTTCGACCGGCAGCGGCCCATCGACGAATACATCGTGGATTTTTTTCTGTCGTGAACTGCGGCTTGCGATTGAGGTGGATGGGGGGAGCCACAACGACAATGCGGAAGCCGATCGCGTGCGGCAGGTGCGGCTGGAAGCGCTGGGCATTCGGTTTCTGCGATTCTGGGACGCGGATGTGAAGCACGATATGCAGCGGGTGGTGGGTGTCATACGGAAATGGATTGCCGAGAACGCGGGGAACCCACCCCGCCCGTTGGGCACCCCTCCCAGGGAGGGGATCTAGGCGAACTCCAAATCCGAGATCCCCTCCAACGGAGGGGTGCCCGTAGGGCGGGGTGGGTGTCAGCGCTGGGGTGGGTTTCGTTTGGCGAACAGGAACACCACGCCGCCGAGGAGGGAGTAGAGGACGTTGGTGATGAGGTAGAGGAGGGCGAGGGCGCGGGTTTGGACGGGGGTGAGGCCGGCGAAGCCGAAGAAGAAGGCGTAGCCGGCGTCGCGCACGCCGATGCCGTAGATGGAGATCGGCGCCGCTTCCATCAGGGAGATGAGGGGCACGAACGCGGCGAAGTAGCGGAAGGCGGCGTGGATGTCGAGGCAGGCGGCGAGCAGGCGCACGCAGACAATCACGGAGAGCTGGAAGACGAATGCGATGGCCATGATGCGCGCGACGACGGCGGGTTCGCGCTGGTAGCGCTGGAAGCAGTCGATCACGCGCTCGACGAGGCCGGTCACGCGCGGAACGCGTTCGAGGCGGGTGAGCTTCAGCAGCAGGCGGGCGGGCGCGCGGCGCGAGAGGCAGACAAGCGCGGTCACGATGGCGGCGGCGGCGAGCAGCGGGAGCGCGAGCAGGGCGGCGTTGCGGGCGCGCAGCGCCACGGGCACCGCGGCGACGAGGGCGAGCGCCACGAGTGCAAGGAAGCCGGAGAGGCGGTCGGCGAGCACGGACGCGAAGGAGCTGGCGCCGCGCGAGCTGTAGCGCGCGATGTCGTAGACGCGGTAGGCATCGCCGCCGATGCTGGACGGCAGGAAGAGATTGCAGAAGGTGCCGATGAGGTAGCTCGCGAAGAGCTTGGACAGCGGCACGGCAACGCCATCGGCGCGCAGCAGGATCTGCCATTTCCACGAACTGAGCAGCGTGTTGAGCAGGAGTAGCACCAACACGATGGCCATGGGCGCGGGGCGGAACGCAGCCGCATGGGCGCGAAATTCCGCCAGCGGCACCTGCCGGTACAGCGCCCAGATCAACCCGGCGCTGACGAGCAGCTTCAACAGATTCAGCAAGGGACGACCCACCCCGCCCTTGGGGCACCGCTCCGGTGGAGGGGATCTCGGGGGCGGCGGGGTTGGAATTCGTGGGGTGTCCGATCCGGAACGGTTGGTCATTTCAGGCTCCGCACCACGCGCGCGGGGACGCCGAGGGCGAGGCTGTCGGCGGGGATGGGCTTGGTCACGACGGCGCCGGCGCCGATGACGCTGTTGGCGCCGATGCTGGCGGCATCCAGCACGGTGACGTGCGCGCCGAGCCAGCAGTTGGGGCCGACCACCAGCGGACCCTTGGTTTCCATGCCGCTCTGATCGGCGAAGGGCGTGGCGCGGTCTGTCACATCATATTCTCCGCCGCTGAGCAGGTAGGAGTAGCCGCCGATCATCACGCCGGCTTCGATTGTCAGGCGGTTGGATGAGAACAGTGTGCAGTTCGAGGACACGTTCACGCCGTCGCCGAGTACCATGTCGCCGTTCTTGCAGTAGACGATGGAGCCGCGGCCGATGAAGACGCGGTCGCCGAGGGTGATGCCGGTGTTGGTGTCTCCCTTGGCGTCGACCATGGCGTTGTCGTCGATGATGACGTTGTTGCCGAAGCGGATTTTGCGCGGGTGGCGGAAGGTGACGTTGCGGCCGATGATGAGTTTGTTTCCGGCGGCGCCGAACAGCGATGGATAGAAGAGGCTGCGCAGGAAGAGGCCGGCGGCGCCGGGCAGGGGGCCGAGGGTGCAGAAGAGGGTTTCCGCGAGGCAGACATAGCCGAGCGAGGTGGGCCCGTAGCAGAGGCGGCGATAGGCAGCGAAGCCGCCGGATTGGGTGACGGATTTGACTTTCATGGTGGGGTGGGGGAAGGGTTCAGGGTTCGGGGTTCAGGAGGCAGGGGGGATGCAGGGACGTTATGTGGCACATCGACCTGAACCCTGAACCCCGAACCCTGCCCCCTCTCTTCATCATTTCATAAACCGGTTGTGCCAGATAGCGGCGTTCATCAGGGCCCAGAGGACGTGGTTGTGGTTGTGGACGAGGTCGAGGTGCTCGCGGATCAGGCGGTTCACATGCGCGAGGTTCATGTTCTCGCGGACGAGCGGCGAGTCGTTCAGCAGGTTGATCATGTAGTCTTTGAGCTGGGTGCGGAGCAGATGTTTGACGGGGAGGCTGTAGCCCTGCTTGCCGCGCCGCACGATGTTCGGGGGCAGGATGCCGGTGAGGGCTTCGCGCAGGATGTGCTTGGTTTCGAGCCCCTTCAGTTTCCAGGCGCCGGGCAGCGAGGCCACGTACTCGACGACGACGTGGTCGAGGAAGGGCACGCGGATTTCGAGCGCGCTGGCCATGCTCATCTTGTCGACCTTCATGAGCACGCTGTCGGTCATCATGAAGCGCGTGTCGAGGTACACCTCGCGGTTGACGGGGTCGGTGGCGTCGCACTGGGCGAGGTACTGTCGCAGGACGCGGAAGGGATCCATGACGGCCTGGCGCCGGAACGCATCATTGAAGAGGTGGGCGTCCTGGTCCTTGCTGGAGAAATACTGCCAGCGCAGGTGCTGGCCTTCGGCGGGCAACTGGGAGCCCTCGATGAAGCGCTTGAGCATGTTGATGGCGCCCTTTTTCTGGGGCTGGTCGGGCAGGCGGCCGACGAGCGGGGCGATGAGGCCGCGGCGCAGGGGGCCGGGGATGATGCAGAACAGGCGATTGAGGCGGCTGGCCTTGAAGCGGTCATAGCCGGCGAAGCATTCGTCGCCGCCTTCGCCGCTGAGGCAGACCGTGATGTGCTCCTTGGCCTTGGCGCAGACGAGCATGAGCGGCACGGCGGAGAGATCGGTCATGGGCTCGTCGAGATGCCAGAGCGCCTTTTCGACATTGTCGGCGCGGAGATCGTCGATCATCAGGACGTGGTGTTCGGTCTCGAAGCACTTGGCGACCTGTTCGGCGTATTCCAGTTCGCTGAAGGTTTTGTCGTGGTAGCCGATGGTAAAGGTGCGCAGGGGGCCGGAGATGTGGCGGCGCATCATGGCGACGATGGTGCTGGAGTCGAGCCCGCCGGAGAGGAAGACGCCGAGGGGGACGTCGCTGATGAGGTGGCTGTGGACGGCGTGGTCGAGCAGGCGGCGGAGTTCGGCGACGGCGGCGTCGAACGTCGGGGGGGGCGAGGCGGGGCGCATGCTGAGGTCCCAGTAGCGCTTGAGTTCGGATTGGCCGGAGGCGGTCAGGCGCAGGTAGTGTCCGGCGGGGATTTTCTGGATGCCCTGGAAGAGCGTGTCGGGCGCGGGGACGAACTCGAAGCCGAGGTAGTCGTAAAGCGCCTGGTGGTTGAGTGTGCGCGGGACGGTGGGGTCCTCCAGGATGGACTTGATTTCGGACGCGAATCGCAGGCGCCCATTGGCGTGGTGATAATAGAGGGGCTTGATGCCGATGCGGTCGCGCGCCAGCAGCAGTTCGCCGCGGCGGGCGTCCCAGATGGCGAAAGCGAACATGCCGCGCAGCTGGTCGAGGATGCCGGTGCCGTACTCCTCGTAGCCATGGATGATGACTTCGGTGTCGGTGTGGCTGGCGAAGGTGTGGCCTTTGGCGACGAGGTCGGCGCGGAGGTCCTGGAAGTTGTAGATTTCGCCGTTGAAGGCGATCTGGACGGAGCCATCTTCGTTGCCCATGGGCTGGCGGCCGTGCTCGCTGAGGTCGATGATGCTCAGGCGCCGGTGGCCGAGGGAGACGCGGTTATCGGACCAGGTGTTGTGCTGGTCGGGGCCGCGATGGGCGATGGCATCCGTCATGCGGCGGATGAGCGCTTCGTCTTTCCAGGTAAATCCGCAGATGCCGCACATGGGGGCACTGTAGGCAAGCGGGCGCGGCGTTGCAAGCGTGGCGCGGGGGATGGAATGGGGGCGCAATGGGGGCGCTGGCGGTTAATGCGAGAGGCGTTTGGTGCGCATCGGGGCCGGCCATTTCGCCCCATCCGCGTTGTTGCAGGAGGCGACGCATACCCGGAGTATGGCGTCGCCGTCCTGCGCCTAGCGGCTGTGGCAAACTGGCCAGCCCCGATGCGCATCCCGCCCTGGGGGGCGGGAAGCCAAACGCCTCTCGCGGAGCCGATGTTGGCGGCGCGGCGCCGCCAACATGTAGGAAGCATGGGAAGGCGCGTTTGCGCAGCGCCTTCGCCTGGGTGGGCGAAGGCGGCTGTTCGGCACTGGAAATACGGGCTTTGCGGGGTGGGGGGGGGCGGGGTATCTTGGCGGCTCATGCCCCAGGATGAGTCACAGCGTAAAGGCCGGGTGTTGTTCATTGCGCCGCAGCCATTTTTTGAATGGCGCGGGTCGCCGATCCGCATCAGTTTCAATCTGCGCGCGCTGGCCGAGGCGGGGTACGCGGTGGATCTGCTGACGTTTCCGGTGGGGCAGGCGTGGGACTGTCCGGGCGTGACCGTGCACCGGATCCCGCCGGTGCCGGGCGTGCGCGACGTGCCCATCGGCCCGTCGCCGCGCAAGGCCTTTCTTGATGTGCTGCTGTTGCTCAAGGGGCTGGCCCTGGTGCGGCGCATACGGTACGACGTCATTCACGGCGTGGAGGAAGCCGGCGCGATCGCCGCGCTGCTGGCGCCGGTGCGCGGCAGCCGCCTGATATTCGAGAAGCATTCGGATCCGGCGTCCTACCGGAGGGGGTGGCTTCGCAACCTGGTGCTGTGGTGCTATGCGCGGGTTGAGCACTGGACGGCGGCGCGGGCAGACGCGGTGATCACGACGGGGCCGGGGCTGGCGGCGCAGATTCGCGGCAACGGTCATGGCGTTCCCGTGCACGACATCTTCGATATTCCCTCGTCCCTGGTGGAAGCGCGTGCCGAGGAGGTGGCCCGCGTGCGCCGAACGCTGGCGCCGCACGCGGATGACCTGGTGATTCTCTACGTGGGATCGTTCGCGGTGTACCAGGGCGTGGAGCTCATGTTCAAGAGCGTTCCGGCGGTGGCGGCGGCGTACCCGCGGGCACGCTTCGTGGTGATCGGCGGAACGCCGGAGCAGGTGTCGGCGCGGCGCGCGGCGCTGCCGGGGCCGGCGGCGGAGGCGGTGACGTTCCTGGATCCGATCGCGCCGGACGTGCTTCCGAACTACCTGGCGGCAGCGGACATCCTGCTTTCGCCGCGCCTGAGCGGCGTCAACACGCCCCTCAAGTTGCTGGATTACCTCAAGGCCGGGCGGGCGATCCTGGCGACCAACACGCCTGCCAACCGGCTGATACTTGATGAGACCAACGCCGTGCTGGTGGCGCCGGAGGCCATGGCGTTTGCGCAGGGCATCGGCCGCCTGATTGCGGATGCGGGACTGCGCGAACGGCTGGGGCACGAGGCGCGGCTGCAGGTGGATCGCACGTACAATTTTGCGGGTTTCAAGGCGCGCCTGTCGGCCTGCTATGCGGCGCTGGGGCCGGTGGCGAGCGCCGTAAAGGAGCGAGGATGAAACAAACGCCAACTCCTGACCGGCGGCGCGCATCGGTGGAGCAGCGCATCCTCTACTGGCTTCTCGTCGGCCTCGGCCTACTGGCCTGGCTGGTCGACGAGGAGGTCGCCCGCTTCCTCGCGTTCTGAGGCTGCCGCGCTGTCCGCCGCGTCGTCGTCGCGGGCCTTCGCCGTCCCTGGGGGGGCGGCCACGATCTCGAGCGGCTGCGGCAGGATCACGCCGCGGCTGCGCACCTCCGCGGGGCTGGCCGCGATCTTCACACGGCGCCGATCCCCGGATGCCTGCATGAGGCCCACGTGGACCTGATACAAACCGGGCGGGACGTTGGGTGGAATCGCGTACGATTCAAAGCCCGGGCGCAGGGCATCGGCTCCGGGAGCCGCCTGCAGATCGCGCGCGAGTTCGTGATCGGCCTGGAAGGCGATATTACCGGCGGCGTCGAGCACGTGGACCCAGACAACCTCGCGCGCGAACCGGTTATTGGCGCCGGCCACATCCCAATGCAGATTGAAGGCCAGCACGCCGCCGGCCTGGAGCTGGGTGTCGAGGAACTCGGCGGCGACGAGTCGCAGGCCGTTGCGGAAATCGGTGTTGAGTTCGACGCGGCGCTGGCGCGCCCGGGCGTCGGCCCACGCGGCGGCGCGGGCGAGCGCGAAATCCTCGCGGCGCCCGGGCGGGATTTGATCGCGCATGGCGTGCAGGGCCTCCAGCGGGCGCCGGGCGTCGGGCTGACCCTGCAGGGCGGCCTGGTAGCAGGCGGCGGCGCGGAGGGCGTCGCCCCGCTGCTCGGCGTCCCGTCCGGCGGCCAGCAGCACGTCGGTGGCGAGGGGTTCGGCCGCGGCGGCGCCGATGGCGTCTCCCTTGACGACGTCGCGCAGCAGGCGGAGCGCGCGCAGATTGGCGGCGACATCGGGGGCGATGGTGAGCTGAGGCAAGGTGAGTGCCATGACGGGATCGGGGTAGAGGACGATCTTCACGAAGGGCACGCCAACGGGGACGACGACGGGCACGGTGACCATGCCGATCCGCTCGAGGCCCTCCATGGGCATGGCCACGGCGCGGGAGCTGAGAGCCGTGCCGCCAGGGGCTTCCACATCGACGCGCAGCATGGGCGCGCTATTTGTGGTGAAGGCCAGCGAGCCAAGGCGGACGCAGAGGCGATAGTGGCCGGGGTCGAGGAAGAGGACGGGGGTGGCGACGGAGCAGGCCCGGCGTGCGGGAGGCATGGGGGGCTTGAGCACGATGGCGTCCGATTCCGGACCGACGGTGGCATCCCATTGCGAGCGGTGGCGCAACTTGTATCCGCTGACCGCGAGGTCGTCACCGGTGAAGGTCGCGAACCACAGGCGGTCGACGTAGTAGGCGGTGAGGTTGAAGGCGGCGAAGACGGCGGCGTCATCATCGGAGTCGGGGAAGCGGTCGGCCAGCGCGCGGAGCGGATTGTCGGGGGCGGGGGGCGGCTGGGAGGCTGCGGCGCGTGCGGCGAGGGCGAGGATGGCGAGGGTGGGATTCTGGGAGGCGGGCGCGGCGGAGGCGAGCAGCGGGGCGGCATCGGCGTGGAGGCCGGCGTTGTAGAGGGCGAGGCCGGCGTCGGCAGGCGTGGTGGCGAGCGTGATGCGCGCGGGGCCGGTGGACGCCGTGGCCGACCAGCGATACAGGAACACGCCGGGCTGGCGCGGGAAGCTGTCGCGCGGGGCGGGCACGTGAACCGCCGTGGCCGCACCGGGGGCCAGATGGAGGACGTGCGGCGCGCCTGCCGCCGACACCGTCACATAATTAGGAAGCGGGCCGTTGCGGACGATGATCCAGGCTTGCGCCAGGGGCGATTCGCAGACCAGTCGGCGGACGGGTGTCTGCCCGGCATCGAGATCGAGAGACTTGCCGTCGCGCAGGAAGGCGAAGGCATTTTCAAACACGAACTGATTATCGGCTTGCGAGGGCCAGCGCTGCGGGATGGGCATGCGGCAGTTGGGGGCGATGAGGGGGCTGTCGCCGAGCCAGATATCGATGTCGGGATTGCGGAATTGCATGAGGGAGGTGGTTTCGAGGCGGAAGCGGGCGGCGCTGAGGTAGTTGGTGGGTGGCTGGCCGGGGGCGATGCTGCTGCGCAGGAAGAGCATGCCGTTGGTGGGCCACTCCTCGGGGCTGGTTTCGAAGGCAAAGGTGTAACGGTCCTTGTTCACGTAGACACCCGGGGGGACGTTCTCGCCCGTCCAGGACTGGGCGAGGCGGCGCGTATCCTGATGCCACTGGAAGAAGACTTCCTTGCGGGACTCGCGGGCCAGGGTGAGGAGTGTGAGGGCGGCGAGCAGGGCGGCGGCGGAGCGCCACAGGCGTTGCGGGGCGGCGGCGCGGCCGAGGGTGGCCGTCAGCAGCGCGGCGCCGAGGAGGAACATCATGGGGGTCATGATCGTGTGGTAGACGGCGGGCGCGAGGGGGCGGAAGCTGACGCCGATGAAGAAGTAGACGAGCGGGACGCTGGCGATGATGACCACGGGCGGCTGCCGGCGGCCGCGCAGGAGCAGGCACAGGGGCGCGGCCAGGCAGATGACGAGGCCGAAGATCTGCAGGAGGATGGGGCCGTTGCGTTCCATGGCGAAGAGGAAGCGCCCGAGGGCGCCCACGTGCTTGATCTCGCCGGGGAGGCGGCTGGAGCGGGAGACATGGCTGAAGAAGCCGAGGATATCGCTCAGCACGGGCTGGGTGTGCTGGATCAGGGTGGGGATGGTGAGGAAGAGGGTGATGGCGGCTAGCACGGCGGTGAGGACGATACGGCGCCAGGCGGCCCATGTGAAGAACGCGCGCGGGGAGGGGAAGCGATAGAGGTGGGCGATGGCGATGGGGAAGACGGCGACGCCGGCGTGGTACTTGGCGGCAAAGCCAGCGACGGCGAAGATGGCGGCCCAGGCGTAATGGCGCAGGCGGCCGGTGGTGCGGATGCGCAGGGCATGGAGCAGAGAGAGTGTGGCGAAGAAGGCGGCGGCGGTGTCCCCGTTCGTGTAGTGGCAGGCGGTGACGTCGGCGGGCGAGACGGCCATGAAGGCTGCGGCGAGCAGGCCGGCGCCGGGCGAGAGGTGCTCCGCGCCGAGGCGGTAGACGATCGGCACGAGCAGCACGGCCAGCGTGGCGTTGAGCAGCAGGGCGATCCAGTAGATGGAGTTGATGTCGGGGGCGCCGGGCGTGGTGGGGATGCCGACCAGGTTCAGCGCCGCGTTGTGCACGGGCATGCCCACGCGGCAGAGCATCTCGACCAGGTGGGAGGTCAGGTAGGGATAGCCGTCGTAGTCGGCGATGCCGGTGTGCTGGTAATACTGGCCCTTCAGGAACCGTTCGACGGCGCGCATCTGCTTGGGCGTGTCGGGGTGATAGATGTGCCCTTCGTGCAAATCATGAGACAGGCCGCCGAAGCGCAGCAGCGCGGCCACGGCGATGAGCAGGGCGAGCGTATATTTTTGAAACCTGGTCATGGGCGCATGCGCGGCGAATCCTCAGCCTTCGAACAGGCAGACGGCCTTTACATTCAGCGGTTCCGGCGCGGTGCGCAGGATGCGCAATCGTCCGCCCTCGACGGGGGCGAAGCGAACACGCAGTGCGCGCAACGCGGTCTTTCGCAGCCGCTGTCCGTCCAATTCATACGTGGGATCGAAGGGCTGGTCCACCAGTTTCAGTTCGCGCCAGGCGGATTCCCCGGGCGGCTGGGCGTCGATGCGGAGGCCGACCAGGGGCTCGCGTTTGCTGGCCGGGATCAATTCAAGGCCGAGCGCCGATGTGCCCGCCGGGATGGTGGCGACCAGGGCATCGCCGGTGCGAAGCGTCCAACCGTCCGGTGCGGGGGCGATGGTATCGGCCACGCCATTGCTGTGCACGAGATGGATGGCGGTGCCGCCAAGGGGCCGCGCGCGAGCGGCGGGCGGGGCGGCGTGAATCGTGTAGCCCTGCTGGAACGGGGTGGCCGACACCTCGAGCAACGTCAGCGTGGCGGCCGTGTGTTCGACACGATGTGGCAGGCAGAACAGGACACCGGCCCAGGGGGCAGCTTGATCGTGGACGTGCAGGCGCACGAGTTTCCAGGGGCCGGACTCGTCGACGATGGATGCGTCGAGGTTGGGGATGTTCGCCAGGAAGAAGGTCTGGAAGATGCCATAGCGGGTTTCGCCGGGCACGGCGTCGGTGAGCAGCCACTGGGAGATGGAATCGATGGCCCGTCGGCCGTAGAAGAGCAAGGTGTGGCACTTCATGCGCTCCTCGACGACGACGCGTCCATCCGCGGGGACCAGGTCCTGGATCCGGCGCGCGAGAGGAATCAACTCGGGGCGCGGCAGGTGCTCGGGCGGGGGGTGGAACGTCCAGGCGACGGCGGAGAGCGTGGACGGTGCAACGAGGCCGAGGAGGAGGAGAAGGCGGGCGGCGGGCACGAAGGCGGGCGAGGTGCGCAGCGGCTGCCGGCGGGTGGCGGCGAAGACGATGAGGGCGGTGGCGGCGGGGCCCCACAGCCAGGGGTCGCCCCAGCCGATGGCGATGGCGCCGGCAGCGTAGGGCAGCAGCCACCAGGCGGCGGCCGGCGTGGCCGTGGCGCACCAGACGAAGTGCGCGGCGAGCACCAGAATGAATGGATAGAGGGGGAGCAGGTAGCGCGGGAAGGGATGCACCATGGAGGCGAAGACCCACATGGGGGGGATGGCGGCGAGCAGGGTGAGCACGGGCCAGGCGGGCCGCTCGCGGCGGCGCATGGCACCGGCAAACGCGATGACGAGTCCGAGCAGGCCGGCGACGAGGTGCCAGCGCAGGGGGGTGGCCACGGCATTGAATGCGGCCTCGACATGGCGGCCGACGTGGTCGAAGACGCGCACGCGCTCGGCGGCTTCCTCGACAAACAGATGGCGCGCCATCTCGGTGCGAAAGGGCTCGGGGATCATCAGGAAGTAGAGCAGGGGGGGGAGGAGGGCGACTATCGGCACAAGCAGGGCTTCGAGGCAGGCGCGGCGTGTGAAGCGGCGGTGCCACAGGCCGAAGAGGATGGGAATGACCGTGACGTAGGCGCCGGCGGCGCCCTTGATCATGATGGCGGCGGCCCCGGCCAGTCCGGCGCCGAACACGCGCCCGGCGGCGCGCGGGGCAAAGGCAAAGCACCAGATGCCGGCCAGCAGCAGGGCGACCAGCGGCATTTCCAGCATGGCCGTGCGGATGTGCAAGACGGCAAAGGGCACGGTCACAAGCAGCGCGGCGCCGACGAGGGCGCAGCGGTCGTCGAAGAAGCGGCGGGCGAGTCGCCAGGTGAGCCAGACCGCGGCGAAAGACGCGAGCGCGGTGGGCAGGCGCACGGCCCAGAGGTTGCGGCCGATGACGCCATAGAGCCCGGCGACGCACCAGTAGAGCAGGGGGGGCTTGCGGTATTGCGGGCCGGTCTCGCCGACGTCGTCATAGGACAGCCGCCAAGTGTGATGGCGGTAGAAGCTGTCCGATCGATTGGCGGCGAAGCCTTCGTCGGTCTCGTACAGGGGTTGCCGGTCGAGGCCCGCGAAACAGACCATCGCCACGGCCGCGAACATCCCGAGGGCCGCGAGGCGCGAGGGTGAGGAAACGTTCATGCGCAAATGGACAGTTTCCGGGAGGGCGGGGTGCTTGTCAAGCGATGGGCCCACCCCTATAGTGCGGAGCGCAGAACTCCGGAACACGGCGATGTTCAGCCAGGCAGGGGCGCCACGGTTGCAGGGCTGGGGTGGCCGGCATCGCCGGTCGGGATGCGCCCGGGCCCTGGCATGTCGTGTCGCCGGCCGGGGAGGGGTGCCTGCAAGGAGAGGGAGCGCCACACGTGGCTGAGTCGGTTGTCGAGCGCCTGAACAGGAACGTGATCGCGGCGGGAATCTGCACCGGTTGCGGGGCGTGCGTGGCCCTGGCCCCAACCGGCGGGGCGGCCCTGATCGAGACGGCCGAGGGGCCGTTGCCGCGCTTTGCGCCGTCCGCGGCATTGCCCGACCTGGCGTGGGACGTTTGTCCCGGCCGCGGGGTGCCCTACGCCGCTCTCTACCGCGCGCACTATGGTTGCGTGCCGGACAACTGGCTTGCCGGATGTTTTGAGGCGGTGCGCACGGGGTACGCGGCGGACCCGGTCATCCGCCGCAACGGCGCCTCAGGCGGTGTGACGACGCAGGTGCTGACGCACCTGCTGGACACGGGGCGCATCGATGCGGCCATCGTGGTTCGGCAGGGCGTGCCCGAGCCGGAGCGTGCCAGCCCGGTCGTGGCGCGCACGGCGGCGGAGATCCAGGCGGCGGCGCAATCGGTCTACATCCCGGTGGCCGTGCTGTCGATCCTTGCGCAGCTTCAGCCCGGGTTGCGTTACGCGATGACGTGCCTGCCCGACCAGGCCGCGGTGCTGCGGCGCCTGCAACAGGCCGGCCACCCTGCCGCGCGGCAGATCCGCTACGTACTCGGGCCATACACCGGCACGGCGCTCGCCCCGGGCGCGATTGCCTGCTACCTGCGATCCAAGGGCGTTCGCCCGGGCACCGATCCCGTGGCCTCCCTGAAGTGGCGTGCGGGTGAGTGGCCCGGCTACATGGAAATTGTGCTGGCGTCCGGCAAGGTGTTTCGCACGCCCAAGGTTTACTATAACTTTCTGATTCCGTTCTTTGTGACGCAGGCCAGCCTGCAGGGCATGGATTTCGCCAACGAGTTCTGCGACTTGTCGGTGGGCGACGCGTGGTCGCCGCGCTTCGAAGCGCTGGGGGGCGGGCACTCGGTCATCGTTACGCGCACGAAGGAGATGGAGTCGATCATCCGCGAGATGGAGTCGCAGGGCTTGCTGGTGACGGAAGCGGCGGATCCGCTGCGCACGCTGGAGATGCATGGCCACATGCTGGACTTCAAGAAGCGCGGCAGCTATATCCGCAACCAGGTGCGCCGCCGGCTGGGGCTGCGCGCGCCCGACCACGGGTTGCGGCCCGTGCCGCTGCCGGCCTCGCGCGTGGCCGTGGAACTGGTGATCATGCTGCTGTTTGCCGTTGGGCGCACGCGGGTCGCGCGCTGGTGCGTGGCGCACATTCCCGAGCGCGTGATCGGCCCGCTGTTCAACCGGCTGCGCCTGGGGTGGAAGGCGTTGAGCAAGCCGACGAAGCGCAAGGGATTGGGGACGCTGGCCATGCAGGAGGTGGCGCGGGAGGGTTGAAAGAGTGACGGGGGCAACCCACCCCGCCCTTCGGGCACCCCTCCGGGGAGGGGATCTCGGAATTGGTTCGATGATGGACCCCTCCTTGGAGGGGTGGCCGAAGGCCGGGGTGGGTTTTGGGTCAGGGGTGGTCCGAAGTTGGGGACGCATGTTGGATGAACGCATAACAAGCGCTGGTGCTGACGGTTTGCCACCGGCCGCGGCGCTGACCGCGTTTGTCGAGCGTCTGATGCCGCGGCTGTTGTCACAGGTGTGCCGAGATCCCCAGGAGTCGGCGTACGGTTGTTTTGACCGGGACTGGTGGCACTACAAGATCCGGGATTTTCCGTCGATCATCCTGCAGCAAGGCGGCTACACGGCGTGGCTGGCCGGGCGGCTGGCGTGGGGGGAGGACCAGGCGGCCGGGCTGTCGGCATTGGCGGCCGCGTCATGCCGGTTCTGGGCTGCCCGCGCGGTGCGCCGGGGCGCATTCGAGGAGTACTACCCTTTTGAAGCCGGCTATCCGCCGCTTGCGTTCAGCACGCTGGCGGTGATGAAGCTGGCGGCGGCCGGCGTCGTGCCCGCGGCCGACATACGCGCGGGGGCCGGTGTGGCGGCGGAGCAACTGACGGCGCGCTTCGAGTCCGAGGCGGCGAATCAGCAGGTGGCCGGCGCCGCCGCGCTGGCCTGGCTGCGGCGGGTCTTTCCGGACCTCGTGACGGAGGAGGCGCTGGCCGTGGTCGTGCGGCGCACGCTGGCGTTGCAGACGGCGGAAGGTTGGTTTCCGGAGTACGGCGGCCCCGACCTGGGGTATCTTTCCGTGACGCTGGATTGTCTGTGGGATTTGAGCGATGCGCTTGGTCCGGCTGCGCCCCACGGGGTGGCGCGCCCGCCACAGGAGGACGCCGGACCTACGGTGCGTGCCATTCGCGACGCCATCGATGGCGCGGTGGATTGCCTGGTGCGATACGGGGCGCTGTTTGGCTCCAGCATCGGCATGCACAACGCGCGCAATACGGATTACCTGCTGCCCTACGGGCTGACGCGGTGCGTGCAGGCGGGCGGGGGCCGCGGGCGCGCGGCGGCGCGGTTGCTTACGGCGTTGTATGCGCGCGTCGGCGATCCGTCGCATGTTGTCCACGCGATGGATGACCGCTACCTCAGCCACTACGCCGGGCATTCGCTCGTGCGGGCCGCGCTGGCGCTCAGGGATCAGCCATGGCCGGCCGCCGGTGTGGATGCGGGGCCACCGGTGGATGCGCTGTATGACCTGAGTGGTCACTACCTGCGCCACCGTCAGCCGGATGACTGCTACGGGGTGATCCTGTCCTTGCGCAAAGGCGGCATCCTGACGGCGAGCGATGGTGCGCGTCGGGTGTCCGATCTGGGCTGGGTCGTGCAGGTGGGGGCGGACGAATTCGTCAGCCACTGGTGGTCCGCGGCGTGGCAGTGGACGCGGGAGGGCCGGACGTGGTGCGTGCAGGGCAAGCTGGTGCCGCACCGCGAGGTGAACAGTTCGCCGTTGAAGCACGTCCTGCTGCGTGCCGCCAGTTTCGCCTTCGGGCGCCGCCTGATTGGGCCGCTCAAGCGCAAGCTGATCTTCAAGGGGCCGGGGAGCGACTACGGGTTTGAGCGGCGCATCACGCTGGAGCCGGCGCGGATCGTGGTGGCCGACCGCATCACGGGGCTGCCGTCGGGCGCGCAGGTTCGAGCGGCGCCGCGCGCCTCCAAGCGCCACGTCGCCAGCGCGGACACGTATCACGGCGAGGACCTGGCTCCGGCGCGGGGCGTGGTGCCGGAGCGGACGACGCGTTTTGAACATGGTGTTTTTGAGGCCACCACGGTATATCGGTTCGACTGAGCCATGAAGGTCATCATTCAAATCCCGTGTTTTAACGAGGCGGAGACGCTGCCGGCGACGGTGGGCGATCTGCCGCGGCAGATTCCCGGGGTGGACACGCTCGAGTATCTCGTGATTGACGATGGCAGTGAAGACGGGACGGCTGACGTTGCGCGGCAGCTGGGCGTACACCATATCCTGCGCCTGGGGAGCAACCGCGGGCTGGCGCGCGCCTTCGCGGAGGGCATCGAGCGGGCGCTGGCGCTGGGCGCGGATATCGTGGTGAATACGGATGCCGACAACCAGTACCGCGCGGCCGACATTCCCAAGCTGCTCGGCCCGATTCTTGTGAACCAGGCGGACGTCGTGGTGGGGTGCCGCCCGATCCTGGAGCACCCGGAGTTCAGTTCCTTCAAGAAGATGCTGCAGCTGCTGGGGAGTTGGACGCTGCGGCAGATTTCCAAGACGACGGTGCGCGATGCCGCGTCAGGGTTTCGTGCGTTCTCCCGCGAGTCCTGCCAGCGCCTTTTCATTTACTCCTCGTTTTCCTACTGCATGGAATCGCTCATCCAGGCGGGCAATATGGGTCTGCGCGTGGCGTCGGTGGATATCGGCGTCAATCCGCAGACGCGGCCCTCGCGCCTGTTCAAGAGCATTCCGGCCTATGTGCGCAAGCAGGCGGGGACGATGCTGGCGATGTTCGTGCTCTACCGGCCGGGGCGGTTCTTCTCGTCGCTGGGCGGCCTGCTTTTGGCGGCGTCAGTGATCCTGGGCGTGCGTTTCCTTTACCTGGTGTACTGGCTTCCGCGGGAGCCGGGGCGCACGTATCTGCCGTCGCTGATCCTGTTATCGTTGCTGGCGCTGGCCGGATTCCTGTGCTTTCTCCTGGGCATCATCGGCGAGCTGATGAAGTTCCAGCGGCGCATTGCCGAGGAGAATCTGTTCTTGATCCGGCGCGCCGAGGATGCGGGCCGGCGCGTGGCGCGCCCATGAGTGGGGCTGGGCAACGTCAGACCACGCGCCCTGGGGCGGCGGGGAGCGGCTCGCCCGGAGGGCTCGCCCCACCTGCCGGTCAGGAGGGCGAGCCGCCTGTCGTCCAGCGGGCGGGCGGACGCGGGCTCTTTCCCGGATGGTCGTCGGCGCGGCTGACCACGGTGGTGAAGTTTTTTGCGGCGGGGCTGCCGGCGTTTGTGCTGGCCGTGCCGCTCAATTACGTCTTGGTGGAACTGCTGCACCTGCCCCGCCCGGTGGCATACGCCATTGTGATCATCCTGCAGGTCTGCGCGAATTTCGTGCTGTGCCGATATTGGGTGTTCACGCGCCGGCAGGCGGGATCGCCGCTGCGGGAGTTCGGCGTGTTTGTGGCGGGAATTTTGGGGTTTCGCGTGGCCGACTGGTGCGTCTACGTGGCGCTGGTCAATGGTCTCGGTTGGTATTACCTTGCCGTGCAACTGCTCAACGTGGTGCTGTTTGGCGCCCTGAAATTTCTGTTTTCCGAGCGGGTGCTGAAGTAGGCGTGGCGGGGATGACATCATGAAACGCTGGACCGTGGTGATGCTTGCGCTGGTGCTGGGACGGGTGGCTGCGGCGGGCCCTGCCGCGCCGAGGCCGACGCCGGTACTGCGTCCCAGCCGGGCGGCCTCGCCGGTGGTGGCGGGGGCGGTGGCGACGGCGGCGCCGGCCGCCACGGCGGTGCCGGCCGAGCTTCCGGGGCCGTGGGACCACGCCATCGACCTGCCGGACTGGACGTGGCCGTGGCCGGAGTGGCGCCCCGGACCCGAGGGGTGGAGCGTCGGCACGCGGCTGACGGCCTACACGCTCACGGATTCCCGCGGCGAGCCGATTGTCGGCCACATTGACCGGCTGGATGCCGAGCAGGACCTCCTGCCCTACAAGCTCTTTGCGCAATGGCGCTTTCATCCGAACGTCGGGCTGGAACTGACGTGGGATCGCGTGCGGGCGCAGACGCTGAACGAACCGAACGCGAATCGCGACCGGGTCAGCGACGGGAGTTTCGAGGCTCAGGGGCCCCTGCTCACGGTTTTCGGTCAATACCTGACCGATACGCCGTGCACGCCATTCCTCGGGGTGGGCGTGGGGTGGATGATGGCGAGCTTCGATGCCGATGCGTGGTGGGCCAACGGCTATGCGAGCCCCGAGGAATGGGAGTCACTGGGCCGTCCGGACGCCTCGGTCAACACGAAGACGCGGCACATGGACCCCTCGGACAACGTGGCGCTGATCGTGACGGGCGGTTGCTCATACGCGTTGCCCGCGCGCTGGGCGGCGGACGTGTACGTGCGCTACATGAGCCTCGACATTGAGAATCACTACACGATCTACGTGGGAGACGAACTGGTGAACGACAACGGGCACCAGCAGATTCCCATGAGCAATGTTGCCGGCGGGGTGGGGCTCAAGCGCTCGTTCTGAACGTCCGTGCGCCGCACGGGTGCATGGACGGCGCGGGCCGTGGCGGCGGCCGGGATCAGTTCGCGGGTATAAACACGACGCGGTCCATCCACAGGCTGGCGGGCCCGCCGAACACGCGGGGTTCCACCCAGTTCGTGGCCGTCAGCGTGACGCGCACGTCCTGCGTGCAGAACGATCCCGGCGGCGCCGTTTGTGGCAGGATGGCGGACTCGGCCAGCGCGATCCCGTTGACGGCCACGTCAAGCCGGCCCCAGGGCGCCTGCGGATCCGCGGGGGCCTCGCCGCGCAGCCAGAACCGCGCGGTCCATTCGCCCGGCCCCAGCTGAATCGATTTTCCCCCGATGAGTTGCCGCCTGGCGTCGCCGACGCGTCCGCGCCAGACGCGGATGGAATCGCCATCGCCTTCACGCGTCAGCCGGGCGCTGGCGGCACCGGAGGCTGCGAAGGCCACGGTGCGCGTCAGTTCGTTGGCGAGCGCCAGAACGTCTCCCAGGCGGTTGGTGTCGGCGCCGCGCTGCAGGATGACGTTGTGCCGGTCGAACCAGGTGACGCCGAGGTGATCGACGTTGATCAGAGTGGCAATCATGCCGGCGCGGTACGACGTGAACATATCGAGCGGCACGAAGATGACGTCGGGCATGTGGGGCTTGACGGCGACGGTGCGGAACGTGACCAGGTCGCGGCGGTTGGCGCACATCCCGGCGCGGTATTCGTCGGTGAGGAGGATGCCGTCCGGCGGCAGGTGCGGCAGGGCGCGCAGGACGGCGCGGCCTTCATCGGAGGTGCGAAGATAGACGGGGCGAGGGTTGGGGCGCCACCAGGGGGCGGTGCCGTAGACGCGGTGGGCGATCAGGGTGGCGAGGATGAAGAAGGCGGCCAGGGCCAGGCGGGGCGTGTTGGCGCGGGCGGGGTGGCGGGCATGGTCGCGCCGCAGCGCCTCGAGCAGTGCGAGCACGAGCAGGGTGAAGACGCTGGCGGAGTAGTGGCGGTCGAGGCGGTAGTGGTGGGACACGGCGCTGCAAAGCGGGATCACGAGGGCCAGCGACGGGATGATGGCGATCGGTGCCCAATCGCGGCGGAGGAAGGGCAGCGCGGGCAGGAGCAGGCGCAGCACGGTGAACAGGCGTCGGCGCAGGCCGAGGGCGGTGAGGGAGTTCTTGACCAGTTCGGGGGCGACAACATCGGCGCGGCGCTCCCAGATCGGAAACCCGTTGATGGCGGGATAGAGCGCGACGATTGCGAGGAGCCCGTAGGCGGCGCCGGCGGCGGCGTAGGCGTAGCCGGCGCGCCAGCGTTGGGTGCGGGCGAGGTAGAGCAGCATGGGGATGACGAGGAAGATCGCTTCCTCGCGGAGGCCGGCAATCAGCAGGAGGGGCAGCCACACCCAGCCGCGGCGGAAGACCGCGCAGGCGTAGAGCCAGGGGAGCAGCACGTAATAGAGGTGGACGCCGTGGAACTCGCACAGCAGGCTCATCTGGGTGAAGGGGTAACCGAGGAACAGGAAGACCAGCGCGGCGGTGAGCGGCCAGTTGCAGCCGATGCGGCGGGCGAGCGCGACGACCCAGGCGCCGCCGCCCAACGCGCAGCACCATTGCACGACAGTCAGGAGAAACGGGTGCTCGCTCAGGTGGAAGAGGGGGGCGAGCAGGAGGAGGGAGAAGGAGAGGTGCGTGGCCAGGTAGTTCTCGTCGACCACGTAGCGGAAGAGTTCCCCATGGGCGCTGTTCCACAGGACGTTGGTGTAGATGCCGTAATCGTGCAGGCCCATGGTCAGCCAGGTGAACTGGCAGTACTGGGCGCGGAGATAGGCGACGGCAAAGCCCGCGGCGAGGCCGAAGCCCGCGATGAGGCAGAGGCGAGCCAACCAGCGCTGAATCGTAGAGCGTTGCATGGTGACGGGGCGTGCGAAAGGGGCGTATCCTCACCTTGAACTTGCATTTGATTCAACACCAAATATCATCCAATTGATTAGTTTTGACGTAATAACCAATATCGTGGCAGGCCGTCATTGGTCGCGCTCGTCGGGAAACTTATGGCGATGGTAGGTCGCGTGCGGGCATGGTGCGGGGGGCCGTTTGGGCGGCTGGCCGCGTGGCTGTTGCTGGTGGTGGCCCTGGTCATGCTGGGCGAGGTGGCGCTGATCGCCGCTGGCGGCGGGGCGTGGAATCGCGGCTTTCACATGAGCCACGCGTGGCCGCGCGCGGTGTTGGGGTTGGGGGCGATCTTCGGCTGGTACGTCCTGCGTCACGGCGTGCACAACTCGGGACGGCAATGGGCCGCCTTCGCGGGCAAACTGATCCTGGGCGGCTTGAGCACGGTGCTGGCGTTGGCCGTGGCCGAAGTCGGATTGCGGACGTTCCTCAAGCAGATGCAGGCGCGCCAGTCGATTGACAAGCTGGGCGAGGCGGCAAAGCACCTGAGCAAGGAGCGCATTCACAGCAGTCATCCCCTGGCCGCCATCATCCGTCGCAGTCCCGATCCGCTGCTGATCTACGAGTTGAAGCCCAACCTCGACATGGATTTTGGCCACGCCATGCTTCACATCAACAGCCTGGGCATGCGGGACAGCGAGGAATACACGCCGGCCAAGGGGACCAACGTTATTCGCATCGTGGGCATCGGCGACTCGGGCATGTTTGGATGGTCCGTGCAGCAGGATGAGGATTACCTGGCGGTTCTGGAAACCAATCTCAACGCGCGCGCGGACGGCCGGGACTATGACGTGCTGAACCTGGGAACGCCGGGGTACAACACGCAGCTGGAAGTGGAATCGCTGCGCGCCAAGGGGCTGGCCTTTCATCCCGACATTGTTGTCGTGGGCTGGTGCGACAACGATTTCGGCCTGCCGTTTTTCATCCCGCAGGAAGGGCAGTGGGATCGGCGCGATGTGTCGTACCTGTACCTGCTGCTGTTTGATCGCAAGCGCTATGCGGACCTGGCGCTGAACCAGATGAACGACCAGCGCCAATACGACAAGTCCAAGATTCCGGAGCACTTCCGCAACGGGATGGACGTGAGCGGGGTCAAGCGCTCCTTCGAGGATTTGAAGGCGATGGGGCGCGAGCACGGATTCCAGATCCTGGTGATGGGGCCGATGCGGCCGGAGGCTGTGGCCATCTGCCAGGAGCTGGGGCTGGCGTATTTCAACACGCTCGAGCGGATCCCGGGGGACAAGTATCCGGCCGAGTACGCCGTGCACTTCATGCATCCCCGCGCGGGCGGCCACCGCGCGCTGGCGGACTATCTCGAGCAGGAACTGCGCGCGCAAGGCTGGCTGCCGGAATGAGCACATCGCGATGACACAGGATCGGGGCATGGGGGCGACGCCGTGCCGTCAGCCGCAGTCCCTGCCACCGGCGATCCAGGTCGAGGTGGGCCGGGCGGCTGGCCGCATTCGCCGGTTGCACGGGATCAACCTGGCGGCCCCGATGGCGCGCGGGGAGCGGGTCGTCCGCGATCTGGAGGATCTCCACATTCCGCTGACGCGCCTGCACGACGCGCCCCTGGAGAATCCGGGCATGGGCCTGGTGGACGTCTCCATGGTCTTCCCGCGCTTCGATGCGGACCCGCAGGATCCGGCGAATTACCGCTTTGCCCAGACGGACGATTACCTCCTCAACTGCCTGGCCTGTGCGGAGCGCGTCTCCTACCGGCTCGGCGAGAGCATTGAGCACACGCCCCGGAAGTACGCCGTGATTCCGCCGCGGAATCCGGACCACTGGGCCGACATTTGCATCAACATCATCCGGCATTACAATGAAGGGTGGGCGGACGGGTTTCACCACAACCTGGACTACTGGCACATCTGGGAGGAGCCGGACAACATCCCGAGCCTGTGGGCCGGCACGTGGGACGCGTTCATCGATCTGTACGTGACGGCATCGCGCAAGATCAAGCAGCGCTTCCCGCAACTCAAGATTGGCGGGTGCGCGATGCGGGACGCGACGGGGTGGGAAGATCCGGCCGCGCCAGCCCGCCTGGCGCAGTTCCTCGAGGCCTGCCGCGTGCAGCAGGCGCCCCTGGATTTCTTTACGTGGACCTGTTACCCCGAAACGCTGGAGCGCATCCTGCGGGAGCCGGTGACTTTGCGGGCGGTGTTGGATCTCCACGGCTTTGCGAAGAGTGAGCTGCACCTGGCGGAGTGGCACTACATACCCGATGCGCTGTGGGGAGAGCTGTTTGGCGAGCCGGAGCGGCGCCAGCGGGTATGGGAGACGATCAACAGCCTCGACTCGGCTGCCTTCGTAGTCGCCGCGCTGACGGGGCTGCAGGACACGCCGCTCGACATGGCCAACTACTACACGGGCTCGACGCTGCGGTGGGGATTTTACGATCCCTATGGCGTGCGGAACCCGTGCTATTACGCCATGAAGGCTTTCAGCCTGCTGGCGGCGTACGAGCAGCGCATCGCGGTGAGCGTGTCCGGGGATGCGACGTCGATACGGGCCCTGGCGGCGCGGCGGGACGATGGGCGGGTGGCGCTGCTCGTGTCCTGCCTGACGAGCGCGGCCGGACCGATCTGCATCCAATTCCGCGGGCTGGCGCGTGGCGTGGGGGCGGTCCAGGTATTGGCGCTGGATGGCGCGCACAACCTGGAG
Organism: Lentisphaerota bacterium; assembly: GCA_021413965.1. Classification (GTDB taxonomy): domain Bacteria; phylum Verrucomicrobiota; class Kiritimatiellia; order UBA8416; family JAIOPI01; genus JAIOPI01. The sequence continues at coordinate 12,835 of JAIOPI010000037.1, read as the reverse complement.
CCGCTGGCGGGGGTGCGCGTGACGGAGGGCGGCGTGACCTTTAACAAGACTGCCGGAGCGGCGGTGTATCTGGTGGAGGCTGGCACATGACGGAACTATCGGGGCGGGAGATTGTCCGGCGCTGCATCACGTTTCGCGATCCGCCGCGGGTGGCGATGGATTTCCTGACGGCGCCGATCGGCGGGCGGACGTGGGCGCACACGGATTTTGCCATGGTCGGGCTGGGGGCGGACCCGGACTTCAAACCGACCCGGCCGGGCGAGAACGAGTTTGGCATCGTCTACGAGACGTTCGATGCCACGGGTGAGAATTTTGGGCAGGCCAAGGCGTATCCGCTGGCGGTGGGGTGGGAGGCTCTCGACACCTACCGCTGGCCGGACTTCGGCAAGCCCGGGCGCTACGCCGGTTTCAAGGAACGCGTGGCGGCGCAGCACGCGGCGGGCAAGTACGTGATCGGATCGATGCCGCCCCTGATGATGCTCGCCACGGAACTGCGCGGCATGGAGAACTGGCTCACCGACAACCTGCTGGAGCCGGAGCGGCTGCATGACGTGCTGCGGGCGATCATGCGCATCCGCCGCCAGGTGATCGACGCCTACCACGCTGCCGGCGCGGATGCGATCATCACGTGGGACGATATGGGGCTGGCGGATCGGGAGTTCGTGCGCGAGGACGTGTTTCGCGACATTTACTTTCCTTACTACAAGGAAACGGGGGACCTGTTACACGACCGGGGCATGCACTACATTCACCATTGCTGCGGCATGGTGCGTCGCTATCTCGACCTATTCCACGAGGCGGGGCTCGATGTGCTGCAGCTGGATCAGCCTGCGCTGATGGGCATCGACTGGCTGGCCGAGCATTACGGGGGCACGTTCACCTTCTGGTGTCCGACGGACATCCAGAAGACGGCGCCCACGGGCGACCTGGAGGCCATTCGCGATGAGGCGCATCACCTGTGCTGGGCGTTTGGCCAGACGGGGGGCGGGTTCATGGTCAAGGCCTACGCCCAGCCCAACGCCGTGGGCATTTCCGTGGCCGCGGCCGAGGCGCAGTACCAGGCATTTCGCCAGTTCGGCACGTACCCGATGACGCCGTACGCCAGGCGGGCGGCGATGCGGGACTGACACACGCGGCCCGGCTGGCGGCTCGGCGGGGACGCCTCGCCTTACCTGTGCGGTGCGGCCATCAACCGCGGCCCTGGTGGGCGAACTCGTCCATCATGGCGAGCAGGTTTTCGGCAGGGATGTCGGGGCCCATGCTGTGGGTGGGGCAGAGGATGTAGCCGCCGCCCGCGCCCATGACGCGGATCAGGCGCCGGATTTCGGCGCGGACGTCGTCGGGTGTGCCTTCGGGAAGCGTGTGCTGCACGCTCAGGCCGCCGAGGAAGCAGAGCTTCTGACCAAAGGTCTGCTTGATCTCGGCGATGTCCATGGAGTCCGACTGGATCGGGTTGAGGATCGAGAGCCCCACTTCAATCAGGTCGGGGATGATCTCGCGGATGTCGCCATCGGAATGGAGCAGGACGAACTTGCCGCGGGAGCGGGCGGCTTGGACCATGCGCGCAAAACGGGGCTTGATGAATTCGCGCCAGTGCCGCGCCCCCATCATCAGGCCTTTCTGGGCGCCCCAGTCATCGCCGAAGCGGATGCAATCCACCGGGAACTGGCAGGCTTGCTCGACGAGGGCCACGTTAACGTCGCAGATGCGGTCGAGCAGCGCGTGGGCGAAGTCGGCGTCCTCGATCATGTCCATCATGAAATCTTCCATGCCGCGCAGGGACCAGGCGCGCTCGAAGAGACTGAAGCCAAGGCTCCAGACGGTGAAGCGTCCGCGGTTCTCGGCGAGTTGCGCGGGCATCTTGTCCCACAGGCCGGGCACGTTCGTGGATGGGAAGGGGATGTTGGCGAAGGAGCGCTCCTTCATGATCGGGTCGCGCACCATGCCGTACTCATCGGCTTCGGACTGTTCCCAGATGACACCGTACGCATCGCGGTAATGGGTGGCGTCCACGCGGTGCATGGCTTCGGGGTAGGAGGGGCCAACGCCGGCGACCTGCGTTTCGAGGACGCGGTCGAAGGCTGGATCGCCGGTGTGCGCGACCAGCCGCTCGCGCATGGCGCCGGAAAAACCGAGGATGTAGGGGCAGGTGGCGGGCTGGCGGTGGGCGAGCGATTCCAGAATGCGTTCACGTGGTGTCACGCGATCCTCCTTTAACTACTCTCGGTCTGATAGCGAGGTGTAGACCATAGCGGAGGGGCGTGGCAGACGCAAGCCGGTTGACGCGGGGTGGACAGTTGGGGGTGGTGTGCTATAAGGGTGGCTGGTCTGTACGTTCAGGGAGTGTGAGACATGCTGGATCTGTCCATCGTGGTGCCGGTTTACAATGAGCGTGAGAGCGTGGAGGTGCTGTGCACGCAGGTGCACGCGGCGCTCGACAAGCTCGGACGCCCCTACGAAGTCATTCTCGTCGATGATGGCAGCACCGACGGCACGTGGGAGACGCTCACGACGCTGAGCGCCAAGTATCCGCACCTGCGGCTGATTCGCTTCCGCGGCAATTTTGGGCAGACGGCGGCCATGAGCGCGGGCTTTCATGCGGCGCGCGGGGACGTGGTCATCACGCTCGATGCGGACCTCCAGAACGATCCGGCCGACATCCCGTTGCTGCTGGCGAAGATGGGCGAAGGGTTCGACGTTGTCAGCGGGTGGCGCAAAGACCGCCAGGACCCCTTTATCAATCGCCGCCTGCCGTCGATGCTGGCAAACGGCCTGATCAGTTGCATCACGGGGGTATCGCTGCACGATTACGGCTGCACGCTGAAGGCCTACAGGCGCAGCGTGATCCAGGACGTGCACCTCTACGGGGAGATGCACCGCTTCATTCCGGCGCTGTGCAGTTGGGTGGGCGCCACCGTGGGTGAAGTGCCCGTGAATCACCGCGCCCGCCAGTTCGGCAAATCCAAGTACGGCATTTCGCGCACGTTTCGCGTGGTGCTCGACCTGCTGACGGTCAAGTTCCTGATGCGCTACAGCCGCGGGCCCATGCAGATCTTCGGGCGCATCGGGTTTGGCTTTGCGGGCGGCGCGTTGCTGATGCTCGCCGCCATCATCGTGGACCGGATCTTCGGCATCGCAGACCCCTTCCTCCTGAAGCGCCCGTTCTGGGTGATCACGCCGCTGATGTTCCTGGGGTTTGCGCTTCAATTCGTCTGCGTCGGTCTGCTGGCTGAAATTCAGATCCGCACGTGGCACGAATCGCAGGACAAGCGGATCTACACGATCAAGGAAACCTGGCCGGCGCCGTAGAGGGGCCCCCCCCGTTCCGGCCCCGTGATCCCCATGCCCATCCTGGCTGATACGCACGTGCATGTATACCCGGTTTACCACACCGGGAAGACCTTCCTTCGCCTGGCGCAGAACCTGCAGCGGCTGGCGGCGGGAGCCGGCGATCGCACCGCCGCCGTGGTGGCGATGCTGACAGAGCGCCAGGGGCAGCATGTCTTCCGTGCGCTGCGGGACGGGCAGCAGAAACTCGAGCGCGACGACGTTGCGGTCGTGGCGGGCGCTGAAGACGGCGCCCTGCGCGTCACCGCGGGGGGCATCGACCTGCACGTGCTGGCAGGCCGGCAGGTCGTGACGGCGGAGCGGATCGAAGTGCTGTGCCTCACGGCGGATGCGGACATTCCGGACGGCCTCCCGGCGGTCGAGACCATCGCGCGCATCCTGGCGGAGGGCGGCGTGCCGGTGCTCAGCTGGGCGCCCGGCAAATGGTTCTTCGCGCGCGGGCGGGTGATGGCGGGGCTGCTCCAGCAGTATGCCCCGGCCCAGGTCCTGCTGGGGGATACCACGCTGCGCCCGATCGGGTGGGGCGAGCCGGGGCTCATGCAGCGCGGGCGGGCGCGTGGATTTCGCATCCTGGCGGGGTCGGATCCGCTGCCGTTTGCCGACGACGATCGCGTGGCGGGAACTTACGCGACGTGGTTCGCCGGCACACTCGATCTGGCGGCGCCCGTGCAGTCGGTTCGTGCGGCGCTGCATCAGGCCACGCCGCTGCCTCGCCTTGTGGGCCGCCGCGGGAGCCTGCCGGCCGTCCTCAGCCGCCTGCGCCGCAACCACCGGGTGCGGGTCGGGTAGGGTGGGGCGGGATGCCAGCGCCCGGAGGTCGCGGTGCCCCTTGATCGCGGGCATGCTGTGATGCGGCCAGGGCGATGCACGGTGCCGTGCGGGTTCAATCCTGAACCGAATCCCGCGTTTTCCGATTCGCCATTTGACGGCGCGGATGGGATGTGGTTGAAGAGTAGGCAGCGTGGCGACCGCCGCGAAAGCTTGTGCCAAACACCATGCCGGATGCCCACCAGCCTGACCTCGACAGCGCGATACGCGCGTGCCTGGCGCGCCGCGGGAGCCATGTGCACCTGCTGGGCATTGGCGGCGTGGGCATGGCGGGGCTGGCCCGGCTGCTGCAGGCCCGCGGCCTGCGCGTCTCCGGTTGCGACATCGGCTCCAGCGGCCTCATGGCGTGGTTGCGGGCGCACGGCATGGAGGTGTCATCCCCGCACGCACCCGCGCATCTCGAGGCCGCCGTCGACTGGGTCATCCGCAGCACGGCGGTGCCGGAGAATGCGCCGGAAATGCTTGCGGCACGGCAGCGCGGCCTGCCCGCGTTCCGGCGCGGCGACGTGCTGCCGGTCCTGCTTGGCACCTATGAGACGTCGGTTGCAGTCAGCGGGACGCATGGCAAGACGACGACCACCAGCTTCATCACCCAGCTGCTGCGGCACGCGGGGCGCGACCCGGCCTGGTGCATTGGCGGGGAGGTTCCCGGTTTGGGCGGTGTCTCCGGGGCGGGTGCAGGCGGGAGCCTGATCGTGGAAGCCGACGAGAGCGATGGCACGGTGGCCCGCTATCGTCCGGACATTGCCGTCGTCACCAACATCGAATTCGACCACATGGAGCACTTTCGCGACGTGGCCGAATTCGAGGCGTGCTTTCGCCAGTTCATGGACCAGGCCAAGGCCGGGGTGGTGTATTGCCGCGAAGACCCGCGGGCGCGGGCGCTGGCGGAGGCGCGGGCGCGGCCTGCGGGGGGGGGCGTCCCGAGCGGGCGCCTGCTCTCGTACGGGTTTGTTCCCGATGCCGACGTGCGCGGGGGTGAACTGGTGGAGACGGCAGACGGGCAGACGTTCCGGCTTTGGGTGCATGGGCACGATCGCGGGATCGTGGCGCTGCCGGTGCTGGGCGCGCACCATGCCCGCAATGCGCTGGCGGCGACGGCGGTCGGCCTGCTCCTGGGCTTGACGCCGGACGAGATTCGTGACGGCATCCGCCATGTTCAGCTGCCGCACCGGCGCTTCGAGCGCATCGTGACGCGGCCGGACGTGACCGTGATCTCCGACTACGCGCATCATCCCACCGAGGTGGCGGCGATCGTGCGCACGGCGCTGCGCCTGCCGCACCGGCGGCTGGTCGTGATCTACCAGCCGCACCGCCACACGCGGACGCGCGCCCTGGGCGCCGATTTTCCGGCGGCCTTTGCCGGCGTGGACGAACTCGTCCTCACCCCCGTGTACGCGGCCTCGGAGGCCCCGCTGCGCGGCGGATCCATCTGGGACCTGTATGTGCATTTCCGTGAACAGGCGGCGGCCCCGGAGGCGCGCATTCCCGTGCCGCGCGTGGCGCAGTCGCTCGCGCATGCGTGGGCTTTCCTGCGGCGGGAGCTGCAGGCCGGCGATCTGTTCCTGGTGGTGGGGGCGGGGGACGTGGAGCAGGTGGCGCAATGGGCGGAGGACGAACTGGCCGTGCCGGGATCGGCGCTTCCCGGGCGAGGCGAGCCGGTGCTGGACGGCCTGGAGCTGTCGCCCGCCACGGTGGTCCGGCGCGACGAACCGCTCGGGCCGCACACGAGCTACGGGGTCGGGGGGCTGGCGGATGTCTGGCTCGAGATTGGCGATGTGGGGGATCTGACGGCGGTGCTGCGCTGGACCGCGGCGCGCGGCGTGCCCTTTTCGTTGCTGGGCGGCGGCTACAACATGCTGGTGAGCGACCTGGGCGTGCGCGGGATCGCGGCGCGCCTGACGGGGCCCGAATTTCACGTCATCCGCGAGGAGCCGGGGCTGCTCATCGCCGGGGCGGCGGTGCCGCTGGGGCGGCTGCTGGACGAGCTCGAGCAGCGGGGCTACGGCGGCTTCGAATTCCTCGAGGGCATCCCCGGCACGCTGGGCGGCGGCATGCAGATGAACGCCGGCGCGTGGGGTGAAGGGCTGGGCGATCATCTCGCGTGGATTCGTTGTTTGAACCGTGACGGGGAGGCATGTATAGTCCCCCGCGACGGGCTGGACCTTGGCTATCGCCGTTGTGCCTTTCTGCAGTCGCGCACGCTCGTGGAGGCCGCGTTTTACGTGCGCCGGGGCGACCCGGCGGCCATCGCGGCGCGACGCCTGGAGATTCGCCAGCGCCGGGCCTGGATGGCGGGCTTCCGGTCCGCGGGGTCGTTCTTCAAGAATCCGGAGAACGCCAAGTCCGGGCGGTTGCTGGAAGATGTGGGCATGAAAGGGCGGCGCGTGGGTGGCGCCTACGTGGGGGCGCACCACGCCAATTTCATCATCGTCGACGGGGCGGCCCGGGCGGCGGACGTGCAGGCGCTGACGCAGACCGGTGCGGCGGCGGTTCGCGAACAGACGGGCGTCGAGTTGGAAGCGGAAGTTCGGTTCCTGGTGTAGCTTATGAAGCGTTTTCACAAGGTGGCTGTCCTGATGGGTGGACCGTCGGCCGAACGCGACGTTTCGCTGCGTTCCGGCGAGGCGGTGGCAAAGGCGCTGGCCGAGGCCGGGTATGACGTGCGTCCCATCGACGTCACCGGCTACGTGTTGGATCTCCCGGCCGATATCGAGGCGGTCTTCATTGCCATGCACGGGGCGTTTGGCGAGGACGGCCGCGTGCAGGCCGAGTTGACCAACCGCGGCCTGCCGTTCACCGGGCCGGGCGCGGAGGCGAGCCGGATTGCATTCGACAAGGAGCTGACCCGGCAACTGGCGGGGGCCCACGGCATTCCGACGGCGGCGGGCGAGGTGTTGCACCGCGGCGACACGCGCACGCTGCCGCTGCCGCTGGTGGTGAAGCCCGCGCGCCAGGGCTCGAGCATCGGCGTTCACCGCGTGTTCGAGGAAGCCGCCTGGCCGGCGGCCTTTGCGGATGCGCTGACATACGATGACAAGGTCGTGGTCGAGGCCTTCATCGCGGGCCGCGAGCTGACGGTCGGGGTGCTCGACGAGCGCGTGCTGCCAATCGTGGAAGTGCAGGCGCCCGAGGGGTGGTACGACTACGAGGCCAAGTACACGCGCGGATCGTCGCGCTACCTGGTGCCGGCGCCGCTGACGGACGAGCAGCGCGTGGCCTGCCAGGCGCTGGCCCGCCGCGCCTACGACGCGGCCGGCTGCCGCGGCATGTCGCGCATCGACTTTCGCCTCGACGAGGCCGGCGCGTTTTATCTGCTGGAAATCAACACGATTCCCGGCTTTACGGAAACCAGCCTGCTGCCCAAGGCGGCGGCGCAGGACGGGTTGACGTTTGCGGCACTGTGCGAGCGCGTCCTGAGCCGGGCGGCGGTTTAGCCGGGCCGTGGCCCGCCGTGACGTACCGGTTCGGGGGATGGGGAGAGCGACGACGTGGATTGGGTGAAATGGAAATCGTGGGGCGGATCGGGACGCCGGACGCGCAACCGGCGGTCGAAGCCGGCGCTGGACGTCAGCGCGCGCAGCCGCTCCAAGACGCGCGTGGACGTGCGCGCGTGGGCCCGGCTGATCGGCATCCCGCTGAGCATGCTTCTGCTGCTGGCGATGGTCGTGCTGGGGCTGCGCTTCATGGGCAGCCTGCTGTTCTCGCGCAACGACACGTTTGTGATCCGCAACCTGACCATCGACACGGATGACGCGGTGGCGCTCAACTACCTGGAGGGCAAGCGCGCCATCCACAAGGGCGCGAATCTCTTTGCGTTCGACATCGGCGACGTGCGCGAGGAGTTCCTGCGCCACTCGCCGAACTACAAGGCCATCACGCTGACGCGCGTCCTGCCCGACACGCTCTCCGTGGCCATCGTGCCCCGCCAGCCGCTGGCGGTGATCGGCCGGCACAGCGGGTTTGCGGTCGATGCCGAGGGCTACGTCTTCGGCCAGCGCGGTGCGCCCCAGGCGCTGCCGCTGCTGACGGGGTACCAGGGCGCGTTCTTGAAGCCCGGCGAGCGCGTGCAGGGGCTGACGTCGGACGCGGTGCGGGTGCTGGACACATGGCTCAACGCCGACGACAACCACGAGATGCCGGTGCGGGCCATCGACGTGCGCGGGGGGTTCCGGGGAACGAGGGATGCGCTGCAGGTGATCCTCGACGGCGATGCCCGCGTTGACTTGTCCTGGGAGCGGGGGCGCGGCCGCATTACGGAAGTGGAAGACGTGCGCGAGCGGATCCTGTTCCTGCGCGCCGTCATGCGCGCCGCCCAGAACCAGGGGCGGCGCATCAAGGAAATCGATTTGACGCTGGAAGACTACCGGCACCGCAACGCGGTGAAGTACCAGTAACCAAGGACTGCGCATGGCCAACGCTCCCGTTGTCGGATTGGAAATCGGCACCACGAAGGTGATTGCGCTCGTCGGCGAGCTGCGCGATGACGGCGTGATCATGATCACCGGCATTGGCGAGCGGCCGTCGACGGGTGTGCGCAAGGGCGAGATCATCGACATTGAGAATGCGGCGCTGTGCGTGAAGTCGGTGCTGGCCATGGCGGAGGAGCGCAGCAACGTGGCGATCCGCGAAGTGCTGCTGGCGGTGTCGGGCGGGCACGTGCAGGGGCTGGTCAACCGCGGGACGGTGCCGGTGTTCGACAAGGACGGCGAAATCAGCCGCGAGGATCTTGACGAGGTCATGGAGGTGGCCAAGGCGGTCAACCTGCCCCCCGAGCGCGAGATCCTGCACACGATCAGCCAGTATTACTACATCGACAACGACCAGCGCGTGATCAATCCGGAAGGCATGCAGGGCGCGCAGCTGTCGGTGGACATGCTCGTGATTCACGGGGTGCGCAACCGCCTGAACAACACGGTGCGCGTGGTGCGCAACATCCCGGTGGATGTGCACGATGTGGCGGCCAGCGGGCTGTGCTCGGCGCTGTCGGTGCTGACGGCCGAGCAGAAGAAGAGCGGCGTGGTGGTGATCGACCTTGGCGGGGGGAAGACGGACTACGTGGTGTACGCCGACGGCGTGGTGGCGTCGGCGGGCGTGCTGGGCGTCGGCGGCGACCACGTGACGAACGACATTGCCCTGGGGTTCAGCATCCCGACGGCACAGGCCGAGGTGCTCAAGCGAGAGTCCGGCTCGGTCAACGCGAAGGCGGCGGTGCGTGTGCCGACCGTGACGCTGCCGGCGGAGGGCGGTTTTCCCGGGCGCACGCTGGCGGTGCGGTCGCTGAATCTGATCATGCATGCGCGCATGGACGAGGTGCTGGCCATGATCAAGCGCCGGCTCGAAAAGGACGACGTGCTGCACCAGGTGGGCGCGGGCGTTGTGCTGACGGGTGGCGGGGCGCACATGGCGGGCATTGTCGAGCTGGCGGAGGCGGTGTTCGGGCTGCCCTGCGCGATCGGCAAGCCGCGCAATGTGAGCGGGCTGGCGGCGGCCATGAGCGGGCCCGAATATGCCACGGTCAGCGGGCTGGTGCAGTATGGGTTCAAGACGGTGAAAGAACAGGCCCGGCCGCCGCTCTCCGGCTGGCTGGGGCGGATTTTCTCGCGGTAGGTTACGCATGGGCATGCACACATCCATTTGCATCATTGGCGTGGGCGGCGCGGGGGGGCGGATCGTGGGCCACGCGGCGCCGGCGGTCCTGGGCGCGGCACACGTCGCGGCGGTTAACACGGACGCGCGCGAGCTGGACCAGGCGCGCGCGCCGGTGAAGCTGCAGATCGGCACGGCGCGCACGGGCGGGCTCGGCACGGGGGGCGCGCCGTCCGCGGGTCGGCTCGCCGTGGATGACGATCTGCCCACGCTGCGCGAAATCGTGGCGGACAAGGATTTTGTCATCGTGGTGGCCGGGCTGGGCGGCGGCACGGGTTCGGGCGCGCTGCCAGCCATCGTGCGCGCCGCGGCGGATGGCGGGGCGCTGACCGTGGCGGTGGTGACCATGCCCTTCGCCTTCGAGGGGGCCAAGCGCCAGGGCGTGGCGCGCGAGGCGCTGCGGGCCGTGCAGGAAGTGGCCGACGCCGTGGTGGTCATGGCCAACGACCGGCTGGCCGAAGCCACCGGCGAGGCCGGGCTCAAGGCGGCCTTTGATCGGGCGGACGATCTGCTCGGGCGCAGCGTGAGCACGCTCTGCAACCTGATCGCCCAACCCGGCTACATCAAGCTGGACTTCGCCAAGCTGCAACACATGGTGCAGCACTGCGACGGCACCTGCTCGCTCGCGTTTGCCGAGGCTTCGGGCGCGGATCGCGCGGCCGTGGCGGCGACGGGGTTGATGTGCGGAACGCTGCTGGAAGGCGGCAAGCTGGCCGCGGCGGCGAAGGCCGTGCTGGTGGGCATCGTGGGCGGTCCTGATCTCGCCGTGCGTGAAGTTGGCGAATTGATGGAGGCCATTCAGGCCGGGCTGGCGCCCGACTGCAACCTGTGCATGGGGACGCACGTCCATGACGAGCGGCGTGACACGATCCAGGTGCTGATGCTGGTGGCGGAAAGCTGGAGTCAGGCGTCGGCGGCGCCGGCCGTCGAGGCTCCGCGCAGCGTCAAGCAACCGCGCAGCGGAGGCCGCTCGCGCCAGAAGCAATCGCAGACGACCCTGGGGCTTCAACTCCCTGGCCGGGGGCGCTTTCGCAACGTGGAACCGACACTCCTGGACGGCGAGGATCTGGATACCCCGACCTACCAGCGGCGGGGTCTGGCCCTGGAGACGTGAGTGAGCGGATCGGTCCGGGGCGCGGGACTGACCCCCTCCCGGCCTGCGGCCACCCCTTCGAGGGAGGGGCTCCAGGAGCAGGCACGTGCGCGCCGATCCCCTCCAAAGGGGGGATGCTCAGCGGGCGGGGCTTCGTATGCGATGGTTTAGATGATGAACGAACGCCGACTATGCTCGTTCCTTTGGGTCCTCGGTTTGGCGGCGGCCACCGTGCTCAGCGCGGCCAGCCTGTTCTTGGGCGATCTCAACCAGGACGAGGGATGGTACCTGTACGGTGCCCGGCTGGTGGCCGAGGGGCGTCGGCCCTACATCGACTTTGCCACGACCCAGGGCCCTGTCATGTCCTATGTCTACGCCCTGGCCGACCCGCTCGTGCGGCACTGGGGCGTGGCAGGCGGACGTGGTTTTACCAGTGTGCTCGGCTTGCTGGGTGTGCTGGCGGCGGCCTGGCTGGCGGCCCGGTTGGCACGCGTGACCCTGCCACCGGAGGCCCCGCCCCCCGTGCCGGGCACGGGGGGGGATTCGCGCCCGGCGCAGGCTGCACTCGCCACCCTATACCTCGCGGGCGTCAACGTCTTCCAAAGCTATTTCACCACGATCGTCAAAACCTACGCCCTCACGGCGCTGCTGCTGCTGTTGGGGTTCCTGTGCCTGACCGCGGTGCTCGGGCGGCGGGGGCGTCTGGCCGCCACGGCCGCGGGCGCGCTTCTGATGCTCGCGGCCGCCACGCGCATCTCGGCCGTCATGGCGCTGGCCGCCACGGGTCTGGCGTTGCTCCTGGCGCATGATCTCGACCGTCGCTCGGCGTGGATCCGGGCGGCGTGGTTTGCGGCGGGTGCGGGGCTGACGGGATGCGCCGTCTTCCTTCCTTTTCTGGTGGCGGCACCCGATTCGCTCTGGTTCTGCCTCGTACAGTATCACGCGGGGCGCGAGGTGGCGGGCCTGCTTCCCTGGCTGGCCTACAAGGGTGGATTCGTCGCGCGGCTTTGTCTGGCCTACGCAGTCGCGGCGGGAGTGGCCGTGGCGCTGTTCGCACGGCTCGGAGCGGCGGCGTGGCGGGGTTGGCGTGCCAACGTGCTGACCACCGCGCTGTGGGGCAGCGTCGTGGCCGTGAGCCTGGTGCATCTGAGCGCGCCGTTTCCCTATGATGATTACCAGGCCATGCTCTATCCGCTGCTGGCCGTCCTGCTGGCGGTCGCATTGGTCAACCAGTGCCGGGCCTTCTGGGGGGTGTTGGCGGTGTGCCTGACCTGCCTCGTGGCGGCGGGTTCGTCGCCCATCCTGCAGAGCTGGTTCATTGGTCCGCGCGACCGCATCTGGTGGCCGCTCAAGGCGAAGGCGCCTCTGACCGTGCTGCGCGAGACGGCCGCGCACGTGCGGGCACTGCCGGGGGTCAGGCCTGGTGCGGAGATTCTGACGCAGGATCCGTATCTGGCCGTGGAGGCGGATCTGCGGCTCCCGCCCGGACTCGAACTGGGGCAGTTCTGTTACTTCCCGGACTGGAGCGACGCGCAGGCCGGGCGCGGCCACGTGCTGAATGCGGCCGCCTTCCGGCACCTGCTGCGAACGTCCACGGCGCCGGTGGCGGCGTTCAGCGGTTACGGGTTTGCCATCCGCTCGCCCGGTGTTCAGCCACTGCCGGAAGCGGAACGGGCCGAACTGTGGGACATCCTGAATGCGCGCTACGACGCCGCCTTTGCGGTCGAACCCTTTGGGCAGGCGGACACGCGGCTGCAGGTCTTCACGCGCTCGCCGGGTAGGTTGCAACGCTAAATGTCGCATGTAGTGGTCTGGGTTTCGTCACGCGGCGATCAGTTTGAGTTCCTTGTCGAAGCGCTGGCTGGGTGAGTCGAAGTCGATGATCTTGCGGGGGTAGTTGTTGATCCACTGTTCGGC
>JAIOPI010000041.1 GCA_021413965.1 Lentisphaerota bacterium | reverse complement strand
CTGGACCCATACAACCTCCGAACCCTCATCGACGCCCAACGCGCCAAAATCATGGCCCGCCTTCGGTAACATTCATTATGGCGCAACCATCTCGAGGACCCGGTACCCTTCGGTAACGTTTTATTCTGGCGCAACGCGGGGGTGAATGCCCCATAGAAGATCGCACCTGCCCGCCCTCCCGCTGGTCGGGAGCAGGCGGGAGCGACGCCCCTGCATGGTCACGACTCATGACGTTACCCCGCTTTGCTATCTTCGCCGTATGCACACGTTGCCATTCACGCGGCGGCGGTGGAACCCGTGATGCACGCGTCCAGCGTGGTTACGCACTCACGGCGGCCGCCATCGGGGAGTTCATGACGCAGGTGCAGAAATAGCCTGCGGGGACGTGGCGCTACGAGTTAAGGCCGCCAGAACCGCCACGGGCACGCAGAGCGATGGCGACGTGCGTAGCGGATCAGATGGCCGTATGTGGCGGGAACGGTGGCTTGGGTGAGAACCGAGGACAGCGGGGATGGATGCACAGCAGGGGGAGTTCCCCCTGAAGCAGCGGTGTCAGTAGCGCAGCGGACCGCGTGCGAGCGTTGGACAGGTCCGCGCCTTGCGCGAGTTCCAACAGATTGCTCAGGATTTCCGAACGACTCAGTTCGCGGTCCTGTTCTCCTTCTTCGTAGGCTCCAAGGTCGAGATATCCATGTGTCACGCGCGGCTGCCCCGCCGCGTCGAGGGGAATCGGTTCCGTGTAATTGCCATCGAGGTCCAGATCGCGCTCGTCGCGCGGCAAGCTCGCGATGTTGCCCGTATTGCGCGCGGGCGAGTCGGGCCGGAGATGGAAATTGTCGTCGAGCGTGCCTTCGATGCCGTCCTCGCCAAGCAGGTTCTTGAACAGCGGATCTGCCGCGCGGTTATTTCCGCCGTCAATGATTTGTTCGTGCTTGTCGGGTGCCGCGGGCGGAAGGCCACCCGTGACCATGCAGTCCGCGATAGTAAGGGTAGCGTAGGTCGCATGTAGCTCCGGTCCCGCGTCGGCCGCGCCATTCTCGAAGAGGATGCAGTTGCGCAGATTCGCGTTCATGGGGTGACCCATAGCGGCCACGCCACCACCCGCATGCTTGGCATAGTTGCCGGCGATGGTGCAGCTAATGACGTCGTCGGGCCGATAAATGCCCCCGCCGTAGTCACCGGCGGCGTTGCCTGCCAGGACACAGCCAAAGACGAGCAGGTTGTGGTCACCCAACGAGTAAATGCCGCCGCCATCGCCGGAGGCCTCGTTGCCGAAGAAGTGACTGTTCAGCACCCAGGCATGCTGGATGTTGCGCAGCAGGAGGCCACCCCCGTCGCCACAGAGCGTGCCCTCGTCGGTTGGGCCGGACAGGCGGTCCGCCTCCATCCCGGCGCGGTTGAAGGCGAAAACACAGTCCGTCACGCAGGGCTCGCCGCCGTTGAGGTCGACCGCTCCGCCTCCGAAGACCTGCGCCGCGTTCCCCCAAAAGTAGCAGGCGTGAATGCGCAGCAAGGCTGATTCTCCATAAAGGGCTCCGCCCGACTGTGAGGCCAAATTGCCGATGAAGCCGCAATTGCGGACCTCCATGTCCACCGTGTCCATGTATAGCCCGCCACCGGACCCATTGGTGGGATTGGTCGCGTTGCCGCCGATGATAACGAAGCCATCCAAGATGGCCCCCTCGGCCCCCGTGACCACGTGCTCGGCGTTATCGTCGTTATGGCGGGACGGGGTGTCAATCTGCGCGAGGGGGTTGTCATCTCCATGCAAGTCGCCGCTTAGTAGGGCGAGGTGGCGCAGATGGTTTCGCTCAGCTCGGCTGGTCTCCTTGCCGGTGAAACCGCCGTAGGCGGCGACGCCGCGGCTGAGGCGAAACGTGGCGGCACGAGGATCATCGGATCCGCCTGGTCGGTTGGGCAGGTACAGGCCTGCCGCAACCCAAATGTCATCTCCGGGCAGGGCGGCGGACAAGGCCTCCTGAAAGTCGTTGTACGCGGAGGCCCACGTGGCGCCGCTGCCTGCTGCGTCAGCCTCAGCTTGCACGTACAGCGTGGCGGCCAGGACCGCGTCACCCCCTGGGATCAGGCTGACCGCTGACAGGACAAGGGAATATCGGAGGACGACCCTCCGCGCGAAGGGGAGCAGCATCACAACCTCCTCTCGACAATACAGCTTATGTCTCGCGCGCCGGTCGTGCAATTGAAAGGCGCCGAAACGAGACCGTCGCGATAACGGCTTGCGCGGCCTTGTGTGGCAACCTAGGCTTTTGGCGGGGAGGGCTGACGGGAGATGATGGGATGATTGCTTCGACGACGCAGATACATGTGAAGGGGCCCGTGGCGACCGTCCGGCTGCTGATTCATATCTGGCGCGTGCGCCGCCAGCTCGCGCGCACGCCGGGACTTGTCGCGCTCGCCTTTCACCGCGGCTGGCGGACTCTGACCGTCTGGGAGAGCGCCGAGGCTCTCAAGCGCTTCCGGGATTCGGGTGCGCATCTCGATGCGATGCGCGACATGGGCAGGATCGGTCGGGCGAAGACCGCCACGTGGGCGGTCGCAGAAGTTCCGGCATGGCCAGAGGTGATCGAGAGGCTCGACAGGATCGCGTGAGGCGGCGCGAATTGCGGGCTGGCGGTGCAGCCCGCCCACATCGGTGCGGGGCCTTCTGTACACCGCATCAGCTTGTGCTATCCTGATGGCATGCAGGCGACACGCTTTTCGGCGCGACGGGAATTGGGGCGGACGGGATTCGGGGCCACGGTGCTGGGGATCGGGGACGTGGCGGATCGCCAGCTCCCGCTCGCGCAATGCGTGGAGACGGTCCGCCGTGCCATGGACGCGGGGCTGAACGTCATCGACACGGCGCCCGGCTATGAAGCGGGGTTTAGCGAGGAGATTGTGGGTGCCGCGTTGCGGGGGCGCCGCGAGGGGATGTTCCTGATCGACAAGATCGACCACCTCGATCAGCCGGTGGGCCCACAGGTCGAGGCCAGTCTGCAGCGCCTGGGGCTCGAGCAGGTGGACTTGTTTGTTTTCCACGCCGTCAGCACGATGGCGCAATGGCGCGCCTTGCGGGTCGACGAGTTGGCGGACGGCGTGCAGGCCGGGCATGCGCGCTTCCGCGGCATCTCCAGCCACCATCCGGACGTGGTGCGGGCGGCGATCGAGTCGGGGTGGTGTGACGTCGTGCTGTTTCCGGTGGGCCCGTTCGTGGATGCGCGGTACGTGGACGAGTTGCTGCCGCTGGCGGCGGCGCGCGGGGTCGGGACAGTGTGCTTCAAGACGTTTGGCGCGGGGAAACTGGTGGGCGACACGACGGGCTACAACCAGCCGCTGCAGAAGCGCCCGCGCGGCAAGATCAGTTCGGGAGGCAAACCGGGGGCGCCGCGGCTGCCGTGTTTGACGCCAACGGAGTGCCTGCACTACACGCTGACGTGCGATCCGGATGTGGCGCTGCTGGGCATGAGTTTCCCAAACGAGCAGGACGCGGCGTTCATGGCGGCGCGCACGTTTCGGAAGCTGTCGCCACCGCTGCTGGCGGAGATTCGGCGGCGGGCGGCAGAAGCGATTGAAGGCAAGGGGCCTTGCTGGTGGAATCCGTGAGGCAGGTGCGCGCCGGCCTTACGGATTCCAGTTCAGCTGCCGCATTGCGGCCGCTTTGTCGGCCGGGATGTGCTCCCGCAGGGTCTTCCAGTAGTGGCGAGGGGTCGCGGGCTGACCGGTGACGGTGAAGCCGTCAGGGGTCCATGTCACCTGCTGGCTGGCCGCATCGCCGAATCCCATCCGGCGGCGCACGTCCAGCATGCCGTGGGCATAGGCCTTTCCCGCATCCGAATACATTCCAGGCAGGCCCATCCACTTGATGTCCGGGTACCCGTGTTCCAGCACGTCACGCGCCATGTAGTGAATGTAGAAGATGCGGCGATAGGTGTCGGAGGTGTTGCCGGCGGAGCCGTGCGGGGCGCTGAGCGCGTGCAGGAGGACGTCGCCGGGTTTCATCTCGAGCGGTTCGGCGAGCGGGTGGGCGAAGAGCTGGTCCTCGGTGAACTGGCGCAGGTTGATGTGACCGACGAGGTGATGCCCGCGGATGGCCCACACGCAGCCATTCTTCAGCGTCGACTCGTCCAGGTAGAGATCCGCCACGAAGTTGGGGATGTCAAAGGTCGCCTCATAGCCGGTTTCCTGGCCGTAGGGCGGGTCCTGGTGCCAGGGCACGGGCACATTGCCGCCGGGGAGTTTGACCACGAGCGAGTCGTTCAAGGGCAGAAACGGGTGGCCAATGCACTGCCCGACCATTTCAAGCAGAGCCGGTTTCACGGTCACCGCCTGAAAGATATCCCCACGGCGCCACATCTTTTCGCTGCGGCGGTAGACTTTTCGTCCGTCGGCGTGCGTGTGGTACTTGTGATCGGTGCCCTGCTGGGCGATGCCTTCCGCCTGGCAGCGATCCACGGCCTGCAGGAGTTCCTCGACCTCCCGCGCGCTCAGCACGTTGCGGATGACCAACAGGCCATCGCGGTGAAAGTGATCAAGTTGCGTTTGCGTGAGCATGGCGTTCCTTTCTGGCGAGTAACCGCCCGCGCCCGGAGGTCGCGGGCCACCTTGCACGGATCAACGCGTCTCCTGGCGCGGGCTATTGGCAGGCTTCACACTCGCCGCCGGTGCGCATGGCTTCGAGGCTGCAGGCCTGCTTCTCTGCCGCGGTGAACGCGGCGTCGCCCGCCTCGTTATCCAGCTGGGCCTGGCCGACGACGCCGCGCATTTCCTTCTTCACGCTGACGGTGGCCTTCTCGATGTTCGAGGCGCCGAGGGTGCGGAGGTAGTACGTCGTCTTGAGTCCCTGGCGCCACGCGGCCCGGTACATGTGAGAGAGGCCCTTCATGTCGGGCTCGCGCAGGAACAGGTTGACGGATTGGGACTGGTCGATCCACTTCTGGCGGCGTGCGGCGGCGCGGATCAGGAACTGGAAATCGATTTGGAAAGAGGTCACGTACTTACGCTTCAAATCCTCGGGCATGCCGGGGATGTTTTCCAGGTCTCCGTCGAAGTACTTCAGGCTGTCCACCAGTTCCGGGCTCCACAGGCCGCGGGCTTTGAGGTCTCGGGCCAGGTAGGCGTTCAGGAACAGGAAGTCGCCGGACAAGTTGCTCTTGACGAAGAGGTTCTTGTAGGTGGGCTCGATACAGGGCGTGGTGCCCATGATATTGGCGATGGTCGCCGTTGGCGCGATGGCGAGCACGTTGGAGTTGCGCATGCCCTGCCGGGCGATGCGTTCGCGCAGGGGGGTCCAGTCGAGCTTGCCGCCGCGGGGGACGTCGACGGGCAGGCCGCGTTCACGTTCGAGCAGGTCCAGCGTGTCGGCTGGCATCAGGCCGCGCGCCCACTTGGAGCCCTCGTAGGTGGCATAGCAACCGCGCTCGGCGGCGAGATCGCTGGAGGCCTCGTAGGCGTAGAACGCGACGGCCTCCATGAACTCGTCGTTGAACTCGACGGCGGCATCAGAGGCGAAGCTCACATCGCGGCGGTAAAGGGCGTTGTGGAGGCCCATGACGCCGAGGCCGACGGGGCGGTGTCGCAGGTTGGAGCGGCGGGCGGCCTCGGTCGGGTAGAAATTCAGGTCGATGACGTTGTCCAGCGCGCGCACGGCGATGCGGATGGTGTCGCGCAGCAGGTCATGCCGCAGGTTTCCGGCCGCGTCCTGGTGGGTGTCCAGCACGATCGAGCCGAGGTTGCAGACGGCGGTTTCCTCGTGGCTCGTGTTGAGCGTGATCTCCGTGCAGAGGTTGGAGCTGTGGATGACGCCGACGTGGTCCTGCGGGCTGCGGACGTTGCAGGGATCCTTGAAGGTGATCCAGGGATGCCCGGTTTCGAAGAGCATCTTGAGCATGTGCTTCCAGAGTTCGAGGGCGGCGATGCGCTTGCCGAAGAGGCGGCCTTCCGCGGCCATCTGCTCGTATTCGGCGTAGCGCCGTTCAAAGGCCTGGCCGTAGAGGTCATGCAGGTCGGGCGTTTCGTTGGCGCGGAAGAGGGTCCAGTCCTCGCGGGCTTCCATGCGCTTCATGAACAGGTCGGGGATCCAGTTGGCCGTGTTCATGTCGTGGGTGCGGCGGCGATCGTCGCCGGTGTTGCGGCGCAGTTCGAGGAAGTCGAGCACGTCATTGTGCCAGCATTCGAGGTAGGCGCAGCCGGAGCCGCGGCGCTTGCCGCCCTGGTTGACGGCGACGAGCTGATCGTTGTGCAGCTTGAGGAACGGGATGACGCCCTGGCTCTCGCCGTTGGTGCCGCTGATGTGGCTGCCGGTGCCGCGCACGGCGGTCCAGGAGCCGCCGAGCCCGCCGGCCCATTTGCTGAGGAACGCGTTCTCGGCGATGCCGCGGATCATGATGCTCTCAATGCTGTCCTCGACTTTGTAGAGGTAGCAGGACGAGAGCTGGCTATGGAGGGTGCCGCTGTTGAAGAGGGTGGGTGTGGACGAGCAGAAGCGGCGTTGCTTGTAGAGCCCGTACAGGTGGATGGCCCAGTCCTCGCGCCGAGTCGGTTCCTGGAGGAAGAGGCCCATGGCGACGCGCATCCAGAAGAACTGCGGGGTTTCCAGGCGTCGTGCGCGTGCGCCGGTTTTGTCCACGATCAGGTAGCGGTCGTAGAGGGTCTGCAGGCCAAGGTAATCAAAGTCGAGGTCGGCGGACGGGTCGAGGGCCTCGGCCAGGCGGTCCACGCCGTACTCGAGCAGTCGCGGCGACAGGCGCTTGATGGCCACGCCGCGTTCGAGGTAGCGGCGGAAGGCGTTGCGATGGGCGGCCTTGAGGCCGGCGACGCCGTCGCGCAGGATGTCCCAGTCGAGCACCTCGGCGTAGAGTTGTGCGAGCAGGATACGGCCCGCGAACTTGGCGAAGTCGGCGTCGCGTTCGGTGAGGGCCTTGGCGTTGAGCAGGATCGTCTTGCGCAGGTCGTCCTCGGCCATGATGGGGGCCAGCGAGCGGCGCAGTTCGGATTCGATTTGCGCGTGGGTCAGGCACAGGTTCAGGCCGATCATGGCGAAGGTGATTTCGCTGCGCAGGCGGGCGCCATCCCAGAGGTAGGAGGTGCCGTCGTGGCGCTGGACGGTGATCAGCAGGTCCTGCCGGGCGGCGTCGTCGGGGGCCGGCGCTTCGTGTGCACGCTGCTCGTGGCGCTGGGCGCGGTAGAGGATGTAGGCTTCGGCCACCTTGTAGTGGCCGGCCTTCATCAGCTCCTCCTGCACGATGTCCTGCACGTTTTCAATGTGCACAAACGCCTGGGCGAGGGCCTGCACGCGCGCCGTGACGGCGAGGGCCACGCCCACGGCGGCATCAGAGTTCAGGTGCCGCGAGAGGAAGGCCTTGCGCACGGCGATCTCGATTTTGTCGGGATTCCAGGGCACCACCTGCCCGTTGCGCCGGATCAGGCGCACGTTCAGGGCCGCCACGCCGGCGCCGGCCAGGCCTGCGCGCTTGATCACCAGGCTGCGCGCGACGTCGTGTGCATTGTGCTCAATCAGGGCGCGTTCGATGGCGCGGTGCACGTCGTGCTGGGTGAGGGCGCCGCCCTCGCCCTGTTCCGTCTGCGCGGCCAGCACCCGGCCCACGGCGCGGGCCACGGCCGCGACGAAGTTGCGGTTGCCTTCGCTGAAGATTTCCTCGGCGCGCTCCTCCTGCCGTGAGAGCATCAGGTTGGTGAGGGCGCTGCCGATCGTGTCCGCGATTTCGGCGAGGCTGAAGGCGCGCGCCTCGCCCTGCATGTCGATGGTGAGGTTGGGCAGGTGGAAGGCCTCGCTGCCCACCACCAGGCCCCAGTTGAAGCGCGGCTTCTGGTCTTTGGGCGTAAAGGCGAACCGTTTGAGGGCCTGATCTTCTTCGAGCGTGCCACGGGTAAACATAAGCGTAAATCCTTCCCTGGTATGACGGGCAAGCAACATCGTCGACTGCGGACCGGCGTGGTCACGCTGGCGCGTGGTGCCGCCCGGGGCCGCGCCACGCGCTGACGGGTCATAATTCGTCGTCGCTGACGGACGCGAGGGCCGAGGTTTTCTGGTACTCGGTCACGCGACCTTCAAAGAAGTTCTGCTCCTTTTGAATGTCCATCATTTCGGCCAGCCAAGGCAGCGGGTTCTGGATGCCCGGGTTGAGTTCGCGCAGGCCGCAGCCCGCGAGGCGGCGGTCCGCGATGTAGTCGATGTACTGGCAGAACTCGTCGACGCTGAGGCCCACGGCGTGGACCGGCAGGCAGTCGCGAACGAAGGCTTTCTCCAGATTCACGGCCTGGCGCATGAGGCCGCGCAGTTCCTCCTGAAAGTCCGCGGACCAGATGGCGGGGTTTTCGTCGACGAGGTCCATGAGGAGATTGCGGAACAGTTCGATGTGGTTGGACTCGTCGCGCAGCGTGTAGCGGAACATCTGGCCGATGCCCGGGAACTTGTTCTGCCGATAGAGCGAGAGCACCATGCCGAAGAGGCCGTAGAACTGCGTCCCTTCCATGCACTGGCCGAAGATGAACATGTTCTTGGCGAGCAGTTGCTGATTGTCGATCTGCGTCAGGTCGAGGTCGCGGCGCAGCGCGCGGGATGCGCGAATGACGAAATCGTTCTTGCCGCGGATGGTCTCCACGTCTTCGAACATGGCCTCGCACTCGTGGGGGTTGATGCCGAGGGAGCTGATCATGTAGAGCAGGCTGTCGGCGTGGATATTTTCCTCGTGGGCGTGGCGGCCGAGCACGAGCTTCAACTCCGGCGCGGTGACCAGCTCACGCACGACGTGAATGATGTTGTCGCCGACAATGCCTTCGGCGGCGGAGAAGTAGCCGATGCCCATGCGGATGATCCAGCGCTCGACGTCGCTCAGCGCCTTCTCGCTTTGCCACTGTTCGATGTCCTTCTGCATGGGGATGTCTTCAGGTTCCCAGTGATTGGCCTTCATCTTGCGATACAGGTCATAGGCCCACCGGTACTTCAGGGGCAGCAGGTTGAAGAAAACGGTTTTGCGTCCGTTGATGACGCGCTTCTGGGCGAAGGCTTCCTCGGCCTTGGACTGATCCAGAACATAGGTGCGATTGTCGAACTGAAACACGGTTTGCATGGACAGAATACTCCCGGGAAAAGAGGCTTATTATACGGCTGCGTGACCCGCATGATCGGCCGCGCCACCCTTGAAAACGTGGCCGACGAGCGTGATCCGTGTATACCAACGGGCGCGGGGTGTCGTCAACGCTGACCACAAGATATTGTGGATTTTTTACAGAATGAGGGGGCGTCTATACCATATGCGCGCAATGTCCCATGCGGCGCGCGGGGATTGTTTGGCGGGTCAGGTGGGCGGTCAATCGCGGGGCGGGGCGCGGAACTTGCGATTAAACCAATAGATCGAAATGTTCATGGCCCCGCGCAGAGGGTGCCCCTCTTCGGAGGGCGCGGATTCTTTGATGACGCTGAGGTGGCCCCAGTTGGACAGTTTTCGGGTCAACAGCAGGAGCATGGCGACGCCAAAATAGACAATACCGAGGAAAGACAGGACGACACCCGTATATTGCACCGGTTCGACACCCAGCATGATTCCCACGGCTCCGACGGTGACGCCCGTGCCGATGACCAGCGACGAATTAATGACATTCCAGCGCAGGGTTTGCGCCCGAAAGCGGCGCGTGCGCGCCAGTTCGCGGGGGTTGGCGGGGAGTTCCCACTCCATATCATCGTCCGACTCCATCACGAGTGGTCGCCGGCGAACCATGCCGGGTCGGCTGTTCGCCTGCCAGGCGGTTGCGCGGTGGGCGGCGGGGGATGCGGTTGGGAGATTACGTTCGGCCGAGGATTCCTGGGCATTCACCTGCTCTTCAGCTTGCAGCAGGCGCTGGAGCATGTCCTCAGTATGCTGGACTTTGTCATACAGCCTGTCGATCGCGGCCGTGCCTTGGTTCCCGGTGTCGGTCAGGGCGCGCCTATCGGGTCCCGTATGGCTTGGTGCGAGATGGACGCGCTGGACGCCGGCCAATTGGGCTCGCAGATCCCGCAGTTCGCGCTCCAGATTCACCACGCGCTCGTCGGCGGGCTTGGTGGCGTGGGTTCCCTGGCGGGGCGAAACGGTCGTCAGTGGTGCGGGTTCAGTCCCACTGCCGGTGTCGAGCCGGGTGGATTCGGATCGTCGATGAAGCACGCTATCTGGACGCAAGATGCCGCGTTCCACGAGTTGGCGGATGGCCTTGATGTTGAAGGGGCCGTAGCTTTCGCCGTTGTCGAGGTCCGCCAGCCACTCCATCTCCAGTCCCTGTACCGTCGCGGCCGGCTGCCAGGACTTGGCATCGGGGGAGATCAGGTCGCCGGCGCCCAGCGTGCCGGATTCAGCCCATTGCCGAAGCGTTGAGAGGGAGACAGGGCCCCGGATCTGGTTGTCGTCAACCCTGAGAAACCAGATTCCGAATTCGTCATTCGCGCGGGGAGGCGTTATGTGTTTTTCCATCATGCGCCATCATCGGCCAAGCGTGTCCCGAGAACGTCACGCGAGTATGCCATGGAAGCGGGGGTGGGTCAAGACTGCGGGCGGGAGGCGCCCGAGATTTTTCGTGGACATTGAGGATTTAATCGCGGTAACGTACGCCTGTTATATTTGGAATCGCTTTGCAGGTGCGGGGCGACAGCCGATCCATGGGTCAACGATCGCGAGGGGCTCGTGCACGGGCCTCGGCTGGAAATGGTCGGACGGGACGGACATGACGCCTCACGAATCACTGAATATGTTGAAGGGCTACCTTGGCGCCCAACATTACGGCACGCCGGGGGGCGGCGCGCCCGTGATTCAGCCGTTCATCACCTTGTCGCGCGAAGCGGGAGCCGGGGGCATCTCGATCGGCACGCTGCTGCGGGACCGCCTGCAGGCTGAGGACAAGCATGCGTTCAGCCCGTGGCTGTGGTTCGATCGCGATCTGCTGGCCAAGGTGGTGGAGCAGCACAACCTGCCGAAGGAAGTGGCGCACACCATGGACCAGCCGAATTACCACCGCGTCCTCAAGTGGATTGACGAGATGATGGGGCAGTATCCCTCCTGGTCGTTGCTGGCGCGCAAGACCAACGAGACCATCATGTTCCTGGCGCGCATCGGCAACGTCATCCTGGTGGGGCGTGGCGCCAACATTCTCACGCGCGACATGCCGGGCGGCCTGCATGTGCGCCTGATCGGGTCCATGCCGAAGCGCATCGGGCACGTCGTGGAGTACTACAAACTCACGCGCCTGGAAGCCGAGAAGTTCATTGCCCGGGAGGACAGCAGCCGGGCGATGTATGTGAAAGACAATTTTGGTGCCGACATTCAGAACGCGCACGGGTATGACCTGACGATCAACACGGACCACGTCCGGTACGAGGACGCCGTGACCCTCATCATGGAACAGGTGGCGCGCATGCGGATGCGGTTGGGCCCGGCGTCAACCGGGGTGCGATAGCGGAATTGAACACAACATCCGGCGGGTTTGGGCTGACCGCGGGATGTATGGAGTGTACAGCCAGAGGACGTGTTAGCGGGATCGGGAAAGGAGCAGTCGATGAGCAATATTACGGAACTGTATGATGCCATTCTGACCGGTAACCACAAGAAGGCGGTGGAAATCACCGACACGGCGCTGAAGGGCGGCCAGGACCCGAAGGAATTGGTCGACAAGTACATGATCCCGGCCATGGACGAGGTTGGCCGCCGCTTCGAAGCCAACGAGTATTTTGTTCCGGAGCTGTTGATTGCAGCCCGCGCCATGAAGGGCGCCCTCAATCTCGTGCGTCCGCTGCTGCTGGCACAGAAGGTGGCGCCGGCCGGGCGCGTGGTCATCGGCACGGTCAAGGGCGACCTGCATGACATCGGCAAGAATCTCGTCGCGGCCATGCTGGAAGGCGGCGGCTTCGAGATCATCGACCTGGGCGTGGACGTCTCGGCCGAGAAGTTCGTGGCGGCGATCAAGGAGAAGGGCGCCAACGTGGTGTGCCTCTCCGCGCTGTTGACGACGACCATGCCGGGCATGAAGGACATCATCAAGGCCATTGAGACCGCGGGTGCGCGGAAGCAGGTCAAGGTCATGGTCGGCGGTGCGCCGGTGACGAAGCAGTACGCCGATCAGATTGGCGCGGACGGCTTCAGCGATAACGCGAGCGGGGCCGTCACGGAAGCGCGGCGCCTGCTGGGCGTGGGGTAAGCGGGGCGCGTTCCGACAAAGGCAGGTGCGGCGGCGAAGGGACTCGCCGCTGCGCCGCCTGCCGCTGGTTGCGTGAGAGGGGGTGGCGCGCCGTCCCTGGCGAGCCCGGGTGGGTTCTGTTCCTGGAGGGACCGGTGCGGCCTTGCCGGCCGGCCGGCTCAGGGCGGGGCCGCAGGATGCCGCTTTGCGCCTAAAGCTGATCAGTTGCGAAATCTTCCACCGTGAGATGTGTGCCGTCGTGGCCCGCTCGCCCAACCAGGTCGACCTGGAGTTCATGCCGAAAGGGCTGCACGACATCCCGGCCGCCGACATGCGCGGCAACCTGCAGGCGGCCGTGGATCGGACGCCGGCAGGGGCGTACGAGGCCATCCTCCTCGGCTACGCGCTGTGCAACAACGGTCTGCATGGCCTGACCGCGCGCACCACGCCGCTGGTGCTGCCCCGTGCGCATGACTGTATTTCCATGTTTCTTGGCAGCAAGGAACGCTATCGCGAGTACTTCTTCGCGAATCCCGGGGTCTACTTCAAGACGACGGGCTGGATTGAACGCGACAAGGCCAATGGCGAGCTGCGCCAGTTGACCATTCAGCATCAGGCCGGCATGGATCGGTCGTACCAGGATCTCGTGGACCAGTACGGCGAGGAGAATGCGCGCTTCCTCTATGAGCAGCTGTACGACATGACCCGGCATTACAAACAGATCACCTTCATTGAAATGGGGGTCGAGCCGGACGATCGTTTCGAGCGCCAGAGTCGCGAGCTGGCGGCCGAACGGGGCTGGACGTTCGACAAGCAGATTGGCGACATGGGGCTCTTCCAGCGCCTTGTGAACGGTGATTGGAACGCCAAGGAATATCTCGTCGTGCCGCCCGGTCACCGCGTGGTGGCCACCCAGGACGAGACGATCGTCCGGTCCGAGCCGGCCGGCGATGCGGGCTGAGATCGGTTGTCGGGAACAGCATCGAGGGTGGACTGAAACACAAGCCATAAACCGCGAATGCGGGTTGCCTGGCGGGGGGGGCCGATGGTGCCGCAGCGGCTCGAGACCGGGCGGGCCCTTCCGCCCCGGCGCAGCACGCGTTACTTACTATGAGCACGGAATCAAACGAACGTCCCATCACGATCCGGCTGGATCCGCTCGACAAGGTTGTCCATGTGCGCGCGGGCGCGCCGCTGCAGGACGCGCTGTTCGCACTGGGCGTTGAGTTTCCGTGCGGTGGACGCGGCACGTGCAAGGGGTGCCGCATCAAGGTGCTGAAAGGTGACCTGCCGCCGACGGATCACGACGTGCAGAAATTCACCGAAGCGGATATCGCCGCGGGCTGGCGCCTGGCTTGCCAGGCGCACGTCAAGGAGGACCTGGTCCTGCACGTGTCGCAGTGGGATTCTCCGATCCTCTCCGACAATACGGCGTTTGCGTTCGACCCCCAGGACGGGCTCGGGGTGGCCGTTGACCTGGGCACGACCACGCTCGTCGCCCAATTGCTGGACCTCACCACCGGTCAGGTGCTCGCCGTGCGGACGGCGCTCAACCCGCAGGCGCGGCACGGCGGCGACATCATGAGCCGAGTCGAGTTCGGCGTCAGCGCGGAAGGACAGGCCAAGCTCAAGGATCTCATCCGCCGGGAAATCGGCCGCATGATCCGGGAACTGGTGACGGCCAGCCACGTGGCGCCCGCCGCCCTGCACCGCTGCGTGATCGTCGGCAACACGGTGATGCACCACCTATTCTGCGGTCACAGCGTGGAGCCGCTGTCGCACTATCCGTTCGAGACCAACCACCTGGGCCTGCAGGTGCTCACGGCCAAGGACGTCGGCTGGGACGAGTTCACGCTGCGGATCGAGTTCCTGCCGTGCTTCGGAGGCTTTGTGGGCAGCGACATCGTGGCGGGCGTGCTGGCGACCCGCATCCACGAGTCCGAGCAGATCGAAGTGCTGGTGGACCTCGGGACCAACGGCGAGATGATCATGGGCAACCGGCACGGGCTGTTCTGTGCGGCCACGGCGGCGGGGCCGGCTTTCGAAGGCGCGCGCATCTACATGGGCATGCGGGCGGCGACAGGCGCGATCAGCCGCGTGCACGTCCGCGACGGCCGACTGGTGTGCGACGTGATTGGCGAAGGCACGCCCCGTGGCATCTGCGGCAGCGGCCTGGTGGATGCGGTGGCCGGCGCACTCGACCTGGGGCTGGTGCTGCCGAACGGGCGCCTGCTCGACGGGGCGAAGAAGATGCACCTGCTCGACCCGGTGGTCCTGAGCCAGACCGACATTCGCCAGCTGCAGCTGGCCAAAGGCGCCATTTCGGCCGGCGTGCAGTTGCTTGCGCAGCGCTGCGGCACGACAACGGACGGCGTCGCCCGCCTGCACCTCGCCGGCGCCTTCGGCAACTACATCAACGTGAGCAGCGCGCGTCGCATTGGCCTGCTGCCCATGGCGGAGGAGAAGATCGTGGCCTCCGGCAATGCCGCGCTGCACGGCGCCAAGCTGGCGCTGTTCAGCCGCGACACGGAGCGGTTGTGCGCGCCCATTCTCAAGTTGACCGAGCACATGACGCTCAGCTCCGATCCCAAATTTCAGGACGTCTACGTTGACGAGATGTCGTTTCCGGCAAGCGGAGTTTGATTCATGGACTACGAAGAGATTCAGGCCGAGATTCAGCGCGGTGTGGATGCGAAGCAGCTCGCGGGCAAAGGCGTGACGAATGGCGGCCCGACGTTGCGCGACCGCTGGCGGCGCACGATGTTCTACCAGCACGTGGACCGCATCCCGAATTTCGAATTCGGCTACTGGGCCGAAACCCTCAATGTCTGGCACGCCCAGGGGTTGCCGCCGGAAGTCACCGACGAGGCGTCCGCCTACGCGTATTTCGGCATCGAGAACTGGAAGACGGCGCCCGTCAACCTGATGGGGCTGATGCCGGGCTTTGATCATCTGGTCATCCACGAAGACGCGGACTACGTGACCTACCGCAACAGCGAAGGCACGACGGAGCGCATCAACAAGCAGGGCGACAAATCCATTCCGCAGCACCTCGATTTCCACCTGAAGGATCGTGCGACCTGGGAGGAGTACCGGTGGCGGCTGAAGCCCGGGCCCGAGCGGCTGCCGGCGAATTGGGCGGAACTGGCCCCGGCCTATAATCGGCGAGATTATCCGCTGGCCGTCGGCATGGGGTCCATGATTGGCGTGCCGCGCAACTGGATCGGCTTCCATAACATCGCCATGATGGTCTACGACGACCCCGAGCTGCTCGAGGAGATTGTCGAGACGCTGTGCACCCTGGTGTGCGACACGCTGGGGCGCATCCTGCCCGACGTCGAGTTCGACTTTGCGACGGGCTGGGAGGATATCTGCTTTAACTCCGGCCCCATCGTGGGCGTGGAGTTCATGCGGCGCGTGGTGACGCCGCGGTACCAGCGCATTACGAACCTGTTGCGCAAGCATGGCTGCCAGGTGGCGTGGACGGACACGGACGGCAACATCCTGCCGATTGTGGATGGCTTCCTGGCGGGCGGTGTCAACTGCATGTTCCCGGTCGAGGTGCATGCGGGCAGCGACCCGCTCGAACTGCGCCGGCGCTGGCCGGGTATCCTGATGCAGGGGGGGGTGTGCAAGATGCGGATTGCCGAGGGCAAGGCGGCGATCCGGGCGGAGATGGAGCGCCTGCGTCCGCTGGTGAAAGAAGGCGGCTTCCTGCCGGGCTTTGATCACCGTGTGCCTTCCAATATCACGCTGGCGGATTACCGTTATTACCTCAAGCTCAAGCGCGACCTCTTCGGTGCGGGCGGCGTGCCCCAGTACGACGAGAGCAAGGTGGGGTAGCGGGCGCGTCGCGGCCCGTTCCGTGGCCATCGTGGCCCGACAAGATACTGCTCCTTTTTGTTTACTCTTCACGGATTTCTCATATAATAACGGCAGAGTGCGTGCAGGCAGAGGCCGGTGGCTGCGGATCAGGAGGAGCGGGATGAATCCCTTGCGGGACTTTTTCTATTCGAACCCGTCGCACATCTTTCATGGGATGGCGAAGGAGCATCTGGATCTGCTGCTGGCCTGTGCCTCCGAGGTGGAATTTGCCCCGGGGACCACGATCTTCAAGACCGGCGATTCGGCCAGCCGTTTTTACCTGATCTATCTCGGCGAAGTGGCGGTGCGCGTGCCGGGCTATCAGCGAGGCGACGCCACGGTTGAATCGCTGACAACGGGGCAGGTGCTGGGCATCTCGTGGCTCATGGAACCGTATGTATACAAGTTTGATGCGGTGGCCGAGGAGCCGACGCGGGCGCTCGCCTTTGATGCGGCGGCCGTGCGCACCCAGTGCCAGTCGAATCCCCGTTTCGGTTTCGATCTTCTCTTGCGTTTCACGAATACGATCGCGAGTCGGTTGGAAGCCGCCCGCCTGCAGATGCAGGAGATGGCGCGCGAATCCGAGGAGCGGGAGGCGTTGCCCTGAGCCGACGCCTCCCGGCGTCACATGCCTGCGGTGACAGACACATCCTACCGGGGAGCGGAACGTCGCCACATTGCGGTGGAAGGCGCCGTGCAGGGCGTTGGCTTTCGTCCGTTCATCTATCGGCTGGCGAAGGATCTCGGGCTGGCCGGCTGGGTGCAGAACACCGGCGAAGGCGTCAGCGTCGAAATCCAAGGCCGTCCGTGCGAATTGGAACGCTTCGTCGAGCGCCTGCGCCAGGAGAAGCCCAGCCTTGCCTGCATGGTGCGCCTGGCCGTGAGCAGCATGGCCCCGGAGTCCGGGACCGGGCTGGACGATTTTCGGATCCTGCCGAGCGGCGAGGGGGCGCGTCGCGTGGTCTCGATGTTGCCGGATGTGGCCACGTGTCCGGAATGTCTCGAGGAGCTTTGGGATCCGACGAACCGGCGCCATCGCTATCCCTTTACCGCCTGCACCCACTGCGGGCCGCGCTACAGCATTCTCGAGGGTCTGCCCTTTGATCGCGCCAACACGACGATGAAGTGCTTCCCGATGTGCCGGGCCTGTCGGGAGGAGTACAGCGATCCCGGCAACCGGCGCTTTCACGCCCAGATCATTGCCTGCGCCACCTGTGGTCCGCAGCTTGCGCTATGGGATCGCAACGGAAGCGTGCTGGCGGAGCGCGAGGACGCGCTGCAGGGCGCCTTGCGCTACCTGGGCGAGGGGAAGATCGTGGCCGTCAAGGGGATCGGCGGATTTCACCTGATGGTCGATGCCGGCTGGGAGCAGGCCGTCGCCCGTCTGCGGCGCCGCAAGCAGCGCGACGCCAAGCCGCTGGCCGTGATGTTCCCGACCCTCGCGCAGATTGAGTCCCTCTGCAAGGTTGATGCCGTGGCGCGCGACCTGTTGCGCTCGCCCGAATGTCCGATCGTGCTGCTGTCCCGCCAGTCGGATGCGGCGGCGATCCTGGCGCCCAGTGTGGCGCCGGATAACCCGAACCTGGGCGTTCTGCTGCCCTACACTCCGCTGCACCATTTGCTGCTGGCGGAGTACGGGCGCCCGCTCGTGGCCACCAGCGGCAATCTTTCCGAGGAGCCCATTTGCATCGAGGAGGGCGACGCCCTGACCCGCCTGGGTGCCGTGGCGGACGTCTTCCTCGTTCATGACCGGCCGATCGTCCGCCACGTGGACGATTCCGTGGTGCGGGTCATCATGGGCCGGGAACTGGTGCTGCGGCGTGCGCGCGGGTATGCACCGCTGCCGATCCGGGTCGCCACGGCGCTGCCGTCCGTGCTCGCGGTGGGCGGGCACATGAAGAGCACCGTCGCCTTCACGGTGGGGTCAGACGTGTTCACGAGCCAGCACATCGGCGATCTTGGCAGTCCGCAGGCTTTTGATGCCTTCCAGCGGGTGGTGGTGGATTTCGAACGCCTGTACCAGCAGCAGCCGGTGCGCGTGGCGCGGGACATGCATCCGGATTATCGCTCGACGCGCTACGCGGAGACACAGAGCGCGGCCTGTGCACCGGTGCAGCACCATGTGGCCCACGTGCTGGCCTGCCTGGCGGATAACGACACCGAAGCGCCCTGCCTTGGGGTTTCCTGGGACGGAACCGGCCACGGTCCGGATGGCACGATTTGGGGTGGCGAATGGTTTGTCGTGCGCGACGGGCGCGTGCGGCGCGTGGCCAGCCTGCGCCAGTTCCGCCTGCCGGGTGGCGAGCGGGCGGTCGAAGAGCCGCGCCGGACCGCCCTTGGGCTGCTCTTCGCGCGCTACGGGGTGGCCGCGTTGGACTGGGTCGATCTGCCGCCGGTGCAGGCGTTCGCGGAAGGCGAGCGGCGGTTGTTGGCGACCATGCTGGATCGCGGCTTGAACGCGCCGCTCACGTCGAGCGTGGGGCGGCTTTTTGACGGCATCGCGGCGCTGCTGGGCCTGCCGCAGGTGCGTCGGTTCGAGGGCGAAGCCGCCATGGCGCTCGAGCACGCCGCCGCTGACAGCCCGGCCGCCGGGCGCTACGCATTCACATTAGATACCGAACCGCAGGGGCCTGGCTGGGATGGGCAGCCCCGCTTGCCGCTCGTGCGGGCGAATTGGGCGGACCTGCTGGACGCCCTGCTGGCTGACCGCCGTGCCGGTTGCTCCGTGGCTGACATGGCCGCGCGCTTTCACCATGCGCTGGCGGCCCTGATCGTGGATGTGGCCAGGCTGATCGGCGAGGAAAACGTCGCGCTGACCGGTGGCTGCTTCCAGAACCGCTACCTTGCCGAAGGCGCCATTCGTGACCTGCGCGCCGCCGGCTTCAATCCGCTCTGGCACCGCCGCATTCCGCCCAATGACGGGGGCCTCGCCATCGGGCAGGCCGTCGCCGTGGCGCGCGGGTTGGACATGGTGGATTGAGCCCCGGCACGGCCGGTTCCCCGGGCGCCTTGACGCGCCTCCGATGGCTACGGTCCGAGAAGACCGGCCGCCCGCAGCCCCCCCCCCGTTCTCCGGTCGCTTTAGTCGTCTTTGTTGTGAATTATTTAACGACTTGCGCGTGACAGGAGAAAGTCGCCTGTGCTATATCTAAACCAAACTGCGTGCCAGAGGGTTTGCCACGTGTCCCGAATGAGGTGGTTCAGCCGCAGTCAGCGGACGGAGACCTGCAATGAATGAATCTGCCATGCGCACGCTCGACGGCAATGAAGCCGCCGCCTACGTCGCGCACAAGACCAATGAAGTCTGCGCCATCTATCCGATCACGCCTTCGTCGCCCATGGGCGAGTTCGCGGACGAGTGGTCAAGCGTGGCCAAACTGAACATCTGGGGGACCGTGCCCCACGTCATGGAGATGCAAAGCGAGGGCGGCGCCAGCGGCACTGTCCACGGCGCCCTCCAGACCGGCGCCCTGACCACCACCTTTACCGCCTCGCAGGGGCTCCTCCTGATGATCCCCAACATGTACAAGATCGCGGGCGAGCTGACGTCCACGGTATTCCACGTCACGGCGCGCACCCTGGCCACGCACGCGCTCTCGATCTTCGGCGACCACTCGGACATCATGGCGGTGCGCCAGACTGGCTTCGCCATGCTGGGCGCCTCGTCCGTGCAGGAAGTCCACGACTTCGCGCTGATTTCCCAGGCTGCCACGCTGGAGTCACGCATCCCCTTCGTGCATTTCTTCGATGGCTTCCGCACGTCGCATGAAGTGCAAAAGATCGCCATGCTGAGCGACCCGCAGATCCGCGCCATGATCGACGACGACCTCGTGCTGGCGCACCGCCGGCGGGCGCTGTCGCCAGACCGGCCCGTGCTGCGCGGGACAGCCCAGAACCCCGACGTGTTCTTCCAGGGGCGCGAGGCGGCGAACACGTTCTTCGACGCCACCCCCGGCATCGTGCAGAAGCAGATGGACAAGTTCGCCAAGCTGACGGGGCGCGCGTACCGCCTGTTCGACTACTTCGGCCATCCGCAGGCTGAGCGCGTGATCGTCGTCATGGGTTCGGGCGCGGACGTGACCCGCGAGGCGGTTGAGGTCCTGGTCCAGCACGGCGAGCGTGTCGGCCTGGTGCAGGTCCACCTCTTCCGTCCCTTCTCCTGCGAGCATCTCCTGAAGGCCCTCCCGGCCAGTGCCAAGGCCATTGCCGTACTGGATCGCACGAAGGAGCCCGGCTCCGCGGGCGAGCCGCTGTACCAGGACGTGCTGACCGGACTGATGGAAGCCCAGCAGAACGGGTGCCTGCCCATGGGCGCCATGCCGCGCCTGATCGGCGGGCGTTACGGCCTGTCCTCCAAGGAGTTCACGCCGGCGATGGTCAAGGCCGTTCTCGATGAGCTGTCGAAGGCCCAGCCCAAGAACCACTTCACGGTAGGCATCAACGACGACGTCACCCACACGAGCCTGACCTACGACGAGCAGTTCATCACCGAATCGGCCAAGAGCGTGCGCGCGCTGTTCTTCGGCCTGGGCGCGGATGGCACGGTCGGCGCCAACAAGAACTCGATCAAGATCATTGGCGAGGAGACGGACTTCAACGCGCAGGGCTTCTTCGTGTACGACTCGAAGAAATCCGGTTCGCGCACGACGTCGCATCTGCGCTTCGGGCCCGACCCCGTGCGCTCCGCGTACCTGCTGCAGTCGGCGACATTCGTCGGCTGCCACCAGTTCAATTTCCTGGAGCAGACGGATGTGCTCAAGCAGGCGGCCAAGGGCAGCATTTTCCTGCTGAACAGCCCGTACGGGGCGGACACGGTCTGGGCGCATCTGCCGGCCCGCGTGCAGCGCCAGATCGTCAGCAAGGGGATGAAGCTCTACGTGATCGACGCCTATGCGGTGGCCGAGAAGACGGGCATGGGGTCGCGCATCAACACGGTCATGCAGACCTGCTTCTTCGCGATTTCCGGCGTGCTGCCGCGCGAGGAGGCGATCGCCAAGATCAAGGGCGCGATCAAGAAGACTTACGGCAAGAAGGGCGAGGACATTGTCCGCCGCAACTTCGAGGCCGTGGACCAGACGCTGGCGCACCTGTTCGAGGTGGCGGTGCCGCAGGCGACGCCCGCGTCCAAAACGGCGGCGGTGGGGGAGAGCATCTTCCGCGCGGTCATTCCGGCCGGCGCGCCCGCCTTCGTGCGTGACGTCACGTCCCGCATGATGGTGGACGAAGGCGACTCGCTGCCGGTGAGCGCGATGCCGGTGGACGGCACGTTCCCGACGGGGACGACGCAGTGGGAGAAGCGCAACATCAGCGCGTCGGTTCCGGAGTGGGATCCGGCCGTCTGCACGCAGTGCGGCATGTGCAACCTGGTCTGTCCGCACAGCGTGATCCGCTCGCGCACGTATTCGTCGACGCTGCTGGCCGGTGCGCCGGCGGGGTTCAAGGCGGTGGCGGCGCGCGGCAAGGACGTGTCGCCGGACCTGCGCTACACGCTGCAGCTCTCGGTCGAGGACTGCACGGGCTGCCAGTTGTGCGTCGAGATCTGCCCGTCCAAGAACAAGGAGCACGCGGGGCGCAAGGCCATCAACATGACGGCCAAGGATCCGATTTTGGAGCGCGAGCGCGCGAGCTGGACGTTCTTCAACACGCTGCCGTCGAACGATCGCAACGTGGTGGACGCGACGATGCCGAAAGACGTGCAGTTCCTGGACCCGCTGTTCGAGTTCTCCGGGGCCTGCGCGGGCTGCGGTGAGACGCCGTACGTGCGGCTGATGAGCCAGCTCTTCGGGGACCGCCTGATCATCGCCAACGCGACGGGCTGCTCGTCCATTTATGGTGGCAACCTGCCGACCACGCCGTGGACGAAGAACGCGGCGGGCCGCGGGCCGGCCTGGTCGAACTCGCTGTTCGAGGATAACGCCGAGTTCGGGCTCGGGTTCCGGCTGACGATTGACAAGCACACGGAGTACGCGCGGGAGCTGCTCAAGCGCCTGGCGTCGGACCTGGGGGACGACCTGGTGACGGCGCTGCTGGCGGCGCCGCCCAAGACCGAGGCGGAGATCGCGGCGCAGCGCGTGCGGGTGGCGGCCCTGATGGGCCGGCTCAAGGGCATCGCCAAGCCCGAGGCGCGCCACCTGGAGAGCGTGGCGGAGCACCTGGTGCCGCGCAGCGTCTGGGCGCTCGGCGGGGATGGCTGGGCCTATGATATCGGCTACGGCGGGCTCGACCACGTGCTGGCCAGCGGACGCAACATCAACATCATGGTGCTGGACACGGAGGTGTACTCGAACACCGGCGGGCAGATGTCCAAGGCCACGCCCATGGGGGCGGTGGCGAAGTTTGCGGCGGCGGGCAAGAAGCTGGGCAAGAAGGACCTGGGCATGATTGCGATGAGCTACGGCCACGTCTATGTGGCGCGCGTCGCGATGGGCGCTTCGCCGCGGCAGACGCTGCGCGCGATGGTGGAAGCCGAGGCCTACGACGGCCCGTCGCTGATCATTGCGTACTCGCACTGCATCGCCCACGGCTACGACCTGAAGGACGGCCTGCGGCAGCAGCGGCTGGCGGTCGACAGCGGGCACTGGGTGCTGTGCCGGTACAACCCGACCCTGGCGCGCGAGGGCAAGAATCCGCTGCAGCTGGATTCGAAGAAGCCGACCATTCCGCTGGAGGACTACGCCTACAACGAGCTGCGGTACAAGATGCTCAGCCGCAGCAATCCGGAGGAGGCGAAGCGCCTGCTGACGAACGGCCAGGCCTACATCAACGAACGCTGGAAACGCTACGAGGACATGGCGACGCAACCCACGCCCGCGGCCTGAAGCGAACTGCACGGGAGAACGAAGCAATGAATCTGACGACCACATACATGGGCCTGAAGCTGAAGAATCCGCTCGTGGCATCCGCCTCGCCGCTGTCGCACAGCGTGGACGGCATCCGGCGGCTGGCGGACGCCGGCGCTTCGGCCGTGGTGATGTTCTCGCTCTTCGAAGAGCAGCTGCGCCAGGATGCGGCGGAGATGGACCACTTCCTGAGCGCGGGCACGGAGAGCTTCGCGGAAGCGCTCTCGTACTTCCCGACCGTGGACGACTATGCGGTCGGCCCGTCGGAGTACCTGGACATTCTGCACAAGGCGTCGCAGCAGGCGGGCATCCCGGTCATCGGCAGCCTGAATGGCGTGTCGCGCGAGGGCTGGGTGGACTACGCCAAGCGCATGCAGGACGCCGGGGCCAGCGGCATCGAGCTGAATGTCTATTACATCCCCAGCGATCCGCGGACGACGGGCGCCGATGTCGAGCAGCGCCACCTGGACGTGCTGACGGCGGTCAAGGAGGCGGTGACGCTGCCGGTGGCGATCAAGCTGAGCCCGTTTTTCAGCTCGATGTCCCACATGGCGCAGCGGCTGGACAAGGCCGGCGCGGACGCGCTGGTGCTGTTCAATCGCTTCTACCAGCCCGACTTCGATCTGGACAGCATGCAGGTGATGCCCAACTTGAATTTGAGCACGCCGCATGAAATTCGGCTGCCGCTGCTGTGGATCGCGGTCCTGAAGGGCCAGATCAAGGCTTCGCTGGGCGCGTCGCGCGGCGTGCACAGTGCGCTGGAGGTGGCGAAGTATGTGATGGCCGGCGCCGATGCCGTCATGATGGCCTCCGTGCTGCTCAAGCAGGGGCCGGGCTACCTGGCGACGATCCTGAAGGACTTCCAGACCTGGATGGACCAGAAGGAATACACCTCCGTGGAGCAGATGAAGGGCTCGATGAGCCAAGCCTCGGTGGCGGATCCGACGGCGTTCGAGCGGGCGAACTACATCAAGATTTTGCAGAAATACAAGGCCGAGTATACACTGGACGAGTAGGGCAGGGAACAAGCCGTAGAGCAGGGGGTAGGACATGAAAACACGCGTGGATCCAGATACATGCACGTCTTGCGAGGACTGCTGCCAGCAGGTGCCGGACGTGTTCGAGATGGGCGATGCCGGTTGCGCGGTCGTCAAGGTGGCCCAGGTGCCGGCCGCCTTGGAAGCGGCCGTGCGGGAGGCGGCCAAGAGCTGCCCGGCATCGGCCATTGAAGTGACCGAATAGCGGGCCGCCAGGCGGCTTGCTTTGGACCGGCGCGGTGCCGAACCGCGCCGGTCGTCTTTTGGTTGGCTGGCCGTGGACCCGAGGCTGTCCGCCGTGGATTGGACCGTGGGGGGCGATGGCGTTATGTGTCTGGCCGTACCAGGTCGCATCGAGAGCATACGGGAAGGCGGGCTGCTCGACCGCGTGGGCCGCGTCAGCTTTGGCGGCAGCATTCGCGACGTCAATCTCGCCTTTGTCCCCGAAGCCTGCGTCGGCCACTACGTCATCGTGCACGTCGGATTTGCGCTCAGCGTGGTGGACGAGGACGAGGCGCGCCGGACGCTCGAGGACATCCGGCTGATCGAGTCCGGCCCGGCGCAGACGGACGACACCCGGCCGCGGCCCTTGTGACCGCAGCAGCGAGCATCGGCCTGCCCGTCAGGCCCGGTCCGCGGGAGGCGCCATTGTGAAGCACATCGACGAGTACCGGGGGCGTGAGCAGGCGCGCACACTGGCGGCGGCGATCGCGCGGCACGTGACGCGCCCCTGGACCATCATGGAAGTTTGCGGTGGCCAGACGCACGCCATCGTGCGCTTTGGCATCGACAGCATGCTGCCGCCCGCCATCACCCTGCTGCACGGCCCGGGCTGCCCCGTGTGCGTGACGTCGCTGGACCTGATCGACAAAGCCATCGCCATCGCATCGCGCGCCGATGTCATCTTCTGTTCGTTCGGGGACATGCTGCGCGTGCCGGGTTCGTGCCAGGACCTCTTGTCGGTGAAGGCGGCTGGCGGCGACGTGCGTATCCTGTATTCGCCCATGGATGCCCTGCAGGTGGCGCGCGACAACCCGCATAAACAGGTGGTGATGTTTGCGGTGGGGTTCGAGACCACGGCGCCGGCGACCGCCATGGCGATTCATCAGGCCCGCACGCAGGGCCTGACGAACTTCTACGTGCTGGTGGCGCACGTGCTCGTACCGCCGGCCATCGCCACGATCCTGGGGGCGCCGGGTAACCGGGTGCAGGCCTTCCTGGCCGCAGGCCATGTCTGTGCCGTGATGGGATACTCCGAGTACGAGCCGCTCGCCCGCCAGTTCAAGGTCCCCATCGTCGTGACCGGATTCGAGCCCGTGGACATCCTTCAGGGGATCCTCCGCTGCGTCATCCAACTGGAGGCAGGGCGTGCGGTGGTCGAGAACGCCTATGCGCGCGCGGTGCGGCGGGACGGCAATACCGGGGCGCAGACGCTCATGCGCGATGTCTTTCACGTGGTGCCGCGCCAGTGGCGCGGGGTCGGGAGCATTGCCAGCAGCGGCCTTGGGCTGACTCCAGCCTATGCCAGGATGGATGCGGAGCGCCACTTCGGGCTGAGCGCCATCAGCGCGGCCGAGCCCTCGGCCTGCATCAGCGGGCTCATCCTGCAGGGCCAGAAGAAGCCGCATGAATGCCCGGCCTTTGGCAAGGCCTGTACGCCGGAACATCCGTGG
Organism: Lentisphaerota bacterium; assembly: GCA_021413965.1. Lineage (GTDB taxonomy): Bacteria > Verrucomicrobiota > Kiritimatiellia > UBA8416 > JAIOPI01 > JAIOPI01. Next base: position 9,324 of record JAIOPI010000041.1, on the reverse strand, counting down.
GGAGCGACGATGGTGTCGGCCGAAGGCGCCTGCGCGGCCTATTACCGCTACCGCCGTACGGAGCCGGTCGGGGCGGGCGCGGAGGGGCCGGCGTGAGCGCGGACTCTGTCTCCAGCTGCCCGGTCCCGCACGTGCCCAAGGACACGGTGCTGCTCGGGCATGGCGGCGGCGGGCGGCTGATGCAGCAACTGCTGGAGGGCTTGATTCTGCCGGCGTTCCGGAATCCGGCGCTGGACCGGCGCCACGATGGCGCCGTCGTGGAATTCGGAGGCGAGCGTGTGGCGTTCACCACGGACTCGTATGTGGTGCACCCGCTCTTCTTCCCCGGCGGCGACATTGGACGGCTGGCCGTACACGGCACGCTGAACGACCTGGCCATGTGCGGCGCGAAGCCGCGCTACCTGAGCGCCGGCCTGATCATCGAGGAGGGGCTCCCCATGGCGGATCTGGGGCGCATCGTGGAGTCCATGCGCCAGGCCGCGGCCGCGGCGGGCGTCTCGTTGGTAACGGGCGACACGAAGGTGGTTGACCGCGGCAAGGGCGACGGGCTGTTCATCAACACCGCCGGGCTGGGCGTGGTGCCGCCGGGTGTGGACGTGGGGCCTGACCGCCTTCGCGCCGGTGATGTGATCATTTTGAATGGCGACATCGGCCGCCACGGCATGGCGATCATGGCACAGCGCGAGGGACTGGCGTTTGAAAGCACGATCGTCAGCGACACGGCCGATCTGTCGGGTCTCGTGGCGGCCACGGTGGCGGCGGGCGTGGACATGCACTGCCTCCGCGATTGCACGCGGGGCGGGCTTGGGGCGTCGCTGATTGAGTTGGCGGAAACGGCGGGCCTGCATATCCGCCTGCGCGAAGCGGCCGTGCCGGTGGTGGAGCCCGTGCGCGGGGCCTGTGAGATTTTGGGATTGGATCCTCTGTACGTCGCGAACGAGGGGCGCTGTGTGTTGATGGTGCCGCCGCACGAGGTGGCGCCCGCCCTGGCGGCCTGGCGGGCGCATCCGGAGGGGCGCGGCGCCTGCGTGATCGGCGAGGTCGGGGACCCGCGGCGGGGCGGCGGGGGCGTCACGGTGGAAAGCCAGATCGGGACGGAGCGCCTGCTGGACCTGTTCAGCGGCGAGCAGCTGCCGCGGATCTGCTAGGCGCGGTGCCCGCCGTTGCTGAAGGTGGGCCGCGACCTCCGGGCGCGGCATGCGTTGGCCGCGGCATTGCCCGCGCCCGGAGGTCGCGGGCCACCTGGGGACGCGGGGTGCAAACGTTGGTTGAATGTGGCGAGGGGGACGGCGGTGAAGGCGCGCCGCCCCAGGCGTTTGAATGAGGAGGAATGCCATGAGCAGCGTGGACCGAATGTGTGTGATGTCCGTGATGCTGGCCGTGATGGTTTGCGGGGTGGCGGTGGCGGAGGAGCCTGTGCCTGTGACACCGGTGGAGACCCATTGGCTGGACGCCCTGACAAAGGGGACGCCCAAGGTCGATGTGCGATTGCGCTACGAGCATGCGGATCAGGAGGGGCTGAAGGCCTCCGACGCCGTGACGGTGCGCCCGCGCGTCGGGTACGAAACCCAGCCCATCGGCATGTTTCGCGGCTATATCGAGTTCGAGGATGTGGCGGCGCTGAACAACAGCGATGACTACAACGCCGCGGGCACGAATCCGGGCGGCGCGGGGCGCACGTCGATCGCGGACGTGGAGGGTGCGGAGCTGAATCAGGCCTACGTGCTCGTAACCTGTCCGCTCACCGGCGCGCGGGCCACGCTGGGCCGACAGCGGCTGGGGCTGGATAACGAGCGGTTTATCGGCAGCGTCGGCTGGCGCCAGAATGATCAGGTCTACGATGCGGCCTCCATCGCGGCCACGGTGGCCGAGCGGCTCGACCTGCAGTACAGCTACATCGACAACGTCAACCGGATCTACGGCGAAGCCCACGGCACGACACCTGCCGGTGAACGCTTCAATGCGGCGGACTTGGATTCGGATTCACACCTTTTGCATGCGACGGCGCGGCTGTGCCCGCATGCCACGCTGGCCGGCTACGGCTATCTGCTGGATCTGGGCGACGGCGGTTTTGGTGCGAGCAACTCGTCGGACACGGTCGGCATGCGCCTGACGGGTGCGTTTGACGTGCGAGAAGGCGTGGCGCTCAAATACGAAGGGGAATATGCGCGGCAGAGCGACAACGACGCGACGGCCGCGGGCATGAACTACGACGCGGAGTACTACCGGGGGCAACTCGAGTGCGCCGTCAAGCCGGTCAGCCTTGGCGCCGGATACGAAGTGCTGGGCAGCGACAACGGCGTCGGCTTTCAAACGCCGCTGGCGACCCTGCACGCGTTCAACGGGTGGGCCGATGTCTTTCTGAACACGCCTGGCTCGGGGCTGCGGGATTGTTACGTTTTCGCGGGTGCGCGGCTGCCCCTGGACCTCAACGGGCAGGTTGCGTACCACGATTTTGGCGCCGACACGGGGAGCCTTGATTACGGCACGGAAGCGGATGCGAAGGTCAGTCGCACATTCGGCCAGAGCCTGACGCTGCTGGCAAAGTATGCCACGTACCATGCGGACGGGGATCCCGCCAACCCGCGTCCGGCAGACGTGGACAAGGTGATGGTGGAGGCCACGTTTGCGTTCTAACGTGGCTGGCGCAACCCGCCGGATCACATGGCTTCGGCTTCAATGGTGCGGCGCGCCATGAGGCGCTCCTCGCTCTGCTCCAGCTTGGCGAGCTGACTGAAGAGTTCACGCACCTCCGGGGCGGTGGCTTCTTCGGCGATCTGGCGGTAGTAGCGCAGCAGGCATTCGTCCACCTGCAGCACGGCATCCATGACGTCCGCGACCGACATGCCCGGCTTCACGGTCAGGTCCTTGAAGCACTTGGTTCCGACATCGGCCGGCGAGAATTTCATGCAGTAGTCGAGCACTTTGCGGTCGGCATTCGCTTCGTAGCTGGCCAGGCAGGACTCCAGGTGGTCCTCATGCTGGCGGAGGTAATCCAGCAGCATGCGGACCCGCATTTGTTCGGCCTGGTCGCCCAGCTGGGTGCAGTAGGCGCTCAGCTGGTGGTGGAAGTCCCTTGCATGATCCAGTAACTGTCGGATGCTCTTGGCCATGACTGCCTCCTTGCCGGCGGTCGGGGCGCGGAGGACTTCCCGGCGCACGTCGTCCCGCCGACACGGGAAGTATGGGATGCCAGCATCTGGGAATCATGAGCGGATTGTGAAGAAACGGTAAAGGTTGCTTGAATGGCCTTGAAGGGGAAACGGGGGCGGAGGAAGATGGGGTGGGGCATGGGGCACGCCGCCAGCCGGTCTGGGTGCGGCGGTTCCGACTTGGCATGAAATTCGGCATTACCAGCAAGATTGCGGTCCTGGCAGCCATTCTGGTGCTGGGCACTGGCCTTATTGTGGGGTTGCTGAGCCACTACGGGTTGCGCTCAGAGCTGGCCATCGAGCGGCGCTGGGTGCGTGATCAGCGTGCCGTGGCCCAACCCGCGGCCATGTCCGAGCAGGCAGACGCCGCGTTCGACGCCCGGCTTGCGGCGGCCCAGCGTCGCATCGTGGCCGGCACCTTGGTCTTTCTGGTCGCGGCGGTGGCCCTCGCCGTTTTTCTTTCCAGCCTTCTCGTGCGGCCGCTCGCGACCATTGCGGCGGCGGCACGCGATGTGGCCGACGGGCGGGCGAGCCCGGCGCTCCCCACCGACCGACGGGATGAAATCGGCAGTCTAGCGCGCTCGTTCGCGGCCATGGAGGATCGCATCCGCCAGCGGAGCCTGGAGCTGGAGTCCAGCCAGCAGCGGGTCCAGGACATACTGGAGTCCGCTCCGGATGCCATGATCACGCTGGGGCGTGACGGGAGAATCCTGACGGCCAATTCGCCCGCGCGCCGGATGTTCGGATACTCGTCGGAGGAGCTCATCGGCAACTCCGTGGATCTGCTGATACCCGAACGGTTCCGCTCCCAGCATGCGCAGCTGGTCAGCACGTTCTTCGTGGGTGCGCCCCGTGCGCGCCCGCTGGGCCGAGGCCTCGAGCTGCTCGGGCGTCGGCGCGACGGCACCGAGTTTCCGGCCGAAATCAGCCTCAGCCCGATCGAGGCGGGCGAGGGCATGGTCACCGTCAGCGCCATACGCGACATTACCCAGCGCAAGCGCCAGGAGCATGAACTGATTACGGCGCGGGAGGCCGCGCTGCATGCGTCGCGCGTGAAGTCCGAGTTTCTGGCCAAGATGAGCCACGAGATTCGCACGCCGCTGAACGCGATTATTGGCATGGCGGAGTTGCTGCAGCGCACGCCGCTCAACGGCCAGCAGCAGAAGTACGCCCACCTGCTGCAGTCTGCCGGCGACAACCTGCTCAACGTCATCAACGACATCCTGGACATTTCCCGCATCGAGTCGGGCCAGTTGGAGCTGCGCCGGACCGACTTCCTTCTGCCTGACGTGCTGGGCGGGGTGATTGACATGATGGCCGTGAGCGCGCAGGGGCGGGGGTTGGAACTCGTGCTGGATCTGCCGGAGGACGTCCCGACGCACCTGCGTGGTGATCCCGAGCGGCTCACGCAGATCCTGGTCAACCTGGTCGGCAATGCCATCAAGTTCACCGACTCGGGAGAAGTGGTGCTGCGCGTGCGCCGGGAGCCTGGCGGGCCGGGCGCGACCACGCTGCAGTTTGCCGTCCGGGACACGGGCATCGGGATCGAGTCTGTGGATCAGGCGCGCATTTTCGAGAGTTTCACGCAGGTGGATTCGTCAATTACGCGCACCCGCCCCGGCACGGGGCTGGGGCTCAGCATTTCGCGGCAGCTGGTGAACATGATGAGCGGGCGCCTGTGGGTGGACAGTCGCAAAGGGGCGGGAAGCACGTTTTCCTTCACGGCGGAGTTCGAGCCGGCCATGGCAAACGACGGGGAGGCGGGGGCGGCGATGTTGCCGGATTTCACCGGCCGGCGTGTGCTGGTGGTTGACGATAACGACAGCAGCCGCGCCGTTGTCAGCGGGTTGCTGCGGGCCCGCGGCGCCACCTGCGCCGAACTCGAATCGGGCGCGCCGGTGCTGGGCATCTTGCGCGAGGCGACGGGTGTGGGGACGCCATTCGACGTGTTGCTCGTGGATGAACACATGCCGGACGGCGATGGCTTTCACCTGGCGGACCGGGTCCGTGGCGATGCGAGCCTGGCGTCGCTGCACGTCTGCTTGCTCGTGGCCGACGTGCGCGGCGGGGCGTTGGAACGGCTGGCAGAGGACGGTGGGCTGGCGCACATCGTCAAGCCGGTCAAGCGGGCCGAATTGCTGGACGCCGTGCAGGCGCTCTTGGCGGCCCCGGGGGCGGCCGTGGCCATTACCGGCGCGAGTGCGAACCGGTCGTCGGAAAGCCTGCCGGTTCTGGACGTGTTGCTGGCGGAGGATTCGATCGACAATCAGGAGATTGTGCAGGGGTATCTGGCGGATTTGCCCTGCCGGGTTACGGTGGCGTCCGACGGGCGCGCGGCGGTGGACTTGTTTCAGCGGGGCGATTTCGACATCGTGCTGATGGACATTCAGATGCCCGTGCTGGACGGGTATTCGGCGATTCGGGAGATTCGCGAGTGGGAGGCGGTGCGCGGCGTGCCGCCGACACCGATTGTGGCGCTGACCGCGTACGCGCTGGCGGAAGAGCGCGAGAAGAGCCTGGCCGCGGGCAGCCATGCGCACGTGTCCAAACCCGTGCGCCGCGCTGAACTGATCGCCACAATCCAGAAGATGACACGACCGGTGGGGGCGGGGGGGGAGGGTGCCGGGGCGGACTTGGATCCCATTTTGCGGCGACGCCTTCCGCAATACCTGGAGCGCCGCCGCGCGGAAGTGGCACCGTTGCGTGGGGCACTGGCTGCCGGCGACTTCGCCACGATCCAGACGATCGGCCACAAGATCAAGGGTCACGCCGGCACTTACGGCCTCGATGCATTGGGCGACATCGGCCGCGCCCTGGAGTCCGCGGCGGCGGCCAGCGATGTGGCAAGCCTCACGCAATCCATCGCCGCGATGGACGAGCTGCTGCGCGCCTGCTGAGCGGGTGACCAGCCGTCTCGACCTCGCGGCCTCAGGGCGTTCGCGCCGTGACGTGCCCGGCCGCACCTCCAGGAGTCCTGTCGCTACGGGATGAGGCGGCGCAGGCGGTAGTAGCGCGGGGTGGGCGTGGAGGCAGGATCCGTGCAGAGGACGCGGTAGGTGAGGGTGGACGCGGCGCTGCCTGCCGCGGTCCAGGCCGGGTGAAGCAAGTCGGTGGTGGCGTCCATCTGCAGGGCGCCGCGCTCGCCCGTGCGCCAGATTACCGTTGCCGAGTTCGAGGCAACCGACATGGCCATGGCGGTGCTGCCAAACTCGAAGGCGCCCACGTCGGGTGCACGTCCGATGAAATCGTCGTTCACACCCGGGATGGAAATGCCCAGGTCGATCATGGCGCTGCCCGGCAGCAGGCGGAAATCCTGGGCCGGCGCGTTGGTGAAGCCGGGGTCGACCGACCAGCCGTGCAGTTCCTGCCCGGAGGCCGCCTGAAACTGTGCGAACGTATTGTAGGGAAGGCTCTTCCAGCGCGCGAAGGGGGCGCCGCTGGCGTCATACAGATTGTCGTAGTCGAAGTCGATGGGGTTGGGGTCGGCCGTGCTGTAGAAGGCATAGCGTTGACCGGCATAGATGTTGTTGCGCGAGATGACGTTGGTCCACTTGCTGTAGGAGTACATGATGAACCCGTCCTGCCCGGTCACGTCAGTGCTGAAGGTGTTGTGGTAGAGATAAATCCACTGGTTCGTCAGGAGGCCGCCGACATTGAACTTGATCGGGAGGCGTGCATCGGCGCCGAAAGCGGGGGAGCCGGCCATGACATTGCGCATGATGTAGGTGGGGCCGGGCGTGCAGGGCGCCACGGAAATGCCCGACAGAAAGTCGCGGAAGGTATTGGCGTAGATGCGCACGTTTGACCCAAATCCGTCGGTCTCGATGCCGTCGTCGGCGCAGTCCATGAGGTGGTTGTCATGGAAGTCCATGTGCTTGGTGGGGCCGGCGGCGAGGGTGGAATACAGAAACGAGCCGTCGAACATGTTGGAGAAGGTGTTGAAGCGGATGACGTTGGCCTCATTCACGTTCGTGCTGCCGTAGATGACGATGCCGCCGGCTTCGAACGAGAAATCGGGGTTGTTTTTCACGGCATTCCATGACCACCGCGACAGGGGGGACTCCGAGAAGAAGCAGTTCTGGACGGTGTTGAACGTGGCGTCCCGCTTGATGCCGATGCCGCTGCCCACGTGCCAGAAGGCGCAGCGCTCGATGAGGTTGGAGTCGGCGCCGTTCAGGTAGATGCCTTTGGGACTGCTCTGGAACCCGTATTGCCGGAACTCCAATCCGATGATCATCAGGTCATGCACGGTTGCGTTGAGCGTCAGGCCCACGGTGAATTTCGGGATGGTCAGGACGTTGGTGCCGGGAGCCGCGTTGCCGGGAAAGCGGGCGTAGAGGTTGGTTCCGTCGGTGACAAAGCCACTGCCCTGGCTCCAGAGGTTGTTTTTCAGATCGGCGTAGGTGGAGTAGTGGAAGAACTGTTCGCCATTGAGGAAGGCGCGGTTGGGGAGCCGCGTGCAGGGCGTCCGGTACAGGTTGGCGGCGGCGTCGTGCAAGGCCCAGGCGGGGACGAAGTTGGTGTCGGTCCCGTCGAGCACGGGCTGCTCGCCGGCCATGTTGCGGATTTCGATGGGGGCCGCAGGGGTGCCGGCCGCGTTGATTTCGTAATCGCCTTCGCGATAGCGTCCGCCGCGCAGGACGATCTGCCGGCCGGCGGCCAGTTGTGTCAGGGCCTTGCCCAGCGTGCGATAGGCCTTGGCCGTCGTCAGGCCATTGTTGGCATCGTTGCCGGTGGCTGGATCGACGTAGTAGGTGGTGCCGGCGGGCGTGGCGAACTGGTCGCGGCGCGTGCTGGCGGTGGTGAAGAGGTTGGCGGGCAGGGCGGGAGATTCCAGGCGAAGCGCGTAAGCCGTGCCGGGGTCGAGCCAGAAGGCGCAGCCGGCGAAGGTGGTGCTGGTGATGCGCGCGAGCGGGTGGCCCGGACGATAGGGGTCGGTGCTGTCGGCTTCGCGGATGAACAGGCTGACGGTGGTGCCGGCGGGCGGGGCGCTGGGAAACGTCAGTTCCACACCGATATTGTTGAAGGTGGCGACGGTGCTGAGGGTTTGCGCGCCGGCGGCGCCGGCCGCCAACCACAGCGCGGCGAGCGTGAGCCCGCCGCGAGTCGTGCCGAACGCGATGCGCATCAGTCCTTGAAGCGGTAGCCAATGCCGCGCACGGTTTCGATGAGGGCCCCCGCCTCGCCCATTTTTCGGCGCAGGGCGCTGATCTGCACGTCGACGGAGCGATCCGTCACGGCGAAATCCTCCCCGCGGATGGCATCGACGATCTGGTAACGGGTGAAGACCCAGCCTGGGCGTCCGGCCAGCACCTGCAGAATCTTGAACTCGGTGGGCGTCAGATTGATCGTGTGCCCGCGGTAGCGGATCTCATGGCGTCCGGCATGGATGGTGAGCCCGTGCGCCTTGACCGGTTCGTCGGAAGCCAGTGCCGGCCGCCCGCGTCGGCGCAGGACGGCATGAATGCGGGCGACCAGCACGCGCGTGCTGAAGGGCTTGGTGATGTAGTCGTCAGCGCCGAGTTCCAGGCCGGAGACAATGTCCGCCTCGTGGTCCTTGGCGGACAGCATGATGATGGGAATGCGCTGGCGCGCTTCGTCCGCCTTGATCTGGCGGCAGACGTCGAGGCCGTCCATTTCGGGCATCATCAGATCGAGCAGGATCAGGTCGGGGGCGGCGTCAGTCGACAGGGCGCGCAGTCCCAGCTTCCCGTTGGAGGCGGTGGTGATGACATAGCCTTCAGGTTCCAGCGTTGCCTTCGCGAGATCCTGTATTTCCTCATCGTCGTCGATAATCAAGATTCGGGCTTTAGCCATGCCGCCTCCGGTCCGTCTGAGTGATAGGCCGTCGATTATGACGGGAAACGGCAGGCAGTCAAGCGGAGCGGGCGGGCAGGACTATCCCCAGTTTCCCTCTTGCTGGTGAAAGCGTTGTGCGTTTGGTGCGAATTTGGCGCGCCATTTCGCCGCATCCGCGTCGTTGCTTGGAACGGCGCGGACGCAGGTCCAGCGCCGTTCCAGACGCCTCGCGGCTGCAGCAAACTGACACGCCAAATTCGCATCCCCGCTGCGCGGGGCGGGCCAAACGCACAACGCATTGCCATCGCCCTCGCGGACTCGGGCGATTTCAGATGCGGAAAGGCACAACATCGTCTCAAACATGAACGTGGCA
>JAIOPI010000013.1 GCA_021413965.1 Lentisphaerota bacterium | reverse complement strand
CACGCAAACGGCGACACGACGATGCGGATGAACTGATCGCCTTGCCGCGAACGACGCCGAGCCAGACGAACCGCGAAATCGCAAGAACATGTCACGAAAACCGTTCATAAGTGCTGTTGTAAGGCCGACAGGCTCCTAGGCGCGCTATGATCGTCCTGAATCGGCATGGTGGCAAGGTGAAAGGCGCCATTAGTGATCGGCGGGCTCGCGCGTGAGGGTCAGGTATAGAAGCGGGGCGCCGAGAATCATAAAGAGCCAGGTCCCGAAGCCCTCGCGATTGGCGGTGGCAAAGCGGATCGTGTCACCCGGGGCCGCGGTGAAGGTCAGCTCCCGGCGTACGAGCGTGTTGTCCGCCCTCAGCGTATGGGGGCCCGGGGCCAGTTCCCGGGTGGCCGTCTGGCCGTGAGTCAGCGCCGTCCACGGTTCGCCGTCGAGGGTGAGGATGATCTGTCGCAGACCCATATCGTCGGGCCGCTGGCGGGCCACCGTTATGCGTGCCGGCGTCATGCGGCACTGGTTATAGCGTCGAGCGGCGGGTGGGGGCAAGCGCCACGCAACGCGCCTGCGGGCCGGGTGTCGGACAAAGGGTTGATCTCACGCCCCCATCCGGCTACCCTGCGCGGCTATGAGTGCAGACCCCGCCTCCGTGCCGTTGCTGTCCGACGTGCTGGCCGACTGGTTGCGCGCCGCCTTCCGTCGTGCCCTTCCACCGGCGGCTGATGACTATGCGTCGATCGGCGTGGTGTCCACGACCAATCCTGAATTCGGCGATTACCAGTGCAACGCGGCGATGGCACTGGCCAAGGCCCTGAAGCAACCGCCGAGGCAGTTGGCGCAGGCCGTGCTGGATCAGGCGGGGCCGCATCCCGCGGTCGAGCGGACGGCGCTGGCGGGACCGGGCTTCATCAACATCACCGTGCGGGCGGACGCGATTATCGACCTTGCGCAGGCGCAGGGACGGGACGCGGCGTTGGGCGTACCGCCGGTCGGCCGCGGGCAGACCGTGGTTCTCGACTATTCCAGCCCGAACGTGGCCAAGCCGATGCACATCGGCCACATCCGCTCGACCATCATTGGCGGGGCGCTCGACCGTTTGCATCGCGCGCTCGGCTACCGCGTCGTGGCGGACAATCACATTGGGGACTGGGGCACGCAGTTCGGCATCCTGATCCGCGGCTACCGGCAGTTCGTGGACGAGGCGGCGTTGCGCGAGCAGCCGGTGGAGGAATTGGAGCGGCTTTACGTCAAGAGCTACGAGCAGTCGCAGGCCGATCCCGCCTGGCTGGACGCCTGCCGCCAGGAACTCGTCAAGCTGCAGTCCGGAGATCCCGAGAACCTGCGGCTGTGGGAGCAGTTCGTCCAGTGGAGCATGGCGGAGTTCGAGCGCGTCTATCGCCGGTTGGGAGTGTCCTTTGACCTGGTGCGCGGGGAGAGCCATTACAACGTCAAGCTGCCGGGGGTCCTGGCGACGCTGGAACAGCACGGGCTGGTGAAAGAGAGCGAAGGCGCGCAGGTTGTCTTCCTGGAGGAGGAGAAGCTGCCCGTGTGCATCGTGCGCAAGCGCGATGGCGGATTCAATTACGCCACGACCGACCTGGCGACCGTCGCCAGCCGCGTGGAGGAATTCCACCCGGCCAAGATCGTGTACGTGACGGACGAGCGCCAGCAGTTGCACTTCCGCCAGCTGTTTGCCATCTGCCGGCGGTTGGGCATCACCACGGCGCTGGACCATGTCTGGTTCGGCCTGATGCGGCTTCCAGAAGGCACCTTCTCCACGCGCCAGGGCAACGTCATCCGTCTTGAACGGCTGCTGGATGAGGCCGAGCAGCGCGCGCTGGCGATCGTCCAGGCCGCCAGTCCGACCATGGACCCGGCGACGCAGCGTGATGTGGCGCGGGCGGTGGGCATTGGGGCGGTGAAGTATGCGGACCTGAGCCAGAATCCGCAGACGCAGATCACCTTCAGCTGGGACAAGGCGCTGGCGCTGGACGGAAACTCCGGGCCGTACCTGCAATACGCCTACGCCCGCATCGCGAGCGTGCAGGACAAGTACGCCGAGCGCTATCCCGGTCAGGATCCGGGGGCTTTTCCGCTGCAACTGACCGAGCCGATCGAGCGCGTGCTGGCGTTGAAAGTGACGCAATTTCCGGAGGCGATCCTCCGGGCGGCGGAACTGTACCGGCCAAGCGTGGTGGCGGATTACCTCTACGACGTGGCGCAGACCTACAGCTCCTTCTACCAGAACGTGCCGTTCCTCAAGGCCCCCGATGGCGTGCGCGAAAGCCGCGTGCGGCTCTGCGGGCTGGTTGCGCGCGTGCTGCGCACGGGGCTCGACTTGCTCGGCATCGAAACCCCCGATCGGATCTGAGCGCGGACCTTGGCGGGAGATCCCTCCCAAACGTAACAAGCGGACGCCGGTACGACACGGGAACCCCAGGGCCGCCCTGGCCAAATAGGTGGCATCCGAATCGTTCCGGCTTCGGCGGCGGGCCACTCAGTATGTGTAGCAGCTGCCGCCGATAAATTCCCGGATGAGCGCGTCGGCGGGCACGCAGGTTTCGTCGCGCACGGTGCGGATGGGCTTCAGAAGGTCAAAGACGCGGTTGGCGCGGATGTGCGCGTCGAGGCGCTTGGGATCGTCGCGGAACTGGTCGCGCGCCTTGACCACATAGCGGAAGAGGCGCTGCTTGAGCAGTGGCAATTCGTAGGGCAGTGCCGAGTTGACCACGTAGTCCGCATTGCGCAAGTAGGGGATGATGTGGTGCAGTTCGCTGCGTCGCACGTAGTGCCAGTGTGTCAGCGTCTCGATGGGTTTCTGATTGCGGTTGTCGCGGTCGCGGATCATGCGGCGCAGCAGCCGGTTGTCCGCCCAGCGCATGAAGTTCCCGTCCGCCGCCCGGAACTGGCCCAGCGTTTCAATGTAGAGCTTGAACTTGTTCTTCGGTGAGATGCGGCTGGTCATCCCGTCGTAGAGGCCGTGCAGGCTGTCGATCAGCAGCACCTCGTTCTTCTTCAGCCGGAACGGGTGCACGTTGAGCGTGCGCTTGCCGGTCTTGAAGTCATAGTGCGGAGTCTTGATTTCCCGCCCCGCCAGCAACTGTTCCAGGTGCTCGTTAATCAGCTCGAGATCCAGGGCCTGCGGGGTCTCGTAGTCGTAGTCGCCGTACTCGTCGCGCGGATGCTGCTCGAGGTCGAAGAAGTAGTGGTCCACGCCGATGGCGCGGAACCCGATGCCGGACTCGGCGAGCAGATTGCTGAGCTTGATGGTGGTTGTGGTCTTACCGGATGACGACGGTCCGGCGACGATGACGATCCGCACATCCTGGCGGCGCTCCAGCACGATGGTTGCCGCGCGTCGAATGTCTTCGACGTAACGCCGGTCCCCGGCCGCGACGAGGTCGGGGTATTCCCCGCGCCTGATGATGCGGTTCAGCCCGGCCACGGTTTCGCAGCCGTGGTCGATGTTCCAGCGCAGCACATCATAGATCTTGCGATAGGGGATGTTGTCACTGACGGCGAATTCATTGGCGCGGGCCGCACGCAACATGGCGTGCTGGCGGCGATACGTGATGTAGTTCTGGGCCACGTCGATGGTGCCGAGGCCGACCAGCACGCGTTCCACCACGTCCTGAATGTCTTCAACGGTGGGCAGGTTGGCGTCGACGTAGGTGGCCATCAGGGCGGCCTCGACATTCAGGGCGGCGCGCGCGGCGAAAGCCTGGTCCGGCTTGCCGATCGCGCAGGTGGCCTTGAAGATGGCCGTCTCGATGCGTCGGCGGTCATAGCGGGCCAGCGTGCCGTCACGCTTCACGATCTGCTGGAGCCGGGGTGTGCTCACGAGGCGCAGTCTACGCAGGGGGGGGCGGGCGAGGCAAAAGAAATTCCGCATTGAGTTCTGTAGGGCGCTGTCCTACCGTATTTGGCTTTCCGACGGCTAACGTTCGCATGGTGCATGTAAGGAGACTGCGTGATGAAGTCGGCTTTGATGGTTTGGGGCGGGTGGGACGGTCACGAACCGAAGCAGTGCGTCGACCGGTTTGCACCGTGGCTGGAGTCGAAGGGCTTTGCCGTGACGGTGACCGATAACATGGACGTCTACGCCGACGCGGCGCGCATGCAGGCCTTCTCGGTGATCATCCCGGTGTGGACCATGGGCACGATCACGGGCGAGCAGAGCAAGGGGCTGGGTGAGGCCGTGGCCTCCGGCGTCGGGCTGGCGGGCTGGCACGGGGGCATGTGCGATGCGTTCCGCCAGGATACCGGCTACCAGTTCATGACGGGCGGTCAGTGGGTGGCGCACCCGGGCGGCATCATCAAGTACACGGTCAACATTCAGGACAAGCGGGACCCGATCACGAAGGGCCTGAAGGATTTTCGCATGCAGTCGGAGCAGTACTACATGCACACGGATCCGGGGAACGAAGTCCTGGCCACCACGACCTTCAGCGGACGGCACCAGGGGTACACCTGGATCAAGGGCACGGTCATGCCCGTGGTCTGGAAGCGTCGGTGGGGCAAGGGCCGGGTGTTCTACTCGTCGCTCGGGCATGTGGCCAAGGATTTCGATGTGCCGGAGGCCACGGAACTTCAGAAGCGGGGCATTCTCTGGGCGGCACGTCAGCCGGTGACGGCGGAGTTCAAATCGTAAGGAGACGCATCAATCATGAAGCGATTCAAGAAGGCGAGCGACATCAAGGTCGGCGTTATCGGCTATGGCGGCGCATACAACATGGGCTGCGTGCATCTCAAGGAGATGCGGCAGGCGGGCATGACGCCCACGGCGGTGGTGGAGATTGATGCGTCGCGCCTGAAGGTGGCTGAAACGGATTTTCCGGGCATCGAGACGTATGGCACGGTGGCCGCGATGCTCAAGCGATCCGACGTGAACCTGCTGGCGATCATCACGCCGCACAACACGCATGCCAAGCTTGCCCTGCAGTGCCTGAACGCGGGCCGTCATGTGGTGAGCGAGAAGCCGCTCGCGATCACCACGGCCGAGTGCGATGCCATGATCCGCGCAGCGCGGCGCCAGAAGGTCGTGCTGTCGACCTATCATAACCGCCACTGGGACGGGCACATTCTGGGGGCCATGAGCCTGCTGCGCGCCGGGGCCATCGGTGATGTTGTGCGCGTCAATATCAACTGGGGCAGCTGGGGTCAGCCCGGCGACTGGTGGCGCACGAGCCGCACGATTTCCGGCGGCATTCTTTACGACTGGGGCGTGCACCTGCTGGAATACACGCTGCAGATGGTGGGCTCGGATATCCGCGAAGTCTCGGGCCACTCGTGGTCCGGCGTGTGGGCGCCGCGCACCCGCTGGAAGGACGACACGAACGAGGATGACGCCTACGTCGCGATCCGCTTCAAGAGCGGCGCCTGGGCAACCATGACGATGACGCAGCTCGATGCGCGCCCCGTGACGCAGATGATGAAGGTGGTCGGGACGCGTGGCACGATGGTCATCGATTGGCAAGGCTGCGAGGTGACCACCGCCAAGGGGGCGGAGATGGTCACGCGCCGCGTGCCGAATCCGAAGAGCGAAGGCTGGCGCCTGTATCAGAACGTCGCGGATCACCTGACGAAAGGCGAGGCGCTCGTGATCACGCCGGAGTGGTCGCGCCGGCCGATTCACATTCTGGACCTGGCCTGTCAGAGCGCGCGCCTTGGACGGGCACTCAAGCCCACGTATGTGTGAGGCATGGCTGTCTTTTCGACGCGTTGAGACCGACTCCTGAAAGGGGACGAACCGGATCACTTTATGCAACCAACCAGCATTGGCATCATCGGCTGCGGGAATATCAGCGGAATCTACCTGGAGAATTTGGGGAAGAAGTTTCCCGGAGTGCGGGTCAGAGGCTGTGCGGACCTTGACCTGGAGCGTGCGCGCAAGCGGGCGGAGACGGTCCCCGGCGCCCGGGCCATGCGCGTGGCGGAACTGCTGGCGGACCCGGAGATCGGGCTGGTGGTGAATCTCACGATTCCCGGCGCCCACTATGCGGTGGCATGCCAGGCCATTGATGCCGGAAAGCATGTGTACTCCGAGAAGCCGTTGACGACCACGCGTGACGAGGGGGCCGCGCTCCTGGCGCGCGCCAAGGCCCGGGGGGTGCGCGTGGGGAATGCGCCGGACACGTTCCTGGGGGGGGCGTTCCAGACCTGCCGCAAGCTGATGGATGACGGCGCCATTGGGGCGCCCGTGGCCTGCACGGCTTTCATGATGAGCCGGGGACACGAGCATTGGCATCCTGACCCCGAGTTCTACTACAAGCCCGGTGGCGGACCGCTCTTTGACATGGGCCCGTACTATCTGACCGCACTGGTGAGTTTGCTCGGGCCGGTCAAGCGCGTTGCGTCGTGCACGCGCATGACGTTTCCTGAACGCGTGATCTCCAGCGAACCGAAGAAGGGCACGCGCATTCGCGTCGAGGTTCCGACCCACGTGGCCGGCACGCTCGAGTTCGTCAATGGTGCGATTGGCACACTGATCATGACCTTCGATCTGCGAGGCGGTTCCAATCTGCGCAACATCGAAGTGCACGGCACGGAGGGCACGCTGAATGTGCCGGATCCGAACGGATTTGGCGGGCCGGTTGAGATTCGCAAGGCGGGGGAATCGGACTGGTCCCCGGCGCCGCCGACCCATGGCTATCTCGAGAACTGGCGCGGGGTGGGGCCGGCTGACATGGCCGCCGCCATCCGCACGGGCCGGCCGCACCGTGCCTCGGGCGAGCTGGCGTTTCACGTGCTCGACATCATGTCGGCCCTGCACGAGTCTTCGGATCGTGGCCATCACATCGTCCTGACCAGTTCCTGCGCCCGCCCTGCGCCGCTGCCGGTTCGGTTGGCGGATGGGCAGCTGGATTGACCCGTTGGCCCGGGATGGCCTGGCATGGGTGTTGCCCCGTGCGCGCGACACGGTGGGCCCGTGCGGTGAGCGCGGGCTGCACCAGCCGGGGCCAAATGGTCGGCCGCCAGGCGGTGCCAGCCTGCCGTCTTTTGTCGTTTCCTTTTGGCTGGACCGTCTTCACGGACGGACGTAGCATGCGAACGCACATGGCGACAGCCGTGTGAGGACCGTCATCGCGCATGCAAGACATCCTGAAAAACATGAAGGGGCGCAGTCTGCTGACGCCCTACGATCTCTCGGATGCCGAGTTTCTGGCGCTGCTGGCCCTGGCTGGGCGGCTGAAGGCGAAGAAGCAGAGCGGTGAGCAGGGGCGACTGCTGGCTGGCAAGCAAGTGGCGCTGGTGTTCGAGAAGCTGTCGACACGGACTCGCTGTGCGGCCAGCGTGGCGACCTTCGACGAAGGCGGTCGTACCGAGTACTTGTCGGCCCGGGAAATTCACCTCGGCAAGAAAGAGTCCACGGCGGATACGGCCCGGGTCCTCGGGCGGATGTTCGATGGCATCCTCTTCCGCGGGTACCGCCAGGAAACCGTGGAACTGCTGGCGCGCCATTCCGGAGTGCCGGTCTGGAACGGGTTGACCGACACGGAGCACCCGACCCAGTCGCTGGCGGATGTGTTCACCGTGCAGGAGGCCTTCGGCCACTGCAAGGGCCTCAAACTGGTTTACGTTGGCGACGGCCGGAACAACGTGGCGAGTTCGTTGATGGTGGGGTGCGCGCAGGCGGGCATTGAGTTCGTGAACTGCACGCCTGTGGAACTGACGCCGCCGGCAGCGCTCGTCGCGCGGGGCGAGGCCATTGCCCGTCGCAACGGGTGCCGGGTGCAGATCGCGCACGATCCGGCGGAGGCGGTGCGCGGCGCCAACGTGATCTACACGGACGTGTGGGTGTCCATGGGTGAGGAAGACCAGCAGGACGAGCGGCTGAGGCTGCTGCGCCCTTATCAAGTGAACATGGAGCTGGTCCGGCGCACGGGCAACCTCGAGAACGGGCGCGTGATTTTTCTCCACTGCCTGCCGGCCTTTCACAACGCCGAAACCGATGCATCGCACGACACGGGGGCGTTGGAGGTCACGGATGATGTTTTTGAGGCGCCGTTCTCCCGGGTGTTTGACCTGGCCGAGAACCGGATGCACACCATGAAGGCCATTTTCGTCGCGTCGCTTTCCGGGGGTGAAGGGCAAAGGAGTTCCACATGAGACTGCGCAGCCTGAGTTGGGAGCAATACCAGGAACTGGATGCAGAAGCCAAGGCGCCCTATTTGATGGACAATGGGCGGCCGCAGCACGTCCTGATTCCACAGCAGTTCCGGCGAGCGGAACTGGACAACCTGTGTGCGCTGGCGACCGAGATACGGCGCACGGCGAAAATCCGCGCGGGTGCCGACTTTCTCGGCAATGTGCTTTCCCACAAGCGGGCCATGCTGTATTTCACGCAGCCCAGTACGCGCACGTTTCTCTCGCACCAGGCCGCCTGCCTGATCCTGGGGCTGAAGACCGGCGAAGTGCGGGACACGGCCACCTCCAGCGAGATCAAGGGCGAGTCGCGGGAGGACTCCGTCCGCACCTTCAGTTCCTATTTCGATCTCATCATCATGCGCTCCAAGGAGCGTGGCCTGGCGGAACGGATGGCGTGGGTGCTGTCGCAGTCCGAGCGGCCCATCCCGATCATCAACGCCGGGTCCGGGCACGACCAGCATCCCACGCAGGCCGTGCTGGACATCTACACCCTGCAGCGCAGCTTCGAGACGCGCGGCGGCATCGATGGGAAGCGCATCGTGTTCGTGGGCGACTTGGCCCGCGGCCGGACCGTGCGTTCGCTGGCGACGCTGCTGACGAACTACAAGGATGTGTCGATCGGCTTTGTCGCGCCGGACTCGTTCCAGATCGGTCCGGACATCATTGAACTGCTGCGCAGCCGCGGGGTGCGTTTCGATGTCAGCGCGGATTTCGAAGCGGCGCTGCCGGATGCGGATGCCGTGTACATGACGCGCGTGCAGGACGAGTGGGATACAGAGACCGGTCAAAGCGCGCGCGTGGACGTGTCCAAGTTCCACCTGCGGCCGGACGATTTGAAGCGCATGAAACCGACGGCGGTCATCATGCACCCGCTGCCGAGACGGGAAGAGATTCCCGAAAGCATCGACCGCGACCCGCGGGCGATGTACTGGCGCCAGATGCGCAATGGCATGTGGGTGCGCACCGCGCTCATTGCACAGATTTTCAATGTCGATGAGGATATCCGCTCCTACTTCCGGCAGCATGTCCGCGGTTACTGACGCCGTGGTCTTCCGTCTGCTTGCGCTCCCGCTCCTGCTTGTGCTGGTGTCGGGCTGCGCGAGCGTGCCGCGCACCGTCGACCGCCCCGCCGCGGTGCCCGCGTGGGACGCAGGGTTCGTGGCTTCGGGCGATCGCACGCTGCATGGCGAAGGGCGGGTGCGGGCCGCCGGTCCGCTCTACGAATCCCAGGCTTCGACGAACGGCATGACCTTTGGCGCCGTGCGTCCCTTCTACAGCGTCGTCACCGACCCCGCGCGCGAGCGCACCAACCGCGACCTCCTCTGGCCCGTGGGCCACATCAGGAACACGCGGACCGAGCGCGAGTGGCACTTTCTGCTTGGCTACGGCATCGATTGGGATCGCGACGATCCGCTTTCCCGCTACCGCTTCTGGGTGGTTCCCATCGCGTTTTCGGGGCGGGACCGGGAGGGGGAGCGGTATCATGCCCTGTTCCCCGTGGGCGGCAACCTTCGCGAATTCCTCGGGCGCGACCGCATCTCGTTCGTGCTCTGGCCGATCTATGCCCACGCCGTGACGAAGGACCTGGAGAGTCACCACATCGTGTGGCCGATCGTGTCGTGGTCGAAGGGAGACACCGAGCACGGCTATCGCGTATTTCCGCTCTACGGCCATTACACCGACGAGGGCCGCCTGAGCAAGCGGTTCGTGCTGTGGCCCATCTGGACCTCCGTCCAGTATGAGTATCCGAAGGAAAAGGGCTCCGGATTTATCCTGTTCCCGCTTTTCGGGCATGTGCGCACGACCCGCCAGAACGGCTGGATGTTCCTGCCGCCATTCTTCCGCTGGTCCAAGAGCGAGGACACGACGCAGGCCAATCTCCCCTGGCCGATTGTGCACTACACGCGCGGGAAGACCGTTCGCAAGGTGAATGTCTGGCCGCTGTGGGGGACGCGATCCGACAAGCACATCCACCGCACCTACGTGCTCTGGCCGATTTCGCGGTTCGACCGGTTGGAGCGCGCGGATGGTGAGTACCGGCAGGGGCGGGTGCTGCCGTTCTTCTATTACGACTCGCTTCGGACGCCTACCAACCGGCCTTCGGCCGCCGCGGGCGGCTTGCTGTCCGCGCTGCTGCTGCCCGCACCGGCGAGCACATCGCCCGCGCCGGCGGTGGCCGTCGCGCCGGGGACGGTGCGTGCGCGCTACGTCAAGCTGTGGCCGCTGTTCACGTACCGCCGCGACGGCGACACGAGCCTGTTCGGCACGCTCGCGCTCTGGCCGCTCAAGCAGTCCCCCGCGATCGAGCGCAACTGGGCGCCCATCTGGACCTTCTACCGGGTCCAGCGCGAGGGCGCGGCGCGCGAGGAGGAGCTGCTGTGGGGGCTTTGGCGGCGCACCGCGGGCGCAGATGGCAGTCGCCGTGCGGCGCTGTTCCCGCTGTTTGCCAGCGCCCGGGCGGGGGACCCGGCCGAGTACCGGCGCTGGTCCGTGCTGGGCGGCCTGTATGCCAGCGAACGCAAAGGGTTGAAAAAGCGCGTCCGCCTACTATACTGGCTTTCCTGGGAGTCGAACCCAGCCCGTGCGGGCAGCGAACCGCCCGCCACCGCGGCCGACGACCGGCCAGAGGGACACTGAGACGTGATAACGCGCGAGCCCGAATACTATCCGCCACCAAGGAACTTTGCCGGGCGGCTGGGGCGGCATCTACTGTTCTTCTGCCGCGAACTGGGGCAGGGCGGTTTGCTGCTGGCTGATGCCGTCTGGAATGTGCGCTACGTATTCACGAAGCGCGCCCGTCGCGAAGTCGTCAACCAGATGTACGTGGCGGGGATCAAGAGCCTGGGGGTCGTGACGGTTGTGGCCGTGTTCACTGGCATGATCCTGGCGCTGCAGACCGGTCTGGCGCTGCGCGACTACAACCAGGAGGTCTACATCGGCGGGGCCGTCATGGTGTCCATGCTGCGGGAAATGGGGCCCTTCATGACGGGCCTGATCCTGGCGGCTTGCGTGGGCTCGGCCATCGCGGCCCAGCTCGGCACGATGGCGGTGTCGGAGGAAATCGCCGCGCTGGAGATCATGTCGATTGATCCGGTGCGCTTCCTCGTGATGCCGCGGCTGGTGGCGATGGCGATCATGACGCCGCTGCTCTCGTTCTACACGTGCATGATGGGCGTGCTCGGCGGCGGCATCGTCGGGGCCACGCAACTGGGTGTGGCGTGGGCCGCCTACATCGACAACGGGACCCGCAACGCCGAGATCAAGGACCTCTATGTGGGGTTGTTGAAGGCATTTCTTTTCGGCGTGATCATCACGATCGTGGCCTGCCATGAGGGCTTTGCCACCGAGCAGGGCGCCGTGGGTGTGGGCCAGTCCACGCGGCGGTCGGTGATCGTGTCGTTCCTGCTCATCCTCGTGGTCGGCTACTTCGTCACCCGGTTACTTTACGTGTCATGATTCGATTTGACCAAGTCACCAAGGTTCTGGGCGGGCGCACCGTGCTGGACCGGATCAGCTTCGAAGTGAAGAAGGGCGAGACCTTCGTCATCGTGGGGCCCTCCGGCGCGGGGAAAAGCGTGAGCCTGAAGCACATGGTTCGCTTGCTGACCCCGGATTCGGGCGACGTCTCCGTGGGCGGTGCCAGCATCGTGAACACGAGCCGCGCCGAGCTTGAACAGGTGCGCAACCGCTTTGGCTACCTGTTTCAGGGCGGCGCCATGCTGGCGTGGATGACCGTCGCCGAGAATATTGCGCTGCCGCTCATCGAGAAGACGACCCTGACGAACGACGAGATCAGCGACAAGGTGGCGGCGTCCCTGGCGATGGTCGGCCTCGAAAAGGACGGCGAAAAGTATCCGGACGAGATTTCGGGCGGCATGCGCAAGCGGGCCGGGCTGGCGCGCGCCATCATCCGGGATCCGGAGATCGTGCTATATGACGAGCCGACCTCGGGTCTAGACCCGGTCACGTCGCGCACGATCGACAAGCTGATCGACGAGTTGAGGGAAAAACTGGGCGTGACCAGCGTGGTCGTGACGCACGACCTGCACAGCGCCCTGTCCATTGGCAGCCGGATCGCGATGCTGTTTGGCGGTAAGATCGTGGAACTCTCGGATCCCGCCACCTTCGTGAAATCTGAGCAGGAAGATGTGCAGGGTTTTCTGGAAGCGCAATATATTACCAAGGCGGGTTCCTGGGAAAGGAAACAACGGGCATGAAGCAGGACTGGATTGCCAGGCAGTTGAAGGCGGAGATCATCGTCGGGACGTTTCTGCTCGTGGTCTTTCTGGGGGTCGGGTACTTCACCATCATTCTGTCCCGTGAGTCGTGGTTTACCCCCAAGCACACGTACGAAGTGGCGTTTCGCAACATCCAGGGCCTGCGCGAGGGCGACAGCGTCGTGGTGCGAGGGATGCCTCTTGGAAAAGTGCGGCAGCTGGTGCTCGCGACGAACGCGGTCCACGTCAGCGTGGCGCTGGATCAGGAGCTGACTCTGCACGAGGGCTATCGGGCGCGGATTGTGCCGACCTCCGTGCTGGGCGGTCATTACCTGGAGATCAACGAGGGACCTGAGACCAACGCCGCGCTGCCGGTGATTGAATTCCTCCAGGGCGAGGAAGCGAGCGATTTGATCGCGGACGCGTCGGAGGTGGTGAGCGCCCTCAAGCGCGGGATGGTGGAGGGGGGCATGGTGGATAACCTCGCCGCCACGCTGAAGAACATACGCACCATCACGGACCGGCTGGAGGCCGGTCAGGGCACCCTGGGCAAACTGCTGTCGACGGATGACCAGTTGTACCGTGACGTGGCGAGCGCTGCGGAATCCATCCGCAAGATCACGACGCGCGTGGAGTCGGGCCAGGGCACCCTGGGCAAATTGCTTTCCGAGGACGACAAGCTCTACCGCGATTTGTCTGCCACCGGGGAATCGCTCAAGAACATCACGGCGCGGCTGGATGCGGGCGAAGGAACACTGGGCAAGCTGATGGCGAAGGACGACCCGGTCTACGACGACCTGGCCGCCACCATGAAGTCGCTGAAGAACGTGACCGCCAGCCTCGAGCATGGCGATGGCGTGCTGGGCAAGCTGATCACCGACAAGGAACTCGGCAAGCAAGTCAGCGAAATCATCACGGAAGTGCGCGCCACGGTGGACGACATGCGCGAGTCCACGCCGGTGGTCACGTTCAGCAGCATTTTCTTTGGCGTCTTCTGACGCCGCCGCGCGGGCGCCGCCGTCAGGTGCGGTAGTTCGGCGCCTCGCGCATGATCTTGACGTCGTGGGCGTGCGCTTCGGCGAGCCCGGCCATGGAGACGCGCACGAAGCGTCCGCGGGCCTGCAGATCCGGGATGGTTCGGCAGCCGCTGTAGCCCAGCGACGAGCGCAGGCCGCCAGCGTACTGGGTGACCACTTTATTCAGGGGCCCGGCGTAGGGCACGATACCTTCCACGCCTTGGGGGACCAGCTGGTCCTCATTGACGTCGGACTGGCCATAGCGTTCGCGACTTCCCGCGGCTTCCTTCATGGCAGCGATGCTGCCCATCCCTCGGTAGACGACGTACTGGCGCCCCTGATGGATGATCTTCTCGCCAGGGCTTTCCTCGGTGCCGGCGAGGACGGAGCCGAGCATGACGGCATCGGCGCCGGCGACCAAGGCCTTGGGCACGTCGCCGGAGTGGCGCACGCCGCCATCGGCAATGACCGGCACGCTGCCGTCGAGGGCCTTGGCGCAGGCATAAACGGCGGAGACTTGCGGCACGCCAACGCCGCAGACGACCCGGGTGGTGCAGATGGACCCGGGCCCGATGCCCACCTTGACGGCATGCGCCCCCTTGTCCCGCAAGGCCAGCGCACCTTCCGCGGTCGCCACATTGCCGGCGATGATGTCGATGTGGGGGTAGTGCTGGCTGATCCAGGCCACCATGTCCAGGATGCCCTTGCTGTGCCCATGGGCGCTGTCGACGACGATCACATCCACGTGCTCATCGCTCAGGGCCGCCACGCGCTCCTGGTCCGTGGGCCCCACGGCTGCCGCGGCACGCAGCCGGTACTGGTCGTCACGATTGATCACCGGGTTCTCGTTTTCGACGAGGGCCTTGACGTCGGTGAAGCTGTACAGCCCGGCCAGCTTGCCGTCGCGCACGATGGGCAGCTTCCCGATGCGTTCCTTCATCATGCGGTCATAGGCCTGCTGAAGGGTCGTGCCTGGCGGCGCCGTAATCAGCGTGCGCGACATGACGTCGCGCACCGCCGCGTTGGGGTTGCGGGAAAACCGGATGTCGCGCGAAGTCAGGATGCCGACGACCACATCGCGCTCGTCGAGAATGGGAAAGCCGCTGAAGGTGAACCCGCGCCGCTCCTTTGCCTCCCGCACGGTCGCGAGCGTATCGGAGATGCGGAAGACGATGGGATCGTGGATCAGTCCGTTGAGATGGTGCTTCACGGCGGCGACCTGCTTGGCCTGCGCCTTGATGGACAGATTCTTGTGGATGACGCCGATGCCCCCGAGCATCGCCATGCTGATGGCGAGGCGCGACTCCGTGACGGTGTCCATGGCGGCGCTGACGAGGGGTAGATTCAGGCGAATGCGGGAGGTCAGCCGGGTGGCGATGTCAGCCGCATCGGGCAGGAAATCCGCGTACTGGGTGACGATCGAGACATCGTCGTAAGTCAAGCCCTCGTGGGCATATCCGGACATGAAGGCATCTAACTGGCTGTTGCCGCGCATGGACCGATCCTCCTGAACTCGCGTGTTGCCCTCAGTGCTATAATCGCCGTCAGCGCGGCGGTCAACGGCAAAAAGCGGAGGCTGGATGGCTCGGGGCGCCTTCCCGCTGGCCGCGGCAGTGGCTGGCGGGTAGAATGATCGCCACGGAGGGGACGGATGCGGCGAACCATGGTGCTGGGGCTTCTGTCGGCGGGACTGGGCGGCGGCGCGTGCCTGGTCGCGTATGCCGCGCCTTCGGCGGCGGCGCGCATTGAACTGGTGGGCCGTGTGGTGGACACGCAGGCCGGAGCCGAGGGCTGGTCCGCGATGCAGATACGGCAGCAGGCGGCGTCCCTGTTCGCGGCGATTCCCCAGCAGCCCGACGCGGGGGGCGCCCTCCCGTTTCTGATCCAGTTTGCAGGCACGATGAGTCCGGCGCAGCGCGACGCCATCGAGGCGGGCGGGGGCCGGTTCCTCGGTTTCATTCCCAAGCACGCCTGCCTGGTGGCGCTGGATCCCCTGGCGTTGGAGCGAGTGGGCGCCGTGGCGGGGGTGAACTGGGTGGGCGAATGGCGCGCAGCCTACAAGCTGGAGCCCGCGCTGGCCGCCTTGATCGCCGGCCCGGCGGCCAGCGCCACGGCATCCACCGCGGGCGTTGAGGTCACCATTCAGGTTGCGGCGGCGGCGGTCGCGGATATCGCGGATGGGGTTCTCAAAAGCGGTGGAACGGTGCTGGGAACGGCGTTGGACGGGCCGGGCGGCATCGTGCGGGCGCGCGTGCCGGCCCGCTTTATCGGTGAACTGGCGGCGTTGGGCGCCGTGACGTGGATGGAACGCTTTCTGCCGCCACGCCTCTGGAACGATGTGGCGGCGGGCGGCGGGAGCATGAACGTCACGAATGTGTGGCTGCAACATGGGCTGACGGGCCAGGGGCAGATCGTCGGGCACACGGATACGGGGCTGGATATCGGGTCTACCAATGGCATCCATCCGGACTTCGCCGGCAAGATCGTGTATGCCACGGGGCTGAGTCGAGGGCTGTTGGGGCGTGGCGGAAAGTGGGACGACCCGGACGGGCACGGGACTCACACGGCGGGGTCAATTCTCGGTTCCGGGGCGGCCAGCGGGGGGCAGTACCGCGGGGTCGCCTTCGGCGCCAGGCTGGTGCACCAGTCGGTCATCGACAAGCTGGGGCTGCTCACCGGCATTCCGACCGACCTTCACGACCTGTTTCACGAGGCCTACACCAATGGCGCCCGCATTCACTCCGACAGCTGGGGGGCCGCGGTGGGCGGTCGCTATGACACGGAGGCGGTGCAGTGCGATACCTACATGTGGCAACACCCGGACATGCTGCTGGTCTTCGCCGCGGGCAACGATGGCATCGATGCGGATGCCAACGGCGTGATTGACCTCGATTCCATGGGCTCACCCGCGACGGCCAAGAACCTGCTTTGCGTCGGTGCCACCGAAAGCGGGCGGCAGCCGGGGACGGGGGGATACACGTCCCGCACCTACGGCAGCGCGTGGGGGACGGATTATCCCGCGGCTCCGATCAGCAACGATTTCATTTCGGCCAGTCCGCCCGGCGGGGGGCGAGGCATGGCGGCTTACTCCAGCCGTGGCCCCACGGATGACGGGCGCATCAAGCCGGACCTGGTGGCGCCGGGAACGGACATCATCTCGGCGCGTTCGCGACATCCGTCCGCCAGCGTGGAGTGGGGGATTGTGCCGGGAAACACGAACTACGTCTTCAGCGGCGGCACGAGCATGGCAACGCCACTGACGGCCGGTGCCGCGACGCTCGTGCGGCAGTATTTCACCGACGTGGCGGGGCTGACGAATCTGCCCCCCTCCGCCGCGCTGATCAAGGCGACGCTGCTGAACGGGGCGCGCAGTCTGGGGGTCGGGCAATACGGCGCCGGGCCCGCGCAGGAGTTGCCGACGGGGGCACGGCCTAACGCGATTTCCGGCTGGGGCGCTGTCGATGTCGAGCAGAGCCTGTTTCCGTCGTTGCCCGTGCAACTTCGCTTTGTCGACTGGGAGAGCGTGGACACGGGTGAGACGAATCGGTACCAGATAACCGTCAGCGCGACGAACCGCCTCACCCTGACGCTGGCCTACAGCGACTATCCGGGATTTGCCGGCGGGGCCCGTGCGCTGGTGAATGATCTCGACCTGGTCCTCGTGAGTCCGTCAGGCGTGACGAACAGGCCTAACGGGCTGAGCGGTGCCGACCACCTGAATAATGTGGAAGGGATCGATGTCGAGGCTCCGGCGCCGGGACTGTACACGGTGCGGATAGAAGGCACCGACGTCCCGGCGGGACCACAGCCATACGCCCTGGTCCTGCGGGGAGCGGCGAGCATGTCTGGCGTGAACCAGCGCCTGGGCCTGGGGCACGTGACGTATTCCGTGGCGGAGAGCGAGGGGACCGCCGCGGTTACGGTTCAGCGTCGGGGTGGGGTGTCGGGCACGGTGATGGCGCATCTCACGACCGTGGCCGGCACGGCGCAGAGCCCCGCCGACTTCGCGGGCACGAACCTGACGGTGATCTTCGGACCGGGCGTGGTGGCTCGTACGGTGAACATCCCGATCGTGAACGATGCGCTCGATGAATCAGACGAGTCGTTTACGGTGTGGATATCGGGCGCGACGGGTGCGCTTCTGGGGGCCACCACGCAGGCCGTCGTGACCATTGCCGATGAGGATGGTCCGGGCACCATCGAATTCGAGGCGGCGTCCTACCGGGTGCCCGAGGACGTGGGCAGCGCGACGGTGGCGGTCGTGCGCCGGTACGGCACCGACGGTGACGTCAGCGTGAACTATTCCACGAGCAACGGCACGGCCGAGGCGGGCAGTGACTTCTCGAACACGGTGGGCACGCTTGTGTTCATGAGCGGCGAAGTGCGCCGGTTGATTCCAGTGCCAGTCCTGGATGATGCGGGGCCCGAACCGGACGAGAGGTTCGCCCTGCGGCTGTCGGGGGTGGCGGGCGGCGCGGTCCTGGGACCGGGATCGACGGCGATGGTGACCATCGCCGCGAACGACCTGGTGGTGGATGTCATGTCGGAGGACTTCGAGGCCGGGCTGCCGCCCGGATGGTCGGTGGTCGCGAATGCGGATCCGTCAGCCGTGTGGCGATTCGATGACCCGGGGCAACGCGGGAACTTGACGGGCGGAAGCAATGGATTTGCCATCGCGGACAGCGACTATTCGGCCGGGGTTGACGTGGACACCGAGCTGCGTACGCCGCCCCTGGACTTCTCCAACTTCGACTCCGTCAGCCTCGAGTGCAAGCTCGATTTCCGTTACTGGTTCGTGGCGCCAGACGAGACGGGCGCGGTGGATCTGAGTACGAATGGCGCGGCCGGTCCGTGGCTAAGCCTGGTGTCGGCGACGGGGGCATCCATGCGCGGGCCGCGCACGGTGACGCTGGATATCTCGGGCGCCGCCGGGGCGCCGTCGGCCATGCTGCGCTTTCGCTACTTCAACGCCCGCAGCGATTGGTGGTGTCAGATCGATGACGTCAGGGTGCGAGGCCATCTGCGGGCGGGGCCGTCCGTGCAGCGTGCGCGCCTGTCTGGGGACGTGATCTGGGCGGGAGAGTCCAGCGGCTCGGTGCCCGTGACGGTCTTGCGCACAGGTGGAACCCAAGGCGTGGTGGCGGTGGACTTTGCAACGGCCGGTGGCAGTGCGGCGCCCGGGGTGGATTACACGCCGACCAATGGGACGCTCGTCTTTGCTGATGGTGAGAGCACCGCATCGTTCCATGTTGACCTCGTGGATGATGCGTTGACGGAACCGGAGCATACGATACTGATCGGCCTTTCAAACCCGACGTCTCCCCTGCAACTGGCCGTCCCCGTCGAGGCCGTCATCCACATCCGTGATGATGACGCGGTCATCGTGCCACGCGTGCGTGAGCATTTCGAAAGCGGTTTGCCTCCCGGGTGGGCGGTGCTGGGCTCCGGGGAACCGGCGGCCGTGTGGCGCTTCGATGATCCTGGCGGCCGGACGAACCAGACGGGCGGCGGGGGCGGGTTTGCCATTGCCGACAGTGCCTACTTCGGTCCGGTGAATATGGAAACGGAACTGCGATTGCCGGCGCTTGATTTGACCGTGTTTGAGACGGTAGAGCTGGTGTACCGGCAGGACTTTAACTGGTATCGGTTCTCCGAAGACGAGCAGGCGGATGTAGAGGTGAGTACGCAGGGCATGGCGGGGCCATGGCAGCTGGCAACACGGCTGTCGGGAGCGGAGTGCCGCGGGCCTGTGATGACGAATGTGGATCTCACGCCGCTGGCGGCCGGGCAGGCGAATGTACGGGTGAGGTTCGTCTACCACCATGCCCTGGGTGAGCTGTGGTGGCAGATCGATGATGTGGAAGTGCGGGGGGCAGTCAAAGGGGGTAACGGCGACGCAGATGGGGACGGGCTTCAGGACTGGTGGGAGGCGATTCACTACCACGGCGTGACCAATGCCGTACCTGATGGTGACGACGACGGTGACGGACTTTCCAATGGGGGGGAGTACGTGGCGGGAACGGATCCGTGGGATGCGTTGGACACCTTGCGGGTGGACGCACTGGCGATGCCGGGTGCGCCGACCGTGGTTTTCGAGTCGGTGTCGGGACGGTTATATCGGCTGCTGGTCTCGACCAATCTTCTGGATGGATGGGCGCCTGGGGGCAGCGTGTTGGGCCAGGGGGGGGCCATGACCATTGGCGACGACACCCCTGGCCGCAGGCGCTATTACCGGCTAGAAGTGCGGCCTGATCCGTAGCCGCGGTTGGCCGGCGTGCGTGCGTTGCGCCTCTGTTTCGCCACCGCCTCGGGAACATGCCACGGAGATCGTTTTCCTCGAAGACAGCCTGGGAGGTGGTGTGAAAACAAACGACCACCGGCAGGCCGGTGGTCGAGAGTTGCGGGCTTGTTGCTGACGGGACGTCAGGCGAAGAGATCGACCAGGGCATGGGCGGAGTCGAGCGCGACGGCGCCTTCGCGCAGCACCCAGGTTTCCACATGATGCAGGGTTTCCCCCGGGCGCAGGGTCTGCTCCGGACCCATGCTTTCCATTTCCACCATGAAGTTCTGCGGGCCGATGTAGAGGGCCAGGTTGGTGTTGAGTGGATACACCCGTCCGTTCAGCCACGGGGTGCGCTTGGCAAAGGTCAGTTTGCGCGCCGAATCTGTCATGGCGATGATCCCGTGATGGGATTGGATCATGCGCTTGTTCTCCTGTCCCTGGGGCAGGATGGCGAGCACGTCCTTGCGCACTTCGAATTGCGGGTCCGCATAGCCGCCCGCGCCATGGCCAGCCCAGCGCCGGAACATGACTTGCGTGAAGGCATCCCACTCCGTTCCGTCTCCGATGGGAATGCCGTACTGGGTCCCGCGGCCAGGCAGTGTGCAGGTCAACGCCCACACCCCGCCGCTGTAGAGCAAGTCGCCCGCGTTCGTGACGAAGTTATCGATGCGAACCGCATGATCGCTGATGCGGGTAACGGCGAAGCCGCGCCGCGTGCGATTCGCCGGATTTACGCCACCCGTGACGCGAAAGCCGTCGGCCAGGAGTTCGACATCGCAGGGGGCGTTGTCCGCGGCGTAGGTGTCTTCGCACTCGTCGGCGCCGGGACGCGTCACCCAGACGCGATGGCCCCCGCGCAGATCCCACTCCCCACGCTGATACTGCCGAGGTTTCCACAGGAGCAGATTTGCATCATCGGGTCGCCCCAAGAACGCAATGCGCGGGCCCCAAGCCGTGACCGCCACAAGCCTTAACGCGGGGGTGCGAAGTTCCAGTGCATCGACGCCATCAAACGTGATTTTGGTAACGGTGGGCATGGGGCCTTCCTCTCATTCGAATGACGCCCGCACTCTAAGTCCCCCACATTTTGTTGTCGACTCCGGAGTGAGCCCCGTGGTTTATTCGAGTCAGCGGGTTGTGGCTTGCAGAGGGCGGAGATGTGTCTGGCAAGGTGGGGGAGATGGGCATGCCGATCACGAGAGGCGGACCGTTGTCGAGCAAGTCGGGGATGACTGTCGTCGAGATCATGATCGTGGTGACGATCATTGGCATTCTCGTGGTGATCGCCATTCCCTTCGTGCGGGAAGCCCGGCGTCGGTCACAGGATACCGCGTTCATCAACAGCCTCCGCGTGCTGACGGGTTCGGTCTTTGACTACAGCGCGTTTGAGCAGGGTGATTTTCCCCCGGACGTTCCGCCGGGGGTGCCCCCCCCTTCGGTCACCAATGCCCTGCCGAACCGTTTCGACTGGGCAGGGCCGACGGACATTGGCGGCCAGTGGGATTGGGAGCGCGCACCCGCCCGCGGGCAACTGGTGCACGGAGTTTGCTACGCGGGCCTGGCCGTGTACCAGCCGGCGCGGACGACGGAGGAACTGCAGGTCATCGATGCGCGCTGTGACGACGGTGACCTGGCCACCGGTCTTTTCCGGGCTCAGACGAACGGCTGCATTTTCGTGGTCCAGTATTAAGGAGGACGCGGCATGAAGGACTATTCGGGACGAAATCGCCGGCGCAACGTCATGAGCCTGCCCGGGACCCAGCTGCGCATCATCTTGTTTTTTGCCGTGTTGGCGTTGCTCTATGCACTGGTCAATGTCTACGTCAGCAAGCATGCCTTTCAGCGCCTGGCCGCCGAAGCGCTGCGCATGCCGCTTCCCATGACGGCTCATCGAGACCTGCAGGTCATTGTCTATGAACAGGAAGCCACGCTGGACGTGCAGTTGAGCCTGTTCACCTTCCTGAGTTTTTCCATGCTGTGCCTGGCCGGCGTTCTGATTTCCCACCGTATCGGTGGCCCGGTCTATCACCTCAAGAACTACCTGGACGGCTTGGGCTCCGGTGCGCAAACCCCGCGACTGATCAAATTCCGCAAGGACGATTTCTTCCACGATCTGGCGGACACGTTCAATCGGTTCCAGGAGCGTGAGGGGATCGTCAAGCCTTCCGGCGGCCAGCCGCCGGTGGAACCCACGCGATGATGGTGCCGTGGGTGAGCGGCGGTGGCGTCGCTCCGGGCCGCCGTGTTCGTATCCGCTTGAGCCTGTGCCCCCCCTGTACTAGTCTTCCCGCCCTCGATCGTTACCTATCAGACGGGAGCTTTTCATGTCGCAGCGCAGGCGCTATGTGCAGATTGGTTTGGGCGGTCGGCACAAGATGTTCCGGGAAGCGGCGCTCAAGACCTTCCGTGACACGTCCGACCTGGTGGCCCTCTGCGATGTGAATCCAGGCCGGTTGCGCCTGGCGCTGAGCGAAGTCCGGCAAGACCACGGCCGTGAACTGAATGGCTACGGCGCCGACGATTTCGAGCGCATGATCCGGGTGGAGAAGCCGGATTGCGTCATCGTCACCACGCCGGACTATCTGCACGATCACTATCTCTGCCGCGCCATGGAACTGGGGTGCGACGTCATGACGGAGAAGCCCATGACGATCGACGCCGACCGCTGCGCGCGCATTCTCAGCACGCGCCGCCGCACGGGGCGGACCTGCACGGTAACATTCAATTACCGCTATTCGCCGCCGCGCACGCAGGTGAAGGATCTGCTCCTGTCCGGCGTCATCGGTGACGTGGTGTCCGTGGATTTTCACTGGCTCCTGGACCTGCACCATGGCGCGGATTACTTCCGGCGCTGGCATCGTAACAAGCGCTACTCGGGCGGCCTGCTGGTGCACAAGGCGACACACCATTTCGATCTGATCAACTGGTGGCTGGGCAGCGTGCCGGAGTCGGTGTACGCGGCGGGTCGGCGCGCGTTCTATGTGCCCGCGACCGCAGCCCGGCTGGGCCTTCGCCAACCCGGGCCGCGCTGTCATGGCTGCGCAGAGGCCTCGCGCTGTCCCTTCAAGATCGATCTGGCGGGCAACGAGAGCTTGCGGCGGCTGTACCTGGATTGTGAAGGCCATGACGGCTACTTCCGGGACCGCTGCGTCTTCAGTCCGGACATCGACATCGAAGATTCCATGAATCTGACCGTGCGTTACCGGAACGAGGCGATCATGACGTACTCGCTGAATGCGTTCAGCCCCTGGGAAGGCTATGTGGTCACGTTCAACGGCACGGCGGGGCGCCTTGAGCACAAGTGCGAGGAGACGGTCTACATCAACGCCGACGGCAGCGTGCCCGGCGCCTTGAAGGCAGAGGGCACCTGGATCCGGCTCTACCCGCATCGTGCGCCAGCCTACGACGTGAAGGTGTGGGCCGCGGACGGCGGCCATGGCGGCGCTGATCCGGTCATGTTGACCTACGTCTTTGACGGGGCGCGGCAGCCTGCCGACCGCTATTTGCGAGCGGCCGATGAGCGGTCGGGGGCCTGGTCGATCCTGACCGGGGTCGCGGGAAACCGGTCGATGGCGGAGAACCGCCTGGTGCGAATCGCGGAGTTGGTGCCGGAGATCGGCGTGCCGGAGTATCCGAATCCGGCGGGGTGGAACGCAACGTGAAGGGCGCACGATGAAGGATGGCATTCGCTGGGGAATTCTCGGGCCGGGATCGATTGCGAACCAGTTCGCCAAGGGGCTTCAGGCTGTGGCGGGCGCGCGGTTGATGGCGGTGGGGTCGCGGGACGCCGGGCGGGCGGCGACGTTTGCCGACCAGTACCAGGTCCCGCATCGGCATGGCAGCTATGCGGCGTTGGCCGCGGATCCCGACGTTGATGCGATCTACGTGGCGTCGCCACACACGGGACATGCGGAGCACACGCAGCTATGCCTGTCGCACGGCAAGGCCGTGCTGTGCGAGAAGCCGTTCGCGGTGAATGCAGTCCAGGCGCGGCGGATGATCGAGACGGCGCGGGAGACGCGCACCTTCCTGATGGAGGCGATGTGGACGCGCTTTCTGCCCGCGATGACGCAGGTGCGGCGCTGGCTGGCCGAGGGGTTGATCGGGGAACCGCGCCTTGTGACGGCGGATTTCGGTTTTCGGGCGGGACTCCATCCCGAGGGGCGTCTCCTGAACCCCGCCCTGGCCGGGGGAAGCCTGCTGGATGTCGGCATTTACACGCTGTCGCTGGCCCAGATGGTGTTCCAGGATACACCCGTTGACGTCAAGGGCGTGGCGGACATCGGATCAACCGGAGTGGATGAGCAGGCGGCGATGGTGCTGCGATATCCGCGCGGGCGCCTGGCGCTGCTGTCGAGCGCGGTGCGCACGAATACGATTCAGGAAGCGCGCATTGAGGGCACGGAGGGGCGCATGGTCATCCCGCAGTTCTGGCACGCGAGCGAGGTGGTGGTCACGCTGGCCGGCAAGGACCCGCAGCGGCACGCGCTGCCATTCACGGGAACCGGATACAACTACGAGGCTGAGGAAGTTGGCCACTGCCTGCACGCCGGCAAACGGGAAAGTGCCGTCATGCCGCTCGCCGAAACCCTGTCCCTGATGGAGACGATGGATGGATTGCGGCAGCAGTGGGGATTGACGTATCCCTGCGAAGTGCCCGCCGTCTGAGGACCCGACGTTGGCCGACCGTGCGCCCAATTCCGGCTCTGCGCGCCGCCCATGGGGGCGGCTTGTCTTGGTCAACCTGGCCGTGCTGGCCAGCCTGCTGCTGGCCGTCTGGGGCTGCGGTGAAGTCTACTACCGCTACCTGTTCGACAGCACGGACTCGTTTGGACTGACGCGCGTGTGCCGCCGCTGGTTCAAGCGCCACTACGTGGCCAACAACGCGGGAGTCCGGGACGACATCGACTATCTCCCGGCGCTGCAACCGCTGAGGCACCGCGTCACGTTCCTGGGCGATTCCTTCACCGCGGGACATGGCATCGCGAAGGTGTCGGACCGATTCGTCAATCGCATTCGCATGCAGCACACGCCGCAGTGGGATGTGCATGCGCTTGCCGGCAACGGACTCGATACGGGCGCGGAACTGGAGGCCTTTGCCGGATTCGTGCAGGGCGGGTACCAACTCGAGGCGGTGGTGCTGGTTTACGTGTTGAACGATATCGCCGATCTCGTGCCGGAGTGGCAGACCATCCAGGACCGGATCTATGCCGAGCAGACGCACGAACCTTTCCTCGTGCGGCACAGCTACTTCGTCAACGTGCTCTACTATCGCCTCAAGGCGGCGCGCGATCCTGACGTACGGGATTATTACCGCTTCGTGCGCGAGGCATACGATGGCCCGGCCTGGGAACAGCAGTGCCGGCGGCTGCAGAGTTTGCAGGACTTCTGTGCCGCGAACCACGTGCGGCTGATGGTGGTGACCTTTCCTTTCCTTCATGCCCTGGGGCCGGAATATCCCTATGCGGATGTCCACCGCAAATTGGACGCCTTCTGGAAGGATCTCGGGGTTCCGCATCTCGATTTGCTGAACACGTACACCGGGATGCCGCCGCGCGATCTCGTGATCGGCAAGTACGATGCGCATCCGAACCTGCGGGCACATGCGTTGGCCGCGAAGGCCATTGGCGCTTTTGTCGAATCGCACCTGGACGAGTGAGCGAGCGCGCTGCACGCCTTGACCCTGCCGTGCGACGCGGGTACCGTGAACGCATGCCATTGCGGTTCCGCCACCTCCTTCTCGCCGGCGCGCTGTTTCTGCTGGTGCTGATCGTTTACTGGCCGGTGCGCCAATTCGATTTCGTCAACTATGATGACGACCTCTACGTCTATGAAAATGCGAACGTGTCGGCCGGGCTCACCGGCCAGGGGCTCCGCTGGGCATTCACGGCCTTCCACGCGGCCAATTGGCATCCGCTGACGTGGGTGTCCCACATGCTGGACTGTGACGCGTTCGGACTGAGGGCGGGAGGGCATCACATGACCAGTGTGGCCTGGCATGGCGCGAACGCCGCTCTGCTTTTTCTGGTGTTGGCCACCTGCACCGGGGCGTTTTGGACCAGCGGGTTTGTCGCCGCGCTGTTCGCGGTGCATCCGGCGCACGTGGAATCGGTGGCCTGGATCTCCGAGCGCAAGGATGTGCTCAGCACCTGCTTTGGCCTGCTGGCGATCGGGGCCTATCTGGAGTTTGCCGGCGTTCGGGGCCGGGGGGCTGCCCGTCATGAGGGTCAGGCGGCGGGCTCTGCCCCCCCCCATGGCCGTTGGGGCTGGTACGGTGCGGCGGTCCTGGCTTTTGCCCTGGCGCTGCTGTCCAAGCCCATGCTGGTGACCTTGCCGGCGTTGCTCATCCTGCTCGATTTCTGGCCGCTCGGTCGGCTCGGGCGTGAGGCCGGAAGCGTCCGGCGGGCGTTGGTTGAGAAATGGCCGTTCTGGTTCCTGTCGGCCGGTTCGGTGGTGCTGACAGTTCACGCGCAGTGGACGGCCGGCGCCGTGCGCTCCCTGCAGCATGTGCCGTTTCTGTTGCGACTGGACAATGCCCTGATGTCGAGTGTGGCCTACATCGGCAAGCTCATCTGGCCGCACCCGCTGGCGGTCTTCTATCCGTTTCGCCGTCACGTCGGCGGCTTCGAGATGGCTGCCGCCCTGGCCCTGCTGCTGGCCATCACGACCCTGGTGTGGCTGCAGCGCCGACATCGCCCTTACCTGCTCATGGGGTGGATGTGGTATGGCGTGACCGTGGCGCCGGTGATTGGCCTTGTGCAGGTGGGCAACCAGGCGATGGCGGACCGGTACACGTACCTGCCCAGCATCGGGCTCACGCTGGCGGTTGCGCTGCTGGTGCGCGAAGGCTGGGACCGGGCGTGGCGGCGTGCCGCTCCGCATGTCCGCCAGTTGGCGACCTACTGCGGCGCGACCGTCGTGATCCTCGTGCTGGTTGCGGCTGTGTGTGTGACACGCCTCACACTGGCCGCGTGGTCGGGAAGCATCCCGCTATTTGAACAGGCGCTGCGGGTCACGCGCGGGAACTGGCTGGCACACAACAACCTGGCCTTTGCCTGTGAGCATGCGGGGCGAGTGGATCAGGCCATCGCGCACTACCACGCGGCCATCCAGCTTGTTCCCGACTATGTCGTGGCGCGCTACAACCTGGGAAACCTGCTGACCAGGCTGGGGCGCTATGCGGAGGCGGAGGTTCAGTTTCGAGCGGCCCTGCAGTATGCCCCCCGGGATGCGCGCACCCTCACCAATTTTGGGGCGTGCCTGCTGGCGCAGGGGCGGCCGGCCGAGGCGGCGCTGATTCTGCGGGAGGCTATCGCCCTGGATCCGCAGCGGCCCGAAGCCTTCAACAATCTCGGCAACGCCTTGGCGGAGGTCGGGGACCGTGATGCCGCCGTGGCGCAGTATCGTGCGTCCCTGCGGCTCGATCCTGAGTTCTCCGATGCCCGCAACAATCTGGGCGTGGCCCTGGGCGCCTGCGGCGACGCGGCCGGGGCGGAGCGCGAATTCCGTGAGACTATCCGACGCTGCCCGGACAGCCTCGAGGCGTATTACAACCTGGGCATCACCCTGAGCCAGCAGGGACGCACAGCCGAAGCCGTGGCGGCCTTTCAGCACGTGGTGGCCGTGGCGCCAGGCTATGCGGAAGCGGCCGCGCGCCTGGCGGCCCTGCAAGGGGCCGGCGCCCTTGACGGAGACAGGGGCGGGGAGCGCCCTGTCCAACCGCCCTAGGCCCCTGGCGTACAAGCTTGTAATCCGTTGGCCAGCAAGGGTATGATACCCGTTTGTCTTGTGGGGGCGGGGACCGGCCGAAAACCGGCGAGCAGGAGGATCTACTATGTTGGTGGTCATGCAGCGCGGGGCATCGAAGCAGGAAATCGGGGACGTCGAGCGCGAAATCGTGCAGATGGGCTACCAGCCGCATCCGATTTACGGTGTCGAGCGCACGGTCATTGGAGCCATTGGCGACGAGCGCGGCAAGGCGCGGTTGCAGGCCTTGGATACGCTGCCGGGCGTCGAGCAGGTCATCCCGATTCTAAAGCCCTACAAACTGGCGGGCCGGGAGCTGCGCAAGGACAAGACCCACATTGACGCGGGGCGCGGAGTTGTGTTCGGGGGCAAAAAAATTCCGGTCATCGCGGGGCCGTGCAGCGTCGAGGGGCTGGACCAGATTTGCCTGTCGGCGCAGGTGGTCAAGGATGCCGGGGCCACGGTGTTGCGTGGCGGCGCCTACAAGCCGCGCACCTCGCCATACAGTTTCCAGGGCCTGGCTGAGGAAGGGCTGAAGATGCTGGCCGAGGCGCGCAACCGCACCGGGCTGCTGGTGGACACCGAGGTCATGAAAGAGAGCGCGGTGGAACTGGTTGGCCAGTACTCCGACATCCTGCAGATCGGCGCGCGCAACATGCAGAACTTCGATCTGCTGAAATCCGTCGGGCAACTGCGCAAGCCCATCCTGCTCAAGCGCGGTCTGGCGAACACCGTGAGCGAGTGGCTCATGTCGGCCGAGTACATCATGGCGCAGGGCAACATGCAGGTGATTCTCTGCGAGCGTGGCATCCGCACGTTCGAGACGGCCACGCGCAACACGCTCGATTTGAACGCCATCCCCGTCCTCAAGCATGAAACGCACCTGCCGGTCGTGGTGGATCCGAGCCACGGCACGGGGCACTGGGAGTACGTGGAGGATATGGCGCTGGCGGCGATTGCGGCCGGCGCGGACGGGCTCATGATCGAGGTGCATCCGAATCCTCACGAGGCGTGGTCCGATGGGTCGCAGTCCCTGACGCCGGAGCGTTTTGCGCGCCTGATGGAGAAGGCCCGCAAGGTGGCGGCCGCTGTCGGGCGGGAGATCTGATGACACCTCCGGATCCGGTGGATGCGGTTCGCGTGGTTCGCGAGCGGGGGGAACACAACGTCTCCCGCAAGCACATGGACGAGGACGCGCTGAAGGTGTTGTACCGCCTGATGCGCAATGGCTTCATCGCTTACCTCGTCGGCGGGGGCGTGCGCGACTTGTTGCTCGGCCGGCAGCCCAAGGATTTTGACGTCGCCACCAACGCGCATCCGCGCCAGATCCGGAAGCTGTTCCGCAATTCGTTTCTCATCGGGAGGCGCTTCCGCCTTGTGCACGTCCGCTTCGGGGCGAAAGTGATCGAGGTCAGCACCTTTCGCCGCCAGCCCGAGGAGGCTCCCGTGCCCGAGGGGACCGAGCCGACCGAGCCTGACAGCCTCTACCAGGACAGCGACAACACGTTCGGCACGCCGGAAGAGGATGCCTGGCGCCGGGACTTCACGATCAACGCGCTCTTCTACGATATCCGCACCTACGCCATCATCGACCATGTGGGCGGGCTGAACGACCTGGAGGCGCGCCTGATCCGAACGATCGGCAACCCGGATGAGCGGTTTCAGGAGGATCCGGTGCGCATGGTGCGGGCGGTTCGCTTTGCGGCGCGCCTGGGATTCCACATCGAGCGCGAGACGTATGCCGCCATCATCCGGCATCACGAGCAGATCGGCCTGGCGGCGCCGCCGCGCCTGCTGGAGGAAGTGTACAAGCTGTTTCCGTTCGGTTCGGGCGAGGCGGCCTTTCGCCAGTTGCGTCGTACGCGTCTGCTGGCGGTGCTGTTCCCTGAGCTCGACTCGTTTCTCGACAGCGCCGGGCACGAGGTGGCGATGTTCTGGAAGCACCTGGCGGGCATCGACCGCGGCGTGCTGGAGGGCAGCGGCCAGCCCGATCCTGCGCTCCTGTTCGCCACCATGTTCTACGCCCCGTTCCTTGACGTGTTGCGTGCCGAACAGCGCCAGGACGATGTGGTCCGTCACCCCGCGATGGCGCGTGCGCTATTTGAGCCGGTGGCCATGCGCTATCGCATGCCCAAGCGCGTGTTCTACCGGACGATCCAATTGCTGGACGGGCAGCGGCGCTTCGAAGGGCCGGGCAAGCGCTTTTCCCGGCGCTTTGCGGGGCACGAGATTTTCGGAGACATGATTGCGCTGCGCCGCATCCATTTGCAGGCCACCGGCGGCGACCTGACCACCCTGGACCCTTGGATCGCCTTGCGGGCCGAGGCGCTGCGGGACCAGCCGCACGACCAGCCGCATGAGGGGCGGCGAGGGGGGCGCCCGCGTTGGCGGCGTGGTCGTGGCCGTCCGGATGGCGAGCGGGCGGGGCCGGACGCCGGGCCGGAAACGGGAGAGCCAGACTATGAGTCGCTGCCTTCTCCGGAGCAGGACCTATGAAACCTCGCCAGCCCCAGTCGCCGACCTTTCGCACCGCCGAGCCGTCGCAGGTGTTCGGGCGCCAGCCGGTGCTAGAAGTTCTGCGGGCCCGGCGCCGGCGGCTCATGCGGCTCATGATCCAGGACACGCTGCGCCAATCCCCCGAGCTTGAGGACATCCAGGGCGGAGCGCGTGCGGCGGGCGTGGAGATGGTCAGCACGGACCGGCACAATCTCGATCGGCTGACGCAGGGCGGTCACCATCAGGGCGTCCTGCTGGAGGCCGGTCCGTATCCGTATGTTGAGCTGGACGTCGCCATGCGCACGGTGTCCGGGCGCAAGCAACAGCTGTGGATCGCGCTGGATCATCTCATGGACCCGCACAACCTGGGCGCGCTGCTGCGTACGGCAGATGCCGTAGGGGCCTGCGGCGTGCTGATTCCCGCCGACCGGGCCGTTCATGTGACCGATACGGTGGTTCGTACATCGGCGGGGGCCTCGGAGCATGTCACGGTGTGCCGGGTCACCAATCTGGTGCGGGCCATGCAGACGCTACAGAAGGAAAACGTGTGGTTCTACGGGTTGGAAGCGCTGCCAGAGGCGAAGCTGTACACTGCGGAAAAGTTTGACGGGGCGGTGGGCCTGGTGCTCGGCGGCGAGGGGGAAGGGCTGGGACGGCTCGTGCGTGAGACCTGCGATTTCCTGATTCGCATTCCGTTGCTGGGCAAGGTTCAGTCGCTCAACGTCAGCGTGGCGGGTGCCGTGGCCATGTACGAAGTCGTGCGCCAGCAAAGCGCGCGGGCGGCGGGCGCTTCCGCGTAGCGGACCCCGATCGCGCGCAGGCAGGCGGGGCACCCGTCAGCTTTCCGATGCCGCGTCGGCGGGGCGCTTGAGGATGGCGCAGGCGTAGGTCGGCCCGACGTCCATGGCGCCATACTCGAGCATGAGGACGTTGACCAGTTCCCAACCCATGGCCCCGAGCTTATTCAAGTCACGCTCGCTGTCCTCTGCAATATTCCGGACGGTTTGAGAGCGGTTGAAGAAACCCGGGACCTTGCCCTGCCCGGGGGCGATGCGAAGGGTAAGCGTTGTATATTCCCACTGCTGCATGGCAATTCCTACGGGCTGATGGTAGTGGGGTGCGACGGTCTGAACAAGGGCAAAGCGTCCGATCCGCGCCGTTCGCGTTGTGACTCAAACGGCGCCGAGGGGGGCGGATCGCACTTGCCAAGGCTGGCAAACTCGGCAAGATTTCATTTGGCCAGCGACCCGGCCTCGGAGGAATGGATGCACGATGCGCGCAAGATGCTGACAGACCTGTCCCACGAGTTCGGCATCGAACGCTACGTGCTCGGCGGCGGGGGCAACACATCGGTCAAGGAAGGCGACGTCCTGTGGGTGAAACCTTCGGGCGCCACGCTGAGCGACATGGCCCCGGACCGATTTGTCTGCCTGTCGCGCGCCGGGATTGACCGGCTCTTTGCGGCTGATCTGCCGTCGGAAACTCACGCGCGCGAATCCGCGGTGAAGACGATGATGGAGCAGGCCGTGGCCCCGGGCAGCCTGGGGCGGCCATCCGTGGAAGCCCCCCTTCATCACATCCTGCCCGGGCGATTCGTTGTTCATACCCACCCGTCCCTGGTGAACGGGCTCACCTGTGGTCACGATGGCGCCGCGGCCTGTGCGCGCCTGTTTCCTGGCGCGCTGTGGGTCGAGTACGTCGATCCGGGGTACACCTTGTGCAATCAGGTTCGTGAGGCGCTCGCCCAGCACGTGCGCCGCGAGGGTCATGCGCCCGCCTGCGTCATGTTGCAGAATCACGGCATCTTCATCAGCGCCGACACGCCCGATGCGATCCGGCATGCGTACGCGGACGTGATGGCAAAGCTGGAGGCGTTCTACCGTCAGGCGGGGGTGTCCCTGGCCCTGCAGGTGAACCCGCCCCCGGCGGGGGCAGGTGAAGACGGGCGGCGGGCGCTGGCGGCTGCCATGGGCGCGGAAGCGCCGGCGGCCGTGGCCGTCAGTGGCGCGTTTCCCCTGTTTCGCGGACCGTTGACGCCAGACCACGTCGTCTACGCCGGTTCGTTTGCGTGCCGGGGCGACCTCGCCCGCGGCAGCCTCAAGGCGTTCCGGGCGGCGCACGGGGCGTATCCGCGCGTGGTCGAAGGGCATGGTGCCGTGTACGGCATCGGGGCCACGTCGTCCGCGGCCCTGCTCGCGCTGGCCTTTGCGCGCGATGCGGCGCTGGTGGAGCATTTGGCCTCGGCGTTTGGCGGGCCGTGCTATATGGACGCGCGCGCGCGCGCCTTCATCGAATCCTGGGAAGTCGAACACTACCGTCGAAAGGTGGCGACGGGCGGGCCGTCGTGACGGTGGCGGACTCGACCGGGCGGCGCGGCCGGGTTTTCGTCGGCGTGTCAGCCCATCCGCGACCAGTCAGAAAGTGAGACAGAACATGACAGCAGCGTTCGAATTGGCGGGTGAACAATACGCCGCTTTGGGTGTCGATGTCGAAAAGGCGCTGGCGTCGTTGGCGAACGTGGCGGTCAGCCTGCAATGCTGGCAGGGCGATGACGTCGGCGGCTTCGAGAACCCCGGCGGTGCGCTGGGGGGGGGCCTTGCGGTGACCGGGAATTATCCGGGCAAGGCCCGCACCCCGGACGAACTGCGGCAGGATGTGGAGCAGGCTTGCCGGCTGATTCCGGGGCGCCACCGACTCAACCTGCATGCCTTCTACCTCGAGACGGGTGGCGCCCGCGTGGATCGTGACGCCATTGAGCCCGCGCATTTTGCGCGGTGGATCGACTGGGCCAAGTCGCGCCAGATGGGCTTGGACTTCAATCCCACGTGTTTTTCGCACCCGAAGGCGGCGGACGGCTTTACGCTGTCGCATGCCGACGAGGGCATCCGCCAGTTCTGGATCGACCATTGCATCGCCAGCCGCCGCATTGGTGCGCATATCGGGCAGGCGCTGGGATGGACATGTGTGACGAACATCTGGATTCCGGACGGTTACAAGGATTCTCCGGTTGACCGCCGCGCGCCCCGCGAGCGCCTGCGTGCCGCGCTTGATGCCGTGCTGCAGGAGGAGATCGACCCGCGCTGGAACCGCGATGCCGTGGAGCCCAAGCTGTTCGGGATCGGGTCGGAAAGCTTTGTGGTGGGGTCGCACGAGTTCTATCTGGCCTACGCCGTTTCGCGCAAGCTGATGCTGTGCCTCGATGCGGGGCATTTTCATCCAACGGAAACCATTTCGGACAAGATCTCCGCCGTGCTGGGGTACCTCGACGAGATCCTGCTGCACGTCAGCCGCGGTGTGCGCTGGGACAGCGATCACGTCGTGACGCTGACGGACGACCTGCGCGCGATAGCGGAGGAGATCGTGCGCGGGGACTACCTGGGCCGCGTCCACCTGGGGCTCGACTATTTTGACGCCAGCATCAACCGCGTGGCCGCCTGGGTGATCGGGGCGCGCAATCTGCTGAAGGCCTTGCTGATCGCGCTGCTCGAGCCGACGGCCCAGCTGCGCGATCTCGAGCGCGCCGGCAATCTCACGGCGAGGCTGGCGCTGATGGAGGACGCGCGGTCGTTGCCGTTTGGCGCGGTTTGGGAGGAGTGCTGCCGCCGCGCGGGCGTGCCCGTCGATGGCGCGTGGATGGGCGAAGTCGACACCTACGAGCGCACGGTGCTGGCGAAGCGAGCGTAGCAGGGCTGCCGGGGATGGACGCGGACGTGAAGCGTCAGCCGGGATGTCGTGCTGAACCACGCGGCCGTTCGCGCGCTTTCGCGGTGGTGGAATCTTCAGGTTGAAGGGATGGTGACATGAGTGCATTGACGATCAAGCCGGAGACCGCTTGCCAGTACGATATTCTCTCGCTGGGAGAAGTGATGTTGCGCCTCGACCCGGGCGAAGGGCGGGTGCATACGACGCGTGAGTTCAAGGTATGGGAGGGCGGCGGCGAGTACAATGTGGCGCGCGGACTGCGACGCTGCTTCGGCAAGCGTGCGGCCGTGGTGACGGCTTTCGCGGACAATCCCGTGGGCCGGCTGGTGGAAGATTGCATTCTGCAGGGCGGGGTGGACGTCTCCTTCATCCGCTGGATGCCCTACGACGGCGTGGGGCGCACGGTGCGGAACGGTCTGAATTTCACGGAACGCGGCTTTGGCGTCCGCGGGGCGGTGGGCTGTGCGGATCGGGGCCACACCGCGGCTTCGCAACTCAAGACCGGCGACATTGACTGGGATCACATCTTCGGCAAGCTGGGGGTGCGCTGGTTCCACACGGGTGGCATTTTCGCGGCGCTGTCGGAGACCACGCCCGACGTCGTCATCGAGGCGCTCAAGGCGGCGCACAGGCATGGCACCGTGACGTCCTACGATCTCAACTACCGGCCTTCGCTCTGGAAGTCGATTGGTGGTCCGAAGAAGGCGCAGGCGGTGAACCGCGAGATCGCGAAGTATGTCGACGTGATGATCGGCAACGAGGAGGATTTCACGGCCTGCCTGGGCTTCGAGGTGGAGGGGGTCGATGCCAACCTGTCCAACATCGAGGTCGAGAGCTTCAAGGCGATGATCAACCGGGTCGTGAAGGAGTTTCCGAACTTCAAGGTGACGGCCACGACGTTGCGATCGGTCAAGAGTGCCACGGTCAACGACTGGGGCGCGATTTGCTGGGCGGACGGCGCGTTTTATGAGGCCATCCATCGCCCGGATTTGGAGATCCTGGACCGGGTCGGCGGCGGCGACAGTTTTGCGTCGGGGCTGGTGTACGGCTTCCTCAGCACCAACGATCCGGCCCGGGCCG
Organism: Lentisphaerota bacterium; assembly: GCA_021413965.1. Taxonomy (GTDB): domain Bacteria; phylum Verrucomicrobiota; class Kiritimatiellia; order UBA8416; family JAIOPI01; genus JAIOPI01. The sequence goes on along the minus strand of JAIOPI010000013.1, from coordinate 70,136 downwards.
TGAACTACGGCGCGGCGCATGGTGCGCTGGCGATGACGACGCCCGGCGATACGTCCATGGCCACGCTGAAAGAGGTCGAGAAGTTGATGGGGGGTGGCGGCGCCCGCGTGGACCGGTGACCGCCGCGCCGACGGGAACGGATGAGGCGGGCACGCGTTCTCAAGGCGTATCGAACTGCGCGTTGTAGGCGTCGACGATTTGCCCCACGATCCGGCAGCGCTCAAGGTCGCCCGTGGATGAGATTTCGTCTGAGATGCCCAGCACCAGTTTCGGGGCGAAGAGTTCAATGAGTCGGTGCGTGCAGCGGATGAGATCGTCCTCGGTGAACGTGTTATCGAAGTACACGGCCGGGATGCCGTCGATCAGAAACACGTCGTCGCCCAACCCTTCCTTGATCTGTTCAAGTGTCACGTCGCCCTGCGGTTTTGGGGTGATGGCTTCAATGCCATCGAGGCCGGTTTCACGGGCGTAGGGCAGCAGCGGGCCGGTATCGCCGTCCCAATGCGAGCAGGTAAAGCGGCCGGCCGCGCGCAACTTGGCGCAACGGCGCTGGCAGGCGGGCAGGTGATACTTGAGGAACAGGTCCTTGGCCAGCGTGCCGGCATGCACGTTCTCGCCGAAGTTGACGATCTCGATGGGCGAGGCAATGATCACATCCATGAGCCGGTCGTGGCTCTCCTCGAGCACCTGAAAATAGGTTTCGACGGCGTCCGGCCAGTCGTACAGCGCGTAGATGCCCTTCTCGATGCCCATTTTTTCTATATAGAGACTTTGGACGTTCATGCGGGGCATGAACATGGTCGGGGCGCCGAGGTCGCCGACCGCGCGCATCTGTTCGTCGAAGACGGCCTGATCCCACACCCACGCGGTGTGCTCCTCGCGCCAGGTTGCCACGCGCATCTCCGCCTCCGACTCGACCTCCCATTTGATGTGAATGAGATGCGCGTTGTTTGGGGAGCGGCGATGGATGGCGAGCTGTTCGCCCACCGGCGTTTGGATGGTGACGGCCGTGTCCCATGCATTGAGCGGCGTCTCCACGAGGCGAACGGCAGGATGCTCGACGCGCCGGAAGCAGCGATTGAATTCGGAATAGAGCCGGGCGGAGCAACCGAGCGCGCGATGAATGTCCGGCATCGTCATGCCGGTGTACGGCGCGGGCAGCGGTTCGCCGGCGAACTGCTTGTCGGTGAACCAGCATTTGATGCGCGGCTGCCAGATAATCCGTCCACCGGCGCGGCCAAAGACGACTTTGCGGTGCAGGGTGGGCCAGTCGACTGGAGCCGCAGCGAGACGAGTAGTCATATCGCGCATTGTGGGGCGGCGTGGCGCCAGCGCAATGAAAAAACCGGCGTGGCGACATGGCCAGGTGGCCCGCGACCTCCGGGCGCGGGCCGCTGGGTGACGCCCTGCCGGCACGCCCCGCGATCGGAGATCGCGGGCCACCTCGGAGCTTGGGTGAGAATCCGGAGATCGGCCGGGCGGCGTGACGTGACAATGCGCTTGCAGCGGTGGGGGGGCGCGTGGACAATCCCGCCTTTCGGCCGCGGGAAGGAGGAGCGTCATGACCAAGCCGCGCGTCTACTTCATTGGAAACACGCATATCGATCACACCTGGCTCTGGAACTGGACGGAGGGGTATGACGAGGTCAAGGCGTCGTGGCAGTCGGCGCTCGATCGCATGGACGAGTTTCCGGAGTTCGTTTTCACGGCGTCATCGACGCTGCACTATCGCTGGCTGGAAGAACACGAGCCGGCCATCTTCGCTCAGATCCGGCGACGGGTGCGGGAGGGGCGCTGGCAGCTTGCCGGGGGCTGGGTGGTGCAGCCTGACAACAACATTCCCAGCGGGGAATCCTTCTGCCGCCTCGGGCTCTACGGGCAGCGCTACTTTCACTCGCGCTTCGGGCGCCTGGCGAAGACGGGCTACTGCGTGGACTCATTCGGGCATCATGGGCAAGTGCCGCAGCTGCTGCGCCTGCAAGGGATGACCGGGTGGCTGCACTTCCGGCCGGAGCCGGCGGAATTGAAACTGCCGGAGGGACCGTACCGCTGGCGTGGGATTGACGGCAGCGAGGTGGTCGCGTGCCGACCGCCGGGGTGGTACTGCTCCGGCAACCGGCAGGAACTGTTTCAGCGCGCCGAGGTGGCACTGCCGGGCGCGGTGGCGGCGTATCCCGAAACGCCATTCTTCTTTGGCGTCGGCGACCATGGCGGCGGGCCGACGATCAAGGACCTGAAATACATGCGCGAGTATGCGCGCACGCATCCGCATCTCGACTGCCGCCATGGGGGTCTGGATGAATTCTTCGCCCGCGCCGCTGGGCGGGACCTCCCGCTGGTGCGCGGTGAGCTTCAGTACTGCTTCCGCGGGTGCTACACGACCAACAGCACGACAAAGAGCCTGAACCGCCGCTGCGAGTCTCGGCTGGGGCAGGCCGAGTGGCTGGCCTCGCTGGCCGCCATGACGGCGGGCGAGCCGTATGCGGCGGCGGAATTGGCGGGGGCGTGGGACCAGTTGCTGACGAACCAGTTCCACGACGTGCTGTGCGGCACCTGCACGCCGGCGGCCATGGACGAAGCGCATTTCCGCTTTGGGGCCGTGCTCGAGTCGGCGGGCCGGCTTCGCCACTTTGCGTCCAAGCGCATCGCGGAGCGCTTCAACCGTCTTGCGCCGCGGGGCTACCGGGCCTCCGCGGCCGTGTGTCTGCACAACACCCTGGCCCGGGATTTGCGCGAGCCGCTGCAACTCAATGCGCGCGCGCCGGGGAAGGACATCTTCGAGCAGGCCGTGGTGGATGGCGACGGGCGTCCCGTGCCCTTCCAGCGCGTGGAGGCCGACTACGCCGGGCCAAAGGACCGCGTGGGGTTACTCATCATGCCGACGGTGCCGGCCGGCGGGGCCACGCTGCTGCACGTGGTGCAGGCGGCCGCCGTGGCGCCCAAGGAGCGCACCGATCTCAAGGTGCGCGGGTCCGTAATGCAAAATGCGTTCTGGCGGATCACATTCGATCCGCGCGGCGGCGGCATTCGCTCGCTGGTGGACAAGACCCGTGGGGTGGAACTCGTGCCCCGCGGCAAGCGGCTAGACGAGTACCTGGTCATCCGCGACGGGGGCGATACGTGGGGCACGTTGCGGACGAGGTTTGACCAGGTGATCGGCCGGTTTGCGCACGCCAAGCTGCAGGTTCTGGAAGCCGGGCCGTTGCGGGCGCGGGTGCTCATTCAGCGCGTGTACCGGCGAGGCACGTTGAACGAGTGGGTCATGCTGCACCGTGGGCTTAATCGCATTGATTTCGAGCTGGAGCTGATCTGGAACGACGCGCTCAAGGCGGTGAAAATAGCATTTCCCCTCGCGCTGACGGATGCCCGGGCCTTCTATGAAATCCCGTACGGCCAGCTGGAGCGCCCGGTCAACGGCGAGGAAAACCCGCTGCAGAAATGGGTCGAAGTGCGCGGTCGCGCGGGGCGGCGCGCGTACCGGGTGGGGCTGGCCGTGGACAGCATCGGGGGCGCCGACGTGACGCCGCTGCGTGGCGGGGCGGAGATCCGGCTGACCCTGCTGCGCAGTCCGACCTTTGGTCATTACAGCAATGCTGACATCACGCTTGGCCCCGGGCGGCCGGTGGTGGACCGGGGCGGACCGCGCCGGGCGCGCATGGTGCTCGTCGCCGGCACCGGCGATCTCGGACTTCCGGAGGTGGCGGGCGCGCTCGCGCATCCGGTGCACGTGTCCTATGAAGGGGCGCAACCGGGTGCCACGCGAAAGCCGTTCTCACTGCTGCGCTGCACGCCGGGGACGGTGCACGTGACCGCGCTCAAGCGCGCCGAGGACGGACGGGGATTCATCGTGCGGCTGGTGGAAACGCGCGGCCGTCGAACGGGCGTGCGGGTGACGGGGCCGGAGGGCTACCGGGCCATGGCGGCCACGCTGCGGCCCTTCGAGATTCAGACGTGGCGCTGGCGGCGCGGAGCCCGCCCGGTGCTGTGCGATGTGCTGGAAAGACCCGTGAAGGCGGCTTCAGGGCGGTAGCGGGTGCATGCGGGGACCGGCAGGCTTGCGACGGCCGGTAGGGTCGCCCGGATGGCGAGGCGGGGAGGGTGCACAAAGGGGTTCCGCCTCAGGATAACGCAAGCTTGATGAGGCATTATGCCGCATGTCGGACCCTATGATTACCTGCTGATTGTCGTCGTGACGTTGCAGGCCACGCTGTTGGCGTACACCCATGCGGCGCGGTGGAAGGTGTTTGTGTTGAGCCTGCCATTTCCGTTTACGGTGGCCTGTCTTGCGGTCGGGCGGCCGGTGGGCATCGCGCATCAGTCCGGGCTGCTGCTCCTGCTGGCGTTCTGCCATCTGGTGCGGGTGCTGCGCGACCGGTTTGGCGTGCCGATTGTGCCGGCGATTGCCGCGGCGGGTGCGGGGTATGGGGCGGTGGCGGTCTGGCTGGCCCCGCGCTTGCCGCAGGGCGAGGCCGCGTACTGGGGGACGGCGGTGCTCGTCATGCTCACAGGGGGCGTTTTATTGCGGCTGGCGACGGGGGCGCGCGCAGAGGGCCAGCGCACCAGTCTGCCGCTCCTGCTGAAGCTGCCGGCCATCGCGGCCGTGGTGATTGTGCTCATCATTCTCAAGCAGCGGTTGCAGGGGTTCATGGCGATGTTTCCGATGGTGACGGTGATTGCGGCGTACGAGTGCCGGCGCTGCCTGTGGTCGATCTGCCGCCAGATCCCGGTGATCATGCTGACGACGACGCCGATGATGGCGGCTTGCCACATCGTGCAGCGGCCGTGGGGGCTGGGCTGGGGGCTGGTGGCCGGGTGGGCGGTCTTCCTGCTCGTGCTGCGTCCGGTGCACCGGTGGGCTTGGCGTGCCGAGTCCGTGGCGCCGTAGGGCGCGGCGCGGCCGCTCCTTGCGAGCTCGACGCCGCGAGGGGGGGCGGCGGGACGCCAGCAGGGGGCGTGCTATGGGCGGTAGGCGGGGGGCGGGGGATCGAGCCAGCGGACCAGGGCGGGCTTGATGGCGAAGGCGAACCACGCGTTGGCCATGGGGGTGTAGTGGCCGAAGACCGCCGCGGCACAGGGCGGAATGTAGAACCGCGTGAGGTACTCGGCGGGGGTCAGGCGGTAGGCGGCGTAGTCCGCACGGTGTAGGTCACGCGCGTCGACGTACGGGATGCCGGTGCGGGCGAAGAAGTCCAGGAGATGTTGATCAAAGCGCGGACGGCCTTCGATGACGTCGACGACATAGGATTCGCGGTAGGTGAGCAGGACGAGCAGGCGTTTGCCCTGCTGGCGCAGCCAATCCTGAAACTCGGCCAGGATGTGCTCGGACGATCGAATGCCATACTGGATGCGCAGCCGCTTGGCTTCGACCCGACGGGTCTCGGCCCGGCGGAGATCCACCGCGATGCCGAGCGCTTCCGCCAGCGCTTCGAATTCCTTCAAATCCTCGGCGGGTGGTTCGACCCCGCGTTCGGCCAGAAACAGGCGCACGATCTGGTCGTGTTCGAAGGTGCGGCGGAACTGGTCGGGATCGCACAGCGCGCGCAGGGCTGCCGCATTCGGGCAGGGGCTTGGGTGCTCGACAAACCGTCCGGCCCCCAGGTCGTAGCGAACGTGAACCCAGGGAAGGCCATGCAACATGATGGGGCGGTCGGGCGGGGGCGGATCGGCGTCCACAAACGTGCGCACCCAGCGAGCGGCGTCGAGATTGCGGACGTGGTCGTCGTCGTAGATGTTCAGCACGACGAACGGCGCGCCGGCGGGGCCGGTTTCGACGCGGCGGGCACGGTGGCTGGCCTGGAGGAGTCCGTAGCCGCCGACGCCGAAGTTGCGGATGGGTTCGCCGCAGTGGGCGGCGAGGACTTCCTGCCAGGTCTCGCCGTCACTGACCTGCTGGCACTGGGTATAGCTGTCGCCGTAAGTATTCACACGGCATGGGCGGTCCGCGTAGTGCACCAGCTGGCGCCAGCCGCCGGGGCCGTAGGTGTAGCGTGACCAGGACCCATCAACGCCGTCCTGCATGGTCACGGTGCGTGGCACGTAGCCCAGTTCCGGGTCAAAGGTCGACCATGAATCGCCCTGGGGATTCAGAAGATTATCGATATCCATGGGGCGGTAGGTGGTTTGTCGCAGCAACCGGATCATCGCTTCGGACATGGATGCACTCCTTGTGACACCGGCAGGTCCAGGCCCCCGGGAACGCGCGACCGTGGCAGGACGTCGGTGCAAAACGTTGACAAGTTTGTCAGGCAGGGCGAGATTAGCAAGTCGATTGCCGCTTGAACGGCATGCCTCATGGCCTAGAATGCAGCCGGATTATCTTTTTTGAGAGCAGGACATGCCCGCTAAGCACGACGAAATACTGACCGCCATTCGGGACGAAATTGTGGGCGGCCAGCACCCGCCGGGGACGATGCTGCCAACGCGGGTGCATTATGAACAACGCTTTGGCGCCACGGCGCCCACGGTGCAGAAGGCGTTCGACCGTCTGCTCGCGGACGGGTTTGTGTTCGTTCGCCATCGCGTGGGCACGTTTGTGTCGGCGCGGCCCCCGCACCTGAACCGATACGCGGTCACGCTGCCGTATCGCTCCAGCGAAACCGCCAAGCGCTCGCGCTTTTTCGAATCCATGCATACGGCGGCGCTGGAGGTGAGCCGGGCGTCCGGGCGCGAGATCATTTTCTATGCGGGGTTGGCGATGCCGGGGGATGATGGCTTCCAGCGATTGTGCGCGGACGTGGCGGCGAGACGTCTGGCGGGGATCATTCATCTGCGGAACCTGCCGGTCATCGACGATGCGCGCATCCGCGACCCGGCCGTGCCGTCGGTCGTGGTGGCCGGCCAGGCGGCGGCGTCGCGTCACGGCGTGTTGTTCCTGGAATATGACTCGGTGATTGAAGCCGGCGCTGCGTACCTGGCGTCGCATGGGTGTCGCCGGGTGGCCTTGTTGGAGGACCGGGAAGGTCTGGGCGCGGATGATCTGGATCCGGCGCGCAGGGACATCCTGGCCCGGCACGGGCTCGAGCTGGCGGCGAACGGATACGCCTCGCTTCCGACGAGCACGCCGAGCGCGGCCCGCTACTGGGTGCGGCTACTGGTGTCGCAGCGCACCGAGCACGTGCCGGACGGGCTGATCGTGCTGGACGACAATCTGACGCCGGAGGTGACGCGGGGGCTGACCGATCCCGGGGTGATTGTGCCAGCGGGCTTCAAGGTGGTGACGCACAACAATTTTCCCACGCCGATGCCTGCCGATTTTCCATTGTATGAACTCGGCTACGATGCGGCCGAGCTGCTGGCGGCGGGGATTCGCTTTATCGACGGCTGCCGGGCTGGAGCGAACCCGGAGCGCGTGATGCGTTTCAAGGCCCGCACGCTGGAGGAGATTCGCGCCGGCCGCGCGCCGGCTGGCGCCTGAGCCGGGACCGGGGGCTCCCTTCACGTGGTGCCGTCACAGGATCGTTCAGTGGCTGCAATCTGACGCCGCCTAACCAGGAGAGAAACATGCCGACCGCGACACCGTCCGCACCGATTGCCCTTGGCCTGCAACCGAGTTTTGGTTTTGGAGACCGGATCGGGCTGGCCACGCCTGGCCACGTGGCGGCGCTGCAGCGTGCCGGCACGGGAATCCTGCCGATCTTTGCGCAGCAGTCGATCCGGGAGATGACCCGCACGGGACGCAGTCCGGAGACGGTGATGCACGACGCCCTGCGAGGGATGCAGGCGGCGGGCTGGCGCGGCGCGACCGGCGCTGATGCGGACCATCTCAAGACGCGCGAAGACGTGGACCGCACGGCGGCGGCGGGCTTCGTCATGTTCACCATCGATCCGTCGGGGTACGTGGATGCCCAGGCCGATCACTACCCGGCCGCCGACTTGCGCGAGCGGTACAAGGTGGTGCGCGCCGAGGTGAGCTGGGCCGAGGCCTATCGTGGCAAGCGGGTGGCGCTGCCCAACGGCACGCCGCTGTCGATTGACGACACGGCCATGATGCGCGCGGCGGTGAAATACGGGCGCGCGGTGAACGCGGCCGTGGAACTGGCGGCATACATTCGACTCGTGCAGACGCGGGCGGGGCGTGAGCACGAGATCGAGCTGAGTGTGGACGAGACGGACCAGCCCACCACGCTGGCGGAGCACTACATCGTGGCCGCGCAGTGCATCAAGGGCGGGATGAAGCTGGTGTCGTTGGCACCGCGTTTTGTCGGCAGCCTTGAGAAGGGCGTCGACTACATCGGGGACCTGGCGGCGCTGGAGCAAGCGTTGCGCGATCACGCCGCCGTGGCCGAGGTGGTTGGCCCCTACAAGCTCAGCCTGCATTCCGGGTCCGACAAGCTATCGATGTACACGGCCTTTGCACGGGCGACGCAGGGGCGATTCCACGTGAAGACCGCGGGGACGTCGTACCTCGAAGCGCTGCGGGTGGCGGCGCTCGAGGAGCCGGCCCTGTTTCGCCGGCTGTGCGCCTTCGCGCGCGAGCGGTACGATGTGGACAAGGCCACGTATCACGTGCACGCGACGCTGGCCGACGTGCCGCCCCCGGACGCGCTGCGCGACGACAAGGCGCTGGAGCGGGCGTACCTGGAGTGCTGGGATGACGTGGCGGCGGGGAAGGGCTTCACGGCGCCAGGGCGGCAGATCCTGCACTGCACGTTCGGGTCGGTGCTTACCCATGAGGAGTTTGGTCCCGCCTTGCGGGCGTGTCTCACGCGCCACCCGACCACGTACCGTGACGTACTGGCCGTGCACTTCGACCGGCACCTGCAGGCGTTGCTGGCCGGCATGTGAGCGGGTGGTCGCGGCGTGCCGATGGCCGGCTCCGCGCCAAGCGGCCGGTCGCCATTGGCATTCGTGCCATGCGTGGCCATCGGCTGGACGGGTTTCACGCGTAGGTCCCGAGTTCTTTAGCGAGGGTCACGAACTGGCGGAATTCCTCCAGGCTGACGCTTTCCGGGACGGAGTGGTCGGAGCTGATGATGTAGCCGCCGTCGCGCTTCATGACGGGGATGATGCGGCGCATTTCGTCCCACAGTTCATCAGGACGCTCGAAGAGGACAGCGTTCAGGCCGCCGCGGAAGGTGAGCTGGCGGCCGAAGCGATTCTTCAGGTTCTCCGGGTCCATGCCGGCCTTGACCTCGAGCGGATTCAGGATGTCCACGCCGATGTCGATGAGATCCGGGACGAACGGGTTGACGTCGCCGCAGGAGTGCAGCTGAACCTTTAGCCCCTTGCGATGGGCCCACTCCACGGCGCGGGCGTGGACAGGCTTCAGGATCTGACGGTAGAGGTTGAGCGAGAAGAACTGATTGCGTTTGAAGCCCATGTCGTCAGGCCACTGAATTTCGTCGAAACGGTAGCCCTCGGCTTCCATCATTTCATACAGCGCGATATCGAGGTCGAGGAAGTGGTTGAACATGTCGGCGGCCCACTCGGGGTTCTCGACGAGGGCCATCAGCACGCGCTCGGTGCCCACCGCCCAGGAGTGCGTGACGTCGAAGCCGAACCAGAAGTAGCAGCTGAGCCAGGAGCTGTTGGAGCGCCAGCGCTTGTAGTTCTGGCGGAGGGAGTCCCAGTTGATGCGTTCGCGGGCCGGGGTCATGCGGGCTTTGGCCTTGGCCCAGGAGTCCGGGTCCACGATGGTGAAGTCGAGGAATTCCGGAACGCCGCCGGAGTGGTTCCACTGCTTCATCTTCACGCCCCAGCCGGTGGTCTTGATGACCCACTCGGGGGTTTCTTCCAGGATGGTCACCGGGTAGCGCGGGCTGTTGTCCATGCCTTCCCACAGGATGATCTGGTCCAGATCGAAGAAGTCCTTGTAGTCGACGCCGGCCGGCATGCCTTCGCGTTGCCAGCGGGCGATGGCGCTTTTCCAAGGGTAATCGATGACGGGGACGCGGTCGGCGTCGCGGTGTTCCAGCATGCGGGTGACGCGCTCGTGGGTGGTCATGGGCTTCATCATACAATCCTGAGGTTGGGAGTCTTGCCGGAACCTAGCGTGCGGGCATTGGACGAAATCCCCAGCGTGGTTGTCAAGCTTGGCGGGGCACTTGGCGCGTTACGGGAAACTTTCTGACCGGCTGATGCGGACCCGCTTGTACGGGTGGTGTGGCACGTGCGGCTGATCTGCTGGGTCAGTCGCGGGGAGCCGCCGATTCAGTTCAGTCTCCATACACGTCCTTGCGTTGGCCGATCTTGACAACACTGATGATCAACCGGTTGTCCTCAATCTCGTAAAGCACCCGATAGTGTCCGTTGCGCAGACGGTAACGTTCAGCTCCTTCAAGAAGGCCTCAAAGGACAACGTCGGCTGATTCTTGCGGTGAGAAAACGATGCGAGATCGTCCTCATCCTCAACAAGTGCCTCACATATGGCGTCATTTACGACAACGGACACAGACCGTTCCGTCTCAACGGACTTGAGTTGAAGTGCTTTGTATAGCTTTGGATCCAAGTAGATCGTGACTCGCTTTGTCAATGTAGTCACAGAAGGCCTCCGTCATTTGGGATAGCGTAGCGCGACGACGTTATAGCGCTAAGACGTTGTATCCGGACCCGAACTTCACGCTTCACCGATCGGGAATCCGTGGCGCGACAGGTGCGTAAGCAGCTGGCGTGCCGCGGGTTCCCGATGCCGGTGGAAGCGATTGTGTACGCCCAGCATGGGCGCGTTGTTTAGAGGGTGCAAGTCCCCTGAAGGAGGAATCGGCATGGTGACATGGAAGACCTGCTATTGCTTGTCCCCTTGTAAGGCACACTGAGATCGCCTTCGGCAATCGTGGTGACAAAAGATCGGCACCAGTACTCAGCGGTTCTGTTTCGGGCGTTTGAGAGCCACTGGTAGCCGGTGGTGATCAGAAAGACAATACCAAGGGCGGCAAGCTGTCGGGTCTTCTTCAAGTTCTTCGCCGCCAACGTCACGGGTGAGCGCATTTTGAAACCGCCGCGGGTTTGAAATACGCTCACCCGGTTGTCAGCTGACATGTAGCTTGCGACCGTGATCAAATACGTTTCGCAAGGAGGCTTCAGGGAAGTCGTTTCACCGCCGGCGGCGCCCAGCTTCCGTCGAGCACCTGAGGTTGGGGTGAATACACGCGCATAGTCAGGTTGAAGTCTTCCGCCGGTGACGGCAGCCAGTTCGACTCCTTCTCAGCACCGGGCGACGCGTGCTGAAAGTAAAGATCTAGCGATCCATCCGCATTGAATTTGAGTACATCGCGGTCGCCGATGGCGTTCCGCTTCAGGTCGTTGGCGAACGGAAATCCGTGCTTGTCATACAAGGTCACCGACCAGAATGCCTTCGCAGGCGGAATCTCGTTCTTGGCGAAGTGGAGCACGTACGTGTTCGCCCCAGTCAGCGGCTTGCCGTCCGCATCGCCAATGTTGAGCGGATAGACCGCGTCTTCCGGCAGGTTGGCACCGAGACCGATCATCGCGACGATGGCCCGCTTGAGGTAGTAGTTGCCGTAGACGCCCATCGTGTCGGTGTTCATCTGCCAGCCGTTCACGACGCGGGCGAGCGTGGGGACCTTCGCCTGCATCGCCTTGAGGGCGTCGGGCGCGGCGCGTTCCAGCGCACGCTTTACGGCAGGATCGGCGTTCACAAAGTCGAACGGTTTCCCCGCTTCGATCCCGATCCGCTGCATCCGCGCGACGATGGGCTGATCCGTGATGTGCGGCGGATTGGCCTTCAGGAGTTCCGCCGCGTAGGCGAAGTATGTGCCCGCCGCCATGGTGTCCACCTGCGTCATCGGGGGCGTCTTCATGTCCACGGTCGGATCGATCGTGGCCTTGGCCGACTCCTGCGCCTTGCCCAGTCGCGAGAGGGGCGTGACCGTGTAGCCGGCCTGCACGTGATGGACGGCCTCGTAGTCCTCTTTGCCATTGGTCTGCGTTCGCCCGATGATCCAGACGTAGGACGTCGGGGCATCGATCCGCTGGACCCCTTTGGGCAACCTGCCCTTCCAGCCTGGCGGCACGACCGCGAAGCGAGCCGCGCCAGTTCCCGTGGTGCGCTTGCCGGGGCAGGCAAACACATCCGACCACATATCGATCATCGGCAGCATGTAGTAACGGCCCTGCGTGTCCGCCGTCGCGACCACCATCGGCCCCTTCGTGAGGTCTAGCCAAGCAATCGAATAGAGGGTGTCAAAGTTCGGGCGCACGACATCGCGGAAGTCGGCTGGAGGAAACGTCGGGACGTGCGTGAAGGTGTTCATTGGCCCGCGCCCGATGGTCTTTCCAGCTTCTACGTTGACCGCTTGCTGCCGCGTCACGTCCATCAGGACGAGCGGGTAGAAGTAGGTGTAAGCCTCGATGCCGATCTCATAGGCGTCCTGTTCGCTGATCGGCTCGGCAGCGCGACCATTCGCAGTGGTGAATGCCAGAGCGCCAATGAGCGCGGTGGCGAGGATGGTTGTTGCCTTCACGGCTGTTTTCCTCTCGGTTGTTTCCAGTGATGCAATTTCCATGCTCTTGTCTCTCTTCCTTGTGCTTCGTTTCTGTTTCTGACAGCTAACGAATAGCGTTCCAGCCCGCGTGCGGACAGTGTACACGGGTGGCCTATGTGGGCAAGTGTTGGGTTGGCCTCATGGGGGCTAACATGTGTTGAACGGAGCTGCGGTGGCTATGGGGGAAAGCGATGGCCTTGGGTGACGCGGCAGGGTGGGCCTGCACGGGGGGGCGTGGGTTTGCGCGGCGGGGCCAGCGGCGGGAGTCGCGTCGCGGGCGGTGAGGACGCTTGCGGGGTGCGGCGGGCTCGAGTTCTTAAGCGCCTTTCGGGCGCGGGCGGGCGATGTCGCCGCCTATAGGGAAGGGGGCTGAGCCCCCCCCTCCGGAGGGGGGGCGTCGCATTTGCTTACGGGGGGCGCATATTCTTGACGGCGAGGGGGGGAAAGGGTTAAAAGGCATGTTTCCTTCTGAAGGGTCAGGGGGAGAGGATGTGCCCGTGAGGCGGGCACCTTTGATTGAGGTGGCGCCGTGGGCTGGGTCGTGGCGCCCTTATTGGCACGGAATTGCCAGCAACTCTGCCCGATGGTGTAATGGCAGCACACGGCCCTTTGGAGGCCTGAGTCCAGGTTCGAGTCCTGGTCGGGCAACCATCTGAGTCGCGGCAGTTTCCAGCAGGGCGGAGTACCGTCGGCCCGGATAGTGGCGCATGAAAATCTTCACTGGCAACTCCAATCCGAAGCTCGCGGAACGCATCGCGGCCTACCTCAAGACCAGCTTGGGCGAAGTCGAGATCAACCGCTTTCCCGACGGCGAGATCTTCGTCAAGATTCGCGAGAACATCCGGGGGCGCGACTGTTTCATCGTGCAGTCCATCAGTTACCCGCCCAACGAGAACCTGATGGAACTGCTGATCATGATCGACGCCATGCGGCGGGCATCCGCGCGGCGCATCACGGCGGTGCTGCCGTTTTACGGGTACGCCCGCCAGGATCGCAAGGACCAGCCGCGCGTGCCGATCACGGCCAAGCTGGTGGCCAACCTGCTGGTGGCGGCGGGGGCCAACCGGCTGCTGACGATGGACCTGCACGCGCAGCAGATCCAGGGCTTTTTTGACATTCCGGTCGATCACCTCTATGCCTCGCCGATCATTGTGAAGTACCTGCGCGAGAAGAAATTCCCGCGGCCCGTCATCGTGTCGCCGGACATTGGCGGCGTGAAGGCTTGCTATGCCTATTCGCAGATGATGGGCTGCCAGCTGGCGATTGTGGCGAAGCAGCGCAAGGGGGCGACGGATGTCGAGGTGCTGGGCGTGGTTGGGGATGTGGCGGGATGCGACGCGATCATGGTGGATGACCTGACCACGACGGCGGGCACGCTGTGTTCGGCAGGCGCGGCCCTGAAGGACGCGGGGGCGCGCACGGTTTGCGCGGCCGTCAGCCACGCGTGCATCACCCCGATGGGCATTGAGCGGATGAAGAAGTCGGTCGTGTCGGAGCTCGTGGCGACGGACAGCATACCGACGCGCGAAGATGTGGGTTTTCCGATCACCGTCCTGTCGGTGGCGGAGTTGTTGGGCGAGGCGATCCTGCGGATTCACGAGGATCAGTCCGTGACGTCGTTGTTCAGGTTGTAAGCAGCAAAGGGGAGCTTGGGCGCTATGCAGAACGAAGTATTGGCTACGAAGCGTGAGAAGACGGGATCGGCGGAGGCGCGGCGCCTGCGCAAGGCGGGCAAGCTGCCGGCGGTGATTTACAACAACAAGGGCGAGTCCAAGCTCATCCAGGTCGTCATGCACGACTTTGAGCGCATGTTGCATCACCACACGTCGGAGAACCTGATTGTCGACGTGGTCGTGGACGGCCAGCCGCTGGGGAAGGCGCTGCTGAAGGAAGTGCAGCACGACCCGGTGACGGGCTCGCTCGTGCACGTGGACCTCGTCGAGATTTCGATGACGCAGAAGCTGCGCGTGAACATCGCGATCACGCCGGTGGGGCAGCCCGTGGGCGTGGAAGCGGGCGGCATCATGGAGCAGGTGCTGCGCTACCTCGAAGTGGAGTGCTTGCCGGCCGACCTGGTGGAGGACTTCAAGGTGGACGTCGGTCACTTGAAGATTGGCGATTCGCTGCTGGTGCGCGACCTCACGGTGGGCGAGAAGTACCACGTGCTCACGAACGGGGCGCTGGCGGTCATTGCCGTGGCGCAGCCGAAGGAAGAGGAAGAGGCGACGCCGGAAGCGGCGGCGGCGGCGGAAGGTGCGGCCGAGCCGGAAGTCATTGCCAAGGGCAAGAAGGAAGAGGAAGGCGAAGGCGCGGAAGGTGCGGCACCGGACGCCAAGGGCGCGAAGGGCGGGAAGGAAGCCGCTGGTGCGGCCAAGGGCGGGGAGGCCAAGCCCGCGGCGGCCAAGGGCGGCAAAGAGGCGGCGGGTGCTGCGAAGGGCGGCAAGAAGGGGTAAGCCGGCGGGGTGGTCGTGGGGGTGGGCGCCAAGTCGCCTGCCCCGGGCCGCCTGACGGGTTGACCGGGCGTCGATGCCGGGCGGAAGTGCGTCTCGCGTCCGGTTTCAGCCAATTGGCGGGGTGGCAAGCCGGCGCCCGCATCGGGCCAGGGAAATTCCGTGAAAATCGTTGTCGGATTGGGCAACCCGGGCCAGCAGTACGCGCATACTCCCCACAACGCCGGGTTTGACGTTGTGGATGCGCTCAGTCGCGAGTTGCATGGTGAGCTGCGCCGGAGTCTGCGTTTCAAGGCGCATACCGGCAAGGTGCTGGTTGGCGAGGCGCCGGTGTTGCTGGTGAAGCCCGACACGTTCATGAACCTCAGCGGCGAGGCGGTGGCCGCGATCCTGCGCCGCACGGGCGCTGAAATGTCGGAAGTTGTTGTTGTCCTTGATGATGCGGATCTTCCGCTGGGGCGGTTGCGCATTCGGCCCGGGGGCAGCAGTGGCGGGCATCGGGGGTTGGCTTCGATCGTGGCGTGCACGGGAACGGACGCCTTTGCCCGGGTTCGGATTGGGGTTGGGCGGGGCGCGGGGGCGCGCGATTTGGTTGAGCACGTGCTGTCCCGGCCGCCACGGGAAGAGCGCGAGTTGCTGGAGAAGAGCATCGTGCTGGCGACCCAGGCGGTGCTGGTCTGCCTGCGGGAAGGGGTGGAGCCGGCGATGAACCAGTTCAACGGGATGGTGGCGAAGCTTGACGCGGCGGGGTAATCTCGACTACAAAAACAGATTGCCTGTGAGAGGGTTCGCCCACGGGCTGGCCCTGGCGTCCAACAGGCGAGGCATGCAGCAGACAGGAGAGCGCGATTGAATACGTACGATACCATGTTCATCTTCCCGGCGACGATGACGGACGAGGCTTTTGACAAGGTGCTGGAGACGATTCAGCACGAGATCACGCGGTTGGAGGGGACCGTCGAGCGGACGGACCGGATGGGGCGTCGCCCGTTCGCGCGGACGCTGAGCAAGCGCACGGAAGGGCTGTATGCCCGGATGTGGATCAAGATGAATCCGGCGCAGAACGACGCCTTGCTGGCGCGTTTGAAGCTGATTGAAGACATCGTGCGCGTGCAGGTGCGGCGCCTCGAGGGTGGCGTGCCGCCGCCGGTGGTGCGCTCGGCCGCGCCCGCGCTGGAGCACGTCCGGTCCGCGTCGGTGGAGGGACTCGGGGATGGCGAGCCTCAATAAAGTTTTCCTGATGGGGAACCTCACGAAGGATCCCGAAGTCCGCTACATCCCGTCCGGCAAGGCGGTGTGCGAGATGGGGTTGGCGGTCAACGAGAGCTACCGGGGCAAGGACGGCAACCCGGTGGAGCAGACGATTTTCGTTGATGTCGTGGTGTGGGAGCGCCAGGCGGAGACCTGCGGGGAGTATTTGCGCAAGGGCTCGCCGGTGATGGTCGAGGGGCGCCTGCAGCTCGACAAGTGGAAGACGAAGGAAGGCGAGAACCGCAGCAAGTTGCGGGTGCGTGCGGATCGCGTGCAGTTCCTGAGCAGCCCGCGGAGCGGGGCGGCGTACAAGGATAGCGACGGGGAGCAGGGCGGGGCGGAGCCGGCGGCGGAAGCGCCCGCGGGACCTGGCCCGGGATCCGGCCCGGGGCCCGAGCCCGCGGGTGCCGGTGACGACGATAATTTGCCGTTCTAAGTCGATCGGCAGGAGTCCGTGCGGTGTCCCGGCGGGATGCGCGCGGTCAGTCAGAGAGGTTGGAAGGATATCATGGCGCGTAAAGAAAAGATCGAACGGGAACCGAAGGGGCGGCGGAATCGGCGCGAAGAGTTGCCGCGCAAGCGTTCGCGCTTCTTGGAAGGCGTGAAGACGATCGACGTGAACGATTTCGAGTTCCTGCGTCAGTTTGTCACCGAGCACGGCAAGATCATTCCTTCGCGTTTGACGGGGGCCTCGGCCAAGCATCAACGGCAGATCAAGATCGGCATCCGGCGCGCACGCGTCATGGGTCTGATCGCCTGATTTAAGGGGGAGCACGATGGCGACCGAAGTACTGTTGATGGCGGATGTGAAGGATGTGGGAGCGGCGGGGGACGTGGTGCGCGTATCGGAAGGGTTTGCGCGCAACTTCCTGCTGCCACGCAAGCTGGCGGCTTCGGTGAGCCCGGCGACGCGGCGGCGGCTGGCCAAGCTCCAGGAGCAGCGGCAGGTTGAGCGTACGCGCGACCTCGAGGCGGCGCAGGCCCTGGCCGGGCGCCTGGGCGCGCTGTCCTGCACGATTGCGGTGAAGGCGCAGGCGGACCAGAAGCTTTACGGCTCGGTCACGGCCGGCGACATTGCCGATGCGCTCAAGAAGCTGGGCGTGACGATCGACAAGAGCAACATCCTGCTCGAGCAGCCGCTCAAGGCCCTGGGCATCTTCAACGTTCCGGTGAAAATCAGCGCCGAGGTGCAGGCCACGCTCAAGGTGTGGGTCGTCGAGGAATAGGCGACATGGCCCCCGATCCAGGCTCGTCAGGCTCCGGACGCCGCTCGGATCGGTTGCCTCCTTGCAGCGAAGAGGCGGAGCGCGGGGTGCTGGGGTCGGTCCTGCTGGACGCGTCGCGGGTCATGGACCTGTGCATCACGGCCCAGCTGGTGCCGGAGTCCTTCCACGTTCCCGCGCACCGCATGATCTACGAAGCCCTGGTGGACATGCACCAGCAGGGCGGCGTGATCGACGTGCTGACGGCCACGGAGCGCCTGCAAACCCTGGGGCGGCTCGAGCAGGTGGGCGGCGCCACGGCGCTGGACCGGCTGATCGATTCCACCCCCACCGCGGCCCACGCGGACTACTACATCGACATCGTGCGGCAGAAGCATCTGCTGCGGCTGGTGATCGACTGCGCGCGGCGGACGGAGCAGGAAGCATACGAGGCGGAGGATGGGGCCGACCTGGTGCTCAGCCGCGCCGAGCAGGCGTTTCTCGACATCACGGAAGGTCGCCACGGGGACAACGTGCCCTGGCCGGAAGCGGTCAAGGGGACGATGGACCACATCGAGCGCGTGCTGCACATGCACCGCGGCCTGACGGGGCTTTCCTCGGGTTTCCTGAACCTGGACGCCATGCTGCAGGGGCTGCGCGTGGGTGAGATGATTGTCATCGCGGCGCGCCCGTCGATGGGCAAGACATCGCTGGCCATGAACATTGCGGAGAACGTGGCGCTGGGTAAGAATGACCCGGATCGCATGGCTCGCCCGGTGGGTATCTTCAGCCTGGAAATGTCGTACGAGGCGCTGGTGTTGCGCATGCTGTGTTCCCACGCCGGCGTGCCGTCCTTCGAGCTGGCGCGCGGCATGATTGCGGCGGGGCAGGCGCACCGCAAGCTGACGACGGCGGCGTCGGTGCTGATGAAGGCGCCGATCTATCTGGATGACACCGGCGGATTGGATATCATGGAACTTCGGGCGCGGGCGCGGCGGATGCGCAAGCGCTACGGCGTCGAGATGATCGTGATCGACTACCTGCAGATGCTGCACTCGCGGGATTACGCGCGGCAGGGGCGCCAGATCGAAACGGCGCACGTGTCGGGCAATCTCAAGGCGATGGCCAAGGAGTTGAAGGTTCCGGTGATTGTGCTGAGCCAGCTCAGCCGGGCGCCGGAGCAGCGGGACAAGCTCGGGAAGCCGAAGCTCTCGGACCTGCGCGATTCGGGGGCCATTGAGCAGGACGCGGACGTGGTCTGCATGTTGCGCCGGCCCTGCAAGTACGAGGACGATCCGGAGCATGAGGACCGGTCGCTGGCGATTGTGGAAGTGGCCAAGCACCGGAACGGGCCGACCGGGGAAGTGCAGCTGAATTTCGAGGATGAGTATACCCGCTTTTCGGATCGCGCGCGGGGGGTGGACGGAGCCGAGGCGCTGGAGCCCTTTTCAGGCGCCGTGGAGGGCCAGGGCGCATGAAGAGCCGAATTCGACTGCTTTACGTGCTGGGACTGTTGGGGGCGGTGTCGGCGTCGTGGGCCGCGGGCGAGTCGCGCGTGCGCGACATTGTCGTCACGAACGCCGGTCCCGGCGAGATTGACACCAGCCTGGTCACGGCCTACACGTCGCTGCGGGTGGGGGACGATCTGGACCGTCAGCGTGTGTCGGGCGATGTGCGCAAGCTCATCGATTCGGGCCGTTTCACGGACGCCTCGGTGACGGCCGAGCCGCTGCCAAACGGCGTGCGGCTGATCTACACGGTGCGGCCGAAGTGGAAGCTGGCGGGGCCGGTGGACGTCAAGGGCGTCGATCACTTTCGCATCTCCAAGATTCGTGATTTTCTCGACCTGCACCCGGGCGACATGGTGGATGAGCAATCCGTGGCGGCGGGGGTCAAGAAGGTGCAGCGCGAGTATCGCGAGGATTTCTATCCCGACGTGGAGACCGCCTGGGTCTTGCTCCCGACGGATACGACGCAGGGACTGGCGCAGGTCAATCTGACGGTCCATGAGGGCAAGCGGGCCAAGGTGCGCCGCCTGCAGTTTGATGGCAACAAGGGAATCTCGGACCGGGAGCTGAAGCACGTCGTGCGCCCGGTGACCTGGTACAACCCGTTCTCCTGGTTCAAGCGCGTGCACTACGATCCCCAGCAGCTCGAGGAGCTGCGCGAGTCGCTGGTGAAGGAGTACCGGAATCGCGGTTACCTGGATGTCGATGTGGCGACGCCGGCAGTGGAGCGTGATGCCGAGGGGCAGGTTCAGCTTATTTTCCAGGTCATCGAGGGCGTGCAGTATCACCTCGGGCGGGTGACGGTTGGCGGCAGCGGTCTGGCCGTGTTCCCGCAGGAGAATTTCCCCGGGCTGCTCAAGTACAAGCCCGGGGACCTGGCGTCCGAGGAGACGATCCGCCAGCAGTCCGGCACGCTGCGGGATTACTTCGGGGCGCGCGGCTACATTCAGACCAGCGTGCGTCCGCGGCTGGCCACGAACCCCACGAATGCCACGGTGGACGTGACCTACTCCATCACGGAAGGGCACCTCACCAAGATCCGCAACATCATGATCCGCGGCAACACGCGCACGAAGGACAAGGTGATCCGGCGCGAAGTGCTGGTCTATCCCGGCGAGATCTACAACGAGGTCAAGGTTCGGCAGAGCGAGCGGGTGCTGAACAACCTGGGCTATTTCAGCACGGTGCGCAGCGATCCGCTCGACACGCGCATTCCGGATGAGAAGGATCTGGCCTTCACGCTTGAGGAGAAGCGCACGGGGCAGTTCATGGTCGGCGCCGGGTTTTCCAGCGTGGACCAGCTGATCGGCTTCACGGAGATTTCGCAGGGCAACTTCGACATCAGCCACTGGCCGTTCACGGGCGGCGGCCAGAAGATCAAGGCGCGGGCCCAGGTGGGCTCCAAGCGCGACGAGTATCAGATCTCGTTCGTCGAGCCGTGGTTTCTCAACCGCAAGCTGTCGCTCGGCGTGGACCTGTATCGCACGGACGTCAACTACTCCGATTACGATGAGTCGCGGCTCGGGGCCGCGGTGAGCCTGGGCAAGGCGCTGCCGGGCCCCAACCGGATCCAGTTCCAGTATCGGATCGAGCAGCGGAACGTGAACAACGTGGATGACACGAACGAGTACTTCTACGTGGATGATCCGAGCCAGTCCTACTATTTCACCGAAGTGGACAACAACGTGAAGAGCAGCCTGGGCGTCACGCTGACCCACGACACGCGCAACAATCCGTTCGTGCCCACGCGGGGCGATCGCGCGAGCATCGGGGCGGACGTGTCGGGCGGCCCGCTGGGGTTCGACACGGAGAATTATGAGCTGACCGGGTCGGCCACGCATTACCAGCCGCTCTGGTTCAAGCACGTGCTCAGCCTGCGGACGCGCTGGCAGGTGGTGGATGGCTACGGCGGCGATGAAGTGAACATCAGCGACCGGCTTTTCATGGGTGGCGGGCGGACGGTGCGCGGGTACAAGTACCGCAATGTCGGGCCCAAGGTGAGCCGTGTCGATCCGGAAGACGGCGACCTGATCACGCGGCCGGTCGGCGGTCAGAGCCTGGGCCTGGCGAGCGCCGAGTACTCGATCCCGATCGTGTCGGCGCTGCGGCTCGCCACTTTCTATGACATTGGCAATGTCTGGCAGGACCCGTACGAGTTTGACTTTGACACGCTCGCCAGCGGCGCGGGCGTCGGGATTCGCTTCGATCTGCCCGGGTTCCCCATCCGTATCGACCGGGCCTGGTCGATTGAGAAGGACAACGATCTGACGCGGACCGATTCGTGGACGTTCTGGATTGGCTTTGAATAACGCATGGCGGCGCCGCGAGGCGCGGCGCAAGGAGGACAGAGCAGCATGAGGGCATTACGAGCTTGGGGGCTGGGGTTGCTGATGGCGTCCGCGATGGCGCTGAACGCGCGCGCGGCGGCGGATCGGATTGCCGTGGTGAAGCTGGAGCAGCTGCTGAGGGCGCATCCGGACACCACGCCGGCGGAGACGATTCTGGAGAAGCAGCGCCAGGAGTTCGAGTCCGAGCGCAAGAGCATGATGGAGGAGCGCGAGAAGCGCAAGAAGGCGTTCGAGGACGCCCGCGACGAAGCGGACAATGCCGCGCTGAGCGAAGAGGCCCGCGCCACGAAGGTCAAGGCCGCGCAGGAGAAGTACGTTGACCTGCGGGACTATGAGCGCGACCTGCAGGACCTGCAGGGGCAGCGCCAGAAGGAATTGAACGACCACGGCCGGCGGCTGCGGGAGCGCATCGTCGAGAAGATTCGGACCGTCATCAAGACGTATGCCGATGACGAGGGGTACACGGTGGTGCTCAATGCCGAGGATGCGGGGATCAGCGCGTTCGGCACGGTCTTGTATCATGCGGACAAGACGGATATCACGGACGACATTCTCAAGATAATCGTCAAGCCGGCGAATCCCTGAGGAAAGGACGGCGTTGTGGGAACCGATGGGGTGATGCTCAAGGATGTGGCCGCGGCCGTGGGCGGGACCGTGGAGGGGGATGGCGCCATCCGCGTTAGCGGGCTGGCGGCGCTGGCGGACGCGCGGCCGGGCGATCTGTCCTTTCTGGCGAACCCGAAGTATGCGGCGCTGGCCGCCGAGACCCAGGCGTCGGCGGTGATGGTGGCGAAGGACTGGACGGGGCCCTGCCCGGGCGCCTTGATCCGGGTGGCCAACCCGGACCGCGCCTTCATTCATGCGGCCGTGTTCATGACGCCGCCGCCTCCCGTGCCGCCGCCTGGCGTGCATCCGACGGCGGTCGTGGCCGACGGGGTGCGCCTGGGGGAGCAGGTAAGCATCGGGCCGTTTTGCGTGCTGGAGGCGGGCGTCGTGGTTGGTGCGCGCACGGCGATCGGCGCACATGGCTACGTGGGCCATGACACCACCATCGGCGCGGACTGCCGCTTCTATCCGCTGGTGAGCATTCGCGAGCGCACGCGCATCGGGGACCGGGTCATCATCCACAATGGGGCCGTGGTCGGCAGCGATGGATTCGGCTATGCGCCGGACGGCGGCCGGTGGATCAAGATCCCCCAGCTGGGCACGGTCGAGATCGGCGACGACGTGGAACTTGGGGCCAACGTGACGGTGGATCGTGCGCGCTTCGGCAAGACGGTCATCGGCCGCGGGGTCAAGATTGACAACCTGGTGCAGATTGCCCACAACGTGCAAGTGGGTGAGCATTCGGCGATGGCCTCCCAGGTGGGGATTTCGGGCAGCGCGATCATTGGTGCGCATGTGCAGCTGGGGGGGCAGGCGGGCATTGCCGGCCACTTAAAGATCGGCGACGGCGCCATCGTGGGCGCCCAGGCCGGCATCAGCAAGACGGTGCCGCCGGGCGCGTTTGTGTTCGGCACGCCGGCGATGCCGATGGACAAGTTCAGCGACATCCGGGCCCACACGAACCGGTTGCCGGAATTGAAGAAGCGGGTGATGGAGATGGAGCGCCGGCTGGCGCAGCTTGAAGCGGGACGCCCGGGCGGCGACTCAGGAGCGACATGAAGGTCTTAGTAACCGGCGGCGCGGGCTACATCGGCAGCATCACGGGAGAGCTCCTGCTCAACGAAGGGCATGAGGTCACGGTATTCGATAACCTGGAATACGGCCATCGGGACGCCATTGATCCGCGGGCGCGTCTGATTGAGGGCGACCTGCGGCAGCCGGAGTCGATCCTCGGGGCGATGCGCGAGGTGCGTCCTGACGCGGTCATGCACTTTGCGGCGTACGCGCTGGTGGGCGAGTCGATGGAGAAGCCGGAGCGGTATTTCCGCAACAACCTGGTTGGCGGCGTCAACCTGGCGGAAGCGATGCTGGCCTGCGACGTGGGGCGAATCGTGTTTTCATCGACCTGCGCGACCTACGGCCAGCCGGACACGGTGCCGATTCGCGAGGACACGCCGCAGCGGCCGACGAATCCTTACGGCGAGTCCAAGCTCATGTTCGAGAAGGTGCTGGGGTGGTACCGCGAACTGCACGGGATGCGGGCGACCTACCTGCGCTACTTCAATGCGTGCGGGGCGACGGAGCGGCTGGGGGAGGATCACACGCCCGAATCGCACCTCATTCCCATCGTGCTGCAGACGGCGCTGGGGCAGCGCGCCGAGGTCGGCATTTTCGGCGACGACTACGACACGCCGGACGGGACCTGCCTGCGGGACTACATCCACATCGTGGACCTTGCCCGCGCGCATCTGTGCGCGTTGACGAGCGAGGCCACGGGCCCCTTCAACCTGGGCACCGGCAGCGGGTTTTCGGTCAAGGAAGTCGTGGAGACGGCACGGGCGGTCACGGGGCGTCCGATTCCGGCGCGCATCCTGCCGCGGCGTCCGGGCGATCCGGCGAGGCTGATTGCCGCGGCCGACAAGGCACGGGACGTGCTGAAGTGGACGCCGTCGTACACGGATTTGCGGGCCATTGTGGCCAGCGCGTGGGCCTGGCACCAGCGGCACCCGCATGGCTATGGACGCTGATCGCAGCGCGCTCGTCGGGCGGGAGTTGAGCGGCCGGGGGTGGACGGTGGCCGTGGCGGAGTCGTGCACCGGGGGCCTCCTGGGCGGACGGCTGACCGCCGTTGCGGGCAGCTCCCGCTACTTTCGCGGTGGTATTATCGCCTACGCCAACGACGTCAAGGAGCGCCTGCTGGGCGTGGCGCCGGGCGCGATTGAGGCCGAGGGGGCGGTGAGCGCGACCGTGGCCGAGGCGATGGCCCGGGGCGTGGCGGCGGCTCTCGGGGCCGATGTGGGGGTTGGCGTTACGGGCGTGGCAGGGCCGGACGGCGGGACGGCGGCGAAGCCGGTGGGGCTGGTGTTCGTGGCGGTGAGTCGCGGCCGGACGTGCGAGGTGCGGGCCGTCCGCCTGGCGGGCGACCGGGCCGCGGTACGCGAGGCGGCCGTCGATGCCGCCTTGGATTTGTTGATGACGTGTTTGCAGCAGTGGGCCTGAATAACGGCGGCGGTCGGTCCGCCAAGGAGATCAGCATGGCGAAGCGTGGCGATGGCAAAGGCACGACGGCGGATATCGAGGCGGTCATTTCCCAGATCCGCAAGGAATTTGGCGAGGGCGCGATCATGCGCATGGGCGGCACGGAGCACATGGACGCCATTCCGGTGATTTCGACGGGCGCGTTCTCGCTCGACGTGGCACTTGGTGTCGGTGGGCTGCCGCGCGGCCGCGTGGTGGAGCTGTTCGGGCCGGAATCCTCGGGCAAGACGACGCTTGCGCTGCACGTGATTGCCAATGCCCAGCGGAACGGCGGGCTGGCCGCATTTGTGGACGCGGAGCACGCCATGGATCCGTCGTACGCCAAGAAGATCGGCGTGAACATGGACGAGCTGCTGGTGTCGCAGCCGGCGTCCGGCGAAGAGGCGCTCAGCATCACGGAGACGCTGGTCAAGAGCAACGCGCTGGACGTGGTGGTGGTGGACTCGGTGGCGGCGCTCGCGCCGCGCGCGGAGTTGGAAGGCCAGATGGGCGACTCGCACGTCGGCCTGCAGGCACGGCTGATGTCGCAGGCGATGCGCAAGCTGACGAGCGCGATCTCCAACGCCAAGACGTTGTGTATTTTCACGAACCAGATCCGCGAGAAGATCGGCGTCATGTTCGGCAATCCGGAGACGACGCCGGGCGGGCGGGCGCTGAAGTTCTACGCCTCCATCCGGCTCGATATCCGGCGCATTGCGGCGATCAAGGATCCGGCGGGCAAGGTGCTCGGCAACCGGACGCGGGTGAAAGTGGTGAAGAACAAGGTGGCGCCGCCTTTCACCGAGGCGGAGTTCGACATCCTGTACGCACAGGGCATCGCCTGGGCGGGGTCCGTGCTCGAGAGCGCGATCACGCAGGGCGTGGTCACCAAGCGCGGGTCGTGGCTGCAGTACGAGGGCGAGCAGCTGGGCCAGGGCCAGGACGCCGCGCGCGAACTGCTCGAGAAGGATCCGGCGCTGACACAGAAGCTGATTGACGCGATCAAGGCGAAGGCGCTGGTGGTGGCGGCGGCGACGCCCGCCTGAGGGCCGCTCGGGACGGATCACCAGGTTGCGGGCTCGGCCGGCACGGCCGGGGCCCGCGCATGTCATGAACACAGGCAGAGGGTAGGACGATGACCGCAAACGAACTGCGCGAGATGTACCTGGGCTTCTTCAAGAGCAAGGGGCACACGGTGATTTCGGGGGCTTCACTGATCCCCGAGAACGATCCCACCGTGCTTTTCACCACGGCCGGGATGCATCCGCTGGTGCCGTATTTGCTGGGCGAGCCGCATCCCGCCGGCAAGCGCCTGTGCAACGTCCAAAAGTGCATTCGCACGGGCGATATCGATACCGTGGGGGACGCGTCACACCTGACGTTTTTTGAGATGATGGGCAACTGGTCGCTGGGGGATTACTTCAAGGAGGAGGCGATCGCCTGGTCATTCGAGTTTCTCACCTCGCGGCAGTATCTCGGCTTTCGTCCCGACCAGTTGCACGTGACCGTGTTTGAGGGCAATGCGGAGGTGCCACGCGACGAGCAATCGATCGCGATCTGGCGCAAGCTGGGCATTCCCGCCGAGCGCATTTATGCCCTGCCGGTGGACGACAACTGGTGGGGGCCGGCGGGGAAGACGGGTCCCTGCGGGCCGGACACGGAGATGTTCATCGACACGCGCCCCGGTGAGGGGGCCGGGCGTCCGGGGCAGGGCGGGGGGCGGTTTTTCGAGATCTGGAACGACGTCTTCATGCAGTACGAGAAGAAGGACGACGGCACGTTTGCGGCCCTGCGCCAGAGCAACGTGGACACGGGCATGGGTGTTGAGCGGACGGTGACGATGCTGCAGGGCCGGACGTCGGTGTACGAGACGGAGTTATTTGCGCCGATCATGGCCGCCATCGCGGAGGGTGCATCGCGCCGGCTCGATGAGAGTGCCGAGACGGTGAAGGCCTCCCGCGTGATCGCGGATCACGTGCGCAGCGCGGTGTTTGTCCTCGGCGATGAACGCGGCGTGGTTCCCGGGAATCTGGGGCAGGGCTACGTGTTGCGCCGCCTGATCCGCCGCGCCGTGCGCTTCGCGCGGCAGCTGGGGCTCAAGGAAGGGTTCCTGAAGCCGCTGGCGGAAAGCGTGGTTGATAATTACAAGCACGTCTATCCTGATCTGGCCGCACGTCGTGAGTTCATCGTCACGGAACTGGGGGTGGAGGAAGGGAAGTTCGAGAAGACGCTCGACCGCGGCACGGCGGAGCTCGACAAGGTTCTGCAGAATCTCAAGGCGCATGGCCAGACGTCACTGTCGGGCCGCGTGGCCTTCCGGCTGTACGACACGTGCGGATTCCCGCTGGAGTTCACGGAGGAAATCTGCCGCGAGCAGGGGGTCTCCGTGGACCGGGCCGCCTTTGACAAGGCGTTCGAGCAGCACCGCGACGTCTCCCGGCAAGGTGCCGACCAGTTGTTCAAGGGTGGGCTGGCGGACAACTCCGAGACAACCACGCGCCTGCACACCGCGACGCATCTGCTGCACAAGAGCCTGCAGATGGTGCTCGGAGACCATGTGAAGCAGAAGGGCTCGAACATCACAGCCGAGCGGCTGCGCTTCGATTTTGCGCACACGGACAAGATGACGCCGGAGCAGATCAAGCAGGTCGAGGACCTCGTCAACCAGGCCATTCAACGGCGGTTGGAGGTCTCGATGAACGTGATGACGGTGGAGGACGCGCGCGAGAAGGGCGCCATGGCGTTATTCAGCGCGAAGTACGGCGAGCAGGTGAAGGTTTACCAGATGGGCGACTTCTCGCTCGAAGTGTGCGGGGGGCCGCACGTGTCCAATACGGGCGAGCTGGGGCACTTCCGGATCGTGAAGGAAGAGTCGTCCAGCGCCGGTGTTCGCCGCATCCGGGCGGTCCTGGAGTAGGGGCGCAAGCGGGGGCGGGCGCGGTCCGGGTGGTGCTAGAGCTGATTGATGGTTGCCGTCACGGTGTTGTTGTTGGCGTCCGTGACAAATACAAAGTTCAGCCCGGTGAGCGCGGTGCGCGTGTAGATGGCGGTCTCGCCGGCCGCGGCAATTGATCCCATCAGGGGGTTGGCGACCATCCACGTGTAGTCAGGTTTTCCACCATCCACGGTGAACACGATGCCGCCGGTCTGGTCCGGGGTCAGCTTGACGCTGGCCGGGCTGACCGAGGGTGCGCTATCTTCATCGTCGTCGCTCTCGCAGGCGGCCGTACCGATCAGCAAGCCAGCGGTGGCAACCAGGATGAGTGCCCGGCGGAGCATGTGGCGGACGATGTTCATGGCCGTCTCCTGTGAGGCATGCGAAGGAGATCAAGGTACAGGTCCATTGCCTGCAGCGCAAGGATTCGCGACGGGGGCGATTTGGCGCTTGCGTCGGGTGGAGTGTTGGGACATACTCGCCGCCTTCGCGTTAACACCATAGCCAACGTTGGAGCAAGTACTACCATGGCTCTCGGAAGAGAAGGCAGAAAGAAGTCGGTCCGGCGTCCGAAGAAGACGGGGACGGATCGTCGTCGTCGCCAGCGCATGCACCGTGAGCGCTTGATTGCCACGGGTGTGGAACCCAAGGCCTTGGTGACAATGAATCCGGTTCAGGTGCGGACGGCCCTGAATGCTTCGCGCCGCAAGGCCGGGCAGAAGAAGGCCTGAGCGGAGCCCCTGCGGGTGCAGGTTGAAACGGCTTCGTGATGACGAGGGCGGCAAGCGATTGCCGCCCTCCTTGTTTTCTGGTGTGGCTCAGGTCCACCGGGAGCGGATGCGTTCCGCGGCCGGCTGAGGGAGGGCGGTACCTGCCGGGTCATCGTCCACGCCACTCGCCCCGGCTTGCACGGCGTTCATGGTGGCGCGGACCGGGGGTGTGAAGAACCGGGACAATTGGGCGTAGATGTGGTGATCGGTGTGCCGGTGCCACTTGTGGTAGTAGCGCAAGGGCCACTCGACGTAGAGAGCGTTGCGCGCCCGCGTCATGGCGACGTAGGTGAGCCGAAGCTCTTCCTCAATATCCTCGGGCGAGCCCGTCGCCATGTCAGAGGGCAGGCAGCCGTCCGACGCGTGGATGACGTGCACGACATCCCACTCGCATCCCTTGGCGGAGTGGATGGTGGAGAGCACGAGCCAGTCTTCATCCAGCATGGGAGGACCGGCCAGGTCGCTGGTTGACGTGGGCGGGTCGAGCTGCAGGTCCGTCAGGAATCGCCGGCGCGAGCGGTAGCCGGTGGCGAGCTGTTCCAGTGTCTGCAGGTCGCGCACGCGCACGGCCGGGTTCTCGTAGTGCTCCTTGATCAGGGGGTCATAGAACTGGCGGATGCGCCCGACCTGGACGGCGGGCGGCAGTTCGTGGTTCTGATAGAGATCGCCCATGAGTGACGCCAGGGCGGCGAGGGCCGCCCGAGAGGCGGCGGGCGCGGGGAAGCTGCCGATCGCGGCAGGGTTATGCCCCTGGTCCGCCACATGACGCACGGCGCGGGCCGCCAGCCCCGGGCCGATGCCAGGCAGCAACTGCAGTGTGCGGAACCAGGCCATGTCGTCACGTGGATTTTCGGCCACTCGCAGGAAGGCGATGAGGTCCTTGATGTGGGCAAACTCGAGGAAGCGCAGCCCGCCGTACTTGTGGTAGGGGATGTTGCGTCGCGCGAGTTCCAGTTCCAGGGAGGCGGAATGGTGCGCGGCGCGGAAGAGGACGGCCTGCTGGCGCAAGGGCACGCCGGCCTCGCGGTGTTCCAGCACCCGCTCCACGACGAACCGATCCTGGTCGGTCTCCTCCTTGCACGTCACCAGTTGCGGCCGCTGGCCGTCGCCGCGAGTGGACCAGAGTTCCTTGGTGAAACGCTCCTTGGCCTGGGCGATCAGCGCATTGGTGGCCGCCAGGATGGGCGTTACGGAGCGGTAGTTCTGTGCGAGCGTGACCACGGTGGTGCCGGGGAACTGCTTCGGGAAATCCAGCATGTTCCTCACGTTGGCGGCGCGGAAACTATAAATGCTCTGTGCATCATCGCCGACCGCCATGACGCGGGCGCCCCCGAGCATCAAGCCCTGCAGGATGCGGGCCTGCAGGCTGTTGGTGTCCTGGTACTCGTCGACGAGAATGTGGTCGAACCGGCCGCCGATGTCGCGCGCCAGTCCGGGATCGGCGAGAATCTCGGCCCAGTAGAGGAGCAGATCGTCGTAGTCGAGGACATTGCGCTCCTGCTTACGCGCCACGTACAGTTGAAACAAGGCTTTGAGTTCCTTGGCCCAGTCCGCGCACCAGGGGAAGTAGCGGCGCAGAACGTCACCGATCGCTTCCGAGCCGTTGACGCAGCGCGAGTAGATGGCGAGGCAGGTTGACTTGCGTGGAAAGCGCTTCTCCTTGGTGTGAAGGCCCTGCTCCTGGCGCAGCACGTTGAGCAGATCCTCCGCGTCTGACTGGTCCATGACCGTGAAGTCCGGGCTCAGTCCGGCGGCTTTGGCGTAGATGCGCAGCAGGCGGTTGGCCGTGGCGTGAAACGTGCCGCCCCAGACGCGACCCGCCGCCGCGCGGTCGCTGGGGATGTAGCCTTCGGCGCGCTTGAGCATCTCCTGTGCGGCACGGCGGGTGAAGGTGAGGAGAAGAATGCGGCCGGGTTCCACGCCGCCGGCGATCAGATGAGCGACGCGGCAGGCGAGGGTGCGCGTCTTGCCGCTGCCGGCGCCGGCCACCACGAGCAGGTGCTCACCGGCATGGGTCACCGCCTGGCGTTGCTCGGCATTCAGGTCCGCCAGCCACGGCGGCACGGCGGGCTCGTCCAAGGCGGTTGTCCTTGTTTCCGTCATCCCATGATTTTACCCTCTGCATCATGGCAAGGGCAACTTATAAGTGAACCAGCGTTCCATAACGATGCCGTGGGGCCCGGGAACCGCGCCTGCGGTGCACTTGCTGGAAACGCTGCGTTGGACTCCCGCGGGCGGCTTCTACCTTCTGGAGCGACACGTGAGCCGCCTGGCCCGCTCCGCCAGCGCCCTGGGCTGGGTCTGCGACCCGGTGCGTATCCGTGCCGAGTTGGAGCGTGCGGCCGTGATGCTGCCAGGGGAGCCTTGTCGCGTGCGGTTGTGTGTGACGTCGACGGGAGGGCCGTCCGTGACGGCCGTGCCACTGGCGGCGAGCCCGTTGCCATGCCCCATGCGGGTGGGGCTGGCGTCCGCGGCCATCGATGCAGGCGATATGCGCCTATTTCACAAGACGACGGACCGCCGCCTGTACGATCAGGCTCGAGCCGCCTGTCCTGGCGTGGACGATGTTGTCCTGCACAATGAACGCGGTGAAGTGACGGAATCGACGATCGCGAACGTGGTGATCGAACGGCGCGGGGAACGCCTGACACCGCCGATAGCATGCGGGCTTCTGCCTGGAGTTTACCGGGAACATCTGCTGGAGCGTGGGGAGATCCGCGAGGAAATCATCACCATCGCGGACCTGCGTGCCGCGACGACGCTGTTCCTGATCAACTCGGTGCGGGAGTGGCTGCCGGCGGTGTTGGTGGATTAGGCCCAGAGGCGGAGCAATAGGCAGGGCTCAGGTCTCCAGCGCGCCTTCGAGGTAGCGCTTGTAGGCGTCGTACTGGTAGATGAAGTACCCGAGTTCCATGGAAGGCAGTCGATAGGGGTTGCTCGCCTTGGTGATGTAGCGCGAGGCGATGGGAGGGCCGCCATCGGCCTCGTCGGTACCGGGCATGCCCGCCAAGTCCTGGAATTTCACGAGTTCGCCATCGGCCCAGTAGACCTGTCCGGTGATCCACAGGCGTGCGAACCGGTAGCGCCGCTTCACTTCGGCTTCCGCCTGCGAGTGCCATGTTTCGCCGATGTAGGCGAAATCGCGCGCGATGATTCCCAGGTTTTTCTGGATGCAGGCGTTACAGGTATCCAATTCCCACCGGATACGGTCGCCTGAAGAGTCCGCCATGCACAGATCGCAGATATTGGGGTGGCTGTGCGTGTGAGCTCCGATTTGCCAGCCTGCGGCGGCCAACTCGCCCAGTTCGTCCCACGTCATGCTGGTACGGCTGTCGAGGTCCATTTTACCCGTGGCGTACATCTTCTCCATCTGTCCGGTGTTGACGAAGACATTGCCTTTGAATCCGTGGTCGCGCATGAGGGGCCACAGGTCGTGGTAGACCGACTTTTCCGGATGGTCAACATCGAACATGATCGGGCGTGTCGGCAGGGGCTTGCGCCCGGAAAACCAAGCCTCGAGGTCATCGTACGAAATGGATGTGAAGCCCATGTCGGCTGCCATGCGGAAATAGGTTTCGAAGCGGTCGAGGGTGAGCGGTTGCTTGCGGCTGGGGTCGACACCGTGGCACATCGTGATGGGAATTCGGGTCATCCAAGGTCTCCTCGGTCTTGAGTGGCGTCATGCGCAGGGATGATGATGCCATGCGGGGCGAGGTGAAGGACCTCAGAGGCATCAGGCGACGTTAAGCTCGTTCGCCGCGCAGACTGCTCATTCATGGGGATGCATGCCGGAATGATGTGATCCATGGGTGAGCATTCAACCTTCATTGGGCGCCAACGGCAAGGGGTTTTCCTGGTCGGCACGCATGTGATAGAGGGCGCAGAGCAGGTCATCGGCGACGTTGAGCGCGCGGATCCCCCATGTCGAGCAGGCGAACGACGCCGGCCAGCAGGCCGAGCCAAAGGGCGTGGTTGCCGCGGCGCAGGCCTGTGACCGCCCCCTCAATCGTTGCTTCCATGTGGAACGTTTACCTTGTCGTGATCGAGTGCGGCAGCTCCTTCTCTGGGGCGGGGGCGCCAAAAGCACTGGCGTCACTGGTGGGACAAGACTACAATCAAGGCTGTAAGACGCATACGGGTGTGAGAAACAGGAGGGGAGGCAGCCATGAAAATGCCATGGGTGTGGGCATGCTTACTGGCGGTGACCGCGTCGAGCGTATGGGCGCAAACTCCTGATGCGGGGGCCCCGCGATTCGGCCTGGGGCTTATCCTGGGGGAACCCACAGGAATCAGCGCGAAGTACTGGCTCAGTTCGACGCGTGCCCTGGATGCCGCGGCGGCGTGGTCGTTGTCGGACGACGAGCGCGTCCAGTTGCACGCGGACTACCTGCTGCACAACGAGGATCTGATCCACCCGAAGGATCTTCACGAGAAACTGCCGGTCTATTACGGCATTGGCGGGCGGATCCTGCTGAGCGACTCCGACAATGGGCGGGGACATGACGATGACGAGCGCCTGGGCATCCGATTCCCCTTGGGGGTTACGTACTTGTTCGTGACATCGCCACTTGATGTGTTTGCCGAGATCGTGCCGGTTCTGGATCTTGTGCCGGATACGGACCTGGAACTCAGTGCGGCAATCGGGGCACGGTTCTACTTCAACTAGTATGCTCCGCTTCACAGGCACTCCGCCCACGCGGCCCGCCGGCCGAAACAGACAAGCGGGGCCGCGGGTAGCATGCCATGGTTGACTTTGGCGGGGGGACCCCCGACAATCGATGCCCATGCTCGCTCTGCTCAAGGATGTCATACAGCGCCGGGAACTGCTTGGCATTCTCGTCGGCCGGAACCTGAAGATACGCTACAAGAATTCCGCCTTGGGGTTCTTCTGGTCGTTGCTGGTACCGCTGTTCATGATCGTCATTTACGCGGTTTTCCTGCATGTCATGCGTTTTACCACGAATCTGCCCATGCTCGTGGTGGGCATTATCACGTGGCAATTCATGTCGATGTGCCTCGGTGATTCGCTGCATGCTGTCGTTGGCAATGCCAACCTGATCACGAAGTCAGCGTTTCCCCGCATCATGCTGCCGCTGAGCACGGTCCTCGCCAATTTCGTCAATTTTCTACTGTCGGGGTTCGTGCTGGTGGTCTACTTGCTGGTGGTCCGGGCGGATTTCGCGCACGTGGCCTGGCTGCCCCTGGTGATGCTGACCCACCTGGCGCTTGCCACGGGCATCGCCCTCCTGTTCAGCACGGCCAATGTATTCTTTCGCGACACGGAGCATGTCGTGTCCATGCTTCTGCTGGCCTGGTTTTTCCTGACGCCGGTCATCTACTCCGACGCGATGGTCCTGGACAACACGGGATTTCCACCCTCGCTCAAGGCACTGTTCTTCGTCAATCCGATGACCGGCATCATCACCTCTTACCGCATGGCGTTGATGGGCTGGGCGAACCCGGGTTGGCCCTACCTGCTGCTGTCGCTGGTGGCGTCGCTCGCGGTGCTTTTGGCCGGGGCGCTGCTCTTTCAGCGCTGCCAGGATCGCTTTGGAGACGAGCTGTGAGCGAACCCGTCATCCAGGTTGAGAACGTATCCAAGCGCTTCCGCTTGCGAGGCATGGGGACGCGCACATTCAAGTCGGCCGCGCTGGATCTGCTGCTGCCGGGCCGCGCGCCGACGCGCGAGTTCTGGGCGCTGCGAGAGGTGAGCTTTGCGGTGCAGGCGGGTGAGACGCTGGGCATCATCGGCGCCAACGGAGCCGGCAAGAGCACGCTGCTGTCCTTGCTTGCCCGGACGCGCCCGCCGACGTCCGGGCGCCTGGCCACAACCGGTACCGTGTCGTCGTTGCTCGAACTTGGCGCCGGCTTCCACCCGGACCTGACCGGTCGCGAAAACGTGTTTCTGGCTGGCGCGGTCATGGGCATTCCGCGGCGCATCATGGCGGAGCGGTTCGCGTCGATTGTCGCGTTTGCCGGAATCCCGGAGTTCATCGACCAACCGGTGAAACACTACTCGTCGGGGATGTACGTTCGCCTTGGCTTTGCCGTGGCCGTGGAGGTCAATCCGGACATCCTGCTGATCGATGAAGTGCTGGCAGTGGGCGACATCGCGTTTCAGCGCAAGTGCCTCGACAAGATGGAAGAGTTTCGGCAGCGCGGAAAGACCATGTTGATCATCTCGCATGACCTGGCGACGATTCAGTCGATCAGCGACCGGATCCTCCTGCTCGACGGCGGGCGCGTGACCGGGCTGGGCCGACCAGGCGAAATCGTGGACCGCTACAAGGCGGTGGTGCGAGCGCAGCAGGCCGGTGCCATGCGCCGGGAGTGGGGGAGCGGCGAGATCCGGATTACCGGCGTTGATTTGCGCGACCGCACCGGACAGGCGCGGGACCGTTTCGCCTATGGAGACCTGATTGAGGCGGACGTCCACTACGAGGCCCGGCAGCGCATTGAGAATCCGGTGTTTGGGTTTTCCGTGGCCACGGACGGCGGGATGCGGATTTATGGCAATAACACGCAAATCGAAGGGCATCGCATCCCGGAGGTGGAAGGACGCGGCACGCTGCATCTGTCCCTGGGGCCGCACACGCTGGGGCCTGGCACCTACTTGCTTTCTTTTTCCGTGCATTCGGCCGATCATCGTGTGAACTACCACCGCGTGGATCATGGGTTCCCGATCCTGGTGGAGGGCGACCGTCCCTTCGAAGGCAGCTACATGCCGGTGCAGTGGCGTGGACCGTGACGGCGAGCTCCCGTTGGCCAAGATTGACTTTGGGGGGGGGAGTTCCCAGAATCCACTCCCATGTTTCCCTCTGACATTGAGCCCTATGTGGCCGATCTCGTTCGCCGCGCGCTGGCCGAGGATATCGGCGCCGGCGATGCGACCACGCAAGCGTTGGTGGACCCGCGTCAAATCGTCGACGCCGTGATCGTGTGCCGCCCGCCCGTGGTGGCCTGTGGCAGCGAAGTGGTCCGGACTGTTTTCCAGGCGCTGGATCCCGACGTCGTCTGCACCGCCGGGGTGGCGGATGGCGCCGCGGCGCCGGCGGGAACCGTCATCATGGAACTGCGCGGCCGGGCGCAGCCGATCCTGACGGGCGAGCGCACCGCGCTGAATTTCATGCAGCGCATGACGGGCATTGCCACGTTGACGCGGCGGTTTGTGGAGGCGGTGGGGGACCGTCGCCCCGTCATCCTGGACACGCGTAAGACGACGCCGACCTTGCGGGTGCTGGAGAAGTATGCGGTGCGCTGTGGCGGCGGCCAGAATCACCGCTTTGGCCTCTATGATCGCGTCATGATCAAGGACAACCACCGGCAACTGGCGGGGCATGCCCCTTGGGCGGGCACGCCGGCAGCCACCCTTGGGGGGGGGGCGGAACCGCGCGTGGATGGGTTTGTTCCGCCTCTCGGATTGGAGCAGGCCATTCTGCGGGCGCGTCGCGCGAATCCAGGGCTGGCGATAGAAGTGGAAGTCGAGTCGATGGCGGAGTTGGAGATCGCGCTCAGGGCGCGCCCCGAGTGGGTGTTGCTGGACAACATGGGGCCGGAGGCGATGGCCGCTTGCGTTCGTCGCGTGGCCGGACAATGCCTGGTGGAAGCTTCGGGGGGGATCACGCTTGACAACGTGGCCGCAGTGGCGGCGACGGGCGTGGATGCCATTTCGCTGGGCTGCCTGACACATTCCGCCCCGGCGGCGGATTTGTCGCTGGAAGTTGTCCGGGTTGTCAGTTGATCCGCGGTTCGACAAAAGGCGTACGGACATGAACTGCATGGTCGTGGACGTCGGGAATACGAGCACCTCCCTGGGGCTGGCGCAGGGGGCTCGCATCACGCGCGTGGCCCGGCTGCCGGGGAAGCTGCGCGATGTGGCTGCGATTGAACGGGCAATCCGGCGGGCAGGGGACGGAAAACGGCTGGACGGGGCTGTGCTGGCCTCCGTCGTGCCGGCCGTCAACCGGGTATGGCTGGGGTGCTTGAAGCGCGCCACGGGCCATCCTGCCCTGTTGGTGAGTCATCGCGTGGCGCTGGGGGTGGACGTTGACTATCCGCGTCCCGAATCGATCGGCGCGGACCGGCTGGCCAATGCCGCCGGTGCGGTGGCGCGCTACGGGGCGCCTGTGATCGTGGCCGACTTCGGCACCGCGGTGACATTTGACGTCGTATCGAAAGACGGGGCCTATATCGGGGGCGTCATCGGCCCGGGGCTACCCTTGATGACGGATTACCTGGCCGAGCGCACCGCCTTGCTGCCACGCATCACGTTGACCGGCCGCTGTGGCGTCATTGGACGCAGCACCACGGGGGCGATGCGGATCGGCGCCCACATTGGCTATCGGGGCATGGTGCGGGAAATTACGGCGCACTTGCTGCAACGTCACGATCTGCGCCGGGCCCGCCTCTGCGCCACCGGAGGCTATGCGCGCTGGGCGCTGGCGGGGGCAGGACTGCCTTTTCAGATTGATCCGGATTTGACCCTGTTCGGGCTGAGCCGGATTTTTGAACTGAACGCGGGGAGGCCGGAGTGAGGCGACCCGCGGCGAACGTGAAGCGGGGGGCCGTCCGTCGTGACGGGCCCCCTGCCAAGTCCGCGCGCGACGCGCTGGCCGCCCTGAAACGGTTTGGCAATGCCCGGGACGCCGCCGTGGCGGCGAGTTTCTTCAAAACAGGTCCGGGGGAATACGGGGAGGGCGACGTCTTCGTCGGCGTGCGCGTCCCGCAGATACGCCAACTCGTGCGCCTGTGTGACGCATTGCCGGAGGTTGACGTCGTCTCCTTGCTGCAGCACCGGGTGCACGAGGCCCGTCTCCTGGCGCTCCTGATTATGGTGCGTCGCTTTCAGCGGGGCGACGACTTGCGACGTGCTCGACTTTACGACCTGTATTGGCGCCATCGCGAGTGGATCAACAACTGGGATCTGGTGGATGTGTCGGCCGAGCATATTTTGGGCGGGCATTTGTGGTCGCGCAGCCGGGTCCCGCTGGACAGGCTGGCGGGTTCCCGCAGGCTTTGGGACCGGCGCCTGGCCGTGCTGGCCACCTTCCACTTCATCCGGCGGGGAGAGTTTGGACCGACGTTGCGCCTGGCGCTCAGGCTGCTGCGGGACGAGCAAGACCTGATGCACAAGGCGGTGGGGTGGATGCTGCGTGAGGTGGGCAACCGCGACCGGGCGGTCGAGGAAGCCTTTCTCCTGAAGCACTACCGGCGGATGCCGCGGACCATGCTGCGCTATGCCATTGAGAAGTTCCCGGAGGCGCGACGCCAGCAGTACCTGAAGGGCGTGGCGTGAGGGCTTGCACCGGGGAGATCGCGGTGAGATCACCGAGGCGTGTGTTCCCGAACAGAGTGTGTTGATGTCAACCGTACTCAACGTCATGGACCTTGGACGCCAGCCTTACCGCCCCGTGCTGGAGTTGCAGGAGCGCCTGGTCGCCGAGCGCGTGCGGGGCGAGATTCCGGACACGCTTGTGCTCGTGGAACACGAGCCGGTGTATACGATGGGGCGGCGCGCCACGGAGGAACACATCCTGGCGACGCCCGAGCAATTGCAGCGCCTTGGCATCGACGTGGTTCAGACGGGGCGAGGCGGCGACGTGACGTACCACGGGCCCGGTCAGCTGGTGGGGTATCCCATTCTGCACCTGGGCGAGCGGGGAGGGGGAGTGGTGCGCTATGTCAGCCAACTCGAGCAGGCCATACTCGCCACCCTGGCGGGCCTGGGGGTGACGGCGGGAACGGATGCGATCAACCGCGGGGTATGGGTGGGGCGCCACAAGATTGCCGCCATCGGCGTGCGCGTGACGCGCCTGGTCAGTCAGCACGGGTTCGCCTTGAACGTGAACACCAACTTGGCTCACTATGCGGGGATCGTGCCGTGCGGCTTGCACGACCGTGGCGTGACCTCGCTCCACCTGTTGCGCGATGCAGTCACGCTGGAGGCGGTCAAGGCGGGGTTTGTGAAGGCTTTTCAACGCGAGTTTGGCTACGACGAGGTGCGCCAGGTGACGTCGGCGATGCCGGTGGACTCTGAACCGGAGACAGGACATTCATGAAGCGGTTGACACTCGAGACCTTTGCCGCCGAGGCCACACGCTGGCGTCAGGCATTTCACGGTCATTATTACGCCATGTACTCGACGGTCTTTGAGGCCATCGTCACCGACCCGGTGTTGATGCTGGTGCCCGTGGACGATCACATGGTGCACCGCGGGGACGGCGTATTTGAGACGTTCAAGTGCGTGGGCGGTGGGCTTTACAACCTCCACGCCCACTTGGATCGGGCCGAAACGTCGGCGCGGATGATCGATTTGAAGGTGCCACTGTCGCGCCGCGACCTGGTGGCGCGGATCGTGGAGACCGTGAAGGCGGGCGAGCATCGCGACTGTCTGCTGCGGTTGCTGATCTCGCGGGGGCCAGGCAGTTTCGGGGTAAATCCCTATGACTCGCCGAGAGGGCAGGTCTACATTGCGGCGGTGCATTTGCCGCCGCCGTTCATGGAGACGCACCCGGAGGGTGCCTGCGTGCGGACCAGTCGGATTCCCGCCAAAGACGCGTTTTTTGCCCGCACGAAGAACTGCAACTACCTGGCCAATGCACTGATGAAGAAGGAGGCCGCCGATGCCGGCGCCGATTTCTGTGCCGCTTTCGACGGCGCCGACCACCTGGCGGAAGGTGCGGCTGAAAGCATGGGCATCGTCACCACCGACCGCCGGCTGGTTTTCCCACGGCTGGACGGCATCCTGGCCGGCACGACGATGATGCGATTGGAGGAGCTTTGCCGGAGTGATCGATCCCCTGATCGCGTGGCGTCCGTGGAGTTTTCGGATATTCGCCGTGAGGACATCATGACGGCGGCGGAATTTCTGGTGGTTGGAACCACGCTCAACGTGGTGGCGGTGCGTGAATTTGACGGTGCGCAGATCGGCGATGGACGGCCAGGCCCCGTTGCGCGGCACCTGGGCCAGCTGCTGCACGCGGACATTCATCTCAATCCCGCACAACGTTTACAGGTGATTGACTGAGGACCGCGCGTTTTTGTTTGGGCACCAGTCGAACCTGTGCTATAAGCGGCACCAATTCTGACGCGGGCGCGGCCCGCTGACGAGGGCGTCTATGGACTTTAAACACGCGCTTCGGCAAGGTTGCTTCTGCCTCGATCTCAAGGGGGGCACCAAGCAGGAAATCATCGAAGAGATGGTGGACCTGCTGGTGGCTGGAGGCAAAATTGCCGCCGAACACCGGGCCCCGGTCCTGAAGGCCATTCTGGACCGCGAAAAGAAGATGTCGACGGGCGTTCAGCATGGCGTGGCCATTCCCCACGGCAAGTCCGATGTGGTCGATGAGCTGGTCGCCGCCGTCGCCATCAAGAAGGAAGGCCTGGATTTTGGCTCGTTGGATGGCGAACCTTCCCGCATCTTTGTGATGACGATTTCGTCGGTCCTGCGCACCGGGCCGCATCTCCAATTCCTGGCTGAAATCAGCAAGCTATTGAACGTCCCCTCGGTTCGTGCGAGAATTCTGGCAGCCAACACCGTGGACGAACTGCTCGGAGTTCTGACCAGCGACCTGCTGGCCTGAAAGTACGCGAGGGTGTCATGATTTTGGTCAAGGTCGACCAGCTCTTCCTTTCCAACATGGGTTTCGTCGTGATCCTCAAGGGATCTGAGGATGCCCGTGCGGTCCCGATCTTCATCGGGGCGGCGGAGGCGCAGGCCATTGCCATACAGTTGCAGGGAGTGAAAGTGCCGCGGCCGTTAACCCACGATCTGCTCAAGAATGTCCTGGATTACATTGAATGTCGTCTCAAGCGCATCGAGGTCTGCGACATCCGGGACGGCACGTACTATGGCAAGCTGGTGCTGGAGCTTGACAAACACGACATGGAGATCGACTGCCGTCCCAGCGACGCCATCGCACTGGCGTTGCGTGCGGCCTGTCCGATCTATGTGCATGAGAAGGTGATGGAGGAGGCTGGCCGGGTGCTGGAAAAGCTGCAGCCGGAGCAGGATGCGGAGAAGGCCGAGGCCGCTGCCCCGGATGCGCCGGAAAAACAGAAACCAAAGACGCCAGTCGAAATTTTGAACGCCAAGCTTGAAAAGGCGGTGGCGGAAGAACGTTACGAGGATGCGGCACGTTTCCGTGATGAAATCAACAGGCTCAAGAAACACGCGGATAACTGATGCCCCGCCGCTATGCCTGCTTGGCACGGCGGCATTTTCTGCTTTTCGCATCCAGGGACTGCTGGAACGGCTGCAAGCGACCGCTCCGCAGAGCGACATTCGCTCGGTCAGTGCCAGCCACGTCTATCTGGTGGCGTCCACGCGCCCCCTGACGGAGGCCGAACTGGGCAAGGTGCATGTCCTGCTGGGGACGGCCCAGCCTTTTGCCGGCCAGCCTGGATTTTTTGTGACGCCCCGGCAGGGGACGCTGTCACCGTGGTCGTCCAAGGCGACTGACATTTTCCACAATTGCGGGCTGCGCGACGTCCGGCGCGTCGAGCGTGGGATTCACTACCAGGTGCGCGATGGGGCAGGTCGCGAGCTATCCCCGGATGCGTTGGGCGTTGCGGCGCTGAATCGTCTCCATGA
Source organism: Lentisphaerota bacterium (assembly GCA_021413965.1). GTDB lineage: Bacteria > Verrucomicrobiota > Kiritimatiellia > UBA8416 > JAIOPI01 > JAIOPI01. Next base: position 29,514 of record JAIOPI010000013.1, on the reverse strand, counting down.
CCGCATGACGCAGGGCGTCTACCTCGAGGTGGCGGACCTGTTCCGGCAGCAGGCGCCCCCACCGTATCGGATGGTCGACGTGCTGGGCGGGGGAGTGGGCGCGTTGCGGCAGGCGAATCGCGAGTTGGGGTTGGCGCTCAGCGATGACGACATGGTGTATCTGGCCGGTGCCTACGGTGCCATTTGCCGCAACCCGACGGACGTGGAACTCGTCATGTTCGGGCAGGTGAATTCTGAACACTGTCGCCACAAGATCTTTAATGCGGATTGGATCATCGACGGGGTGCGGCAGACGAGTTCCCTATTCGACATGATCCGGCACACGCATGCCATGCATCCCGAGGGGACGCTGGTGGCGTACCGGGACAATTCCGGCGTGATTGAAGGCTTCCCCGTGGAGCATTTCGAGGCGGGGGCGACGGGGACGTACCGGCTGGCCCCCGACCAGATGGACCTGATCATGAAGGTGGAGACCCACAACCACCCGACGGCCATTTCGCCGTTTCCTGGCGCGGCCACGGGCGTGGGCGGGGAAATCCGGGATGAGGGTGCAACCGGGACGGCCGCGCGAAGCAAGGCCGGCTTGTCCGCCTTCATGGTCTCGCATCTGCGGGTGCCGGGCTATGCGCAGCCCTGGGAGCAGGAAGCGCCGGAGTGGCCCGGACGACTGGCGTCGCCGCTGGACATCATGCTGGAGGGGCCGATTGGCGGCGCTGGCTTTGGAAACGAGTTTGGCCGGCCGCAGCTTTGCGGGGTGTTCCGGACGTTTGAAGCCCGGCACGCCGGCCGCTACCGGGGCTATCACAAGCCGATCATGACGGCGGGCGGGATGGGGTTGATCAAGCGTCGCCATACCCAGAAGCGGCCGATCATGCCCGGTTCGCTGATCATTCAGCTGGGCGGCCCGGCCTTGCGCATTGGACTGGGCGGAGGTGCGGCCTCTTCCATGGCCACGGGCAGCAACGCCGAGGCACTCGATTTCGATTCGGTGCAGCGCGACAACGCGGAGATGCAGCGGCGCTGCCAGGAAGTCATCAACGCGTGCGCGGCGCGTGACGACGAGAATCCGATCCTCACCATCCATGACATTGGTGCCGGCGGATTGTCGAACGGCTGTCCGGAATTAGTGTCCGAGACGGGCGGCGAGTTCTGGTTGCGGGCGGTGCCTAATGAGGACCCGTCCATGAGCCCGATGGAGATCTGGTGCTGCGAGGCGCAAGAGCGCTATGTCTTGGCGATTGCACCCGCGTCGCTGGAGATGTTTCGCGCGATATGCGAGCGCGAGCGGTGTCCGATGGCGGTCATTGGGCGGGCGACCGGGGACGGGCACCTCTCCCTGCTGGATGAGCTGTTCGACAACAAGCCCATCGATATCGACCTTGGCGTGATCCTGGGGAAGCCGCCGCGGATGATGCGCGATGTCAAGCGGCTGGGCCCGCCCGAGTTTGGCCGGAGCCCGGGCCCTGATGTCGCGGTTCGCCAGGCACAGGGTCAACTGGACTTGGCAGGGGCGTCACTTGCTGAGGCCGTGGATCGCGTGTTGCGCTTTCCGGCCGTCGCCAACAAAACGTTTCTGATCACCATCACGGACCGCACGGTCACGGGCTGTGTGACCCGTGACCAGATGGCTGGGCCTTATCAGGTCCCCATTGCCGACGTCGCCGTTACCGCCAACAGCTATCGGACATTCCACGGGCAGGCGATGGCCATGGGGGAGCGCACCCCGGTGGCGCTGATTAGCGGCCCGGCTTCGGGGCGTCTGGCGATTGGCGAGGCGCTGACGAATATCGCCGCTGCGGACGTGGGGGTGATTGGAAACGTGAAGCTTTCGGGAAATTGGATGTGCGCGTGCGGCGAACCCGGAGAGGATGCCGTGCTGTTTGACACGGTTCGCGCGGTGGGACTGGAGCTGTGTCCCGCCCTGGGCATATCCATACCGGTGGGGAAAGACTCGCTCTCCATGCGCACGGTCTGGCGTACCGGCGGGGGTGAGGAACAGCGCTGTGTTTCACCGATGAGCCTGGTGGTATCGGCATTTTCCCCGGTGACGGACGTGCGGCGCACGCTGACTCCCGACCTGAAGCGCGGTGCATCCACCCTGCTGTTGATCGATTTGGGATGCGGACAGAACCGGCTGGGAGGAAGTACGCTGGCGCAGGTTTACAACCAGATTGACGCGCCAGCGCCGGATCTGGACGATCCGGCTTTGTTCCGGCGCTTCTTCGCCGCCATGCAATCGCTGGTGCGACAAGGGCTGCTGCTGGCGTACCACGACCGCTCGGACGGAGGCCTGCTGGCCACGCTGGCCGAAATGGCCTTCGGCGGGCGTCGAGGTGTCGACGTGCTGCTGACACAGACTGGTGATGCCGCCTGGGCCGAACTGTTTGCGGAAGAACTGGGCGCGGTGATCCAGGTGGCCAACGATCAGCTGGACCGGGTCTGGGACGTTCTGCGTTCGGAAGGCGTATCGGAGATCGTACGTGTGGTGGGGGCTCCCACGGATGGGGAGGAGCTGGTCATCACGGCTGGCGGGCAGGTGTTGCTCCGCCGCAGGGTGCTGGATTTGCAGCGGGCGTGGTCGGAATTGACGTGGCGCATGCAGAGCCTGCGAGACAACCCCGATTGTGCGCGCCAGGAGTTCGAGAACTTGACTGATGCGGGCGATCCTGGCCTCAGCTTCCACGTGCCGTATGAGGTGTCGGAACCGGAGTTGTCGGTGCGCGTCCGCCCCCGGGTGGCGATCCTGCGGGAACAAGGCGTGAACGGCCAGGTCGAAATGGCCGCCGCGTTTTACCAGGCCGGCTTTGAGAGTGTCGACGTGCACATGACCGACATGTTCGCAGGACGCGTGACGCTGGATGGCTTTGCGGGCCTGGTGGCGTGCGGCGGGTTTTCCTACGGCGACGTGCTGGGGGCGGGGGCGGGGTGGGCCATGTCCATCCTCGGCAATGACACCTTGCGCCGCATGTTTGCGCATTTCTTTGCGGCGCCGCACACCTTTGCGCTTGGGGTGTGCAATGGATGCCAGATGATGGCGCAGTTGAAGGCCATCATTCCGGGTGCGGACCTGTGGCCTCGATTTGTGCGCAACACGTCCGAGCAGTTCGAAGCGCGGCTGGCCACGGTGGAAATCCTGCCTTCGCCGTCGATCTTCTTTCGGGGCATGGGGGGGGCGCGAGTGCCGGTGCCCGTGGCGCACGGGGAAGGGCGCGCCAGTTTTGCGACGCCGGAGTCGGCCGCGGCCCTAAACGCGGCCGGACTGGTGACGGCGCGCTTTGTGGACAATCGCGGAGCGCCCACCGAGCGCTACCCCTACAATCCGAACGCGTCGCCGGGGGGGCTGACGGGTGTGACCACGCCGGATGGGCGGGTTACGATCATGATGCCGCACCCGGAGCGTGCCTTTCGAGCCTGCCAGCTGTCGTATCGCCCGGCGAATCTGTTTCGGGGCGAAGCCGGCCCGTGGCTTCGGATGTTCCAGAACGCGCGGCAGTTTGCCGGCTGATCCGGCATCAGGCCGGCTCAGGGGTATGCGCTTTCAATCGAGTAGAACGACGTGCGGTTCGTCGCTGCCGCGTCGATGAAGGTGTTGGTTCGCGACGGATGGCCGGGGATGTTGGTGGCGAGCGTTTCTCCGGGGCGATCGAACATCAGGTTCGTCGTGCGGAAAACGCGGTAGATGAAGGCCGGATTACTTTGCCATGTCAGCGTAATCTGGTTGGAACTGGCGACGCCGAGCGCCAGGACCCGCGCCGGATCGGGCGGCGGCATCAATACGAAGTTCGCCGTCACGTATCGATCCTGGTTCATCAGAACCGTCAGCACGGTGGCGTTCGTGTCACCGGCACTCACATCGCCAGACCAGCCGGCAAAGGCATAACCGACGTCGGCGAAGGCCGTGGCTGACACATTGGAGCCTGCGGGCACGTCCAGGTTGCCGCCGGTCACTGTCCCAAAGCCATTCGTGAATACGGCAAAGAAATAGGTAGAGGGCGGCAGCGCCTGGAAGTGAGCGGTAACGGTGCGTGCCTGATCCATGAGCACGGTCAGCAGGGCGGCATTCGTGTCTGCGGCGCCCACATCGCCAGACCAACCGGCAAAGACATGGCCCACGTCGGCGACGGCGGTGGCGGACGCATTGGAGCCCGCGGTCACCATGACGTTGCCACCGATTATCACGCCCGAGCCGTCGTTGGTCACAGCAAAGAAGTACGCGGTGGGGGATTCGGGGACGAAGTTGGCCGTGATCGACCGGTCCTGATTCATGAGCACGGTCAGCGCGGCGGCGTTGGTATCGGCGGCGCCGAGCTCACCGGACCAGCCGGCAAAGAGATGGCCGGGAAGCGCGGTTGCGGTCACGGTGGTATTGGAGCCGTCGGGAACGAAGAGATTGCCACCAGCGACGGTGCCGGCGCCGTTGGTGAAGACCGTGAGATAAAACTGCATCGGTGGCGGGGCCCACTCCACGTGGAGCAAGGCGGCTTGGTCGGGAGATCCATCAAAGGAATACACGGATCGGGTGCTGGTGGTGGACGTGAACCGGAAGATGAGGGCGAGCGCGCTATTCGTGGTCCAGCCGGGGCGCGCCACGAGTTCCTTGATGACGGCTGCCACGTTGGGTGTGCGCTGGGCGAGGCCGCGCTCGCTGGTGTTCCACGCGGGCAGGCTCCACGGCACGACGTTGGTGGTTTGCAGCCGGTTGCTGATATTCCGGACGGCCGCCGCCAGTGTGGACGCGCTGTTCGTGGCTTCCCCGATGATGTTGATGGTTGCGTTGCCGCTGTTGTTGGTGGCGGACGTGAACTGCACGTAGGCGTTGGTCACATTGACGCCCTGGGGAATGTTGGCGGCTGTAAAGCGGAAGCAGGAGCCATAGTCACTGCCGAGGGTTGGCATGACGATATTGGTTGACCACACATTGACAGGGGAGACGGGACTGGACGGCTGGTAGCCGTCATCCGTGCTGGCGCGTACGGAGGTCTCGACGGTGTAAGGCTGCAGGCTGGGCGCCACCCAACCCACGGGAATCGCCTGTGCGCGGAAGAGGACGCTGGTCCAGCTGCCGGAGTTCACATTGCCGAGGAACGTACGTGCCGTGAGTCGTGTACTCGTCTTCAGGGTGACCGGGCCGATGTAGAGCGTATCGCTTCGCTCGGGCACGCTGCCGTCGACCGTATAGTAGATGATCGAATTCGCGACGGTGGGGACGATTTCGACCACGATGGAATTCGTAAAATCGGTAGTCCTCGCCGGCAGAATGGCGGGAGCGCTGAGACTGGTGGCGTCATTGTCGATAATGGTGTGCGTGTAGACCCGGTTCCCGCCGAGCAGCGCATTGGCCGAGACATTGGTGAGCGTGATCTCGATGGTCTCATCGGATTCACCGCCGGGGGTCACATCGTCACGGATCGTAAGCGGGATCGTCTTGAGCGACTCATGGGGCCAGAAGGTGATGGTCCCCGGCGCCAGCGTGAAATCGTTCCCCGACGTGGCGGTGCCTCCCGAGACGGCATAGCTGACGGTGACGGTGGTCGCGTCGGCTGGCCAGCGCGACACATCCACGTAGATGACCTCGTTTGTCTCGAGGCTGGAGTCGCTCACGTCGCGGAAGCTGACGGCGGGGGCCCCACTGGTGTTATTCGCACTGCCGGGGGTACCGCCGATGGTGGCCGCAACCCAGTTCGCCGGGTCGTTGCCGTAGGCGGAGGCACTAATACGCTCAAGGGATGCGCCGGTGTTGTCGGCATCCGTCGGCCAGGGCGCCGCATCTTCATACGCCACGCGGTCGACGATGACTTCTGGAACGAGGCCCGTCAGTTCCGGGGTTTCCGGTTTGACCAATTCAACCGAATCGCGGCTGTTGGCCAAATCGCCGGCACAGGGGCCGAAGATGCGAATGGCGCTGTCGATGCCCATCTGCTGCCGGAATTCCGCCGGGTCCACGCCAACCACGAGGACGCGCTCGCCGGCCAGCATGGTGGTGCCGAGGGGGAAGGTGTAGCTGACGGCGTCCCTCAGCTTCCAGGCATTGGTGGGGAAGGACGGATGGAAGAGCGGCACGCTGCCGCCCGTGATGTTCTGCAGTTCGATGTATTCTTTTCCGCCGGGCCCCGGATTGTACATGACCTCGCTGATGACGACGGGGCCGACTTTCGGGGCGGAGTTCGGCAACCCCGTGCCGGTGCGGAACTGCGCCAGCGTCGTCGGATTATCGACGCCGAACGTGCGGCTAGTCATGGCCACAAAGTCCACCTTTCCGTCGCTGCGCGCGTGACGGCCGAAGGAGACGCCATTCTCGATGGCCCCGATGAAGGAGGCTTTGTCGCGATAGCCGGTGAGGCTGCCTCCCTGCGCAGCGGATAGGTAGACATCTTCCGTGCCCAGTTCGGTGATCTCAAAGGCGGTGGGGTCATTGGTGTTCTGATTGAACGTGGTCCCGGCATACAGCACGCCATAGCCTCCGGGAGGCAGGATGTGCGGCGTGTTGGTGGGGATTTGGTAGCGGGTCAAATTGGTGGCGGTGTCGCTCAGGTACCAGCCCGCGACATCCACCGGAACCAAACCGATGTTGTGCAGTTCGATGGCGTCTTCCAGGGGTGGGTCGGTGTGGGCCAGCACCTCGTTGATCACGATTCCACTGCCCGTGGGATCGGGATCGTCCGCACCGGGCGAGCCGCCGACGGTACTGCTGGCGCGCCAGTACAGCGGGCTGCTGGGATCGCCTGCATCCGGGTTGTCGTTGACCGGGACCAGGGAGAATCCGTCGCCATCCGTGGCGGGGTACCACCCCGGTCCGTTGTCGTCGTAGGTGAACTTGGTGACGTCGGTGCCGGTGGTGTCGCGGATGGAGAGGGCTTCGCCGCTGTTGGACAGATCCGGTGCGCCGACGGCATAGACACCGCCGATGGGCACGCCTGGATAGGTGGCGGCGAAGCCCGCGGCGTTGCGCGCCAGGACGAAGAATTCCTGCGGGCCCAGCGTGGTGCCATTGGTGAAGACGTAGCGGCCTTCGTCCGTGTAAAGCCCGGTCAGATTCAGCAGCAAGTTCGTGCTGATGTTCTTGATCTCCAGGAATTCGTTGGTGTCACCGGAACCCGGCGGATTGTAGTGAATCTCGGTTATGCGGAGGTTGTCCACCAGGAGCTGGGTCAAGGTTTGAAAAGGCGTGATGATCGCGGCGGTGTCGGTGAACGCCGAGGCCCCGCGCCCGTGCACCGCGCGAACGCGGTAGGTGTAGTCCGCGTTCTGCGCCAACCCCGAGTCCGTGAAATGGGACGCGTCTGGCGGAGTGGTTCCGGCCAGGACCCAAACCTTGCCCCGGTTGGTGGACCGATACACTTCGAAAGCCGTTTCGTCGCTGCTCTGGTCTATCCAGGTCAGCTGAACGCTATTGGATGCCGCCGCGAGGGCCAGGCCGGTCGGGGCTGCCGGGTTCGCGCCCGTGGGGTAGGCGACGCCCTGATTGCCGCCGCCGGCACCGGCTCCGAGGCAGGGCGAGGTCGACAGCAACTGGTAGTCACGATCGGCCACGCTGCGGAAGAAGGGGTCCCGGTTCATATTGCCTGACCCTGCATAGACGCCGTTGCCGGTGAGTTGGATGTCGCTGGAGGCCGCCGTTGCCGGCCCGTTCGTCGTCGAGAGCGTTGTCGAGGACCAGATGATCATGCTGGTCAGTCCAACTGAACCGTTCACGCCGATCCCGCTGTTGACGAGCGTATTGTTGCGGGAGGTGAGGGTCGACGTGCCGTCCGCGTGCAGCGCCGTGCCGCAGGCGTCCACGAGTCCGTTGGCCATCGTGATGCTGGATGCGCGAGCGATGAGCCCGGTGCCGCTCATGCCTTCGATGAGCACATTGGTCACCAGTCCAGAAGCCGTGTGGTCGAAGCTGATGCCGTCGGTTCCCAGCGGGTTGCGCAGGGTGGTGCGGGACACGGTGGTCGTGGCGGCGGCCCCCCGGAATTCCAATCCGACGGCGCTCATGGCTTCGAACACGCTTTGATCCACGAGTGTGGTGGAATCCTCGAACCGGGTTCGGTTGAAGTCGCGCACGATGCTGCGCACGATTTTTACGGTGGCGCCGGTGGCCTGCACGATGCCGTTGGTGTCCGGGCAGGTCGTCAGCGTGGAGTCGTACACCTGCAAGGTGGCGCCGGCGCTGACAGCGAATCGGCCGAGCGAGCAGACCGCATTGGAGACGGTCAGGATGGCGTTGGTTCCCGTGCCCGTGATGAGCCAGGGGGTGGTGCCTCCCTGCGGCAGGATCTGCACCGGGTTGGCAGCGCTACCGAGAATATCGAGCGCCCCATTGACGATGAGTTTGCGGCCAGGAGTGAAGACCACGGTGGTGCGCGGGTAGATGGACAGGCGGGCGCCGGCGGCGATGGTGAGGTCATTGGTGATCACGACGATGCCGGCTTCCGGTCTCCATTCCGTATTGGCGGCGATGGTCCCCTGTGCGATGACGGGCGTGCGCTGTCCGACGGCCTTGAAGGTGAGGGACTGGAGAAGCTGGCCTTCCGGATGAATGGCCCGGACGACGACCTCCGCGACGTCACCGGGGAGCGCAATGGCATTGGTCGAGGACCACGCGTTATTGCGCAGGCTCCAGGTGGTTACGGATTGTCCGTTGATGGTCACGCGGTCAGTGTAGTTCTGAGGCGCGGTGCCTTGCAGGTTGATGAGCACGGCATCGCTTCCGGAACTCACGTCATACCGTGTGGATTCGAGGGTGCCGCTGGCGGGCGTCAGTCCCCACGCATAGATGTCGTAGGTGCCGGATTCGGGCAAACTGAGTCCCCACGTGGCGATGCTGGAGGCGGCGCTGGAGTAGTGGTAACTGCCACCGGCATAGCCGCCGGTGGGGGACGTGAGCCAGGTCCCCTGGGTTGTGAAGGCCGGGTCGGCGTCGTCGGACACAACCGTGCCGGCGACGGCATTGGAGAACATGACGGCATCCGCCAGCGTCTGGTTGACCGGGGTGGGCGTCTGGCGTGTGACCTTGACCGTGGCATTGGTGGTGGTCGTCGTCAATGTGCCCAGGAGTATCCAGCGTGCCGGGTTCACCTGTTGCGCGATGCCGGAGGCCACCAACTGGGCGCCGGCATTGGTGCTGGGGACCATGAGAACGTTGGCGCCTGCAGGCAGCCCGCTGACGGTCAGATTCTGGTTGAGTTGGGGAAGGATCGTCGCCCGCTGGCTTTGGACCACCGAGAGTGTGGCGTCCCGCCGGCTGAGCATCTTGCTGCCCATGCGGTCGAACATGGCGTTCATGTTCGCATCGGACATGGTGTTGGTCATGATGTCGACCAGCCCGCCGCCGTAGTAGCAGGAGATCGGGCGATTGTGCAGAAACGTGGGGATGACGGCGAAGTTGAATCCCCAGATGTTCGGCGTAAGCCCGTCGGTCGACGCGCCAAAGCGGAGGCTGTCGCTGAGATCCCAGGGGAGGAGGTCGGCCTGCCCGTCGGTGGGGTCGACATACATGCGGAGTTCATCGCCATATCCGCTCATGGAGTAATAGCCGGCTTCGGAGTTGTCGATGCAGGCCATGGCCGCATAGAGCAGGCCCCACTGGCGGACATTGACGCGATTGGTGAGGGCGGGAATGGCGCCGTTGATCACATTCGTGAGCACGGAGGTCAGGGCCTGGAGTTCATTCCAGGCCGTGTAGGGGTTGGCGACCTTGATGCCGTAGTCCGTGGCATAGGATGAGACTGAAGGCTTGAAGCTCAGATCCCCGTAGAGGCTGGGTTCCGGGGCGTCTGATCCCGTCGTGTAGTACAGGTTGCCCAAAGGTTCGACGGGCGGGTAGTGGCGCTTGACGAGTTCGAAGCCAAGGGTTTCGACGCGCGTATACACGTAGAAGTGGGCCGAGTTCTTCTTCGCTTCGTTCAGGTAGACGCGCGAGAGCTCGACATCGGAGGCGATGATGCCGGCGCGCTGGCAGATGTCCATGCCCATGAAGAGCGCCAGCGCGTTTTCGTGGTTCAGGTTGACTTCGCTGTAGCCGTCGTAGTCATCCCCGGTGGGGAAGTTGATCCGGTAGTTGCCGCGGTCGGACACGCGTGAGCCGCTGCCGCGCAGGCGGACGCTGCTGTTGTAATGGATCTTCTGATCCGGGGTGATGATGGTTGCGTCGCGGAGGGCGGCGGAGTTGATGTTCGCCGGCGCTTCCAGGTGCGCCTGATTCACCTTGGTCATGAGCATGTGGTAGGTGGGGTATTCGCCGGGGAAGGTTCCCGATTCGCCGCTGAAGGAATCCTCGCCGAATTTGCAGAGGTAGGTGAAGTAGTTGTTGTAGGTGATGCCCGTGCGATTGGTGGCGGGGAAGGTTCGCGTGCCGATGGCGTCCGTGGCCCGGATGCGAAACTCGAGGACCTCGCCTTCCGCCATGACCATGCCCGAACCGGCCGGCGGCAGGTAGGCGGTGTACACGCCGTCTGAGGCGACGCGATCGCCTTCCACGCCGTAGTCATTCATGTTCGTCGAGAGCCAGACCCCCTGCGGGTTGGCATCTTTGCGATAGTCGATGGCCACCGTGAGCGCATCGCCATCGCGGCCGGTGGCCCGGGCGGTGACCTTGACGGCGGAGCGTGCCGGCGGCAGGGCCGGACTGTGATTGACGTCACCGGCGACGGGCAGGGGCGAGGCGGTGTAGCGGCTGTTCACGCGGCCAGGCGTCCCGCTGACCGTGCTGGAGGCGAGCCAGTCGCCGTAGAATTGATCGTCGAGCCGCGCCAGCGCGGGATTGACCAGTTCGAGCGAACGCGCGGTTCCGTCAGAGTCCTCGTCATCGAGGTACGCAATCGTGTCTTCGGTGAGCCAGACCCCGTTATCCAGGTGCGAGAGCGTCACGCGCTCCCCGCCGTTGTTGAGCGAGCCGTTATACTGACCGACCACGTTGGTCACGGCAGGGTAGGCGCTTGCGAAGGCCGGCAGGTTTTCGCAGAGGACGGCATAGTGGCCGGGGGAGAGGGTGCCGTTGGTGAAGGCGAAGGTAATGCCGTTGTCGAAGCGGTAATCGGCGAGCGCGACCGTGGCCGTGCCGGCGTTGTAGAGCTCAACAAACTCCGTGAGGTTGGTGGTGGGATAGGGCTGGTAGCTGGGCCAGGCTTCAAACGGATTGTAATTGAGCTCGTTGATGACAAGCTGAGGGTCCGCGGCCAGGACGCGGATCGACAGCAGGCACAGACTGGCGAGCAAGCTCAAGCGTCGTCGCATTAACCCCTCCGTACGGCACGACAGGCACGCGATGGCGACCTTCGCCGAGGTGTGTCTGTGGTTCCTACCCCCGAGCCCACTATTATAGCCGAGCGAGTCACGGCGGCGCAACAGGCATGCCGAGCGGGATGGCCCTTAATTATTCGTCAGGCTGCCGGTGATGGAATAGAAGGCGGGCGGATTGGTCGCCGCGGTGTCGGTGAAGGCGTTGGTGCCGGACGGGTGTCCGGGGAGGCCCGCCGCCAGGATCAGGCCGGGACGGTCGATGACCAGATTGGTCGAGCGGTAGACGGTGTAGAAGAGGTTTGTGGCGCTGAGCCACGTGACCGTGAAGCTGCCCGGTCCCGCATAGGACGTATTCAGGAACAGCGGCGGTTCTGGTTCCGGCGGAGGAGGCGCTTCCGTCCATTCCACATGCAGGACCGCGGCCTGGTCGGGGTTGCCGTCGAAGGCATGCACCCGGCTGATGGAGGTGGGGGCGGGAACCTGGAAAATGAACGCCAGGGCATTGGTGGGGTTCCAGCCCGGGCGCGACACAATCTCGCGGACGATGGCGGCGAGATTGGGCGTGCGCTGCGCCGCTCCACGTTCGCTGATCGTCCAGGTGGTCGGGCTCCAGGTGGCCACGTTGGTGGTCGTCACGCGAACGGAAATGTTGGTTTTGACCGCCTCGAGCGGGAGGGCGTAATCCGTGGCCTCGCCGCGGATGTTGAGATTGGCCGTGCCACCGCTGTTGGTAGCTGCGGTGAACTGGAGGTAGGCGTTGGTGACATCGGCGCCTGGCGGAATGTTGGCGCCGTAGAAGCGGAAGAAGGCGCGCTCTGTCGTGCTGGCCAGCATTTGAATGGTCAAGCCAGCCGGTTGCACGGCCAGTAGGTTATTGGGCTGATAGCCGTCGTCCAGGCTGCCGCGCACGGGGACGCTGACACCGGGTGGAGGCGGTGGCGGCCGCCAGCCGGGGGGAATCGCCTGCGCGCGAAGGAGCACGCTCGTCCAGTTGCCGGAATTGATGGCGCCCAGGAACGTGCGGGCGGTGAGGCGCGTGCTGGTCTGGACGGAGAATGGCCCCTGGTAGAACGTGTCGCTGCGCTCCGGCACGCGGCCGTCGGTGGTGTAGTAGATTTCGGAATACGGCACGGTGGGGATGATTTCCACGCTGACGGAGTTGGTGAAGTCGGTGGTCCTGGACGGCAGGATGATCGGGGCCGCGAGAGTGCCCGCGTCGTTGTCGACGATCGTATGCGTGTACACCCGGTTGCCGCCGAGCAAGGCGTTAGCCGACACGTTGGTGAGGGTGATCTCAATCGTCTCGTCCGGTTCGCCGGCGGGCGTGCTGTCGTCGATAATGGTCAGCGGGATGGACTTCAGGGTTTCGTGCGGCCAGAAGGTCAGGGTGCCCGGCGTGAGGGTGAAATCACTCCCCGCGGCGGCTGTGCCGTCCGACAGAATGTAGCTGACCGTGACCGTGGCGGACACGGCGGGCTGCAGGATGACGTCGATTTGGTACACGGTATTGGTTTCGGTGCGCCGGTCGGTGACGTCGCGGAAGCCGACCGTGGGGATGCTAGTGGTGTTGTTGGGGGCGCCGGGCGTGCCGCCGATCGTGACGGCGACCCAGTTGGTGGCATCGTCGCCGTAGGCGCTGGCATTGAGGCGCTCCAGCGAGGCGCCGGCATTGTCCGCGGCCGCCGGCCAGGGGGCGGCATCCCGGTAGTCAACGCGGTCCACCATGACCTGTGGCACGAACCCGTTGAGTTCCTGGGCCTCAGGCTTGACCAGCTCCACGGGTTCCCCGCCGTTGGCAAGCTCCCCGCTGAAGGGGCCGAAAATGCGCGTGCCGCTGTCGATGCCCAGCAACTGGCGGAACTCGGCCGGATCGACGCCGACGACCAGCAGTCGCTCACCGGGGGTCAAGGCGATGTTGGGGGGGAAGGTGTAGCTGACGGCGTCGCGCAATCGCCAGGTGTTTGTCGGCGTGGTCAGGGAATACAGGGGCACATTGCCGGCGGTGATGTTCCGCAACTCGATGAACTCTTTCCCGCCGGGGCCCGGGTTGTACATGATTTCGTTGATCACCACGGGGCCGACCTTGGGCCCGGAATTGAGCGCGCCGGTGCCCGTGCGGAACTGCTGCACCGTGGCGGGGTTATCCATGCCAAAGGTCCTGGCAGCCATGGCCACGAAATCCACGCGGCCATCGCTGCAGGTGTAGCGCCCGAAGGAGACGCCATTCTCGATGGCCCCGCGGAAGGTCGCCACGGCGCGGTAGCCCGTGAGATTCGTGCCCGTGGAGGCGGAGAGGATGACCGGCTCCGTTCCGAATTCCGTGAATTGGAAGGGCGTGGCCGCATTTGTGCTTTCGAATGTCAGGCCGGCATACAGCACGCCATAGGCGCCGGGCGCCAGGATGCGGGCGGGGCTGGGCGGGATGCGGTATTTTCGCAGGTCGTTGAAATCATCGCTCAAGTACCAGCCGGCGACATTGACTGAGTTCGTGCCGACATTGCGAATCTCAACCGCGTCCTCCAAGGGAGGGTCGGTGTGTGCGAGCGCTTCGTTGATGACGATGCCGCTGGCGAAGGGTTCGGGATCATCGGCGCCGGGCGAGCCGCCGATCGCGCTGCTGGCGCGCCAGGACAGGTCGTCGTCCATGTCATCGGTGTACGGGTCGGGGTTCACCGGCACCAGCGAGTAGCCGGCGCCATCCGTGGACGTGTACCAGGACCGCCCGCTGCTGCCATCGCCAAAGTCGAAGCGGATGACTTCGATCCCGGATCGGTCGCGGACCCAGATGTCTTCGCCGCCGTTGCCGAGCTTGTCGTCATCGTCGTAGGTGTCGTTGATGAAGACGCCGGGGTGGACCGCGGCAAAGCCCGCGGCATTGCGTGCGAGCACGAAGAACTCCTGCGGCCCCAGCAGGGTGCCGTTGGTGAAGGAAAATCGATAGGGTGGGCTGGCCGTGCTGCCATGGTCGGTATAGAGCCCCGAGAGGTCCAGCAGCACGTTGGTGCTGATGTTCTTGAATTCGAGGAACTCCGTCAACTCCCCGGTTTCGGCCGGGTGATACATGATTTCCGTGATGCGGAAGTACGATCGCAGCAGTTGCGTCATGCTTTGCAGCGAGGTGGTGATGCCCGCCGCGTCGGTGAAGGTGGAAGCCCCGCGGGCGTGCGTGGCGCGGAGTCGGTACTGGTACGGCGTGTTCGGCTTCACGTCGCCATTGGTGAACTCCGTGGCGCCGGCAGGCGCCATGCCCACCGTGCTCCAGGTCCGGCCATCGTCGTCGGAGCGCTGGATTTCAAACCCGGTTTCGTCAGGGCTCAGGTCAGTCCACGTCAGCTGCACGCTATTGGACGACGCGGCCAGGCTCAGGTTGGTTGGGGCAAAGGGATTGGCGCCGGTGGGGTACGGCACGCCGAGGTTGCCGCCACCGGTGGCCACGCCGAGGCAGGGCGAGAAGGGGCCGAGCTGGTAATCCCGGTCCGTGGCGCTGCGGAAAAACGGGTTGCGATTGAGGTTGCCGGAGCCGGCGTAGGTGCCCGTGCCGGGCAGCAGGATGTCGCTCGTCGTCGCGGTGGGCGGGCCGTTGGTCACGGCGAGGGACGAGGCCGACCAGACGATCATGTTGGTCAGCGCGGCCGGACCGTTCACGCCGATGTCGTTGTCGACGAATGTGCTGTTGCGCGCCATCACGCTCGATGCCTCGCTCACATGCAGGGCCGTGCCACAGGCTTCCACCAAGGCGTTGACCACGGTCACCGCAGAGGCCCGCGCCGCCACGCCAGTGCCGGACATGCCTTCGATGAGGACATTCGTGACCAGCCCGGCGGCGTTGGCGAAGGTGATGCCGTCCGTGCCCAGCGGCTGGCGAATCGTCGTGCGGCGCACCGTGGTCGTCGCCGCGCCGTTGATTTCGATACCGACGGCGGACATGGATTCGAACAGGCTTTGATCGATTACCGTGGGGGAATTGTCGAAGCGGGTGCGGTTGAAATCGCGGACGACGCAGCGGGCGATCTGAACGGATGCGGCGCCCGTGGCTTGAATGATGCCGTTCGTATCCTGGGAGCCCGAGAGCGCGCTGTCGTAGATGCGCAGCGTGGCGCCGCCATCGACCGTGATGCGGCCCAGCGAGCAGACGGCATTGGAGATCACGAGTATGGCGTTGGTTCCCCCGCCGGCGATCAGCCAGGGCGTGGTGCCGCCCTGCGGCAGGATCTGAACCGGGGCATTGGTGGAGCCGAGCACGTCGAGTCTGCCATTCACCGTGAGCGTCTTCCCGGGGGCCATCAGGACCACGGTCTGCGGCTGGATGGTCAGTTTGGCGCCCGCGGTCACCGTCACGTTGTTGCTGATGATGTAAATGCCGGCGGCGGGGGCCCACGTCGTGTCCGTGGTGATATTGGCTGTGATCGTCACGGGGCTGCGCTGGGCGACGGCCTTGAAGGCCAGCGTGCGTAGCAGCCTGCCTTCGGGATCGGAGGTGTTGATCGTCACATCGGCCACATCGCCCGCGACGGTCACGACATTGGTCATGGTCCAGGTCGGGTAGCGCGGCGTCCATGACGCGGCGTTGCCGTTGATGAGGACGCGGTCCGTGTAGCCCTGGGGCGCCGTGCCGGCGAGGCTCAGCCGCACGGCGCCGTTCGTGCTGGGCACCAGGAGCACGGGCGCCCCGTTGGTCAAGCCGTTGACCGTGAGGCTGGTATTGAGCGCGGCCAGGATCAAATTGCGGCGCTGTTGCACATGGGTGAGCGTCTGGTTGCGCAAGGTTGGCGTCATCTTGGAGCCCATGGAATCGAACAGGGCATTCATGTTGGCATCCGACAGCAGGTTGGTGGCGATGTCCAGGACGTCGCCGGTGTAGTAGGGGAGAATGGGGCGGCTGTAGAGATACGTGGGGATGAGCTGAAACGTGAAGCCCCAGATATCCACGTACGTGCTCGCCGACTGTCCCATCCCGAGCGAGTCGCTGTAATCCCAGGGGAACATGTCGAACAGGCCGGTGATGGAACTGCAGAACATGCGGAGCTCGTCGCCATACCCTGGCACGGCGTAATAGCCGGCCTCGGAGTTGTCCATGCAGACGTTGGCGGCGTAGAGCCGGCTCCAGCCCTTGACGTTGACGCGGTTGGTCAGGATGGTGGGGAACTCCGACGTCGGGCGGGAGAGCAGGTACGTCAGGTTCTGCAGATCAAACCAGGCCGTGTAAGGATTGCCGAGCTTGGAGATGAAGTGCGTCGGATACGTGTTGAGATTGGACGAGTAGATCAGGCTGCCGTCATACGTGGGATTCGGGGGATCGTAGCCGGTGGCCTCATAGATGTTGCCGATTTCGCCGAGGGGATAGTGGTTATCGATGTAGTCCGGTCCCACGCCTTCGATCTTGCAGTAGATGCCTTGGTTGGCGGTCTTCAGCGTTTCATTCAGCCAGACGCGGGCCAGTTGGACATCGGACGCGATCAGGCCGGCCTGGCGGGTGAGCCGCATCCCCATGTATTGCGCCAGCGCGTTCTCCCAGTTCAGGTTGACTTCCTTCTGGTTGGCAATCTGCATGCCGGTGGGGAGGCCGATGCGGAAGTTGCCGTAGAAGGTGGGCAGCCCGTTGCGGGAGCCGCTGCCACGCAGCCGAATGCCCGCGTTGTAGATGACCGTGCCATCGGACACGACGAGCGTGCAATCGAGCGGGATGTTGCTGGATACGGGGCGATTTTCAAATTCCGTGCGTTTGGCTTTCGTCATCAGCATGTGATAGGTCCGATATTCCCCGGGGTAGGCCAGGCCCGTTTCCGGATCATCCCCGAACTTGACGAGGTAGGAGAAGGGGCCGGTCGCCACCTCGGCGCGGTTGGTGGCGGGAAAGGTGCGCGAGCCGATGGCGTCGGTGACCCGGATGCGAAATTCGAGCATCTCGCCTTCGGCCATCACGAGGGCGGGATTGGGGCCGTTGGTGGCAGGAGGTAACCAGGCCGTGAAGATGCCATCACCGGCGACGCGGTCACCTTCCGCGCCGTGGTCGACCATGTTGGTGGAGGCCCAGGCGTTGGTCGGGCTGGCATCCTTGCGATACTCCAGCGCCACATTGACCGCGTCGCCATCGCGCCCGGTTGCACGAACGGTCACTTTGACCGATGAACCGGCGGGAGGCAGAGGCGGGTCATGCATGACGTCCCCGGCCACGGGAAGCGGCAAGGGGAGGTAGCGGCTGTTGACGCGGCCCGGGGTGCCGCTGACGGTGCTCGAGGCCACCCAGTCGCCGTAGTACTGGTTCCGAAGGCGAGCAAACCCCGGGTTGATCAATTCGAGGGAGTAGCCCGTGCCGTCCGAATCATCGTCATCGATGTACTGCAAGGTATCCTCGGTCACCCAGCTCCCGTTGTCGCGGCGGGACAGGGTGACGCGCTCGCCGCCCCTGGCCAGACTGCCGCTGTAGGGCCCGACCACATTGGTCACGGACGGATAGGCATTGGTGAAGGCCGTCAGGTCCTCACAGATCACGAGGTAGTTGTTGGGGGCGAGGGTTCCGCCGGTGAAGGTGTAGGCAATGCCGGTATCAAACTGGTAATTCGTGAGCACGAGCGAGCTGGCACCGGCATTGAAGAGTTCGATGAATTCCGTGTGATTCGTATTGGCGTAGGGCTGATTGGTCGGCCAGGACTCGTAGTGGTGATACATGAGCTCGTTGATGACAAGCTGGGGGTCGGCGGCCGAGGTGGTTGGGGGGAGCGTCAGGAGCCCGACCAGCAGCCCGCACACGGCGACACAACATGTAACGGTCCGTATCATGGCGATGCTCTGTGCGTGCCAAAACTACACACGTGTAGTAGAACCTACGACCACCAGAATAGTAAAGCAAGTCTGGTACCGTCTCAACCCCCACCGCGCGGCCAGGTTCCGATTTTGCAATTCCTTGACAAAGCACGAGTTGTGCAGGCGGGGGGCTGGCGTGACAAGGGCAATGCGCCACCCGTGCCCGGGGGTCACGGGCCACCTCGGTAGGTCGCGGCACAGCGCGGTGGGAAATGGGACAGTTTGGCTGAGGACTGACGGTGAGGTGACACCATCAGGCGCGGTCTCAGGGCTGAGGCAAGGCCACATCGAGGCGGTAGAACCGGACTTCCGGCGTGTCGAGTTGGTTCGTGTATGTTTGCGGCTGCCCGGTGCCGGCCAGCTCGTCCACGTTGCTCCATGCCCCGCCGGGTTCAGGGCCGGCATACACCCGGTAGGACCGTCCGGAGACCGAGGACCAGAAGAATCCCACGCCAGCGCTGCTGCCATTGACCGCCGTGATACGGAACAGGTCGGCAGCATTGGTGGGGCTGGTCCCGGCCACGTATTCGTCACCGTTGACAAACCCGTCCCCATCGAGATCCTCGCCCGCATCGTCCACCCGTGGATTCAGACGCTGCGAGAGTTCCCACGCGTCAGGCTGGCCGTCGTGATCGCTGTCCGCCGTCGGGTGGAGATACTCGAAGGCGCCGAGATCCACCGTGCTGCTGCCGCCTCCCGTTCCGTCCAGAACCCGCGGCAGGCCGGCCAGATCGATTTCGTTCCCCATCCAGGGTTGATTCGTGCCCGCGTCGATGCTGGTTGATCCGGCAGGCAGTTGCCAGCCGGTGGCAGCCGAGAGGCCTGGGGCATTGGTCTGATTGCCGGCACCGGAGACGGCGGGCACGGTGCACAGGTTGCGCAGCACGGCGCTGGCTGAGTTGGTGAACAGGTTCGGCAGGGAATTGTAGTAGACAATGGAATTGCGCGCCGAGCCGGCGCCCGATATGCGCAGGCCGCCTCCCAGTGCGGCGCTGGTGGCGGTGTTGCTGACGATCGTACAGCTTTCCGCGAGGCCGCTATTCAGAATGGTCACGCCGCCTCCGCCCGCGGCGCGGTTCGCCGTCACGAGGTCATTGCGCAGCGTGCCGCCGCCATTGAGATACGCGCCGCCTCCGCGGTTGGTGGCCACGTTGCCGGCGATGACGCAGCGCTCCACCAGCGCCCCGGCGATCAGGTAGAGGCCGCCTCCAAGATCGCCGGCGATGTTGTTGGTAATCAGGCAGTCGCGCACGACGCCGGCGGCGCCCACGAAGACGCCGCCGCCATTGCCGGTCGCGTAATTTCCGCCGATCACGCACTGTTCAAGGCGTCCCTTGTCCACCAGCGCGCCACCGCCATTCGCGGCGCGTCCCTGCCGGATCGTGAATCCGCGGAGCACGGCGTTGGTGTGCACCACCTGCACCACCTGGCTCGTCTGGCCGCCTTCCAGCACCGTGATGCCGGACCCGTTCACGCTGCTCACGGTGACGCCCCTGTCCAGCACCACGGGGGTGCGGATGGCGTAGTCGCCGCCGGCCACGTCGATGCGGGCCTGATCAACGGACGCATCGATTGCCGACTGGAGATTGGTCGCGGCTTTGGGCCAGGTGTTGAACGGTGACACGTGGGACCCGGACTGGGAGACGTAGAGCACCGCGGGGCTGACGGTGACGACTTGCTCGTGGCGCTGGACATCAACCTCATTCATGGCGTTGCTGACCGTCAGTTCAACCGTGTAGCGGCCGATGGTGCCATAGACGTTGGTGATCACCGCGAGATCGGCGCCGGATGCGTCCACGATGCCGTCGCCGTCGAAATCCCAACGAAAGAAAAGTCCGGCTTGATTGGTGCCGCTGACCACCGCGGTCAGCACCGTGGTCAGCGGCGCGAAGCCGCCGGCGGGAACGGCGCCGAAGGTCACCTTGAGTCTGCCGGATTCATGGGCGCCAAGGTCAACGGCCGTACCCAGTGCGCGGGCCAGACCCGTGAGATCGGTGGCGCCGGTCATCCAGGGCTGATCGAGGCCGGCATCGATGCAAGGCGAACTGGCCGACAGGCGCCAGTCGTCGGCTGGTGCGAAGGCGGGATCGTTGGTGATGTTCCCGTCACCGGCGATGCCAGGCACGGTGCAGGTGTAGGTGTATAGAAACCCGCTGCCGGAGTCGGAGGTATTGGGCCCCGCCGGGGCATTGTTGAAGTAGATGATGGTGTTGCGCACCGTGCCGCCGCCGGAACAGCGGGTGCCGCCCCCGGATAAGGCGCTGTTATCGACCACCGTGCTGCTTTCCAGGACTCCTCCGTTCAGCAGGTAAGCCCCGCCGGCCTTGTCGACCGACTGGTTGGCCGCCACGAGGCAGCTGCGGATCGTCCCGCCGCCGTCCAGATAGACGCCGCCACCGTCCGCGCCAACGGCCAGGTTGGCATTGCTGACGATGCGGCACCGGTCAATCAGGCCGCCGCCGTCGAGGTAGGCCCCGCCGCCGTAATTGGTCGACTGGTTGTTTGCCAGGATGCTGGCGGCCAGCGCGGTGCCGGGTTTCATGTAAACGCCGCCGCCGAGGGCGTCCGCGCGATTGTGACTGATCACGCAATCCTCGGCCTGGCCGTCCTGCAGGTACAGCCCGCCGCCGTTTGCTGCATGACCACCGGTGATGGTGAAGCCGGCCAGCCGTGCCTGCGGGTGGGTGAGGCTGGCCACGCGTATGCGGTCACGGCCGTCGAGAATGGTGGCGCCCGGCCCATTGACACTGCGCAGCTCCATGTTCTGCGCCAGGACGAGTTCGCCGGCCGGCTGGTAGGTGCCATTGGTGACCCACACCACGGTCCCGTTGAACGCCGCGGTCAAGGCGGACGCGATGTTCGTGGCGGCGGTCAGCCAGTTGGTGTAGGGAAATTCGTGCGATCCTTCCGGCGAGACGTACACATGAGCCGGCCCATCGACGCTGATGTAGTCCGCGCGGCGGACCGTATCGCGGTCACCCGCCGCATTGGTGACGGTCAGCGCGGGGCTGTGCAGGCCGAACACGGCATAGGGGTTGGTGACGCTCGTCAACCCTTCTCCGGCGATGTCGTTGGTGCCGTCCCCTTCGAAGTCCCAGGCGTAGACGAGCCCTTCCAGGTTGGTTCCCGCGAGGTAGGCCGTGAAGGTGACGGGGAGGGGAGAGGGCCCGCTGCGCGGGGAGGCGACAAAGTTGGCCTCGAGCGCACCGGTGAGGTATTCGTAGGCGCCGCGATCGGGCCCGGCGCCGGACAGCCGGGGGGCGCCCGCCAGATCGGCGGCGCCCGGCATCCAGGGCAGGGGGATGGCGGAATCGATGGCGGGGGATCCGGGCCGCAGCCGGTAGTCCCGGGCAGGCGGATCCACAAACTCCGGATCCAGGTTGGTGTTCCCGGGCCCGGGCCAGACCGCGGCCCCCTGCAGGATGCTGTAGCCGACGTCGATGTGCGAGAGGCTGTCCAGGAGGATGCTCGTGCCGCAATTCCAGATCACGAAATTGGTGATCGAGCCATTTCCGCCCCCCAGGCCTGCCGTCTTCTCGTAGCTGTTGACGCCGTACGTGCAGTTCACAATGGTGAAGTTGGACAGCAGCGGCCGCGAGCTGTCCTTGATGGCGACGCCGCTGACGCAGTCCTCCATCCAATTGTTGTAGGCGACCACTTCGCTGTCCTCGCCGATCGACATCCCCTTGTCGCCGAAGTTGTGCATGATGTTGTTGCGCACAACCAGGTTTCGCGTGGTACCGAGATCGATGCCGTCGGCGTTGTGGAAGTCGCCGCCCTCGACGTGATTCCATTCCAGGATCAGGCTCGGGTCGCCTGGGCCAGTCCAGCCGAAATCGATGTCGATGGCGTCGGAATTGCCGTTCACCGTGTGAATGTAGTTCGAGGCAATCAGGCCGGCACAGCGCACGGCATTCAGGGACTCCTGGGTGTCGTGAATTTCATTGTGGTCGATGGTGACGCGGCTATCGAACGGGAAGATGACTTTCGCCGCCATGTTGCTGAAGGTGCAGGTGCTGATCTGAAGCTCGGCAAAATGCGCCATGAGGACGCCGGGGGATGCCTGCAGGCGCGTGAAGTCGCAATGGGAAAAGACCGCGGAGGCCTCCAGCGCGAAATTAGTGCCGAGGATGTCGAGGCCCCCGCGGGCGGTCAGGGCCGGCGCGGCGCTGAAGCGGATGGGGCGCTCGGCGGTTCCGATGGCGCGCAGCGCGCCGCGCACGGTCAGGAACGTGTTCGTGGTGAAGTGGACCTCGACGCCGGGGGCGATGGTCAGGGTGGTGCCGAGGGTGACGGTGAGGGGGGCCGTGATGACGTAGGGGCTGCCATTGGTGGCCCACGTGGCGTCACTCCCGAGGGTGCCCGAGACATCCGTGGCCTGGGCGGTGGAACCGAGCAGCAGCGCAAGGACGGGCAAGACGGCAAGTCGTCGCATGTTCACCCTGCCAGTCTACCGCATGTGAATTCACGCGTCGAGGAGTGACCCATGGCATGATGGCAAGGCACCCCCGCGGGTATCGAGGCGGGACGTCACCACGGAGGCACGGTGACACGGAGTTCGTCCGGGAGCTGAGAGGCCTCTGTGTCTCCGTGGTGACGCGCGCCCTGGAAGCCGGCCGCGTGACATCACCGGTGCATGCGAGGCGCCGTTTATTCGTCCAGCCACTTGAAGGAGCGCACGAAGCGGCGTCCGGTGTAGGCATCGCGATAGACCTGCGCGATCGCGCGGCGTTCGGACAGGACCGTCTTCTGGTCAGGAGCGAGCGCCTGGGCCGCCATGACAATCATGAATGTGTTCTGGCGGAAGGTAACGAGCTCGCAGAACTTGCGGAACGTATCTTCCTCGTACACGTCCCGGTTGGCCAGCGCGGCTGGCGGTTGCGGGGCACAGCGCCGGAAGGCCGTGGCGAGCTGGCCGCCACCGCCCGTGGAATCCCGCTCGGTGGTGAACAGATCAAAGAAGCTGACGCAATTGGTTCGCGAAAGGAGTCTGATCACATTGTCGCGTGCCGTATTCGTCACGGTGATGAGGGGTAATCCAGCCGCGTTTGGCAGGCCAATCTGCAAGTTGTTGAAGGCGGTCGTCCACGCGTTGGTTTGCCGTGAATTGATGCAGAACAGCCCATTGGTGGGGCCTGACTGTGCATAGGTGGTCATCATGTCAAGCAGGAGGGCACCCTCATCGGCTTTCATGAGGTTGAAATTGCGCCAGTACCACTCCTTGGCGTCGGCCTTCTCATCGTCCAGGTTGGACTGCCAGATATGGCCGATTTCGCCGATGTTCTTCATGGGCCCGTTCACGGCGGCAATCGGCACGCCCTGCCCCTTGGTTTCGGGGCCGAGAATGAAGGGATTCTGGTCGTAGGGTGCCGAATTGGGTTTTCCCGCCGTATTCATGGCTCCCAGCGAATTGGCGCTCCACGGGCCGTCACCGCCATTGGAGCGCTTCTCACTGAAAGGAGACGTCAGCCAGTACTTCACCTGGCCGTTCGCGCGCGGGTCGTTCACGGCATAGTCTCTGCCGGCGGAATAGCCGACGCCGTCAAACCGGAAGAGTTTTCGCTTTCCCGGATTGGTGTCGCCACGCTCATAGCCCATGGCTTCATCGACAATGAAGTCGGTGCCGCCGACGGTCTGGTAGATGCGATGCAACATGTAGAACGACGTCAGCGGGATGACGGGCGTCTCCGAGACGAAGAATTCGTTGGGACCGCCGAATTCCATGGTGCTGATGTTCTTCTTGTAGGAGTAGGTCGGCGATGCAAAGCTGCCGATGTTCACCTCGGTTGCCGATGAGGGATCGTTCGTGAAGATCATCACGCTTACGTAGTACCCATCGGCGGGAGTGACTTTGATCGGGGCAAACGGGTACCAGAGTTCGGTGTGAACTTTGAATCCGCCGGCGACCGGCTCCACCGCAATTTCGTTGATCATGGGCATGGCTTCGCCGCCTTCGGAGTGCAGCCAGGGCTTGGTCGTCTCCCCGTGAGGGAGGCGGTCTTCATCCAGATAGTTCACAATGTTCCACGCCATGTCGGATGGTCGCGAGGCCGCGGCTGCGGGCAGGGCCAACTGAAGCATATCGGTCAGGGGCTTGAAGTAGTTGGCCATGAAGGAGGCATCATTGAGGTAGGAGCTCAGGCTGGTCTTGGAGTTGATGTAGCCATTGTAGTTCGTGATCGAATTGATATTGAACTTCGGGCCGAGGAACCGCAGGGCGTCCCGGGTGCCGAGGCTGGGAGGCGGCCGCATCTTCTCAATTCGGGGCACCCAGGTGGCGGCCGATTTCCACCACTCTGGGGGTGGATTCGCCACGGTGAAGAAAAGCACGTCCGGACCCGGATCGTATGAGTATGCCTGAAACGTCTCGACCTTGCGGCTCATGTAGGTATTGCCGAGCAGGTAATACATCTCGTCGCCGTCCTCGTAGCGCACGAATTCATCGTGCTTTTCGACGAGTTCGTCGCGCGTGGCCGTCGAGCTGAATTCCGGGGCCCCGCTGAAATCAATTTCCCGCACGCTGGTGCGCCAGGCCTCGGGTTCGCCGCCCATGCTGTTGATGTCGAGCAAGCCGGACGTATTGAGCACGAGATAGGCCACGCGGCTCGGCGGATCGGCTGAGACATTGACCCACTCGACCCGGTTCTCGACCTTGGCGACTTCGCTTTGCAGATAGCCGCCTGGAATCAGATTCCTGGCCGTCGCGGTCAGGATGTTGGTGACATCACCCGTGCCCACGGAGTACGTGGCATCCCAGGCGGGGTAGACCCGGGCGGGCGGACCGAGCATGTGCTTGTCGATGGTTTCCATGGCGCGGACCAGTGCCGTTTGCGTGAGCAACTTGGCGCGCACGCCGTCGGCGAAGTTCCGGGCCGCCAGGCGCTCGACGCGCATGGCGATGGAGAAGGTCACCGCCAACAACGTCATGATGGCCAGAAGGCCAAGGCAGATAATCAGGGCGACACCGTCGCGGGAGGCGGAACGGCTGACCCGCCCGGGCGTTGTAGCCAGCGGTCTGAGAACCCGGGCCAGAAGGCCATCAGCGCCAGGACTCCGGGTATAGGTGCCCACTCGCGAGCTATGGTGAGGTTTCATGGATGAACACCGCCTTCCTGCCGACCTTGCTTGCCGAATCAACAGCCGTCCACGTTGTCAGCGCTGCCGGTACCCCGACCGGTTGTGAAAATAGACTCTCGTCGTGTAACGTTGCGCGTTTCGCTCAACGAATTGCGTGAGAGACACCCTGTCCGTGGGGGCCCGTGATGCGCGGTAGCGCAATTCCAGATCGCCAGCCTTGCGTGCATCTTCCTCGGACATCACTTCGAGCATGACGTCAACAAATTCCGGCAACCGGTTCGCGAAGTCGGTCGAGTTATATTCCGTCGTCAGGTTGCCGCCCGGTCCGGCGGCATAGAGGCGCAACGAGCCGATGTTGCCCGCGATGACGCCGCGGCCAGTGGCGTCGTGCCGGTTGCCGGTTCCCCGCCGATCCTGCCCGGCGCTCCGGTCATAGTCATCGTACCACTCGCCGCGAAAGCCCTTCTGAATGCTCAGATACGGGTACCGGTTGAAGTTGGTGTCGCCTTCTTTGCCCCAGGACCGGACTTCCGTCCGCATCAGTTCATAGCGCCCCGTGGGCTTGCCGTCGAAGTTATCATTATCGGTGGCTTCCCGGACCCAGTAGTAGATGCAGCGCGTGCTGCGCTGGGCACCGTCGCTCACCGTGGCGTTCGTGGCTGAACCGGTCAGCGCGACGAAGGCGAGTTCGCTGTTGGTGACCGCATAGGAGATGACGGGCCAGGGATATTGGACCCCGGCGGGTTTCTCGTGATAGGGCTTCGACGTGCTTCGGTTAATGCCATCCAGGCGCATGCGGAAGGTGAGGATGTCATCGGCGAGGGCATATTGAAGATCCTGCGCAATCGCATTTACCGCGGCGCGCCCATCCGTGTTGCTCTCCGCCTGCCCCGTGCCTCGGCTCCAGGCCCGGTTGCTTTCGGTGAAGACGATTCCCAGGACGGAAACGATCATCATCAGGATGGCCATGGACGCCAACAGTTCGATCAGCGTGAAGCCCGGACGGGAGGTGGACGCGGTACGTGGCGCGGTCCCGACCGAGGGGCGGCGGCTCCTGGTTGTATGTTCTGGCTTCATGAACGAATTCCCCGCCTGGCGTGGCGACCCCTTGCACGGCCTCGCGTTGCCGGTCACAGATCCCCAGGATTGTCGAATTCTCCGTAGTAAATCAGCGCATCATTGGTGGTCCCAAACTCCCCGTCCCAGACGCGTAGCGTGACCGCCTCCTTGAGGTTGCCGAGGCTCACGACATCCGAGATCGGCGGCTGAACGGTCAGCTGGTAGCGCAACGCCAAATGGACCACATTGGTAACGGCGTACTTGGGTCCGATCAGGGTCGCTGACGCATGCAGCGGAACCGCCATATACCGCAAGGCATAGATCTTGTTGTCGCCATAGATGGGAAGCGGCGTCTTGGAGAGGGGACCTCCCTTCGGGTCTCGCGCGCTGTCCCACATGTTGGTGACCGGCACATAGAGCTTTGTGGTGCCTGCCGCAAAGTCTCTCCAGAAGACTTTCCACATCACCTGATTGCCTTGTACGCCGTCCTCTGCGGCCGACTGCGAGGCCGAACCGATGGCGTTGAAGACGCTGTCGGCAAAAATCGCCGCCTGCGTATCGGCGACGGCCTTGCTGCTGGAGTCCAGCCCGGACGAGATCAGGGCAAACAAGGCCAGGACGCCGATGAGAACCACGGCGATGGCGATGGCCAACTCGACCAGCGTGAAGCCTCCCGCGGCTCGGGGGCGCCCCGCCGGGGGGGGGGATTCTGCGGGCAAGGCTGCCGGGCCGGCGTGTCGGTCAGAGTTCATAGCTGCCCCGTGTCCCTTAATACCTTGATGCGCCCGGTCTGTAAGAACACGCGAAAGTAGTTGGTGGCGCCGTTTGGCGGCTTCTCCGCCACGGCAATTTCATAGCTGCTGCTGCCCTTGTCCCTTCCGAACGTGCTGGTCTTCGCCACCGTGCCGTCGAGCTTGAATTCCACGTAGGAGAACGGAGACGCTTCGTTGACGAACAGGATGCCATTGGGCAGGAAGCTCATGGTCCCCTGGCGCTCGCCCCCGCTCACGCCACTCTTGCCCTCCGTCATGAAGTAATAGCCACGGTCTTCGCCTTCGTTGCCGTAGTTGAGGAAGGTGGACTGCCGGCGGGTGATGGCGTTTTGCCGGGCGAGCGACATGGCGGCCTTGAATTGCAGAACCGCCCCGCGCATGCCAGCCCCGCGTCCGATGTCCTTGAAGGCGGCCATGGACAGGCCCAGAATGAGCATCATGATCGCCATGACGGTGATGAGTTCAATCAGCGTGAAGGCCGAACGGCGGAGAACCGCCGTTCGGTATGCGCGCGGCGGGTGAGTTGTGCACGGTGTTACCATGAGTACAACCTCTGAGCCTTGTCTTCGGGCTTGGGCCCCCAGGACAAGACGGCGACGCCGTTGGTGATGTCCATGATCTGAGAGGCCCCGGCGACGTCCGGGCAGGTCGCGGTGGCGGTCACCTTCCCGTCACCGTCTTCATCCATGACGATCACGAGCCGGCGCCTCCACGGGTCCACCAGCTCGCCGTTATCCAGCCAGCCTTCTTTCACGTCCAGGAACACGATGCCGCGAGCGTTGTTGGCCGTGCTGGACAAATCGTCCAGCACAGGCTTCGTCGTGATGGCCGACCCCACTCCCGTGATGGTGCCATCCGACGATTTCGACGTCTGCCCGGGGAAGCGGCCATACGTCTGGCGGTAGAGGCGCACGGCGTTTGCCACGGAGGTCACCTGCCCCGCGGCACGGGTGCGGGCGCCCTGGGTTCGCAGCTTGCCCAAGGCGGGCATGAGCAGGGAGGCCAGGATCGCAATGATCGCCACGACCACCAGCAGTTCAATCAGGGAGAAGGCCGCGAAGGCACCCGGCCGTGGCTGGCGGCAGGTCAGGGGCTGATGCGGCGGCGCCGCGCGGGTTGAGAGGGCGGGCACCGCGGACACTGGGGTTGATGCGTTCATCGAAAACTCCCTTACTGGTCCCAACTCCGGATGACGTACTTGTTGGTGGTGGCTGGTTCGTCGATGTTGTACGCCCAGACGACGACGGGGCTCTTGATGTTCTTGCTTGGCGGATCAAGGGGCTCGCCGCCTCCCGCGCTGATCTGGTTGTCGTAGTTGACGTCAAGCTTGAGGAAGTAGCGGTACTTCTGCTTGGTTTCCGAATCGGAAATCTGGTCATTCCACCACGGCGTGACGGGGGCGCCGGTCTTGTCGAGATGCTTGAATTCCATGTAGTGGCGCATGGAGGGGTTGTTTGAGTTGATGTTCTGCCCCATGAGGATCCTGCCCAAGTCCTTGTCAATGGGCACCCGGTCGCTCTCCATGCTATCCCCGCCGGCCAGATCAACGGCGTCAAAATTGTACTTCGGTCCACCACTGGAATCGCGCAAGTAGGCTGCCAAGGCCTGTTGAATCTGGGACACCTCAGCCGTGGCCAGCGACTTGCGAGCCTGTTTCTTGGCCCTGGAAACGGCCGGAAGGAGCAGGGCGGCCAGGATCGCAATGATGGCGATGACGACCAGAAGCTCGATAAGCGTAAAGCCAGCCCGGCCGCGCGTTGAAAATCCGGTCTTCATAAGACTATTTCCCCGGGTACAGATCGTCGGCTGACTTGTCTGGATCGGATGGGTCTTCAAGGCGTCCCGTCGAGTAAAGGGTGAAGCTGCGGTTACTGGGGCCAGGGCTGTACTGGTAAGGACGGCCCCAAGGGTCGATCGGGTTCTGAGCGCCATCCAAGGTGACGACTCCGGGCGGGAGGAAGCCCACGATACTGACGAGAGTACTCGGATAAACGCCATTCTTCAGGCTGTACTCATTCAGGGCGTTGGCAATGTGCTCCAGGCCTGCCCGACCCTTGCTCTCAATGGCCTTCAGCCTGGCAAAACGGCCGGCTCCGACGACCAACCCCATCACCAGCGCGATGATGGCGATGACGGTGAGCAGTTCAATGAGTGTAAACGCCTGCCGTTGTGACCGGTGTGAACCGTTCAACGGTCGTGAAAAACGCTGTGTGTGATGTCGCATGTCATGATCTCCACCTGCGGCCTCATCATAGCGGAGGGGGAAGGTTGGGACAAGACGCAAGTGGGAGGCGGACAGGACTATCCCCAGTTTCCCTCTTGCTGGTGAAAGCGTTGTGCGTTTGGTGCGAATTTGGCGCGCCATTTCGCCGCATCCGCGTCGTTGCTTGGAACGGCGCGGACGCAGGTCCAGCGCCGTTCCAGACGCCTAGCTGCTGCAGCAAACTGACACGCCAAATTCGCATCCCCGCTGCGCGGGGCGGGCCAAACGCACAACGCATTGCCATCGCCCTCGCGGACTCGGGCGATTTCAGATGCGGAAAGGCACAACATCGTCTCAAACATGAACGTGGCA
>JAIOPI010000035.1 GCA_021413965.1 Lentisphaerota bacterium | reverse complement strand
CAACCACTCGCTTGCGACTATGACCAAAAGCCAAGCATTGAGCATGGCAATGGCGACGGCGACTAGCCAGGCTGGAATCTTGATCCAGAGGGGATTGACGAACTCGCCCATTTTCATCTTATCGCCGGTGAAGAGGACCAGCGGGAAGACGGCGAAGCTGAGTTGCAGGCTTAGAATCACCTGGCTAAGGACCAGGAGTTGGGCCGTCCCTTTTTCGCCGGATAGAAGAGTGACAATGACGGCGGGGACGATGGCGATGAGCCGCGTGATGAGCCGCCGCAGCCACGGCCGAAGACGGATATCGAGGAACCCTTCCATGACGATCTGGCCCGCCAGCGTGCCGGTGAGCGTGCTGTTCTGGCCGGAGGCAAGCAGCGCCAGCGCAAAGAGGGTGCTCGCCCCGCCGACTCCGAGCAGCGGCGTGAGAAGCCGGTAGGCGTCGGTGATGTCGGCTACATCGGTCCGCCCCGCTTTGTAAAAGGTTGCGGCGGCGACGATCAGGATCGCGGCGTTGATGAAGAGCGCGAACATGAGCGCGACGGTGGAATCGATGGTGGCGAACTTGATCGCCTCCCGCTTCCCCGCCGACGTGAGTTCGTAGCGCCGCGTCTGGACGATGGAGGAGTGAAGGTAAAGATTATGCGGCATGACGGTGGCCCCCAGGATACCCATCGCAATATAGAGCATCCCGGGGTTTGTCACCACCTCGGCCCGGGGAACGAACCCTAGCGCCACGGCGGCAAAGTCGGGCCGTGAAAAGAAGATCTCCAACGCGAAACAGCCGCCGATGGTGGCAAGCAGCGTGATGACCAAGGCTTCGATGTAGCGGAATCCCTTGTGCTGCAAGAGCAGGACGATCAGGACGTCCAAAGAGGTGAGGCAAACTCCCCAGATGAGCGGAATTTTGAAGAGAAGGTTGAGCGCGATGGCCGAGCCGATGACTTCCGCGAGATCGCACGCGCAGATGGCCACCTCGCACAGCAGCCAGAGCACGATGCTCACGGGCTTCGAGTAGTGG
This sequence comes from Lentisphaerota bacterium, assembly GCA_021413965.1. Taxonomy (GTDB): domain Bacteria; phylum Verrucomicrobiota; class Kiritimatiellia; order UBA8416; family JAIOPI01; genus JAIOPI01. The sequence goes on along the minus strand of JAIOPI010000035.1, from coordinate 70,642 downwards.
TCGCGGCAGGCCTGCGCGAGGTCGCGTCCGGTGACGATGCCGAGCTTGGCGCAGAGCGCCTGCAGGAGAATGGCCATCAGGTTCGACAGCATGATGACGCACAGCAGGCGGTAACCGAAGGCCGAGCCGCCGGCCAGATCGGTCGCCCAGTTGCCGGGGTCCATGTACCCCACCGCCACGAGATAGCCAGGACCGGAGAAGGCGAGCATCTTGCGGAAGAACCCGCCCAGTTTCGGCACCTGCACCGAGCGGTACACTTCGGGCAAACTGGGCTGGTGGCTGCTCTGCCGCCAACCCGCGGAGGGTCGCGAAGCTTCGTGCGGCTCGGCGTCTGGCTTGCGCTCGGTGTCCATGGTGGTGTGGTCTATTGAGGCCCTGTCCTTCGTCAATTAGGTAACACTAATTAACCATTTAGCTGCAACTAAATAATTCCAAAAACTTGGGGACAGGTGAATGGTCGATCGGTGACAGGCCAGGAAGGTCGTTCTTGTAGGGGCGTCGCTTGCGACGCCCGCCGCTCGCGGGCCCATTATGCCGCGGCGATGCGCCAGTTCAGCGTGGCGCCGGCGCGGTATGGGACCACGCCGCCATAGGCCGGCGGGACAACCTGGGGCTCGCGAACCAGCCGGATGGTCTCGCGCGCGGGGGGGAGACGGTAAAACCGGCAGCCGAACTCGCTCGCAAACGCGGGCAGCCGATCGAGCGCGCCCAGACCTTCAAACGTATCCGCCAGGTACGCCAGCAACAGCGGGCTGGTGAATACGCCGGCACAGGCGCTGGCGCACTCCTTGGCCGTGCGCGGATGCGGCGCAGAATCCGAGCCGAGAAAGAAGCGCGGATGCCCCTCGCCTACCACGGCCCGTAGTGCCGCGCGGTCGGAGGGGTATTTGGCCACCGGCTTGCAGAAGTTGTGATTCTTGCCGGCCCAGTCGTCGATCATGAGATCCAGGTGATGGGCCGTGATCGTGGCGGCCACGGTGGCGCCGAGACTCTTCACCGCGTCCACCGCGCGCGCCGTCGTCACGTGTTCCAGCACGATGCGCAGCCGCGGATACCGGTCATGCAGCGACCGCAGCGTGGGCAAAAAACGCTCCTCGGCGTCCAGCACACAGACATCCGAGCCGGCATGCGCGGGCAATTCGCCGTGCAACTCCAGCACGAGGTCCGCGGCTTCCATGGCCGCCAGCACCGGGCCAAAGGCCAGCAAGTCCTCCACGCCGGAAGCCGAGTTCGTGGTGACGCCGTGCGGGTACACTTTGATCCCGACCACCCCGGCGGCGGCCGCGCGACGGACCTCGTCCGGCGTCAACGCCGGCGTGAAGTACAGCGTCATCAGGAAATCCACATCGGGCGCGACGGCCCGCAGTTCGGCGCGGTAGGCCACGGCCTGGCCGGCGCTCGTCACCGGCGGCGTGGTGTTGGGCATGACCAGGACGCGCCCGGCGCCGCCCGCGCGCAACAGCGGCACGACGGTGCGCAACACGTCGCCCTGGCGCAGGTGCACGTGCAGATCGTCGGCCAGCGGCAAGGTCAGCGACGTCATGGTTGTCTTCATCGATGAAACGTCTTCCGCGGTTCTGCTCCGATGATGCACCCGCGCCGTTCCGGGGTGTCATGCAACGGGTTGCGCGTCCAACTGCAACACCGCGAGTGCAATTTCGACGCGCCCGAGCGGTGCGCTCACCTGGAAGCCGGCGACGCGCGACGCGATGCGGGCGCAGGTCTCCTGGGCGATCTCAATCCCCACCTTGATGCCATCTTCCTTGGTGCTGCAGCGGCTCATCCGTTCCAGGACCGCGTCCGGCACCGTCACCCCCGGCACTTCGTTGCGCATGAACTCCGCGTTCTTGAAGCTCAGGAGTGGCCACACGCCGGCAATGACGGGAATTCTCTTGTGATACGCCTCGACGCGATCGAGGAAGTGAAAGAGCGCATCGGGGTCGAAAATGGGTTGCGTCACGGCGAACTCGGCGCCCGCATCGATCTTCTTGAAGAAGCGCGCGATCTCCTGGTCGAGCGCGAGCGCGCAGGGGTTGGCGCCCACGCCGATAAAGATGCCGGTGGGCGGGTCCACCGGGTTGCCGCCAATGTCGCGCCCGTTGTTCAGGTTATGCGCCACCAGGGTCAGGCCGATCGCATCCACGTCGAACACGCCGGTGGCGTCCGGGTAGTCGCCCAGCTTGGGCGGATCGCCGGTGATGATGAGGAAGTTCCGGAGCCCGGCCACGTAGCCGCCGAGCAGGTCCGATTGCATGCCGATCAGGTTCCGGTCGCGGCAGCAGTAATGCAGCACCGGCTCAATGCCGACTTCATCCAGAATTTTCTGCGAGGTCACCATGGGCGACACGCGGGCGCTGGCCCGGGGGCCATCCGGGATGTTGATGCAATCGACGCCGCGCGCGTGACACAGGCGCACGCGCTCGAGCGTCTTCGTGAGATCGATCGTCTTCGGCGGCAGCAGTTCGACCGACGTCACCTTCTCGCCGCGCATCATCTTGGCCGCGAGCCCGGATTTCTCGGCGGTGGGAATGACGCGGACCTTCACCTCCTCGCGGGTGTAGTCCTTGATCGTGATGTGCTTCTTGACGCCGCTCAGCGACTTCACCGCCTTGGCCGCCTGCCGGATGTGCTCCGGCTGCGTCCCGCAGCAGCCGCCGATCCCGCGCACGCCCAGCTCGATGAACTTCTTGGCATACGACGTGAAGTACTCGGGGCTGGTCATGTAGATCATGCGCCCCTCGACCTCGCGTGGCATGCCGGCGTTGGGCATGACCACAAAGGGCTTGGTCGTCAGCGGCAGCGCGCGCTCGACGGCGTCGTAGGCCAGTTGCGGCCCGATCCCGCAGTTGATTCCGATCCCGTCGACGTTGGCATCCTGCTGCAGCGCGGCAACGACGGCCTCGATCTCGCGGCCCACGATCGTCTCGCCGCGCGCGCTGACCGTGAAAGACGCGAAGACGGGCAGGGCGAGGGCGTGCGCCACGGCGGCGGCCAGCCGCAGTTCGTCGAGATGATCGAACGTCTCCAGGTAGATGACGTCCACGCCGCCTTCGGCCAGCGCCACCATCTGCTCGCGGAATGCCTCGCGGAACTCATCGGCATACGTTTCCATCCAGAGCTGGCGCGGCCGCATGCAGGGCCCCACCGAGCCGGCCACAAAGACGTCCGACCCCGTGCGCGCAATCTCGCGCGCCACGCGCGCCGCCGCCCGGTTGATGTCCGCCACCTTGTCGGCCAGCCCGTGGGAGCGCAGTTTGACGCGGTTCGCGCCGAAGGAGTTGGTCTCGATGACGTCGGCGCCGGCGTGCACGTACTCGGCGTGGATGGCCTTGACGAGGTCGGGGCGGACGAGGTTGAGCTCGTCGTAGCAGGTATTGATGAAGACCCCGCGCGCATAGAGCATGGTGCCCATGGCGCCATCGAACACCACCGGCGTGTCGTGGATGTGCTCGAGAAAGGTTGGCATAACAGGGGAAGTGTCGAGGGTCGGCTGGCAAGTGTCAAGCGGCCGGTGCGGGGGACATCGCCGGCATGAGGAGTGAGGAGTCTCACGCAGAGGCCGCAGAGATCACTGAGATTCGATCCCTGCGAACTCTGCGTGATCATCCGATGCCGCCCGCTCAGCTCAGCGGGTCGAACATGTCCTGCATGGCGTAGCAGATGGGGCAGACCCATTCCTTGGGCAGGGACTCGAAGGCGGTGCCGGGCGGGATGTTATTCATCGGATCGCCCAGTTCCGGGTCGTAGATGTAGCCGCAGTTGACGCAAATATATTTCTTGGCTGTGGTCGCGTTCATAGGCAGAAGTCCTGTTATACGGCAAAGTACTTGGCCTGCGGATGATGGGCCACGATGGCGGACGTCGTCTGCTCGGGCACCATTTCCATCCCGTCTGTCAGCGTCACGCCGATCCGCTCGGGTTTCAGCATGGCGAAGACGGCTTTGTGCGCGTCCAAGTCGGGGCACGCGGGATAGCCGAAGCCGTAGCGCGATCCCTGGTAGGCCTGGTTCACGAAGCCGGTCAGGTTCTCGGGTTCGGCCCCGCCGATGCCCAGTTCGCGCCGCATGACCTGGTGCCAGTATTCCGCGAAGGCGTCCGTCAGCTCCACGCTGAAGCCGTGCAGCATCAGGTAGTCGTGGTACTTGTTCGCGTCGTAGAGTGCGTGCGTGGCCTTGTCGATCTCGGGGCCGATCGTGACGACAAAGAAGGCCACGATGTCGCCGCCCTCGGCCGGCGTGCGGAAAAAATCCGTGATGCAGAGATGCGGCGGCTCGGCCTGGCGCGGGAACGGGAACAGGTGCGTGGCGTCGCCGTCCTGCACGTGCAGCACGTCGCCCTCGCTGTGGCAGCGGAAATAGCCGTAGGCCGCCTGGGGCCGCACGAGTCCATCCTGGATGGCGCGGCGCTTGAACTCGGCGTAGAGCGGCCGCACTTCGTTGGCGATGAGCTGGTCGTAGGCCTCGGCGGTCTGCTTGGCCCGGCGATAGCCCCAGCGCCCGCGGAAGAGCGCCTGTTCGTTGATGTAGCTGAAGAGCGGCGTCGGATCGATATCCGTCACCACGCGCGAGCCCAGGAACGGAGGCTGCGGCACCGGATGCGTGCGCACGACTTCAATATTCTTGAGGCCGGGCTTGAGCTTCTCGCCCTGCACCTGCAAATCCCACGTGGTGGTTTTGAGCGTGCCGGCCTCGAAATCGCGCACAGCCTTCAGCCCCGCAAACGCGTCCGAGCAGTACACGACCGGATGGTTGTAGCCGGGCACGCATTCCTGCGCCACGAACTTCGGCGTGAGCGCGGCGCCGCCGAGCAGGATCGGCACGCCGAGGCCGGCCTCCTGGTAGAGGGGCATGCTCTCCTTCATCACGATCGCGGACTTCACCAGCAGCCCGCTCAGGCCGACGAGGTCGACCTTCAGCTCGCGGGCCTTCTCGATGATGGTCTCGGCCGGCATCTTGATGCCGATGTTGTAAACCTTGTAGCCGTTGTTCGAGAGGATGATGTCGACCAGGTTCTTGCCGATGTCGTGCACGTCGCCCTGCACCGTGGCGAGCAGGATCTTGGTGACGTGCGCCGCCTCGACCTTCTCCATGTGGGGCTCAAGGTACGTGACGGACAGCTTCATGACCTCGGCCGACTTCAGCACAAAGGGCAGCAGGATGTCGCCGCGCCCGAACAGTTCGCCCACGTGGCGCATGGCCGGCACGAGGATGTCGTTGATGATGGCGAGGGCGCTGCGGCGCTGGAGCAGGATGGAGAGCGTGTCCTCGAACCCGTCCTTGTCGCCGTCCACGATCAGGTCGAACATGATCTGCTCGGGCCGGCGCGCGCGCGTGGCCGCCTCGTCCGCCGCGGTCTCGGGAACGTGGGCCTGGTAATGCTCGATAAAGCGCATCAGCGGGGACTTGAGGGGGTCCTTGACGCGATCGTAGAGCAGGTCGAGGCTGAGCTCGAGGTCCTCGGGGCTGATCTTGGAGAGCGGCAGCACCTTGCCGGCGTCGATGATGGCCGCGTCCAGCCCGGCCTGTACGGCCTCGTGCAGGAAGACCGAGTTGAGCACCTTGCGCGAATGCGGCGCAAGGCCGAAGGAAATGTTGCTGACGCCGAGGATCGTCATCACGCCCGGCATCTCGGCCTTGATCCGCTTGATGGCATTGAGCGTCTGCACGGCGGCATCGCGCAGGGTTTCGTCGCCCGCGCCGATGGTGAAAGTCAGCGCGTCGAACATCAGGTCCTGCGGCCGCAGCCCGAACTCGCCCACCGCGATGTCATAGATTTCGCGGGCGGTGGCGACCTTGTCGTCGGCGGTCATGGCCATGCCGCGCGCGTTGATGGTGAGGGCCACCACCGCGGCCCCGTACGTCTTGAGCATCGGGCAGACCTTGCGGATGTTGACGCCACCATCCTCGAGGTTGATCGAGTTGACGATGGCACGCCCGGGGTAGATCTTGAGGCACTCGCCGATGCAGGCCGGCGTCGTGGAGTCGATCATCAGGGGGATCTTGATCGACGACGAGAAGAGCCGCACGAGTTCGAGCATGTCCGCGAGTTCGTCGCGGCCGGCATAGGCGGCGCACAGGTCGAGCACGTGCGCGCCGGAGGCTTCCTGTTCCTGGCCGATGGCCAGGCAGGCCTGGTAGTCGTTCTCAAGCAGCCGGTCGCGAAACTTCTTGGACCCGTTGGCATTGGTGCGCTCGCCCACGAGCAGCGGGCCCACGTCCTGCTTCAGTTCCACGGCCTGGTAGAGACTGGCGACCGAAGGCTTCACTGTTCCACCTCTCGCTTCGAGGGTTTCACGCCGCGCAGGGCCTCGGCCAGGGCGCGGATATGCTCGGGTGAGGAGCCGCAGCAGCCCCCGACGATGCTGACGCCGTAATCGGCGACAAAATGCTTCATGTGCTTGGCGAAGTCCGCAGGCGTCATCGGGTAATGGGTGCGCCCGTTGACCACCTGGGGCAGCCCCTGGTTCGGAATGCAGGAGATGCGCTTGGGCCACTGGTGATGCAGGTACTGGATGCGCGAGGTCATATCGACCGGCCCCGTGGCGCAGTTCAACCCGAGCGACAGCACGGGGAACGGCTCGATCGTCGCCACGGCGGCGGCAATGTCGGTGCCCACCAGCATGGTGCCGGTCTGCTCAACGGTGATCGACACCATAACGGGAACGTGCTGGCCGAGCCGGGCCAGGGTCTCGAAGGCCGCAATCATGGCGATCTTGACCTGCAGCAAGTCCTGACACGTTTCGATGATCAACATATCCACCCCGGCCTCGACGAGCGCCTGGATCTGTTCCTCGTAGGCCACGCGCATGTCATCGACGGAGATGTGCCCCAGCGAGACCAGCTTGGTTCCCGGCCCGAGGGAGCCCGCCACGTAGCGACCAGCCTGCCCGGCCACGGCCCGGCGCGCGTTCGCCACGGCGGCATGGTTGATGGCCTCGACGCGGCGCTCCAGGCCGTACTCGGCCAGCACGATGCGCGAGGCCCCGAAGGTGTTGGTTTCCACGACCATGGCGCCGGCGTCAAAGAAAGCGGCGTGCATCGCCGTGATGGCATCCGGGGCCGTGAGGTTCAGATACTCGTTGCAGCCATCCTTGCCATCCCAGGCGGTCGGCGGCAGATGCATCTCCTGCAACGTCGTGCCGCAGGCGCCATCGAAAATAATCAGTTCGTGATCCGCTGGATTCAACATGTGCAGCCTTGCCTCTTTCCCCGGCTCCCTCGTCAGAAATGCAGTCGGGCAGCATAGCAGCAACGGGTACAGGTGTCACGGAGGTTTGGCAGTCAAGATGGTCCCGAATTTTCGACGTGGACCGCGCTCCAGGCCCGGTGCCGGTGCGTCGCGCCCGGCGCGGCTTCCGGCGCCGCCAGCGAAATCGTCGCCATCCTGCGGGAGGGATCTCATTCGGGGGCCGCCGGCTGACGGCCTTCGCGGCGCTGCTTCGGCGGGCGGCGCGGGGACTTGCGCGCGGAGCGCCACCGGTAGTCCGCCCCCTGCTCCCAATGGCTCATGTCCGCGACCGGCGCGGGCCTCCACCAGCCACGACGCCAATACGACTCGCGCCATTCCCAGAGCAGGAACAGCAGGACGGGCACCGACTGCAGCCAGGCCAGGCCATGATCAAACAGCGGAGCCCGCCCCGCCTGCTGGCAGACAGGCTGGAGGTTATGCACGAAGAGAAGCGGGGTCAGGAGCAGCAGTGACGGACGGGGTGAGAGCACGAGCAGCGGCACGAGGGCGAGCGCCTGCCAGGGATAGGGCCAGGGGCTCAGCAGGAACCACCCGGCGACGGCCAGCAGCGCCCGGTCACCAAGCAGAATGGCATCGTCGGCGCTACGCCACGCAAGGCCGAGTGCCAGGAGGACGAGCAACGCCAGGGCCAGGACGCCGGCGGCGGTCCAGGCGCCGGCACCGGCGGCTGACGCCGGCGAAAGGGCCAGCACGGCCCCGTGCAGCAGTGTGAAGCAGCTGCCGGGAAGGGGCGGACGCGTAAGCAGGTGACTGAGCCCTGAAGCGGGCCCCCACCCGCGCGCCAGCAAGGGCATCCACAGCATGGACGCCAACGACAGGCTGGCGGCCAGGACCGTGACCAACGCCCGGGGCTGGCGGCGCAGCGGACAGGCCACGAGCGGCAATAACGCGAGGGGCCACGGCGCAAACCCCGCCGCCAGCGCCAGCAGGAGCCCGGCATAAAGCACGCGGCCGCGCAGGCTCAGCAGCACGGCGCCTATGACCAGGGGGAGCGGCAGAAGGGCAACATGGCCGACACGATAGGTTTCAAAGATCAGCAGCGGGTTCCACCAGTAGATGGCCAGCAGGGCGGGGGTCACGCGCAGGCGGCGCACCAGGGTGGCCAGCAGCAGCAAGGTCGCCAGATCGAACAGACATAGCACGCTGCGCCACGCGATCGGGCTCCACGGGCGAAGCAAGTACGTGCCGGCAAAGACAACCTGGGCCAGCGGGGGGTGCCACGAGGTCATCCATGGCTGGTCGATCCGTTGCAGAACGCCTCCGGACTCCGCGCCCAACAGGCCCAACAGGCGCAAGGTCGGTTCTGGATTGCCGGCGATCTTCTTCACCGTCGCCGGCGCGTAATCATACGGATTCAGACGGTGGGCGGTCACCGCTCCATCCCACAGGAAGCGATTCACATCACATTCCCGCACCGGCGGCGTCTGGCACATGGAGGCGCGCAGCACGAGTCCAAGCCCGGCGAGCATCAGCAACCCGCCACGTGCCAGACGCAGTTGTCGCGCATGAATCGACGCCAGGAAGTAGGCACCGCCGGCAACAATCCCGAAGACGACGAGCCGCCACCAGCCTGACGGTCCGGCATTCAGTGCCCCCGCCCTGATCCCGACTGATTGGGCCATGTGGACCGCCAGAAGCAGCCCGCCAGCCCCCCAGAACCACGTCGACGTCGACCGCAGCAACCGACTCAATTCACACTCCCGGCATCCCATGCCGAACTGGATGCAGTCTCAAAACATGACCATGAAACAACACCGTCCCATGATCGCGCCACCCATTTGGACAGAAACAATTTGTAACGACCGATTCTTTTACCCCTAATCGGAGTAACTATTTATTACAACCATCCGCTCGTTCTCCGAAATGATCAATACACAACTATCTGACTATTAACATCTTAACAACCATCAGCCACCCATGGCACAGCGGCTGCGATAGCTCCTGTTGTCATGAAACTACTTAAGACCATCTTGAGCCTGATATTCGCAGCAGTCCTGAGCGCCAACGCCGGCAGCGTGTTGTGCATCGGGTTGAACGACTATAACAAGTACCCCGACCTCAAGCACGCCGAGAACGATGCGGCCGAGATTGCCAAGATGTTCGCGAGCATGGGGCACACCGTCACCCTGCTGACTCGGGACCAGGTGACGACCGCAGGCGTGATGACCGCTTTGGAAAGCAAGCCGGACTTCATCTACTTCGCCGGCCACGCGGAGACGGGGCGTCTCATGGTGCAGGATGGCGAGATCGAGTTGTCCGCGATTGCCAACGCCAGCACGATGATGTTCTTGGATTGCTGCTACGTCGGACGCGGGCTGAAGACGACCGGGACCATGAAGATTCTGGCGGCCTCCGAATACGAGGCGTTCGAGAGCGACGGGCACGGGCTCTTCACCAAGTACCTGCTGACCTGGTTCGGCGATGGCAAAGGACTGGTTGAAGACGCCCTCACGGCCTACCTCCAGAAGAACATCCGCGCCGAAACGGGCGGCTGGCAGAAGCCGGTCTTGGGTTACATCTGAGCCGTCTCAGGCCTTGCGCCCGCGCGGGGGCGTGGTGGACTCACGTTCGACCAGGTTGGTCTCCACCGTCGTCGCCGTGGCCGCCATCTCACGCCCACCGATGCGGGCAATCAGCCGTTCGATGGCAAGCCTCCCCATGACCGCCTTGTCCACCCGGATCGTCGTCAGCGGTGGATTTGTAGCCTGCGCCCAGGAAATGTCATCGAAACCCATCACGGAATAGTCACGCGGCACGCGCAGCCCGGAATGCTTATGCAGGGCCTGCAGGGCGCCCACCGCCATTTCGTCGTTGAAACAGAACACGGCCGTGCCCGTTTGCTTGGCTTTCAACGCGGCAGCCATGGCACGAAAGCCGCCGACCCGGCGGAAATTCCCCTCCACCATCGTCACGCGTGCCTCCGACAGACCGTAGGCCCGCATGGCTTCGCGGACGCCGTCGATACGCTCCTCCGTGGCCGTCAATTCCCGCGGCCCCGTGATGACGAGCAGGCGCCGGTGCCCCAGGGCGTACAGGTGTTCAATCGCCTGGCGGGCGCCGCCACGGTTGTCCACCAGAATGGAATCCACCCCCTGCCCGCGCGGGCGGAAGTTGACGGTGACCGCCGGCGGCCCGACCTGCAGCATGCGCCGCAGGACTGCCGGCTCCAGCGCTTCCAGGTAGATGATGCCATCGAGGTGCGCCTGCACGATCCACTCGGACAGCTTGGCTGGTGACAGGGCCTTGGGCGCCGGCAGCAGGATCAGGGTCCCGTTGCGCTTGACGAGCTCATCCTGCAACCCCGTCAGCACTTCGGCATCGCTCGGCCCGAAGGCGGCGCCTTCGAGCACCTGGGAAACCAGCCCGACGTTAAGGGTGGACGCGCGCCGGCGCCGCGACTCGGCGGGCGGCTCCTCCGACACGTAGGTGCCCTGCGCAGGCACGGCATAGATCAAGCCGTCGCCGGTCAGTTCGGCCAGCGCCCGCCGCACCGTGCCCTTGTTGACCTGGAAACGCTCGGACAGCGCATCTGCCGATGGCAGGCGCGAACCGGCCGGCAGCTTGCCGTCACGGATATCCTGGCGCACCGCCGCCGCGATCCGGCTGTAAATGTAGTCGTGCGGGTTGGCGCTGGCGTCTGGCAGCCCGCCGTTCACCGGCTCACCAGTCGGTTCTGGGGGTTTGGTGGTCATGAATGCGCAAACTATCGCCCCAGCCGCAAGAAAAAGCAACCGTGGAGTACGCGGCCAGGCGGGCTCGCCAGCAGTTTAATGCCACGTCTTGAGCATGCCAAACAGCAGCGCCGCAATGGCGGCCGAGCAGGGAATCGTGATGACCCACGACAGGAAGATGCGGCGCACGACGCGCAGGTCGATGGCGCCAAATCCGCGGGCAAATCCCACGCCCATGACAGAGCCGACGAGGACAAACGTGGTGGAAATCGGCAACCCCAGGAGCGAGCACACGAGCACGGTGGTGGCCGTACCGAACTCCGCGGAGAACCCGCGCGTCGGCGTGACTTCCGTGATCTTCCGGCCCACCGCCTCGATGACCTTGTATCCATAGGTGGCGAGGCCCGCCACGATGCCGGCGCCGCCAAAGAACAGCACCCACGCCGGGACGGGCGCTTTGCCGCCCACGTGGCCTTTGAGCGCTTCGAGCACGCCCGCGATCGGCCCGATGGCATTGGCGACGTCGTTGGCCCCGTGGGCAAAGGCCATGTAGCAGGCCGTGGCAATCTGCAGGCGCCCGAACCAGGCTTCGATCCGCCCGTACTCCAGCTCCTTGCTGTTCAGCCCCTCGACGGACGCCCGATGCACCACCACGCGCGTGATCACCCCCGCCACCAGCGCCAGCACCAGCGAAATGGGCACGGCCACCACGGGCCAGTGCTCGGCGATCGGACGACCCGCGAGCACGCGCGGCAGAGCATCCTTGCAGACCGAAAACACCATCACGGCCACGACCGCCGCCATGCCGACCGGCACGGCCCGGCGCGCGCTCACCACCGGCTGATCGCTGCGCAATACCCGCTTGCGAATCATGTAGTAGATGACAAAACTCAGCAGGGCGCCGCAGACGGGCGACACGATCCAGCTCGCCGCGATCCGCCCCATCTTCTGCCATTGCACGTCCGAGGCGTCGCCCGCCACGATGCCGGCCCCGATGATCGCCCCGATGATGGCGTGGGTCGTCGAGACCGGCTGCCCGAAATAGGTCGCCAGGTGCAGCCAGAACGAGGCCGCCAGCAGGGCCGCCAGCATGACCTTGGCATAGATCAGGGGCTGGTCAACGAAGAGTTCCGGCCGGATGATGTTGCCCTTGATCGTATCGGACACATGCGCCCCGACCAGGAAGGCGCCGGCAAACTCGAAGATGGCGGCCAGCACGATGGCACGCCGAAAGGTGACGGCCCCGGAACCGACCGAGGTGCCAAACGCGTTCGCCACATCGTTGGCCCCGATGTTCCAGGCCATGTAGAGCCCCGCCGCCAACGCCACATATAACAGCCATGCATCCATCAGAGAGCGTCCATCGCTGGCGCGGGCTAGCCGCGAAGTATCATCAACCGCAGGCTCTTGCCGACATTCTCGGCATGGTCGGCAATCCCCGTGAGTGCGCGGCAGAGTTTCTCGAGCAGGATGACCGTGACCGGATCCGGGCTCGGCAGGCCGTAGTAGCCGCGCGCACAGCGCCGGCTCAGCTTGTCTGTCTCCCACTCCATCCGGCACACGTCATCGATATGGGCCAGGACCGATTCCGTCTCAGGACCTTCAAAGGACTCCCGCTGCAGGGCGGCCAACTGTTCCACCAACCCCAGCAGCGCCTCGCTGACGGCCACGACCTTGTCGACCAGGGAGAGAAAATCCGTCTTCACCCCTTCGGGGACATCGAGACGCCGAAAGGTGGCAACCACGGCAAAATCCTCTGAATCATCGCCCATGCGATCAAGCTGCCGAAGCAGGTTCAGCACGTCCTCGCGCTGGACCGGCAGGAAGAACCGCTTTGGCAGGTTGATCCGGATCTTATCCTTGATCTGATCCGCCTCATATTCGGCCAGCGACATCCGGTCCTGCATCTGGCGCAAGTTGTCGAGATCGCCCGCCAGCACGGCGCGGGCCACGGGCGGAATCATCGTCACACACTGGTGGATCTTCTGGGCGTGTTCCACCACGTGCGCGAAAGGCGAGACGCCGAACAGCTTGTCCAGGCTTTGCATAGATTCTCCGGTTCGGAATTACGAAAAACCTAACACATGCCCCCCCCTGCTACAAGGATGGTGGCAAGCAGATGCGGCCGACGTCACCCCGCTCGCCGCGTCCTTCACACCGCGTCGGGAGGCGCATAGTGCTTCAGCGGCCAGATTCCACCCGGCGCGGTTTTGCCGAACAGGACTTCCGCCGCGACGCGGTGGCTTTCGGGTGTGGAGGCAAAGGTGCAGACGGCCGTCTTCACGCCGGGCGTCATGGACATGGGATACGGCGTGTTGGCGACCAGGATCACGCGCGCGCCGGTCTCCAGCACCTTCCGCACCAGCGCCGTGTTGTTGGCATCGCTGCGGTTATAGTCATTCGTCATGACCACCACGTCCGCGCGGGCCGCCAGCGGCAGCACGAAGGCCGTCTCCTTCTCCGTCGCACAGAACGTCGTGTCTGCCCCGACGAGGTTGAGCGACTGATCCAGCATGGCCTCGGTGAATGACAGGCGGTGGCACGCCGCACCCAACCCGAGAAAGACATCCTCCAGGCGCTGCTCGATCACGAGGATCTTGTGCTGCGGCGTGAGCGGGAGCAGGCCCGCCGTGTCGCGCATGACCACGACGGCGCGGCGCGCCGCCTCGCGGGCGAGCGCGCGGGTGGCGGGGTCGCGGATGGCCGAGCCGGCCTGCGCGGCATCCACGTGCCCGCCGCCGCGAAACAGCCCGCGCCGGTACTTCATCCGCACGATACGGCGGACCTTCTGCTCCAGTTCGTCCTCCGTGATCAACCCCTCGCGCACGAACCGGAGCGTCTCGCAGAAGGCTTGATCGCGGTAGGCCGTCTCGGTCTTGTTGAGCACGAGATCGGCGCCGGCCTGCAGGGCGCGGGCGCACGCCTCGGGCAGCGGATACACCGCCATGAGCGCCTGCATGGCAATCGCATCGGTCGTGATCACGCCGTCGAAGCCCAGTTCGCCGCGCAGCAGATCCGTGACAATCCGGCGGGACACCGTGGCGATCACGCCGGGATCCAGCGCGCGGTACACGTTGTGCGCAATCATGACGCAATCGAGGCCGCCCTGGATCAGCCGCCGGAAGGGGAACAACTCGACGGCATCAAGACGGGCGCGGTCGACATCCAGCGTGGGCGTGCCGAAGTGCGCATCGCTGGAGCTGTCGCCGCGGCCGGGGAAATGCTTGGCCGTGGTGGTCAGGCCGCCGTCCTGCAGGCCGCGCATGGCCGCCAGCCCGTATGTGGCCACCGTTTCGGGATCATCCCCGTAGGCGCGGATGCCGATCTCGGGGTTTTCCGGGTTGAGATTCACATCCAGCACCGGCGAGTGGATGCAGTTCACCCCCATGGCACTGAGCTGGCGGGCGACGGCCTTGTTGACCTCGTAGACGAACTGGGTGTCGCCGCTGGCCACCTGCCCCATGGCGGCGGGGAACAGACTGACGCCTCCAAAGGGATAGTTGCGGCTGAGGTCGCCTTCCTGGTCGATCGTCATGTTCAGGGGCACGCCGCCCGGCCGCGCCGTGGCGATGGCCTGCAGGCGGTTGAGCTTCTCCGCATAAGGCTCGGGGTCGATGCTGCCCAGGCCGCCCGGCGAAAACAGCGTTTCCGGAATCGGTTCGTATCCGGCCGGATAGGGATAGGCGCCGGCGGCCGTGTCGAACGCGTAGTACTGATGCCGCTTGCCGGACAGGAACGCCGGCTGCAGCCGCAGCCCGCCGGCATGCAGCTTCTCGATCGACGCCACGACCGAAGGCGTGATCAAGTGCCCGCTCCACAGGTACGTGAAGCACTGCCCCACCTTCTGCTCGAGGCTTAGGCTCTGCAGCACGCGGTCAATGAAATCGCGCTCCTGTTTCACAGCGGGCGTCATGGGATCTCCTGCCATATGTGCCAACGGTCGAGGCGCAGCATGGTTCATCGAAGGCGGGCAAGTGTCAAGCGCCTGCCGAACGGCGGCGTCAGTTCCCATTCAGGGCCATCACAGGATGCTCAGCACATGTTCCGGCGGTCGCCCAAGAGCCGCGTGGCCGCGGTGGACCACAATCGGCCGTTCGATGAGGATGGGATTGGCGGCCATGAGCGCGAGCCAGGCTGCGCGGGGCCGGGCATCGGTGGTCTTGAGCCCGAGTTCCGCAAACCGCGGCTCCTTGGTGCGGATCAACTGCAGCGGCTCCATCCCCAGCAGGCGGCATATGCCGTCCAATTCCTCCACGGTCGGCGGAGCGCGCAGGTATTCAACCACCTCGAGGTCCACGCCGCGGGATTGCACGAGCGCCAGGGTTTCACGGCTCTTGCTGCAGCGCGGATTGTGATAGATGACGTCTCGCATCATGTCCTTCGTTCGAGCGGAATACGAAGGTGCTCCGCTCCGTGTGTTGTCGCGACCCATGCATGGCGCCTAACGCTGCAGCACGCGCAGGAAGCCCCTGGCCCCGGCCGGCGGGCGCGCATCCGGCCACTGGTTCGTGTAGGGCAATTCGCGCGGCAGACGATTCGTCGCCAGATCCATCCACATGTGCGTCGTCAGGTTGCTCGTGAATTGCAGGACCTGAACGCCGGAACCCAGGTCGCCAATCGTCGCCAGGTCAAGCCCCCCGTTGGTGTTCGCGTTGAACGTCAAAATCTCGGGCGGATCGTACAAGGGGCTCAGCCCGGCCGCATCGGTCATCAAATCAAAGGCCAGATCCAGGGGGGAGCCCGCCAGCGGATTGGGATCGAGGATGGAGGCGGCCGACCAGGTGTCTCCGGAATCGAAGGAGCTCACGGAACTGCACCCCTGCACCTCGACGGCATTCTGCCACAACCATCCCGCATGCCCGGCGCTGCCCGGCGAGAAGCCTGACCCGAACACCGCCTGGATGCTCAGCCAGTAAGAACAGTTCGCCACGCCGGGCCACGCCTCGCCCGACACGTTCGGATCCAGCAGGTTGACCCGGTAGGCGTAGACGTGCTGGCGCCCCGCGGAGCCCTCCCACGGCTGCTCCCAGGTGCTGTCATATTGCTCACCGCATAGCGCCATCGGGACAAACAGGTTGGTGACCAGCACACCCGGCGTGCAGCCCGTGGCATTTGTGGCGTACCAGCCAAGCAGGAAGCCCACCGGATGGCCATTGCCGACCGGCGCGGCCACCGGATTCGTGGCGCCCCCGGCCATTCCGCTGTTCCACTCGGCATAACAGCCCTGCCACACCACGGAGGCTATCCGACGCCCGTCGGCTATGAAATCGTCTGCGCGCAGGCTGGCGCCCCCGGGCACATCGCCCATGCGATACCACGCCGGTGCGCCGTCAGGCACCACGGTGTCCAGCCATTGCGGCCACTGGTGCGCCCGTCGCGGGCAGTCATCCGAAAGCAGTTCGAAAGCCAGTTCCACAGGACGTCCGCGATCCGGGTGGTTGGTGGCCGTGGCCCAGGGGAAGACATTCGGCGGGTACGTCATGGATGACCAGCCGGTCTCGTTTGATTTTCGCAGGCATGCCGCCCGGTCATGCCCCTCGCGTGGGTACGCCACGCACCAGCCCCAGCGATAGGTCGGCGTCGTGCTGACGATCGCTTCCACGCCCAGCCAGTATCGGCGCCCCGCCACGACCGGCCAGGAACCGGGGAAGAGCGCGCGATATTCATATTCGTACTCGAAATCGCCCGGCGTGCTGAAGGCGCTCTGAACGCTGGTGCCATACAGCCGCTCGGTGGCCTGCCCCGGAACTGCATTCGTGCTGTTGAAGGCCAACAGCGATACGGTCGCGTTCGTCAGCTCCAGCCCCGGCACCGGCACCACCGGCAGATTCGTG
This sequence comes from Lentisphaerota bacterium, assembly GCA_021413965.1. GTDB lineage: Bacteria > Verrucomicrobiota > Kiritimatiellia > UBA8416 > JAIOPI01 > JAIOPI01. Next base: position 53,889 of record JAIOPI010000035.1, on the reverse strand, counting down.
CTCAGTCCATCCGCATACAGCGTCAGCCGGAATCCGGTGGCGCGCGAGGACGCCGGCACCGCGGCCGGGTTGTTGGTCCAGTTGATGTACGAGCCCCACCAGCGGCAGCCCGTGACGCGCCGCCCGTCGGCAGGCCAGTCATCCACCGCGCGCACCACGCGCCCATTGACCGCCCCGAGGCTGGGCTGCATCCAGGACTGCACGTCGATCCCGTACTCCCCGTTTGGCCGCTGCAGCCAGATATCGCATGGTTCGCCCGCCACCGGCGGCGCCACCGCGCTGGCCACCCGCGTGGCATAGTCTTCCACTTCACCATTCGACGCGTAGCCGCCCACCCCGATGTCGCTGCGGCCGGAGAACCGGAAACGTGCAAAGGTGGCCCCCACCGAGGCATCGGCAGGCACCGTCAACATCAGCAGGTGCGTGCCCGTGGCAAGCGCTTGATCCTGGAAGACACGCTCACCGGCGTCGGCCCAATCTCCGTCACGGTTGAAGTCCATCCACCCTTGGAGATAGCCGCCGGCGGATACCGACACGCGCAGCGCGGCCAGAGCTCCCGGACGCATCGTCGTGAGCCACGCCACACCGTCCTCATCGTCGCCATGGCCGTCGGTATCGTCGCCGTCGGCCTGCAGGGACGGCTGGCCGTTGACATCGGCATCAATACGGGCTCCGAGGCGGATTCCGGGAAGCATCAGGTGATAGGCGCCGCCACTTTCAATGCGCACCGGATACTGGAATCCCCCCGTGTCGGGCGCATCGCCGCAATCGACGCGCGCGAGCGGGATCATGTAATCCTCGACTTCGCCATCCGGCGCCGCCCCGCCAATTCCCAAATTCGGCTCCGTGCTGAAGCGGAACCGGGCGGCAATCTCAGGGGCCGATACATCCGGCGGGATGCTCACCATCCAGTTCGTAAACCCGGCTTCCAGCACCCGGTTCGAGCAGACCTGCTCGCCGGCATCCATCCAGTCGCCATCGGCATTGAAATCCATCCAAGCTTGCAGGTAGCCGGCACCGGAAGGGGCGACCACCAGGATGGCCTCGGTGCCGGGCATCCACGGCCCGGCGAAGCTGACCCCGTCTTCGTCATCACCATCGACATCGTCGTCATCGCCGTCAGCCGCTGGCGACGGTTGGCCGTCGAACTCCTCATCGATGCCGGGGCCAAGGTGCACGACACCCGAGAGCCGGTGGCGCGGCCCGCCCTCCATCCGCCGCGTGGGATACGACATCCCGGCCGGCGCATCACCGTAGTCGAAGGACCCCAGTTCCACGCTCAGGAGATGATCCTCCACCTCGCCGTCGGGGGCCGGCCCGTCGACGCCAACCCCCGCCGCCGTTGCAAAGCGAAAGCGCGCCATGGCTCCGCCCGCCATCGCGTTGTCCGGTGTCAGCACCTCCAGCGTATTGGTGCCGGGCACCAAGGCCTGATCCTGGAAGACGCGCTCGTAGGGTTCTTCCCAGTCGCCGCTCTGGTTGAAATCGATCCACCCCTGCAGGAACCCGTTGGTAGAAGCCACGACGGTGAGGGGGCGCACGTCGCCGGGCTCCAGCGGCAGGGGCTGCGTCACGCCGTCTTCATCATCGATTCCCAGCTCATCGTCGCCCATGGCGCCCGCACCAACCGCCGCATCGGGCTCGGAATCAATGGACACGCCCAAGTAGACACCGTCCCGAAGGGCGTGCCGCGCGCCGTCCTGATCCAGCCCCGTGGGATAGCTCCCGCCGCCGAAGGCATCGCCGAAATCGAGGCGCTCCACAAGGACTTGGTAATCTTCCACCTCGCCGTCCGGAGCCGGCCCATGGGGAGACAGCGTGTCCTGGCTTGAGAAGCGGAATCGCGCATAGGTGGCGCCGGCATGCACGGCGGTCGGAACAACAAAGAAGAGCTCGTTCGTACCCGCCTTGAGCAGGGCACCCGACCACACGTGGTCCGCGGCCTGCTGCCAGGTTCCGTCACCGTCGTAATCGATCCACGCATGCAGATACCCAGCCGTGGATGCCACAACCGCCATGGCGGCATCGCGACCCGCCGTCAGCGGGGTGAGCCAGACCACGCCGTCCTCGTCCGCGCCGTCGCCATCGGCTCCGTCCGTCGGCTGGCCGTCCGCTTCCCCATCAATCTGTTCCCCGAGATACAGGTCCTCAACGATCACGTGAGAGCCGCCATCGTTGGCCAGCGTGGTCGGATACGAGCGCGTCGGCGGCGTCTCGGGAGCATCACCAAGATCGACGGCCGCGATATCGACCCGATAATCCTCCACCTCGCCATCCGGGGCAGCGCCCGTCATGCCCACATCCAGCTGCGTGCTGAACCGGAAGCGCGCGAAGATGGGACCCGCCCACGTGCCCGCCGGCACGGGAAACTCAACTTCCTGCAGGCCTGCCACGAGCACCTGGTTGGAAAGGACCTGCGCCGCCGACGACGACCAGCCCGTGCGCGCAAAATCAAACCACCCCTGCAGATAGCCATTCGTGGAGGCTGTCACGCGCAGTCGCGCGACCTGGCCGGGCACCAGCAGGCTAAAGAAAACAACGCCGTCTTCGTCGTCGCCCTGCGCATCCGTGTCATCACCCAGCGCATCGAGTGAAGACTGCCCGTCCAAATCGGCATCGATCCGGGACCCCAGATAGACATCCGGCGTCACGACATGCCGGGCGCCATCCTGCGCCAGCAGGACCGGGAAGCCCCCGGCATCGGCATCGCCGTAATCGAGATTCGTCTGGGCCCCGGCCGGCGTGATGGCCAGCAGCGCGCAGGCCGCCAGGGCCAAGACCAGGGCGAACCGGCTCTGCACGTTGCGGACGGTCTGCCTGCCCGATCTCTTCATACCCCTGCCTTACCATGGCGTTGCCATGCCCGGCCATTATAGCAGGACTGGCGCCTCCAGCCAGCTCCGGCTGCCATCGCGCGGGGAGGCGCTGTCACTTTAGCGTGACAAAACACCACCCGGCACTCAAATTCTTTGACGGGTTCGCCTGCACGCGGGGACAATATTGGCACTGGACATGCTGAATTGGCGACTACTGTTCGACACGGCCGATTTCCCCCCGCGCTGGCGCTGCGGCCACTGGACGCCCCTGCACGGGTGGACCCATATCGTGTCCGACGTGGCCATCTTTGGCGCCTATGCCATGATTCCCCTGACACTGGCGTATTTTGTCTTCAAGCGGAAGGACGTACCCTTCCCCCCTGTGTTCTGGCTCTTTGCGCTCTTCATCTTCTCCTGCGGCTTTGGGCACTTGATCGATGCGACGCTGTTTTGGAATCCGTGGTATCGGCTCTGGGGCACCGTGAAGCTCCTGACCGCGATTGCCTCCTGGGCTACCGTCATCGCCCTGCTGCGAGTCATGCCGGAAGCGATTCGCCTGCCGGGCATGGTCGTCATGAACCAGCAACTGGCGACGGAAGTGGCTGAACGCCAACGTGCGGAGGAGCGGTTCCGCAACGTGGTGGAATCGGCGCCCAATGCGATCGTCCTGGTGGATTCGGCCGGACGGATTTCGCTGCTCAACCGCCAGCTGGAAGCGCTCTTTGGCTACCGGCGCGAGGAACTCCTCGGGCAAAACATCGACATCCTGGTGCCCGAACGTTACCGCGGTCAACACCCCGGACATCGTACCCCGTTCTTCGCGTCTCCCCAAACCCGGGCCATGGGTGCCGGGCGCGACTTGTTTGGGCTGCGAAAGGACGGCACGGAAGTGCCCATCGAGATCGGACTCAATCCGGTCAAAACCGCGGAGGGGGTCTCCGTGCTGGCATCCGTCATCGACATCACGGAACGCAAACGCGCCGAGAACGTGATGCGCGCCTCACTGGCGGTAAAAGAGACGCTGCTGCAGGAAATCCACCACCGGGTGAAGAACAACCTGCAGGTCATTTCCAGCCTCCTGCAGTTGCAGGCAGACGACGCGCGGGACCCCGCTCTGGTCACGGCCTTCCAAGGAGCCCAGCAGCGCATCCGCGCCATGGCGCTGGTGCACGAGAAGCTCTACCAGAGCCACGACGGGTCAGGCATCGACTTCGCCGACTACCTGCACAGCCTGCTGACGCAACTGGTCCGCTCAGCCAAGCGCGGTTCCGCCGCCGTTCGCACGGAACTCGACCTGCAGCCGGTGCTCCTGAACGTGGACATCGCCATTTCGCTCGGCTTGATTGTCACCGAACTGGTGACCAACAGCCTCAAATACGCGTTTCAGAATCGGGAGGAGGGCCGCCTGCGCGTGAGCCTCGGCTCGGCCCCGAATGGCTGGCACCGCCTGGACGTGATGGATGACGGCCCGGGCCTGCCGCCGGACATGGACAGCACCAAGGGCAGCACCACAGGCCTGCGCCTCGTGCACGACCTCACGCGCCAGATCGGCGGCGTGCTCAGCATCGGCAAGGAAGGCGGCGCCTCCTTCTCGCTGCTCTTCTGCGCCACGTACCCCACAACCGAAACGCCCAGCCCGCCGGGTGCCGACGCACAGCCCCAGAGCCCGACCCTATGACAACACCTGCACGACCACCCCTGCCCGAGTACAGCACGGCCAACCGTATTCTCATCGTGGAAGACGAAGCCATCACGGCCTCGGACCTGCGGAACCGGCTGACCGCCAAAGGCTACGACGTGGTCGGTATCGCGTCCACGGGCGCAGAGGCCCTGGTCCAGGTCGCGACGGCGCACCCTCACCTCGTCCTCATGGACATCCGGTTGCGCGGCGGCATGGACGGCGTCGAAGCCGCCACGCTCATCCACGAGCGCTTCCAGCTGCCCGTGGTGTTCCTGACCGCGCATTCGGATGAAGTGACACTCGAGCGCGCCAAGCACGCCGAACCATTTGGCTACGTGCTCAAGCCCTTCGAGGAGCGCGAGCTGCAGATCGTGCTGGACATGGCCATCTACAAGCACACGATGGAGCGCGAGCGGGAGCTGCTGATTCACCAGCTGCGGGAAGCGCTGGCCCACGTCAAAACGCTGACAGGCTTGTTCCCGATTTGTGCCAGCTGCAAGAAGATCCGCAATGACGAGGGCTACTGGGAGAAGGTGGAGGCCTATCTCACGGCGCACACCGACGCCCACTTCTCGCACGGCATCTGCCCGGAGTGCTTCGCCAGCGAGATGGCCAAGCTCCCGCCGCCAAGCGACTGATCACGCCCCGCCTGCCTCCCCGACCGCTGTGAGCAGGCGTGACCGCCCCGGGCCCCCACGTCGGCGCTTTACCTGCGAGGGCAACCGCCTTAGACTTCCGTCTCACATGAACACGCCAAACAGCAGCGTTTCGCGGGTGCGGCAGTTGGAGCGCCACGTGTTCGACCTGACGAGCCTCCTGACGGCCGGGCGCGCCCTGCATAACATCTTGAACCCGGACAAGCTCTACGAAGTCCTCGTCGCCATCGTGGCCGAGAAACTCGAAGCGGGACCGCTGGCCCTGTTCATGTATGACGAGCAGAAGCCCGCGTGCCGGCTGGTGCGCACCCACCTTCTCCCGGAGGCCACCGCCCCCGGCTTCACCTTCCCCATCGAAGAAGGGCTGCTGTGGCAAAACGTCCTCCAGTACGATCCGTTTCCCGTGCAAAGCGCTTCCGGCGAACCGCTGTTCGAGCGGTTCTTCAAGAGCCATCACCTGCAGCAGTTCCAGTCGGCCCTCTGGGTGCCGCTGTTCCTCAAGGACCAGTTCATCGGCCTGCTGACCCTCGGCCGCCGTGCCGATCGCCCCTACGATGACATGGACCTGGACTTCCTCAAGCAGTTTGCCGCCACAGCCGCGTCCAGCATCAACATGTGCCACCTGTACGTGCGACGCAACGCCGAGAAAGATGAGCTGAGCCGCACCCTGCGCAACCTGTCCATGCTGTACAACATCAGCCGCGCCATGACGCACATCAGCGATCTGAAGCAACTCCTGGGCTACATCCTGGAGCAGGCCATCGGCGTGGCGAATGCCCAGAAGGGCTCCATCATGCTCTTCAACGCCGAGAGCGCCCTGCTCGAGGTGCAGGTCATCCAGGGCCTCGAAGACAAGGACGTGCAGCAGAAGATCAACAGCGGGGAGTTTGCCTGCCGCACCTTCAAGCCCGGGGAAGGCGTCGCGGGCCAGGTCTACGCCACCGGCCAGCCCGTGATCCTCAACAAGATCGACGAGAACGACCAGTTCGTCAGTGCCTCGTCGTCCTTTGTGGATTCCATCGTCTGCATCCCCATGAAGGTCCACGGCGAAGTCATCGGCGTCATCAACGTCACGAACAAGCAGGACCAGTCGATCTTCTCTGACGAGGACGTCAACCTGCTGGCCGCGATTGCCGACCAGGCCGCGGTGGCCATCAACAAGGCCCAACTCTGGGAGCTGTCCGTGACGGACTCCCTCACCGGGCTGCATATCCGGCGCTACCTGCTGGCGCGCCTGAACGACGAACTGCTGCGCTCGCGCCGCTTCGGCCATTCGCTCTCGGTCGTGATGTGCGACATCGACCACTTCAAGAAGGTCAACGACACCTACGGCCACGACTCGGGCGACCAGGTGCTGCGCGCGGTGGCGAAGTCACTGCGGACCGCGGCGCGCGCCATCGACCACGTCGCCCGCTACGGCGGCGAGGAATTCATCCTGCTCCTGGTGGAGACGGACAAACGCTCGGCCCTGCAGGCGGCGGACCGGCTGCGTGAACTCGTGGCGGCCACGACGGTGCCGGGGCTGCCGCCGGTCACCCTGAGCCTGGGCGTCGCCACCTTCCCCGAGGACGGCCCGGAGCTCGAGACGCTGGTACGCAAGGCCGACAGCGCCCTCTACCACGCCAAGGAAGCTGGTCGCAACCGGGTGGCCGGATACCGGGAAACTCCTGCCCGCCCGGAGCCTCACCCCCCGATACGCACCTCGCCGTGACCGCACAGCCCCAAAGGCGTCAAGCGCCCCGGCTGCCATATTGACGCCCCCCCGTCGATTCGGTATCGTCAAGTATAGGCGATAAGCACCCCAACCACATCGGGTTCATATGCATTCCCAAAGCCAGGTGGAGCTCGTCTTTCCAGACTTGTCCCGCGTGCCACACGTGGATGAAGTCGGCATCGAGGAGCGCGTTTCCCGCTTCCAAACGCGGAGCATCAAAAAAGCCTCCAAGGTCCATGCCCTCACGCTGGCCCTCAGCATGATGGACCTGACCACCCTCGAAGGCCAGGACACCCCCGGCAAGGTGCGCCAGCTTTGCTACAAGGGGCGGCACCTGCACGACGCCTGCCCCGACCTGCCCCACGTGGCCGCCATCTGCGTCTACCCGTCCATGACACGCATTGCCAAGCAGGCCCTGGCTGGCAGCGGGATCAAGGTGGCCTCCGTCGCCACCGCCTTTCCCAGCGGCCAGGCCTCCCGCAAGGTCAAGCTGGCCGATACCGCGTTCGCCGTGGCCGAGGGCGCCGACGAAGTGGACATGGTAATCTCGCGCGGCGAGTTCTTGCGCGGCGAGTACGACTACGTGTTCGACGAAATCGCCGCCATCAAGGAAGCCTGCGGCGAGGCCCATCTCAAAGTGATCCTCGAGACCGGCGAACTGAGCACGCTCGACAACGTGCGCCGGGCCAGCGTGCTTGCCATGCACGCCGGCGCCGATTTCATCAAGACCTCGACCGGCAAGGTCCAGCCGGCAGCCACCATGCCGGTGACGCTGGTCATGCTGCAGGCGATTCGCGACTACTTCATGGAAACCGGCCGCATGGTGGGCATGAAGCCGGCCGGCGGCATTTCCACCGCCAAGCTGGCCGTGCAATACCTGGTCATGCTGCGCGAAACGCTGGGGCAGGCCTGGCTGACCCCCACCTGGTTCCGCTTCGGCGCCAGCCGCCTCGCCAACGATGTGCTCATGCAGATCGTCAAGGAGAAGACCGGCGCCTACCAGTCGCTGGATTATTTTTCAAAGGATTGACCTCCCGCGCCGCGCAAGCACAGCGCGCGACGGGAGTCCGGGAATGGTTGGGGCGCCGCTTGCGTCGCCCGCGGGTGACGGCCCGCGGCGCCCCCTGCACTGAGGATGGACATGAAGACCGCCACGACGAGACGCAAGCCGGCGCGCAAACGCGCCAAGCCCACGCTGGATCTGCGCACGGACTGGGCGTACGCCCCGGCACCTGAGAGCACCGGCAACGTCAAGCTGCAGGACCGTTACGGGCTCTTCATCGACGGCCAGTTCGTCAGCCCGAAGTCCGGGCGCTATCTCGACACGATCAACCCGGCCACGGAAAAGAAGCTCGCCGACGTGGCCGACGCCGGAGCCGAGGATGTGGATCGCGCCGTGCGCGCCGCACGCCGCGCCTACGACACCGTGTGGTCCAAGTTGCCGCCCGCCGAGCGCGGCAAGTACATCTACCGGATCGCGCGCATCATGCAGGAGCGCGCCCGTGAGTTCGCCATCATCGAATCGATGGACGGCGGCAAGCCCATCCGCGAATCGCGCGATGTCGATGTGCCCTTGGCGGCCGCGCACTTCTTCTATTACGCCGGCTGGGCGGACAAATTGGAGTACGCCTTCCCCGGCCGCGTGCCGCGGCCGCTCGGCGTCGCCGTCCAGATCATTCCCTGGAACTTCCCCCTGCTGATGGCCGCGTGGAAGATCGCCCCCGCCATCGCGGCGGGCAACACGGTCGTGCTCAAGCCCAGCAAGAACACGCCGCTCACGGCCCTGAAGCTGGCCGAAGTCGTGCGTGACGCCGACCTGCCGCCGGGCGTGGTCAACATCGTGACCGGCAGCGGCAAGACCGGCAACGACATGGTCAACCACCCGGACATCAACAAGCTGGCCTTCACGGGCTCCACCGAGATCGGCAAGGGGCTGCAGCGCGCGCTGGCCGGGCGCAACGTGAAGTACACGCTGGAGCTCGGCGGCAAGGCCGCCAACATCATTTTCGAGGATGCCGCCATCGACCAGGCCGTCGAGGGCATCGTCAACGCCATCTTCTTCAACCAGGGCCACGTGTGCTGCGCAGGCTCGCGCCTGCTCGTGCAGGAATCCGTCGCCGAGACCGTCATCGAGAAACTCAAGGAGCGGATGGAGACGCTGATCGTGGGCGACCCGCTCGACAAGAACACGGACGTCGGCGCCATCAACTCGAAGCAGCAGCTGGAGAGCATCCAAGCATACCTGAAGATCGGCGTGGCCGAGGGCGCGGACATGTACCAGCCCGCCTGCGCGCTGCCGTCCAAAGGGTTCTGGTGCCCGCCCACCCTCTTCACCAACGTGTCGCAATCGCATCGCGTCGTGCAGGAGGAAATCTTCGGCCCGGTGCTCGCGATCCAGACCTTCCGCACGGTGGACGAGGCGCTGGAAAAAGCCAACAACACGCCCTATGGGCTGTCCGGCGGCGTGTGGACGGACAAGGGCGCCAAGATCTTCAAGATGACGACGCGCCTGCGCGCGGGCGTCGTGTGGGCCAACACGTTCAACAAGTTCGATCCCGGCTCGCCCTTTGGCGGGTACAAGGAAAGCGGCATGGGCCGCGAGGGCGGTCTGCAGGGGCTCCTGCCATACGTGAACCTGGACTGACCCGGCGGGAATGGAGGCCATCATGGACGATTCAACCGATGCAACCACCCAGGCGCGACGCACGCGCGCCCTGGCGGACGGCGCGACGGCCGGCGATGCGACCGCGGCGCTGGCCGACACCACGCGCCGCCTGCCGGTGCTGAAGACCTACAAGATTTACATCAACGGGAAGTTTCCACGCACCGAGTCGGGACACTACTACACGGCCCGCGCGCCGGACGGCTCGGCCCTGGCCAACATGTGCCTGTGCTCGCGCAAGGATTTCCGCGAAGCCGTCGTGGCGGCGCGCGGCGCCGGCGAGAAGTGGGCCGGCAGCACGGCCTTCCTCCGGGGCCAGATCCTCTACCGCATTGCCGAGATGATGGAGGGACGGCGCGGCCAGTTCGTGGCGGAGCTTGAGGCGCAGGGCCTGGCCCACGCCGCCGCCGCCGCGGAAACCGATGCGGCCATCGACCGGTTCGTGTACTACGCCGGCTGGGCGGACAAGTACCAGCAGATCTTCAGCTCCGTCAACCCGGTGAGCTCCTCGCATTTCAATTTCTCCGTGTGCGAGCCGACGGGCGTCGTGGCCGTCGTCGCGCCGGAGACGGACGGGTTGCTCGGACTGGTGTCCAACGTCGCGCCGGCCATCGCTGGCGGCAACACCTGCGTGGCGCTGGCCTCGACCTCGCGGCCGCTGTGCGCGGTGACCCTGGCGGAGGTGCTGCACGCCTCGGATCTGCCCGGCGGCGTGGTCAACATCCTGACCGGCAGGCGCGACGACTTGCTCAGCCACATGGCCAGCCACATGGACGTGAACGCCGTGATTTATGCGGGCGACACCGCGGCGGAGATCCACGCCCTTCAGACCGCCGCCGCCAGCAACGTGAAGCGCGTCACCGTGCGCCGCGCGAGTTCCTGGTCATCACCCGGCAGCCAGAATCCCTACCTGATTCTGGACACGCAGGAAGTGAAGACCACGTGGCACCCCATCGGGTCGTAGCGGCCGGGTGCCGGTCACAAAGTGGTAGGGTTGGCGATTCCCCTCGTGTCTGATGACCAGGTTCCGGAAGGGTGCCCGCACCGCGAGGCGTCGTCGACAGCGTATCTGATAGCCGCCCGTCACGACATAACCGCACAGGATGTAATCATGCGTCGCAAACACCGCTCCCCATCGCCCAGCACGCCCCCACCCACGCCCGCGGTGCCGCCGCCTGCCACCTTCGTGCCGGCGGCCCTGTCCGCCCCGCGCGGCGAGTGGGCCCCCCAGGTCAAGGACCAGCAATGGCTGGATGAAAACATCCCCTGCCGAACCGCCTGCCCCGCACGCACGGACATCCCTGGCTACCTGGCGGCCCTCAGCGCAGGCGACACCGATCTCGCCTACCGCATCAACCTGCGCGACAACGTCTTTCCCGGCGTGCTGGGGCGGGTCTGCTCGCGGCCCTGCGAGGCGCCCTGCCGCCACGGCTGGGAAGGGCTGGGCGAACCGGTCGCCATTTGCTTTTCCAAACGCTCCGCGGCTGATTTCAATGCCGCGGACCGGGTGGTCCTGGAGCCGCTGTTTCCCCCGAGCGGCAAGCGCGTGGCCGTTGTCGGCAGCGGGCCCGCCGGGCTGGCCGCGGCGCGAAACCTGGCGCTGCTCGGGCATCGCTGCACGGTCTACGAGAAGCACGCGCGACCCGGCGGCATGATGAACCAGGGCATCCCGGAGTTCCGCCTGCCACGCGCGGTCCTGGATCGCGAGATCGACCAGGTCCGCCGGCAGGGCGTGGAGATCATCTGCAACACCGCCATCGGCCCGGAACGGCCGCTCGAACAACTGCTCGCGGAATTCGACGCCGTCATTCTCGCGGCCGGCACGCTGCGTCCGAACCTGCTCCCCCTCGAGGGTCGCGATTTCGCCGGCATTGCCCACGGCCTGCCCTGGCTGCTGGACGCGAACGAATTCCATCGCGCCACGGTCGGCGACAAGTGCCTCGTCATCGGCGGCGGCTTTACCGCCATGGACTGCGCGCGCACGGCGTTTCGCCTGCAGTGCGAACGCATGCCGATGGAGCGCACCGACGTGCGGGTCTGCTACCGGCGCTCCCCGGGCGAAATGCTCGTCACCCCCGGCGAAGTCGAGGAACTCGCACACGAGGCCATTCCCATGGAGTTTCTCGTGGGCCCGCAGCGCTACCTGGGCGAGGGCGGGCGGATCACCGGCATGGCGTTCGTCAAGAACCGGCTCGGCCCCCCCGACGAGAGCGGCCGCGCCAGGCCGGAGCCCATCCCGGGCCATGACTTTGTGCACGCGGCGGATACCGTGCTGCTGGCGACCGGCCAGTTCCCGGATACCAGTTGGATCGACGCCGGGCTCCGCGCCACCCTCGTGGGCGCCGACGACTGGCTGCTCAGCCGCCACGCGCACGCCACGGCCATTCCCAAGCTGTTTGTCGCCGGCGATTTCTCCACCGGCGCCACCACCCTCATCGATGCCATCGCCCACGCCAAGGAAGCCGCCCGCCAGGTGGACCGGTTCCTCACCGGGGCGGAACGCCTTCAGGACGTCGTCCGGGTGGAGGACGGCCGCGCCACGCCGCGCGCCCGCCCGCTCGACCTGATTGAGCGCGTCGCGATGCCGACGCTGCCCGTCGCCGCGCGCGCCCCGACGGCCGAGGTGGAAACCGGCTTCGACCAGGCGGCGGCCCAGACCGAAGCCTCGCGCTGCTACCTGTGCCACTACAAGTACGAGATCGACATCTCGCGCTGCATCAAGTGCGACCAGTGCGTGCAGGTCAAGCCGCGCCCGGCGTGCATCGTGCGCGTCACTGCCGTCCACACCGACACCCACGGCCGCGTCACCGGCTACAAGGAATCCGCCGGCATCAACTACGATGCCGAGTACTACATCGACCAGAAGGAATGCATCCGCTGCAACGCCTGCCTCGAGGTCTGCCCGACGGAATGCATCAGCGTCCAGAAAGTGAGCGGCTGCACGATCGGCGTGAATGCGCTCAAGGCGAGTGACGGTAGGCTGTAGCACGACACCGCCGGCGTGCCGTGCACGAGGGCCACGCAGTGGCAATCCTGTTTCCCGTCGGTGGCCGGGGGCGAAAGTTGCCGCCATTTGGCCTGATGCCCCAGTTTCATCTTTGACACGAAGCTGTTTAAGTGGTTAAATGGTTTTGTGAAAACGACCTTGTTTTTCCCAGATGACCTGCTGATTGAGGTCAAACATGAGGCCGTTCGACAGCACCGCAAGCTGAAGGACCTTGTCCCAGAACTCGTCCGCTTGGGTCTTGCAGCGCAGCGGCAAGCACCGTCAGGGATGCAGTGTCGGGAAGCGGCCGATGCGTGGCTGACGGAGTGGCAATTGCGAGGATCACGAATCGGGGCCAGAGCGGGTGCGACCGATTCGCTGGTGGCCACCTTGGAGGCGGATCGTGGAAGTCGTGGTTGATGCCAATGTGTGGCTATCCGCCGCCAATTCGCGCGAGCCGGGCCACGCGGACAGCGTGCGCTTTCTCCGCGAAGCCATGGCGCGTCGAGTCGCCTTTCTGCTGCCCGCATTAGTGCTGCCCGAAGTGGCGGGAACGGCGGCGCGATACACACAAAATCCGGCGGATGGCGTTGCTTGGATCGAACAACTTCGGCGTTTGCCGAATGCCCGCTTCTTCGACATGACCCTGACGCGGGCGCTGGCGGCGGCTGACCTGGCGAGCAGCCTGCGCTTGCGCGGGGCGGACGCACAATATGCCGCGCTGGCGGCAGAGCATCGGGCGTCACTGGTCACGCTCGACCGCGAATTGCGCGAACGTGCCGGCGCGCAGTTCGAGAGCCTCTCTCCCGCAGAGTGGCTTGTGCGTTACCCCTGATGTCGGGAGACTGTGGGTATCAGGGGAGTCGCGGCCATCTCGCCGCGGCGTGAGTGGGCGCTCACCCACCCACGGCGTCCAACTCCGAGATCACGAACAGATCCGTTTCGCGCTCCCGGTGCGCCCGCAGAGCGGCAACTTCGCCGCATTGCGCCAGCGCCCACACCACGTGGCCGCGCACCAGCGGACTGGCATCCTGCAGCGCCTGCACCAGCGCGGGCACGAGCGGCGCCTGCCGGAGGTTGCCGGCCACGACGGCCGCATTGCGCAGAAGCCCCTCGCGCTTGGCGCGCCGCAGCGGCGAGCGGGAGAAGCGCGCGGAGAAGTCGCGCGCCGTGCGGATGCTCAGGATCGACGGGATATCGAGCGCGGTGCCCGCGATGCGGCTCCGCGCCAGGCGGGGATGCTGGCCTTCCGGAAGGCGCGCGTTGTAGGGGCACACCTCCTGGCACAGATCACAGCCAAACAGCCAGTGCCCGATCAGCGGACGCAGGTGCCGCGGAATCGGCCCGCGATTTTCAATCGTGAGATAGCTGATGCACAGGCGCGCATCAATTTCATACGGACTCGTCAGCGCCCCCGTGGGACAGACCTCCAGGCAGCGCCGGCACTGCCCGCAGGTTCCCGGCGAGCGGGGCGTCAGCGGCAGCGGCGCATTGGTGATGATGGTCGCCAGAAAGACGTACGTGCCAAAGCGCGGATGGATCAGGTTGGCCGAGCGCCCGATGAACCCCAGCCCGGCGCGTTCGGCGAACGCACGCTCCAGCACGGGCCCGTAGTCGACATAGTAGCGGTACATGCCGTGGGGATCGGAGCGCTGCAAATCCACAATCATGGCCTGCATCCCGCGGTCCAGGACGCGGTGATAATCCTCGCCGGCGGCGTAGCGGGCGACGCGGCCCTCCCCGGCCACCAACGGCGCCGCCACGCGATAGTGGTTCACCGCCAGCGTCAGGATCGCGCGCGCGTCGCTGATGTGATGCTGCGGTGTGGCGCGGCGGTCGGGATCGCTTTCCAGCCAGCGCATCTCGCCATGCCGCTCGCGCTCAATCCAGGCGCGGAAGATGCGTCCCGCCTCGGGATGAGGGGCGGCGCTTGTCACGCGCACATCGTCAAATCCGTGCCCGGCCGCGAGGGCGCGCAGCGACTCCTGCGTCCACGGCGGACCGGGTGGCGCCGCCGTTTGCTGGGCGGGGGATGGATCTTGTGTTATCATGCGGATGCGATGATTGTGTTATTTGATGGCGTCTGCAATCTGTGCAACCGCAGCGTGGATTTTATCATTCGCCACGATTCGCACCATGCAATTCGCCTCGCCTCCCAGCAATCGGCCGCGGGGCGGCGCCTGCTCGCGGAGGCCGGGATGGCGGATGCCGCCGGCACGAGCATCGTCGTGCTGGATGGCGCCCGGATCTACACCCGCTCCAAGGCCGCCCTGGTCATCGCGCGGGCGATGGGGGCGCCCTGGTCACTGTTCTATGCGCTCATCCTCATCCCCCCGCCCATGCGCGATTCCCTCTACGACTGGATCGCCCGCCACCGCTACCGCTGGTTCGGACAGCGTGACACCTGTCGCCTCCCGACACCGGAGGAACGGACGCGATTCGTGGAGTGAGGACGGGGTGGGTCTGTCCGGTCGAAGTCACACCCCATCCGTCACACCCGCACGGCCCGCGGCCCCCGGCCATACAGATCGCTCGTGCTGCCAATCCGCACGGACTTGGCCGACGGTGGCCAGCGGCCCGGAATCGCCCGGTCACACGTCGGGCAGGTGCCGGCATCCGTGAGGCGGTACTGCAGAATGACATACCCCATGCGCTCGATCAGCAGTGTCCGGCACGCGGGACAGTAGGTGTTCTCCCATGTCCCGACGGCCCCCGGGCGGTTGCCCGCATAGACGTAGTGCAGCCCGGCCGCCGCGCCGATCTCGGCCGCGCGCACCACGTCACCCGCTGTCGTGTCGCGCGGATCGGTCATCAGGTAGTCCTTGTGAAACGCCGTCACGTGCCACGGGATGGCGGGGCTGATCCCGGCCAGGAACTGTGCGATGTCCCGCAGCTCCGAGATGGAGTCATTGAACCCCGGAATCACCAGCGTCAGCACTTCCAGCCAGAACCCGCGCGCATGCACGCCGCGAATCGATTCCAGCACATGCTCGAGCCGCGCCCCGAGCTGGCGGTAGTTCTCGTCCCGCATGGTCTTCAGATCGATCTTGTAGCAGTCCGTCACCGGACGCAGGTAATCGAGCACCTCCGGCGTGGCGTTCCCATTGGAGACGAAACCGGTGACGAGGCCCGCCGCCTTGGCCTTCACAAAGACCGCCCGCCCCCACTCGGCCGTGATCAGCGGCTCGTTGTAACTGCTCACGACAAGGCGCGCCCCCGTGCGTTGCGCGGCGCGGACCAGGTCGTCCGGCGAGACATCGGCGGGCGGCGCCCCCGCCGCCTTGTCGCGCAGGGCCTGCGAGGTCACCCAGTTCTGGCAGTAGCTGCAGTGCAGATCGCACCCCAGCATGCCGAACGTGAGCGCGTGGCTCCCCGGCATGGCGTGGAAGAACGGCTTCTTCTCGACCGGATCGCTCTGCACACCGGCCGCGTAGCCGAAAGGGACGCGCAGCGTGCCCGCGTCGTTGAAGCGCACCTTGCACACCCCGCGTTTGCCCGGCAGGATGGTGCACCGGTGCGCACAGGCGAAACACCGCACGCTGCCGTCGGGCAACGTCTCGTACAACGTACCCGCCACTGTCCGACGGTCCAGCAAGTCGGCCAGGGGGATGTCGCGCTGATTCGCGATGGGCCTCATATCGCCTCCGCCGACATGATACACCCGCACCCCGAAGCTCGCAAACCTTCACGGATCGCCCCGAGGTGGGGCGAGGCGTCCCGCCGAGCCGCGCCCCGCTGAATATGGCGGCTGCAATCCGGACAGGCTCCTAGCTGCGCGTCACCTGCGTGCCGCTGCGCGACAGGCTGACTTCGACGAAGCGGGCGCGCGGGTTGGGTGGCTGATCCGCAAGGCGCTGGCGAATGCGATGGCCGCCTTCGGAATCACGTGCCAGCATGAGCAGGTACCCGCCCCCGCCCGCCCCAAGCAACTTGCACGCCGCGAGATCCGTGCCGCAGGTCGCGATGATGGCCTCGATGTCGGGGTTGGTCGTGTCCGCGTCGAGGGCGCGGTTCAAATCCCAGGACCGGCGGATGCAGCGCTGCACGGCGGCGGCATCGGAGCGCTGGAACGCGTCGTACAGCCGCAGGGCATTGGCGCGGATGTAGCCGAGCAGATCCGCGGTTCGGGCCTCGCGCAAGATCATGTTCTCGACGATTTCCTGCAGGATGTGCTTCGCGAGTCGCGTCACGCCGGTGTAGTACAGGAGCAGGGTCTGGCTGCCGATCGCCTCGGTCAGCAAGTCGTCCGGCAGATAGCGTACCACCGGGATTTGCGGAAGCCCGGGTTCTGTCTCCACCAACTTGAGCCCCGGAAACAGACCGCCCGCCTGGTCCTGCCAGCCGCCGCCCGTGGTCAGCATCTGCTCGAGCGCCAGGACCTTGCGGTAGACCTCGAGCCGGTCCCAGGTCAGGCCGCAGGCGCCAGCCAGCGCACGCAGCACGGTGGCCGCCAGGATGCTGCTCGTCCCCAGCCCCGACCCCTTCGGCACCGCGCACAGCAGGCTGATCTCCAGCCCGCGCCCGAAGTGCTTGAGCGCGGACACCAAGTCGCCCGCGGTGGCGCCGAAATCCGGGTGGAAGCCGACCAGGCTGAGCGCCGCCTTCGGCAGGCTGAACCCCGAGCGAGGATCCCGGTAGGTGTCGAGTTGCGCGTAGGTCGACACCGTTTCTGAAATGCCAAGGTCGATCGAGTTGATCTTGAACGCCAGCTCGTCGGTGGTGCGGATGAAGACCTGGATCGGCTCCTGGCCGTTCAGATTCACGGCCACGTTCAGGACGGCGCCGCCGGCCTCGAAGCAGAACGGCGGCGTGTCGGTCCAGCCGCCGGCAAGGTCCAGCCGCACGGGGCTGCGCGCCCAGACGATCTGATCCTCCTGCAGCGCCAGGCGCGGGTCGCCCTGGCGGCGCCCGTGGATGCGGATGACTGTCTGCGCCAGTTGCGCCAGCGCATCGCCCCCGGCCGCTGCGCCCGGCACGGCCGCGCCCGCCGGCCGCGACTGGGCAATCTGTTCGAGGAAGAGCTGGTAGCGGATGGCGTGCTCGGGCTTGCTGACCGCGGCCAGCACCGCCTCGCGCCGCGCAAACGCCTGCGCGGCCAGCTCCGGAAAGCTGCCGTTGATCAGCGCCGCGAGCTGGCGGAAGTCGAAATCAAACAGCGTGGGATCACCGCCCGCGGCCAGGCGTTCGAGCACCGAGGCCAGGCTGCCGCGCGTGCCCGCACACTTGAGGGCAAAGTAGCGGCGCGCATCGAGCTGCTCCGCCAGGTCGGTCAGGCTCAGCCGGCGGCGCCTGGCATAGTCCCGCGTCAGCGCGGGATCCGGCTGGGCGGCGAAACACCACTCGAGCCAGGCCTGCGTGATTTCATGCGCGCGCAACACCGGGAACAGCGGCACCGCGGCGATGTCGTCCTGCGCGCCCGCCGTCACGCCGCGCGCGGCCAGCCACGCCTCCAGGGATTGACCGCAGTACAAGGCGCCGTCCCCGACGCGGCCGGCAAACGGATCGTCAATCCCATAGACGCGCAGCGCGAACTCGTCGCCCGTCCCCACGGGGGTGCAATCGACGCACCAGCCGTTGTCGAGCCGGGACAGCCGGGCGTCGGCCGGCACGGTGGAGAGCATGTTGCTGCCGCGCAGATCCGGCATGGTCTCAGGCAAATAGGTGTCCAGCCAGATGGACCCCCGGTCGCGCAGCGATTCGGGCGTGCGCTGCGGCGTGAAGCTGCTGTAGCAGCGCTTCTTCAGCCGCGCCCGGTTGGTCTGCAACTGATCGAGCGACTCGAAGATCTGTCGGCTTGTCCCGAGGTGGTAGAAGTCGGCGTGTTGCAGCAGGTTGACCCGCGCCGTCAGGCCGCGCCCGAATTCCGTCGGCTGGGGCGCTTCCTCGCCAAGCCCCGCGCAGATGTCGGCATAGAAGTCAGCCGTGCGTGGAAAGCCATCCGGCATGTCAAAGGCCTGGCGCTTGTCATTCCAGCCGCAGGCGCTGAACAGGCGGCCCACGGCCGCGCGCGAGAGGAACCACAGGCCGGTATCGATGTAGAACTGGTAATGATCGAGGTGCTTGTAGATGACCGCCGGCGTTGGTTTCTGGAGAAAGAAGGCGATGGGCCGTTCCGGGTCCGTGATCTCGGCCGTGCGGCGCACGAAGAAGACGCCAAAGTGCGACGCCAGTTCCGGGCTCACGGACATGCCCACGCCAACAATATCCGCACTCAGGGGCGCGATGTCGATGGGGTTGAAGTCCAGCCAGACGTCGCCCGCGGAGAGTAGCACGGCCGCGCGGGGGCCGGCCTCGTGCAGGGCGCGGGAGTAAAGCGGAATCTGGAAGTCGCACAGCGTCTGCTGAAAGCGCGCAAAGGGCGTTTCCTCGCGCAGCGGAATGGGAATGATCGCCTTGCCGACCGCGGAGTACGCGGGGAGGCGACGGCTCAGCCCGCCCGCATGCAGCACCAGGCGCTGCCCGGACGCCAGCCAGTCATCCAGGGTCCCGGGCGTGGCGGCGCGCCGCCACGCCTGGTGCAGCAGATGCACCGTGCCGCCGCCTGAACCGAGTTTGCGCTCAGCCGGATCATTCCCGACCAGGCAGTCATGCCGCAGCGTATCCGGGACGGCGGCCAGTTCCGGCCCTTGCGCGTCATTCAGGTAACGTGCGATCGCCGTCGGTAACGATATGAGCGTCTGTTGCATGCGCGTCGGTTACAGGCGACCCGCATCTTGCGGAGGCTGCCGGCGGAAGTCAATGCCCGGGCCTGCGGCCACGCCGGTCCGGCACCCACCCCGCCCTGCGGGCACCCCTCTGGTGGAGGGGATACGGATACGGATAGCCGGAGATCCCCTCCCAGGAAGGGGTGCCCGCAGGGCGGGGTGGGCGGCACGCGTTGCAGGTTCTGATTTGTTCGCGCCAGCCACCCGAACCGTGATAGCATTCGCGTTTTCATTCCGGAAACTGAAGGGTGCGTGTTATGAGTCGCGAGCAAGACGTCCTCGATTCCATGCGGGGCATCATCGACCCGGATCTTGGCAAGGATATCGTCAGCCTGGGTTTCATCAAACACCTGCAGATCACCGAAGCAGGCGCCGTTTCATTCAGTGTGGAACTCACCACGCCGGCCTGCCCGGTGAAGGAGCAGTTCCGCACGTCCTGCACAGAGGCCGTGGCGGCCCTGCCCTGGGTGACCGGCGTGACCGTCACCATGGGAGCCCAGGCGCGCCGCAAATCCGCCATGGAAACCGGGCCCGGCCTGGCCCAGGTGAAGCACGTCATTGCCGTCGCCAGCTGCAAGGGCGGCGTCGGCAAGTCCACCGTGGCCGTCAACCTCGCCTACGCCATCGCCGGCCAGGGCGCCAAGGTCGGCATCTTCGATGCGGACATCTACGGCCCCAGCCTGCCCACCATGGTAAAGGTCAAGTTCGACGGGCTGTACCAGAACGCGCAGAACTTGATCCTGCCCGTGGAGCGCGACGGCATCAAGCTCATGTCCTTTGCGTTCGCCACGGCCAAGCAGGGCGAGCCGGCGGTCATGCGCGGGCCCATGGTCACCTCCGTCATCAACCAGTTGCTGACGGGCACGAACTGGGGCGCACTGGACTACCTGATCATCGACATGCCGCCGGGCACGGGCGACATCCAGCTCACCCTCTCCCAGATCATCCCCATGACGGCTGCCGTCATGGTGACGACGCCCCAGGAGATCAGCTTCGTGGACGTGGTCAAGGGCATCAAGATGTTCGACATGATGAAGGTGCCGACCGTGGCCGTCGTGGAGAACATGAGCTACTTCGTCTGCAGCGGATGCGACAAGCAGCACCGCCTGTTCGGCGCCGGCGCCATGCGGCGGCTGGTGGACCAGTTCGGCATCCGGCACGCGATTGAGCTTCCCCTGGATCCCGAGGTGGCTACGCACTGCGACAACGGCACGCCCCTGGTCATGGCCATGCCTGACCACCCGGTCTCACGCGGCTATCGCGAGCTCGCGGACGCGGTCGTGCGCGAGATCAGCACGTTGCTCTTCAAGGACGCGCCACGGCCGATGTTGCGATACGATGGGAAGGTGCTGCTCTTTGCCCCGGGCAACGGGACGGAGTACACGCTGACGCCCGCCATCCTGCGCCGGAACTGCCGCTGCGCGGATTGCATCAACGAAATGACGGGCGAGAAGACGCTGCGCGACGAGAGCGTGCCCGAGACCATCGTGCCGAATGAGATCGGCGCCCTCGGCAACTACGCCGCCACCGTGGCGTGGAGCGATGGCCACTCCTCCATCTACCCCTTCGACATGATCACCAAGATCGTGTCGGCCAAACCCGCGTGAGGCGGGCAGGGGCGCATGCGACCGGCGGGGACCGCCGGCTCCAGGCCCCCCCCCCGCCCACGGAGGGGATCATGCATGCGTGCGAGCTACGATCCGGGATCCCCTCCACCGGAGGGGTGCCCGAAGGGCGGTGGGTTCGGCCCGGACGTCCTCACCCGCCCCCCACCCGCGCGTCGAGCAGGCGCAGGCCTTCCGCGAAGACGGCAGGCGGCGGCAGCAGGCTTATCACCAGGTAGCCTTCTGCGCCAAAGCCGTAGAATGAGCCGGGGTCCACGAGCACGCCCTCGCCCTCCAACAGCGACAGCGCCACGTCGGCGGCGGACGCCACGCGCGGAATGCGCAGCACCGCTGTCCACCCCCCCTCGACGCGCAGGCACGCCGCCTGCCGCAGCGCGCGCGTCTGTGCCAGGTTCGTGCGCACGCGCTCGAGGATTTCGGCCTGCGCCATGGCCCCCTGCGACAGCCACGCCGGCAGGGCCAGCTGCGCGGGCGTGCTGACCGACAGGTAGGAATCCGCCATCAACTCCAGCCGCCGGCAGGCATCCACCACCACCGCGGGCGGCCCGTTCACCACCAGCCACGCCACCTTCATCTGCGGCAAGCCCAGCATTTTCGAAATGCCATTCAGCGTGAAGGTCAGCACGCGGTCCTCGCCGGCCAGCGACGGCGCGGCATCGGGCACGTCGAGCAGCCGGTAATCGGCAAAGACTTCATCAGCGATGAGCGCCAGGCCGCGCGCCGACGCGAGCGCCACGAGCGCCTCCCGCTCGCGCTGCGTGAGCAGCGAGCCGGTAGGGTTGTTGGGGCTGATGATGACGATGGCACGGCAGCCGTTGTCACAGGCGGCGCGCAGCCCGTCCAGGTCAAGCCACCACCGGTCGTCGATGTGCAGCGGATACGGGATCAGGCGCACGTCGTGCAGGCGCGCCAGGACGTCGAGCAGCGGATAGCTGGGACTGGGAACAAGCAAGGCGTCGCCGGGGTTAAGCAGCAGGCGCATGAGGTGGCTGTAGCCCTCGCTGGTTCCAGCCGTCACGACGAGGCGCGCGGGATCGACGGTCACGCCGCGGGCGCGATACGCGCCGGCAATGGCGTCGCGCGCCCCGGCCAGCCCCCGCGCATCGGGCGCGTAACGACGCGCTCCCGGGTGGGCTAGCGCCTGCTCGGCCCCCGCCTCCAGGTAGTGAAACCCGCAGCAGGTGGGGTTGGTTTCCGTCAAATCGAGAATCGGCAGCCCCTCCCGGCGCCGTCGAGCGGCTGCCGCCGCCAGCGGACTGGGATCCCACGTCCAGTTGGTTCGGTTCGCAAACATGTTGATTCCGGCCAACAGTATCTAATATTATCTACGTTTTCCCATCAGCAAAGTTGGTTTCGTGGCGAGGGAGCGACAGGCGACATGATCGAATTGTGCAAAGTGGACGACATTCCCGAGGGGCGCGGTTACCGCGTCAAGGTTGAGGACAAACATATCGCGCTGTTCAAGATCGAGGGCGATATCTACGCGATCAACGCCGTCTGCCCCCACGCCGGCGCGTTTCTGGACTCCGGCTTCATCGAAGATTTCAACGTCATCTGCCCGCTGCACGGCTGGGATTTCGACGTGCGCACGGGCGTGTCGCCCAGCTACGGCGTCAAGACGCGCTGCTATCCGATCGAAGTCAAGGATGGCGCCGTCTTCCTGAAGGATTAAGCCGGCCCTTCGGGCTGACGGCGTCGCGCCTGCGCCTGCTATCCGCGCAGGTGCGGCAGGATGTACAGCATCAGGTACACCAGGATGCCGGTCGCCGAAACGTAAAGCCATACCGGCCACACCCATCGCATCAGGCGCTTGTGATCGTCGAAGCGCGCCCGCCACGCCAGCCACACGCCCCGCAAGATGAACGGCACGATCGCGGCGGCCAGGATCGTGTGCGGGATCAGCACCAGCATGTACACCGTGCGCGTCCAGTCGTGGAACGGAAAGCGCGTCGAGCCGTGCAGCGCGTGGTGCGTGAGGTACACGGCCAGAAAGGCGGCCGAGGACGCCAGGGCGCCGATCATCAGCCGGCGATGCGTGTCCCGCCGCCCGCCGCGGATGGCGCGGTAGCCGGCGATCAACAGCACGGTGCTGAGTGCATTCAGGGCGACGGTTGTGTTGGGGCCGAGTCCGGGTATGGGCAGTGCAGGATCCATGACGCTCAGTTCGCCAGCCGCTTCAGATCAGCGGCCAGCCGCGCCATGGCCTCGGCCTCGAGCCCATCGTAATAGCCGCGAATGATCCCGTCGCGATCGACGAGCACCACATAGGGCGAGTGATTGACGGGCTCGCCCTGCGCGCCCAGATGCAGGCTTTCGACCGCCAGCGCCTGGACGGTCTCGCGCGCGGCCGTGGCAAAGTGCCAGCGGTTCGTGTCCGCCTGATACTGGGCCGCAAACGCCGCCAGCACGCCCGGCGTGTCGTGCTCAGGGTCGACGGACACCGAGAGCAGGTCGAAATCCACGCCTGCGCCCACCGCCACCTGCAACTTGGCCAGGTTGCGCGTCAGCGGCGGACAGATCGACGTGCAGGAGGCGAAGAACAGATTGGCCGTCCACAGCTTGCCCTTGAATTGTTCGAGACCGATGGCGGCGCCGCTGGCATCGGTGAGGGTGAAGGCGGCCACGGGCTCCAGTTTGGGCAGATCCTCCAGCGCCACCGGCGCCGGCTCGCGCCGCAACGTGACGAACAGGGCGATCGCGGCCCCCGCCCCCGCAGCCACCAGAAGGATCCCGAGTCGCAACGGCCATGTGCCTGACGTCTTCATGGGTCACAGGATGGAATCGATCAAGATTCCGGCCAGAATCACCGGCAGGTAGATGATGGTCACCGCCATGACGGCGCGCGCGGCAGGGATCGTGCGCGAGCGCGCCAGGCGGCGGCCGTATTCGAGCAACACGGCGCCCATGACCAGCGCCACGGCCAGATACGGGCCACTCGACATCCCGCGCCAGTAGGGCAGCACGGAAACGCCAATCAGAGCCGCCGTCCCCAGCAGCACGCCAAGCGTGGTGCGCGAACCGTCGTCGTGCACGGCCAGCATGCGGAAACCGGCGCGCGCGTAATCTTCGCGATACATCCAGCCGATGGCGTAAACGTGAGGGTGCTGCCACACGAACAGGATCAAGAACAGCACCAGCCCCTCCACGGTCACGCCGCCATGCGCCGCCGTCCAGCCGATCAGCGGCGGCATGGCGCCCGGGATGGCGCCAAAGGTGGTGTTCAACTCCGACACGCGCTTCATCGGCGTATACACCAGGACGTAGAGAAAATTCGTCAGCAGCACGAGAAAGGCGGTCAGCAGATTCACGGTGGCGAGCAGAACGCCGAGGCCGATCAGCGTCAGCGAGAGCCCGAAGGTCAGTGCGTGCGTCGGGCGGATCAGGCCCGCCGGCAGGGGGCGGCTGCGGGTGCGCACCATGGCGCCGTCGCAGTCGCGCTCGAGGTACTGGTTGAGCACGGCGCCGCCAGCCGCGGAGAAGGCCGTGCCCGCCATCGTGGCCCAGAAGACAAAATCGGACAGCATGGCCACGAAAGACCCCTGGCGCCCGAGGAAATAGCCCCAGGTGGCGGTGATGAGCACCATGAAGACGATGCGGGGCTTGGTCAGATCGTAGAAGGCGCGCACCGGAAGGTTCATGCCTGCACTCCACTCCAGGCGGGCATGGCTGGCGAGGCCGGCGCCGCGGCGGGAACCGGGGTCTCGGCCCACGAGGCGGGCAGGACGCGCAAGGCCAGCAAGACGGCGGTCCCGAGTGTGGCGGCGCCGGTCATAACATGCAACGACGTGATCAACGGCCCCTTGCTGGACCACACGGTGAGGATGCCGAGCGAAATCTGCACGACCAGCAATCCATCGAGGGCCACGAGCGTGCGCCGGGCGCGATGCCCGCGCGGCAGGCACCGGCGGCCGGTCGCGGTCAGCCATGCAAACGCGAGGATCAGCGCGGCGGCAAGCGCGCGGTGTGTGAGGTGCAGGACCATCTGATGCCGCTGCACCGGGCGGCTGAGGTCGAAGTTGGTGCCATGGGCGCGCACGGCGTCAGCGCGCCACGTGTTGACCCACGCGACGGATGCGGCGTCCACGGCGGGAACCCAGCGGCCCGCGGTTCGCGGAAAATCGGGAATGGCCACCCCGCCCTGGAACTTGAAGTCGTGGCGCATCCAGGCGGCGATCACCAGCTGCAGCGCCACCAGCGCGACCACGGCCAGAGCCCCGCGCCGCACGCCGGCGTCGAGCGCCGGCTCAGCCAGGCGCACGCGGTCCGCACGCTCGCGCGACAGGCCGTAGGCAAGCACGATGGTCAGGCAGAAGAACAGCTGCGCCAGCACCCCGTGCGCCACGGAGATGGGCACCGGCAGGGCGTGCAGCACCGTCAGGCCGCCGAGAATGCCCTGGAGGATCACCAGCGCCAGGCAACTCAGCCCGATCACGCGCAGCCGGCGGCGCTTCTCCTCGATCATCAGCCAGACGGCCATCAGCAACACGAGCAAGCCGGCCAGGGAGGCGAACACGCGATGGAAATGCTCGTACAGAACCCCGCCCTTCCACATGGCAAAGGGCATGCCCCACATGTGGTAGCCGAACGAGGTCGGCCAGTCCGGCACCGACAGGCCGGCATTCTTGCTCGTGACCACGCCACCGGCGAAGATCAGCCCCATCACCGCCGCGCAGATCAGCTTGGCGAACGTGGCCCGAAATGGAAAATAGGGAACTTGGGAATCCGACGCGTGCATCCCCATAGTTTACTACGCCGGGCGGCCGCCGGACAAGCGTTTCTGGCAATGTCCATTGCCTCTATCAGCTGCAGAACCTATGATCCGGTCCTGAACCTCCCGGTCACGGAAGGAGCCCATCGCCATGCACGTGCTGAATCTGAACGGAACCTGGCGGGTCCGCCCGACGGCTCTGGCCCGGCGCGGCGAGGCGGGGCTGCAGAGCGTCCGGCGCGCGCACAAGGGGTGGCTGCCCGCCCGCGTCCCAGGCGAGATTCATCTGGACCTGATCCGCGCGGGCCAGATGCGCGAACCGCTGGTCAGCACCCAGGCGCCGCGCTGCCGCTGGCCCGAGCAGCGGGCCTGGTGGTACCGGCGCTCGTTCCTCGTCACGGGCGCGGTACTGAAAGCCGAGCGCCTCCAACTTGTCTTCGACGGGCTGGACCTGAACGCGGAAGTTTTCCTGAACGGCACCAGCCTGGGCACCGCCGCCAACGCCTTCGTCCCCGCGGTGTTTGATGCCCGCCCCGCCCTGCGCGCCGGTCGCAACGAACTCATCGTGCGCATCACGTGCGGCACGGAGCTGGCCGATGGCCGACCCACGCCCCCGAAGCACCCGAGCCCGCCGGACCTCTACAGCCACCGCGACAACCTCGCGCGCGTCTGGCTGCGCAAGCCGCAATTCTCCTACGGCTGGGACTGGGTGGACGCGCTCCCCAACATCGGCATCTGGCGCGGCGTCCGGCTGGAGGCACACCGCCACGTCGCGTTGCACGACTTGCGGCTGGACACGGTCATCGACGCCACAGGCGTGCGGCTCGCCGGCGAGGCGGTGCTGGACAATCTGCACATCTGGATGGAGCGCGCGTGCACGCTGGAGGTCCGGATCGCGCCGCCCACCGGACGCGTGTGGACCTGGCGCAAGTCCCTGACCATTCCCGTCGGCCATGTGGCGGTCCCCCTGTCCGTCCCCATCCCCAGCCCGCAGCTGTGGTGGCCGAACGGCATGGGCGCTCAACCACTCTACCGGGTCACCGCCAGCGTCCGGCACGCCGGAGTCCTCTGCGACCAGCGCACGCTGACGCTCGGGCTGCGCTCCCTTCGCATCGACCGCGCCCCGCAGGGCGACGGCTCGCGCTTCTGCATCCAGGTGAACGGACAGGATGTGTTCTGCAAGGGGGCCAATTGGATTCCCGCAGACGCCATCCTGGCGCGGGTGGATCGCGCGCGCTACGACCACCTCGTCGCCGAAGCCCGCGCGGCCAACATCAACATGCTGCGCGTCTGGGGCGGTGGCGTGTACGAGGACGACGCCTTCTATGACGCCTGCAACCGCGCGGGCATCCTCGTCTGGCAGGATTTCATGTTCGCCTGCATGATGTATCCGGATGACCATGCCGCGTTTCGCGCGGCCGTGCGCGCCGAGGCCGAGGCTGCCATCCGCCGCCTGCGGCATCACCCCAGCCTCGCCCTGTGGTGCGGCAACAACGAGAACCACTGGGGCTTCGCCGACTGGTGGGCGGGACGCCAGGATATCCCCGAGCACACGAAACGTGGGGGCGCACGGCTCTACAACGAGATTCTGCCTGATGCCTGCCGCACGCTCGATCCCGCCCGGCCCTACTGGCCCAGCAGCCCGTTCGGCGGCGATACCCCCAATGCCGAAACGAGCGGTGACTGCCACTGGTGGCACCCCTTCACCATGAATCCCGACATACGCCGCCGCATCGACGACGGCGTGTTCGACGAATGTCGCGCGCGTTTCGTCAGCGAGTACGGCGTGATCGGCCCGCTCGGCATGGATTCCCTGCGCGACTGCCTCAAACCCGCGGAGCGCCGGCCGCAAACCCGGGCCTGGCAGGTGCACACGAACACGTTTGAAAAGGCAACCCTGCCCGCCGCCATCCGCCGGCACTACGCGGAGCCCGAAGGCCTGCCGGTTCGCGACTACCTGCTCTACGGCCAGATGTTCCAGTCCGAAATGTACGGGCGCTCGCTCGAGGCCCTGCGTTTTCGCAAGCACGACCGCACCGCGGATTGCCAGGGCGCGCTGATCTGGATGTTCACGGACTGCTGGGGCGAGAACGGCTGGACGATTGTCGACTACTACCGGCGCCGCAAGCCTGCCTTTTACGCGTTCCGACGCGCCTGCACCCCGGTCAAAGCCATCGTGCGCCGGCGGGGGCGCCACGTGGTGACGCGCATGGTCAACGACACGCTGAAGCCGGTGGCCGTGACGCTGACTGGCGGCTGGTGGCGACTCGACGGCACCGCGCGCCGGATTTCCAGGCAGCGGGTCCTGGTGCCGGCCAACGGGATGGTTGAAGCCGCCCGCGAACCCATTCCCACCGCCAAGCAACAGGACCCGCGCGACTGGATCTATGCCGCCACATTGGCTGGGCAAGGCATCGAACAGGCCCCATCTTCCTTGCTGCTTCGCCCGTGGCGCGAGTTGACACTGTCACCGCCGGACATTCGCGTGGCCGTCCGCGGGCACACCGTGACGCTCACCAGCCCCGTCTACTGCCACGGCGTGCACGCCGAGGATCACGGCCGCGCCGTGTACACTGACAACTACTTCGATTTGCTGCCCGGCGTGCCGAAGTCGATCGGGGTGCTCGATCCGGCGCGCGCGCGCTTCCACTTCCGCGCCGTGCAGCCGCTCGGCGCGCCCTGACCGTTATGGCCCGCGCCGCAGCCGCGCCACGAACATGGCGTCGCCGTCGGCATCCCAGGGCCAGAGTTGGAGGATGCCCGTTGTCATGTCCCCGGTGAAGGGGTGTGCAAACGGGGCCGGCGCGAAGGCCGGGTGCGCCTCCAGAAAACGGGCCACGACCCCCTCATTTTCCACGCGGAGGAGCGAACAGGTTGCGTAGACCAGCGCGCCGCCGGGCTTCACCGCCCGCGCGCCCTCTGAGAGCAGCCCCAACTGGCGTTCCGCCTGTGGCGCCAGGTCGGCCGGTTCAAGTTGCCAGCGCGCCCAGGGATTGCGCCTCCACGTTCCGGATCCGCTGCACGGGGCGTCCACCAGCACGCCATCGAACATGGTTCGCCTCGACTGGCGCGGCGCACGGAAGCGGCCCGTCTCAATCATGGTGAGCCCCGCGCGCCGGGCGCGCCGCTGCAACTCGTCGAGCGCGCCGCTGCGGATGTCCGTGGCATGGACGCGCCCCGTCCCGCCCACCGCGCGCGCCAGCACCAGGGTCTTGCCGCCCGCACCGGCGCAAACATCCCACCAGCGCTCTCCAGCCCTCGCCCCGCACAAGCCAGCCACGGCCTGGGAGGAGATATCCTGCACTTCCACGCGGCCCGCGCGATACGACGCGAGCGCCTGCAGATTCACACGCGCGCGGGAGAGCCGGATGGCGTCCGGCCTTGCCGCCGACCATTCCGGCATCAGCCCGGCCGTGCGCAGGTCCTCCAGCACCTGCCCGATGGCCTCGGTTTGCACCCGCAGCCAGAGCGGCGGCCGGCGCTGCATCCAGATCATGAGTTCGCGCAGATCGCACGGCGGCTGCACCTCTCCGGCCACCCAGGCCGGCACAAGCGGCATCGCGCGGATGTCATCCGCCAGCCGCTTGAACAGGCCGGCAAGACGGTCCGCGGGGTCGGGCCGCGCGCGCAGGGACGCCAGGTCCTCGGCCGCAAGGCCACCCGCCTCCGCCCAGTAGTCGTGGATGGCCGCAGGAGAATCCCCCTCCAGCAGGGCAACGGACAGGAACAGACGGCACCAGGCCGGCCACGCCGGTTCACCCTCCTCGGCCTGCAGATCGGGTGTTTCGCCCTGCAGCCAGCCCCACCAGCGCAGCAACCCGAACACCACATCGCCAATCAGCCGCCGGTCGCGCCCGCCGAACTCGTGGTGCTGCTTGAGGAAATCTGCCAGCTCGCGATCGGCGGGACGATGCTCGCCCAAAACGGCCGGCCAAAGCCGCACGACGGCCTCGCGGATCGCGCGCGTCTGGCTGTGTGGAATGTGGTGCGCGTTCATGCAGCAAAGTCGCCTAAACGGAAACCGGCGGAGGGCGCCGGCACCAGCTCACAACGAAACGGGATTGCCGGCCGCCGCGGGACGGTTCACCCGCGCCGATGCGCGTCGGCCCATTCCTGGGCAAGCATGGACAACTCGGCGGCCTTGAAGGCGTGCGCCTGTGTCATGGCCCGCTCAGTGCGGTGCACGCAGTCGAGGATGAGCTCGCCAAAGAAGCGATAGCCCACCTTGCCGGCCAGTTCCATGTGCTCCGTGCCCTGCTGGTTCACGAGGTACAGGTGGTCGCCAGTCTGCGCGCGCGCCACATCAATGTACTTGCGCAGCTCGATGTAGCCGTCCGTGCCCAGGATGATCGTGCGCCCATCGCCCCATGTCGCCAGCCCCTTCGGCGTGAACCAGTCCACGCGGAAGTAAAATGACGCGCCGTTGTCCGCGACCAGCGTGGCCTCGCCGAAATCCTCGAGCCCGGGATACTCGGGGTGCTGGAAGTTCTCGACGCGGGCGGACAGCACGCGCGCGTCCTTCGCCCCCGTGTACGCCAGGAACTGCTCGCACTGGTGGCTGCCGATGTCGCAGAGAATGCCGCCATACTTCTGCTTGTCAAAGAACCACGCGGGACGCGAGGGCGCGTTGAGCCGGTGCGGGCCGAGCCCGATCACCTGAACGACGCGCCCGATGGCGCCCTGCTGGATCAGGTCGC
Organism: Lentisphaerota bacterium; assembly: GCA_021413965.1. Classification (GTDB taxonomy): domain Bacteria; phylum Verrucomicrobiota; class Kiritimatiellia; order UBA8416; family JAIOPI01; genus JAIOPI01. The sequence goes on along the minus strand of JAIOPI010000035.1, from coordinate 23,640 downwards.
CGGCATGCATGGCGCATTCCACGTGCAGGCGCTCGCCGTAGTAGACCATGTACTTGCGTCCGGTCGCCGCCGCCGTGTGGCGCGCGTCCTCCAACTGGGCCAGGGTCGTGAACGGGCTCTTGTCCGAGAAGTAGTCCTTGCCGGCCTGCATGACGCGCACGCCCAGCGGCCCGCGCTCGCTCGGCACGGATGCCGCCGCCACCAGGTGCACGGCCTTGTCGTCGAGAATTTCCTCCACGCTGCGCGCCACCTGCGCCTGCGGAAAGGATTTGCGGAAACCCTCGACCTTCCGGGGGTCGGGGTCGTAGACCCATTTGAGCGTGGCGCCGGCCTCGACCAGGCCGTTGCACTGCCCGTAGATGTGGCCGTGGTCTAGCGCGGCCGCGGCGATGACGAAGGCTCCGGGGGTCACCACCGGGGCCGGCTTGCCCTTCGGCGCGTACATCATCCCATCGCTCTGCTTCTGATCCGTGGACATGGTTCAAGCCTTTCTGGTTGCGTGGCGGCGCGCCGCCAGTTCGATCAACTCCGCCAGCATCCCGGCCACCGCCGGGCCCGACAGCGGCAACTCCACCTGCTGGTGCCGCACCGAGGAGAAGAGCATGGCGTTGGCCAGTTCCACCGACGGAAGCCCATCCGCCCCCGGCGCGAGCAGCGGGGTGCCATCGAGAATGGCGTCGGTCATATTCTTGAGGATACCCACGTGCTGGGGGCCGGAATCCGAGAAGGTGAAGACCTCGCTGGTGGTCGACGGCACCGAGAAACCATCGGTGGCCGTGCGGCTGAACGTGCGCGCATCCACCGTGTTGCGCACCCACTCCAGCCGCTTGCCTTCGAGCACGAGCCGCCCGCGATCGCCAGCCGCCTCCAGCCGGTTGACGCCCGGCGCCTCCGCCGTGGATGCGCTGAAGATGCCGGTGGCCCCGTTGGGATACTCGAAAACGGCGGTCACTTCGTCCTCGACTTCGATGTCGTGGTACTTCCCGAAGCAGCACGTGGCGCGCACGGTGCGCGGCATGCCGAACAGCCATTGCAGCAAGTCGATCTGGTGCGGACACTGGTTCATCAGCAGCCCGCCGCCTTCGCCCGCCCACGTGCCGCGCCAGTCGCTGGCCCGGAAGTAGACATCCGTGCGGAACCAGTCCGTGATGGTCCACTGCACGCGCTGCACATTTCCCAGCGCCCCGCTCTGCATGATCTGGCGGATCTGGCGGTAGCGCGGGTCCGTGCGCTGGTTCAGCATCACCCCCAGCAGCGGGCCGCCGGGGCGCGACGCGCGCACCAGGCGCTCCGCCTCCGACTTGTGCACCGCAATCGGCTTCTCCACCACCACGTGCAAGCCGGCCTGCAACGCCTCGATGGCAAGATCCGGGTGCGAGTAGTGAGGCGTGGCGACGACCACGACGTCGACCATGCCCGAGCGCACCATCTCGGCGCTGCTGGTGAACTGCGGCACGTCGGCAAACGGTTTCAGCCGTTCCGGCTTCACGTCGCACACCGCGCCCAGCACGGCGCGCGGGACTTTGCCGTCCTTCAAATTGCGGGCATGCAGGCCGCCCATGCCCAAACCGATGATGCCAAAGCGCACTGGATTCATAAGGCTGCTCCCCTGGTCATAACGGGCAATGCAAAAGGCAACGTCACCAGTCCGCGAAGGCGCCATCTTGGTGCAGACGGACGGCGCTCTGTATAACAAGCCCCTGCATGCGGCGCAAACGGATTACCGGGCGCGTCGTCCGCGGGCACGGCGCTCACACCGGTTCCGGCAGGGCTTCGTAGGGACTTTCCTTCAGGTCGGCCCGCCTGGTGCCGGCCAGCAGGCGCGCCCACTCCAGGGCGCAGCCGCCAATGATGACGGCCACCATCACCAGGAAACTGCCGGCCACCACCGCATCGATGCGGTTGTTGAAGATGATGCGCTGCCACTCCGCCAGCTGGCTCGCCGTGCCGCCCGCGGCAACCTTTTCCGCCGTGGCGCGTGCCAGCGCCAGGAAGCCCAGCCGCGGATCAGGCGAGAAGATCTTCAGCCAGCCGGCCGAGAACGTCACGATCGTCAGCCAGACCAGCGGCAGGACCGTCACCCAGGCATAGCGTGCCCGCCCCATCTTGATCAGGACGGTCGTGCCGAGGCAGAACGCGATCACGGCCAGCAGCTGGTTGGCGATGCCGAAGAGCGGCCACAGCGTGTTGATGCCGCCCAGCGGATCCACCACGCCCTGGTAGAGGAAGTAGCCCCAGGCGGAGACGAGCAGCGCGCTGGTGAGGACGTTGGCGCCCCAGGAACGCGTGTCGCCCAGCGGCCTCCAGACCTGGCCGAGCACATCCTGCAGAATGAAGCGCCCGACGCGCGTGCCGGCATCGATCGTGGTCAGGATGAAGAGCGCCTCGAACATGATGGCGAAGTGGTACCAGAGCGGCATCAGGCCGTGGCCAAACGCGCGCGAGAACATGTGGGCCATGCCCACGGCGAACGTCGGGGCGCCGCCCGCGCGCCCGAACATCGTCTTCTCGCCAATCGATGCCGCCAGCGCCTGCATGTCGACCTCCGTCACGGGAAAGCCGGCCGCGACCACCTTGGCTACGACGGCGGCGTCCACCAGGCCCTTGTTCGACGTGTTGATGGCGAAGTACTGCCCGGGCTCCAGCGCGCAGGCCGCAATCAGCGCCATCAGCGCCACCAGCATCTCGGTGACCATGGCCCCGTAGCCCACGCTGCGGATCACGCCCTCACGCGACACCAGCTTCGGCGTCGTGCCGGAGGCGATCAGCGCATGAAAGCCCGATATCGCCCCGCAGGCGATCGTGATGAAAACGAACGGGAACACGGGGCCGGCGAACACGAGGCCCGTGCCGTCGATGAAACGCGTGACGGCCGGCATGCGCAGCGGCGGCGCCACGAGGATCACGGCCACCGCCAGGATCACGACCGTGCCCAACTTCATGAAGGTGCTCAAGTAGTCCCGCGGCGCCAGCAGCAGCCATACCGGCAGCACCGAGGCGGCAAAGCCGTACAGGATGATGCTCCAGGCAAGCCAGGGCTTGTCGTGCAGGAACCACGACTCGATCGTCGGGTGCGCGTGCAGGTACTGCCCCCCCCAGACGCTCGCCAGCAGCCCCGCCACGCCAAACACGGTCACCGCCGCCACGCTGAAGCGCCCTGACTTGAGCGCGAGCCCCATAAGGATCGCGAGCGGGATGGTCATGGCGATCGTGAACAGGCCCCACGGGCTTTCCGCCAGCGCGTTGACCACCACCAGGCCCAGCACCGCCAGGAGGATGGTCATGATCGCCAGCACGCTGAAAAGCGCGCAAATCCCCACGACGGGATTCACCTCTTCACGCAGCATCTGGCCAAGGGACTTGCCGCCGCGGCGGATGGAACTGAAGAGGATGACGGAATCGTGCACGCCGCCGCCGAGCGTGGCGCCCACGAGAATCCAGAGCATGCCGGGAAGATAGCCGAACTGTGCGGCCAGCACGGGCCCCACCAGCGGCCCCGGCCCGGCAATGGCGGCAAAATGGTGACCGAACACCACCCACGGGTGCGTCGGCACGAAGTCGCGCCCGTCGTTGCGCGTCACGGCGGGCGGCGCGCGGCGCGCGTCCAGCACCAGGACCTTGGCCATCAGCCATTTGCTGTGAAAGCGGTAACTGATGGCGAACGTGCAGAAACCGGCGACCACCAGCCACAGCGCGTTGATGTCTTCGCCGCGATGCAGCGCAGCCACGGCCACCGCCACGGCGCCCAGGACTGCGATTCCCACCCAGAGCAAAACCCGCCATCCTTTATGCATGGCGCACAGTCTAGGCCATGCCGCGGGCCGCGGGCAAACGGGAACTCGCGGCGCCGGCGGCGGACGGTCAGTACAGGAAGATGTCCAGCCAGCGCCGGCCTTGCGGCCCCAGGACCCAGTCGCCGCCGCGCGTGATGACGATATGCCGCCCGTTGCGCCCCAGCACCTCCGCATTGGCCGAGAGCACCGCGGCCGGGCGGCCGCGGATCAAGGCCGCTTCCTCCGCCGTCGCCGCACGCCCGTGCAGGGGCAGCCCGCCCACCGCGCAGGCCAACACCAGCGCCGGCCCGTGGTAGTCATCCCCCTGCCACAGCGGCGGATACCGCTCAAAATAGTCCGGCAGCCGCCTGGCCGGCACCACCAGTTCGTAGGCCACGGGGATCGAGCCGAGATGATCCAGGAAGGTGAAGGCCGTCCCGAGGCGGTGCTGCTCCTGCAGTGCCACCAGCGGATCCACGCCGAAGAAGTTCCATCCGTTGTAGCGCCCGTGTGAGTTCTTCGTCTTCTGCGCCACCATCCATGACGCAAAGCGGTTGTTCGCGATCAAGCCGATCTCGAAATGCATGTGCGACCGTGACACGGGGATATTTGCGGGCGGGGTGTTTCCCATGCGCCCGAGCACCGTGCCGGCCTTCACCTGCTTGCCGGCGGCGATGCCTGACGCAATCTCGGCAAAGTGCGCATAGAGGGTGTAGACCTCACCCACCGGATCGTCATGCAGGAGCACCACGTACTTGCCGTAGTTGGAGTTGCCGGAATACGGGCTCACGTAACCGACGCGACCGTCCGCCGCCGCAAAGACGGCATCGCGCGCCCGGCCGGAACGGTCCCGCTCCGTCGGGGCGATGTCGATCCCCTCATGAAAGGAGGCCGCCACCTGCCGCCCGAAATTCGCCGTGCGCACCGATCCGTAGAGGCCGGATTCGGGGCGTCCGGATGCCGTGGGCTGAATGACCAGGGCGATCGGACCGTCAAGGAGATTGGTCTGTGGGGTGGGCAGGACCATGCGGGACAGCGGCGGCGGCGGCGGGGCCGTGAAAGCCGGGGTGAGATCCTCGGGCGGCGCCACGAGATCTGCCGCCTCGGGCTTCACGTCCGGCGCCGCATGCGGCTTCCGCCGGCCCATGGCGAGTCCCGCGATCAACAAGACCCCGGCTAGAACGAACACCCAACCCGGCAGGCCGCGCCGGCGGTGTCCGCCATCCGGCGGTTGCTGTCCATCCAATTGCAGACCGACCATGCTTCGCCATTCCTCGCCCCGGCGCCCGATGGCACCTGCCGCTCACGCTCCCACAAAACGAGCGGCGATGATAGAGGAGCCCCCCCACCTGCGCCACCGAAAACGGATCGCCTTCATCGCGGGCATCGCCATCCGCCGCCGGCTCTCGTCGCTTTTTCCAATCCACGCCGACGGTTTCCATGTATGATGGCCCTTCCCGGGAGGAAGATGTGACATCGATGACTCAATGGCGCGGTTTGGGGTGTGCCTGTGGCGTGGTGGCGATGCTGGCGACGCATGCCACGGGCGGCTACGCCGTGGACGTGCGCCTGCTGGATCGCACGGCGGCCAAGCCGGCCACGTACCGCACCCGCCTGTTGCTCGATTCGCGGGCGTTCTCCGTGGACACCACGGCGCTGCGCGGGCGACCGTCGTCACTGCTTTGCCGCCAGGAAGATGCCGTCTATCTCGTGGACCGGAAGGCGCACAACTACCTGGCCTTCAACCTGCAGGCACTGACGGGCACCTCCAGCGCCATGCGCAAGGCGGGCGAGTTGCTGGCGCCGGGGCTCGGGGACTTCCTGCCTGCCGGCGCCGCCGGCGGGGCATGCGAGGTGCAACTCACCGACCGCCGGCGCGACATTGCCGGCCTGCCCTGCCAACTGTATGTGGTCACCCGCGATGGCGAGAGAATTCAGGAGATCTGGGCAACACCTTGGAGCCAAGTGCATGCACCGCCCCAGGCGATGGAGCTGGTCAAAAGCGTGGCGGCCGCATGGTCCACCCTGGCCGCGGCACTAAGCGCCGCCGGCAACACCGTCCCCGAGATCCCACTGGATGGCTTTATGCAAATCGACGGCTATCCCGTGCTGTTCAGCCACTTCACGCGCGGGCGGCCACTCTACGAAGCGCGCCTCGGCGCCCCACAGCCGGTGAAGACCACCGCCGCCGACTTCACCGTCCCCAGCACCTACACGCGCAGCCTCGCCTTGCCGGCCAGTGGCAATCCGTGAGCCCGGCACGCCCCCCCGCCTCACGCCTCGCCCTGTAGCGGACAGGGGCGAGCGAGCGAGCGGGGCATCACCGGGTTCGCGCCACCGGTCAGAAGTTGACCCCCAGACCAACGCGCCCCGAGGGACCGCTGGCATCCACCTCAACCGCGGTGTCCTGGCCACCCTCGTCGAGCTCCACGGACTCGGCCAGCCGATAGCCGCCGGAGGCAAACAGGGCGATGGCGCGGTTCAGACGCCAGGCGGCCCCCGCCTGGGCGCTGCCCATGCCATAGGTCCCGTCGAAGGAACGCAGCGTCGTGGCCTGCCCGACCGGCGTATCGACCGTATCGAGCGCCACGCCGCCCCCACCGCCGCCGACCTCCGTCCACACCAGCCAGTGGTCCGAGCGCACCCACTGGTAGTTGATCACGGCCAGAAGGCCCCCGCCCTGCAGATCGACGCGCGTGTAGCCACCCGCTCCCAGGTTGTCGTCCGTGGCGGCCCAGCTCTCCAGACGCACCCCAAGTCGCAGGCGGGGACTGTACGCACGCCACAGCAGGCCGATGTCCATGCCGCTGGCCGATTCCACGTCGCGCTCCCCGCCGGACTGCGACACACCGTTCAGGTTAACCTTGTCCAGCTGCGACCCCGTCACCCCAAGATCCACGGCCATGCGACCGAAGAAACCTTCCGGCACCGGCTTCCACAGCTTCGCCTCAAGCTTCTGCGAAAACGCGTGCGCCTGCTCCGGACTCATCTGGTCCACCGCCTTCAGGAGATCCTCGGACGAGACGTCGGCCGCGGCGGCGACGCTGGCGGTCACCAGCAAGGCCCCTACGATGGATGCGATTTTCATGCGGTTCCTCCTTATGCCACCGGCCCAACCGATGGTGGCACCACGATATAGCAAAGGGCACGCCCCCGCCAACATGGAAGCGGCGACTCAAATCCTCGCCTCTGCCTTGGGGCAACCGCCGCCTGGTTCACAGCGAGGGATGCCGGCGCGGCCGGATGGTACCGAGGTTCGCAATCGCATCCGAGGCGGGGCGAGGCGTCCCGCCGAGCCGCCATCCGCCCGGCGCGCTTTTTTTGTGGCATGTGCGCGGGCACCTGCGTAGCGTTACCGCATGAATGTTGTAGCCACCGTCAGTGAGGACGAAGCCCGCGAGATCGTGGACCTCCTGCGGCAGGTGCAGATTCCCAGCCAGACGGAGGCCACGACCGAGGAGACCGGCCTCGAGGTCACAGGGGTCCTGGTGGATGAGGCACATTTCGATCAGGCCTGCGACGTGATCGAGCAGTGGGCCGCCGCGCGGGCGGCGGCATCCGGCCGGCCTGCCAAGCCGCGCTGTCCCGCCTGCGGCGAGGAGGGGCTGGAACGCGCCGACGAGGTCGACTGCCTCAAGACCATCACCAAGATCGCCGCGATCTACCACTGCCCGAACTGCGGCCATGTGGTGGCAACCGCGTAGCGCAGCCCGGCGACCACTCAGACGCGTCGACGCTCACTGGAAGGAAAACACCGTGCGCGATGGCAAGGGGGCTTCGTACGCGCCCATGTCATAGCCGAGGCTGCGGGGGCGAATCCCTCCCGCCACGTCGTTCGTCACGCCGATCCCGATGCCTGCATCAATCGCCGCACTGCCCTCCCCGATGTCGAAGTCGTGGATCTGGTAGGTGTCCCCCACCCCTGCGACCGCCGCTCCAGCGCGGCTCGTCCGCGCATTGCCCCAGACGTACAACGTGTTCACCGAGTTGGAGGCGATCACGAACTGCAGGTACTGCGCCGTATCCGGATTGACGGTCTTGCGCGCGTGCTCGTTCACCGCCCAGTTCGCCCCCGTATCCGTAAGCGCCGTTTGTGCATGCAGAGCATCGTACGCGCCGGTCGCCTCCCACGTGCCCGACGGCCCACCGGCAAACAGCGGATCGCCACTGACGTTGTTGCCGCCCAGGCCCGCCCAGCCGCCTTGCACGTCGGAGTAGTGCACAGTCGCCTTGTTGGCCGTCTGCTCGTAGATCTCGTTGACGCTGGAGCCGGCCGAGTTGCCCCAGAAGATGCTGTTGGTCACCGGCGCCAGCACCGCACCCGTCACATACGCGCCGCCGCTGGTCGTCGCCCGGTTCCCGCTGAACGTGCAGTGGCGCACCTCGAGGGTCTGTACGGCCGCGCTGTCGATCTGCACGCCGCCCCCGCTGGAGCCGGACACGTTGCCCGCCAGCACGCAGTTCTCCAGCGCGGGTGAGGGAGTCCCCGCCGAATGGAAATGGTACAGGGCCCCGCCGGCGGCGGAGGACTCATTACCGGCGAAGATGCAGCGCCGGATCTGGTGCGTGCTGGTCCACGTCGCGAGGGCACCGAAGGCGCCGCCGGAGCCCGCTGACACGCGGTTCGCGCTGAAGATGCAGTCTTCGTACGTCTGGGCGTCGCCGCGATTGTGGATCGCGCCGCCCCCGGAGGTGCTGGTGTTGTCCACGAACACGCAGCGCCGGTAGCTCGTGCTGCCCCCGCCGTTGCGCATGCTGACGGCGCCACCCGGACCCGCCGTGTTGGCGTTCGACATGAACTGGCAATCCTCCACGACCCCGGCAATGCCGGCGCCGGCGAAGTAGAACACGCCGCCGCCAAAGGCGTCCGCCGCCGTGTTGGCCCGGAATACGCAGTTGCTGAAGTGGTGCGTGCTGCCGCTCACACTGCCCAACACCAGCACGCCCGCATGACCGCTCGCGCTGTTGGAGGTGAATGTGCAGCCGTAGAACGCCAGGGCGGAATCGTCGCGGTATTGCAGGCACCCGCCGTTGATCGAGCTGTTGCGCAGGAACGTGCAATTCCAGAACGTCGGATCGCCGTAATAGTCGTTGTAGAAGGCGCCCGCGGCCGTGGCGGATGTGTTGAAGGCGAACGTGCAGTTGGTGAAGACCGGGTCGGCGGCCTCGCCGGTGCTGTAGACGGCGCCACCCAGCGCGGAGGCCGTGTTATTGGCGAAGGTGCAGTTTCGCACCGTGGGCGCCGTGCCGTTGATGTACAACCCGCCGCCATTGGCCGCCGCGCCGTTGGTGATGACGAACCCGTCAATCACGGCGGTTTCGGCGGTGACGACCGTGCGCGACCCCCGGCCGTCCAGCAGCGCCGGATAGGCGCCCCAGTCGCGCGAGGTCGCCGCCCCCTCCCAGCCGCCGAACCCGCCATAGAGGTCCACGTTGGCTTTCATGGCGAAGCTCGCCGAATTCGTGTAAATGCCCGCCGCCACCCAGATGTCCATGCCGCTGCTGGCCGCCGCCAGCGCGCTCGCCAGGTTGGTATACGCATTCGGCCAGTCCGCCCCCGTATTCCCACCCGTGGCCGTATCATCGACGTAGATCACGCCTGCCACCGCGTTGTGGTAGAAGTTCGCGGTGATCGATTTCGGCGCGCTCATCACCACCGATACGTTGGTTGCGGTGCCCGAGCCGTCTCCGCTCCAGAATTGGAACGGGGCGCCGGTGTCCGGCACGGCGTACGCCTGCGACGTGCTGCCCGCATCGAAGAATGTGCCCGAGGCCGGCACCACGTGGCCGAAGCCGGCGCTGGGCCAGATCGACCAACTCAGGGCGTACTGGGTCTTGAACTCGGCCACGAGGTTCGTGGCGACATTCCCCACCGTGATCACGCGCTGCGTCGAAGTGCTGCCGTCCTCCCAGCGCTGGAACACGTAGCGCGTGTTGCCCACCGTCTGCGTGGCGTTCACCACCACCGCCGTATGGACGTGCCCTTCCACCCAGCTGAAATCGTTGGACGTGTAGGCCACCCCATCCACCGCGAACGCGCGCCCGGCCGGCGTGGTGTAGAGGCTGACAATCGTGCCCGACGACGCGAACTGCGCAATCGCGTGCTTCGACGCGTTCATCGTCACGCTGATGTTCGTGCTGCCACCGGCCACGTCGCCGGACCACCCGGTGAACGCCCAGCCGGAGTTGGCGGTCGCCGTGGCGGCAAAGATGGAGCCGAGGTCATACCACGTGCCGCTCAGGGGCGTCACGCTGCCCGCCAGCGCGCTGGGTGACACGGTCACGGTCCATTGCACCTGAGTCGTGAAGCTCGCCATCAGCGTCGTGTCCGCCGTCGCCGTGACATCGTGGCTCTGCGCCCCGGCATCGGACCAGGCCGCGAAGACGTACTGCGTGCCCGTCAGGCCCGCCTGCGGACTCGGTGCGTTGATCGTGTGCAGGCCGCCGGACTCCCAGCTGTGCACGTCCGGCGCGGTGGCCGCCACCGCATCCGCCTCCACCTGCAGGCCGGCGGGCGTGGTGTCCAGGGTGTAGGTGTAGGACGGAAGCTGGTACTCATACGCGCCCCGGTCATAGCCGGCTCCCTGCGGGCGCAACACGTTGCGAATGTCGCGGGTCACCCCCAGGTTCACCCCGGTGTCTTTGCAGGGACTGCCGGCGGCAATGACGTAGGAGTTGATCTGGTAGTTGTCGGCCACGTCGGCGACGGCCCCGCCCGTACGATTGTTGCGCGCATTGCCCCACACGTACAGCGTGGTGGCCGAGTTGGAGGCGATCACGAACTGCAGGTATTGGCTCGTGTCCGGGTTGACGGTCTTGCCGGCATGTTCGTCCACCGTCCAGCTCGCGCCGCTATCCGTGAGCGCCGTCTGGCCGGCGCTGGGATCGTAGGCGGCAACGCCTTCCCAATTGCCTGCCGGCCCGCCGCTGAAGAGCGGATCGCTGTTCTGGTTGTTGCCGCCCAGCGCCCCAGTCCAGCCCCCTTGCACGTCACTGTAGTTCACATCGGCCCGGCTCGGTGTCGGCTCGTGGATTTCCCCGAAACTCGTGCCGGCGCTGTCTCCCCAGAAAATGCAGTTGGTCAGGGCCATCACCCCCGTGGTGGCAATCGTGGCCGCCCCGCCGCTGGTCGTGGCCCGGTTCCCGCCAAACGTGCTGAAGTGCAGCACCGCCTGCCCGCCCCCCGTGCCGTAGAACCCGCCGCCGTTGCCGCTGACATTCCCCGCGAGGACACAGTTCTCGATCACCGGCAACGGCAGCGACGCCGCGGAATGGTCGCTGTAAACCGCTCCGCCGGATGTGCCCGCCTCATTCCCCGCCAACACCGACCGCCGGAGCTGATGCGAGCTGAGATTGCCCCCGGCACCGCCAAAGGCGCCACCCGTTGTGCCCGACCGGTTGCCGCTGAATACGCAGTCTTCGTAAGTCTGAGAGTCCTGCCGATCGCCACCCACCGCCCCGCCCGCACCCGTGGCCGAGTTGCCGGCAAACACGCAACCGCGATAGACCACCGTCGGGGACGTGCGCATGGACAAGGCTCCCCCCGTGCCGGTGGACGTGTTGCCAATGAACTTGCTGTCCACCACCAGCCCCGTTGCCGCAGCCGGGATCCGGAAGACGCCCCCCAGCGGGGAACTGTTCAGCCGGAAGACGCAGTTGCTGATGTCCAGCGTCACGCCGCCGCTCTGGCTGAGCACCCCGCCCGCCGTCACGGCCGAGTTCGACGTGAAACTGCTCCCGTGAATGGTCAGCGTGATGGTCGAGTTGTTGTTGACGATACAGCCGCCGGAGCCGCTGACGGTATTCCGGAAGAACGCGCAATCCTGAACGATGGGATCGGCGGCGTCGTTCCCGATCGCGCCTCCGTTCACGGCCGTGTTGAAGCGGAAGGTGCAGTTGCTGAAAACCGCGTCCGCCGCCTCGGCGTTGTTATAGACCGCCCCACCCTGCGACGTGGCGGTGTTGTTCGCGAAGATGCAGTTCCGGACGGTGGGCGCCGTGCCGTTGTTGTACATGCCGCCGCCGTTGGCCGCCGCGCCGTTGGTGATCACAAACCCGTCGATCACCGCCGTCTGCCCGGTGACCACCGTGCGTGTGCCCTGGCCATCCAGGAGCACCGGGTAGGAATCCCAGTTGCGCGAGGCCGTGTCGCCCTCCCAGCCGCCGAAGCCGCCAAAGAGGTCCACGTTGGCCTTCATCGCGAAGCTCAAGCCATCCGTGTAGAGGCCCTGCGCCACCCAAATGTCGTTGCCGCTGCTGGCCACCGCCAGCGCGCTCGCCAGGCTGGTGTAAGCGTTGGGCCAGTCAGTCCCGTTATTGGCCCCCGTCGCCGTGTCGTCCACGTAGATCACGCCCGCCACCGCGTTGTAGTAGAAACTCGCCGTGACCGCCTTGGGCCCGTCCATCAGCACGGAGGGGCTGGGCAGCGTGCCCGCGGCGTCCCCGCTCCAGTACTGGAACGGCGCCGCCGTGTCCGCAACGGCCGTCGGATTCGCCGTGCTTCCCGCGTCGAACCAAGTCCCTGAAGGCGGCGTCACGTGCCCGAAGCCCGCGTTGGGCCATACCGACCACGTCAGCGTGTGCTGCGTTTTGAACTGCGCCACGATATTGGTCTCGAATGCGCCCACCGTGATCACGCGCTGCGTGGACGTGCTGCCGTCCTCCCAGCGCTCGAACACGTGGCGCGTGTTGCCCACCGTCTGCGTCGCACTCACCACCACCGCCGTGTGGATGTTGCCGGACACCCAACTGAAGTCGTTCGACGTAAACGCCACGCCGTCCACCTCGAAGCTGCGATCGAACGGCGTCGTGTAGAGCTTGACCGTGGTGCCCGACGAGGCGAACTGCGCAATGGCAGACTTCGCCGAGTCCATCGTCACGGGGATGGTCGGACTGGCGCCGGAAACGTCGCCAGACCACCCGGTGAACACCCAGCCGGGATTCGCCGTGGCCGTGGCCGTGAAACCCGCGTTGAGGGCGTGCCACGTCCCGTCGACCGGGCTGACGCTGCCCGCGGTGGGATTCGGGGACACCGTGACGGTCCACAGTACCTGCGTGGTGAAGCTCGCCATCAGCGCCGTGTCCGCCGTCGCCGTCACGCCGTGGCTCTGCGCACCGGCATCCGACCAGGCCGCGAAGACATACTGCGTCCCCGTCAACCCCGCCTGCGGGCTCGGCGCGTTGATCGTGTGCACGCTGCCGTCCTCCCAGCTGTGCACGTCCGGGGCCGTGGCCGCCACGGCGTCTGCCTCCACCTGCAGCGCGGCGGGCGTGGTGTTCAACGTGTAGGTGTAGGACGCCAGTTGGAATTCGTAGGCACCCATATCGTAGCCACCGCTCTGCGGGCGCGCCACGTTGCGCACGTCGCTCGTCACGCCGATGTTGACGCCGGTGTTCTTGCAGGGGCTGGAGGCGGTGATCCCGTAGCTCAGAATCTGGTAGGTGTCGCCCACATCGGCCACGGCCGCGCCCGCGCGGTTGTTGCGCGCATTCCCCCAGAGATACAGCGTGGTGGCGGAGTTCGAGGCGATCACGAACTGCAGATACTGCGTCGTATCCGGATTGACAGTCTTGCCGGCGTGCTGGTTGACGCTCCACGCGGCGTCGCTATCTGTCAGCGTGGTTTGCGCGTTCACCGCATCGTAGGCTACCGCCGTCTCCCATGTCCCGGACAGGCTGCTCGCGAACAGTGGATCGCCATTGAGGTTGTTGCCGCCCAGCCCGCCGCTCCAGCCGCCCTGTACGTCGCTATAGTTCAGGCTGACGCGATTGGCGCTCGCCTCGAGAATGTCGTTGCCGCTGGTGCCGGCCGAGTTTCCCCAAAAGATGCTGTTCGTCACGTACGTGACCGCCGCGGCCCCATACACCGCCCCGCCGCTGGCGGAGGCGCGGTTTCCGCCGGCCGTGCTGTGCACCAGCCGGTAATCGCCCGCAGCCGAGTAGAGTGCACCGCCGCTGCCGCCAGCCGCCACGTTGCCCACCAGCACGCAGTTCTCGATCACAGGTACCGGGCTTCCCGCCAGGTGGTTGTGGTAGATGGCCCCGCCGGCGAGAGACGATTCATTCCCCGCGAACAGCGTGCGGCGAATGCTGTGCGTGCTGGCCGCCGCCGCGTTGACGCCGAACGCGCCGCCACCGGTCCCGCCGGATGAACGGTTGCCGCTGAAGATGCAATCCTCGTACGTCTGCGTATCGCCGCGCTGATTGATCGCGCCACCGGCCAGAAAACTGGAGTTGCCCGCGAAGACGCAGCGCCGGTAAACGGTGGTTCCGCTGGTGCGGACGCTCACGACGCCGCCCGGACCCGCCAGGGTGGCGTTACCGAGGAATTTGCAGTCCACCGCAAGCCCGCTGATGGACGCGCCCTGGAAGTAGAACACACCGCCGCCGCTGGTATTGGCCGCCGTATTGGCGCGAAAGGTGCAGTTGCTGAAGGTGTGGGAAGCGGCCACATTCACCAGACTCATGACCCCGCCCTGCCCGGTGGCGCTGTTCGACGTGAAGGTGCAGTCGTAGTACTGCTGAAGGGTGTTGTCGCTGCTGCCAATGCATCCCCCGCTGCCCGTGGCATTGTTGCGGATGAACGTGCAGTTGAAGAACGTCGGGTCCGCCCCGCCCGCGCTGCTCACCGCGCCCGCACTGACCGACGTATTGAAACGAAACGTGCAGTTGCTGAACACGGCGTCGAGCGCCTCACCGTTCAGGTACACCCCGCCGCCCGCCGTGGTCGCCGTGTTGTTCGCGAACGTGCAGTTCTGTACCGTCGGCGTACCGGCGGATATCGACAACCCCGCCCCGTTCGCCACGCCCGCGCCGTTGGTGATGATGAAGCCATCCAGGATGGCCGCATGGCCCGTGATGACCTGGCGCAGACCCGCCCCGGTCAGGAACGTCGGGTAGGCGTTCCAGTCGCGCGCGCCGAGGGCCGCCATGCCGCTGGTGAAGCCGCCGTACATATTGACGCCGGACTTCATCGCGATCGTGGCGCCCTCGTTGTACGTCCCCTGCGCCACCCATAGATCGTTGCCGATACCGATCGCCGCCAGCGCCGCCGCCACCGAGGTGTAAGCGTTTCCCCATGAGGACCCGTTGTTCGCCCCCGAAGCACCGCCGTCCACGTACACCGTACCCGCCAGCCCCGACAGTGCGGACTGCAAGGCAATGGACACGACCCCAATCATCACGTTCCGTCGCATAAGGATCCTCACTTCCTGCCCGGCCTTCGGTGTGCCCAACCAGCGTCCAACCACCCACCCGGACAAGGCGGCTGGACTTGTAAGGTTGCGCGGGGACTACCCGGATATTATGATACCGCCAGCGAAATCTATGCAAATGCCCACGCTTGCAACCCTGACACGGGAAGCTTGTACATTCGCTCACGCACAAGGTGGGCGCGAAGGATCGCCGTGGAAGTACTTCACAAAGGCAAGTTGCTGGGAGGAGATATTCACCGGATCTTCTCCGATTACTACCTCTCGCAGAACATGACCGTCCAAGGTCTGTCGAAAACGTACCTGCATACGGATTCGAAGATGTGGTTCGACCTGCATCTGGCGGTCGAAGTCGGCATCCAGGTGCGCGGACGCTCGGAACGCACCATGGGCAACAACACCCGCATCGTCGGCCCGGGCGATGTCTGGTTCGTCGGCATCTTCGAGCGCCACGGCTATCGCGTGATCGAACAGCCCTGCGAAGTCGCCGTGCTGATCGCCTCTCCCACCGTCCTGGCGGGACTGGTGCTGCCCGAAATGCCCAACTGCAATTGGATGGAGATCTTCGCCCTGCCCCCCCGTGAACGCCCCCAGACCACGGACGACTTGCGACCGACCATCCTGGATCTCGCCTGGCGCATTCAGCGCAGCGTGGCCATGGACCCCGGCCCCGAAGTTCTGATGCGCCGCCTGGCCCTGATCGAGTTGCTCCTGCTCTTCATGCCCAGGACCCGCAAACGCCCGGCGCGCGCCTCACAGGTGCCGGAAGGCCCCGCGCGGATCGCACCCGCCGTGGAACTCGCGCTCGAGAACCGGCGGCTGGTGCTGCACGACGAAGCGGCCGCCGCCTGCGGGATGGGGCGCCACCAGTTCCGCCGCGCCTTTCAAGCCGTGCTCGGCATCCCCTTCGCCAAGTTCGCCCTCCACCACCGGCTGGAAGGCGCGGCCTCGGAAATCGCCTACACCGACGCGCCCACCAAAGCCATCGCCGCCTCCTGGGGCTTCACCGACGAAAGCCATCTCAGCCACGCCTTCGCTCGCGAATACGGCTGCGGCCCGCGCGAATACCGCCGGCGCCACCAGACCTCATGAGCGCCCCCGACTATCTCGTCGAAGCCGGCATCTACCTCACCGCCGCCGTGGTGGCCGTGCCGCTCTTCAAGCGCCTGGGCCTCGGCTCCGTGCTCGGCTACCTCCTCGCCGGCGTCGCCATCGGCCCGCACGCCCTGCGCCTGATCGCCGACCCGGAGCGCGTGCTCCACTTCGCCGAGTTCGGCGTGGTCATGCTCCTCTTCCTCGTCGGCCTCGAACTGGAACCCCACCAGGTCTGGCGCCTGCGCAAGGCCCTGCTCGGGCTCGGCGGCTTGCAGGTGGCCATCACCATGGCCGCCGTCACCGCCCTCGGCGTGCTGCTCGGCGCCGCCTGGCCGGTCGCCCTCGTCGCCGGCATCGGCATGGCCATGTCCTCCACGGCCATCGGCCTGGCCTCGCTCGAGGAGCGCAACCTCCTGCGCACGCCCGGCGGCCAGGCCTCCTTCGCCGTCCTGCTCTTCCAGGACCTCTCCGTCATCCCGCTGCTGATGGTGCTCGCCCTCGTCGCGCCCGGCGCACACGCCGGCCTCGCCGCCGGCCCCGCCCTGCGCGCCCTGCTCGTGCTCGCCTTGATCATCACCGCCAGCCGCACCGTCGTCCGCCCGCTGATGCGCATCGTGGCCCAGACCGGCCTGCGCGAAATCTTCGTCGCCTTCTCCCTGCTGCTCGTCATCGGCGTCTCCCTCGCCGTGCAGTGGGCCGGCCTCTCCATGGCCCTCGGCACCTTCCTCGCCGGCGTCCTGCTCGCCGACTCCGAATACCGCTACGAACTCCGCCTCGACATCGAGCCCGCCAAGGGCCTCCTGCTCGGCTTGTTCTTCATCGCCGTCGGCATGTCCGTGGATCTGCCGCTCGTCGCACACGATCCCGTCCGCATCCTCGGCCTCGCGCTCGCCATCGTCGCCGCCAAGGCCGCCCTGCTCTACGGGCTCGCGCGCGCTTTCAAACTGGATTGCGGCGGCGCGCGCCTCTTCGCCGTCGGCCTCTCCCAGGTCGGCGAGTTCGCCTTCGTCATCTACAACCTCGCCCTCACCCAGGGCACCCTGGACCGCACCACCTACAACGGTCTCAACGCCGTCGTGGCCGTCTCCATGCTCCTCACGCCGCTGCTCTTCGTCTTGCACGACCGCTTCCGCCGCTGCGCCCCCAACGAGCGCCCGACCGACGCCATCACGGAGGAAAACCCCGTGATCGTGGCCGGCTTCGGCCGCTTCGGCCAGGTCGTCGTGCGCGTCCTCAATGCCCGCGGCATCCGAACCACCCTGATCGATCGCGACCCCAGCCAGGTGGACGTCGTGCGCCGCTTCGGCTGGCGCTGCTACTACGGCGACGCCGCGCGCCTCGACCTCCTCGAACAGGCCGGCATCGCGCGCGCCCGCCTGCTCGTCATCGCCATCGACGATCCCGAACTCGCCGTCAAGATGACGCGCATCGTGCGCGAGCGCTGGCCCGCCGTGCAGATCGTGGCTCGCGCGCGCGGCCGCACCGACGCCTTCGAGTTCCTGGAACTCGGCCTGCACCCGGTCCGCGAAGTATTCCACTCTTCGCTCGAGGCCGCTGGTGAAGCCCTGCGCGCCCTCGGCACGCCCGCCACCGCCACCGCGCATATCATCCGCCAGTTCGCCCAGCACGATCGCGAACTCCTCGAACGCACCCGCCAGGTGCGCCACGACCAGCAGGCCGTCATGAGCATCGCCGAGTCCGGCCGCCACGACCTCGAGGCACTCCTCAGCGCCGAACAGTCCGGCCCCGACCAGCCGCGCCTCGAAAACGGCGACGCGCCGCCGCCGACCGCGCCGTAATCGAACGTCGACGGTGAACGTTCGGGGCTCGCTCCGCCTCGGATGCGCGAGGAGTATGTCGATGTCGGCAGATGGGGCGAGGCGTCCCTGCCGAGCCGCGCCGGCGTGCGCCGACGTGACCAGGCCGCAGTCGCGCCAAGCGATGCGGAGGCTTCCCTGCGGCTTGCCGCCTCGCACCCCCTCTGGCATGATGCACGCCTTCATTTAACCCCTGCGGGTCAGAAAGGAAGACATGCCGTCCCCAACGCCTTTGCGTATCTTTGTGGACTTCGCCATCCCCCCGGACGCATTGGCGCTGCTCCGCGCCGGAACCCCCGACCATGAACTGATCTTCCCCCGCGCTCCCGCCGCCTCCGTGCTCGCGCAAGCGGCGCGCGACCCGCAGTTCGCCACGGCGGATGTCGCCTTCGGGCAGCCCGACCCCCAGGCCGTCGCGGAGGCCGCCCGGCTCCGCTGGATTCACGTCAGCACATCAGGCATCACACGCTACGACAATCCCGCGTTTCGCGCGCTGGTCTCCGGCCGCGGCATCCCTGTCACCAACAGCGCCGGCGTCTACCACGAGGCCTGCGCACTGCACGCCCTGAGCTTCATGCTGGCGCAGGCCCGCCATCTGCCGGAGGCGCTGCGCGCGCGCGTCGCCGGCGGCACGCCCGCCTGGCACGCCCTGCGCGCCGCCTGCACGCCGCTCCGGGGGCAAACCGTCGTCATCGTCGGCTACGGCGCCATCGGAACACGCCTGGCCGACCTGCTGCGCCCGTTCGACATGCAGATCCTCGCCTGTCGACGGCAGGCGCGAGGTGATGAAAGCGTGCCGGTCATCACCGAGGCCCAACTCGCCGAGACGCTGGCCACGCGGGCCGATCACATCGTCAACATCCTGCCGGACAGCGCCGCGACGCGACATTTCTTCAATCGCGCCCGCTTCGCCGGCATCAAGCCCGGCGCCATTTTTTACAACATCGGGCGGGGCACCACGGTGGACCAGGACGCGCTGCTCGAGGCGCTGCGCGCAGAACGCCTCGGTGCCGCCTGGCTGGACGTGACCGAGCCGGAGCCCCTGCCCGACGACCACCCCCTCTGGCGCGAGCCGCACTGCCACATCACGCCGCACGTCGCCGGTGGCCACACCCACGAAGCCCGGACCCTCGTCCGCCACTTCCTCGCCAACCTGGAGCGCTTCACCCAGGGCGCCCCCCTGCTCGACCGCGTGATGTGAAGGGTTACGGCGTGTCCGGCTCCACGAGGACCGTTTCCAGAATGGCGTAGCGCTTGAGCCGGCGGTCGTTCGTATAGAAGATCGTGCAGCCGGAAACCAGGGCGGAGGCCAGTTGCACGGCGTCCGGCGTGCGCAGCCCGTGCGTGGCGCGCAGATCTGCCGCGACGTCAGCCACGGCCTGGTCCAACGCCACCAGCGGCGCGGAAAACAGATCCATCAGCAGCGCGCGATAGGTGCGTTCGCGTGCGCGATCGCCTTCCCGCTTGGGCAGCACCAGCACCTCGAGCAACGTCAGCGTCGAGGTGCTCAGCAGCGCGCCATCGCGCACCCATTGTGACAACTGGAGGGCCACCCGCTCTCGGCGTTCGACCGCGCCTTCAGCCAGGTAGATCAGCGGTGCTGTATCGATGAAGATCTGCATCAGCGATCAGCCCCCCAGCTTCCTCGCTCCTCATCCAGCCACTGGTCCACGCCCTGCGATCGCGACGACCCCGCATAGCACCCAGCCAATTCCCGCACGGCACGCAGCCGCCGCGATACGGCGTCCGATTCACCTGTCCCCTGATCGACCGGGCAGAGCTTGGCGATGGGTTTCCCGGCGCGCTCGATCACCACCGTCTCCGACTTAAGCCGCACTTCATCCAGCAATTCCCCCAGGTGACGCCGGACGTCCATAGCCGAAACCGTCTTCATCAATCGCCCCTCCATCAATTCATACATATGTTATGATGATTATGATAATTACGTCAATCCAACCCTTTGGCACATTAGGGACATGGCGCATTAGGGACAGGTGAAATGTCGTTCAAGGGGGGGGCCAGCGCCGTTCAGGGACACGCCGTTCAGGGACAGACCCTTTGCGGCCCGCGAGGACGCAGATTCGCCTCAGCGCTTCTTCGCCGCAGGGGCCTTTTTCGCGGCCGCCGCCGGCTTCGTCGCACGCGCTGGCGCGGGGGGCGCGGCGGCCACCACCGCCCCCTCCTCCTCCACGGCCGCCAGCTTTCCGGCCACCGCCGCCGACTGATGCAGCAAGTCCGGCGGCGTCTGCTTGCCCAGCATCTCGTACAGGAACCGCGACGGCAGCACCGTCGCGCGCTTGCCGTAGCGAGCCCGGCTCTCCGTGTACGTCACCGTCAGCCGCCGCCGCGCGCGCGTGATGCCCACATACGCCAGCCGCCGCTCCTCTTCCACGTTCCCATCCGCCACGGAACGCGCATGCGGCAACAGCCCCTCTTCCATCCCGACCAGGTACACCTCGCCGAACTCCAACCCCTTCGCGGAGTGCAGGGTCATCAAGGTCAGCCGCCCTTCCGCCGGCTCCTCCTTGTCGTTGTCGTCCTGCGCGTTCAGCGCCACGTCCTCCAGGAAACTGGCCAGCGTTGCCGCCTCCCCCATCCGCCCGTGCGCCTCGGCCATGTTCATGATCTCGGTCACCGCCTCCCAGCGCTTGAGGCGGGTGACCTGCTCGGGATAGCAGCGCTTGATCTCCTCCTGATAGCCCACGACCTGCACGACCTGCTTCACCAGCGTCACCAGGTCCTTCCCCGTCTGCAGATGGCGCAACCCCGCCAGCGACTCGAGAAACGCGCGCGCCCCAACCACGGCCCCGGCCGGCAGCGCCGCAAATTCCGACCCGCGCGCAATCACGTCTGCCAGCGGCAGCCGATGCTGCGCCGCCACGGCCAGCATCTTCTCCACGGAGGTCCCCCCCACGCCCCGCGGCGGCGTGTTGATCACCCGCAGCAGCGCCAGCTCGTCCGACGGATTCGCAATCAGCTTCAGGTACGACAGCACGTCGCGCACTTCCTTGCGGTCGAAGAACGACATGCCGCCCACCAGGTTGTAAGGAATGCCCGCGCGCCGAAGCTGCATTTCGAACACTCGCGGCTGCACCGCCGTGCGGAAGAGCACGGCCAAGTCGCCCAGCGGAACGCGCTGGTCGCGCAGGCGCTGGAGCATGTCTGCCACCACGAACTCCGCTTCGCCGTTCTCGTCGCGCAGCCGCCGCACGATGATCGCCTCGCCATTCCCCGCCGCCGACCGCAGCGTCTTCTCGTGGCGCGAGGTGTTGTGCCGGATCACCGCGTTGGCGCCCTGCAGGATCTCATAGGTCGAGCGGTAGTTCGTTTCGAGACGCACGACGGCGGCACCCGGGAAATCGCGCTCGAAGTTCAGGATCTTGGACACATCCGCACCCCGCCAGCCGTAGATCGACTGGTCGTCATCGCCCACGACGCACACGTTGCGATGCTCGCCCCCGATCTGGCGGACAATTTCATACTGCGGACCGTTGGTGTCCTGGTACTCGTCGACGCACAGGTAGCGGAAGCGCTCGCGAAACGGCGCCAGCGTCGCGCGGTCCTGCAGCAGCTTCACCATGTAGACCAGCAGGTCGTCGAAATCCAGCACGCCGCTGGCGCGGAGCGCGGCGTCGTAGCGCTGGTAGGCGCGGCCCAGATCGACTTCCCCCTGGTCGCCCGACTCCAGGTGCCCCTCCGCCCCGAGCAGCCGGCTCTTGAGCAGCGACACACGGCTGAGGCACAGCCGTGGCGGCATGTCCGCCTCCGTGAGCTGCAACTCGCGCAGCGCCTGCTTCATCGCCATGAGCTGGTCGTCGGCGTCGCAGATGCCGAAATTCCGTCGCAGGCCGACGCGGTCGCCGAACTGCCGCAGCGCCTTGACGCAGAACGCGTGGAACGTGCCCACCGTCAGATCCGCGCCCGCCCCGTGCGGGACCAGCTTGGCGATGCGTTCCTTCATCTCGCCCGCCGCCTTGTTGGTGAAGGTCATGGCCAGCACGGCGCGTGCCGGCACGCCGCCGGCCAGCAGGTGGGCAATGCGGTGGGTGATCACGCGCGTCTTGCCCGTGCCGGCACCGGCCAGCACCAGCAGCGGCCCCTCGGTCGTCAGCACCGCCCGGCGCTGTTCATCGTTCAGACCCGTCGTGAACTTGCTCATGTCGTGGACATCCCGGTGCCGCGCCGGGCAATCACAGCCGCGGGCGCAAGGCGGGGACAATAGAGGAGCCGCCGCGCCGGAACAAGCCCGGGCCGTCCGACGTGTTGCGATTTCCACTGTCCTGGAATTCACTCGAGCGCTATGCTGCCACCGGTGGCGGGTTCCGGGGTGAGCAGGGTCGTCAAGTCGCGCACACGGCGCGCGGGAGGTGCAACATGTCCATTCGTCCCATCAAGCGGCTGATCCGTGCCAAGCCCACGCTCGAAGGCGCGGGCGTTCATCTGCGCCGGGCCTTCGGATTCGGCGATCCGGGGGAGTTCGACCCGTTTCTTCTGCTGGATGACCTGCGCAACGACGTCCCGGCGGAATATGCGGCCGGCTTCCCCTGGCACCCCCACCGCGGCATCGAAACCATCACCTACGTCCTCGCCGGCACCGTCGAACACGGCGACAGCATGGGCAACCGCGGCACCATCGCCCCCGGCGATATTCAATGGATGACGGCGGGCCGCGGCATCGTCCACCAGGAAATGCCCAAGGGCGATCCCGCCGGACGCATGCACGGCTTCCAGCTCTGGGCCAACTTGCCCGCCGCGCTGAAGATGACCGCGCCGCGCTACCAGGAAGTGAAGTCCGCCGACATTCCCGAGCTCACGGATGACGACGGCACCAAGGCCCGTCTCGTGTGCGGAACGTTCTGGGGCAAGCGCGGCCCGGTGGAGGGTATCGCCGCCGATCCCACGTACGTTGATGTCTCCGTCCCGCCCGGCAGGCGCAAGACCCTGCCCGTTGAAACCACACGCCACGCCTTCGCCTATGTCATCGCCGGCTCGGGCAAGTTCTGCAATGCCTCCGCTCCGCTCGCCGTGCCGACGGAAGGCGTCGGATGGATGGACGCCAGTCTCCCGAAGGAAGCAGATAATCGCACCCTGGTTCTCTTCGACCGCGGCGATGAGGTCTCGGTGCAGGCCGGCGACGAGGGCATCCGCTTCCTGCTGGTGTCCGGAAAGCCGCTGCAGGAACCCGTGGCCTGGTACGGTCCCATCGTGATGAACACGCAGACCCAGCTCCAGCAAGCCTTCCAGGAACTGCAGGACGGCACCTTCCTGAACGGCGGCAAACGCCCCTGAAGCGCATGCGCCCTGCGAACAGGGCAGAATACGCGGCATCGTGGCCCCCTCGGCGGGGAGAGGGATTAGGCAGCCGAATCACCTTCACGAAACGGTGCGCACACGGTGTTGCGCCGTCAGCCGACCGGCCCCTCTCCCCGCCGGGGGAGAGGGCAGGGTGAGGGGGGCAACGACCGAATCGCTCCGGCTAAGCCAGCTTGCCCTTGGCCGCCGCTGGCGCGCGCTGGCCAATCTGGGAGCGCAAATGCCGGGCATTGGCCTCCGCTTCCGCAATCGTGTTCCTGGCCCCATCCGCTTCGCGCTGGCTGCCGTTACTGACCGCGCGCAGCCGGCGCACTTCCGCGCGCGCCGCCGCCGCGTCAAAATCCTTGGCACGTTTCAGCAGCAGGGCATCCGAATTTCTGTCCGACTGTTTCATAATCACCTGTCGCCGGCTGACCGGCGTTGATGGCGTTG
>JAIOPI010000003.1 GCA_021413965.1 Lentisphaerota bacterium | reverse complement strand
GCCCTGGACCCATACAACCTCCGAACCCTCATCGACGCCCAACGCGCCAAAATCATGGCCCGCCTTCGGTAACATTCATTATGGCGCAACCATCTCGAGGACCCGGTACCCTTCGGTAACGTTTTATTCTGGCGCAACGCGACCCCGCGCGCTCGTGCAGCGGCGGGCAGCACCCCAGCCGGCTGCACGCAAACCATGATCGGACGCGAGCGACCGCGCGTCGCAGGGCCTACTTGCCGAAGACGAGCCGCCGGGCCAGCCGCTCGGGCAAGCCCGCATTGCGGATGCCGGCCTGGGTGGCCTCGACGTCGTATGGCACGCGCCGGAGCTCCACCGTCTTCAGCTGTGGATCGAAAACGGCGTAGGCCGACCGCGGATCGCCGTCGCGCGGCTGCCCGACGCTCCCCACGTTGATGAAGTAGCGTGTGCCCAGCTGCAGTTGCAGCCGGGAAAAATGCATCCGGTGCACCGTCTTCTGGCGCTCGAATACCACCGGGACATGCGTGTGCCCGTGAAAGCAAAGCGCCGTCGACTGGTAATTGAAATTCGCGTCCGCTTCGAGCGCATCGAAGACGTAGCCCCACTTCTCCGGCATGTCCAGCGTGCTGTGGACCAGCGTGAAGCCCGCCACCCGCCGTACGAATTTCAAGTCGCGCAGGAACGTCAGGTGCTGATCGTTCAACTGGTTGCGCGTCCAGCGCACCACCTCGGCCGCCAGTGGATGAAAATCGTCCAGCGGCGCCGAACTGGAGCAGTACTGGTCGTGATTGCCCATCACCGTGACGCAGCCCAGCTCCATGATGGTCTCAAGGCAGCGCACCGGCTCCGCGTTGTAGCCGACCACGTCGCCCACGCACAGGAACTGTGTCACGTTCTGTGCGAACGCATCCGTCATCACCGCTTCCAGCGCAGGCCAGTTGCTGTGGATGTCGCCCAGTATGGCGTAACGATGGTCACCCATGACGCGGTCCGATTAGAGCCGCAATACCGCTGCAGCCAGCGTCAAATCGTCGGCGGAGGTGATTTTGATATTCGGCACGGTCGCCGTGACCAAATGCACGTCCTCGCCCGTCAGCGCCACGGCCTCGGAATCGTCCGCAACGATCACCGGCTTCTTGCGGGCAAGCTCCAGCCCGTTGCGCAACAGCTCGAGCCGGTAGCTCTGGGGCGTCAACGCGTGCCAGATCTTCGTCCGGTCGTGCGACTTGGTCACCGTCTGCCCCTTCAGCACTTCCTTGATGCCATCTTCCGCGCGAACGGCGGCCACGCCAGACCCGTATCGCTTGGCAGACTTGATCGTCTCGGTAATCAGGTCCGGCGTCACGCAGGGCCGGCTCGCATCATGCACCGTCACGAAATTGATCTCGTCACTGAGTTCGTCGAGGCCCGCTTGAACGGATCCCATGCGGTGTGTACCACCCCCGACAATCTTCTTTACCTTGGAGCAGCCGAACATCTGCGCCACGGCTTGAGCGGCATCGACGCGGTCCTTGCGCACCACCACGACCACGATATCGATATCCGCACACTTCTCGAAAGCGATCATGGAATACGCCAGGACCGGCCGAGTACCAAGACTGAGAAAGGCGCGATCCACGTGGCTGCCCATCGGGGAATTGCGCCCCGCGGCAACAATGACAGCTGCGTTCATCAAATACTCCCTCCTCCTGAGAGCAGGTTTACTCTAGTTAGCCTCGTATGAGGAGTCAAGACGATTAGCCGCCCCGGCCCTGATCGCCATTCCATCCCCTCTCAAATCACGACCCGCACACTGGGCAAAACAAGACATCCCCGCCCTCTCAGTAGACATTCTTTTTTCTGGCCACATCGCCCCATTCCCGATATATTTTGTCATTTTAACATGAGCCTCCCGTTTACTCGTAAGCGACTGCTCGATTGGGCAGGTGACCAGGTCCTTCGAGACGCCGAAGCCATGGTGGAGCGCGGCCTGGTCCTCGACGCCTCTTTCGAAGCCCCCCTGATCACCGGCACCATCCGGTGGAATAACCGCGATCTGCACACGTCGCTGCGCATCCTGGCCAACGGCATGGTCGAAAGCCAGTGCCCCTGCTACGCCAATGTGGAGCGCGGCGTCATCTGCGCCCACGTCATCGCCCTTGCCCTCACCCTCGTGCGCCGCGCCTCGGACCCGCTGCGCGAGGCCAAGTATCGCGAGGAACTGCGCCGCGCCTCCCGCCTGGCAGCCATCCGCGAGGACGCCTACCTCCGCCGCGTCACCCCCGAGACCCCCGGTGCGGTCGCCGCCGCCCTCCGCATCACGCTGAATGTCGGCTGGCAGGACGCCATTGCCCAGGACGCCATCCCCATCCTCTGCGAAGTCGAGTATAACGGCACATCCGCACCTCTCGACCAGGTGCCCCTCGATATCCCCCTCGCCTTCAACAAACAGGACGAGGCCCTGCTCTTCGTGCTCGAGGACATCTCCCAGGGCCCCGCGCGCGGTGCGCTGCCCCTCAACCGCGGCGACTTCGTCAACGTACTGCGCCTCATGGCGGGACAGACCCTCAATGCCACCGACGGCTCCCCCATCCGGATCCTCGATACACCGCTCACCACTCATGTTCGCATGGATCTCGATCACGAGAATGGCGAACTCATTCTCATCGCCCACACCGAGTTGCCCTTCAAGGACTCGCAGGCCGATCCTGTCTATGTCGTGTCGGGCCGCGCCGGCTGGGTCCACGGCGCCCGCCATTTCTGGCCCCTCGCCCAAGTCCTGCCCGGCCCCTACCAGGGCATTTACCACGCGCCCGTGATCATCACGCGTCCCAATGTGCTGCGCTTCTTCCGCCAGGAACTGCCAGCCCTCGCCACCCAGACGCGCGTCGAGTCCGACATCTCGCTCGACCTCTTTGCCATCGACCCCGGCACCCCCGGCCTCGAACTCATCGTCAGCGGCAGCGCCGCCTCCCTCTCCGCCACCTTGGTCGCCCGCTACGGCGACGTCACCCTCACCGCCTGCCGCCGCGACCCGCAGGAACACGTCGCCATCCCCGACCCCTCCGACCTCCTGCGCTATACCGTCCGCAACCCCGATGCCGAGCGCGAAGCCATTCGCCTGCTCGCACGCTACGGCCTCCACGGCGAAGCCGGCGATTCACTCTCCAGCATCGTCGGCAAACGCGAGGTGCTCAACTTCCTCGGCAGCGCCGTGCCGGCCCTGCGGCGCCGCGGTTGGCGCGTGGAACTCAACGGGCGCGTCGCCGGCTTCATGGAGGAATCCCGCTTCGTCGCCCCCGTCGTGCATGTCCGCGAAGTCGAAGGCGGCGGCTGGTTCGATGTCGGGTTCGACTTCGAAGCCCCCGATGGCGGCAGCTTGTCGCCGTCGGACATCCAGCGCGCCATCCTCAAGGGCGAGTCGTTCATCGAACATCGCGGCAAGACCCTGTTCATCGATACGGACGCCGTCACCGCCATGCAGGATGTCTTCGCCGACTGCGCATCCGGCGAAAGCAGCCTGCCCGGGCACTTCCGGCTCTCCCAGATCTATGCGCCCTTCGTCAAGTCCTCCCTCGATGCGCTCGACGGCGTGGATGTCGAACAGCCCGCGCCGTGGCGGGTGCGCGCCGAACAGCAGAATCGCACCGTTGAAATCGAGCCCGTGGAGTTCAGCCCCGACCTCGAGTCCAAGCTCCGCCCGTATCAAAAGGAGGGCGTCTGCTGGCTGCGCTTCCTCGAGAAGAACGGGTTCTGCGGCTTGCTCGCCGACGAAATGGGCCTGGGCAAAACCATCCAGACGCTCGCGTGGCTCAAGATCGAGCGCCACCATGAAGCCGCACGCGGCAAGCCCGCGCTGATCATCTGCCCCACCAGTATCGTGGAAAACTGGGCCGTCGAGGCGTCGCGCTTCGCCCCTGACCTCAAGGTCCTCGTCATGGCCGGTCCGGATCGCCACGCCCGCTGGCCCGACGTTGCATCCAGCAGCATCGTCATCACCTCCTACGCCCTCCTGCGACGCGACCTGGAGCACTACCTCGAATACGATTTCGCCGTCGGCGTCCTCGACGAAGCCCAGCACATCAAGAACCGCTCCACACAGAATGCGCTCGCCGCCAAGAAGATCCGCGCCCATCACCGGCTCGTGCTCACCGGCACGCCCGTCGAAAACACCGTCTCGGATCTCTGGTCGATCATGGACTTCCTCATGCCCGGCTATATGGGGCCACATGACGCCTTCCGCGCCCGATACGAAATGGAAATTGCACGCGGCGGTCCCGACGGCGCCGTCGCGCAGACACACCTGCGCCGCAAGATGCATCCCTTCCTGCTGCGCCGGCTCAAGGTCGACGTCGCCAAGGAACTGCCCCCCAAGATCGAGCGCGTCGCCGCCTGCAGCCTCACCGCCGATCAGAAACTCGTCTACACCGAACTGCTCCAGCAGTCGCGCCGCAAGATCGCGGAAATGGTTTCGACCCGCGGGTTCCAGCGCAGCCGCATGGAGATCCTCACCACGCTCATGCGCCTCCGTCAGGTCTGCTGCCATCTCGACCTGCTCAAGCTCGATGGACTCAAGCCCGAGCACCCGTCCGCCAAGATGGACCTGTTCTTCGAATTGCTCGACGAGGCGCTCGACGGCAGCCATCGCGTCCTCGTCTTCAGCCAGTTTGTGTCCATGCTGACGATCCTGCGCCAGGAACTGGAGAAGCGCGACATTACCTACTGCTACCTCGACGGCGCGACCAAGGAGCGGCTGCAGGTGGTCCAGACCTTCAATACCCGCCGCGACATCCCCGTCTTCTTGATCAGTCTCAAGGCCGGCGGCTCCGGCCTGAACCTCACCGGCGCGGATACCGTGATCCATTTCGACCCCTGGTGGAACCCGGCTGTCGAAAATCAGGCCACCGACCGCGCCTACCGCATCGGCCAGCGCCGGACGGTCTATAGCATCAAGCTGATCACCGCCGGCACCGTCGAGGAAAAGGTCCTCGCCCTCCAGCACCGCAAACAGGCCATCATCGACGCCACCATCGAATCCGAAGAAGCGATGATCCAGCGCCTCACCTGGGAAGATATCCAGGAACTCCTCAGCTTGTAGCGCCGCGGCGGTCCCCTCCCGCGGCGGCGTGCCTGACAGGGCAGGACCGGTTTGCACGCCTCCCCCCCAGGGTCACACCCCCATGCAGGGCCGTTGCGTGTACCCCCGCGTAAACCCGGGCATGTGCACCCGCCTCGATATATTCACCCTTCCATTGTCGTCATGCATGGCGCCCTGCTACACTACGGGCAGGCAAATAGTATGACAGTCACGGGACACGCTTTACATGTATGGAACCGCCTCCGTCTGCAGGCGCTTGCACCTCGACTGGCGCTGGCGGCGAGCCTGACCGTTCTCCTCCTGCCCGCCCTATCCCGCGCACAGGATGTCATGCAGGATTTTGAATCCTGGCCCCTCACCGCCAACATCTTCGGAACCTACTCCAACGACCAGTGGCTCATCTCCGACGGCATTGTTGAAACCCCTCCCGGCGGCTACGGCCAAACCATCGGCGCCCGCTCCGCCTGGCTGAATGACTTCGAGGCCACCAGCAATGCCTGGATCCGGGCCCCCTTCATGAGCCACGGGATCAACGCGGTCGCCTTCATGGCCCGCCGCGGCGATGGCAACATTGGCGACCAGTTCTTCGAGGTCGAACGCTCCAGCGACGGCACCAACTGGGTCCCGGTCCAAACTTTCGACCGCATCAACGAGAACTGGTCCTCCTACACGGCCCAGATCGACATCTTCGATCCCCAGTACGTTCGCATCAAGAAGACCGGCGACTTCGGCGACGAGCAGTATATCGGACTGGACAACATCACCGTCACGCCCTCTCCCGGCGTCCGCCTCTCGGGGCTGGCGAACGCACCCGCCTCCCCGTCCATCTTCGACCCCGTCCATATCACCATCAGCGCCCAGCCCGGCCTGGATACGTCGAACGTCGTGCTGCAAGCCTTCTACCGCCCGGGCACCTCCGGTGTCTTCACCGCCATCGGCATGACCAACACCGCCGGCTTCAGCTACCAGACCACGTCCCCCATCCCCCCCGGCCACAGCGGCAACGTCCAGTACTACGTGCAGTGCACCTACGACGGCTTCGGCCAATCCCCCATCTACGCCCCCGGCGGCGGCAGCAATAACCCCGCCATCTTCGACACCACGAAGCCCTATCTCAACACCACCATGCGCCAACTCACCCCCTCCAGCCACACCACCGCCATCATCATCTCCGAAATCATGTACAACCCGCGCGCCCGCGCCGACACCAACTCGCTCGCCTTCATCGAACTCTTCAACACCGCCCCCGTCGATCAGGACATCGGCGGCTGGCAGATCGCCGGCGATGCCGATTTCACCTTCCCCCTCGGCACCGTCTTCCCCGCCCGCTCGCACGTCGTCGTCGCCCGCGATCCTGCCAGCGTCACCAATACCTACGGCCTCCCCTCCGCCTGGGGGCCCCTCGCCGGCAGCCTGCCCAACGGCGGCGGCACCCTGCGCCTGCGCAATCGCGAGGGCGCCCTGCTGCTCGAGGTCACGTACAGCGACGACATGCCCTGGCCCGTTGCCGCCGATGGCGCCGGTCACTCCCTCGTCTTGTCCCGCCCCGACTACGGCGAAGGCCTGCCCGAAGCCTGGAGCGCCAGCCGCTTCATCGACGGCTCCCCCGGCTACGCCGATCCCGTCACCAACTCCCCGCTGGACAACGTCGTCTTCAACGAAATCCTCGCCCACACCGACCTGCCCGATGTCGACTATATCGAGCTTTACAACGCAGGCACGCAGAGCGTCGACATCAGCGGCTGCACGCTCTCCGACTCCCCCGACACCAACAAGTTTACGATTCCCCCCGGCACCCTGCTCGGCCCGCGCGGATTCCGCGTCTTCTACCAGACCAACCTGACCTTCTCGCTCAGCAGCCACGGCGATGATGTCTACTTCGGTGCGCCAGACGGCAGCCGCGTCATCGCCGCCATGCGCTTCCCGGCACAGATCAACGGCGTCTCCATCGGCCGCTGGCCCGATGGCGCGCCAGAATTCGCCGCGCTCGCGGCCAAGACGCCGGGCGCGTCCAACACCCCGTCCGGCCTGCGCCAGGAGAACGTCATCATGAATGAACTCATGTACCATCCGCTCTCCGGACTGGACGACGACGAATACATCGAACTCTTCAACCAGAGCACCGGCGCCGTGAACATCGGCTACTGGCGTTTCACCGATGGCGTGACGTTCGCATTCCCGCCCGGCACCACCATCCCCGGCCGCGGCTATCTCGTCGTCGCCCGCAATGCCACCAACCTGATCGCCCGATACCCGCAGCTCGGGCCCGGCAACACGATCGGCAACTACTCCGGCCAGCTCGCCGACGGCGGCGAGCACCTGCGCCTCTCCCGCCCCGACGACCTCGCCCTGCCTGACATGGATTTCGTCGTGGTCGATGAGATCACCTACCGCGATGGCGATGACTGGGGCCGCTGGAGCGATGGCGGCGGCAGCAGCCTCGAACTGGTCGACCCGCGCGCCGACAACCGGCAGGCCATGAACTGGGCCGGAAGCGACGAAACCCAGAAGGCCGGCTGGACCACTGTCAACGTCACCGCCCCCATGGATAACGGTGCGGGACCGCCTGATGAACTGCGCGTCTGCCTGCTGCAGGCCAGCGAATGCCTGCTCGACAATGTCCGAGTCCTGCAGCCCAACGGCACCACGGTCTACCTCAACGCCGATTTCGAGGCGGGACTCGGGTCCTGGCGCCCTGACGGCAACCACATCCGATCGTCGCTGGACATCACGGAAGGCTATGGCACCGGCAAGAGCCTGCACCTGCGCTCCAGCGGCCCGGGCATGGAAGGCACATGGAATGACGGCAATTGGGGCGAGGCCTTCTGGAACCGGGTGAGCGTGCCGCTGGCCGCCACGCCGCCCACGGGCACCAATGTCACGATCCAGGCCAAGGTGCGCTGGCTGGCCGGCTGGCCCAACCTCGTCCTCGCCCTGCGCGGCTACTGGATGGAAGCCGCCGTGTATCTCAATCCACCCAATAACCTCGGCACCCCCGCCCAGGCCAACAGCCGGCTGCGCACTAACAACGGCCCGGCCATCAGCGAAGTCTCCCACCTCCCCGTCCTGCCGGCCTCCAACCAGAATGCCGTCGTCTCCTGCCGCGTCAGCGATCCGGACGGCATCGCCGCCGTCACCTTGCGCTATCGCCTCGACCCCGCCACCAACCTCACCGCCGTCGCCATGAATGACACCGGCACCGGTGGCGATGCGCTGGCCGGCGATGGCTGCTACAGCGGGTCCATCCCCGCACAGCCCATTGGCACTCTCGCGGCCTTCACCATCACCGCCATCGATGCCCACGCGAGCCCGCAGACCAATTCCTTCCCGCTGCCCGCCCCCCCCGGCGCCCCGCCCCGCGAAGCCCTGGTGCGCTTCGGCCAGCAACTCCCACCCGGCATCCTCGGTGCCTACGCCATGTGGATCACCCAGACCAACGTCTGGTACTGGCAGAACCTCAGCCCGCTCATCGACGGCACCAACAACAGCCGCTACAGCAACGAACCCGTCGATATCACCTTCGTCTCCGGCGGCGACCACCTCTTCTACAACGCGACCGCGCGCTTCCGAGGCCTCTGGCGATCCTACGGCAGCCCCGAAGACAGCGGTGCCTATGCCATCGATCTGCCCGGCTCCGAGTCGTTCCTCGGCGACGCCGAACTGGTCATCGATCAGCCCGGGCAAACCGGCGGCGACGCCCAGCGCCAAAAGGAGAACTACTGCTATTGGGCTGCGGGACGCGTCGGCCTCCCCACGCCACAGATCCGGTTCGTCCGCCTGTTCGTCAACGGCTACGACCGGGGCGTGCAACACGATCTCCAAACCCCGGGCAACGCCTTCACCACCAGCTGGTACGGCGATCCCGATCCCGCCGTCTACAAAATGTACGGCTGGGAAGGCGACCCCTTTGAACGCGTGACCGACGCCGACGGAAACCTGAAACAGTCCATCTACCGCTGGCACCTGCGCCTGCTCAAACGCGCCCACCCCAGTGATGACTTCACGCCCGTCTACGACGTCGCCAACGCATCCACCGTCACGAGCAATGCCCTCTACGAGGCGCGCCTCAACGCCCTGCTGGACCTGCGCAACTGGGTGGGCTACTTCGCCCTCAACGGCGCACTCGCCAACTGGGACAGCTACGGCTGGAAAGTCGGACACAACGCGTACATCCACCTCCCGCACGATCGCGGCGGCAGCATCTTCATCTACGACCTGGACTACAGCATGGAACAGCCCCAGGGCGTCTACCCCTCCACCAAGTTCCCGCACCCCGACCGCCTCATTACCTACCCGCGCTACCGCCGCATCTACCTCGCGCTGCTCAAGGAACTCGCCAACGGCCCCATGACCGCCCCTGAAGCCGCCGGCCTCATGGACCCGCTCTACCTCGCCTTCCTCAACAGCGCCACCTTCGGCATCTCCCCGCCCATCGCCGCCAAGACCTGGGTTGCCGGCTATCGCCCCACGCTCCTGTCCACCGTCGCCGCCAACGACGCACCCTTCGCCATCACCAGCAACGGCGGTGCCAATTTCTCCACCACCAATCCCATCGTCACCCTCAATGGAACGGCCCCCATCGACATGGACTCCCTCCGCATCAACGGCCGCCCAAACCGCCTAACGTACCCGACCGTCACCAACTGGACCCTGCGCGTGGGGCTCGCACAAGGCGCCAATGCCCTGCTCCTGTCCGCCCACAACTGGCGCGGTGATCTCGTCGCGTCGAACACGATCACCGTCACCCTCACCCAGCCCCCGCCCGAGCCCACGGATCAGATCATCTTCAGCGAAATCATGTATAACCCGCTCCGCTCCGGCGATGAGTACCTCGAAGTCTACAACCGGTCGACAAACCAGACGTTCGACCTCGGCGGCTGGCGCATCAATGGCGCCGACTTCACCTTTGACGGCGGCTCCATCCTCGGCCCGCGGCAGTTCGCCGTCATTGCACAGAACGCCGCCGCCTATCAGCATACCTACGGCAATGCGGAGGTGTTGCTGGGCACCTACGCGGGCAATCTCGACGACGGCGGCGAAACCATTACCCTCCAGAAACCCCTCGGAACCAACGCCTGGACCTCGCTCAACCAGGTCACCTATGACGATACGCTCCCCTGGTCGCCGGAAGCCGATGGCCATGGCCAGGCCCTGCAGGTGCTTGACCTCAGTCGCGACAACGCCCGCCCCGGCAACTGGGGCGTCATCAGTACGGCCGTCACCAACGGGTGGAAGTTCCGCTCCATCACCGGCACCGTCACGAATGGGTCGCCCATCACCCTCGGCCAGGCGCGCCTGAATATCTACCTCCCCGCCGCCGGACGCCTGCTGATCGACCGCCTCTCCCTCGTCACGGGCACCGTCGCCGAGGCCGGCGCCAACCTGATTTCCAATGGCACCTTCGAGACGCCGCTAAGCCCCTATTGGTCCGCCCTTGGCAACCACAGCAATAGCGTCATCGCCACCACCAACGCGCAAAGCGGAAACGGCTGCCTGCAAATCGTCGCCATGGGCCCGGGCAGCGTGCCGTCGCACACCATCACGCAGTCAAGGTCCCTCGCCGCCCTGCCCAACCGCGTGCTCACCCTCAGCTACTGGTACTTTGAGGACAGCGTGGTCGATGGCCTGACTGTCGAACTTACCCACAGCTCATTGCTCTCCAGCCACGGCACCGCACCCGTCCCGCCCGCCACGCCGCCCATCGCCACGCCAGGCCGCACCAATACGGTCACCGCCGTCCTGCCTCCGCTCCCCACCCTGTGGATCAACGAAGTCATGCCCTCCAACGTCACCGCCTGGGCGGACAACCTTGGCGAGTTCGAACCCTGGATCGAAATCTTCAACAGCGGCACCGCCAGCGTGGACCTCTCCTCCTGCCGGCTGAGCAACTCCTACGCAACCCCCGGCCTCTGGGCCTTTCCCGCCGGGCTCACGCTCGCCCCCCAGGCCCGCCTGCTCGTCTGGGCCGACGCCGAGACCAACCAGACCGCCGGCGGTAACGTCCATGCCAGCTTCACCCTCAACAGCCTCACCGGCTCGGTCGTCCTGGCCCTCGCCTACTCCAACCAGTTCATCGTGCTCGACGCCCTGAACTACGACAACGTGGGTGCCGATTTCTCGTATGGCTCTTACCCCGAGGGTGATCCGCAGGCCCGCCAGATCTTCCACAACCCGACCCCCGGATTCACCAACACCCCCACGTCTTTCAGCACGCGCGTCGTCATCAACGAGTGGATGGCCGATAACGCCACAACCGTCAGCGACCCCACCGACCACAAATTCGACGACTGGTTTGAACTCTATAATCCATCCGTTCAGCCCGTGAACATCGGCGGCTACTTCCTGACCGACAACTTGTCCAAGACCAACCAGTTCGTCATACCCGGCGGCCATATCATCCCCGCCGGCGGCTACCTGCTCGTGTGGGCCGACAGCGCGGACAAAACCAATGGTCCCGGCATCGAACTGCACACGAATTTCGGGTTGAGCAAGTCGGGGGAAGCCATCGCACTCTTCAGGCCCGACGGGACCCTGCTCGATGCGGTGACCTTCGGACCGCAGGCCACGGACCACAGCGAGGGCTCCTGGCCCGATGGCGACCCCGCCGCCTTCCCCATGACGCCACCCACGCCCCGCGCCCAAAACCGCGTCCTGCTGGTCAGCTCCGTCAACGGCGCCGGTTCGGGGCCCGTGACCCTGAACTGGAGCGCGCAGTCCGGCAGCGTCTACCGCGTGTTCGGCACCACCAATCTCATCGCCACCAACTGGCTGTCCCTGGGGACCGTCACGGCGAGCGGTTCCACCGTCTCGTTCATCGACACCAACGCCGTCGTCATGCCCAAGCGCTTCTACCGCTTGAATGGGATCGACTGATGCCTGCCGCCCTTGGCGCGAAAGGAGCCGACGCGCCGAATCCCTTTGCGCTTTCTATTTCCCGGGTGCGTGCTACACTTCTTCCTGAACGGTTTCGAAGCAACGGGTTCGAACCATAATGTCGGTCAGCTTCAAGGCCTTCCCCACCCATGAGTGACCTGCTGCTGCCGCAACACCTCGACGCCTTCTGTCACTACTTGGCCACATCCGAGGGCGTTTTTCTCGTCCGCTACGCGGCGAATCACACGATTCTCACCGCCAGCCACAGTTTTCTCAACCAGATGCCGAACCCGGAGGCGGCCATCGGTGAATCCATCGGACGCTTTGTAGGCGGGCCGGATGGGCGCGACTGCTCCCTGCTCGCCACGGCCATCGCCGAGCTGCCCGTGTCGTTCACAGCCAAAATCCGCCCCACCCAACGCACCTATCACTGCCACCTGCATCCGGACGGCACCGGCTACCTGCTCATCGGCGAACGCCTCGCCGCGAACGAGACGGAATCGCTCGAGCGCATGTCGCTCATGACCAACGAACTGGCCACCCTCACCCTTGAACTGCGCAAACGAAATGCCGATCTCGAGCAGGCCAATGAAACCATTCGGGAGCTGACCCGCGTCGATCCCCTCACCAACCTCGCCAACCGCCGCCGCTTCGCCGAAGCCCTCGACGCCGCCATGGCGGTCGCACGCCGCCATCGCCAGCCTCTCGCACTCATCGGCATCGACATCGATCGCTTCAAATCCGTCAACGATACGCACGGCCATGATACCGGCGATGAAGTCCTGCGTGAGTTTGCGGCCCTGCTGAAGGAATCCTGCCGCAGCGAAGATCTGCCTGTGCGCCTCGGGGGCGAGGAATTCCTCCTCCTCGCACCAAACACGGCTGTGGACGAAGCCTACGCCCTCGCGGAACGGCTGCGCGTTAAGACGTCATCGGTCACGATGCCGAAAGGCGTGCACATCACCCTCAGCCTCGGCGTCACGCAACTGCTGGCGCAGGACACCTACTTCGCCTTCATGAAGCGCACCGACATGGCCCTCTAC
Source organism: Lentisphaerota bacterium (assembly GCA_021413965.1). Lineage (GTDB taxonomy): Bacteria > Verrucomicrobiota > Kiritimatiellia > UBA8416 > JAIOPI01 > JAIOPI01. The sequence continues at coordinate 99,148 of JAIOPI010000003.1, read as the reverse complement.
GAAGCCAAGAGCGGCGGCCGCAACAAGACCGTCGTCCGCATGACAAACGACCCAAAGGCCTGATCACGCTCACCGCCCCTGTTGGCCCGGCACCAGGTCCTTCAACCCGCCCAACAGTTTCCCGGCCCCGTCCCCAAGGGCGTCTGCCGCCTTGACCGCCCCCTTGCCAACCGCTTCCACGCCGTCACCCACCAGCTTGGCGGATCCCGTGACGACCCCCGTCACCGCATGCACGATCGCCCCGAAGACGCGCTTGATGACCTGTACCGGACTCGCCCCCTCGCTCCCCGCCTCCCGGCCGATGCCCGTGAGGTGAATCCTCGGCAGCGGGATCGGTGCGGCCGCCCCCATCGCGACCTTCGCACTGAGTTGCACGCGGCCACCCTCGATCAGAAAATCGTCGATGATCACTTTCTTGCCGCCCCGTGCCGCCGCCTCATGTTGCCCGGGCTTGGCCGCCGGCTCCGCCCCCTCGAGCTGTTCCAGGATGCGCCCGATGTTGCTCTGCCCCAGCCCCAGCTCGTAGGTGATCACCGGCGCCTTGACGTAAATCCGCTTGATCACCAGCGTTTTGCCCAACAGCGACCGGACGCTCAAATCCACGACGATCTCGTCCACGCTGATCGCATGCTCCGTCCTGAACCCCACGGGGTTGCCCAGGACGAACCCCTGCAACGTGACGTGGCCGCGCAGCAGTCGAAAGTGCGCCTCCTTGAGATGCACCGGCACGCCCATGATCGCCGGACCGGCCGTTTCCACCGCCACCTTCACCAGCGAACCCAGATAGAAATTGGCCACGAGCGCCACCACCACCAGAATCGCCAACAGACCAACAAGCAACCGCCTGACCCACGTCATGTTCGACTCCCTCCTCAGTCCTCCGCCCGTCGCCTAACCGATGCGACGTTGCCGGGGCAACGTCCGTCGCCCGCAATCACAGCCGCACAATCACGGTGTACGCCTTCGAATACGTCGTAAGGCCATTCACACTCCGGTACACGGCCCGCACATCAAACTGCTGCGGCGCTCCCGGCGCAAGCTCGGGGACACCATCCCAGCCCGCCGCATCGAACGGAATCGTCACCATCGCCGCCAGGCCGTCCACGAGACTCTGTACCGGCACCTCACCGCCCGCGTCCGCACCCGGCGCCCGCTTGCGGGTCACCAGACGCGTGCGTCCGTTCGTGTCCGTCAACTCCAACGCGCAGGCGCTGGCCAGATCCACTTGCACCTGCTTTGTTTCCCCCGCCGTGTTCAAGACCCGAACATGAAAGACCACCGGCTGCCGCGTCATCACAAGCACGCCTTCCGCCGGCTCCGCATACGTGTCTCCGCGCGGCACCACCACCGTCACGACGAATGCCGCCGACTCCGCCGCCTGTGGCGAGCCGCCCCCCACCATCACCCCCCATGCCAGCAGCGCCGCCAGCCAGATTCTCGTGCGCATCAGCCCGCCCTCCGTTCCGCCAGAAATCGTCTCAGAAACCCCGCCGTCCGCGAATCCTTCCCCGCCCGCGCCACCTTCCCGGGAGGCCCCGCCGCCACCACCCGCCCACCGCCCTCGCCTCCCTCCGGCCCCAGGTCGATGATCCAATCCGCCTCGGCAATGATATCAAGATGGTGCTCGATCACCACCACGGTGTGCCCGCCGTCCACCAACCGGTGCAACACCCGGATCAGCCGCTCCACGTCCGCCATGTGCAGCCCGATCGTCGGCTCGTCGAGCACGTACAAGGTTCGCGACGTGGCCCCTGCCGCGTCGCGAACCTTGGCCAACTCCGTCACCAGCTTGATGCGCTGCGCCTCGCCGCCGCTGAGCGTGGGGCTCGGCTGCCCCAGGGTCAGATACCCCAGCCCCACATCCTGCAGCAGCTGCAGGGCATGGGCTATCGAACGGTGCGCGCTGAAGAACGTCACCGCCTCGTCCACGCTCATGCGCAACACGTCCCCAATGTGGCGCCCGCCGTACTGCACATCCAGCGTCTCGCGCGCGAAGCGCGCCCCGCCGCACCCCTCGCACGAAACCGACACGTCCGGCAGGAAGCTCATTTCGATCGTCTGCCGCCCCTGCCCTTCGCACGCCTCGCAACGCCCGCCCGCCACGTTGAACGAGAACCGGCTCGCCGTGTACCCGCGCAGCTTCGCCTCCGGGGTCGCGGCAAACAGCCGCCGGATGTCGTCCCAGAATCCAATGTATGTCGCCGGACACGAACGCGGCGTCTTGCCGATCGGCGTCTGGTCCACCTCCAGCACCCGCGCCACCCCCTCTGCCCCCTTGATCTCCCGACACCCTTTCCACCCCGCCCCCTTCCGCCGTGGCGCGGGTATCCGACCCGCGCTCCCCCCCCGCCCCTTCCCCGCCCGCACCGCCTGCCGCAGATTGTCATGCAACACATCGCGCACCAGCGTGCTCTTCCCGCTCCCGCTCACGCCCGTCACGCACACAAAGCGCGCCAGCGGAAACGCCACCGTTACCCTCTTTAAATTGTGCAGCGTCGCCCCCACCACGCGGATCGACGCCCCCGCCGCCGCCACCGGCCGCATCGTCCGCCCGGGTAGCGGATGCTGCAGCGGCGCGCTCAGAAATCGCCCCGTCAGGGAGTCCTGCGCCCGCATCACGGCCGCCACCGTTCCCTGCGCCACGATGTGCCCGCCCTGCACGCCCGCCCCCGGCCCAAGGTCAATCACGTGCTCCGCCCGCCGGATCGTGTCCTCGTCGTGCTCCACCACCACCACGGTGTTGCCCTTGCCCTGCAGCTGCGCAATCGTGTCCAGCAGCATCTGGTTGTCGCGCGCATGCAGGCCGATCGTCGGCTCGTCCAGGATGTAGCACACACCCCGCAGCGTCGAGCCAAGCTGCGACGCCAGCCTCACGCGCCGCGCTTCCCCGCCACTGAGCGTGGGCGCCGACCGGTCCAGGGCGAGGTACGACAGCCCCACATCCTTCAGGAATGCCAGCCGCGACCCGATTTCCGCCAGCAGATCCCGCGCAATCTCCGCCTCGCGCCCCTTGAGCCGCAGCCCGCGAAATACCGACGACGCCTCGGCTATCGAATGCCGCGTCAAATCGGTGATCGAATGCCCCCGAAAGCGCACCGCCAGCGCCTCCGGGCGCAAACGCTGCCCCGCACAGGTCGGGCACGCCCGCTCCACGCCTTCAAACCAGTCGTTCCACCAAATCTCCTCGCCCGTCTGCTGATCGTCAAACCCCCGGAGTTGCAGCCCCGTGCCATAGCAGGCACCGCACCACCCGTGCTTGGAATTGAACGAAAACAAGCGCGGGTCCAGCTCCTCAAAACTGCGACCGCACTTCACGCACGCACGCCGCGTGGAATACAAATCCACGTCCGCCCTCGACCCCTTTTCGGCCGTGACCGTTGAACGCCATCCCTGCCCCTCCTGCACCACCCGCACCGCCCCGTTCCCATATTCCACCGCCCGCGCCAGCGCCGCCGACAAGACCGCCCCCGGCTCCGCGCGGCACGTCGCCACCGGTAGCTCGATCGTGTGCTCCTTGAACCGGTCCAGCCGCGGCCACGCCGCCGTCGGCAGCAACTCGCCGTCCACCCGCAGGTGCGAAAACCCCTGCTTCAGCGTCCACTGCGCCAGATCCTTGTAGATTCCCTTGCGCGCCGTCACCAGCGGAGCCAGGCAGCTCACGGTCCGCCCCCGATGGCGTTTCAACACGCTGACCATGATCGCGTCCAACGATTGCTGCTCGATCGGTATCTGGCAGTCCGGACAGTGCGCCGTTCCGATCTTGCAGAACAACAGCCGCAGAAAATGATAGATCTCCGTCACCGTCGCCACGGTGCTCTTGCGCCCGCCCCGGCTCGTCCGCTGCTCGATCGCCACCGTCGGAGGGATGCCCGTCACGGCGTCCACATCTGGCCGCGCCGCCGGCTGCACGAACTGCCGCGCATACGCGTTCAGCGATTCCAAGTAGCGCCGCTGCCCCTCGGCAAACAGAATGTCAAAGGCCAGTGTGCTCTTGCCGCTCCCGCTGATGCCCGTGATGACCGTAAACGCATCCCGCGGAATCTTCACCGAAATGTTCCGCAAGTTGTGCTCCCGCGCGTGCCGCACCTCGATGGCATTGCCCCGCCCCGCCTCTCCCCCCGTTGAACGTTGAACGTTCCCCTCCCCCCTTTCCCCCGCTCCCTTCCCCGCTCCCACACCTCCCCGCCGCAGCGCTTCCCCCGTATGGCTCGCCATCACCTTCGCCACATCCGCCGGCGTCCCCTCCGCCACGACGCGCCCGCCAGCCTCGCCCCCCTCCGGCCCCAGGTCGATCAGCCAGTCCGCCGCCGCCAGCACATCCAGGTTATGCTCGATCAGCAGCACCGAATGCCCCGCCGCGATCAGCCGGCGAAGCGCCCGCAGCAGCACCGCAATGTCGTCAAAGTGCAGGCCCGTCGTGGGCTCGTCGAACAGGAACAGCGTGCCGCCCGGGGCTCTCGGCCCCTCGGCGGACTGCACCAGATGCCCCGCCAACTTCAGGCGCTGCGCCTCGCCTCCGCTTAATGTCGGCACCGGCTGCCCCAACCGCAAATACCCCAACCCCACCGCCTCCAGCGGCTCGAGCGCCGCCACAATCGACGCCTGGCCCGCGAAGAACGCGCACGCCTCGCTAACCGTCATCTCCAGCACATCGGCCATTGACTTCGCCGTCTGGTGCGTCCGCGCCCCTCCGCCGTTTTCCAATTTTAGATCTTCAATCTTCAATATCCTGACTTCCAGCACCTCCGCCCGATACCGCGTGCCGTCGCAATCCGGACAGCGGATGTACACGTCGCTCAGGAACTGCATCTCCACGTGCTCAAACCCATTGCCGGCGCACGTGGGACAGCGCCCGTTGCCCGAATTGAAACTGAACGTGCCCGCCGTGTATCCACGCTCCAGCGACAGCGGCTCCTGCGCGAACAGCTTGCGGATGCCATCGAGCGCGCCCACGTAGCTCGCCGGGTTGGACCGCGTCGTCTTGCCAATCGGTGACTGATCCACCATCACCACGTCATCAAGCCACTCGGCACCCGTGATGTCCGCGTGCGCGCCCGGAACGTCCGCCGGCTTGTGCAGCCGCTTGCGCAACCCGCGGTAGCAGATATCCTCCACCAGCGTCGACTTCCCCGATCCGCTCACCCCGCTGATCCCCACCAGCCGGTTCAGCGGTATCCGCACGTCGATCGACTTGAGATTGTTCTCCGCCGCCCCCAGAATCATCAACGCAGGCTCACCTTCACCCGCGTCCGCAAGGTGGGGCGAGGCCTCCGGCCGAGCCGCCCGACGTCCCTTCTCAGGTGCCCCCGCCCCACCCCCGCCAACCCGCAGGTCCCCACGCAAATACCCCGCCGTCCGCGACGCCTTGTCCGCCAGCACCTGCGCGAGCGTGCCCTCCGCCACAATCTCGCCCCCGCGCTCCCCCGGCCCGGGACCCATGTCGATCAGCCGGTCCGCCGCACGGATGACTTCCGGGTCGTGCTCGACCACGATCAGCGTGTTGCCTGCATCGCGCAGCCGCTTCAAAATGCCAATCAGCCGCCGGATATCCCGCGAATGCAGCCCAATGCTCGGCTCATCCAGCACAAACAGCGTGTTCACCAGGGCCGTTCCCAACGCCGTCGTCAGGTTGATGCGCTGCACTTCGCCGCCACTCAGCGTCCGCGACTGCCGGTCCAGCGTCAAATAGCCCAGCCCCACGTCCACCAGGTACCCCAGCCGCGTGCGGATTTCCCCCAGCAACACGTCAGCCGCCTCGTCCAACGGCGCCGGCAACCGCAGCCCATCGAAGTACGCCCGGCACGCATCGATTGGCATGAGCATGATGTCGTGGACATGGTACCCCCCGGGCGGCACCGAGTCCGCAGCGGCGGATCTGGAACTCAGGAAATCAGGGACCTGATCCGCCCCAGCGCCCTGTCCGTTTCCTGCCTTCCTGAGTCCCTGATCACCCCCGCGTGGAAGTCCCCCCGCACCGATCCTCCACAGCATCGCCTCCGGCTTCAGCCGCGCCCCCTGGCAGGTCGGGCACGCATTGTACGAGCGGTACTTCGACAGCAGCACCCGGATGTGCATCTTGTAGGCCTTGGTCTCCAGCCACGAAAAATAGCGCTTCACGCCGTACCAGTGACCGCCCTCCCACTCGCCTTCGCCCTCCAGCACCCACTGGCGGTGCGCCTCGCTCAAATTCCTCCATGGCACATCCGTCGGCACGCCACGCCGCTTCGCGAACCGCATCAAGTCCGTCTGACACTCCGCGCTGCTCGGCGATTGCCACGGCCTGACCGCCCCGCCCGCCAGCGTCTTCGTCTCGTCCGGAACCACCAGCCCGTAGTCGATGCCGATCACCCGCCCAAATCCGCGACAGGTCTCGCAGGCCCCGATGGGCGAGTTGAATGAGAAGAGACTCGGCACGGCGTCGCGGTAGTGGATGTCGCAGTCCGCGCAGTGCAGATCCGCCGAGAAACGGCGCACGTGCGCCAAGTCGCCCTCACCGAACGTCACGTGGGCGCGCCCCTGTCCGTGCCTGAAGGCCGCTTCCACGGCCTCGACGATCCGCCCGCGATGCGCCGCATCCGCCGCCACCCGGTCCTGGATCACCTCCAGCCGCCCCTCGCCCACTTCGCGCACCCGTCGATACCCCTGCTTCTCCAGCAGCGCCAGCACCTCCGCCGTCGTGAAGTTCGTGGGCACCTGAACCGGGAAACTGATGACGGCGGACGTGCGGTTTGCTGAACGTTGAAAGTCGAGCGTTTCCCCGCCCCCCTGAACCCCCTCCGCCCACGCCGCGCCCACCACCGCCGTCGCCACCGTCACCGGCGTGTCCCGCCGCACCGGCTGCCCGCACTGCCGGCAATGCAGCGACGCCGCCCGCGCGAAGAGCAGCTTGAGGTGGTCGTTCAGCTCCGTCATCGTCCCGACGGTCGAGCGTGACGTGCGCACCGGGTTGGTCTGGTCGATCGCGATGGCGGGCGGAATGCCCTCGATGCGGTCCACCTTGGGCTTGTCCATGCGCTCCAGGAACTGGCGCGCGTAAGGCGAGAACGTCTCCACGTACCGCCGCTGCCCCTCCGCATAGATCGTGTCGAACGCCAGCGAGGACTTGCCCGACCCGCTGACCCCCGTAATCACGATCAGTTCTTGCAGCGGCAGCTTGAGGTCAATCCCCTTGAGATTGTTCTGCCGCGCCCCCTCGATCCGAATGAATCCTTCTCCCATCCCGGAATTCTACAGGATCCCCCCCAAAGACTCAAAGCCCGCCAGTGTTTCCCGAGTTGGATGAGGCGGGTGGGGCCCCGGGCCACGCGGGCTCTTTCTGGCGCCCCGCTCGTCAGCGCATGTCAAGCTCAGGCCCTTGGCGGCTGGACGGATCGTCCCCCTGGCTCCCCGGTCCCCGCAGGCTGGGATCGACCTCGACGCGATAAAATTCCTGCGCCGCTTCCAGCGCATTCGTCATCTCGTAAGCGCAGGTCGTCCCGTCCACCTGCACGTCGCATCGCACTGGCGGCAGCGCCTGATCCCCCAACTGTCGCATCCGCAGCAGATGGTACGAAATCGGATTCCCCTCGTAGTTCTCGCGCTTGGCCTGCCACGTCAGCACCAACCGCTCACCCTCCACGTTCACCCCCACGATCCGCAACAAGTCCCCGGCATCGTGCGGATCCGTCCCCGCCAAATACTCCGACGCATCCGGAAACCCGTCGCCATCGGCATCGCTGCCGCGCGACGCCTTCTCCACCCCCCCGAAAAAGGCCTGCTCCCAGTCATCCGGAATGCCATCCCCATCGGCATCCGGCCCGGCGGCGCTCGCGGCCATACTCTCGATCCAGCCCGTCCCCTGAAACGTGATGGATGAAAATTCCGTCTTCAGCGGATTCGCAAAGCCCAGCCCATCAGCTAAAAGTTCACCCTCGTACCACACGGACCACGTCTTTGCCCGATAGTCCAGTCGCACCCGCACCGTAATCCAACCATCCTCAGGCACCGGAACGTGATTGAGCACCACCCAATCCCGCCGGTCGCGCCGCCCGTCATAAGCCACCAACCGTCCCTCGCTCCCCAGATATAAAAGCGCGGCCCCGGTCTTCATTGCTTCTGTAAACGAGGGCGTGGCCCCCGGCGTCGGCCGCACCGTCAGTTCCAGCCACACCACCGTCTTCGGCCCCGCCGCAAAGTAGCGAGTGATGGCGGACCGCCCCAGGCTTGGCCCCAGCCGCAACGCGCGCCCGGCCGTCCGGTCCGTCGCCGTCACGTCCGCGTGCGTGCCGTCCGCCGTCGACCACCCCGACGCACGGCAGTCCTCAGCCAAAATGCGCGCCGGCAGCGCCATCGACTCAAAGTCCCCGCGCGTCAGCGCATCAAACCCGTGCGCCAGCTCCGCCCCATCCGCCATACCGTCCTGATCCGTGTCCGCTCGCGTCGGCGACGTGCCCGCCTCATACTCCGCAAAGTTCGCTAATCCATCGCCGTCTGGATCCCCGTTCGCCCCGCCCGCCCCCTCCGCCACAAATCCATCCAGCCCCCACCCGTGCTCCCAACCGTCCGGCAGCGTGTCCAAATCCGCATCCCGCGGCGGCCGCCCCCCGCCCACACTCACCCGGTCGACAACCCAGGGCGCCCCGTCGCCCTGCCCTTCAAAGGCCAGAAAGTCCCAATCTGCGCGGTCCCCCGCCAACGCCAGATCCGCCAGCGCCAGGTCGTCGTTGTAGTAGATGTCATAGCGCCCGTCCTCGCGCCGGCTGTGAATCGTGACACGCGACCAAGCCCCGCTCGGAGCCGCAACAGCCTCCGCCGCTCGCCAGCCATCGCCATCACGCGCCACCAGCGCCCCCGCCGCGTCGAAGCCAAACGCATACGGATATGCGGGAAACACGCTCGCCGCCGGCGGCCCCGCGCGCCGCACCGCCTGCACGTACATATCAATCCACACATCCGACGCGTCGCCCGCCCGAAAATTCACTCGCGCCACCCCATCCGTTCCATCCACGCGCAACGCATTTGCCCCCGTGATCGCCTCGGGACCGTCGACCGTGGCCGCCCCCGCCGGCACGTACCACCCCGGCAACGCCTCCAACGGCCCCCCGCCCGCAAGGCCGTCAAATGTCGCCACCAGCGGCAACGCCAGCGCCCGCTCTGCCTCCGGCGGCAGCCCCTCCCGCAACCAGTCCAGCACCGCCTCCTTGCGCTTGAACGGATCGTAATGGTTCGTGGTAAAGCCGCGCCCGATCTCGACGCAAGCATCCGCCCGTGCAAAATCCGCCTCGCGTTGTGCCACGCGCCCAAGCGCAAACCACGTGTACCAGAACGCCGGCGCCAACTCGCGCGCCTCTCGCGCCAACTCCTGCGCCCGCCGCAAGTCCGCGCTGCTCACCGTCTCCCGCCCCAGCAGGCTGTCCGCTAATCGCGCCAACGCCTCCGTATTGCGCGGATCCAGCAGCACCGCCGCCTCAAAAAAGGCCCTCGCGAAGCGCGGCGGAAATGCGGTTCGCATGATCAATCCCCGCTGCAGCGCGATCCGCGCCAACTGAGTCTGCGCCTCCGCGGTCGCCTCCATCGACACCTGCACGCGACGCACATCGTCCGAAAAAATGTCGGCCACCATCTCGATCGCACCATCCACGGCGGGCGTGTAGGCGTACTCCTGCAAAATGGCCAGCGCCTGTGTCGCCGCCGGCGTGTACTGCCCCGCCGTCAGCGCTGCGCGCGCGCCGCTCAGCATCTCCCCGGCCACGGCCACCGCATCGGGCCGCACCCGCCGATAGCCCACCTCCGCAAAGTCCCGGTCAAAAAAATCCATGGCGCCGTCGATCGCCTCCGGCGTGGGCCACTGGTGCTCTCCCTCGAACAGAAAATACGCGCTACGCACGCCCGTCGCCGCAAAGTACGGCTCGTCCTTCGAATCGGCTGCCGAGCGCGGCGACCAGCCCGCCGTCCCGTTCAGATTGGCCACCGCCAGGTGCTCCGGAAAGTACGTGTGCTCGTCGTAATCGCACAGCCACCCTTCACAACTGAAGACGCCGGCAATCTCCCCCCAATACCCCCGCGCATGAAAAAATGCACTGCACGCCCCGCCCGACAACCCCGCCATGTATTCCCGCGTCCGGTCGTGTGGAAACCATTCCCGGAAGTGACGGACGCAATCCCAGATCATCAGCTCGCTGTTGTCCGGCGCCGCGTTGCCCACGCCATGAATCCCCATCACCACCCACCCGCGCTCCTCCACCGACGGCAGGAATTTCATGATGGGTGATTTGCCGTTGCCGGCCGGATCGAATGCCAACACCGCCGGTTTCGGCGCGTCGACAGAATAGCCCGTCGGCACGTACGCGTAGTACGCGGCATTGTTGCTGCCAAAACCCGTGACAAAATACACCGTGCCGCCGCGAAGCTTGTCGGGCGTCACCCGCCCGTCCTCGATGCGCTCGATGTTCCAGCCCTTCCACCAGCGCTCCAACTCCTCGTCCGGCACCTGGTAATAGGCCGCTCCACTCAGCGCGCTCATCCACCACGCCGCCACGACGGCCACCGCCAGCCGTCCAAGGGTTGGCCGTGACCCCAGCACTGAATCCCTGCGCGTGTGCATCACTGCCATCATACGTCCAACACCCCCAGCCGGCAACCGTCGCCCTTCTTCGCCGCCCCGATGTAGCCGCCGGCGCCAGCCGTTGGCCCCCGTTGCGCCTCGCCAGTCAAAACTTTTTTGGGTACGATCCGAATCTCACCATGAAATCGCCACGCTGGCACATCCTCATCGCCATGGCCGCGACGCTGCTTGCCGCCCACGCCGTGCGAGCCGCGGACGATTCCCTCTACCGCGAGCAAGCCCTCGCCTACCACCCCGTGGCCTATTTTGCGCTCGACGAATCCGCGCCCGACCAGCCCGCCGCCAATCTCGCCACCAATCCTGCCGCCCCACCCGCCGCGCGCTACCTCCGCCTTGACCCGCTTGCCCTCGGCCAGCCGGGCCCGCGCGCCGCCGACCGCAATCAGACCGGATGGACTGGATTCTCCCGCCTCAACTCCTGCCTGACGCTCGACGGCACCGCCGCGGCCCCCGTTCTGGAAATTCCCGCCGCGCCCGCACTCGATATTGCCGCCGGCAACCCCGACGCCTTCACCATCACGCTTTGGATCAAGGGCGAACCCAACCAGCAACCCGGTGCCACCATCCTCTGGCGGCCCGCCCTCGACACCAACGCCCAGATGGCCCTGACGGTTGGTGAGCGTGGCCTGCTCCACTTTCGCAGCGACCGCGACGATGGGTTGACGCGCTCGCTGCCGCCCCCGGGATGGGATTTGACACAGGCCTTCCTCAACAACTCCTGGCAGCACGTGGCATTGGTGTTGCGCACCGACGGGATGCACGGCGGCTTCAACGGATTGCTCGAACTCTACGTCAACGGCCAGCGCGCCTGGTACGGGTACACGCACAATCAGGGCCACACGTCGGTCGCCCCCTCGCCATGGCCCATCGTCATCGGCGCCACACCCGTCGGCACCAATGCCGCCGACAGCGCCACCCTGCCCTTTCGCGGCCAGATTGACGAACTGGCGTTCTACAATAAGGCGCTCTACAGCACGCAGATCGCCGCCCTCTACGACTCCGCCCGCCGCGCCCCCGAACCCTCTGTCATCATCCTCGGCGCCCTGCCGTAAACGGCAACGGCGACCGTTCGCCCGCGTAACGCTCTCTGCGCGACCAGGGGCGCGGGTACGTGTCCGCCGTAGTTCAGAACGAAGGCGGATCTGATTCGTCGCCTCCCCCCCTATGGTGGCGGGTGCATCCTGCTCCCGCTCCCCGAACCTTGCACGCGACACGCGGACCAAACCGTTCCCCCTCCCACGTTCCGCTCCGCCCTCCCGAATGCCCAATTGACGCCAGACCGCATTTCCGCTTTCCTCTACGGATCGTTAACAAGGCGGGAGGACGTACGATGGCCAACGAACTCGTGATCGAACTCTGCGGGGATACCGGCTGCGGGCTGTATATGACCGAGGTGGATGACACTCAGTACCGCATCAGCCTCATGCCCGACGAGTGTCTCGAAGCGCGAGCCTTGTGCGGCGACCCGGCCAAGCTGAAGGAATTCCTGCTGACGATCGAACCCGGCTTCGCCCCGGCCATCGAGGCCCTCGGCATCACGGCCATCGCGCAGTCCATTCGCACCAAGAAACTGCCCGCCATCCTGCAGCGCATGGCCGACAAGCAGTGAGACTTTCCAGGTGTAGGGGCGCCGCTTGCCGGCGCCTGCGGGTGTCAGCCCGCCTTGGCATTTACGGCTCGATCGCCGTGTTCATCTCGCGCAGCCACGCCGCGCCCATGCGCACCAGCCAGTAGATGACCACGATGGTCAGGGCCAGCGACACCAGGGACCAGAACCCGCTCACCACCTTGTTGAAAAATCCCCGCCGCCGATAGTGCTGCTTCGTATACATGGGTCTCCCTCGCCTGCCTCCATGCTACAAACCCCGCCCCCCTGTGTCCACCGAACACCGAACACCGATCACCGACCACCGATCACCCTTCCCCCTCTCCGCCACACCATCAGCCCCATCCAGATCGGCGTCAGCGCCAGCCAGTATCCCCACACCACGCCCGGATGCTCCCACCAGCGCACCCCCGGAAACATCCACGTCGAGAACGGATAAAGCACGGTGGTCCCGAATTTTCCATCCGCGTGCGTCACGGCATCCATCGCCACATGCAGCGGCCAGGCCAGCGCTGGTAAGGCCAGCCCCTTTCGCGCCACACGCAGAATCGCCACCGCCGCCAGCCCAATCACCAGGCTGTGCATGCACCGGTAAAGCGTGATGCCATTCCCGCCAAACTGGTGAAAGAAGTTGTCCGGCATCCCCGCCATACAGTACGCCACGAACGACGGCCCCATCGACACCGCATCCGGCAGCACGCCAAACCCCAGCGCCAGCCAGATCGTCCGGTCGCGCCACCAGGGCTGACCGCCGCCCTGCCGCCCCCCGCCCAGCCCCGTCCGGCTGCAAACCGTCGCCCCGTAAACCGCATGCGCCAGAATATCCATGTGCTCCCGATCCCTTCCCCCGGAGGGTTCCGCGCCGTGCCCTCCAAAGGCTCCCCATCACCCATCACCCATCGGCCTCACGCCATGCCCAGACTCAATATGCGCCAAGTTCAAGCGCGCACCGTGCTGCACGAAGCCACCCACAAACGGATTCTCCGCCAGGAACATCGGCATATCCAGGTCCACGACCTCGAACCCGCCCTGCCCCGCCGCAAAATGCGCGGACATGGTGGTCCCCAGTACGGACTCCACCAGGCTGCCGATCATCAGGCGCAGGCCCGCCGCCCGGCACACCGCGACAATATCCAGCGCCTCCACGACGCCCGCCTTCATCAGCTTGATATTGACCACCTGAGCCGCGCCCTCCGCCGCCAGCCGCATCACGTTGACCGCGCTCGAGGCCGTTTCGTCTGCCGCCACCGGGATGCCGCTGAGCGTGGCCAGCTTGCGCATGCCTTGCCAGTCGTCGCCGGGCACGGGCTGCTCCAGCAGCATCGGCACGATGCCGTTCATCCGCAGGGCGGCCGTCAACTCCAGCGCCTCCTCGGCCTGCATGCCCCCGTTGCCGTCGAGTATCAATGGCGCATCCGGCGCCGCGGCGCGAATGGCCATGAGGCGTTCCAAATCGAGCGCCCGGTCCCCGGCGCCAATCTTCACCTTGATCGTGGAGATGCCGCGCTGCAGGATATTCCGTGCCGCGCTCGCTGCCGCCTCCGCGTCGCCCGTGGCGACCGTCATGTCGGTTTCCAAAGCCTGCGAGACGCCGCCGAAAAAAACATACATCGGCATCCCGGCCTGGCGGGTCAGCGCATCCAGCACGGCCGTCTCGATGGCACAGCGCGCAGAGCCCGACGCGCTCAGATGGGTCCGCAAGAGGGCCGCCAAGGCTCGCCACTCGCGCACATCACCGCCCTCCAGTTGCCCCCGAACCGACGCCACGGCCGCCTCGGCGCCCGCCTGGGTTTCGCCATTGAAGGCGGGAAACGGCGCCGCCTCGCCATAGCCACGCGTCCCGTCCTTCAGTTCCACGGTCACCAGCACATTGCGCGCCACCGCCTGCGCGCCGCCCGAAATTCCAAACGGCTCGAACAGCGGAATATCCAGCCGCTGCGCCCCCACCTCCCGAATCCCGCTCCCATTCCTCACCCCAACCTCCTCACATCCGCATGCATCCTTAGCCGCCTCCAAGGTGGCCCGTGACCTCCGGGCGCGGGCATTGGTGTGAATCTACCACTCGCTGACACCTAGCGCCATTTGCAAGCACGTGACGAGCCGACGCATCGCCCCGCCGGTCCACGTGCCGCCACGCTACGATGTGGCGGGTGTCACATGGCCTCCCCCGCCTCACGCCGTCCCGACGGCACTGAACAGGTTTCCCTCGCCCGCCCCGGCCGCTCCCTGCTAAATTTGCCCGGTATGCACGTTCACGGCCGCCACGCTTGGCAAGCCCTTCGTCCTTTCATCCCCGAACTGCGCGCCTATAATGCCGCGTCCCTGCGCGCTGACCTGCAGGCCGGTCTCACCGTGGCCATCTTCGCCGTCCCCCAGGCCATCGCCTACGCCCTTCTCGCTGGCGTCCCGCCCGCGCATGGCCTCTTTGCCGCCATGGTCATGTCCGCCATCGCCGCCCTCTGGGGCAGCTCGCGCTTCCTCAATACCGGCCCTACCAACTCCGCCGCCCTGCTGACCGCCGCCGCCGTCGCCCCCTTCATCCACGATCCCCGCCTCCTCACCATCGTCTATACCATGACGCTCCTCGTCGGCCTCTTCCGCCTCGCCCTCGGCCTCCTGCGCATGGGCGTGCTCGTCGAGTTCGTTCCCGAATCCGCTTTCCTCGGCTTCACGGTCGGGGCCGGCATCCTCATTGCCTTCGGGCAACTGCACCACCTCCTCGGCGTCGAACCCTCGCACATCGCCTGGTTCCCGCAGCGCCTGGTGGATATCGTCGGACGCGCGACTGACATCAACCCCGCCACGCTGGCCATCGGACTCTCCGTCGCCGCCATCATGTTCGCGACCGATCGCATCTCCCGCCGCATTCCCGTGGCGCTGATCGCGCTAGCCCTCGCGGCCATCGCCTCCAGCCTCTTGAGCCCCACCCTCGCCGTCCCCCTCGTGCGCGACGTCGTTCCACTGCCCTCCACTCTGCCCGTCCCCACCTGGCCCTGCCTGGATCTCGCCGTCATTCACGTCCTGCTGCCCGGCGCGCTGGCCGTCGCCATCATCGGCCTCATCGAGGCCGTTTCCATCGGCCAGTCGCTCGCGCTCAAACACCGCGAGGAAATCGACTTCGATCAGGAGTTCATTGGCCAGGGGCTGTCCCACGTCGTGGCGGCCTTCCTGCAGGGCATTCCCGGCTCCGGCTCCTTCAGCCGCTCCATGCTCCTCGAATGCACGGGCGCCCGCACGCGCCTCGCCAACGTCTACTTTGCGGGATTCACCGCGCTGGCGCTCCTTCTGGCCCCCGGCCTGCTGAACCGCATCCCCATCAGCGCGCTGGCCGGCATGCTCATCTACATCGGGATCAAGCTCGTGGATTTCAGACGCATCTGGCGCGTCGTCCAGACGTCCTGGGCCGATGCGGGGGTGCTGGTGCTGACCTGCCTGACCACCGTGCTCATCAAGATCGAGTATGGCATCTTCACCGGTATGCTGGCCGCCGCCCTGATCCACCTGAAGCGCACCCGCGAACTGCACCTGGCGGAAATCCAACCCGGACCCGGGCACTTCGAAGAATGCGCCTACGAGCCGGGCGAAGCCCACGCCCCCAGCGACGTCGTGGCTGTCGCCGTGAGCGGCGATCTGTTCTTCGGCATTGCGCACGAATTGCGCCGCGTGCTGCGTGAAATTGCCACGGCGCAGCGCCCCCGCCATCTCGTGTTGCGGGTGCGGCGCACCTATTCCATCGACTATTCCTGCTGGAGCGCGTTGCTGGATTTTGCGGATGCTTACCAGTCCGAAGGCGGCCGGCTCTACCTCTGCGGCGTCCGCCCGGACTTCGAGCGCATCATCGGCCACAGCCACGCCCGCGCCATCCTCGCCCCCAGCCAGGTCTACCCCGCCGATTCCCACATCATGCGCGGTTTCGAGCGCTGCCTCGCCGACATCCTCACCAGCCTCCCCGCCAACACCACCCTCTCACCACGCTGGCAAGCCTACCGCGTCAGCCTGGCACAACCCTGACCACCACGCGTCAGAGGAACTGACCGAATACGCGCATGAGGGAGGCCATGAAGCCCAGGTTGTTCGGTAGGACGGCATGAACCAGCCCGCGATCACGTCCAGGTCGTCGTGCATCAGGACGTTCCGGAAGCCAATCATCGGTTTCCACAAAGGACCATTTGCGGAAGTCTCGGCGCTTACCCAGCGCTCACCACAGCCTACAATCAGTCAGTCTGCTCCAAGACCACAGTGGTAGCATGAGCAAGTTGGCCACCGCCAGCC
This sequence comes from Lentisphaerota bacterium, assembly GCA_021413965.1. Lineage (GTDB taxonomy): Bacteria > Verrucomicrobiota > Kiritimatiellia > UBA8416 > JAIOPI01 > JAIOPI01. Next base: position 82,667 of record JAIOPI010000003.1, on the reverse strand, counting down.
ATGCCACGGACGAATCGACTAGGACTTGCTTGTGCGGTCGCGCTCTTTCAGCGATTTGACCAGATGCACCTTAATCGGACATTTGCACAAGTAACCATTTGCGAATGGCAATGCAAATGCACACGCTGACGGGTTCTTTTCAAGACAGTCAACATAGTCATCAAGATACTTGTAGTCTTGCGCGCTGCAGAGACCACTGGGGCACGCCTCCAAGCACTTGAAGTTGTGCGGGCAGTGCATTGACGCCTTGATCTCTGCAATTGTCCGGTTGTCTTTGCCCTTCACCACTCGTTCCCCAAATCGACAAAGGTACTTGTTGAGCCATGACCGTCACTGTCTACGAAGGGCCACTGTATAACCGGGAGCAGCCAATGGTCCATTATTAACGAATAGGAAGATCCCCCATGAAAACCGAGACGATTCACGCCTTGTCGGCTGGATCATGCCATCCGGTCATGGGTAATGCAGAAACCGCCTTCAATGACTGAGCGGGCGGGTCTCGTGATTCGCCCGCTGGCACGTCTCTTCCCGCTGTAGGCTTGGAGCAGACCGGAGTACGGGACGCTCCGCCGTTCCTTCTGCTCCAAGGAACACGTCAGTGTCTGCTCGCCATCACTCCACAAGGACAGAGTGCCCCAACCGACCTCTGACGCTTGTGTGCTGGCGCTGGCGAATTATCGACGGTGGGAATCGGAGAGCGCGGGGCGGAAGCTGACCGTGGGGAAGAATGGGCGGAGGAGGACTGTGACGGGGAGGCGGCGGGAGCGACGTTTGGCGGGGTGAGGGTGAAATGTCGAACGTCCAGGGCTGATAAACAGGCGGCAGAACGTGATTGGCTAAATGCTATTTCAAGGGCTGACCCCGTTGTCCCTGGGGATAGTCCTCCTCAGCGTTCTGCATTGACGCTCCACCCCCCCTTCAGCTACCGTTTGCGCCATGAAATCGCTCGTTATCGAGCGCCAAACGAAACGGGAAGAACCATGAACAAGACTCTATCACTCGTCCGGCGCTGCCTGCTTATGGCAGCGGTTGCCGCGATGGTTTCGCCAGGCGCGGCCGGTGCCGCAAACCCGGAAGCGGGAAGCAAAGGCCGGCGGCCCAATATCATCATTCTTCTGGGAGATGACCTTGGGTTCTCGGACATGGGTGCGTTCGGCGGCGAGATTAAGACGCCGAATTTGGATGCGCTGGCGGCCGATGGCGTCCGGTTCACGCAGTTCTACACCCACGCAAGTTGTTCACCCACCCGCTCGATGCTGTTGAGCGGCGTGGATACGCACCGCAACGGGCTGGGCAACATGAGTGAATGGACGGCCCCGAACCAGATGGGCAAGCCGGGCTATGAAGGCAATCTGAGCCGTAGCGTGGCGACGCTGCCGCAACTGCTGAAGGACAGCGGCTATCACACGTACATGGTCGGAAAGTGGCACATGGGCAAGGCGCCGGATCTCATTCCCGCCGCGCGCGGTTTCGAGCGCGACTTTAGCCTGCTCGATGGTGCGGGAAGTTACTGGGACATGTTGAACTTCACGGCCAATACGCCCGTGTCCCTCTACACGGAGGACGGGCGCTACCTGACGAAGCTGCCGAAAAACTATTACGCCACGGAAACCTATACGGACAAGATGATCAGCTTCATCGAGGCCAATCGCGGTGACGGCAAGCCGTTCTTTGCCTATGTCGCGCATCAGGCACCGCACGATCCCTATCACCTGCCGCGCGGCGAGCGCAACGGGTACGTCGGGCAATACGACAAGGGCTGGGATGCGGTGCGCGCGGAGCGGCTGCAGCGCCAGAAGGAAATGGGCATCATGCCGAAGGACGCCACGCTGGCGGAGCGCATGTGGTTTGTTCCGGATCCGACCCTGCTGGCCCCGGCGGCCAGCGCCATGCTGGGCCGGAAGATGGAACTCTATGCCGGGATGGTCGAAAACATGGACCGCCATATCGGGCGGCTGGTTAATTATCTGAAGAAGATCGGGGAATACGAAAACACGATCTTCATCACCTTTGGCGACAATGGCGCGGAAGGCACCGACTTGTTCGAGATGATCGCGGGAACGCCCGGAACCAAGAATTATCTCTACGCCTCGATTGCATGGTCGCAAAATCATATCAATTCCTGGGGCGATCCGCATTCGTATGTCGGCTATGGCCCGATGTGGGCACAGGTCTCCATGACGCCGTTCAGCCAGTACAAGGGCTACTTTGCCGAAGGCGGCATCCGCAATGCGCTGATCGTGAGCGGTCCCATCGTCAAACGCGCCAAGGGCAGCATCAACACCGCCGGCTACGCGCATGTGGCCGACATCATGCCGACGCTGCTGGAGGTGGCTGGTGCGCGGTATCCGGAGACGATCAACGGTGCAAAAGCGCCGCCGTTGATCGGCAAGTCCTGGGTCAACATGCTGGCTGGCAAGGAAGACACGCCCCGCTCAAGCAAGGATTACACGGCGTGGGAAGTGTTCGGCAACCGGGCCGTTCGTCAGGGCGACTGGAAGATTCGCTGGCAGTACAAGCCCTACGGCACGGAAACGTGGGAGCTGTTCAATCTGGCGCAGGATGTGGCGGAACATCACGACCTCGCGGCCACACAGCCTGAGAAGGTCAAGGAGCTGGTCGCGCTTTGGGATGAATACGCAAAAGAAAACAACGTGATCCTGCCCAACCGCGTCATGGCGGAAGGCATGGTGCGGAAAATGCCGGAGCGGTTCCCAGTCGAAGCCGGCTTTCCGCCGCTCATGACCAGCAAGCAATTCGTCCCGCCAGCGGACATGATGGCGGACCCGAAACCCTGAGCCTTAACGAGGAACTACCATGAAAACTATGAACACCACTCTTCGATGCTCGCTCGCCCTCGTCGCCTTGGCGGCCTTCTGTCCGATGCTCGCCCTCGCGCAGGCGCCGCCGCGCTTCTATTGGAAAAGCCTGGCTGGCGCCAACGCTGTCCCGGTGATCTATCAGGACATCAGCGGAAACTCCAATCCCCTCGACCCGGCCCATGTGGTCTCGCCCGAGGCCAATATCGACGCGGAAGTCGTGACGGTCGGCGTGGCCAAGATGCTGCCTCTGTTCGATCGCACCGCCACGATTGCCTTGCTCGAGACCATGGGGCGGATGTCCTCCACCATCGAAGCGGGTGGCAAGACGGCCAGCGAGAGTGCGAGGGGCTATGGCGACCCGATGCTGGAGTTTGGCATCAATCTGGTCGGCCCCAGCGCCATCATGGGGATACCTGACATGATGCGGTATGAGCCGAAGTTCTCACTGGATCTGATCGCCGACGTCTTCTTCCCAGTGGGCGAGTACGACAGCGAGCGGGCGCTGAACATCGGCCAGAACCGCTGGTATGGACGCGTGGGCGCGCCGGTGGTCTGGCAGCTCGGCGCGTGGGTGCCCGGTCAGCGCACCACGCTGGAAACGGTGCCATCGCTGTGGCTGTTCGACGATAACACGGACTATCTGGGTGAAACACTCAGCACGGATCCGATGTTTCAGCTCGAAAGTCATTTGACGCGCGATCTGGCGGTCACGCATTGGGCTTCCCTCGATGCGACCTGGATGACCGGCGGCGCGTCCACCGTGGGCGACGGCGAAGAAGGCGATGCCACCGATACCCTCGGCCTCGGCTTCACCCTTGGTTATCAGGTGAACGACAACCTCGCCTTCACCTTCGGCTACATGTCCACCGTCAACGACAGCGATCCGGGCGATCTCCAGATGGATGGCTTCCGTGTGTCGCTCACCTATGGCTGGCACAAGGTCATTGAAGGATCAAAGCGCCTGTCGGAAGGGCATTGATCCGCGAAGGGATCAACGCCCGATGCGGAAGAGAAAGGCAAGCGGGCGCTTCTATGGGCGATGGGGATGTTCTAGGTAACTGATTTCATCGCAAAGCGTTGCGGTCTTATTGGCGCCCAGCCACCCACTCCCGTCTCCAGTCACCCCGCCAAACTCCGCTGCCTTCGCCTCCCCATCACAATCCGTCTCCGCCCGCCCATCCCCACCGTCAGCATCCGCCCGCAACTCTCCGTCTCCCACCGCCGATGATTCGCGAGCGCCAAGGCCATCACACAATCGTCATGGAACCCCGACGGCGCCGCGTAGCTGATTCGCCCGAAGGCATGAACCTCGAACCGCCCCCATCGCTGCCGTCAGAGCCGACCCACTGTAGGTTCGGAGCAAATACCCCGGTGTGGCCCATGCGACCGCTGTCAGGGCCAGGGATTCCAGGCCCCCCCCATAGCAGCCGCCTTATCTGCATTGCCGAAGACGACGGGCGCGTGCTCTAAGATGCGTCGGACCTCCGCACCGCCGATTATCATGGGAGGATGGTGTCAGAACGGAGCCAAAGATGCCATGGCTTGAGCGATCATACGTGAGAGTCCGGCGATGCTGAATGGCTTCTCGATCAGCCCCAACGCCCCTTCATCGAGCACGGTCTGCATGTCCTTGTTGAAGCTGTGTCCCGACGCGAGGAGGGCCTTCACCGCGGGGTTGATGGTGCGCAGGGCGCGGAAGGTATCCCGTCCGGAGACGTCGGGCATGATCAGGTCGAGGATCACGAGATCAATGTTCGGCTGGTCTTTGCGGTAGATCTCGATAGCCTCCTTGCCACCCGAGCACAGGGTCACGCGATAGCCGAGAGAACGCAGCATGCGACTGGCGACCTCGCGCACCAGTTCCTCATCATCAACAAGCAGAATGTGCCCCACGCCCGGCGATGCGGGGGCCGCCGGTTTGGAATCCTCCTGCGTTTCGCCCTCATGCAGGGGGAGGTAGATCGTGAAGGTCGTGCCCTGGTGGGGCACGCTGCCAACGGTAATGGCGCCATGATGATTGCGGATCGCGCCATAAGCGGCGGCCAGTCCGAGTCCCGTGCCGGCCCCCTCATGTTTGGTCGTAAAGAAGGGCTCGTACAGATGCGACAGCGTGTCGGCATCCATCCCCCTGCCGGTATCGGTCACCCGAATGGCAATATATCGTCCCGGGGTGAGGTCAAACGGCGGCATCCGGCAATCCTCTGCGCTAAGTTCCACGACCTCAGTGGCAAGGGTGAGTTCGCCGCCCTCGGGCATGGCGTCCCGGGCGTTGAGCGCCAGGTTCAGCAGCGCGCCCTGAATCTGAGTCGGATCGCCCTGGGTGGTTGGCGGAGAGGCCGACAGGATCTCCTTCACGACAATCCGCTTGTCGAGGCTGTGCGCCAGGATCGCGACGACCTCCACGATGACGGCGTGCAGGTCGACCGGCACGGAACGGTATTTGCCCTTGCGTGCAAAGGCCAGCAGCTTGCGCGTGAGGTCCGCCGACCGGCCGGCGGCCTTCAGGATGTCTTCCACGCACTTCCGGTCCTGGGGATTGACGGTATCCAGCAGCATCTCGGCATTTCCCACGATGGAGGTGAGCATGTTGTTGAAGTCGTGGGCGACGCCACCCGCGAGGTGCCCGATGGCTTCCATCTTCTCCGACTGGCGGAGCCGCGTCTCGCTGGCCAGAAGGGCCTCACGGTCGGCTTCCCGTTCCGCCAGGACCGCCGCCAGTACCAGCCCGACGAGGATCGTGACCGCCAGGAAGACCTGTAGCAGCCAGATGTCGGCACTCGTGGGCACCGGTAGCGCCGCGTGACCGCGTGCCCCGATCCACACCAAGATGAAGGCCAGCAGGGCGCTGACGCCGGAAGCTCCGAACGGCCCGAAGCGCAAGGCCGCCCAGATGATCAGTGGGACGACGACGATGCTGAGATGGCCCCAGGTGGGGATATACTGAGCCACCAGCCAAGCGGCACCGATGATCAAACCCGCCAGCATGCCGAACTCCAAAATACGTGACGGCCGAGTCAGGCGCGGGTTCCACGCCTTGGTAAACAGGGTGAGCAAGAACGGGGCCACGACCAGCACCCCCAGCATATTAGATGACCACCAGAGGAACCACTTGTTGAAGAAACCGGAGCCGCCCAAAAGCATTACATTGGCACTCACGCCAATCGTCGCGCAGAGAGCAGTGCCCACTACGGCCGAAAGTGCGGTCAGGCCGATCACGTCCTTCAGTCGGGCCATGGAGGGCTGCCCGACATAGTGGCGGACAAGCCAGGCCCCGGTCAGTGCTTCACTGCAGTTCCCGACGATGTACATCTGCCCGGCGAGCAGGTTGCGACCGTGCAGGGCATCCAGCAGGGTGGTCGCCGCATAGGCCCCCAGGCAAAGTAAGGGCCAGTCCCGCCGATCGGCCAGCAGAAGCGCGGCGACAAATAACCCACCCGCCGGCCAGAAGGTCAGAAAATTCGTGATCGGGAAGGTGAGGATAAAGGCCAGTTCAACCCCGCCAGCATAGGCCAGTGTGAAAAGAAGGAACCGAACCACCGCGGGTAGCGGGCGGTAAACCTGCAGGAGCGTAATCGGTCGCGGAGAAACATGGTGACTGGCTTGCATAGCGTGATCCAAGACCGCCGTAATGTCTGCCGTCCAACCCAGAAAAGCACGCCCAGGTCTCCGCCCGCAAGCTCAATCGGGTGCACTGAGAAGTGTAAGGTGAAATGCCGCAGGTAAAGGGATGAGCGTTCCATGCCAGGGATCGCTATCCTTCGTGGTCTTCATTGGGGACAACGGAGGATGAGGTATACGCTCAAGGTCCCCAACGTGTCGGCCTCACCCAAGCGGGGAACGAGATAGATGGGGATCTATCATCCCCTTCTGGAACGAAACCCTAACGAGATAGAACCGATCCGGCCTTATTGGCCGGTAAAGGAGCAGAAGGACATCTCAGGCGATGCTACCGCAAACGGTTATTTGCGGGCCGAAGAGTGCCCCGGGCGCGAATCGAACGCGCAACCTGCAGTTTAGGAAACTGCTGCTCTGTCCAGTTGAGCTACCGGAGCATGGATCAATGTTGACAGGCCTTTAGCGACGCTTCGAAACGTCCTAAAAAGAGCCCCTGCGTGCATGTTACGCACGTGTTTTTCTTGCTGCAGAGGATATAACCGCGGCAAGTGTAACACGAGTGCAACATGAAGGAGGGCAAACCCATGGCGACTACCATACCGAAAGCCGGGGCGAAGAGCAAACCATCGCGCAGGGAACGATGCGACAACCCGCTCAGCCGGCCCCTTCTGCTTGAGCATGGCCAGTCTCATGCGCCTTCTGCCGATTCCTGCACTCTGCAATCACATCCTGGGGAAGCAGTCGCCGTGCAAGCCATATCAGAACGGGTAAGATAACGACGTCGTCGAGATGCCCAATCACCGGGATAACATCGGGAATCAAGTCGATGGGCGACACGGCGTACGCGATGGCCGCACCCAGAAACCAGCGTGATGCACAAGGCGTCCGAGGGTGCTTCAACACCAGGCGATAGAACTCGAGCTCTTGCGAGAACCGCCTGGCGATCGATCTGGCTCGCTCAATCACGTGCATGTGTCTCGGCCAACGATGCGGGTGACTGAACATCCACCAGGAAACGCATTCATTTTGTCCGCTTACTGCGCTGTCACCGCATCTTAGCCTTCACCCAGCCCGAATGCAATCGGCTGAAGCCCCTCGCGTGCCGTCCGAACGGCATCATGCACCAAGCCATGCTGGAGCGACCGGCCCGGCAGGGATTCCGGCAGAAATCGAGACTCCTTTGGGCGCTTCCGGCTTGACAGACCCTGCCCCGCCGGTGCGAAATATCGATGGAATCGGTTGCGCGCGTTCCCCACACGCGGCGCGCCCCGTGCGCCGTCATCCCGGAAGCGCGGCAGCCTGAAAGCCGGATGGAACCGTTATGCGCGGCGCGCTCCTCACGGTGGTGCTGCTCGCCATGACGCCTCGCCTCCTGGCGCAGACGCCCATGACCCCTGCACCCTCCAACGCACCCACCGTCGCAGGCCTCGCCCCGGAGCCCCGCAGCCGCACCGGCCCGCTCCCGCCACCGGGCGTGGCCCCAAAAAGCCCCGCCGCCCCGCTCCCGCGCGAGCCGGCCCCGCTCGCCACGACCATCCTGCTGGATGTGCCCGCCTTCGCTTACCACCATGGCTGTGGTCCCACCTCCCTCGCCATGGCGCTCGCCTACTACGACACCCGCGGGTACCCCGACCTCTTCGATGGCGACGCCACCAATCAAACCGAAGACGTCAGCCAGGCCATCGCGTCCTCCCGCAACGTGCACAAACCCGCCCACTACCAGGACTACTGTTTGCCGCTCGACTACGACGGCCGCGTCCTCCCCGACAAGTCCGAACCCCCCGCCGGCGACGAACACCCGCCGGATTCCATCGCCGATTTTGCGCGCACCTCCTGGAGCGCCGCCGGCAATTGCTACGGCTGGACCCTGGCCCGCGATATCGCCGATGCCTGCACCAGCTACGTCCGATGGAGACAGCCCGCCTATACCGTCACCTGCGCGCACCTGCACATGGCCGACGGCACGCTGACGTGGGGCGTGCTCACTCGCGAAATCGATGCCGGACGCCCCATGGTCTTTCTCACCGACTCCGACGCCGACGGCGAAGATGATCACTTTGTCACCGTCGTCGGGTACCGCACGACGCCTGCCAGTCAGTACGGATGCCTGGATACCTGGCCGCCTATCGACGTGATCCGCTGGTGCGACATGGCCGCGATGCGCAAAGACCAGCCATGGGGCGTGTCGCACGCTTGGACCATCCACTTCGCCCCGCGGCAGACACCCGCCACGTTCAGCAACGTGGCTCTCGACACCAATCTGCTCGTCTTCACCGTCACGGGTCTGTGCTTTGGTGCCACACAGCACCTGGAAGTCGCCACCCATCTCGCCCTGGGAGCATGGAGCAACGCCTGCACCTTCACGCCGCGCACCGCCCTCACCAATCTCACCGTTCCCACGCCCCCCGATACGCGCCCCCGCTTCTATCGCCTGCGCGGCAACTGATCGCCCACCCCCACGACCTCCGCCACCTGCGCCAGCGACGTCAGCACCACAAGGCCCCTCCCTTCAACATCCATGCGCTCGCGGCTGTCCGTAGTAGGGCGAGGCGTCCCTACCGAGCCGTTCAGCTATACGGCCGCCCCAATTCCCTTGCCCCCCTTGCCTTCCCCGAGTAACCTCGACCCGATCAGGTCGTCACGTAGCGAACCGAACAACGAGTGGAGCAAAGCCATGGGCGACAAGAGCAAGAAAGACAAAGACAAGATCACCAAGCAGAAGCAGCAGCAGCAAGCCGCGGCCAAGCAGAAGCAGGCCCAGCAGACGGCCAAGCGGCCCATGTAACGCCTCTGTCGGATTTGCGGCGCCCCGGAGCGCCGCAAGTCCGGCGGCATCCCCCCTCCTCCCCCCCTCTCGCCTGTCGTTTTCCATCCTAATTGACTTGCCCGACAGCCCACCTCGTCCTAACATTCCCCCGTCGGGAACGATGATCGGGGGGTTTCATGTCGCCTGCGGCCGCCATGAATCGGTATCGTCCAGACTTTCGAGATCTGCTCGAGGGGTTTGATCTTCCTACGCTCGAACGGGATCCCAGCACCATCTTCGCCCTGTCGCCCGATCTCAAACTCATCTATGTCAATCCGGCCTGGTGCATGTTCGCCGCGCGCAATGACGGCGAACCGGAACTCTCCAGGCACTACCACCTCGACACCCCGGTGGCCGACGCCATGTGCGGCCCCCTGCGCGAGTTCTGCCTCCAGGCCTTTCAGAAGGCCCTTTGCACCGGCACCCCCTGGCACTACGACTACGAGTGCTCCAGCGCCGAGCACTACCGCATGTACCACCAGACGGCCTATCCCCTCCCGCTGCGCCGCGGCCTGCTTGTCGTGAACAGCCTCGTACGCGAGCACGTGCATGTCGATCGCAAGCCCGTGAGTACGGGCTCGACCACCAATCATTACCGCACGAAGGACGGCCTCATCACCCAATGCGCCCATTGCCGACGCGTGCAGCGCCCCTCACGTCCCGCCGTCTGGGACTGGATTCCGGCGTGGGTGTCTCACATGCCGCCCAACACCACCGGCGGCATTTGCCCCCTCTGCTTCGCCCACTACTGGAAGCCCCACGTCAAGGCGAAGCGCGCCGCCGCCCCCGACCTCGCCCACGTCTGATCGCTGAACGCCTGGTCACCCCCTGAGATCACCACCGGCGCCGGCCCCATGATCGACATCATCGTCGGATTCCACTATTACCTCTAACGCCCGCACCGCACGAAAACGAAGGATGCTGCATGCTCAACCGGAAAATCTTCTTCATCCGCGAACGCGTGGGCCTGATCAAGCTCGCCGATACCTACGACATCCTGGATCCCGAAACGCAGGAAACCATCGGCATCGCTCAGGAAAAACCCAGCGTGCTCGTCCACATCCTCCGGCTGCTGGTGAGCAAGCAGATGCTGCCCACCAAGATCTTTGTCTATGAAGGTGCCAACGCCGAGGACGCCACAAAAATGATCTTCTCCATTCAGCGCGGAATCACGCTGCTCCGCGCCAAGGTCAACATCGTGGACGGCAACGGCCGTGTGGTCGGCTGGCTCCAGAGCAAGCTCTTCTCGCTGGGCGGCGCCTTCCGCATTTTCGATGTCTCCGGGCAGGAGGTCGCCTTCGTCAAGGGCGACTGGAAGGGCTGGAGCTTCCGCCTCCTCGATAAGGCCGGCAACCAGTTGGGAAGCGTTACCAAGAAATGGGGGGGCATCGGCCGGGAGTTGCTGACCTCCGCAGACAGCTACGTCATCGCCCTCGACCACGAACCTGTACCAGCCACCGCCTTGCTGCTGCTCGCCGCCGGGCTGGCTGTCGACACCGTGTACAAGGAAAAGCGCTGACCGGTCTCATGCCGCGGCCGCGAACGGCGCCCATGCCCGCCACGCCCTCGCTCACGCCGCGGCCGCACGGCGGGCTAGATAGACGTCCATCCACACGGCGACGCCCAGCACCAGGCCACGCGCGATCAACTTGGTCTCGGGACTCACCGCCAGCAGCGTCATGCCGTTGAGCAGCACCGCCATGATCAGCGCCCCAAAGACCACACCCATCACGGTTCCCCGCCCACCCTTGAGGCTCGTCCCGCCAATCACGCAGGCGGCAATGGCATCCAGTTCCATCAGCTTGCCAACCGTCGTCGTCGAGTAGCCCCCGTACGCGGTCTGCAGGAATCCCGTCAGCGCCGTGATCAGCCCCAGCAGCGTGAACGCCACCACGATCGTGCGCTCCACCGGAACGCCGGAAAGCCTCGCCGCCTCCTCATTGCCGCCAATTGCATAGAGGTGGCGCCCCCACGGCGTGCGCTGCGTCGCAACCTGGACCAGCAGGATGACCGTTCCCAGGATGACCAGTGCCAGCGGCAGCCCCTTGTGCGCATTCATCGTCAGGATCAGCAGCAGCAGCCCCTGCAAGGAGACAAACAGCCGCAGAAACGCCACCTCGCCATCCTCCAGCTTGAACCCGTGACGCCGCCGCGCCGCGCGATGGCGCAGCTCGGCCACCACCAGGCAGCCCCCGACCGCCGCCGCAATCGCAAATCCGGACGCCGGTGAAAAATAGTAGGTGGTCAGCAGCGCATACACGTTCTCCACGCCGCCCGGCGTGACCGGCACCGTCGTGTTGGCGATCACCAGCCAGTGCGCCCCCTGGAAGACCAGTAGACCGCCCAACGTGACGATGAACGCCGGCACACGCTGCCGCGTGATCAAGGTGCCCATCAGCCACCAGATGGCAACCGCCACGGCCGTCGCCGTGCCCAGCGCCAGCGGAGCCGCCCAGCCGTACCGGATGATCAGCACGCACGCCAGCCCCCCGAGCAATCCCACGCCGCTGCCCACGGACAAGTCAATCATGCCCGGCAGCAGCACCAGCAGCATGCCCAGCGCAAGCGTGGCCGTGATGGACAGCTCAATCGACAGATTCGACAGATTCTGCGCACTCAGGAAATGCGCCCCGCGCGGATGCAGCGTGAAGAAGATGACGATCCCCACGAGCGCCATCAGCATGGAGAGATTGCGTCGCGATGCCATCGGGTCACTCCTTCGCGGGAACTCCCGCATGATGGGCCATGGCCGCCTGCAGGATGGCCTCCTGCGTCGCCTCGCCGCGCACAAATGTTCCGCCAACTCGCCCTTCGCTGAGCACGATGATCCGGTCACTCATGCCCAGCAACTCCGGCAACTCGCTCGACACCATGAGCACCGCCCGGCCCTCATCCGTCATGCGGTTGACCAGGTTGTAGACTTCGAGCTTCGCTCCCACATCAATCCCACGCGTCGGCTCGTCCAGCATCACCACCTTCGGATCCGTCATCAGGGCCTTGCCCAGCACCACCTTCTGCTGATTGCCGCCGGAAAGCTGCCCCACGACCGACTCCTGCCCCGGCGCCTTGACGCCCAGCGACTGGAACAGCTCCTGGTTGCGCACGAACTCCGCGTGCCCGTCCAGCAGAAACGACGGGGTGAACTGGCGAAGCGAAGCCAGCGACAAGTTGAATCCAATGCTCTGCTCAAGCACGAGCCCGTACCGCTTTCGGTCCTCGCTCACGAGCATCAGCCCGCGCCGGATCGTCGCGTCCGGCGCCCCGCCTCCCAGCACGGCCCCGGCAAACGTCACCGTCCCCCGGACGCGGCGTCCGTACGCGCCAAACAGATGCATCAGCAGTTCCGTGCGGCCCGAGCCCATCAGCCCCCCAATGCCAAGCACCTCCCCAGCATGCAGGGAAAAGGTAATTCCCTCGAGGACGGCCCGGCGGCGCCCCGCTTCCGTCACGGTCAGGTCGTCCACCCGCAGGATCTCAGCCCCAACCGTTCCCGCGCGCCGCGGAAACTGCTGGTCGATGTCCCGCCCCACCATCAGCCGGATCAAATCGCGCCGCGAGGTCTTCGCCGTCTCCAACGTGCCCATCGTCCGACCGTCGCGCAGCACGGTGATACGGTCCGCAATCGCAAAGACCTCGTCGAGCTTGTGCGAAATGTAAACGCACGTCAGCCCGCGCGCGCGCAACCCCCTCACAATGTCCAGCAGTACCGCCACCTCCGACTCCGTCAGTGCCGCGGTCGGTTCATCCAGGAGCAGGATCCTCGACTGCTTGGCCAACGCCTTGACGATTTCCACCAACTGCTGCTGCCCCACACCCAGATCGCCCACTCGGGCCGCCGGATCAAGATCGCCGAGCCCGTGCCGCCGCAGCAGCTCGCGCGTCTCCGCAAACACGCGCTCCCAGTCGATCAACCCGCCCCGCGTCGGCTCGCGCCCAAGGAAGATGTTCTCGGCCACCGACATGTCGGGCACCAGCGCCAGCTCCTGGTAAATCACCGCAATGCCCGCCGCCTCCGCGTCCGCCAGCGTCCGAAAGCGCGCCGGCTGGCCCAGCACGGTCAACTCACCCTCGTAGCTGCCGTGCGCCCAAACCCCGGAAATGACTTTGATCAGCGTCGACTTGCCCGCCCCGTTCTCGCCGCACAGGGCGTGAACCTCGCCCGGCTTCAACTCGAGGTGCACATCCTCCAGCGCGATCACGCCGGGAAAGCGCTTGGTCAGCCCGGCTATTCGCAGGACCGCATCGGTCGCCATGGGCGTGTCCACACGCATCAGGGGGCCCCGAACACCTCGGCCTCGGAATGGAATCCGCCGGCGACAATCGTCTGCCGCAGGTTATCCTTGTCCACACTCACGATGTCCAGCAGCACCGCCGGCACATCCTTCTGCCCGTTTGCCACCGCCCCATTCGCAATCACCGGCTTGCCGCGCGCCATGGTCACCGCCAGCTCGGCCGCGCGAGTCGCCAGGTTCTGGATCGGCTTGTAAACCGTCATCGCCTGCTGCCCGGCGGCAATGCGCTGGCACGCAACCAGATCCGCGTCCTGGCCGGTGACGATCACCTTCCCGGCCAGCCCCGCCTCCTTCAACGCCTGGATCGCCCCGCCGGCCGTCCCGTCGTTGGACGCCAGCACGGCGTCGAATCCGCTGCTCGCACGGGTTAGCGCCGCATTCATGATCTTCTTGGCATTCGCCGAATCCCAATCCGTGGCCCAATCCTCGTGGACCACCTCGATGTCGCCGCGCGCTATCAGCGGCGCCAGCACCTGGTCCTGCCCCTGCTTGAAAATCTTGGCGTTGTTGTCCGTCGGCGCGCCGTAGATCCGCACAATGCGCCCCTTCCCGCCCGGCAGATGCTCCACGAGATAGCGCGCCTGCATCTCGCCGACTTTGACGTTGTCGAAGCTCAGGTAGAGATCAAGATCGCAATTCCGAATGAGCCGGTCATAGGCGATCACCGGCACGCCCGCCTTCGCCGCCTCGCGCACCCCCTCCGCCATCGCATCGCCGTCGTGCGGGATGATGACCAGCACGTCCACGTGATTGGCCAGCAGCGACTTCACGTCCTGAATCTGGCGCGTGTCATCACTGTTGGCCGACTGCGTCTTCACCTGGGCCCCAAGCTCGCGCGCCCGCGCCGTGAAGACGTCACGATCCTTCTGCCAGCGCGCTTCTTTCTCCGTGTCCATCGACAGCCCGATCACGATCGGCGCGTCTCCGCCGCCCCCTGAACGGGATGCCGGCAGCGCGCCCCGGCGCCCAAGCATCAGACCGATGGCGATACTGAGCAAGAGCGACACCACCACCAACGCCATGCGAAACTTCATAGGCCACCTCGAAGGATGTTGACCCGCACCGGCCACCGGAATCCGCTCGTCACGTCAGTCAGCCCCCATGACACGCGCGCCGCCGGCAGGATACCGAACCCCGGCCGGATCCGCAAGTCCGCGCGACATCCGCCTTGCGCCGCCGGAACGCGCATGCCATCGTGCGCCGATCATGGCCACTCGCTTTCAGCCGCTGCTGCCCGGTCTCTGGCTGTATCCCGATACATGCCATGTCTACGTCCTCAAATTCGGCCGCGATGCCGTCGCCGTCGATTTCGGCTCCGGCCGATGGATGAAGGACCTTCCCGCGCTGGGTATCGACCGGGTCAGCGATGTCTTCCTCACGCACCATCATGCCGACCAGTGCGCCGGACTCGAACCCCGGCGCACCAGGCCATTCACGGTCCACGCACCGGCCGGCGATGAGCCATACCTCGATCCCAAGATGCTGCGCAGTCACCGGCACGCCATGCGCCAGCTTCCCTACCACGCCTTTCCACGGAACTATCGCCCCCTGGCGAGGGGCCTCGATGCCATTTCCTGTGACATGCACCCGTACCGGGAATGGCGCGGGCAGGATCTTTGCCTCCGATTTGTGCCGACCCCCGGCCACGGACCACAGGCCATCTCCATCGTCACGGAATTCAACGGCCGGCAACTGTGCTTTTGCGGTGACGCCGCCCATGCCGGGGGCACCATCTGGGAGCCCTTCAACCTCGAGTGGGATCACTGGACGGGGACCGGCGCGCTGGAAGCCTGGCAGGGCATTGAGCGCCTGCGAGGCATCGGGCTGGATCGCCTCCTGCCCTCCCATGGCCCGGCCATTGCCAGTCCGCCGGCCAGTCTCTTGCGCACATTGTCCGCGCGGCTGATGCGCCTGTACCGGGCCAAAGGGTCCATTTGCGCCGGGGAAAAGGACCATTTCCTGCGCGCAGAACCCCGCCCGAATCGCGCCCGCCAATACCTGCCTCACCTTTACCAGTTCGACGAAAATTCCTATTTGCTGATCTCCGCAACCGGCGAAACCCTGGTCGTGGACCCGTCGCGTGCACACTCGCGGGCGATGGCTGGCTTGATCCAGGAACTGGGTGTGCGGCCACCGCAGGTGATTCTGGCCACGCATATTCATTCGGACCACTGTGGGGCCATGATGGCCCTGCGGAAAGAGACCGGCGCACGCATTTGCCTGCACCCGCGCGTGGCCGCCCCCCTCAGGCAAGTGGATCGCCAGTTCTACCTGTACGCACCGTCAACGCCAGTCGCGGCGGACGAACTCTGGCCGCAGATCGGAACGTGGCGATGGCAGGAATACGCCTTCACCGTCGCGCCATGGCCGGGGCAAACCTGGTGGCATTGCGCCTTCATGACCCGGATTGACGGGCGCAAGGTGCTCTTCGGCGGCGACTCCTTCATGCCGGCGTCGCGCTGGAATGGGACCGGGGGATTCTGCGCCCTCAATAACAGCCGGTTCCGCACGGGGCATATGGCCAGCGCCCGCCTCGCCATCCGCTGGCAGCCGGACATTCTGGCCAACGGCCATGGCGCCGTCTTCCGGTTCACCGACTCCCGCTTCCGCCGGATCATCCGCTGGGCCCAGTCCGCGGAAAAGGCCATGCAGGACCTTTGCCCCACCGGCAGCCTGGCGAAAGACTACTACGCCCTGACGGGATTCGACGGGCGTCCGTAGTCCACACACGCGCCCGCCTCGCGCGGCGCCCGTGGGCACCGCCTACTTCGCCCGCCCGATTTTCGCCGCGGCAAGCTCGCCCTGGCGCGCGTAGTCGATCGCCTCGCCCAGAATCCGCGCGGCCTCCTGCGGGGCATGGAACCCCATCGAATTCTCAGCCGCAATGAAGTCGACCCGCCACTGCGCCGCGCGCTGCAGCTCCAGCGATGCCTTGAGCTGCTCATCCGTTGCCCCGCCCTCGCGCGCCGCCTTGATCTCGTCGAACTGCGCCATCAGCGCCGCCGCCGCACGTTGCATCAACCCCAGGTTGCGCTCCTGGATGGCATCCACGCGCGCCTGGATCTCCCCCTCGGGAATGTTGTGGCAGGTCTGGCAGGCGCGGTTGATGTTCAGCAGCGGGCTGCGCACCCAGTGATCGGAAACCTTGGCGGCCCCGTCGCGCATATAGGGCATGTGACAATCGGCGCAGGACACACCGCTGCGCGCATGCACCCCCTGGCTCCACAGCTCGAACTCCGGATGCTGCGCCTTCAGCACGGCCGCCCCCGTCTCGGCGTGCTTGTAATCGTAGAACCGCTCGCCGTCCGGGAACGTCACCCCATTCCAGAACGCTTCGATGTTCTCAACTTTCAGCCCCTTCCCCCACGGGAACGTGAGCGGCAGCTTCGACGAGCAGTAGTACTCCACGTGGCACTGCCCGCACACAAAGGAACGCATCTCGTTGCGGCTCGCCTCCGCATTCGGATCATAGGGCTCCGCGCGCTTGCCCTGCCGCCACAACGCGACCGATGGCAGGTGTGGAACCGGCGCATCGGACGCCGCCAACGCCCGGATGCCCGTGATGAAACCAGGCCGCGTCACGCGCAGCTGCATCGACGACGGGTCGTGGCAGTCCACGCAGGAGACGGCGTGAGCATGCCCCATCTCGTGCAGCATCTGGCTCGTTTCCTGGTACGTCAACTTGGCCGTCGCCTCCATGCCCGCCTGCGCGTCGCCGTTGCCGAGCTTGCGATACAGCGGCATGATGGACGAGTGGCAGTGCAGGCAGGACCCGGACTGCGGCTTGCTCAGGCGTTGTGTCGCCTCCTGGTCCTGCAGCATGTACGCGTGGCCGCGGCGGTCGCGGTAGTCGATCGAAAACGCGTAGCCGAGGAACATGCGCTTCAGCCACGGATCGCGCTCGATCTTCTCCTCCGGCATGGCCTCGCTGCCCCCGTGCCCGCCGAACCGCGTGCGCGTTGTCAGCGACGTCTTCTTGTAGCTGTCGTACTCCTTCGGCCAGTTGACGCCCCACGTCGCCGGGTCCGTGTCATTCTCCGTGACGTCCTTGAGCCGCACGTACGGCTGGCGCGCCTCCTGCTTGCGGGTGGCGATGTTCTGCAACAGCAGCATGATGACCACGGTCAAACCCGCCACGGCCAGGATCGCCAGCACATAGCCCACAGCACCGCCGGTCTTGGATCGCATGCGTTTCATCTCTGTCTCCCTGCTTGAAGGTCAACCGCGCGGCCCGTGCCCGACATCAGCATGGCACCGCGCACACGACAGGGCAGCCGCGCCGCCGCGGCCGTGCCCGACAATATCCGATACCAGCTCGCCATGGCACCGCAGGCAGTTCTCCTGCAGCACCGCCGCGTTGTGGGGCTTGATGCGAATCGTGTCCGGATAGCTCTGAAAGGTGAAGGCCTTGGAGTGATGATAGCCATTGCTCCCCTTGGCCAGGTACTTGCGAAAGAATTGGTGCGGCACATGACAGTCATTGCACGTGGCCGCTGCGTGGTGGCTGGATTTCTGCCAGCCGTCGAACTGGTCGCGCATGATGTGGCAGTTCACGCACGCGCGCGGATCGTTGGACAGGTACGACGCACCCTGGGCATACCAGAACGTGTAGCCGCCGAGCCCGCCACACACCCCCAGTAACGCCGCGAGTGACGCCGCCCCAATGCGGTATGCCCGCCTGCCATGCCCCTGACCACCCATGCCCGCACCGTAGCACCCGCGCCATTCGCCCGTCAACCGCCCCACCACCGTCGCCCGATCCCCTACGCCCCCGCGCGCCCCTTTAGAATGCGATAGAACGAACGGCTGCGAATCTCTTCCAGCGTCAGGCCGGTCGCCCGCGTCTCGGCCTCCGTGATCGCGCCGCAGTTAAGCGCCGCCAGAAAGTAATTCAACAACCCCTGCCCCGTGGCCGCGTCGTCGAAAATATCCCCGCTCATCGTCGCCCGCGCCGCCTTCTCGACAAAGGCCCTCAAGCGCGTCGCCGCCTCGTCGTAGCTCTCGAGAAAGAACGCGTACACCGCCGCATAGCGCACCGGCAGTTGCCCGGGGTTCAAATCCCAGCCCTGGTAGAACCCATGGTAAAGCGAGTGCCGGATGTGATCGTAGCTCAGCTTCCACGCACGGTGCACCACACGCCGGTTCTCCACCACCTGCGCGCGCGTCAGCGCGTCCCCCCGGTGCGGCCCCACCGGCATCACATTCGTGGCGCCGTCCGACAGGCGAATCCCCGTCCCGCCCAGCGCGACCCGTGTCATGTGATGCGCAAAGTCGCATACCGGGTGCACCATCGACTGGTATCGCGCCGTAATGTTGCACGACGCCGTGTAGTCGTAGGTGCCAAATGCCGCCGACACCATCCGCCCCCCCCCTGCCCGCACCAGGCCGAGCAGCGGATTGCGCCCCTCGGCATTCATGATGGCCTGCGTCGTCTCGACCATCATCTCCATCTTGAAGGTTCCCGCCGGCAGCCCGGCCTGCTGCTCCAGCACCTCAAACAGCCGGACCAGCGCCGTCACCTGCGCCGGAATGCTGATCTTCGGCAGCATGACCACAAAATGCGCCGGCAACCTCCCGCCCGTCTCCGCCAGCAACGCCGTGATAAACAGGTCGAGCGTGCGCGCCCCGCGTTCCTTCAGATCCTCGGTGAACGGCTTGATCCGGATGCCGATGAATGGCGGCAACGTGCCGGCCCGCATGCCGCCCGCCACCTCGTGCGCCGCCGCCAACGCCGTTGCGTCCTCCTCCGCATCTGAACGGTTGCCGTACCCATCCTCGAAATCGATTCGAAAATCCTCCACCGGTTCCGCCGCCAGCTTCTGACGCACCTTCGCGTATACGGCGTACGGCAGCCAGCGCGGTTCGCTGTGCCGTCGGGCCGGCTTCAACGCCTCCAGCCGCTTGCCCAACGCCGCCACATCCTGCGCCCGCGATGGCAACGCCCCCGCCCCCGGCAGGTCCAGCGCCCTCGCAAACGCCGCAAAATCCGGTGCCGCGGCATCCAGCGTGGCCAGCGCCACGCGCCCCATACGCCGCGCCGTGTCCGCCTTGAACAAATTCGCCCCGCCGTACACCGTGTGCACGGGCTGGCGCTCCGGCCCGTCACCCGGATACTGCTGGTAAAACGCCAGATTCGCCTGGCGCAAAGACTTGAAAATTCGCGCTCGATCCACCCCCGGTACCGACGTCTTCATACCCCTCCCACACCCTTACGACAGGCCCCCGCCCCCCACCAAACGCCATCCCTGTGCAGCAACCGTGACGCCTCATGGCGATCGTCTGCCGGACGCTACACCCTGAAAAGCCACCGCGCAAGCGACTTTGATGCGCACGGCTTGCGCCCCTCATGCACGAACAGGTAAGCTGCCTGACTTCACGAAACCATGACAAGGAGCCCCATCCATATGAACGCGTCTGCACTGCTCTCCATGTTCGCGGCCGTCCTGCTCGGCACCTTCATCAGTGCTGGGTGTTGCGCTCTGGGAAAATGCGACGCAAAGACCACGCTGGACACGTTGCCCCCCGCGGTGCAGGCCGCCGTCGAAAAGGAAACCGCCGGCGGAACCATCAGGGAAATTGAGCGGGAACGCTGCCACGGCAAGACCTGCTACGAAGTCGAATACACAAGAGACAATCGCAATACCGACGTCACCTTCGCGGAAGATGGCGCCATGGTCTCGTGCGACAAGTAGCCGCCCGACTGACCCAATCCCGCCCCCGCCACCGGAGGCGTGCCCGCCAGAGCGGGGTGGGTTCCGCAGACGAATCCGCTCACCCCTTCGGAGCCGTCCTTATGAACCAGCATTCGCAACGCGTCGTCGTGCTCGGCGCCAGCGCCAATCCCGAACGCTACTCCCATCGCGCCATTAAACAACTCCTGCAACATGGACACACCGTCATCCCCGTCAATCCCGCCGGCGGCACCATCGAGGGCCTCACCGTTGCGCCCAATCTCGAAGCCGTGTCCGACGCCGTGGACACGCTGACGCTCTACGTGGCCCCTGTCATTTCCAGCACGCTCGCCGACGCCATCGTCGCGCTCCACCCCCGGCGCGTCATCTTCAACCCCGGCACCGAAAACCCGCAACTTCGCGCCCGACTCGACGCGAACCGCATCCCCACCCAGGAAGCGTGTACACTCGTACTCCTCGGCACCGGCCAGTTCTAAACACATCGACCGCACGGCCCTCCCGAGCGAAACGATCGAGTCCCGCGACGCCGCCGAGCCGCTCCCACACCGAACGGCGCACGCGTCGGACCGACGCATGGTGCCGGAGACCAGGATCAGGGCGCATG
This sequence comes from Lentisphaerota bacterium, assembly GCA_021413965.1. GTDB lineage: Bacteria > Verrucomicrobiota > Kiritimatiellia > UBA8416 > JAIOPI01 > JAIOPI01. The sequence goes on along the minus strand of JAIOPI010000003.1, from coordinate 61,836 downwards.
TTCCCCGCTTGACTCTGCGGCGGGCGCCACCTACGTTGACGCGAACGATTTAGCACGGGGATGCCATGGCCAAAGACAACAAGACCGCAATCACACCCACGCGTACCGAAGATTATCCCGAATGGTACCAGCAGGTCGTCCGCGCTGCCGAACTGGCCGAGAACAGCCCGGTCCGCGGCTGCATGGTCATCAAGCCCTGGGGCTACGCCCTCTGGGAAAACATCCGCAATGTGCTCGACCGGATGTTCAAGGAAACCGGACACGTCAACGCCTACTTCCCGCTCTTCATCCCCCTGAGCTTTCTCCAGAAGGAAGCCACGCACGTCGAGGGCTTCGCCAAGGAATGCGCCGTGGTCACCCACCACCGCCTTGAAATGGGCCCTGAAGGAAAATTGATTCCCACCGGCGAACTGGAGGAGCCGCTCGTCGTGCGCCCGACGTCCGAGACCATCATCGGCGCCATGTTCGCCAAGTGGGTGCAAAGCCACCGCGACCTCCCCATCCTCATCAACCAGTGGGCCAACGTCGTGCGCTGGGAAATGCGCACGCGCCTCTTCCTGCGCACCGCCGAGTTCCTCTGGCAGGAAGGCCATACCGCCCACGAGACGCGCGAAGAGGCCTGGGAGGAGACGCTCAAAATGCTCGAGGTCTACCGGCGCTTCGCCGAGGACTACATGGCCATGCCCGTCATCACCGGCGAAAAAACGGCCCATGAACGCTTCCCCGGCGCCGACAACACCTTCTCGATCGAGGCCATGATGCAGGACCGCAAGGCGCTGCAGTCCGGCACCAGTCATTTCCTCGGTCAGAACTTCGCCAAGGCCTCGGAAATTCAATTCCAGTCCCGCGCCGGCAATCTCGAACATGCGTGGACCACCTCATGGGGCGTGTCGACGCGCCTTATCGGCGGCATGATCATGACGCACGCCGATGACGACGGGATGATCATGCCCCCCCGCCTGGCCCCCAGCCACGTCGTGATCCTTCCCATCATCCGTAAGGAAGAGGACGCCGCGAAGATCCTGCCCTACTGCGAAGCACTCGCCACGCGCCTGCGCGCCCAGACCTACGATGGCCGCCCCATCGAAGTCGTCGTGGATAAGCGGGATATCAACGCCGGAGAAAAGGGCTGGCAGTGGATCAAGCGCGGCATCCCCGTGCGCGCCGAAGTCGGCCCGCGCGACCTCGAACAAAACGCCGTCTTCGTCGGCCGCCGTGACCGCGGCGCGCGCGAAAAGACCAGCCAGCCCCAGGACGCCTTTGTCGCGGGCATCGCCGGATTGCTCGAGGAAATTCAGAAGGGCCTCTATCAGCGCGCCCTGGCATTCCGCGACGCCAATACGCGTGTCATCACTGACCCGGCCGAATTCCGCGCCTTCTTCACGCCGCAGAATGCCGACAAACCCGAGATCCACGGCGGCTTCGCGCACTCGCCCTGGTGCGGCTCGAGCGCGTGCGAACAGAAGATGAACGACGACCTCGCCGTCACGGTGCGCTGCATCCCGCTGGATCAGAAGGGACAAACCGGCGGCACGTGCGTGGTCTGCGGGGAAGCGGCCAGGCATCAGGTCGTGTTCGCGAAGGCGTACTAAACGCGCGAACGCCAGGACGGCGTCCGGCTCTCACTCACCGCGCCAGGCGGCGCGGGTTGTCGATCACTCGGCGATCGCGCTTCCCCCAGGGGCGCTTCCCCCAGGTCAACGCCCGCAGGTATCGCAGGGCACGCGGCATGCCACGATCCCCATCGCGGACCACCGGACGCGGCTCGACCCAGACGTAATTGCTCGAATAGTCGTCCGCCTCCGGGTAGCCGTCATCTACAAACTTGAATGGCATCCTCTTCACCTCCTTTCCATCCCGTCTCCAACTTCTTCCACGCCTACAGTCTCGTCCCCTGCCATTGCCCAACCATGTGCGCCCTGTTAGTATTTCGTGTCTGCACAAGCCGCTCGATCCCAATAGGATCCATCGCATCCATGGCGCCACGCCTCCCTCCCGTACCCGTACAGCCAACCACCCTGCCTCAACAGTCCCCCCGCACCCGACGCATTGCGCCCCAGCCCTCTCGCTGGTAGACTCGCCGCGCTGGCCGGGGCACTCACGCGGGTGCGCCTGCCGATGAGAAGGAGACACGCCATGACGAAAGCACTCGTTCCACTGGCCGAAGGGGTTGAGGAAATGGAGGCCGCCATCATTGTCGACGTCTTGAGGCGCGCCAAGTGGGAGGTCATCACCGCTGCAGTCACGCCCCAACCCATCACCGCATCGCGCGGTTTGCGCCTCCTGGCGGATGCCGACTGGGCCACCGTTCACGCCGCTGACTTCGATATCCTGGTCATCCCCGGCGGCGGTGGAGGGACTCAACAACTCATGCGGTCGGCATCCGTACTGGACACCGTGCGCGCGTTCCGCCGCGCCGGCAAGCCCGTCGCCGCCATCTGCGCCGGACCGCTGGTGCTCCAAGCGGCCGGCATTCTCAAGGGTATCCGCGCGACCTGCTTCCCCGGCGTGGCGGCCGACCTCACGGCCGCACACCATGTCTCGGAACGCGTCGCGATTGATCAGAACATCATCACCAGCCAGGGCCCCGGCACCGCGTTCGAATTCGCGCTTGCCCTGATCGCACATGTCGACGGTCCCCAAGCCGTCGAAGCCGTGGCTCCCGGATTGATCCTCCCATCCTAGGCGATCCGCGGGCGCCCCGCACCGCCGACCGCGCAGGACCCGCCAATCGCCATCCAGGCACAAAAAAAGCGGGAGCCGCCGATGCGACTCCCGCTTCATGTCGAGTCAACGCCTTCGCGCCGCTCTTAATCGTCCTGCCGGGCGCGGGACTTGGCCTCATTCACGACGAGTGAACGGCCCTTGAAATCCGTCCCGTTCATCGCCTTGATCGCGGCATTCGCAGCCGCGTCGTTGTCCATTTCCACGAAACCGAAACCCTTGGGTTTGCCATTGCGCCGGTTCTCAATCATGCGCACGGACAAGACCCGACCAAAGCGCTCGAACGCCCGGCCAAGTTCCTTGTCCGTCGTCTCGTAGGGCAGGTTGCCCACGTATAACTCCACGCCGCGGCCGGTTCCGCCACCCCCGCCACCGTTGCCGCCGCCACGGCTGCTGCCACCGCCGACACTCGCTGGACGACTGGCTTGAGAACGCTCATCCCGGTCGCGCCGGATCTTCGGCGCCGGCGGACGCGGCGGCGCTTCCAACTGCCGCCCCACCAGAATGCCCACAACCAACCCCAGCAGCGCGTAGAGCGCCGAATGCGCCGTGAACGCCAACTCTGCAACACACGATCCCTGACCGAACATGTACTGTCTCCTTCCCGTATGAACGGATTATGGACTGGATGGCTGGCCGGCCGGCCAGCCACGTCGCTTACCGCATCTCCAAGAACCCTTCGAGCTTCCTCAACCGGGTCGGATGGCGAAGCTTGCGCAGCGCCTTGGCCTCGATCTGACGAATACGCTCGCGGGTCACCGAGAACTGCTTACCGACTTCTTCCAGCGTACGCGAATACCCGTCAGTCAGCCCGAAACGAAAATCGAGCACGGCCCGCTCCCGATCCGTCAGCGTGTGCAGAACGTCCTTCAGACGATCCTTCAACATGCTGTAGGCCGTCATCTCCGACGGGTTCTCGGCGGATTTGTCCTCGATGAAGTCCCCGAAATGCGCATCGTCCCCATCACCCACCGGACTCTGCAGCGAGATCGGCTGCTGCGCCATCTTGTAGACGGCACGCACGCGCTCGACCGGCATGTCCATCTCTTCGGCCGCTTCCTCGGGGGTCGGCTCGCGGCCCAGCTCCTGCACCAACTTCTTCTGCACGCGCAGCAGCTTGTTGATCGTCTCGATCATGTGCACCGGGATCCGAATGGTCCGCGCCTGGTCCGCAATCGCCCGGGTTGCCGCCTGCCGAATCCACCAGGTTGCGTAGGTGCTGAACTTGTACCCCCGCCGGTACTCGAACTTCTCCACGGCCTTCATCAGCCCCGTGTTGCCTTCCTGAATCAGGTCAAGGAAGGACAAGCCCCGGTTCATGTACTTCTTGACGATGCTGATCACCAGCCGGAGGTTGGCTTCCACCATCTCCGTCCTCGCCTGCTGCCCCGATCGCATCGCCTCGCGCAGCGTCTCGAACTTGGCGATCATCTCCTCGCCCGCCATGCACGTCGCCACTTCCATCTGGCGCACTTGCTTGCGGATCTCCGCAATCTCCACGTCCCGCTTCTTGCTCTTGCGGGACTGCTCGAGCTGCCCCAGGCGGTCAATGCGCCCCTTCAGCTCCTTGTAGCGGTCCTCGGCCTCCCCGGCCATCGACTCCACCACCTTCTGCTTGAAGTGCAGCCGCAGGAACGACTCGGCCAGCTTCTCGCGCGCCTTGTCGAACGTCTTCTGCATCCGCACGCGCGCCTCTTTGCTGCCCTTCGACTTGCGCACTTCGTCGAACAGGTCCACCAGGTGGTCCCGCCGCTTGACAATCTCCTGCTTCAGCTTCGGCAGCACTTCCAGGTACTTGTCGCGGCTGTCGACGTACTTGTCGATCACTACGCGGTCGAAGCGCTCGTCGCCCTTCTCCAGGCGCTCGCCCAACTGCAGGTACATGTCAGCCGCAAAACCGAATTGCGTGAAAATTTCGCGGACCTCAATCTCCGCCGTCTCGATCCGCTTGCAGATCTCAACTTCCTGCTCGCGCGTAAGCAACGGCACCTGCCCCATCTGGTGCAGGTACATCCGGATCGGATCGTCAAAGAAATCGAGCTTGCTCTCCTTCGCCGCCCGCTTCTCCGTCGTCACCTTCTTGCGGTAACGATCCACGTCCGACGACTCGATGATTTCCACATCCATGCCGCGCAGCAGCACGAGATAGGATTCAAGCTCCTCCGGCTTGATGACCTCGTCCGGCAGAACCTCGTTGATGTCGTCAAAGGTGATGTACCCCTGGACTTCCGCCAGCTTCAGCAACTCCTTGAGCTTGCTGTTGCGCCCGTCCCGCGGCGCCCCCGCCTCACCCAGATCGGGATCGTCGCCCCCGCTGCGATCATCGCCGTCATCCGGCCCGATCCCGGCATCCGCAGCCGCATCGGCTGCCGCATCCGCCGCGGCCAGCTCCTCCGGCGCGACATCGGCTGGCAGCTGCGAATCCGGGCGAACGGACTCGTCTTCACCGTGATGCGGCGCCAGCTTGGACTTGCCCGCCGACACCGCCGCCGGCAACGCGCCCGGAGCCGTCGGTTGCGGCTTCTTCGCGGCATGCCCCTCAGGTTTTGTGGCCTTCTTCGACGTCAAACTGGCTCCCCGCACAGGTTCCGTGCGCATCTTGGCGGCTTTCTTACCCTTCGATTTCGTCATACGGCGATCATCCCTCCACCTGGGCGCAGCACACGCCATCCATGATACGGGAAAAAATGCAGTTCGTCACTATGACACCAAGCGAGCCCCTCCTTCAAGCACTTTCCCTGCCCCTCAGCCGCCCCCCCCGCACCATCCCCCGCCACCCCTCCAAATAGCCTAACATCTTGACTTTACGTCAGTGCACCTATACGGTAGCGTATATTGCAAGTTCGCGTGGATTCCTGTTGCCGTGCAATCGCGTGGAGGCGCTATGAGTAACCGTTGGCTCCGTACTTGGATTATGTTCTGTCTGCTGGCTTGCCTCGCCCATCGACAAGCCGACGCCGCCTTCGCGCCTCTCTTCCAGGTGGCCGATGTCAAGGGCCAGTGCTCGGCACTCGTTCCCGGCACCGCGGATGCCAAGCCTCTCCAGGGCGGAGAAGGCCTCAGCTACGGCACCGTCCTGCGCACCAGCAGCGATGGGGGCATCACCGTCGTCCTCGCCCCAGGCAACCAACTCGTCCTCGGAGGAGATGTCATTGCCGTCGTCGGTGAAGACTCCTCCAACCCGTCCGTGAAAATACTCAACCTCTATCGCGGCAAGGTCGATGTCGGCCTCGATAAGGACTTCAACAAGGAAAACGGCTTCGAAATCGTCACGCGCTGCGTCGCCATGCACTACCTCGCCGGTGGTTCGTCCACCGTCGAAGCCACCACCGAAGCCGACCTCAAGGTCGTCGTCATTAACTGCCGCACCGGTGAGATGGACGCCAGTGGCCCCTTCTACACCGTCCCCAAAATCAAGGAAAACGACGGCATCACCATCGCCTGCTCCGATGACCGCGGCTTCCTGCGCCTCCGCTGCCTTGCCGGCAAGTTCGGCGTGCAGGTCAAGGATAGCACCGGCTCCGTGCGCCTCGCCGAGATGGTTCAGGATTCCGTGATCAAGATCCTGCAAAAACCCAGCGAAACCGACCCCAACATCTCCATCGTCACGATCCTGGAAGTCGGCGCCGACGGCAACGTCATTCAGGCCGACAATTTCGAACACGCCGCCAACGGCCCCGCCGGTGAACCGGGCGGCAGCGGTCCCCCGCTCGTGAACAGCGATGAACCCGGCGGCGGCGGCGCCACCGTGCCCGGCGGCTCCGGCACCACCACCACCACCACTCAACCTGGCGATCTCTTCCCCAGCACGACGTCGTCGACCACGACCTCCACGACCACAACCACGACGCCGCCTGGTGATGTGCCGGTCCCGACCACGACCGTGACCACCACCACCACCCGCCGGAAAACCACCACGACCACCATCCCCTTCTTCCCCACGACGTCGACCTCCACCACCACCTCGACCTCGACAACCGCCGCCCCCACGGTGACCACGACCACGACGTCGACCACCACCACCGCGCCGGCCACGACCTCGACGTCCACAACCTCCACGAGCACGTCGTCGACCAGTACCACGACAACGTCCACCACCACCTCGACGACCACCACCGCCAAGCCGGATATCACGCCGACGGGGCGCAAGTGAGACTGGCCAACCGTGGCACAATCGCCGGTGGTAGTGCTTAGCCATTCGCATCCCGTCCCCTGGGGCGGGATGCGCCTTAACCCCAGCAGGATACGCCACCCATATGCTGATTACTAAATTCCACCAGATGATCCGGCACCGCGTCGTATGGGCCGTCATCGCCACCGGCGTCAGCTTGGCCTTCCTCGTCTCCTTCAGCTCCATTCGCAGCTGTTCCGGTGACGAAAAGACCAACCACAATGCCGCCGGAACACTCTTCGGAAACGACGTCAGCCCGGCGGAGTTTCGTACGGCCATGTTCTTTGAAATGGGTCTGAACAACGACCGCGGGCTCTCCCCAAAAGAGTTCGAGACCATGCGCCAGCGCACCTGGCGCCGCCTCGCCATACTGCGGACCGCCGAGCGCCTGGGCATCACCGTGCCGGATGCTGAAATCGGGCAGATCCTCAGCAGTGAAAAGACCTTCCAGGCCAATGGCTCCTTCGACAAACAGCGATACCTCGCCTTCGTTCAGTCCAAGGGCGTCGACCTGACGACCTTCGAAGAGTACCTCCGGCAAAGCATCACCATCCAGAAACTGGCCGGCACCGTTGAGGCCGCCGCCTGGACCGCACCCACTGAACTCGAGCAGCGACTGCGGAACCTCACGGATCGCCGTACCGTCGAATATGTGGTGCTGGATCCCGCCCAATCCACAGGCGTCGTGTCCATCGCCGAGTCTGATGCGCGCGCCTTCTATGATCAGAACCGTGAAGGCTTCACCATCCCGGAACGAGTCAGCGTCCGCTACGTGACGTTCCCCTACTCGAATTTCATTCCCGCCACGGTCAGCAGCGAGGAAGTCCAGAGCTATTACGACGCTCATTCCGAGGACTTCCTGGTCGCGTCCACGAACACCTACAGCCTGCCGGAACCGCTCGAGAAGGTGCGCCCGGTGATCGAGGCGAAACTCCGCGACGACGGGGCCCGCTTTGCCGCCCGTGAAGTGGCCACTCGCTTCGTCATGGACCTCGCCCCCGACCGCTCCGGCAAACGCCCCACGTTTGACTCACTGGCCGCGACCAGCCACCTCGACGTCGCCACCACGCGCCTCTTCGCGATCGATGAACCCCTCCCCGAACTCTTGGTCGACCAGGAATTCAACCGCGCCGCCTTTAACCTCGTGCTTAATGATCCCGAACTTTCCTTCAGCGACTCTATCGCAGGATCGAATGCCGTCTACGTCCTGACCGCAAATGAGCGCCAGGAAGCCCGCATTCCCGCATTCAGCGAAATCGAGACGACCGTCACACCGCTGGCCAAACGCCAGGCGCAGCGCCAGGCCTTCGTCAAGTGGGCTGAGTCCGTCCACACCACGTTCGCCTCGGGCCTCGCCACCAACCGCGACTTCCGAAGCATCGCCCAGGCTCAACACCTGAACGTCGCCACCACCGGAACGTTCACCGTGTTCGCAAGCCTGAGCACGAACCTCTTCGAGCATGCGGAAAAAATCGTGCCCGCCGTCGTGGAACTCGAAAATGGCGAACTGAGCAATGTCTTGGAAGCGGGCAACCAGTTGATCATCGCCCATCAGACCTCTCGCACCGCCGGCAGCGCGGCCGAAGCCGTCGCCCTCCGCCCCCAACTGCTGCGCACCCTGCAGGAGTATCAGTCCGGCCTGGTCTTCGACCAGTGGAGCGCGTACCTCTTGCGCCAGGCGAACTTCCAGGACTACCAGAAGCAGGCCGCCGACGCCGCCGCCGCTGCCGACGAGTCCGCCCCGCCCCCGCAGTCGTAACCCGCCTTTTTGCTTTTCTCGACTTCGGGCCAGACCTATGCTGCTGCCCATGCGCGTCTTCGTTATCGTGCTGGATTCCGTGGGCATTGGCCAGGCGCCGGACGCCGCCGACTACGGCGACCTTGGGGCCTACACACTACCCCACGTCGGCGAGGCCGTCGGCGGGCTGAATCTGCCCACGCTCCAGCAGCTTGGCCTCGGCAATATCCCGCCCTTGCTGCCCGCTGGGCGCCCCATCCCCGGCGTCGCCCCGGCCGCTCACCCCCAGGCCGCCTTCGGCGCCTTGCGCGAGCGTTCGAAAGGCAAGGACACCACGACCGGCCATTGGGAATTGGCTGGCCTCGAGCTCACACGCGGACTCCACTTGTTCCCGGCCGGCCCTCCATCCTTTCCACCCGATCTGCTGGCAGCCATCGTGCAGGAGACGGGGCGCGCGGTCATTGGCAACAAGGCCGCCAGCGGCACCGCCATCATCGAGGAACTCGGCGCGCGCCACATGCAGGACGGCGCCTGGATCGTCTACACCAGCGCCGACTCCGTCGTTCAAATCGCCGCGCATGAGGGCGTCATCCCGCTGGCCGAACTCTACCAATGCTGTGAACGGGTCCGGCGGTACTGTGATGCCTTCCCCGTCGGACGGGTCATCGCCCGCCCCTTTGTCGGGCGCCCCGGCGCATTCAAACGCACCGAGAACCGGCGCGACTTCTCCTTCACCCCCCCCGAACCCACGATCCTCGATCGGCTTCAAAACGCCGGCATCCGCACCGTCACCGTCGGCAAACTCGACGACATCTTTGCGCACCGCGGCATCGACGAGTCGCACCACGTCGAAAACAACCGTGACGCACAAGCCGCACTGCTGGACCTCGCCCTCGCCAAGGGGACAAGCCCCGTCTTCGTCTTCGCCAACTTGATCGACTTCGACATGCTCTACGGTCATCGCCGCGACCCGCGGGGCTATGCCTCCGCCCTGCAGGAGACGGATCGCTTCCTGGCCCAGTTTCTACCCCTTGTGTCGCCAGACGATATGGTCATGATCACCGCCGACCACGGCAACGATCCGACCTTCACGGGCACCGACCACACGCGGGAGTACGTCCCGCTCCTGGTCCGCCACGCGCCCATCGCCGGACGCAATCTGGGCATCCGCGATGGCTTCTTCGATGTGGCCCAGACGGCGGCCGGTTGCTTCGGACTGCCCGCGCTCCTTCGCGGGACGAACTTCGTTAACGCGGCGGGGGCCTGACCGCCATGCCGGACGCCACCCCACCCGGGGCCAGTCTCCCCCCGCCTGCCGCCCCTCCCCCCCCACCGCCCGCCCAGCGCCGCCCCCTGCTCGTCCTCGCCATCCTCGCGATCATCGCCGCCTTCACGCTCTGGAATATTCCCCCGCACTTGCTGCTGCTCGATACGATGACGGTTGGCGGTGATACACCCGCCCACAATTATCTCGCAAGCCACCTGCGCGAGTCGCTGTTCCACCACGGCCGCATCGTAAGCTGGGCGCCCGGATGGTGGGCTGGCTTCCCCGCCTTCCAGTACTACTTCTGCCTCCCGTATCTGGTCATCGCGGCCGCCAGCTACCTCATGCCCTTCAACGTCGCCTTTAAGTGCGTAAACGTGCTGGGCATCTTAATCCTGCCCGCCTGCGCCTGGTACTTCGCGCGCACCCTCCGCCTGCCCCGCCCCGTTCCCGCCCTGCTGACCGTGGCCATGCTGCCGTTCCTCTTTGTCAAAACGCACACCATGTGGGGCGTCAACGTCTACAGCACGCTGGCCGGCATGATCGCCAACAGCCTCAGCTTCCCGATCATGCTGCTGACCATTGCGTCCGCCTATGACGATGCCCATACCGGCCGTGCCCGCCTGCGCACGGCCGCCCTCGCCGCCCTCATGCTCGCCTCGCATTTCTTCACGTCCGTCATGGCCGGCATCACCCTCGCCGCCCTGCCCTTCCTCATGCCGCGTCATCTCCTCCGCCAAACGCTCACCACCCTCGCCACCACCGGCCTGCGCGCCGCCCTGCTCATGGCCTGGTGGCTCGTGCCCCTCGTGGCCAAGGGCGCCTACAGCGTCGACTTCGGACGCAACTGGGAGCAGTCACTCGCCCAGACGCTCCCGGCCTACACCCTCGGCCTGATCCCCTTCATCCTCCTCGCCCTCGGCCTCGAGCGCCGCGCCCCACACCGATCCGCCGTCCTCCTCATCGGCTGGATGTTCGCATCCGCCTGCGCGCTTTACTTCCATGGCTTCGATCTCAGTCCCGTCTTCGTCAACGTCCGCCTCTGGCCCTTCGTTTTCTTCGCACTCCTCGCCCTCGCCGCCACCGGCCTTGGCCTCGCCGTCCGTCAGCGCCCCGGTCAGGCATTCCTGGTGCTGGCACTGCTCGCCGCCGCCGGAGTCTATATCGCGGATCAGGAGCGCGAAGTCCGCCACGGCACCGCCCCCCTGCGCGATTGGGCCGCGTTCAACTACGGCGGCCTCGAACGACGCCCCGCCTACCGCGCCTTTCACGACTTGATCCTCCCGCTGGACGGCACCCCCGGCCGACTCGCCAATGACCTTTGCGAGGAGAACAACGCCATGGGGTCCTCGCGCATCACGGAGGCCGTGCCACACCTCATCGACAAGCCCATCATCGAAGGCGGCCTCGTGAACTCGGGCCTGTCATCCTATTTCACCTACTACATTCAGTGCGAAATGTCAGAGTCCTGCGCCGGCTTTCCCACCATCGTCAATCCGACAACCTTTAACCTGGTCAACGGCACGCGCCACCTTGAACTGTTCAATGTGAAGCACTTCCTCGCTCGCTGGCCCGTCGTCCAGTATGCACTCGCCGCGTCCCCCATGTGGCGCCGTGTCGGCACCGCCGACGAATGGCAGCTCTTTGAATTGCTGACCCACGACGGGCGCCAGGTATTCATCCCCCCGAACTGGCCCATCGCTTTCACGTCCGATCGCTGGCGCGAAGACGCCCTCGAGTGGTTCTACACCCCGGAACTCCTCGATCAACCCATCGTCTTCGTCCCCCCTGGCGAGGAGGACGGCGCGCTTCCCGCCCCCGCCACGCTCGGACCGCCGGTCGCCACCTCCCCCGTCCTGCCCGCCGCCCGCTTCCGGCAAATTGTCAGCGCCGCCCGCCGAGCCTCCGGCGACATCGACGAATGGCTGCACCTCGGCCCCTTTCCCTATCCGCGTGAGGCCGTCGACCCGCTCGCCGTTGCCCCCATCACGGAGTCCAACCTCGACCCGCGCGAAGGCGACCGGGCCGGTGGCCTCTCCTGGCGGATTCTCTTCACTCGCAGCCCGATCTTCCCGTCACGTTTCTACAACCAGACGGATTACCTCGTGGCCTACAGCTTCGTGAACATCTTCTCTCCCACCGCCCGCGATGCCGTCCTGCATTACGGCAACGATGACGGCGCCGCTATCTGGCTCAATGATGAACCCGTCGTCCGGGACTCCAACACTGGCCTCGGAACCCTTCGCACGCAAGGGATTCACCTGCGCCAGGGGCGAAATCGACTGCTCCACAAGTCCCAGCAATCCGTCGGCGGCCACTTCTTCCATGTCCGGGTGACCGATCCCGACGGCAAGCCGTTCCCCGATGTCGTTTGCAGCACGGCCGAGACCCCACCCGATCCCACTCCGCTCACGGTCACCCCGGTGGAGCACACCGGGCGCGGCATCCTGTCGGAATCTGACCGCCCTGACCGCATCCGGTTCACCACCGACGCCATCGGCCTCCCTCACATGGTGAAGGTCAGCTATTTCCCAAATTGGAAAGTGAGGGGCGCCAGGCGCGTCTACCGCGTGACGCCCGCGTTCCTGCTCGTCTATCCTGACCAGCCCGAGGTCGAAATCTACTACGGACGCACCGCGTCTGACGTCGCGGGCCTTGGCCTGACGGCCCTGGGCTGGTTGCTCTGCGCCGCTACACTCTCGCACAGACGGCGGCGCGGCGGGACGCCTCGCCCCACCAGTTGAGTTTCAGAAGCCGCGTATCGTCGTTGGCTTTGTCCGCGGACTTCCGGAGGTGGGGCGAGTCGTCCCGACGAGCCGCGGCTTGCTCGCCTCATGTTGCGCTTCCAACCTTCACCCCCACCCTCAACCTTGATTCTTCCCCCTCAACACCTTACGCTCCCTCGCATGGCCCTCATATCTAGCGCCACGCTGAAGCGCCTCGATGCCACGGCCGGCTATCTCCTCTGCAAGCTCATCGGCCGCGCGCGCCACTACACCGGACGCCCCGAGCTCGCCCCCGATCCCGCCCCCGAATCCGTCCGCCGCGTGCTCATCATCCGCCCCGGTGGCATGGGCGACCTGCTCATGCTCCTGCCCGTGATCCGTTCCCTCCGCAGCGCCCGCCCCGATCTCGAAATCGACATCATCTGCGAGCGGCGCAATGCCGACGTCCTCAAACTCGCCGGACTCGAAGGCCGGGCCATCCTCTACGACGCCACACCCCACCGCATCTTCAGCCTCGGCTCCACCCGGTACGACGTCGTGCTCGACACCGAACAGTTCCACAACTTCTCCGCCATCATGGCCTGGATGAGCGGCGCCCCCGTGCGCGTCGGCTTTCGCATCAACCCCGCCCGCCTCTCCCTCTACACCCACCTCGTCAGCTACGACATCGACGGCTACGAGCTCGACCAGTTCGCCCGCCTCCTGCGCCCCCTCGGCGTCCCCCTCTCCCACCCTCACCTTGATGGCGTACTCGCCGACGTCACCCCGCCCCTCGATGCCCAGGTCCCGTCCAGCGTGTCCGCACTGCGCCGCGCCGGCCCCCTGGTCGCCCTCAGCCCGGGCAGCAGCGATCCCTACAAACAGTGGGGCCCTGAAAAGTTCCGCCACCTGATTCGTGAATTGCTGGAGCGCGGCTGTGGGATCGTGCTCGTCGGCGGCCAGGCGGAGCTGGCCCAGGCGCAGTCCCTCGCCTACGGCTTGCCCGCGGATCGCATCATTAATGCCGTCAGCACCATGACGCTCATGCAGACCGCCGCCATCCTGCAGGCCTCAACGCTGTTTATCGGCGGCGATTCCGGTCTCGGACACCTGGCGGTGGCCCTCGCGCGCCCGACGCTGATCCTCTTCGGCCCCAGCGATCGCCACAAGTGGAGCCGCCCCACGGAGCGCCACCGCGTCATCCGCCGCGACCTGCCCTGCGCCCCCTGCTCCATCTTCGGCTATCACAAGCTCTGCCGGAAAATCCCCTGCATGACCGGCATCGCCGTGGCCGACGTCGTGCAAGCGGCCGAAGCGCTGCTCACCGCCGCTCCTCGAACTGGCCCGTCCGCAAAAACCGAATCGTCATCGCAATAACGTCGGGATCGTTCATCAGAAACGGATGCGCTGTCGGCACCGCCTTGAAGTCCGCCATCCCGTCCAACTTCGCATGCTCCACGCCGACTTTCCCATCGTCCGGACCGGGAATGAAGGTCGACAGAATCAAGTTGATGGATCGTGTTCCCGCAATCACCCCGACGTCGGCCTCAGGCACCTGTAGCATACGTAAGAATCCGTTCGACGCCGTACCGAGTTGCAACCCGGCCGGCCCGTTGATCCATTCGAATAGCGTCAGGTGCCCCAGCGTATCCACCACTTCGCTGCCCTGGTTCGGCGGCCCCAGCATCGCCACCCGCCCCAGATTCGTCAGGCGGTGCTCGCCCAGATAGTGCCGGATGATGATTCCGCCCAGCGAATGTGATACGAAATGTATCCGCGCCGGCCGATTGCTTTGGCACGCCTCCACGGCCGCCGCCAAGTCCTCCCGCGACAACGCCTCCACCGTCTTCTCACGCGAAGGATAGGCGACCGGGTAAACGTCGAAGCCGGCCTCCGCAAGCGCCGTCTCCATGCGCTGCATGCTGTGGCTCGAGCGCGCCAGACCGTGCAATACCAGCACCGCCTCGCCGCCAGGTTCAGGTGCCGCCACACCCGCCGCTGTCAGCACAAGGGCGAGCCCAACCCATTGAAAAATAGAGCAGCGCTTTGTCGCGACCTGCATCGTCCCGCCCCGGCCGCCTGGAGACGGCGGTCCCCGCCGTTCGTGTGAGAACGCGCCTCACGGCGCTAACGTCGCCCGTCTTCCTCGCATGGCCGACGCTCGTAGTTAAGCCCGTCAGGGCTGTTCCCGTCCACGTCCCACGCGCGCCTACGCCTTGACGATCTGAATCCGGCACGGATGACCGTTGATGTCCCACGCTTCGGCGCCTGCACCCGCATCGGCGCACGCCGCCGTCCCGAGGCTCAGAATCTCGGCATTCACGTAGTCCACATGCTCTTCCAGCGCCGCCCGCAACGCCTCGCCCGCCGCGTAGGACACGCGTATGCGATCCGCCACATCCAGCCCCGTCGTCTTGCGCATGTTCTGGACCTTGTTGACGAACTCCCGCACCAGCCCTTCGCGGATCAGCGCGTCGTCGAGCTTCGTCTCAAGCGCCACCACCAGGTCGCCCTCCGCCGCCACCACCATCCCCGGCAGCGGCGTGCGCTCGATCACCACATCGCCCGCGACGAGCGTCACCGTCACGCCCCCGCTCAATGCCACGTCCACCGGCTGCCCGCTCGCCAGCCGTTCCAGGGTGGCCGAATCGAGCGCCGCAATCGCCTTCGCGGCCTCTTTCACCTTGGGGCCCAGACGGGGCCCGAGCACCTTGAAGTCCGGCTTCGCCTTGAGCGTCGCCAAATCCGTCTCGTGCTCCCCGAAGGTCACCGCCTTCACATTGAGCTCGTCCGCCACAAGATCCCGCAACACCAAGATGCGCTCCCGCGTCTTGGCATTGCGCGACACAACGTGCATCGTCGCCAGCGGCTGCCGCACCTTCAGATCGTGCGCCGCGCGCAGCGTTCGCCCCAGCTGCACCGCCGTCATCACGTCCGCCATCTCCGCCTCGAGTTCCGGATCACGCTGCGCCTGGTTCGCCTTGGGGAAGTCGCAGAGGTGCACCGACTCCGGCATGTCCGGCGTCCGCAGGTTCATGTAGATGCTGTCGCTCAGGAACGGCATGAACGGCGCCGCCACCTTGGACAACTGGAGCAGCACGTAGTTCAGTGTCTCGTAGGCCTGCTGCTTGTCCGCATCGTCCTGAGACTTCCAGAATCGCCGCCGGCTGCGGCGGATGTACCAGTTGGTCAGGTCCTCGACGAACTGCACGAACGGCCGCACCGCGCGCTGCAGGTCGTACGCGTCCAGCGCCGACACCACCCGGTCCAGCAAGGTCTCCAGTGAGCTGATGATCCACCGGTCGAGCACATGCTCCGACCGCCGGCCCCCTGAACCCGCCCCCGCCGACCCCGCTTGCCAGCCATCCACGTTCGCGTAGGTCACGAAGAAGCTGTAGGCATTCCACAAGGGAATGACAATGCTGCGCATCAGGTGCTTCACGCCCTCTTCAGAAAAGCGCAAGTCCTCCGCACGCACCACGGGCGAATAGATCAAGTACAGCCGCAGCGCGTCAGCTCCGTACGTCTCGATCATGTACGCCGGGTCGGGGTAGTTCTTCAGGCGCTTGCTCATCTTCCGGCCGTCCTCGGCCAGCACCAGCCCGTTGACCACCACGTTGCGAAACGCCGGCCGGTCGAACAGCGCCACGGACAGCACCATCAGCGTGTAGAACCAGCCGCGCGTCTGATCCAATCCTTCGGCAATGAAATCAGCCGGGAAATGCGCCTCGAAGTGTTCCTTGTTCTCAAACGGATAGTGCGCCTGCGCGTAGGGCATGGCCCCGCTCTCAAACCAGCAGTCCAACACCTCCGGAATGCGCTTGAGCGTGCCCTTGCCCTGCCGCGACGGCAATTCCAGCCCGTCCACAAAATGCTTGTGAAGATCGGTGACCTTCGCCCCCGAACGCTCCTCGAGCTCGCGAATCGAGCCGATGCATTCCACTTCGCTGCCGTCCTCGCTGCGCCAGATCGGCAGCGGTGTGCCCCAGTAACGGTTGCGCGAGATGGCCCAGTCTCGCGCGCCTTCCAGCCACTTGCCGAACCGCCCGTCGCGCAGATGTTCCGGCACCCACCGGATCTGGCTGTTCGCCGCCAGCAGCCGCTCCCGCAGCGACTCGACTCTGACGAACCAGGTCGAGATCGCGCGGTAGAGGAGCGCCGTGTCGCAGCGCCAGCAGTGCGGATAGCTGTGCGTGATCTGATCGCGATGCACCAGCTTGTGCTCGCGCTTGAGGCGCGCCATGATGTCGGCGTCGGCGTCCTTCACCCCGCGGCCCACGTAGTCCGGCACCTCGGACGTGAACTTGCCTTCGGCATCCAGCGGACACACCGCCGGCAACTTCTCGATGGCCCCCACCCGCGCGTCATCCTCGCCAAAGCCCGGCGCCATATGCACCACACCGGTGCCGTCTTCCGTCGTGACAAAGTCCGCCGCCACAATGCGAAAAGCCGCCCCGCTGGCCTTGTGCTCGGCAAAATACGGAAACAGTGGCTCGTACGTGCGCCCCACCAGTTCCCGCCCCTTTAGCCTCCGTAGCCCGCGGTAATCCTTCTCCGACTTGTAATAGCTCGCCAGCCGCGCCTCGGCCAGGTAGTACACGTCCTCCCCGTCCTCCACCCGCACATAGTCAATCTCAGACCCCACCGCCAGCGCCATGTTGGATGGCAGCGTCCACGGCGTCGTCGTCCACGCCAACACATATGCGTTGGGCTCGTCGTCGAGCTTGAAGCGCACGGTGATTGCCGGATCGGTGACGTCCTTGTAACCCTGGTTCGTTTCAAAGTTCGAAAGCGGCGTGGCGCAGCGCGGGCAGTACGGCAGGATCTTCTGCCCCTCGTAGATCAGCCCCTTGTCCCACAGCGACTTGAACACCCACCAAATGGACTCCATGTAGGTGGGTTCCATGGTCTTGTAGTCGCGGTCGAAATCCACCCACCGGCCCATGCGCGTAACCGTCTCACGCCACTCCCGCGTGTAGCGCAGCACAATGCTGCGGCAGCGCTCGTTGAAAACCCCCACCCCCATCGTCTCGATATCCGTCTTGCCGCTGATCCCAAGGTCCTGCTCGACCTCGTATTCCACCGGCAGGCCATGGCAGTCCCAGCCAAACCGGCGATCCACAAAGTGCCCGCGCATCGTCTGGTAGCGCGGCACAATGTCCTTGATCGTCCCGGCCAGCAGGTGCCCGTAGTGCGGCGTCCCCGTGGCAAAGGGAGGCCCGTCGTAAAACACAAATTCGGGCGCCTGACGGCGCTGATCGAGCGAACGCTGGAAGGTGTTGCTCGCCTTCCAAACCGCGAGCACGTCGCGCTCGATCTCGGCGAAATTCGACTTGCTGGAAACTGGCTTGTACATAGTGTTCACGCGAAACGATTTACGTTACACCATGCACCGCCCTCAATCAAGCCCGCCGCAAGGCAGACGAGGAATGAGCGATGAGGAAGGCCGCTCTGGTAGGCATGCGTTCGCCAGGACCCGCTGTCGCTGGTCAACCGCGCACCCGTGATGAGAGCTACCGATGCTACGCGTCGTGTCGCGCAAGCAGTTCGGTAAGCTCGTCCTGCGATTGCTGGAGATTGTCTAGCACCGCATCGAAACAAGGCGGGCAGTAGCCATACGCACACGCGGAGCCCGACGCGTCGTGAACGGATTTAATGGCGACCCACTCGTCATCCACCTGCGTCTTGCCGCACGCGTTGCACCGAATGACGTATGAAATGAAGCTAATGAGTGTCCTCCTGCTGCACGTTCTCAATCGTGCCACAGCAGGACGCATGCCAAAGAGGGTGTCGCATCGCTCGTACCGCGATTCCCCGCGCCAGATCGGATGAATCGCGCACGCGCCCGTCGCCCATGCGGGCAACGCCAGTCGAGAGCCGGTGTCCAGTTTCGCGCCAAGTGTACAGGAGTTGACCAATCGAGGGTGATCCGACCGCCGGGAATCGCGCGCCCGGCCCTCGCAGTCCCCCTACCCGCGTGTCATTCCGCTGGCAACTCGCCCTGGACGAGGCGGTAGATGTACGGATCCTTCTGGCGTACCTCGTCAAGCGTGAGGTCCATCAGTTCGTGCGGAAAAACAATCCAGTTGGACGTCTTGCGCAGGTAGTAATCCGGTACGATGTCCGTCAGATTCTTGTCTTCCTTGTAGTACAACGTCGCGATGCGCACCTCGCTCGTGCGCGCCAGCAGCAAGCGGCGCACTTTCGCCAGTGTGCGGCCCGTGTCGAAAATATCATCGATCAGCAACACGCGGCTCTGCGGGGTGACGAACTGCATGACCGATTCGAGATGCTCGATGCGCGGCTCCACCTGCTGCTCGATCCCCGTGTATGATTCGGCCTTCAGCGCGGCATGGTACGTCTGGATGCCCTTGTAGAGCAGGAACTCGTGGATCACAATGCCAATGGGGGTGCCTCCCCGCCAGACCACCAGCAG
The DNA here is from genome assembly GCA_021413965.1 of Lentisphaerota bacterium. Lineage (GTDB taxonomy): Bacteria > Verrucomicrobiota > Kiritimatiellia > UBA8416 > JAIOPI01 > JAIOPI01. The sequence goes on along the minus strand of JAIOPI010000003.1, from coordinate 42,798 downwards.
AACGTCGGGACGAAAGCCGGAGTGGTAAATCTTGGCCGCCAGCTGAAACGCCCCGCGCAGAAGCGCCTCGGGACCGACATATTCCTTCACTGACATGATGTCGCTACTACTGGAAGCGGCTGGCCCTGTCAATTGCGGAAGAAGACCTGCGTCCCCAGCGGAATCGCATTCTCCCGAACCTGCGCGCCGGATTGAATGCTGCCATCCGGAAACCGGTAGAAAGTCGAGGGGTTGTTCCACTTGACCCCGCACACGTCGAAGGCCCGCCGCTTGGCCGTGATGGCGCCTCCCTGCGCGTAGCCCACCAGCATGCCGGTCTCCGCCGGCAGGGCATCCAACTCCGCCGCGGCCAGCTCCGCGCCCGTGCGAATGCGGCCGTCCTTGAGAAAATAAATGGTGCGCGCCGTGTTGAATTCATCCCCGGCCACCTCGCGCGCCGTGTCCCCGTCCCGCCCGATCCGCTGCAGGCGCTCCTCGCTGTTCTCGCTCTCACTCGCCGCGATGATGACGCGCGTGCCCGGCGGAATCGACTTCCAGTTGCGGATCTGGTTGCCATTCGCCACCTTGCCGTCCGGAAACACGTACCGGGTGGTCGGCTCGTTGTACATGTCGCGCGCCACGTCCCACGCCGACCGATTGGCCGTGATCAGCATGCCCTCGCCCGGAGGCGGCATCGCCGTCGCGACCGCGGCCGGGACCACCGGAGCCGGCTTGGCGCGCGACCGCGACGACGATGCGGCGGGCATGACCGACGCAGATGCGATCGCTTTCGACGATGACCCGCTGTACAGCTTCTGGGCCAGGTAGGGATCCCCCACCACCAACCGCCCGGCCCGCACGTCGGGATCGTAGGAAGGCTGGTCCGTCAGGCCCAGCTTCTGCCGGACCGCGGACGAGGCGAATAACATGCCGCAGCGCTTTCGGCCGCGATGCGAACGCCGGTGCCAGCGGTTCGGGGCCCCGTAGGCGACCATCGAATGCGTGAGCACGTTCGCATCCGCAATCCCGTACTGGGCCTGCAATTCCGTCAACAGCGCCCGCAGCGACGTGTATTGCGGCGCCGTGAGGTTCTGGTAGTAGTAGCCCGCCACTTCGATCCCGATCGATACCTCGTCCATGTTCGTCCGCCCCCGCCACATGCTGCGGCCGGCGTGCAGGGCCACCCGCCGCCGGTCAATGATGGCGTAAATGCGACCGGTCGGATCGACGAAGAAGTTGGCCTCCCCGTTGTCGCGCAGCTTCTGCAGCGAACCCGGGGCCGGACCTTCCGTGGTGTGCAGGATGATGTAGAGCGTCGACTGCCGCACCGGCCGCTCACGGTTGTGCGGGCTCCAGCTCTGCGTGAATGGCACGTTCGCCCTGGCCGCCGTCGCGCCCGCCAGCAGGCAGAGCACGGCCACGCACACGCGTGCCGCAGCACGCACCCCCAGGGTCGCAGCGTTCACGGAGATTTTGCCCCCTCCACGAACCGCTGAGAGGGCGGCCCGTGAAACCGGATCGTTGTGCTTGCCCCAACCGGCCTCTCACCGGTTCAGGCAGGGCGTACCGTACGTCGCCGATACGGTGACGAGGCGAACGCATGCCTCCCCAACGTGTCGCCCATTGACCGGCGGGTAGGACATCGTCACCCGACAATCAGGTTGTCCGCCGTCATTTCCCGCGGGACCGGCAACCCCATGAGGGACAGCACCGTGGGCGCAATGTCCGAGAGCTTGCCCTTCGGGAGCAGCTTGCGCCCTGGCGCATCGTGCGCCACGTAAATGCACTCCACATCGAAAAGACTGTGGCTCGTCTTCACCATGCCCGTCGTGTAATCGATCATCTGGTCGCAGTTGCCGTGATCCGCCGTCACCAGCACGCTGCCATTGAGTTCCAGCAACCGCGCCACCACCCGGCCCACGCAGGTGTCGACAACCTCGATGGCCTGCTTGGCCGCCTCGAAGTTGCCGGTGTGACCCACCATGTCGCCGTTCGCATAGTTCACGAGGATGAAGCCGTAAGGGTTGTTCTCCAGCCGCTTGAGCAGCTCGTCCGTCACGGCAAACGCATCCATCTCGGGATGGCTCGCAAACAACGCCGCATCGAAGCGCCCCTTGATGTGCACGTCGTCCTCGAGTGGATACGGCGTGGTCGCCTTGCCGTTGAAGAAGCTCGTCACGTGCGGGTACTTCTGCGTTTCGGCGATGCGCAATTGCCGCAGCCCCGCCCGCGACACGACTTCGCCCAGCAGGTTTTCCATGCCGCCGCTCTCGTCAAGCGGCCCCATCAGGTAAGACGGAAACTCGTCATAGTAGCGCGTCAGCCCCGCGTAACACATGGCCGGGCGCGCCTTGCGCTTGCCGGGGTACGCGTCGTCAATGAACGCCCGGCTGAGCTGGATGGCGCGATCCTGCCGGTAGTTCGTGTGCAGGACCGAGTCGCCGTCGCGCACGCCTGCGTAGTCGCCCACGCTGTGCGCCGGAATGTACTCGTCGCCCATCGGCTGACCGTCCGGCGTGCGATCGCTGTCGTAGGATTTCTGGATCGAACCTTCGACGTCCGTCGTCGCGCGCCCGTCGCCGCAGACCATGCAGTTGTAGGCCGTGTCGGTCAGCCCCCAGTTGCGCGAACGGTCCATGCCGTAATAGCGTCCCATGAACGTGCCGATGCGGCATCCACCGACTTCCTGCATGACCACCCGCAGCTTGGCCAGGTACTCCAGGGTGCTGCGCGGCGCCGTGTCACGCCCGTCGAGAAACGGATGCAGCACAATCTCGCCCTCGGGATATTCCTGCCGCGCCCGGCGCATGATCTTGAACAAGTGCTCCTGATGCGCGTGCACCCCCTCGTCCTGCAGCAGCCCCAGCAGGTGCAGCCGGCTGCGGTGCGACCGCCAGTTGCGCACCAGCGCGCCCCAGGCCGCACACTCGAACAGCGTGCCGGTGCGCAGCCCGTCGTCGATCCGCTTGAGTTCCTGGATCACGATGCGGCCGGCACCCATGTTCAAGTGCCCCACTTCGCTCGACCCCATGTACCCGTCCGGCAACCCCACCGGCTCGCCCGAACACGCCAGGCGCGTCCACGGGTACTTGGCCTTGAGGCCCGTGATGACCGGCGTGCGCGCCGCCAGCACCGCGTTACCGCGAGGATTATCGTTCAATGCCCAACCATCCCGAACAATGACGGCGACTGGCCTGCCCATACGTAACGTTCCTTTTCTTACGCTATGCGGTACATGCAACTCTCTGGCGCGGGACCCCCGCCCCCCTCATCATATCCATGCCCCTCCGCCAACGGGAGCCCGGCGCACCCGCCATGGCCTTGGCAAAGGCGGAAGGCCGGGGGAAGGCCGAACGCGGCGGCGGCTCAGCGCCTGGCACCAGACCCCATCGCTCACATCCAGCGCTGGAGCCCCCACCAAATTCCATGGTTGGCCGCCAGCGCATACAGCGAGGACAGCAGGTCGTCCATGACGATGCCCAGCCCGCCCGCCAGGCTCTGCGACTGCCGCGCCGGCGGGGGCTTGATGATGTCCAGGATCCGCGTGACCACGAACGCCTGCGCCAGCATCCACGGATGCGCCTGCCACGGCAGACCCAGCGTGCAGATCAAAAAGGTGAGATACTCGTCCGCCACAATGCGGCCATCGTCCTTGCGCCCAAAGAACTCTTCCGCCCGGCCGCAAATGGGAATGGCCACCACGGTCATCACCGCCGCCGCCACGATCTGCGCCTTCAGGCTCCACCCCGACAAGGCCATGACGATGAGTACGCCAGGCAGGCTGCCCACCGTGCCCGACGCCACCGGGCTGTAGCCGAGACCAAAGCCGGTCGCCAGCCACACCGCCACGCGCGTCGTCACACTCGTGTACTCTTCACCGGGGGCCTTCATACAAAACGATACTTCAGGATGCACCACAGCGCGCGCACCCCGTCCTTCCACGTGATCTTCTTGCCCTCGGCATAATTGCGCCCGTAATAGGCAATCGGCACCTCGTACACCCGCCAGTTTCCGCGGGCCACCTTGGCGGTAATCTCCACTTCAAACCCGAAGCGGTTCTCCACCAGATTGACCGACTGCAGCACCTCGCGGCGGAACATCTTGTAGCAGACCTCCATGTCCGTGAGGTTGAGATCCGTCATCATGTTCGACAGCAGGGTCAGCAGGCGGTTGCCCAGGTAATGCCAGAAGTACACCACCCGGTGCGGCCCACCCCCGAGGAAACGCGATCCATACACGACGTCGGCATGCCCGTTGAGCACCGGCCCCAGCAGCAGCTTGATGTCGTTCGGGTCGTATTCAAGGTCGGCATCCTGGATGACGACAATCTCCCCGGTGGCCGCGGCGAAGCCCGTGCGCAGGGCCGCGCCTTTGCCGAGGTTCACCTCGTGGAAGCATACCTTCCAGTCCGGATGCTCGCCCTGCAACGCCTTCAGCACCTCGCGCGAGCCGTCCCGCGAACAGTCGTCCACCAGCACGAGTTCCTTCTCGATGCCGTAATCGACCGCCAAAACCCGCCCCACCAAATCGCGGATCGTCTGGCACTCGTTATAGACGGGTATGACGATGGACAACTTCATATCGTTCCGCCAAAGCGGCAAAGTAACGCAACACGCGGCAACGCTTCAAGCCCGCATTCACCCCGCCTTGCGCGCCGACGCGATCCAGTGCGGCAGGGGCGGGGGGAGCGGGCGGCACGCAAACTCCTGAAAACCGGCCTCGCGCAACCAGCCCCCCAGCTCCACATCGGAAAAGACCCACCCCGACTCCGTCGTCAGCGCCATGTTGACCGCGAACAGAGCCGAGAAGGCGGGCTGGGTGTGCGTCTCGTCCGTCATCATGTCGACCACGTACAGGCGCCCGCCAGGGTCGAGCGCCGCATGGGCCCGGGCGAAAAGGTCGCAGATGGCGGCGGGCGACTCCTGGTGCAGGACGCCGGAAAACAAGACGGCGTCGTTGCCGGCCGGAAACGGCGTCGTGTGGTAGTCCCCGGGAATCAGCGTGATGCGATCCTGCAGGCCCTGCGCCGCCAGCAGCTCGCCCGCAACGGCCGCCACGGGCGGCAGATCCATGACGCGGCACCTCAGCTCCGGGTTCGCCTGCGCCAGCAGCGATGCCATCGTGCCGGGCCCGCCGCCGACATCGAGCAGTCGCCGGCAGCCGCGCAAGTCCAGGTGAGGCACCATGCCTCGCCCCATCGCCAGGGCACGGCCATGCATGGCGAGTACAAACGCTCGCGTGCGCGCCGGATCCTCCCCGAGATGCAGCGCCGGCCGCTCGACCGGTCGCCCCGTGCGCGCCAACTCGCCCAGCTGGCCCCATGCCGCATAGACATCGCGGTTGTAGCGCAACGCGACGCTCAGATCGCCCGGCGCGCCAGGCACCAGAAAGGCCGCCGCCTCCGGCGTGTTGACGTAACGCGCTCCCGATTTGCGCAGCAGGCCCAGCGCCACACAGGCATCCAGCACCAGCCCCGCCCCACGCACGTTCAGACCGCACGCCACCGCCACGCCATCCGCATCGGCCTCGCCCCCCAGACGGGCCAGCGCCGCAAACAAACCCAGATCCGATGCCGTGAACAGGACGCAGGATTCGTAAAAGGCCGACGCCATCCGCATGAGACGCGCCGGGTCCGGTCTGCCGTTTGTAGTTTTCGTGTCGCTCATATTCGGCTACACTTTCCGCTTTGCAACGCCGTGGCCGTGCGGCGAGGCCGGCCCGGCAAGGAACTTCTGATCGAAGGAGCAGACCACGTTGTTCTCCGCATCCTATCAACTGGCGCGTGTCTGGGGAATCCCGATCCGCCTGCATTGGTCCCTGGCCATCGCCCTCGTCTATTTCGCACACCAGTTCTCCCGGCAGGACGGATGGCTCTTCGGCCTGCTGATCGGCATCGGCTTCTTCACCAGCATCGTCCTGCATGAACTCGGACACTCCCTGGTCGCGCTGCGCAAGGGATGCCGGGTCCGCCAGATCACGCTCATGGTCGTCGGCGGCGCCGCACAGATGGATCGCATTCCCGAACGGCCGCTCGACGAATTCCTGATGGCCATCGCGGGACCACTCGTAAGCGCCATCCTCGGCGGCCTCGGGCTGTTCGCCGCCTTCGCCACCTGGATGCCGGACCAGCCCGCGCGCATCGCCTTCTACCTGGGACAGGTCAATCTCGGGCTGGCCGTGTTCAACATGATCCCCGCCTTCCCCATGGATGGCGGCCGCATCCTGCGCGCCGCGCTCACGCCACGCTTCGGCCGGCTGCGCGCCACCGGGGCCGCCGCCCGCCTCGGCCAGATCGCCGCCATCGTTGGCGGCATCCTCGGCCTGCGCTACCACCTGCACATGCTCGTGCTCGTCGCCATCTTTATCTACCATGCCGCCGGCGTCGAAAACCGACTCGTCATCCGCCAGGAACAGGCCCGGCGCGGACAACGCCCCGCCTGGCCGTCCTTCTTTGGCCCCCCCGTGGAGGATCTCCCCGCCGAAGACCAGGTGGTCATCAGCCCGCCACCCTACCTGAATGGGCCTGCCCAAAAGGCCGATGTCCGACCGGAAGACAAGCCGCCGCCATGGGTCCGGGGCTGAAGCGAAAGGACGAGATGAAGACCATACTGGCCCTCGACGATGAACCGGAAATCCTCAAGTGCTTCAAGGACGCGCTCGAACTGCGAGGATTCACCGTCCTCACAACCACCAGCCAGGATGCCTGCATCGACATGGTGCGCCGGCAGCCCGACATCGCCTTGCTGCTCCTCGATGTCAAGATGCCCGGCAAAACGGGCTTCGACGTGTACCGCGAGGTCCGCGCCTTTGCCGCCCCCCCCGTCCTCTTCATCACCGCCTACCCGAAGTCCTTCACGGTCGAGTCCGATGAAGTCGTCACCATGTGGCAGGAACAGTTTGCCGACGGGACCACGGACATCCTCTATAAGCCATTCCCACTCGACTCCCTTTTCAGCAAGGTCGAGGGCCTGATTGGGAGCCCATTGGATTGACCGATGCTCCGCTCCCCCCACCATCAGCCACGCGCCATAAGCCAAAACCAAGGGCACTGACGTGATCGTTCATACCGATTTGGATATTAACCGCGCCATCCGTCGCGTGCTGGTCAAGCACTGGATCGATCTCGGACGCATCTCCATTCGTACCACCAATGGACGCATCCTCTTCTTCGGTTACCTGCGGCGCATCGAAGGCCACCGGGACAACCTCAGCCCACCGGCCCTGGATGCCATGTTCTACGAGATCAGCCGCATCCGTGGTGTCCAGCATGTCCGCACGCATTTCGACAATTGGTCCAACGACGGCGGACGCTGGCACCCGTTCGAACGCGTGGATATGACCGACCGCCGCGGCGGCTCTCAAAGCTCAGGAACCGGGACGCCCCCTGCGCCCGAGCCTGGGCCCGTCTGAACGCCGCACCAGCCGTCACGCTCCGCCGTGCCGCCGCTGCCGATAGCGCGTGATCAAGGCGACGGTGGAAGTGTCGTGCCGGGGCGGCTCCCCCGTGGGCGCCTGCAACTCGGCCAGGATCTTTCCGGCCAGAACTTTGCCCAGTTGCACGCCCCATTGGTCGAACGAGAAAACGTTCCACACCACCCCCTGCACAAACACCTTGTGCTCGTAGAGCGCAATCAGCGCCCCCAGGATGGCCGGCGTGAGCGCGTCGGCGAGGATGACGTTCGTCGGGCGGTTGCCCTCGAACACGCGGAACGGCACGTCCGCAGCCCCCACCCCTTCCGCCGCCACCTCCGCCGCCGTCTTGCCGAACGCCAGGGCCTCCGCCTGCGCGAACAGATTCGCCATCAGCTTGTCGTGGTGATCTCCGAATGCGTTCTGCGATCGGCAGAATCCGATCAGGTCGGCGGGGATCAGCTTCGTGCCCTGGTGAATCAACTGGTAGAAGGCGTGCTGCCCGTTCGTGCCCGGCTCCCCCCATACCACGGGCCCAGTCTGGTACGGCACGCGCCGCCCCGCCTGGTCCACGCACTTGCCGTTGCTCTCCATGTCCAACTGCTGCAGGTACGCGGCAAACCGCGCCAAGTACTGGTCGTAGGGCAGCACCGCGTGTGTTTCGGCGCCGAGGAAATTGTTGTACCACACCCCCAGCAACCCCAAGATCACCGGCAGATTGCGCTCCAGCGGCGCCTCCACGAAATGCAGATCCATGGCGTGAAAACCGTCGAGCATTTCGCCAAATCGCTCCGGCCCCACCGCCACCATCACGGGAAGACCGATGGCCGAACACAGCGAGTAGCGCCCACCCACCCAGTCCCAGAAGGCAAACATGTTGCGCGTGTCGATGCCGAAATCGCGCACCTCCTTCGCGTTGGTTGACACGGCCACGAAGTGCCGCGCCACCGCATCCTCATCCTTCAGCGTCGCCAGCAGCCACGCCCGCGCCGAGAGCGCGTTGGTCATCGTTTCCTGTGTCGTGAACGTCTTGGATGCCACGATAAACAGCGTCTCCGCGGGGTCCAGGTCACGCGTCTGTTCGGCCAGGTGCGTGCCATCCACGTTGGAAACGAAGCGCACGTCGAGGTCCCGCTGGCTGTACGAACGCAGCGCCTCGTACGCCATGGCCGGCCCCAGGTCTGAGCCGCCAATGCCGATGTTCACAATGTGGCGGATGCGCTTCCCCGTGAAGCCGACCCACGCGCCGCTGCGTATCGCGCGCGCAAAAGCCGCCATCTGGTCCAGCACGGCCCGCACGTCGGGCATTACATCGCGACCGTCCACCAGCACGGGCGCCTGGCTGCGGTTACGCAGCGCCACATGCAGCACCGCCCGCCGCTCCGTCCGGTTGATCGGCTCGCCGGCAAACATCGCCCGCGCCGCCCCTTCCAGGTCCGCCGCCCGTGCCAGGGCAAACAGCCCTGCCAGCGTGTCGTCCGTCACCCGGTTCTTGGCGTAGTCGAGATACAGTCCGGCCGCTTCCGCCGTGTAGCGCGCCCCACGCCCGGCATCCTGCTCAAAAAGCTTCCGCAGGTGCACGGGACGCATCACCGCGGCTTGTGCCTCCAACGCCTTCCACTCCGGCAACTCGCTTCGCAAAACAGGTTGAGGATTCGTCATGTGTCTCATGCTCCTGCGGTTCCGTTCCATCCACCCCCCGCTCCCGGCCTGGGGCCCCTCCACACTGGCCTTTCACGTATGCCTCACCCGCGCCCCTCCGACAATACATTTTCAACCCTCCGGCCGTCCGGACGCCCCGCCCAGGCATCCCGCCCCACTGGATCATCGCCCCCCGTTTCGCCCCCTTTTGGGCTTGCTCCGCCGCCCCGGGCTGCTAGTATGGTCGGCTTATCGGGTTTCCTGGCCACGCGCCCGCGGGGTGCGACGGTCCATGGAAACGGAAGCGATGATGCGTCGGGCTCCCCCCGCCGCGTCGAAGCGGATTCCGGGCGCCGGCGACGATCTCTGCGGCAGGCAATCTGCACGGGGACGCGAGCGCCCAGTAACAGTGCGAGGAGGTAGCAGTGGTGTCGTCTCAAGTGGCCCGTCAGGGCCTCGGCGTGAAGGACTTGCTCGAAGCCGGCCTGCATTTCGGCCATCAGACCAAGCGGTGGAATCCCAAGATGAAGAAATTCATCTTCGGGAAGCGCAACGGGATCCACATCATCGATCTCGCGCAAAGCCTGGCCCACCTCCAGGACGCTCTCGAGTTCATGTACGAGGTCGTCATCTCCGGCCAGAAAATTCTCTTCGTCGGCACCAAGAAGCAGGCCCAGCAGATCATTAAGGACACGGCCACCCAGTGTGGTCAGCCTTGCGTGACCCACCGCTGGCTCGGCGGCACCCTCACCAACAGCCCCACGATCCGCGCCCGCGTCAAGCGGATGCGCACCACCGAGGACATGGTCAAGAAGGACAACCTGGCCGGCATTCCCAAAAAGGAAGCCTCGGCCATGCGCCATGAGCTGGAAAAGCTCCAGCGCAACCTCGGCGGCATCGCGGATATGGCCGCCCTGCCCGGCGCCATGTTTGTCGTGGACATCAACCGCGAGGCCATCGCCGTCAAGGAAGCCAACCGCCTGAAGATCCCCGTCATCGCCATCGTGGATACGAATTGCGACCCCGACCCGATCGACCACCCCATCCCCGGCAACGATGACGCCCTCCGCGCCATCCGCCTCGTGGCCGAAGCCGTGGCGGAAACGCTCCAGCGCGCCAATGCCGAGTACAGCCGCGTGGCCGCCGAACAGGCCCGCAAGCGTGAGGCCGCCGAAGCCGAACAGCGCGCCCGTGCCGCAGCGAACAAGGAAAAGAACGAGGCCGCCAAGGCCGAAGCTGCCGCCGCCGCCGCTGTCGCCGCCGCGGCCAAGCCCCGCCGGAAGCCGGACGAGCCCAAGGCCGCCGCGCCCCGCGCCCGCACCAAGAAGTCCGAGGACGGAGCGGCCGCCCCTGCCGAGGCCACTCCCGCCGCACCGGCCGCCCCCGAGGCAGCCGCCGAAGCCGCCCCCGAGGCGCCCAAGGCGGAATAAACCGGCATCCTACACCTACTCTGGAGGAAGATCTGCCATGCCCGAGATTACGGCTGAACTCGTCAAGGCCTTGCGTGAGGCCACTAACGTCAGCATGATGGACTGCAAGCGCGCCCTGGTGGAAGCCGCGGGCGACATGGAGAAGGCCACCCGCCTGCTCCGCGAACGCGGCATGGCCGTCGCGGCCAAGAAGGCGTCGCGCACGGCCAACCAGGGCCTCGTCGCCAGTGCCACCGCCCCCGATGGGCAAACCGCCGCGCTCCTCGAAGTCAACTGCGAGACGGACTTCGTGGCCCGCAACGCCTCGTTTATCGCCTTTGTGAAGGACCTCTCCCAGCGCGCCTTGCAGAGCGATGGACCGCTGGGCGAGCGCGTCGTCACCGAAGTCACCGCCAAGGTGGCCGAGATCGGCGAAAATATCGTCGTGCGCCGCAATGTGCGCTACACCCTGCAGGGCGCCGGCGCCCTCTGCACCTACATCCACCTCGGCGGCAAAGTCGGCGTGCTGCTGGAAGTCGGCTGCACTCAGCCCGGCACCCCGCAGAACCCCGCGTTCCAGGAAGTCGCCCGCGACCTCACCCTGCACGTGGCCGCCGCCAACCCGCGCTTCCTCAAGCCAGAGGAAGTCCCGGCCGCCGAACTGCAGGCCGAACGCGAAATCTACGCCAAGCAGGTCCAGGGCAAGCCCGCGCAAATCGTCGACAAGATCGTCGATGGCAAACTCAAGAAGTTCTATGAGGACGTCTGCCTGATTCATCAGGGCTTCGTGAAGGAGCCCAAGCAGTCCATTCAGGCCCTGCTGGATGAAAAGGGCAAGGCCGTCGGCGATACGCTGACGATCCGACGCTTCGCCCGCTATCAGCTTGGCGCATAGGAACGCGCGCGGAACGGGGCCGCTCCGGGCCCCCGCCCGGATGGTTGAGGGATCATCATGGCGGATAAATCACGGGAGCTCGCACTCGTCACCCTGCTGACGGTGGCGCGCTTCCCGCTCATCCTGCTGTTTTTTGCCGGTGCGCTCTACAACACCATGCACCCCAGCGCGGCCCTCTTCTGGGGATCGCTGGCCGCCCTCATCCTCTCCGCCGTCACGGACCTCTTCGACGGCTGGCTCGCCCGGCGCTACCAGGTCGAAACCCCGTTCGGCGCGCATGCCGACCCCCTGATGGACAAGTTCTTCTTCCTCTCGACCCTCCCGCTCCTGGTCTACATCACGCGCGCCAACAACCACAACCTCCACGCCGTCATCCTCCTGATCCTGACCCTCGCTTTCCTGACGCGCGATCAATGGGTCACCTTCCTGCGCTCGATCGGGTCCATCTACCAGGCCAGCGGCAAGGCCCACTGGGCCGGCAAGGTCCGCACGGCCATCAATTTCCCGCTGATTGCGGCCATCTACATCCACGAGGAAAGCCCCCTGCGCCTCATTCCGCTGCCCCTCATCTATGCCGCCGAAGCCGTGGCTTTCCTCGTCAACGCGATTTCGATCTACACGTACACGCGGCACTACTGGCCCTTCCTCCGCCGGGCGGCCGCCCTGCACGACCAACGGAATTCTGCCGAATGAAGACGTCTCCCGCCCCCGCCCCGCTTTCGTTCCAACAACAGCAAGAACAGCAACGGCGGCACGAAGCCATGATCACCATGGCCACCGGCATCGCCCACGACTTCAATAACTACATCGCCGCGATCATGGGCAACAACACCGTGATGATGCGATCCATCGCCAATGAGCCACGCGCCCGCGATTGCGCCCAACGCATTGAATCGGCCGCCGCACTGGCCCTCCATCTCACGGACCAGCTGGCCACCTACTCCGCGCGCATCGAGTTCACCCCCTCCGAACTCGATCCCGCCGAACTGCTCGCCGAAGTCGCCGCCGCCACCACCACCGCCCTGCCGCGCGGTGTCCAACTGGAATCGGGCGTCTGCCCCCACTGCCCCACCCTCTTCGCGGACCCTGCCCTCCTGCGGCGACTGCTCGTCAATCTCGTCACCAATGCCGCCGAAGCCATGCTCGACCTCCAGGGCCGCATCCAGGTCTCCATCGGGCCCGGCCAGATCACCGATGCCACCCGCACCTTCCTGCCCCCCGCCGGCACCGGCCCCTGGCTCGCGCTCACCGTGCGCGATGCCGGACAGGGCATGACACCCAAGGTCCTAGACCACTGTTTCGATCCCTTCTTCTCGACCAAGATTCGCGGGCGGGGCATGGGGTTGCCCGAAGCCCTTGGCATTATCCGCCTCCACAACGGCACCATCAGCGTTCACTCCCAACCCGGACACGGAACCACGATGACGGCACTCTTGCCCGTCCCGGACGACCGAGCGCTCTATGATGCGCAGTGATGACGGCGAGACCATCGACTTCTCCCATCGCCTCTATCGTGACGCCCCGCCCCTGGCTCAACGTGCGCTTCGTCCGCTGAAGGCCCTGCTCCGGTGGCGTCACCTCGCGCGCATGTCGTTCGTCGTCCTCACGGGCACGCTCGAACCCGGCCACCTCCCCCTCTCCATCCTGTGCGCCGCCAGGCCCCGGGGACTCGCCTACTTGAAGGACCTGTACTTCGACGGGGCCTGCACGGAACGGCCGCTTGGCCGCACCTCGTGGTGGAATGCCCGCCGCCTGGCCCGCCGCTCCGGCCAGGACTGCCCGCTCATGGTCGCGGAACTCAGCGATGCCTTGTGCCACTATCTCCACCCCCGGCGCTGGTTCTGCATTCCCACCTGGATCCGCGGTGCCGTCAATCTCCCCCTGCCCTCGTGGGTCCTGCAAAGCAGCAGCGTCAAATCCGACTTGCGCCGCATTCGCAAGAACGGCCTCACCTACGACGTCACCCGCGATCCTCAGCGCTTCGCGGACTTCTACGCCAACATGTACGTGCCCCACGTGTCCGCCATCCACGGCGCCAGCACCTACCTCGTGCCACAAGCCTATATGGCGCAGCACCTCAAGGATGGGGACCTGCTCATGGTACGCAAGGGAGAGGCCGACATTGCCGGGTGCCTGATCGTCTATGACCCGGATGGGCCGCGCCTTTGGTCGCTGGGGATCCGACCTGCCGATGGTGACGCGTTCCTGACCGACGGTGCCAGTGGTGCGCTCTACCACTTCGCCTTCGAATATCTGGCGGCCAAAGGGTATACGCGCGCGGGCCTGGGCCTCTCGCGGGCCTTCCTGAACGACGGGATCCTGCGCTACAAGCGCAAGTGGGGCCAGCGCATCATCGGCGCCGACCCCAATCGATTCGCCCTGCGCATCCTGCACCCATCACCGGCTGTCGCGCGCATCTTGCAGGAGCATCCCTTTGTCTTCACCCAGGGAACCGGACTCTACAGCGCCGTGTTCCAGCTGGACATGGCGCCGCAGACGGACGAGGAACTGCGGGGCGCGCTTGAACGGAACAGCATCGACGGCCTGGCCGGGCTTGTGCTCTACCGGCACCCTCAGGCTGGCCCCGTTTCGCCCGGCGCCATCCCGCCGGAACTGTCCGGGCGGCTGTCGGTGCGTACCCTCAACGACGGCGCAAGCGCCGCCTGACGCCTGGCCGCGACCCTGCTCCCCAGGGCGGCCAGCACCACGCACACGCCAACTTGCACCAGACCGATCACGACTTGCCGGGAAATCGCCAGCTCGCGTGCCAGCGGAAAACGCACCAGCGGGTTGTTGAGGGCAAAGGTCAACGCCGGCACCAGTGCCGCCAGCCGCCAGTCACGCGCCAGCCATCCGCCCGAAAAACCCACCAGCCCGAAAACCAATATGCTGACCGCCAGCGTCACCAGAAACCAGTTCGCCTCCCGCAGGACGCCCTCCGACATCCGGTTCAACTCGGCACGGTCCTCGGCCGAGAACCCCGCGCACGCCGCCTGCACAACCGCCGCATCCGCCTTCGTATCGATGCCCCTGGTCTTGAGGAATTCCTGCACCTGCTGCTGATACCCGGGACTTCGGGCAATCGTGTACCCCGCCACCACGCCGCCGGCAAATCCCCAGACCACCTCGGTCAGCACCACGGCCGCCAGCAACGCCGCGCCATACGCCACCACCCCGCGCACCGTGAAGATTGATTGAAACAACTGACGGGTCATGCGTCCTTCCGAAATGCCTGCTCACGTAGCAGCCGCGGGCCTGGCCGTTTCACGCACCGCTCGTCACAGAGCCCCGCCTTCACCCGCCGGCCGGCGTTCCAAACAGGTCCATCTGGTTCGCCGGAGCGGCCGGGCGCGCCCGGCGACGCGCCAGCTTCGGCTGCCCTTGTTCACCCAACTCGCCCTCTTCCAGGTTGGCCAGGATCTCCTTGGCGCGCGCGATGACCGCGTCCGGCATGCCCGCCAGGCGTGCCACCTGGATGCCGTAGCTCTTATCCGCCCCGCCGCGCACAATCTTGCGCAGGAAGACGATGTGGTCGTCCTTCTCCCGCACCAGGATGTTGTAGTTCTTCACGCCCGGCAGCGTGCGCGACAGGTCCGTCAGCTCATGGTAGTGCGTCGCGAACAGCGTCTTCGCCTTCACCCGCGACTCGTTGTGCAGGAACTCCGCCACCGCCCACGCAATGCTGATGCCGTCAAACGTGCTCGTCCCGCGCCCGATCTCGTCCAGCACAATCAGGCTCCGACCCGTGGCATTGTGCAGGATGTTGGCCGTCTCCTGCATTTCCACCAGGAACGTACTGCGCCCTCGCGCCAGGTCATCGCTCGCCCCCACCCGCGTGAACACCCGGTCCACCAGGGCCAGCGTCGCCGACTCGGCAGGCACGAACGACCCCAACTGCGCCATGACGGACAGCAGCGCCACCTGGCGGATGTACGTGGACTTACCCGCCATGTTCGGACCCGTGATGATCATCAGCTGGTTCTCGCGGCAGTCCAGCAACGTATCGTTCGGCACGAAGCGCTCCGCATCCGGCATCTGCTCCACCACCGGGTGCCGGCCCCCGCGAATCTGTAGCGTGTCCGCCATCGTCATGGCGGGGCGCACATAGCCGAACGCCAGCGCCCGGTCCGCCAGCGCGCCGATCGCGTCCAGCTCGGCCACCGCCTGTGCGGAGGCCTGAACCCGGGCCGCCTCGCGCACGACCGCCTCCCGCACCTCCAGGAATAAGTCGTACTCCAGCGCCATGGAGCGCTCCTGCGCCCCCATGATGCGCCCCTCGTAGTCCTTCAGCTCCGGCGTCACGAAGCGCTCGGCGTTCACCAGCGTCTGCTTGCGCGCATAGTCCGCCGGCACGTTCGCCAGCTGCCCGCGCGACACTTCAATGTAATAGCCAAACACCTTGTTGTGCCGCACCTTCAGCGTCTTGATCCCGGTCCGCGCCTGCTCGCGCGTCTGGTACTCCGCCAGCCACTGCCGCCCTTGCGAAGCCGCCTGCCGCAGGTCATCCAGCTCCGGCCGGTACCCCTCCCGGATCAGGCCGCCGTCACGCACCGACACCGGCGGCTCATCGGCGATCGCCTGCCCAATCAACGCAACCACCTCGGGCAGCGGCGTGATCGCCATCCCCAGCTCGCGCAACCGGACGGACTCCAGCCCCAGCGCCAGGTCGCGCACCGCCGGCAGGTTGGCGAGCGACTGCCCCACGGCCTGCAGATCGCGCGCATTCCCGCTGCCAGCGCTGATGCGTGCCATCAGCCGCTCAAGATCCCGTACGTTGCCCAGCGCCTCGCGCAGCGCCGTCAGCCCGGCCCGGTGCGTCGTCAGCACCTCCACGGCGTCATGCCGCAGGCGCAGCGGTTCAAGCCCAGCCAGCGGCTGCAGGACCCACTCGCGCAGCCGCCGCCCGCCCATCGCCGTGCGCGTGACATCCAGGACGCCCAGCAGCGACGGCGCACTCTCCTTGCCGCGCAGGGGCACCAGGTCCAGGTTGCCGCAGGTGGCCTCGTCGAGCAGCAGGAACTCGGAGCCCTGCCGCACCGTCAGGCCGCGGATGTGCGCCACGTGCCGGCGCAGCGCCTCGCGCACGTGGTAAAGCGCGGCCCCCGCCGCCCCCACCAGCGCACGCCGCCCCTCGCACCCGAAGCCCTCCAGCGAATGCACGTGGAAGTGCCGCACGAGCGCGTCCCGCGCCGCGTCGTAATCGAAAGTCCAGTCTTCCCCCCCAACCACGTGCAGCCCCGGGCTGGCCGCCACCGCCGCCCGGATCGCCGGATGGTCGCGCTGCGCTTCAGGCACCAGGCACTCGGCCGGCAGCGCGCGCCGCAGGCTGTCGCGCAGCCCGTCCGCGCTTCCCAGCTCCTCGGCCACGAACTGGCCCGTCGACAAGTCGATCAGGGCCAGGCCGAACAGGTCCTCCGCCACGTACATGGCCGCCAGGTAGTTCGCCTGCCGCGCATCCAGGATGTTCTCTTCCAGCACCGTCCCCGGCGTCACCACGCGCGTGATTTCGCGCCGCACGATGCCGCGCGCCGTCGCCGGGTCTTCCATCTGGTCGCAGATCGCCACCTGCCGGCCCGCGCGAATCAGCTTCGCCAGGTACAGGTCCACCGCATGGTACGGCACCCCGCACATCGGCACGTTCTGGCGCCGAGTCAGCGCCACGTCCAGAAGCGGCGCCGCCGCCTTCGCGTCCTCGAAAAACATCTCGTAGAAATCGCCCATCCGAAAGAACAGGATGACGTCGTCCGGGATCTCCGCCTTGATCCGGCGGTACTGCTGCATCATCGGTGTGGAAGCGTCCGTCATGGCCTTGCTTATCTACTCTCCGCCCCGAAGGCTGTCAATCGAAGCGGGCATGCTTCACCCGCGGCACCGGTAAACGTTCAGCGCTCGAGCGCCTTCACCAGTGCCGACCATTGCGGTGGCGTCAGTTCCTCCGGGCGCGCCAGCGGCGTCGCCCCCACCAGCGCCAGCGCCGCACGCACCGCCTCCGGCGTCCGCCCTCCCGTCGCCAGCGTGCGGGCTATCTGCTTGCGACGCTGCGCAAAGGCCTGCCGGCTCAGCGCGTAAAACGCCAACGGTTCCGCCGCCTCGCCGGTGCGCGCCTGCAGGCGCACGATCGCCGATTTCACTTCCGGCTCCGGCAGGAAACACCGCGGGCCAATCGTGCGCACCAGCGTCACCTCGTAGGCACGCTGCACCCAGATCGACAGCAGCCCGTAGCTCCCCCCCCCCGGCCCGCCCGCCAACCGCTCGGCCACTTCCTTCTGCACCGTCACCACGATCCCACGCGGACGATGCACAGCCCGCACCAGGTCCACCAGGATGCGGCTGCCCACCGAGTACGGCAAATTGGAGACCACGCGGTCGATCCGCACCAGCCCCTCGCCCGGCCACGCCAGGGCGTCCACGCTGGCGTCGAGCATGTCGCCCTCGATCAGGTGGAAATGGGCGGCGCCCCCGAACCGCCGCCGAAGAAAGGCGTACAGCCGCGGATCCTTCTCCACCGCCAGCACGCGCCGCGCCCGCGCGAGCAACGCCTGCGTCACCGCCCCCAGTCCCGGGCCGATCTCCAGCACCGTGTCCGTCGGCTCGATCGCCGCCGATGCCATCAGGTGGTCCAGGATGTTGCGATCGACGAGAAAATTCTGGCCGAGCGACTTGTGAGGCCGGAAGTCCAGCTCGGCCAGCAGCCGCTGAACCTGCGACGGACGCAGCACGTCGTCGGCGGCCGGCGACGACGATGTGTCTGGAGTTTCGGTTGGCATGTTCTCGGAACGTCACGTCCGCTGGGAGGGCGAACCGTGAATTGGGGTGGTCACACGGACTCCAAACCGGCCTCTCACCGGCCCCGGCAGGACAACGCGTCCTGCTCTGTCTCTGCGGCTGCCTGACTTGTCAAACCTGTCTGCAGCGCGCAGGACCCATCGCACATCAGAAGAGATTGACGTCGAACACCTTCACGTAGGCGTCCTGCTTCAGGCGCTCAACCCACGCCCGGTACATCTGCTGCGACCGATCCAGCTTCAACTCGTTCTCGATGCTCGTCTGAACCTCGGCAAGCGTCTGCTCCACCGCGGCGCGTCGATCTTCCACCTTCAGAATGTAGAATTCCTGGTCGCTGGCGATGACGTCGCTGACGCTGCCCGGCTTGATCGCCTGCGCAACGGCCGCCAGCTCGGGTTTCAGGATCGACGGGTCCACCCAGCCCCAGTCCCCGCCCTCCTCCGCCTTGGAGCCCACAGACACCGCCTTGGCCACGGCCCCGAAATCTTCCCCGCCCCCGGCGACGCGCGCCCAGACCGCCTCCGCCTCCGAACGCCCCGCCCCCGTGCCCTTCGCCACCACAATCACCCGCAGATGCACCCGCTCCGCCGACACGTACTTGTTGCGATGGGCTGCATAGTAGCGCGACACGTCGTCGGGAGACACATTCACGTTCTGCTCAACACTCGTGCTGCGCATCGAGGCCACGATCATCTGCTGCCGGATCCGCTGGCGCCAGTCCTCGTAGGTCATGTTCTCGTGTGACAGCGCCTCGAGCAGCGCCCCGCGGTCGCCGTCGAACTGGTCGCGAATCACTTCGTCCGCCCGCTTGTCGACCGCCCAGTCCGGAATGCGCCCCTCGCCATTCTCGTACGCATCCAGCACCACAAAGCGTTCCACCAGGGAATTCAGCGTCTCCTTGTACTTGGCCTGCAAGCGGCGCCGCAACTCCGTCCCCGTGTAGCGCGCGACCAGCTCGCGGTGGTCAGACTCCATCACCAGCAGCACATCGCCCACCGTCACGATGTGCCGGTTGACGTGCGCCGCCACCCCGTCCAGCAGGACCGGCCGCACGGGCTCCGCCGCACCCAGCGACGACGCGCCCCCCGCCAGCAAGGCCAGTGTAAGCGTGAAAGACAGCGCCAGGCTTGGCGAATGGCGGGCAGACGATCGTGTATCCGTTGTCATTGCTTTGACATCCTAGCCGCCCGTCCGTTATGCTGCCAACCTCAAATGACGCGCTCCAGGACATTGTCGTTGGCGGGTGCGCTGGCCGTAGGGACCGGCGCCCTGATCATGCTGGTTGCCGTCATCCCCCTGCAGACCGGCTGCGAGACCCAATCCGCCGAGGGCGGTCAGCTCAGGGTCGAGCCCCACTCCATCGGCATCAGCATCAACCAGTCCATCGAGTTCACGGCCACCGGCGGCTTCAGCTACGAATGGTCGCTCTCCGATGACAATCTCGGCGTCCTCACGCGCAAAACCGGTCCCACCACCACCTACATCAGCCGCTTCAATCCCGGGACCAACAAAACGGCCGTCATCCAGCACCTCACCGTCACCTCCGTCGTCGGCGGCACCCACACCTCCACCGACACCAACAACGATGGCACCACGAACACCACCACCACCGGCTCGGGGTTCATCGACACCGATGAAGCCATCATCGAACACCTGCCGACGGGTGATCAAGGCACCGTGACGAGCACCTCGACCACTACTAGTACAACAGCAGGGACCTCGGTGACGACCACATCAACCACGTCGACGTCGACCACCGCTTCTGCCTTCCCGCCCCTCCCCGGCATCGTCTTGCTTCTAAAGCGCAGGTCTTTGGCAAGCTAAGTTGTGACGGGAAGCAAACCGGATGGGGGGCATTTCCAGGCGAAGTGAGATTTGGCGCCTTGAGCCATCAACGATGCCGTCCCTCATGCTCATCAACAAGAACCTCGCCAAAACGGCGGGGACCGCCGCCTCCAGTGACTTGCATGCCTGTCCCCCTGGAGCCGGCCGTCCCGGCCGGTAAAACATGACGCCCCCCACCCCGATAATCACCAGCCTCACCAATCCGCGCGTCAAGCAGGTAGTCAAACTGCGGCAGCGCTCCCACCGCGATGAATTGGGTCTGTTCCTGATCGAAGGCTACCGCGAGATCAAGCGCGCGCTGGACAACGCGTTCTACCCGGCCGAGCTCTACTACGCGCCCGAACTCTACCAGGGCAGCAATGAACCCGCGCTGCTCGAACGCTGCCTCGCCAACGGCGTGCAGCTCATCGAGTGCGCCGCCTATGTCTTCAACAAGCTCTCGTACCGCGATCGGCCCGACGGCCTGCTGGCCGTCGCCCCCCAGCGCCACCTGGCCCTCGACCAGCTGAACGTCCCCGCCAATGCCCTCGTCATCGTGGCCGAAGCCATTGAGAAACCAGGTAATCTCGGGACCATTCTGCGCTCGGCGGATGCCGCCGGCGTCCATGCGGTGCTCGTCTGCGACCGCTGCACGGACATCTTCAACCCCAACGTCGTGCGCGCCAGCATCGGCACGCTCTTCTCCGTCCCCATTGTGGAAACGACCACCCCCGAGACCATTGCCTGGCTGAACGCCCGCGGGATCCGGCTCGTGGCCGCCATGCCGGATGCCCGCGACCTCTACACGGATGTAGACCTTGCCGCACCAACGGCTGTGATTGTGGGCACCGAGCAGTATGGCCTGTCGGAAGCCTGGCAGCAGGCCGCGCACGTCCGCGTGCGCATCCCCATGCTCGGCCAGGCAGACTCCCTCAATGTCGCCAGCGCGGCCACGATCCTGCTCTACGAAGCCCAGCGCCAGCGGGGCTTCACCACCACCCGCCCCCCCGCGCCCGCCTGATGCGTCGCGCCGGCGTCCGCGCCCATGCCCCGCTCAAAGCAGCGGCTTCGGCGGGGGCGGCGGCGGCTTCGCGACCGGCGCAGGCGGCTTGCGCTTGAACTGGTCGCACCGGTCCGTGGCTTCCACGTCGCGCCGGTGCAGCCCGCACCACTGCGTGAACGGATTCACCACGTAGTGGACGCAGTACCGGCAGTTTCGATGCTTCTCATCGTCCTCGAATACGTCCACCGCCTGCGGCTTGTCAGCCGCCGTGAACACCTGCGGCCGCTGCTGCCCTTTGAACGGCACCTCGGCCTCGTTGTCGTACGCATGGCCGCAGGCCGAACACAACAACCGCTCGCCCGTCTTGCGAAACCCCTCAAACACCGGTTCCCGCCGCAGCAGCGCCTCCGCCCCGCATGCGGCACACACAATTTCAATGTTCGCCATGATCTGCAGTCTACGCAACCGACCGCCCCCCGGCAAGCCGCAGCCGGCGCATGCGCCCGTTCGCGCTTGACGCCGCTTCACCCTCAGGCTTCAATAGCGGGCCCAACGCAACAGCCCACACCGAGCACCCCATGCCTGATATCACAAAGGGCCTTGCCGTTACGCGCCGCGCGCTGCTGACCAACTTCTTCCTCGCCATTGTCAAAATTGTCACCGGCTTCGTCGGGAAATCCTACGCCCTCATCGCCGATGGCATCGAATCCACCACCGACATCCTGACCTCCATCATTGTCTGGAGCGGCCTGCGCGTGTCGGTCCGCCCGCCTGACACCGATCACCCCTATGGCCACGGCAAGGCCGAATCCCTCGCCGCCTTCATCGCCGCTCTCTTCCTGTTCGGTTCCGCCGGGCTCATTGCCACCAACAGCATTCGCGAAATCCTGACGCCCCACCATGCCCCCGCCCCCTATACGCTCATCGTCCTGTTCGCCACCATCATCATCAAGGAATCCCTCTTCCGTGCCGTCAACGACGCCGGCAAAGCGATCAAGAGCACGGCCCTGAAGAGCGATGCCTGGCACCACCGCTCTGACGCCATCACCTCCTTCGCGGCCGCCATCGGCATCAGCATTGCCCTCATCGGCGGCAAGGGCTACGAACACGCCGACGACTGGGCCGCCCTCCTCGCCTGCACCGTCATCGTCGCCAACGGGGTGCGCCTCCTGCGACCCGCCCTCGATGAAGTCATGGACGCAGCCGCCCCCGCGGAAGTCGAGCAGCAGGTCCGCGCCATAGCGGAAGCCGTCCACGGCGTGACGCACGTCGAAAAATGCCGCATCCGCAAGAGCGGCCTCGGGCTGTTGATGGATCTCCATGTCACCGTCGATGGGGACATGTCCGTCCGCGACGGCCACGAAATCGGCCACATCGTGAAGGACCGGCTGATGGAGTCCCATCTCCCCGTGCAGGACGTTGTCGTTCACCTGGAGCCCAGCGGTCTGTGAGTGCCGACCCGACCACCTCCCTCAGCCTGCTCGCCCTGCCCTGGCAGGGCTGGCTCGCCTTGGGCATCCTGGTGGCCACGTTCCTCCTGTGCGCGCTGACGCGCCTCGCCGCGGACGCCGTCTTCATCGGCGGCCTCATGATCCTGACCCTCTCCGGCGTGCTGCCGATCGACAAGGCGCTGGCCGGCTTCAGCAATTCCGGCATGATCACCGTGGCCTTCCTGTACGTGGTCGTCTCCGGCATGCAGCAAACCGGCGGGCTCAACTGGATCTCGCGCCATATTCTAGGCCTGCCGCGCGGCCTGACCCGCGCCCTGCTCCGTCTCACGCTCCCCGTCATCGGCCTCAGCGCGTTCCTGAACAATACGCCCGTCGTGGCCATGTTCATCCCGGTGGTCAACGACTGGGCGCGCAAGCTGCGCCTCAGCCCATCCAAGCTCATGATCCCCTTGAGCTACGCCACCATCCTGGGCGGCACCGTCACCATGATCGGAACCAGCACCAACCTCGTGGTCAACGGTCTCCTCGAAAAACACACCGGCACCGGCATGCAGCTCTTCTCCATTGCACCGGTCGGACTCGTCACCGTCGCCGTCGGCGTGCTCTACCTCCTGCTGTTCAGCCGCCTGCTGCCGGACCGCCGCCCCGTGATCAGCGATGCCGCCGACCCCCGCCAATACACGGTCGAGATGCTCGTCGAGGCGGGCAGCCCGCTGTCGGGACAAACCATCGAATCCGCCGGCATGCGCCACCTGCCCAACCTGTTTCTGATGGAAATCGACCGCGCCGGGCACGTCCTGCCCGCCGTCGGGCGCAAGGAAGTCCTGCAAGCCGGCGACCGCCTGATCTTCGTCGGCGCGGTCGAGTCCATTCTCGACCTGCGCAATTTTCGCGGGCTCGTCCCCGCCACCAACCAGGTGTTCAAACTGGATGCGCCGCCCGCCGAGCGCTGCCTGATCGAGGCCGTGGTCTCCAACACCTGCCCCATCGTCGGGCTGTCCATTCGCGAGGGCCGCTTCCGCACCCTCTACAACGCCGCCATCCTCGCCGTGGCCCGCAATGGCGAGCGGCTGTCCGGCAAGATCGGTGACATTGTCCTGCGGCCGGGGGATACGCTCCTGCTCGAGGCGCGCCCCTCGTTCATCGAGCGGCAGCGCGCCTCGCGCGACTTCTACCTCGTGAGCGGCGTGCCGGATTCCGAACTGCTGCTCCATGAGCGCGCGCCGCTGGCCGTGGCGATCATGGTCGCCATGGTCCTGGCCGCCGCGTTCAACTGGCTGAGCATGCTCAGCGCCTCCATGCTGGGCGCCGGGCTCATGGTCGCCACCGGCTGCTGCTCCATGGACCGCGCCCGCCGCAGTATCGAGTGGCAGGTACTCGTGGTGATTGGCGCGGCACTGGCGATCGGCGAGGCCCTCGAGACCACGGGCGCGGCCGCGGCGCTCGCCCATGCCCTGATGCACTTCGCCGGCGGCCACAACCTGGGCGCCCTCGCCGTCGTCTACTTCACGACCATGCTGTTGACGGAGTTCATCACCAACAATGCCGCGGCAGCCCTGATGTTCCCCATCGCCATGGCCACGGCCGCCAGCCTCGGGGTCAGCCACCTGCCCTTCGCCGTGGCCGTCATGTTCGCCGCCTCCGCCAGCTTTGCCACGCCCATCGGCTACCAGACCAATCTGATGGTCTACGGCCCCGGCGGCTATCGCTTCGGCGACTTCCTGCGGTTCGGCGTGCCCCTCAACCTCATCCTCTGGCTCGCCGCCATGTTCACCATCCCCGCCTGCTTCCCCTTCTAAGCCGGCCGCCCCCAACGCCGCACCAGCCCCCGCAACACCGCCCCCAGCGACCGCGGCGTGTGCTCCGGGCGCAGACGCCGCAACGCCTGCCCCAGCAGCCCGTACTGCGGACTCAGCACGAAGCTCACCAGGAAAATCACCCCCAGCATCAGCACAATCGTCGCCCCGGTCTGCACATTCCACCAGTTCGACAAGAACACCGCCGCCACTGACACCGCCGCGCCCATCACGCCTCCGCCCCACATGATGACCCGCGGCGACTCCACGTACAGGTAGAGAATCGACGCCGGCGCCACCAGCAACCCCAGCGTCAGTATGGACCCCACCGCCTGCAGCGACGTGATCATCGTCACCACCAGTATCGCCGCCATCAGGTAGTCCAGTGCCACCACCGGCACCCCCTGCGTCTCCGCCACCTCGCGCGAGAACAGAAACAGCAGCAGCGGGCGCTGCAGCGCCAGCAGGATCAACATCGCCCCCAGCCCCGTGGCAAAACTGAACCACAAGTCGAAGTTCGATAGCCCGAGAATGTTGCCGAACAGGTAATCCTCGATCCGCACGTAGAGCCCGAGGTGCTTGAGCAGCAGCAGCCCGCCGCCGAACGCCGCCGTGAACAGAATCGCCAGCGTGGCGTTGTGATCCAGACGTGATGTGCTGGCCATGCCCTGCGCCCCCAGCCCCACCACCAGCGCCGTCAACGAGGCGCCCACCAGCGCGCTGACCGGGTTCAGCCCCGCCAGGAAGGCGCCCAGGGCAATCCCCGGAAACAAGGTGTGCGAGAGCGCGCCTGCGAAGAGCGCCGCACGCCGCAGCACCACGTAGCCGCCGAGATAGCCATTCAAAAAACCGATCATCACCCCCGCCAGAATCGCGCGCTGGTTGAAGGAGTACCCCAGGACATCGTGCATCGCGCTCATGTGCCAAAAGCCTTCCGCAAATTGTCGGGCGTCATAACCTCGCGCGGCGGGCCGCAGGCAATCAGCGCCCGGTTCAACACCAGGACGGTGTCGAAGATGTCCCCCACGCTGCGCAGGTCATGGTGCGCCGCCATGATCAGGCAGCCCTGGCGCGCCAGCTCCTGCAGCAGCGCGGTCAACGTATCCTGCGACGGCTGATCGAGCCCCGCGTAGGGCTCGTCCAGCAGCAGCACGTGCGCCTCCTGGGCCAGCGCACGCGCAATGAACGCCCGCTGCTGCTGGCCGCCGGACAACGCGTTGATCTGCCGGTCCTGTATGTCGGTGATGGCCATCCGCGCCAGCGCCCGCTCCACGGCCGCGCGGTCCGCGGCCCGGTACGGCCGCCACAGGCCGACCTGCGCGTAACGCCCCATCTCCACCAGGCCACGCACGGTCACCGGGAAGGTCCAGTCCACCTTCTCACGCTGCGGCAGGTAGGCAATCTCGTGCGTGCTGGTGCTGATCGGCTGCCCCCGCCACCACAGCGTGCCCGAGGTCGAAGGCGTCAGCCCGACAATCGCCTTCATGAGCGAACTCTTGCCGGCCCCGTTGGCCCCCACCAGCGCCACCGCCTGGCCGCAGTGCGTCTCGAACGTCACGTCGCGCAGCGCGCACACGTTGCCGTAATGCACGTGCAGTCCCTTCACGCTCAGCGTGTGCGGGCCCGTCTCGTGGCGCGCTTCGTGAGGGCTCCGTTCAGCGGTGCGGTCTGCTACTTCGCCCATCGGAACTCCATGATCGTGCTGGCGCTGCCGCGGCCCCACAGGCGCTGGGACTGCGCCGGCAGCCCGTCCGGCTCCAGGGTCACCTCCACCACGCTCTGCTCCACCGCCGGCGGCCACGTGACGTCCATCGACACCGTGGCCACGCCTGCGCGCAGCCGCAACGGCACCTCCGCTTCGACGCGCATGTCCCCGCCCCCCCGCTGCAACAGCAGCTCGCCGTCCTGGCTCAGCGTCAGCGCGTCGGCAGGATGCGCCAGTCGCACGGTGGCCCACGTCGGGGTCGCCAAGACGACATCCGCTGTAGGTCCCGATTCCGCGCGGCGCAACTCCGCGCCCGCCACGGCCGCCGCCGGCGCCGTCCTCGTCAAGCGCCATAGCGGAATGCTCAGGGCACACCAGACCAGCAGAAACATGAGCATCTCGACCAGGGGACGTCCGCGCACGGCTTCTCCTCAGGGGGCTGGCGCCAGGGCCTTGACGATGGTGGCGACGTTATACCGCATCATGTCTTCGTACGTGGGCGCTTCCGGCGCCGGCGTTCCCGCCAATAGCCGCCCCCCCACGCGCACCCCCGTCTCACGCACCATGTTCTCGAGGATCTTCGGATTCGTCCCGACCTCGGGAAAGATCGCACGCACATGCTCCCGGCGAATCGTATCCACAACCTCGCGCAGATACACGGGGCTTGGCTCCTGCTCGGCCGTCAGCCCCTGGATCGGCACGGCCTGGAAGCCGTACGCACTGCAGAAATAGCTGAACGCCGCATGCGCGGTCGCCAGCTTGCGCCCGTCAGGCGGGATCCGGGCGACCTCCTGCCGCACCCAGGAGGTCAGCAAATCGAGCTGGGCCACATAGGCGATCTGGCCGCGGCGAAACTCCGCCGCACGCCCCGGCTGCTCCTGCACAAAGGCCGTCGCCACGATGCGCGCCGCGCGCTGGACGTTGGCGATGCTCTGCCACCAGTGCGGATCGTCGCCCACCATGTCGCCGTCCGGACATATCAGATACGGCCCCCGCGCCGCCCCCCCGCCCTGGTCGCCGCTATGGTCGTGATCGTGATCATGCGCGGCCGGTGCCGGCAGCCCCGGCAGATGCTGCCCCACTTCGATCAAACGCTGCGTGGCCGTGAGCGAACCACGCACATCGTCCAGGTAGCGCTCCAATCCCTTCCCCGCCGCCAGGATCAGCACGGCCTCCTGCATGCGTCGCAAATCGTCCGGCGCAGGCGTGAAGCTGTGCGGATTCTCCCCCGGCTTCAGAATCTCGATCACGGTCACCGCGTCGCCGCCCACCTGACGCGCAATATCCGTCAGGATCGGATTCAGGGATGCCACCACCAGGGGCGCCGGCGCCGTCGGGACCACCGCCTCTGCCGCCGCGACCCGGCCGCATGCCAGCCCCGCGCAAGCCGCCAGCGCGGCCAGCCCTGCGCGGCTCAGGAATGGGATGCGTTTCGCGTTCATCATATTATTGATACTGAGTTCTCACTAAGCCGTCAAGCCCGCGCCTCCCCTTTTGTCGCTTTTCCCCTGCCGCCCACTGCGCTACAGTCGACCCCATGCATGGACCGCTGCCCACCGTCCTCGCCCTGATCGCCGGCAAAGGCGCCTACCCCCGCCTGCTGGCCCAGTCCGCCCGCGCGCAGGGCGTGCAGCGTCTCGTGGTGATCGCCTTCCGCGGCGAGACTGAATCCGCCATCAAGCGGCTGGCTGATGAAATCCACTGGCTGCACGTCGGCCAGCTGGCCCGCCTGCTTGAGACGCTCCACGCGTCGGGCGCCCGCCACGCCGTCATGGCTGGCCAGATCACCCCCACCAACCTCTTCCGCGTGCGCATGGACCGCCCCATGTTCGACCTGCTGCGAAGCCTGAAGCGGCGCAACGCGGAAACCATCTTCGGCGCTGTCGGCGATGCCCTGCGCGGCATCGGCGTGGAGTTGCTCCCCGCGTCGTCCTGCATGGAAACGCATATGCCCGCCGAAGGCCTCCTCTCCCGGCGCGCGCCGACCCCCGCCGAGGAGCAGGACATCGCCCTGGGCCTCCAGATCGCACGCACCACGAGTGGTCTCGACATCGGCCAGACGCTCGTCCTCAAGGAAGGCACCATCCTGGCCGTCGAGGCCTTCGAAGGTACGGACGAAACCATCCGCCGGGCGGGCCGCTTGGGCGGCCGCGGCGTGGTCGTGGTCAAGGTCGCCAAGGAAGGCCACGACATGCGCTTTGATATTCCGGTCATCGGCGAACGCACGCTGGCCGTACTGCGCCGCATCCGGGCTGGCGCCCTCGCCGTGCAGGCCGGGCGGGCGATCCTCCTGGAGCGCGAAAAATTGATCGCCCGGGCCAACGCCATGGACCTGGCCTTTGTCGTCGTCCCCGCCTGGCCGGCGGGGAATGGAAAGTAGGGAACCACCGAGACACCGGGGCACAACACGATTCACGAGGCGCATGCTTGCGTGCGTCGCGTCGCGCGCCTGATGCGCTCAGGCTGAACATCTCCGCTGGAGCAAAACACAATCCCATGCCAAACAAACTCAAAGTCGGCGTCATCGGGGTCGGGGCACTCGGGCAGTGGCATGCGCGCATCTACTCGGAATTCCCCGATGTCGAGTTTGTCGGCGTCTATGATACGAACCCCGAACGCGCCGCCGAAATCGCCGCCAAGTACCACACGCGCGCCTTCGCCAGCCTCGCCGACCTCGCCGGGGCCGCGGAGGCCGTCAGCGTCGTCGTGCCGACCGACAGGCATTTTGACGTCTTCAATCAACTGCTCCCCTTCGGACTGCACCTGCTCATGGAAAAACCCATCGCCTCGACGACGGACGAGGCCGAGCGCATGGTGGCGGCGGCAAATGCCCGCAACCTCGTGCTCCAGGTCGGCCATGTGGAGCGCTTCAATCCCGTCCTCAAATTCCTCGAGGAGAACCTGACGCAGCCGCGCTTCATCGAGGTCATCCGCCTTGCCCCCTTCCCGCCCCCGCGACCAGGCGGCCCGCCGCGCGGCACGGAAGTCAGCGTCGTGCTGGATCTGATGATTCACGACCTGGAGATCATCCTGCACATTGTCGGCTCGCCGGTGCGGGAAATCCACGCCGTGGGCGTGCCCGTGCTCAGCACCACCGAGGATATCGCCAACGTGCGCCTGGCCTTTGAAAACGGCTGTGTGGCGAATGTTACGGCCAGCCGGATCAGCCAGGAGCGCATGCGCAAGATCCGCGTGTTCCAGCCTGACACGTACGTCTCGCTGGACTACATGAACCAGACCGGCCAGCTTTGCCGCATGACGCCCGCAGGGATCGCCGCCGAAGCGGTTCCGATCACCAAGGGCGAGCCGCTGGCCCTGGAGCTGGCCTCGTTTGTCGCCTGCGCGCGCGACCGGCGCGACCCGCTGGTCACCGCCAGCCACGCGTCCAAGGCCCTCGATCTCGCGGTCGCCATCTGCCGGCACATCCGCGAGCGCCCCTCGTGAACCCCGAATGTCCAGTCACGCCCGCACCGCCCCCCCCCACCGCCGGCACCAGCATCATGGTCATCGCCGGGGAAGCCTCGGGCGACGACCGTGCCGGCTCGCTCCTGCAGGCCCTGCGCGCACAGGCTCCCGGCCTCGCCTTCTTCGGCATCGGCGGGCCCCAGATGCGGGCGGCCGGCATGGACACGCTCTACGATGTGTCCGACATGGCCGTCATGGGATTGACGGAGGTGCTGCGCCGCTACGGCTTTTTCCGCCGCGTGTTTCGCCACATGCTGCAGGAAGCGCGCCGCCGCCGCCCCGCCGCCGTGATCCTCGTCGATTACCCGGGCTTCAACCTGCGCTTCGCCGCCAAGGCCCACGCCCTTGGCATCAAGGTCATCTACTACATCTGTCCGCAGGTCTGGGCCTGGCACCAGTCGCGCATCCCCAGGATGGCCCGCATCATCGACCGCCTGATCACGATCTTCCCCTTCGAGCCGCGATACTTCGCCGCCACGAACCTGCGCGTGGATTTCGTCGGCCACCCGCTCGTGGATGAAGCCGCCCAGGCCTGGAATCTCCCCGAGGCCACGCTGCCCTGGACGGGCGAACCGCGCGTCGCCTTGCTGCCGGGCAGCCGCGAGCAGGAACTCCGGCGACTCCTGCCCGATCTCTGGGCCACCGCCCGCAGGCTCGAACAGGAACACCCCCAGGTCAGCTTCCTCATCGCCGCACCAAACGACGCCATCCGCGCACGCCTGCTCTCCCTGCTGGCCGCGCTCCCCGCCGGCCCGCGCAACTGGTCCGTCGTCAGCGGCCAGACGCGCGAGATTCTGCGCCAGGCCCACGCCGCCATCGTGGCGTCCGGCACCGCCACGCTTGAGGCGTCCCTCATGCTGTGCCCCATGCTCATCGTCTACCGCACGTCACCCCTCACCTACGCACTGGCCCGCCGCCTCGTGCGCGTGTCCCACATCGGGATCGTCAATATTGTCGCCGGACGTGGCATCTGCCCCGAATTCATCCAGCACGAGGTCCATCCCGCCGCCCTCGCCGCCGCCCTCGCCCCCCTCCTCGCCGACGACCGACGGCGCGAGGCCATGCGCGCCGATCTCCAGCAGGTTAATCACGCCCTCGGCGCGGGCGGAGCCGCCGAACGCGCCGCCGCCATCGTCCTCGATGAACTGCGCGCCTGATCCCGCGGCCCGGTTCGATGCATGCCGCCAACCGCCAGGCACGCCCCCGCTCAGCTCACAACTCGACGACGTCACTGACGCGATCGGTGTAAGTGAGCTTGATGGCCACCTCCGGGTGCCCCGCGCGCTCCAACGCCCGACGCATGCTGCCCAACGCCATCTCCGGTCGGTTGCAGTCGTCGCTCAAGTGCGCCAGGAACACCGTCCGCAGTTGCGGTCCCGCCACCTCCGCCACCAGCTCGCAGGCCTGCGCATTCGACAAGTGCCCCTGCCGCCCCAGGATGCGCTGCTTCAGCGACCACGGCCGCTTGGAATTGCGCAGCATCTCCTCGTCATGGTTACTCTCGATGACCACCGTCTGGCAGCCCTTCAGGCGCTCCCGCACCAGGCTCGTCGCCATGCCGATGTCCGTCACCACCGCCACCCGCGTCATCGCGTCCGAGACGACAAACCCCACCGGGTCGTACGAATCATGCGGCACCGGGAATGGCTCCACGCGTAAGTCTCCAATCGTGAACGGCACCCCGGTCGCGAACACCTGCCATTCCAGCCCGCGAAAAGCGTCGTGCCGCTCGATGGCTTCGATCGTGCCGGCATTGGCGTACAGACGCAGCCCATGGCGCTGCTGCAGCACCCGCAAGGCCGCCCGGTGATCG
The DNA here is from genome assembly GCA_021413965.1 of Lentisphaerota bacterium. Classification (GTDB taxonomy): domain Bacteria; phylum Verrucomicrobiota; class Kiritimatiellia; order UBA8416; family JAIOPI01; genus JAIOPI01. The sequence goes on along the minus strand of JAIOPI010000003.1, from coordinate 11,621 downwards.
TCGTGCTCATGCGTCACGCACACCGCGGCGATGCCGGAGAGCGGCAGCCCAAGGGCCTCCAGCCTCCGCTCCGTCTCCCGCCCGCTCAGCCCGGCATCAATCAACACCCGCGTGGTGGGGGATGCCACATAAATACAGTTGGCCGCGCTCCCGCTGGCCAGGACACATAGGGTTAATGGCACGTCTGATTCCTTCCGGCGTGAAGTGTATGAAAAGCCCGGGGCCTTGCGAAGTTTTCCTTTGAGTCCCGCTCGCCGTTGGCTACAGTAACGCTATTCCGTAGCCAAACGAGTCGAACGCATGCCAGGCCAAACGCTTTCACTTTCACAGACTCAGCGTCTCCAAATGATGCTGGCGCCCCAGCTGCGCCAATCCCTGGAAATGCTGCAAGTTCCCATTCTCGAGCTGCGCGCCATGATCCAGAAGGAGCTCGAGCAGAACCCCACCATCGAAGAGGGGCCCGAAAGCCGCGAATCCGTCGAAATCGAGCCCGGCACCGGCGAGGTCAACGAGAAGGAAGACCGCCACGACCAGCTCGATTTCGACAAGGAATTCGAAGCCCTCTCCAAGCTCGATGACGAGTGGCGCGAGTATTTTTTCCAGAACTCGCAGAACCGCCCCTACACCGAGGAGGATGAAGAGCGCCGCCAGTTCCTGCTCGACTCGATGCCCCAGCGCGAATCCCTGCAGGAGCATCTCCTCAACCAGCTCAAGCTCGCCGGCCTCTCGGAGAGCGACCGCCAGATCGGCGAGCTGATCATCGGTAGCATCAACGACGACGGCTACCTGACGGGCACCTTGCAGGACCTGGCTCAAAGCGTCGGGACGGATGCCGAGCATCTCACCGACGTCCTCGCCATCGTGCAGGATTTCCATCCCACCGGCGTCGGCGCGCGCGACTTGCGCGAATGCCTGGAACTGCAGCTCGCCCGCCTCAATGCCACGGATTCCATGGCCGGCACCATCGTGCGCGAGCACCTCGACCTGTTGGGCGGCCGCAAGTTCACCGAGATCGCCCGCATCCTCAAGGCCACGCCCGAAGAGGTGCAGCAAGCCGCCAAGATGATCGCCTCGCTCGACCCCAAGCCGGGAAGCGTCTACAGCGACGAGGCCACCACCTACGTCATGCCCGAAATCGTCGTGCAAAAGGTCGACGGCGTCTACGTGGTGGTCCTCAATGACGACCAGCTGCCGCACGTGCGCATCAGCAATCACTACCGCACCTTGCTCGCAGACCCGGCGACGACGGCCGAGGTGCGGACCTACGTTCAGGAGCGCATTCGCGCCGGCGTCTTCCTGATCAAGAGCATTCACCAGCGCCAGAAGACCATCTACCGGATTGCCAACGAGATCGTCTCGACGCAGCAGGAATTCCTCGAGCACGGCGTCTCCCAGCTCAAGCCCCTGACCATGGCCGAAATCGCGGGGCGCGTCGGCGTGCATGAAACCACCGTCAGCCGCGCCGTGGCAGGCAAGTACATGAAGACGCCCGGCGGCATCTACGAGCTGAAGTACTTCTTCACGCCGGGGATCAAGACCGCCGACGGCACCGAAATATCCAACAAGACGGTCAAGGACATCATCGCCACGCTGGTCGGCAATGAAGATGCCGAGAAGCCGCTCTCCGACCAGGAGATCATGGAGAAGCTGCAGGAGAAAGGGATCAGCATCGCCCGCCGGACGATTGCCAAGTATCGTCTCATGCTCCACATCCCCCCCTCCCACCTGCGCAAATCCTACTGACCGCCGCCCGCCGGCCGCATTCCACCTCCCGCACCGCCCATCCTCCGGTTTGCCCCGTCCCCGCCGCACATGCTAGCCTTGACGCATGTCACATGCTGCGCCAACCGGACTTGCCGCCCTCACTGCCCAGTTCCGCGCGGCACTGGCGGCTGGCCCCCGGCAATCCCTGCCGCTCATGCCCCGCCCCGCCCAGGCCCTGCTGGCATGGCTGGGCGCCCGGGACCTGGGGCACACCGCCCTCGTCATCACCGAAGGGCCCCAGGTCCTGGATACCTGCCACCAGGACCTGCGCGCTCTCGCCGGCGCGCTCCCCGTCACGGGCGACGCCGTACCGCCCCGCATGATCTTCTTCCCCGCCCTCGAAACGCTCCCCGGCGAGAAATCCCCGGATCCGGAACTGTCCGGTGCCCGTATGCAGGCGCTCCTCGACCTGCACGCCGCCGTCACCGCGGGCGAACCCGTGCTCCTGGTGACCTGCGTTCAGGCGCTGCAGGTCCCCACGCCCCGCCCCGCCGATCTGCACGCGCTGTGCCCGGTCATCACCGTCGGAACCGAAGTCGATCCGCAACGCCTCGCGGAAACCCTCGTCGCCGCCGGCTATGATGCCGCCCCCGAAGTCCAGGCCAAGGGACAATTCACACCCAAGGGCGGATTGCTCGATGTCTGGCCCGTCAGTTCACTCTGGCCCGTGCGATTCGAATTTCTCGGCGATACGCTCGAATCCATCCGGACGTTCGACCCCCTGACGCAGCGCTCGGTCGAGAAGCCCAACGCCGTCCGCCTCGCACCGGCCCGAGAACAGGGCCCGGCCCTGCCGGCCGCCGGCGGCCCCGGACTGCTCGCGGGACTGCCGCCGGGCGCCATCGTGTTCTGGACCAACATGGACGCCATCGCCGTGCATGCTGACGCCTTCGTGCAGCGCGTCGCCGAAGGCACCTCCAAGACCCGGGCCCTGACGCTGGATGACCTGCAGGCTCGCTTCTCCGAACTCGCGCCCCCCCTCGTTCACTGGCACTTCGAAACCGCGCCGGCCATACCCCTTGCCGCCTTCGATTTCACGCCTCTGCCGGTTGACCTCGCGCCGACCGCCGAGCCGCTGCACCCCGATGCCATGCAGCAGCAGCGCCAGCGCCGGCTCGCCTTCGTCGTGTCCGAACTCGATCAGGGCCAGAGCGTGCACCTCTTTTTCGACACCGCCGGCACGCGCAAGCACTTCGACGTCGAGGCCGGCAAGCGCCTCCCCGGCGCCCACCGTCACGAGTCCGCCTTGTCCGAAGGGTTTCGGAGTGCGGCCTGCGGACTCACGGTGCTGGCCGAAGGAGACGTCTACGGCCAGCGCAAGCAGCGCGTGCGCCCCTACGACCCGATCGGCACGGCTCCCCGGCCCGCCCGCGACCAGGGCGACCGCCTCGCCGATCTCGCCGCGCTCCGGACCGGCGATCTCGTCGTCCATCTGGAGCACGGCCTCGGACGCTACCTCGGCCTCGCCGACATCGAATGCGATGGCCAGCGCCAGGAAGTCATCACGATTGAATACGACGAGGGCGCCAAGCTGCACGTGCCGGTGGCCCACGCCCACCTGCTGAGCCGCTACGTGAGCGTCTCGCGCCAGCGCCCCAAGCTCCACCGGCTTGGCGGTCGGCGCTGGGAGAAGGAAAAAGCGGATGCCGAGAAGGCCATTGCCGACATGGCCGCCGCCCTGCTGGAAACCCAGGCCCACCGCGATGCGCTGGAAGGATTCGCCTTCCCGCCAGACGCCCCCTGGCAGCGCGAATTCGAGGCCTCCTTCCCCTACGAGGAGACGCCGGACCAGATCCGTGCCATCGCCGATGTAAAGCGCGACCTCGAATCCACGCGCCCCACCGACCGCCTGATCTGCGGCGACGCCGGCTACGGCAAGACGGAAGTCGCCATGCGCGCGGCCTTCAAGGCCGTCATGGCCGGCCGCCAGGTGGCCGTGCTCGTGCCCACCACGGTGCTCGCGCAGCAGCACTACCAGACTTTCTGCGAACGCATGGCCCCCTACCCGTTTCGCATCGAGGTCCTCAGCCGCTTCTCCCGCGGCCGGCACGCCGCCATCATCCACGGCCTCGCCGAAGGCACCGTGGACATCGTCATCGGCACCCACGCCCTCGTTCAGCCCGCCGTCCGCTTTCACAATCTCGGACTGGCCATCATCGACGAAGAGCAGCGCTTCGGCGTGGCCCACAAGGAGCGCCTGAAGCACATCCGGCGCCTCGTCGACGTCCTCACCCTGACCGCCACCCCCATCCCTCGCACGCTCTACATGAGCATGACGGGCTCGCGCGACATGAGCCTGCTGCAAACCCCGCCACGGCAGCGCATGGCCATCGAAACCACCGTCACCCGCAACACCGATGACGTCGTCCGCGCCGCCATCGAGCGCGAGTTGAACCGGGACGGCCAGGTCTTCTATCTGCACAACCGCGTGATGACCATCGAGCGCGCCCGGCAGCGCCTGCAGGCGCTCGTGCCCCATGCGCGCATTGCCGTGGCCCACGGCCAGATGTCCGCCGGACAGCTCAAGGACGTCATGCGCCGCTTCGTGCAGGGCGAAGCCGATGTGCTCCTGTGCACGACAATCATCGAGAGCGGCGTGGATATTCCGCGCGCCAACACCATCCTGATCGACCGCGCCGACCGCTTCGGCATCGCGGACCTCTACCAGTTGCGCGGGCGCGTCGGCCGCTCCACCCACAAGGCCTATGCCATTCTCCTGGTCCCGCCCCACGGACCGGTCGACGAGGATGCGCGCAAGCGCATCGGCGCCATCCAGCGCCACGCCGCGCTCGGCGCCGGCTTCCACCTCGCGCTTCAAGACCTGGAGATTCGCGGGGCGGGCAACCTGCTCGGCGCACAGCAAAGCGGGCACATCGCCGCCATCGGGTTCGGGCTCTACTGCCAGCTGCTCCAGCGCACCGTCGCTCGACTCAAGGGCAAGCCGCTCCCGCCGCTGATCGATGTGGAGCTGCAGCTGGACTTCCTGGATCTGTCCCCGGCGGCCGCGGATACGGGCCGCACGGCCTGCATCCCCTACGCCTACATCCCGAGCGAAACCCAGCGCATGGAGATGTACCGCCGCGTGGCCCAACTCGCCGAACTGCCCGGCGTCCCGGCGCTGCGGGCCGAACTTGAGGATCGCTTCGGGGCGCCGCCCCCCCCCGTCGACCTGCTGCTCACGCTCGCCGAAATTCGCCTGCACGCCTACCGGCAGAAGATCCACAGCGTCCGCGTGCGCGAAGATAAGCTGGTGCTGGCCCGCGCCGGTGGCGAACTGCTGATGGAGCGCTCACAGTTTCCGCGCCTGCGCCAGGCCAACCCCGCCCGCCGGCTCGCCGAGATCATCGAACGCATCCGCACCAGCGACCGCTGGTCCTGAGCCCGATCGACGTTGGCATGCGTGATGACCGGCCCGCTCGGACACGTTAACGTTTGCGGGCCAGCGTGACGCCGTCGCCGAGCGGGAGCAGGCTCAGGTCGATGCGCGCGTCGTCGTGAAGCTTGCGGTTCAGCGCGCGCAGCGCCACCGTGCTGGCATCGGCCTGGGCGTCGTCCGCCACGCGCCCGCCCCACAACACGTTGTCGATGCAGATCACGCCGCCGGGGCGGATCAACTCCAGGCAAGCCTCGTAGTACGCGTCATAATTGCCCTTGTCCGCGTCGATAAACGCAAAGTCGAACGCGCCCGCCTGTCCCGACAGCATCAGTTCCCGCAGCGTGTCGGCGGCCGGCGCCAGCCGCAGATCGATCTTCCCCGCCACACCGGCCTCCGCCCAGTAGCGCCTCGCGATCGACGTCCACTCGGCGCTCACATCGCACGCCACAAGCTCGCCATCCGCCGGCAGCGCCAGGGCCACGGACAAGCTGCTGTAACCCGTGAACACGCCAACTTCGAGCGCCCGGCGAGCGCCCAGCACGCGCACCATCAGCCCCATGAACTGGCCCTGCTCGGGAGAAATCTGCATGCCCGCCATCTCGAGCGGCGCCGTCTCCTCGCGAAGGCGCCGAAGCAGGTCCGGCTCGCGCAGCGACACCCCACGCAGATATCCGTACAACCGGTCGTCGAGTGTAAGCGTGCGCGTGGACATTACGGAACGTCCACGGAATTGTTGATCTTGGTGATCTCGGGAATCACCTTGTCAGGGTCGAGCACGATCTGCCACCCCGTGTGACCTTCCGGCAGCCCCTCGAGCATGAAGGGCGCCCGCCGCGGAACCAGGTCAACCGGCGCGGCCAGCGCCCCCAATGAGGTCCGCATGCGCACCGTCCCCGTCTCGTCCACGAGCGATACCACGACGTCATCCACATCCTTCGACCCGATGTTGTGCGCCAGCCCCCGCACCGTCTCGCCCACCACCGCCACCTCGGACGGCGCCAGCGCCAGGTCCGCCCGGTCCTCGAGGCGGTCCAGATCCAGCAGCTTGGTCAGCCGGAGCACGGTGACCGCCTGCGGGGCCAGCGTCACCGGGACCCGGTCGCCACGCACCACTTCCATCTCATTGGTCATGCGCGCCTGATCAATCGCATCATCCCCGTCCGAATCGATGCCGCTCTCCCACTGGTATACGCCGTGATCCAGCTTCCAGAAGCGCGCCTGGCCCTGCAGCGCCGACGGATTGAAATTGTAGACCAGCGTCTCGAACCGGTCGCGACGCGACGTGCGCACCAGGGCGGCGTAGTTCGTCCCGAAATTCTCCCAGCTGACCCCGTGGGAGTGCCGCGAACGATTGCGCGTGGCAAACCCGCCCGTGTATGCCAGCGACGACGTGTTCAGCTTGCGCTTGGCCTCCAGAAACACGCGGTCGGCGAACGGCTCCACCGTCGTGTACATGTTCCGGAAGGTCTGGATCTCGGCGATCTCGGTCCGCAGTTCGTCCATGATCGGACGCTTGTCGCCAGTTTCCCACCACCGCGTGACCGGCGCATAGGTGAAGAGGTAGCCGCGCAGCGGTCCGATGTCACCCAGATACCCCTGGTCGTAGAAGTCCGCCAGGTAGCTGCGCAGGAAGTCCGGATGACCCTGCCGCACGAAATACTCAATCGCCGGCCGGATGAACTTCATGTCGCCGTGCGCCTCTGCCGCGGTCAGCATGACGCCCATCTGAAAGCTCATCGACTCCGTGAAGGGCTCCGAGTCCCGCTGCAGCACCTCGTCCGTGTCCACGTCGATCAACGTCGGATATTGGTTCGTCGCGTCGATGTGCGCCAGCCACGCATCGCAATAGTCGGTCAGGAATTTCAGCGCACGCGGGTTGCGGTTGTACCACACCACTTCCTGGACGGGATGCATCAGCAGCGAGTGGTTGTCGCCGTCGGCTTCATTCGGGCGCTGGTTGCGCAGATCGGCACTGCTGACGATGGAGGACTTGAAGTGCCGGTGGCCCGCGGCATTCACCGTGGTGAACGATTCCGTGCTCCGCGCCGCCGTCATGCACTGCTCGACGAAAACCGGATCGCCGAAGTTCCACCACATCAGCATCCCCTCGTGATTGATGCCCTCCTCGTAGGCATGCAGCGGATCGTCCTGGTGCGCGTTGACCCCCGCTTCAAGGTAGCCGCCGTTGACCGCCAAATCCCAGTGCCGCTGGCCATATAGCAGGAGCTCGCCGCCCACACCGTCACGCTCAAACATCGGAAAATTGGCAAAGTTCTGCCACAGATCGGTATCGTCGTTCAACTCCGTGCCGAATTCGCCCGTGGGCACGACACGGTTCTGAATCCACCAATCAGCCACCGACCGGGTGCCCAGCCAGGCCTCGCGCGCCAGCACCGCCCACTCCGGGGCCCCATTCGCCGGCGGCAACACCGGGGCATCAAGCACGGGCTGCCGGGCCTTCTCACGCGATGCCCGGAATATCCAGCGCTCGTACTCGGTGGACAGCGGGTCTGCCGGGTCCAGCCGGCGGCACTGGAACAGCGCATTCAGCATGGCCTCCAGCCCGGGCCAGTCCTTCCCCTGCTGGGCTTTCCACGTCGTGTACAGGTCCTCGGGATGGTAGAGGTGCGTCCAGGGGCGCCCCTCGCTCATCGTGCCAAAGTGGTGCTTGAAGCGCAGCTGCTGGTAGGGCAGCGCTTCCCCCACCGCAACCTCGCGCTCCGGCAGATACGTATCGATCTGCAGGTCCCGGACCTCGTGCGCTCCATAGGGAATCACGCTGATCCACAGGGCCTGCCCCAGCTCCAGCACCTGGTCGGGAAAGTCGATCACCAGGTTGCACTCGCCGTCCGACTTGAGCGCCACCGACACGGTCGTAATGGCGGAAAACGTGTGCAGCGGATCCTGCACCTGGATCGTCAGCAGCCCGTTCCCGGGTGAGCGCGTCCATCTGCCGCGCAAGCCAATGGCGCCAACCGGAGTCTCCTGCTCGACCGCCGCGGATATGAAATGCGTCGGGTTGCGGAGCTTGAGGACCTCCACCCGCCCGCTCACAGAATGCGCGTCGTCTTCACTGACGGATTGCTCCAGCCCCGGCGACAGCGCGTAGACACGGTCGTCATGCCGCCCGAACCGGTTGTCCAACGGCGCCTGCAGCACGCCCGGCTTGCCGCCCGCCAGCAGCACGTGGCCCGTGACCACGCGTCCCTTGGGCCGCCGCTCCCCCACCCGGAAGAAATTCACGTCCGCCATGACCCCGTCGCGAACGTCAAAAAAGCTGAACTTCTCCGCCTTGAACGGCTTGCTGAAATACGCCAGTGAATTCCGCGCGCGCCCCTCGAACGTGAAGGCGGCTGTGCCGCTCCCGGGATCGTCGTACGTCGTGCATCCGGTGAAGACATTGGCATGAACGCCACCGCGCACTTGCACCGCATTGACCCCCTTCGCGTCCTCCAGCATGATGTGCAGTCCGTCATTCTTCAGGTAGCCGTATTGCACGCCCGTGCCGGTCCCGGACATGTTGTACTCCCAGGGGCGCATCGCCCAGTCCCACGACTCCGTCGTGCCGTCCACCGGGGTGAAACAGAACCCGCGCAATATCCGGCAATCCGTCGGGCGCAGCGCCTTGATCACCAGTTCGCTTTCGTCATCCGGATCCACCGGGATGGCCTCGCCCATGAAATCGCGCATCATCTCTTCGCGCAGTTGCACGTTGCGCACCTTGAAAATGCCGGGCTCGTTGTCGATGGTCATGCCAAAGATGATCGTGGCCTTGCCCGATGCGTCCGTCTGAAACAGCACCTCGCGTGGCTGCCACTCGTCCGATGGGGAGGCCATGGTCGTCACCCGACCGTTGATCGCCTGCCCTGTGCGGGCGCGAATGTAGCCGCCTGAGGTCCCTCGCGTCTCGCACATCAGGCTGAAGAGACGGTTGCGCGGCAGCTTGAGCATTTGCTCAGCGTAGGCATAATAGCCCGGCGCAGAAAAGACAGCCACGGGCACGTCGTCTTCGACCGTGGACTGCAGGAACCCCGGAATGCTGCTCACGCCCCAGTGCGCCACGACACCGTTCGTGTCGGCCGACAGCGTCGGGTTCTGCACCAGTCCCTCGCGCTCAACGTGCAACTGGCCAAATTCACCGCGGCTGCCGTAGGCAACCCGCGGCGGCCAGATCGAAAAACTCGCCCCGCGCTCGCCCTTCGTATAGTCCTCGCGACCGAATTTGAACTGAAACACTTCGCCGGGCACCGGCCCCGACTCCCGGCCCAGATCACTGAACGGAATGGCCAGCTCCGCCACCCAGGCCCCGTTGGTGACCTGGCTCGCCACCTTCCACTGCGGACGCACGATGGTGCCGTCCGGAAGCGGCTTCAGATGCGTCTCGCGAACCCCCAGCGGAGTGGTCACAAAATGATCAAATCGGGAATTGTCCGTGGGGTCGCGGATCCACAGCTCGAAACAGTCGTCCTGCCAAATGTTGTCGTTCTCCTCCAGGCGAATGGCCGCGATGCGGTTCGTGTCCGACTCCGCACAGGTCGCCGCCACGTAAAAGAACCGCGCGTTGTAGCAGACCCGGACTTCCGTCGCCTGCGGAGCCGTCTCACGCGAAAGCGGCATGGAAAAATTCGTCAAGACCAGCGCCGAGGCCCAACAGGCATCGTCCAGATTGCCGTCCAGCACCGGCTTGCCATCCGCAGGTGGAATCACGTCGCCCGGACTTTGACGCACCAGCCCCACGGCCAGGGCCACCACCAGCCCTAGCGCCCTTAGCTTAGGAGTCCTGATCAGACGCATTCTCGCAACCTATGGCTTCGCTGTTTGGCTTGTAAAGCAAAATGGCTCGGCTGACGCCGAAGGACCGCTCCCGGTTGGCCCCCGGGGCCGCCCATAGCATGCCGACGCTCACCACTGATCCATCCAAACGCTGAACGTCACGCCCGGCTTCCGCTCCTGACATCGGCATCGCCTGCACGATTCTTGGGGCCAAAACCCCGGACTGGCGTATTCCCAGCGCCACCGTCAGTTTTTGCTTGTTCCCGTTTCGCGGTGCGCGTAAATTTTGACTTTTGCGCTCTGGGAGAGTCACAGGTGCCGCACCTGTCGGTCGCGAGGGATGTGGGATTGAACGCGTACGCACCATTGCTCCTGTACCTGCTGTTGGGCCCTGCCCTCGCCGCCGGCGCCATCCTCGTCGGCAAGCTCCTCGGCATCCGCTCCCCCCAAAGTGACCTCAAGCATTCCGCCTATGAATGCGGCGTGGAGCCCTTTGGCAACGCTCGCATCCAGTTCAAAGCCGGCTACTACCTCTTCGCTCTGCTCTTCCTCGTGTTCGATATCGAAACCGTCTTCCTCTTCCCCTGCGTCACCCTCTTCCGCTCTGCCGTCGCCGGCACCCTCGACCGCATCTCTGGCGCCGCCATCTTCGCCGAACTGAGCCTCTTCGTCATCATTCTGCTGGTCGGCCTGATCTACGCCTGGCGCAAGGGAGCCCTCAAATGGGAGTAGTCGAACGCATCCCGATTGTCTTGGACTCCCTCCCCGGCGGCAGCCACATGGTCAATGCCGTGGATATCGTGGTGAATTGGGCGCGCTCCAACTCGCTCTGGCCCCTCACTTACGGCACCGCCTGCTGCGCCATCGAAATGATGTCCGCCAGCATGGCGCGCTACGATATCTCGCGCTTCGGCTCCGAAGTCTTCCGCGCCAGTCCCCGCCAGGCCGACCTGATCCTGCTCGCCGGCACCATCACCGAGAAGATGGTGGAGCCACTGCTCACCCTCTACGATCAGCTCCCCGGCTCGAAGTACGTGATCGCCATGGGCGCTTGCACCATCAACGGCGGCCCGTTTTACTACGACAACTACACGGTGGTGAAGGGCGCCGACCGGATCATCCCGGTGGACGTCTACATCCCCGGTTGCCCGCCGCGGCCCGAAGCCCTCTTCCACGGCCTGATGACGCTGCAGGAGAAGATTAAGAAAGAGTCGATCCGCAATCCCTGGCGCCCCGGCCCGATCCACGTGACGCCCGCGGAAGACCGCTGGGGCAAGACCGCCAAAGCCTGGGAAGCCGCCGAAAAGCAGAAAGACCTGGAGCAGGCCGAAGCGCGCGCCAAATTCAAGGCGGAAAACCCCGACTACCAGGGCTTCAAGCCGGTGCGCCTGCCGCCCGACCCCAACCCCGATCTGAAGCGCACCCCCGGCAAGGGCGTGGGCCTCGCCAACGGCGAGCTGTGGGACCTCGTCCACGCCGCCTTCCCCCAGGTGGGCCTGCACCGCATCACCGAGCCCGACCGCGCCAAGGTCGACGCGCTGCCCGCCGATGTGCCGCTCGATTTCGTGGTGCCGCCCGACCAGTACCTCGCCTTCGCCAACTTCGCCCGCAGCCACGAGCAGCTCAACATGGAACTGCTGCTCGACGTCACCGCGGTGGACTGGCTCGACCACTTCGACCTGGTGGTGCACCTGCTCAACATCCAGCG
>JAIOPI010000033.1 GCA_021413965.1 Lentisphaerota bacterium | reverse complement strand
AGTGGTGGAGCGGAGGAGATTCGAACTCCCGACCCCCACGTTGCGAACGTGGTGCTCTACCAACTGAGCTACCGCCCCGTGATGACCAATGGATACCCGGAATGCGGTTGGTGCCGCAGGCCGGAACCGCCAAAACGGGTGAACTGTAGGCAAAGGAACCGCAACGCGCAAGGCGCGTTTTTGCATGCACCCCAGCTCGCTCATCTCGCCACAGACCCTATGCGTGGCGCAGCTCGGGAAACCAAACGAAATGCGGCCACCACGGTCCCACATACCTGCCAACAGCATGAGCGTGTCAGCACCGTCGCCATGCCCTGCTGTCTGAACACTGTTCGCTCTGTTCGGCGGCGAACGGGGCGAACGGTCCATCCCCCCCCGCCGCCACGTGTATGGACGTGATGTAAGTGCCAACTGAACAGCCGGTTGCGGCTGGATCGATCGCCTGGCACAGGGGCTGCAATAGCGTCACCGTCACTGCATAACAGTACGGAGGTCGCTTTCGTGAATCGCACGCTCGCCATTTTGCTGATCGCTCACGTTGTCTCATCCGTTGATGCGGGTCACGTCACAACCTATCAAGCTTACGAAACAACCGAGGAGAGCCTTTTTGATCATGCCTCTGCCTCCCGCCTGCACCGCGCTCCCGAAGAACGAGAAGCCACGGCCGGCACATTGCCAAGCGAAGGAACGCCTTCGTCGCAGATTCGCGCCCAACCTTCAGGAGGCCGAATCTCGCCGGCCGCCCTGTGCGCCACCATCCGCCGCCACGTCCGCTACGCCAGTGACTCCGGTCCCGAAGACCAGTGGAAGGATGCGCAACTCACTTGGTCTTCCGGCGTGGGCGATTGCGAGGACTTCGCCCTGTGCGTGAAGCAGCGCTGCGCCGAATTAGGAATCACCGCAGAGATCTATCGCGTCTATCCCGCGGATGGACAACTGGGCCACGTGGTGGTCTTGGGGGAGTGGCTCGGCCGGACGTGGATGTCCAGCAACGGCGGCTACACGGAAGTGAAAACCCACGCGGAAGCCGTTCGCCTCGTGGCGGAGTCCATGGGGTGGGATCATGTCGACGTCGAAGTCGTTGTGGGCGAGCCAGTCGCGCGCCGCGTCTCTGCCGCACTTGAGGCACGCCCCCGGGCGGCCACCACGGCCCTCCAGTCGCGCCGCGGCCAAGCGTTGTAAGCGTCCCTCCCGTGAAAGTGGGCATGAGGTTCACGCGACGGTGGCGCGTTTGGGTGGCCGCTGCTAGATTCCCCGAGTGAATGTGTCGTCGCACAGCGAGTCTGCGTCCGCGGCCGCCCTGTCGATTGCCAACATGGCGTTCGAAGTTGAATCGCACCCACCACTCCGCTGGTCGTCGTGGCAAGACGTCTATGCGCCCTTTCTGGAGTCCCCGGCCCCCGATGCGGATCTGCGCGTTCCGGTCAGCGTCCGGCGCGGCCTGCTGCCGCCCCCTGCCGGCGCGCAGCATCTCTTCGATGGCGGTCGCTCCTGGGCCGTGTGGCGCGCGGGAGCGGAGCGCTTCCTGATGCATGCCCCGCGTGGGCCGGCGCACGTCGTCTGGACGGCGCGCTGCACCCCGGACACCGCGAGCCCGGTTCAAATCGGCTGCAGCGACGCGCTCATGCATGTGGAGGCGCAGGGCGCCACCCTCGAGTGTCCGCTGCGCTATCCCCTCGACCAGATCCTGCTGATGTACCTGTTCGCCCGTCGTCGCGGCCTGCTGGTCCACGCGGCCGGCGTCGTGTTGGATGGGCGCCTCTTTGTGCTGGCGGGCCGCTCCGGGGCGGGCAAGAGCACAGTTTCCGGATTGCTGGTGGAGCACGCCTTCGGCATGGTGCTGAGCGACGATCGCCTCGTCCTGCGTGAACAGGGGGGGCGCTGGATGGGGTATGGGACCCCGTGGCCCGGGACGGCCCGCCTTGCGCGCGCCGGCGGCGCGCCCATCGCCGGCATCCTGTTTCTCGAGCATGGCCATGCCAATGTCCCGGAGCGCCTTGCGCCCGCGGCGGCGCTGCACGCGCTGCTGCCGCTGGCCTCCATTCTCTGGCACGAACGCGACCTGGTGGCGCCCATGACCGACGCGGCCGCGGCTCTTGTCGCACAGATCCCCGTCTATCGCTTCGCCTTCACGCCGGATGCGCGCGCGGTCTCCGCGCTGGCGGCATTCATGAAGGGCTGACACCCGTCGTGTCACGCAGGGGGCGGCCACGGATGGCGTGGCTCATGCGGATGGTGCCAATGACGCTGGCGGGGGGATTCGCGTGTCCCGCCAACGTCGCAGGCGATGACGGAAAGATTGCCGCCAGGCCCGGAGGAGTCCCAGCCAGCGCCACGCCGCGCTGTTGAGATCGCGGTTTGAGTCCTCCCGCTGGAGGCCGATCACCAGGCCCAGGACCTCCCTCGCCTGCACGCCGTCCGGTGCGCCGCCGGCCGCGTCACCTCGAATGTGGAAGCGGATACCGTCGGCCGTGGTGGCGCGCGCGAGTATCCGGTGCGCAATCACCCCGGCTCCGGGGTGCTGATAAAGCACGACGTCGCCCCGCCGCAGGCGGTTGGTCTCAATGCGGCGGACGGTCAGCACATCGCCGGCGCGCAGGGAGGGGTGCATGCTCCGGCCGTCGGCGCGAAAGCGGATCGTGCATCCGTCCCGCAGCAGGTCGCCGACCAGGGCGGCGAAGGCGGGTTCGGAGGGCGCCAGCGCCAGCAGGCGCGGATGCGAATCGGCGGTGTCCCCGAGGCTCATTGGCTCACTATAGCGGTGTCCAATACGGTAAAACAGATTGATCTATCCGGTTGAGTCTGGCACCTTTACGGTTCGCGTGCGGCGGCATGCTCGTCGAGTCGAGCGTAGGTCGGCGCGATACGCACACAGGTGAAGCCGATGAAGATGCATGCCGCATTCCGTGTCCTCGCCACCGCCATCCTGTTCGCGGGGGGTGGCTTCCAGGTCGAAGCGTCGCCTCGCCTCGGTCGAGCCGTTGTGGCGGGCGTCGAGGGCAAAGCCACGGCGCAGACGCCGGAAGGATCGTTCGATGTGGTCGAGGGGATGGCGCTTTCGCACGGCCGCACGATCACGACAGGAGCGGACTCCAGTGTCTGTTCCGTCCTTACGCCGGGCGCCCTGCTTTGTATCCACGCCAACAGCCGAGTCGAGTTTACCGACTTGCAGCATGTGATTGAGGGGCTGCCCGGCGAAGGGGGCCGCGAGAAGGGGCGCATTTCGCTCTACCTCGAGCGCGGGGCCATGCTGGTGCACGGGCTCAAGGGTCCGGAGAACCTGTCCATCGACATCACCCTGCAGCCACCCGTTCATCTTCAGGCTAACCGGGCGGAATTTGTTGTCGCGCGGGATCGTGACCGCTGGCAGGTCTTTGTGGAGAAGGGTGACGTGGTGCTTCAGAATGGCACGGAACCGCGCTCCGTCCACGAAGGGCAAACGATGGTGGTGGTGCCGCCGCCGCGCGCCGGAGATGTCTGGGGCATCGCGGTGTCGGACGGCCTGGCAAACGAATCCACCTATTCTTTTTATGTCTGCCGGTCGCTTTTTCCCGCGCTGACGCCCCTGGCGGAAGACTGGTCCTGGGATGCGCTGGGGGAGGGGGCCGCGATCGTGTCCGACGGCGCGCGCCTGGCCTACCTGACCCGCGCCATTGAATCCCTGGATGTTAGTCCGAGTTCCCGCGACCAGTCGCTTTCACCGGCCGAGACGCCCCAGCCGGCAATGCCTGCGCGCGTCGCGGAGGGGGGGGCTCGTCGTCGCGTCGACATGTGGCAGTGGTATCGTGGCGTTGGCGCACTGCGCGGTGTGAACTACCTTCCGCGCACGGCGGTGAATCCGACCGAAATGTGGCAGCGCGAGACGTTCGACCGGCAGACCATCGACCAGGAACTGGGGTGGGCGCATGACAGCGGGCTCAACAGCGTCCGGGTTTTCCTGCCGTTCCTGGTCTGGCAGCAGGATCCCGACGGTTTCAAATCGCGCTTCACAGACTTCCTCAAGCTGGTGGACCAACACCAGCTGACCGCGGTGCCCGTGTTGTTTGACGACTACAGCCCGAGCGGCAGCGATCCGTACCTCGGGCCGCAGAAAGCCCCGCTGGACAAGGTGCATAACAGCCAGTGGACGCCGAGCCCCGGGCACGCGCTGGTGACAGACACGTCGGCGTGGCCGGCGCTTGAGTCCTATGTCAAGGACATGGTCGGCAGTTTCGGCTCGGACAAACGCGTCCTGTTCTGGGATCTCTACAACGATCCGGGCCGATCCGGCATGGGCGAGAAGAGCCTGCCGCTCGTCCAGTCGTCGTTCGACTGGGCTCGGGAGCAGCGGCCGTCGCAGCCGCTCACGGCGGGCGTCAACGCGTTTCTCAACACCGAAAGCATCGCCGACATCATGCGGCGCTCCGACCTCGTGACCTTCTCCGGCTACCACTCGAAAGCCGAGCTCGAAGGGGGCATGTCGCTGGCGGGCATGCGGGGGCGGCCGGTTGTGTGCACGGGCTGGCTGGACCGCACCCAGGATCTGACCTTTGAGTCGACGCTGCCGCTCTTTGCCCAGAATCACGTGGGCTGGTATGAATGGGGTCTGGTGGCGGGACGCAGTCAATTGCACGTGCCCGTGTCCGGTGCTGGCGCCGCGCCGGAAGGACTGTGGCCGCAGTCGATTTTGAAGGATGATGGGAAGCCGTACGACGACCGGGAAGTTCGTCTGATTCGCCAATTCATGTTCGAGGAGCGTTAATGCGTATGTGCAGGCGCGGAACGGTTTCGCGGGGCGGTTGGCTGGCCATCGGGTTGTTGGCGCTGGGTTTGTGCAGCGCACCGCTCGCGGGGCGCGCCGATGTGGGCTACGCCATGCGTGGCGATGCCCGCCCGTTTCACCACTGGGACAGCATGTTCAACAACACGCAGGACGCCAGCGCCGGGCAGGGCCTGGTCTGGCGCGCGGGCGATGTCGATGTGCGCCCAACCCTCGGGACATGGCTGGTGGCGGACGACAACATTTTCCTGTCGCACACCAACGCGGTGGATGACACCTACTGGACCCTCGCCCCCGGGGTGGTGCTGCTCTACGGCCAGGCGGACGACAACTACCTGACGGCGAATTACGAGTTCGAGAACACGGACTATGCGGATAACAGCGGCGAGGACTTCGAGAGCCACCTGTTCAGCGCCGGACTGCAGTACCTGGCCCGCGGGTACACGACGCATGTCTCGGACCAGTTCAGCCAGACGACCGACACCGACCCTGAATCGGCGCAGCGGGTCAAGCGCCTGGATAACACGGCGGACGCCCGCGTGGACCGGCAGATCAGCCGGCGCACCGGGGCGGATGTGCATGGTCGCTACGACGTGGTCTCCTATGACAGCGACACCTACCTGGACTACAACGACGTGAGCGGCGGTCTTGAGTTCAGGCACCAGACGTGGCCCAAAACGCACCTGACACTGGGCGGTGATTATGGTCGCGTCAACGTCAAGGGCGACGGGGATATTGGCGATGCGGACTATGTCGAAGCCGCGGTGGGGTTGCGAGGGGAACCGGTCAGCCGCACGTCCGTTGAAGCGCGCCTCGGCTACCAGCACCGCGAATTTGATGCCGACTACGACACGATCGACACCTGGGTGGCGTCGGTTGGCGCCGCACGCACGTTCTGGCGCGAATCCGTCGCCGGCGTCAACATTTCCAGACGGCTGCTGCCCTCGTCCCAGGCGGAGGGGTTGACGCGCGTGCCCCTGACGATCGCGCCCTATGTGCAGCACGAAATTTTGCGCGACAGGCTGGCGTTGTCTGTGAGCGGCGGTTACGAGACCGCGGACTACTACGATGCCAACGGCAAAACGGATCGGAGCGACGAGCGGTGGTACGTCACAGGCCTGCTCGACGGGCGCCTGCACGATGCGTTGACGGTCGGCGTTGGCTATACGCGCGAAGAGCAGGATGCGGATGTGATGGATGACTCGTACACGCAGAATCTCGTGTTCGTGCGTGCGCTCGTGAATTATTGAGCCGCTCGTTCGTGCCCGCCGCGCCGCGCCAAGGCTTGCCGCCCTCCCGCGGTTTGAACCGGTTGTCATGTTGAAAAAAGCCCAGTATGTCCGGTCGTGGATTGCGCCTGCCCTCGCGCTGGTGTTGCTGGCCGGCGGCTGTCGCACGGCGCCCGCCCGCCGCGTGACGGTCCGGCCGCGCCTCGACGGACGGCTTGAACCCTCGCGTCCGGTCATTGCGCCAGTGCCCGCCTCCGATGACGCGGCACCACCTGCACACCGCGCGGCGGATGCGGCGGTACCGGTCGCGGCTCCGGAATCCCTGCCCGAGGCTCCACCCGCCCCCGCCCGCGCGCCGGTTGTCGAGAAACCGGTCGCCACGCCTGCGGCGGCGGCCGCCCCGGCGCCCGTTGCCGACGGCTACCTGGTGCAGCCGGGAGACAGTCTGAAGATCGAGGTCTACCAGGAGCCGGACATCTCGCGCATCTTCAAGGTGGCTGAAGCCGGCACGATCAATCATCCCCTGCTGGGCAAAGTCACGGTGGCCGGGCAATCCCTGGACGCCGTTGAGACCCGCGTGCGCGACTTGCTGGCCGCCGACTACCTGGTGGATCCGAAGGTGATCGTCACGCTCGAGCGCTGGGCCGAACGGCCGGTCATTGTATTCGGCGAAGTCCGGACGCCGGGCGTGTTCGAAATACCGCCCGGCGAAAAGCTGACACTGCTGCAGCTGGTGGCGCGGGCCGGCGGGTTCACGGATATTGCGGCCATCGACAAGGTGCGGATTATCCGCCCTGCGGCTGACGGCGAGGAAACCATCCGGGTCCGCGTTTCCGAATTGCTGCAAGGCAAGGATCACAAGGACGTGGATCTCCAACCAGGCGACGTGATGATTGTGCCGCGCACCATATTTTGAGAGCACGCAACCGCGGGCAGCCCGTTGCGCGCGGCAACCCTCATGACGACAACCGATACAACTTCGGAACATGACCCGGCAGGGCGGGGGGGGGCCATGATCCCGTGGCGCGACCTCCTCTTCCTGGTCTGGGAGCGGCGCTGGGTGGCGGCGACCGTGTTCGTGATCATCACGACGGTGACGGCGCTGTGGACCTTCCGCCAGGAACCGCGCTACCAGGCGACGGCGCGCCTGCAGGTGGACATGGCGCGTCAGAACGTGCTGAACATGCCGGACATCGCCGGCACCGAGCCGTTCTTTCTCTATAACCACTACGTCAACACCCTGGTGCGCGAAATCAAGAGCCAGACGTTCGCCGAGCGCGTGGCTGCGGCCCTCGACAAGGCCGGCTGCCCCACGCTGCCGGACGAGCCCGCCCGCGCCGTTGTCGTCATGCGCGCGGTCGATGCGAAGCCGGTGAAGGACAGCCGCCTGATTGACATCACGGCCGAGCACGCCGACCCGAACATCGCCGCGCAGATCGCCAACACGACGGCGGAGCAGTTCATCCGCCAGAATCTCGACCGGCGCTCGGACGCGGCGTCGGAAGCGGTGGCCTGGCTGAGCGAACAGGTGGAGTCCCAGCGCCAGAAGCTCTCCAAGTCGGAAAATGCGCTGCGCGACTATCGGGACAAGACGCGCACCGTCTCGCTGGAACAGCGGCAGGACATTGTGGTGGCGAAGCTCAAGGCCATCAACGAGGCGCTGACGGCGGCGGAAATGGAAGGCATTGCGGCCAGGACGGGGTGGCAGGCGCTGGAAGAGAACTGGGCGTCGAACACCAACCCGCAGTCGATTGCCGTGATTGCCACGGACCCGATCGTCAGCGCCGTGCGCGAGCAGCTGTTGAGCAAGCGGGCCGACGTTTCTGCCCTGACCATCCGCTACAAGGCGGGCCATCCGGCCATGAAACAGGCACAGAACGAATTGACGGAGCTGGAGCAGAAGTTCACGAACGCATGCGAGGAGGCGCGGGTCCATATTCGCGCGCGCTACACGTTGGCCCAGGCCAACGAAGAGGCCCTGCGCCAGGCCCTGCGGCTGCAGGAAGAGCAGGCCCTTTCGCTCGACCGCCTGTTGATGCAATACGATGAACTGAAGCGCAATGCCGACGCCGACCGCGATTTGTATGACGCCCTGCTGACGCGGTTAAAGGAAACGGATGTCGCCGGAAAACTGGAGACCAACAACCTGCGGCTGATCGACCGGGCGCACGTGCCGGAGAACCCCTTCAAACCCAACAAGGTGGCCAACGTCACGCGCGGAGCACTGGGCGGGCTGGTGCTGGGCCTGATGCTCTCCCTCGTGGTGCACCTGGGGGATGATCGTGTCCGCCGGCTGTCCGGCAGCGGTCTCGGGACCGGAGGCGCTCCGCTGCTGGCCGTGATTCCCCGCATCGAGGCGGCGGCGGCGACCTCCCGCGCCCGCGTGACCGTGGAGAACCCGGACAGCGCGCCGGCGGAAGCGTTTCGCAGTCTGCGGGCCAATTTGATGTTGTCCGCACCTGGGCGCCAGGCGAAGCGGATTCTGATCACGGGGACCGGGAGCGGCGACGGCAAGTCACTTGTAGCGGCCAATCTCGCGATCGTGCTGGCGTCGAATGGCGAGCGCGTGCTGCTCATGGATGGTGACTTGCGCCGCCCGGCTGTACGCCGCGCCTTCGATTGTGCGCCGCCTGCTCCGCCCCATCCCCTCATCGATGATGTGAGCGTGAAAGACGCCGTCGTGCACACTGTGCTGAAGACGCTGGACCTGCTGGCCCCCGAAGGCGCTCTGCCGAACGCGGCCGAACTGCTGGCATCACCGCGATTCGACCGGATGCTGAAAGAGACGGACGGATACGACCGGGTGATCATCGACTGCCCGCCGCTCTTCAGCGTCAGCGACCCGCTGCTGCTGCTGCCGCATGTGGACGGCGTCATCGTGGTGGCGCGGTATAAGAAGACGCGGCACGGCCCGGTGGCCGATGCCCTCCAGCGCTTGCAGTCCGGCAAGGCCACCGTCCTCGGGCTTGTGCTGAACAGTGTGACGCCGCGCGAGCATGAGTACTATTACAGCGGCTACTCCAGCTACTATGGCTCGGCCCGGCGCCCGCGCACGTGGTGGCGCCGGTTGCTGGCCTCGCCGCAGAAAGCCACCGGAGCGGCCCCCGCCAACACCCCGGTCCGATGACGGCCGTCGTATTCATTGCATGCCTTCTGGTTGCCGCCGCGTGGACCGGTGGTGGACGTCAGCCTTGGGCCAATGTGGTGCTGGTGGTGGTGATCAGCGCCGGCGTCGCGCTGGCCTGGCGGCGGCGTGCAGGCGCGCTCGCCGCGTCGTCGCGCCACGTCCGCCCGCTGCGCGTGGCGCTACTGGCGCTGGCGGCGTTTCTGTGTTACGTGGCGGTGCAGGCGCTGAATCCGTCGCATACGCTACCCGCGTCTGGGGACCATCTGCAGGCTCTCCCCCACGTGGCGTGGCTTCCGCACAGCGTGAACGCGGCGGATACCTGGACGTCCTGGCTGACCTATGCCGCCACGGCCGTGGTGTTCTGGCTGGCGGCGCATGGGGTGTCGTCGCGGCACCAGACCCGCCTGCTCCTGATACTCGCGGCCAACGCCTTCCTCCTGTCCCTGACGGCGATGCTGTTGCGCCCCGTCGTGGATTCCGGGCGTTTGCCCATGGGGCCGTTCGCCAACGAGAACAACTATGCCGCCTATGCGAATGTACTTACACCGGTCGTGCTGGCCTGCGGAGCGGAGATTCATGCCCGCGCGGAACCGCGTCAGGGGCATCCTGCTTATCTCATTTACTTCATCGCGGCCTGCCTGCTGGCGTCGGTCGCCATGTCCCACTCGCGTGCCGGCTTCGTTATCGGCGTGCTCCAGATGATGGCCTGGCTCGCGCTGGAGGCGCGCCGCGCCATGGTCACGCGCGCAACCCGCGCGGCTCGCGCGGTGCTGGTGCCGGCCTCGCTGGCGCTCCTGCTCGTGCTCCTGCTGGGAACCCGCGCGCTGTCCGGCCAGATCCGTTCACTCGCCGGCGAGCAACGCCGCATCGCCGTTGACACGCGCCTGCTGGCCTGGCAAGGCACCTGCCAGATGGTTCGGGCCCATCCCGCGTTTGGGGTCGGTGCCGGAACGTTTGCCCGCGCCTTTCCCTACTATCAACCGGAGCGCCTGTCCGGATATTTTCGCTATGCGCACAACGATTGGCTGCAGGCCCTCGCCGAGTTGGGTGTGGTTGGCTGCGGTCTGCTCGCGCTGGCCCTCGCCACGCTCACGGCGCCGATCTGGCGTGGTTGGGAGCGATTAAGGCACGATCGGCTCGCTGGCGGCGTGACCATTGCTGTTGCCGGACTGGCGCTGCATGCCGTCCTGGATTTTCCGCTGCAGGGCCCGGTCATCGGGTCATTGGTGGCCGTGCTGGTGGGGCTGGTGTGCCGTCGGGCTGAGGATGCGGCGTCGGTCGCCGCCTGACGAACCGATCGGGGTCCAGCGGGCACTCGTCTGCATAAGTGACGGGCACGGAGTGTCCCGCCCCTGCGCGGGCAAGCTGCGAATCCCGGTCCGCTCCACGATATCAAGTGACGCTGGAGTCTTCTGTGCCTGAGTTGAATCATGAGGATACCAAGGGGCGCGAGTACCGGAATCGGTTCCGGATACTTCTCAACGCGTTGAGTTCCGGCGCAACGCAGGTGCTGAGCCTTTCGCTCCTGGTCTGGCTGCACCAGTACTTGCTGCGTCATGTGACGCCGGAGGAGTACGCGCTCTATCCGCTTTGTGTATCCCTGATGGTCTTTGCGCCGCTGCTGAGCGGTGTGTTCACCTCGGGCATCAGCCGCTACCTGGTGCAAGCGGACGCGCGGCGGGAGGTGTCGCGCATTGCCGAGATCGTGTCCACCATGCAGGTGATCGTTGCCGGCGTAGCCACGGTGATGCTGGCCATTGGCGCCGGGCTGTACTGGCAGGCGGAGGCCCTGTTGGCCCTGCAACCGTCGCAGGTGCCGGAGGCCCGGCGCATGCTGGCCCTGCTCGTCATCGCCGCGGCGGTGCGTCTCCTGCTTTCACCGCAGGCGGCCGGCCTGGAGGTGCGCCAGCGCTTTGTGGCGCAAAACGCCATCGCGATCGGCTCGGAACTGGTGCGCCTGGGGTTGCTTTACGGTTTGCTGACGGGGATTGGTCCGCGTGTCCTGTGGGTGGTCGTGGCGTCCACCGTGGCATCGGTCGGCCAGCAGGCCTTGGTCGTGCTGGCCTCGCGGCGGGTCATGCCGGAACTGCGCTTCCGGGCTGCCGCCGTGAGGCTCCCCGGTGCCCGCGAGATCGTGACCTTTGGCGGCTGGAGTTACGTGGCCAATATGGCCAACAAGTTCGGCTCCGCCCTGCCTCCGATCCTGCTCAGCCACTTCGCGCCTGCGCTGCAGGTAGGCGCGTTTCATCTGGGTACACAGGCCCCGCGCCAGATCCAGGCGCTGCTTCGTGCCTTCCGGGTGCCGCTGCTCCCGGTTGTCACGGGGCTCATCGCGCGCCACGACATGCGCGCCGCCGGAGAAGCCTATCTGCGCACGGGACGGTACATGCTCTGGCTCTCCATGTTGCCCGCCGTTCCGCTGTTCGTGTTCCGCCATGAATTGGTTCACCTGTACGTCGGGGACCGGTACGCGGCCGCCGCCGGCGTGCTGGCCTGCCTGCTCGCGCACAGCGCCGTGGCCGCGGGCAATTCGCTTTTCCCCCAGCTCGCGCTGGCCACCGGCCGCGTTCGGTCATGGGCCGTGTGCGCATGGTTTGCGGAGGCGCTCCACCTCGGCTTCGCCTTGTACTTCGTAGTGGTCCGCGACCTTGGTGCCTTCGGTGCCGCGCTGGGCTACTTGCTGTCGGGTACCTTCGCGCAGTCTCTCTTTGCCATTCCGCTGGGCCTTCATCACGCACAGGTCTCCCTGCGCCTCTGGTTGCGTGAAACCATACTGCTCGGCGCCCTGCCGGCGATGGGCGCCCTGGCCGTCCTTGCCTTTGTGCGCGCCTACGCCGCCCCCGCCACGTGGGCGGCCCTGGCGGCGGCCGCCGTCGGTGGCGGGTTGGTGCAATCCGCGCTGGTCGTCCTCTGCGCCCATCCCGAGGACCGTCGTGACTTTCGTGCGCTCTGGGCTCGCGTACACTTCAAAATCTTCGGGGGCTGACGGGATCCGCGCCCGGCCGAACGACCGCCTTGCCGCGGCGGAGTGTTCGTCAACCGTTTCGCTGCATGAACATCGCCTACTTCTCACGTCCGCACCGGAAGTCTCAGACGAGCGGGGGCAATGCCCACGTGGGCCAGTTCCTCGACCGTGTCATCGCCGCGGGGCACCAGGTGTGGACCTCGCAGCCGGACGACCGGGCCGACACGCACACGTTGCCTGCCGGGCGCCTTGCGCGCCTCCTGCGCCTGCGCCAGATGGACGTGCTCTACTTCCGCCTCGAGTGGCAGGCGCGCAGTCAATGCCGGCTCGGCCTGCCACCCTATCGCGCGCTGCTCAGCCGGCCGATCGTGGCGTGGGAGCTCAACACGGTGCCTGAGTATGGCCGACTGCTGGGGCACACATCGGACGACGTTGCCAGGGCCGAAACCGAGCTCCAGCGGCTCGCCGCCGGGTGCGACATCGCCTTTGCCGTCTGGCCGGCCATTGAAGAGTATGCGCGGCGCGTGCTGGGCCTGCGACACGTGGTGACCATTCCCAACGGGTCGGATCCCGAACGGTTCAGCCCGGCGGCACGGCCCGCGCTGCCGCCCGTCGCCGGGCCGGATCCGCTGCGCGTGGTTTGGGTGGGCAGCGCCACCCTCGGGTGGCACGATCTCGACACGATTCGGTCCGCGGCCGCCCGGCTTGAACGGGACGGGTGGGGGCGGCGCATCGAATTTCACCTGATTGGTCGTGGAACGCAGGAAGGATCGGACGCGGGAGCCAATATCATGGGGCACGGCGAAGTCGCGTATCATCTGCTCCCCGGGTTCCTGGCGGCGATGCAGGTGGGCCTCTCGCTCTACAAGCCCGGCCCCGCCAGTTTCGGACCCGGGCTGAAGACCTTTGACTACATGGCGTCTGGACTCGCGATGATCGCCTATGATCAGCCCGCTTTCCGGTCGCTGTTCGCAGAGATGGAAACCCCGAATCCGGTTGTGCCCACGGGTGATGCGGACGCCTTGATCGAGGCGCTCAAGCGGCTGTATCATGACCGCGCGCATCTGGCGGCCTGCGGTCGCGCGGGACGCCAGCTCGTGGTGAAGCGCTACAACTGGGCCGCCACGGTTTCCCAGACGCTCGCGGAGCTCACGCAACGCCTGCCACGCACATGAATCCGTTGGCCATCTCGAGCCCCGCCCTTGGCGACCTGCCACCGCCCCCTGTCGGAAAAACCGGCTGGCCGTGGACCGTGGAGTCCCGTCACGCGGGAACGGACGCTTCAATGGAAGGGCGTTGGCCAACGGTGGCGATCGTCATGCCCGTGCTCAATCAGGTGCGATTCCTCGAGGCGGCCATCCGTTCCGTGCTGTTGCAGGGCTACCCGCACCTGCAAGTCGTTGTGATCGACGGCGGCAGCACCGATGGCAGCGTGGAGATCATCCGCCGCTACGCCTCGTGGCTGCACCACTGGCAGAGTGCGCCGGATAACGGCCAGTATGCGGCGATCAACGCCGGCTTCGCGCACACGACAGGGGCCGTCATGGCATGGCTTAACGGCGACGATATGCTGGCTCCTGATGGCCTGCGCCAGGTCGGGGCCATTTTTGCCGACGGCGGTTCCGCCGTGCAGTGGATCGTGGGCACACCGTCCAGCTGGGATGAGCAGGATGCGGTCAGCGAGGTGGGCGTCTGCCGGCGATATAGCCGCTACGCGCTGCCGCGTGGCTGTTACGAGGGGCGCGGCATGGGATGGATTCAGCAGGAAAGCGTTTTCTGGACGCGAAGGCTGTGGGAGGCCGCCGGTGCCCGGGTCGACGAGCGCCTGAAACTCGCCGGCGATTTCGAACTCTGGCTGCGCTTCAGCCGCCATGCGGAACTGCACGCGGTTCGCGACGTGCTGAGCGGCATTCGCCGTCACGATCAGCAACGGTCGGGCGACAAGCGCGCTTACGCCGCCGAGGTGGACGACTGTCTCTCTCGGCTTCCGGATCGGGGACGACTGGCGCGGCTCATTCGCGTCCCCGGTTTCCGGCGCGTCCTGCGGTTTGTCCTGCGCCGTGTCGGCGTCACACCCGCCATCGCCTACGATGCCGCGGACAAGCGCTGGCGGGTGCAGAAGGAGGGCGCATGAACCTTCCGCCGTCGATCAAGTCCGGCTGGCCATGGGGGGCGCCCGCACCCGTTGCGTCCGATCCCGGCCCGTGGCCGCGCATCAGCATCGTCACGCCAAGCTATCAGCAGGTCGCCTACCTCGAGGCAACCATTCGCTCGGTGCTGCTGCAAGGCTACCCGAATCTGGAATACGTCATCATCGACAACGCCTCCACCGACGGATCCGTGGACGTGATCCGGACCTACGCGGCGCACCTGGCGGGGTGGGTGTCCGAGCCCGATCGCGGCCAGTCGCATGCCATCAACAAGGGGTTTGCCCGTTGCGGGGGCGACATTATGGCCTGGCTCAATGCGGATGACCTGCTGCTGCCTGGTGCGCTGCTCGCCGTGGGCCGGGCGTGGCGCCGCCGGCCGTTCGACGTGCTCAGCGGGCATGCGCGTTTCATCGCGGCCGACGGACGTCCCGAGGGTCTGTTTGGCGCGACAACCGCGACGGCGGTGGATCATTTGCGCCTGCGCACGCCGGGGGTTCCCCAGCAGGCGACCTTCTGGTCCGCCGCATCCTGGCAGCGGCACGGGCCGCTCGATGAATCACTGCACCTGGTCATGGATCTCGATTACTGGCTCAAGCTGCTGATCGCCGGCGTGTCCTGGGACATGCTGGACCAGGAACTGGCCTGCTTCCGTCATCATGCGGCGCAGAAGACGCACGACTTGTCGAACAACCTCGCGCTGCTGGCGGAGAAGCAGCGCGTCTTCGAACGTTACGCCACTGACCCGCGCATGCCGGCCGACGTCCGGAATGCCGCTGTGCGCGGGTTGGATGAACTCTGGGTCAAGGCCTGGACGCGGCGTTACCGCCAGGACGGCCGACCAGCGCCCTTTCCGCTCTACTGGCTCGCGGCGCCGTTGAGCAACTGGCGCTGCCTGCGCGTGAGGGCTTTTTACGGCGCGTTGTATCGGCACTTGGTGGGGGCATAGACTGCCGCTCACGCGCATGACGATCAATCCCCAGAACGCGATGGCGACGCCCTGCGGGGCGAGCCCACAGGAATTCGGGGTTCTCTACTTTGTCGACGAGAACCCTGCGTTTGGCGAGATGCTGGCCGTGAGCCTGGAGTCGTTGCGGCGATTCCATCCCGAGTGGCCCGTGCGCATCGTCCGCGTGCCATCCCGTCCGCAGCCCCTCTGGCTCAAGACATACCGGTGGCTGTCATTCTGGAAACGGGCCAAACGCCAGGCACGCTTCGGGCAGGACACCGGCATCATTGCGCGCAAGGTCGAGGCCGTGACCGGCAGCCCCTTTGCGACCACGCTGTATCTCGACGTGGATACGGTCATCCTGCGGCCGCTGGATGACGTTGTCGCGCGCGCCCGGCAGGCCGACGTGCTGGTCACGCCGCTGCCGTGGAAGCAGTTTCGCGCGCGCGCCCCATGGCAGCCTCCGTCCTGGCCGTACCTGATGTCCGGCGTCTTTCTCTACAGCCGCCACTTTGCGGAGACATTTTCAACCTATCTCGCGACACGGTTTCCGGCGGGCATCGCCGACATCCCCATGACCGACATGTTCGTGTTCAGCCTGCTTTGTCACACGGAGCGCGCCGGGCTGCGTGTGGTGGAAGATGCCCGGCTGCAGCTCGACGTCTTGAACCTGGCGCCGCTGCTCGGGACCGAGGCCTTTCCGCGGCGCGACGGATTGCTGGACTTGGCGTGGAGTCGGATCGGCGAGTTCGGCGTGTTTCACTACAATGAGTTCAAGCCGCGCTACCTGCAGCGCGTGCGCGAGACGTGGGGCCTGACCGGCCGCGCCGGCTGGGCGACCGCCCAGGTTGTCGAGGCTCCGGCCGTGCGCGCCACCGCGCGCTAATCGCTTATGCAAACCACCACCATCAGCGTCGTGATTCCGGTGTACAATGCGTCGCACATGCTCACCGCCTGCATGGAAAGCGTCTGGGCGCAGGAGCGGCGGCCCGACCAGGTCATCGTGGTGGATGACGGGTCCACCGATCACCTCGCCCACGTGTTGGCGACCCTGCCGGCGGATGTCGTCGTGCTGCGGCAACCGCACCGCGGACCCGGGGCGGCGCGCAACGCGGGCCTGGCCGTCGCCACGGGAACGTGCGTGTCCTTTCTCGATGCCGATGACCTCTGGCGGCCGGGCTTCCTGCGCGCGTGCGAGTCGTTCATGCTGCGCGAACCGGCGGCCGTCGCGGTGAGCACGGGAGGCGTCATTCGCGACGCCCGCGGACGGGAGCGCCCCCTGCCGGCGGGCGGGCGGGGCGCAATCCCGGCCGCGCCGACGCTGCTGCCGGATTTCTTCGCCTTCTGGGCTCACCACGACCATGTCCGCACGGGGACGGTCCTCATGCGCGGCGACGTGGTGCGCGGCCTTGGCGGTCAGCGCGACGATCTCTGGATCAGCCAGGATTTGGAGTTCTGGGCGTGCCTCGCAACCTTCGGCCCGTGGGGGTTCATTCCCGAGCCGCTTTGGATCGGAAACTCGCAGGCGGCGGCCCACGCGACGGGCTGGCGCGAGAAGTATGCCGAACGTCGCCGGCGTTGCCCGACGGTTGACGCGTGGGAGTCACGCATCGTTTCGCGCCTCCATCCCGGGCACGAGGCAGACTTTCGCAAGGTGCGCGGCCGTGTCGCGGCCGGCTTCATCCACGCCAAGGCGTTGGGTGGCGATGCGGCCGGCGCGCGCGCCCTGTTTCGCCGCTACCGTGCCGACCTGCCGCACAATCGGGTCACGGGATTGTTGCGCGCGGCCGAGCCGTTCGGTTTGGCTGGCTGGCGGTCGGCTGTCGCGCTGCTGCGCGCCCGCGAGGGGATGAAGTAAGCGCCCATGCCAACCGGTTCTCCATCCCTGCGCATTGTCTGGCTCGCGCGGTCGTTTCTCGACTACCGCGTGCCGGTGTTTGCCGCCCTGCATACGCTCACGCAAGGCGGGCTGCGCGTGGTGTACGCGGCGGACTACGTGCCGGACGATGTGCAGGCCAAGGCGCAGACAGCGCTTGGTGAGCATGCCATCCCTTTGCGCGGCGAGTGGAAGCTTGGCGCCGAGGACCGCCATTTTCTAGCGAACCGCAACCTGTCGCTGCGGTTCCAACCGGGACTTGGGCGCCTGCTCTGGCAGCTGCAGCCCGAGGTCGTCATCAGTGATGGGTTCTTCAAGTGGACGGTGGCCGGCGCGTGTCAGCGCGTGCGCCACGGCACGCCACTGGTCATTGCGTACGAGCGGACCGCGCACACCGAGCGGCACGCGCAGGGCTTTCGCACCTGGTATCGGCGACGCGTCGCGCGCCTCGCGGGGGCCGTGGCCTGCAGCGGGTCGCTGTGTGCGGAGTATGTGGAGAGGAGCCTGGGCGTGCCGCGCGAGCGGATCGTGACCGGGCACATGGTGGCGGACGTGCCCGCGCTTCTGGCGGCGCGCGCGCGCGTGACGGCTTCCGCCCGCGAGGCACAGCGGGCGCGTTGGGGTGTGGCTGGCGTGGTCATGGTCTGCGTTGGCCGCCTCGTGGAAGGCAAGGGCTGCCGCGAGCTGCTTCGGGCGTGGGCGGCGCTGAGCGGGTCGACGGCTGCCGGGCGTGCGGCCCTGGTGTTTGTGGGTGACGGTCCCCTGCGGGCCACCCTGGCGGCGGACGTCCGAGAACGCGGGCTGCGCGAGGTGCGGTTTGCGGGGCCGGTGCCGCATGACGAACTCGCGGCGAGCTATGCGGCCGCCGACATCCTGGTCATGCCCACCTTGGAAGACAATTGGAGCCTCGTCGTGCCGGAAGCCATGGCGTGCGGACTGCCCGTGGCGTGTTCGCGCTACAACGGGTGCCATCCGGAACTTGTCCAGCCCGGTCGTAACGGTTGGATTTTCGATCCGCTCGATACGCCGTCATGTGCCGCCACGCTAAGCGAGGCGCTCGCCGCCGGGGCGCGCCTGCCGGCCATGGGTGGCGTGTCGCGCGAGATCGTGAGCGCCTTCACGCCGGACCGGGCGGCGGCGAACTTGCTGAACGCCTGCCAGATCGCGCGGGGATAGGAGATGCACCGCATGGCGATCGCCTCCACATCCGACCTACCGCCCGTGTCCGTAACGACGCCCTCGCGCGTGCGGGGCGACGCGGGGTTGGCGTTGCTGGGGCTTTGTGTGGTCGGGCTCGTGGCGCGCCTGACTTTGTTCCTGCGGCAGCGTGGGGATGGCGCGTATGCCGAGGTGGATGCGGCGGCGGCGGCGGAGATCGCCATCGTGGGTCTCACGCTGCTTGCGCTGGTTGTCAGCGGCCCGCGCCTCGTGAAGGCGGCGCGTGACCTGGTCCACCGCTCGGGCGGGCTGTGGCTCCTGTATTTTGCGCTGGGTATCCTGACGGCCTTCCAGTCCCTCAATGTGTCCTACTCGCTCTTTCGCGCGACCGAAGGATTCAGCCAGGCGCTGGCGGTGGCGGTGATCATCGCCGCGGCTCCGTCGTTCCGGGTGGCGGAGCGCATGGCCATGGGGTTGGGGTGGTGCGCGCTCCTGCTGGACTTCGCCGGCCGGCTGAAGTTCAGCGGGTTTTCGCTCACGGAGCTGTCGAGCAATTCGTACTCCGCGGCGGCGGCGATGCTGGTCTGTTACAGCTGGGGCGAAGCGCTCGAGGCGCGCGGGCGGCGGCAAGCCTGGTTGTGGGTGAGCACGTTCGGCGCGCTGGTCCTACTCCTGGTGGGGTTGAGTCTCGCCAGTTGGTGGGGCGCGCTCTGCGGCTTGTTGCTCGCTGGGCTCGTTCTCCGCCCCAGTCTGCCCATCGTCTTCCTGCTGTTGGGGTTGCTGTTGCTGGTCATCGGGTGGGGCCCGGAGATGCTGGAGGCGGTCGTGCTGCGCAATCGTTCCGTTACCGAGATCAGCACGTTCCATGGACGCCTGGTGCTGTGGGCGTACTACTGGGAGGCCTTTCTGCAGAAGCCCTGGCTGGGGTACGGCTTCGCCATCGGCGCGCGCATGAATACGGATATCTACACGACTCATACGCACAACGCCATCCTTGGGGCGCTGCTCGGGTTGGGCGTGCCGGGTTTCGCCATGCAGGTGTGGAGTTTCATGCTCTACCTGCACGAAGTGGCCTGGAGCCGGCGGCTGAAATCCCCCGGCTGGGTGGGATGCACCGCCGCGCTGATTTGCGCCTTCGTCAACAGCATGGCCTTCGCCCTCATCGGGGAGGGGTGGATGCCGTCGACCGTGGTCTTCGCCGCCTTCCTCATGCTCCACAGCCTGCACGTGGCGCGCCGTCCGCCCGTGGCGCCACGCCCGTGAGGGCCAGGTCGCGCGAGTTTCCGTTGCGTCCCCTTCGCCCCTGAGGGGAAAGCGCTTTTGCCACCTGACCGCTTGCGTCCGGCGGGACGTGTCGGTAGTATCGCGGCGCTGCGCTGGAGGGGGCGCGGCATGAGGTCCTCGTGGGCGCCGTGCCTGATGACGGCAACTTGCCTCTGGTGTATGCCGCCGATGCATCTGCTGATCGCGCACAACGAATATGGTCGCCCCAGCGGGGAAGAACAGGCGCTGGCGTCGATTGAAGCCCTCCTTGTCGAGCGCGGGAACCGCGTGTCCCGGTTCAGGCGGAGTTCCTCCACCATCGGCACGTCGCTACTGAAAAAGGCCGGTGCGGCCTTGGCGGGAATCGAGAACCCGGCCGCCGGTCGGCACATGGCGCGTACGCTGGCCGACGCCCAGCCGGACGCGGTCCTCGTTCAGAATCTCTACCCGTTTCTTTCGCCCAGCATCCTGCAGGCCTGCCGCGCTCACGGTGTGCCGGTGGTCATGCGCTGCAGCAATTACCGGCTCTTCTGCCCCACGGGCCTTCACCTGAGCGGAGGGACCGTTTGCGAGCGGTGCCTGGGGCCGGGGCGCGAAGTGTGGTGCGTCCTGAAAAACTGTGAAGGCAGCCTCGCCAAGAGCACCGGTTATGCCTTGCGCAATGCCACCGCGCGCCTCGGGCGACGCATCCTCGACCGGGTCGACGTGTTTGTCGTGCTGACGGAATTTCAGAAGCAGCGCTTCATCGCCAACGGCATTCCCGAAAGTCGCCTGGCCGTCATCCCCAACCATGTCGCCGCCGGCACATCCGTGCCCTTCGCCGGGGACTGGGTGACGTTCATGGGGCGCGTGGCGCCCGAGAAAGGGATTGCCGATTTTTTGGCGCTGGCGCGGCAGTTCCCGGGTCTGCCCTTCGTTGTTGCAGGGGCGGTGAAGGATTCGGCCCGCGCCCTGCTGCGGGAACTTCCCGCCAACGTGCGCATGCTGGGGCATCTCGACCGGGCGGCGCTGGGCGAGGTGCTCGGGCGCACGCGCGTGATGGTCTCGTGCAACCGCTGGTTCGAGGGCTTTCCCAACGCGGTGTTGGAAGCGATGGCGGCAGGGAAGCCCGTGCTGGCGGCCGATCTTGGCGGCATGTCCGAAATCGTGGATCACGGGCAGACCGGCCTGTTGTATCCCGCCGGCGACGTGCCTGCCGCCGCGCGCCTCCTGGGCGATCTCCACGGTCATCCGGCCCGCTGCGCCGACATGGGTGCCGCCGCACACCGCAAAGTCGCCACCGCCTACAGCGCTGATCGCGTGTATGCCGCGTATGAGCGAGTCTTCCGGCTTGCGCGTCAGCCGGCCATCGCCGTGGACACGCTTGAGCCCGATTGCGAATCCGTGGCGGTGCCGACCGCGTGATCCTGCGTCCCGTTTCGGGGCTGTGCCACAAGGGTGCTGACATGCTGCCTGATATCACATTCGCGACCTGTGGCTTGCGTGAGACCGTGCAACGCCTTGAGGAACTGGCGGCTTCGGGCAAGCGGCATTACGCCTGCTTCTGCGAGGCAAACTTGTTCACCAGCGCGTGGCGGAGTCCCGCCGTCAGTGCGGCGATCCAGGACGCGTCGCTGGTGCTTGCGGATGGCGTCTCCGTGCTCCTGTTTGCCCGCCTGCGGGGCATGCGCGTGCCGAAGCGGGTGCCGGGGCCGATGGTGATGCCGGCGCTCTGCGCGCACGGGGTGAAAGCCGGGCTGCGCCACTTTTTCCTGGGGGGCGGACCCGGCGTCGCGGAGCGGCTGGTTGCACATCTGCAGGCGGAGATTCCCGACCTGCACGTGGCGGGGCTGTACAGTCCGCCGTACCGGGCACTCGCGGACATGGACAACGACGACATCTTGCGGCGTGTCGCGGAGGCCAAACCCGACGTGCTGTGGGTTGGGCTCGGGGCCCCCAAGCAGGAGCTGTGGATGGCCGCACAGCGAGGGCGCGCCGAGGTTCCGCTGATGCTTGGGGTTGGCGCCGCGTTTGATTTTCATGCCGGGACGAAGCTTTGGGCGCCGCTGTGGATTCGCAAGCTGGGCATGGAATGGGCCTTTCGCATGTTGACGGGCGGGTCCCAGACGCTGAAGCGCAACCTGCGCTGTGTCTCGCTCATGGTGTTGGCTCTCGCCCTGGCCACCCTTCGCTGGCGGCCGGGGCGGGCATCGGCGGCGTCGACATCGGCTGCCAGGTCGTGATCCGCGATGCGTGTGCCGTGGTGGGGAATGGCGCAGGCGTTCAAGTCGAAGGTCGCAAGCGGCGGCGAGCCGTGCGGGTTGCCAGTCGCAGGGGCCGCAGGACCATGTAGAGTGGCCAGAGGCTGGCGGGGAGCGGGCACGTGCGCCAGTCGTTGGGCGTGGGCATCAGCGCCCGGCGCCACACGTAGCGCCAGCGATCACGCCCGCGCTCGCGCACCTGGTACTGAAACTTCGCGCGATTCCAATCATCGCCGGGAAACCAGGTCGGATCTCGCTCGAAGTTGTCTGTCAGCACGTGGCAGAGGCGGGCCACTATGGCGTCGCGCGCGATGGCCGCGGTGATCCTGTCCGGCAGGGGGGTGCCACAGGTCTGCTGATTCCAGGCCAGTCCCAGGAGGAGCATGCGCGCAAAGCCGAGCGACTGCGCGCGATGCAGCACCGCGTCCCATTGCCAGTCGTGGTATCGGGCCATCAGCATGGCGACGTCCAGCGTCCAGGCGTGGCGCGACCAGAGATGCTTGGCGCCATGCGCGCACAGTAGAATCAGCCAGGATTCATGATCCAGGGTGGCGACCGGTTGGTCGTCGATGCGGTGAATCCGGCGGTGAGCGGTCAGATCTTCCAGCGTCAAGGGACGGGCGAAATGGCGCGGGAACAGGGTCCAGGCGAGGTCAACCTGCAGGGAGGAGCCGGCCTGTTGGAGGACGCACGCGCCACCGGCGGCAAGGCGGAGTGCTTCGATGGCGGGGGGAACCGGCTCGACGGGGGCGTAGCCGTCAACCTGCAGGGCGGCCTTGGCGCGGGGCAAGTCCTCGCGCCGGACGAGCAGGTCCAGATCGTCCGACTGTCGCCCTACGGGGTCGGGGTAAAGTTGAAGCGCCAGGGATGGCCCGCGGACGGGCAGCGTCTCGATGTTGAGTTCGGCGAGGCGCCGCAGGATGCGCAACAACTCGGTCTGCAGTCGGGTCCCTCGTGCCGCCGCGGCCACATACTGCTGCTCCAACGGCCTCCGAATGGTGACGGGCAAACGATCCAGCGCCTGATGCGCGCGCAACGTGCTCAGCAGCATGGGTGCCACGCGGTGGGCTGTGGCGACGCGCAACATCGCATCCCAATCTGCCGTGGCGCCGACGAGCGCCCGCACCATGTCCGTGCTCGTGCGGGGCGACAATAGCGACAACAACCGTCCGAACGCTGGGTCAGAATCATGCATCGCCAACGGCATGCTACGACGCCATCTCGTGGGCGGCACGCGAAAAGAGAGTCAGCGTAACTGTCTGTTGGATAGCGGATTAGCTTGCGGATGCGCGTGATGGCTTGAAGCAGGATGTCTGGCCTGAAGGCGCGCTTGCCCAAACCGCCACGATCCACACCTTGCCAGAGTGGCCAAGGATCGCTACGTTAGCGCCCCCATGCAACCTGACGCGCCATCCTCCAACCCTTTCAAACAGCCATTGCGAATTGGCGGCCTGGTGGTGCCCAATCGCGTTCTCCTGTCCCCGCTGGCAGGCGTCAGTGATGCGCCGTTTCGCCGGATTTGCCAGGAACTGGGAGCCGGGCTCACCTATGTGGAGATGTTACTATCGTCAACCCTGCAGCACGCGTCCCAGCGTCGTGAGCTCATGCTGGCGCGACATGCCGCCGAACCCATCTTGGGCGTACAATTGACAGGACCGACGGCGGAGTCGGTTGCCGAGGCCGCCGGGGTGCTCAATGCGTGGCGGTTCGATACGTTGGATCTCAACATGGGGTGTCCGGTCCGTAAGATCGTCTCCGGTGGTGCTGGATGTGCCATCCTGCAGGATCCGGACCGCGTCAGCCGAACCGCTCGACTGGTGTGCGAACGATCGCATCTGCCGGTTTCTGCCAAAATTCGTCTTGGTTACGACCACGCCAACCGAAATGTGGTGGATATTGTCCGTCGTCTGGCCGGTGCCGGCGTGGCCATGATCACCATACACGGTCGTACGCGTCTGGATCACTACGGGGTGCCGGTGGATTTCGCCGGGATTGCCGAGGGCGTGGCCGCTGCTCGCGCCGAGGGTCGCCCCGACCTGGTGGTGACGGGGAATGGCGACATCTTCGACCCTTCGCAGGCGCGTCGCATGCTGGACGAAACGGGTTGCGATGCCGTACTCGTCAGCCGGGGAGCGCTCGGCAATCCCTGGCTTTTTGCGCAGATCCTGGCCCCAGGCTCACCGCATCCGCGGTTGGTGGAATGGCGGGAGGTCCTGCTGCGTCATCTGCGGTACCACTGTGAGCACTATGGCGCCGACAGCTTCGCCATTGCGAGGTTCCGCAAGCATTTGCTCTGGTATGTCTCCGGCTTCCGCGGCATGCGCCGCTTGCGCGAGGACCTGAGCGCGGTGCAGAGTGCCGAACAGATCGTCATGCTGATTGACCGAGGCATGGCCGATACGGACCCGGACCTGCGCCGCTACGTGACGGAACAGCAAGCGGATCGCCGCCCCCGTGAGGACTCGTTCGATCCCAAGTTTGACATGGATCGACACGCCGATCGCGCCCTGGCCACGGCTGGCTGAGTCTGTTGTTGCCTGTCACCGGATCCCCGACCCTTTCCCTGTCCCTGCCGGGGGCTTGCCTGCCCTAAAAACAAACGACCACCGGCGCTGGCCGGTGGTCGGGTCGCTTACGAAGCGTCAGACAGGGTGGTCACGGTGCCGTTTGCTGCTGGTTCTCTTTTTCGTCCATGGAGTTGCCGAGCACGCCACCGCCGACGGCGCCGATCGCGCCACCAATGGCTGCGCCCTGCAAGGATCGCCCGCCAGACTGATTGCCGATAATAGCGCCCGCCAAAGCTCCTGCGGCCGCGCCTCCCACCGCTCCCTGCTTCGTACGGACGTTTGACCCGTCGCTCGAGCAGCCGGCGCTGAAACCAACCAACCCCAGCGCAATCAACACGACCATAAATGAACGCATGGCGTACTTTCCTCCTGATTCGGCCTCGATTTCGACCGTTTCAATGAGTCTAGCAGGGCCGCGCCGGTCCGCGCAGCAATAAAGCGCGCCCGATCACCAGCCTTGCCAAAGCGTCCAATTCCGCGTCAAATCCCTCGCCATGTCACCCGATCGTCTGCCCATCTACGACTTGGAGCGCGCCCTCGTCGCCGCGTTGGGGGCCGGTAACCGTGTCGTCGTGGAAGCGCCTACGGGCTCGGGCAAGTCCACCCAGATTCCGCAGATGCTGCTGGATCACGGCTTGTGCGACGGACAGATTGTGGTCCTGCAACCCCGGCGGTTGGCGACCCGCCTCCTGGCGGCGCGCGTGGCCGACGAACGCGGCGCCAGGCTGGGCGGTGAGGTTGGTTACCAAATCCGTTTCGAGGATGTGTCGTCAGCGAGCACGCGCATCAAGTTCGTGACCGAAGGCATCCTGCTGCGGCACATCATCAGCAATCCCACCCTGCGCGGCATCGGTGCCATCGTGTTCGACGAGTTTCACGAGCGGCATTTGTATGGTGACATCACCCTCGCCCGGGCGTTGCAGATTCAGAGCAAGTCCCGCCCCGATCTGCGCATCCTGGTGATGTCGGCCACGCTGGCGGGGGCCGCGCTCGAGCAGTACCTGACGCCCTGCTCCCGCCTGGTTTCAGCCGGGCGGATGTTTCCCGTCGACGTGCGCTACCTGCCCCGCCCCCCCGGCGAACGTGAAACGGTGTGGGCCAGCGCCCTGGCCGCTTTCGAAGAGACGGTGCGAGCGGGAGATCCGGGCGGCGACGTGCTGGTCTTCATGCCCGGCGCCTACGAAATCGGCCGCACGTTGCAGGCCTTCAATACCTCACCCGCCGCCAAAGGCTTTGTCGTCCTGCCCCTGCACGGCGAACTGTCCCCGCGCGATCAGGATGCCGCCGTGTCCCGCTACGACCGCCGCAAAATTGTCATATCCACCAACGTCGCGGAGACGTCCCTGACCATTGACGGCATCCGCCTCGTGATCGATTCGGGCCTCGCGCGCATGGCCCGCTACGACGCGCAACGCGGCATCAACACCCTGCTGGTCGAGAAAATCAGCCGGGCCTCGGCCGATCAGCGCTCCGGGCGCGCGGGGCGCACCGCGCCGGGTCTCTGTCTGCGGCTGTGGACGGAACGCGATCACCGCGACCGCGCGGCGCACGAATTGCCCGAGGTGAAGCGCGTCGACCTCGCGGAAATGGTCCTCATGCTCAAGGCGCAGGGCGTCAGCGACGTGCGTGCCTTTCCATGGTTTGAGGCGCCGGACGCCCAGGCGCTCGGGCGCGCCGAGCAGTTGCTGGTCGATCTGGGCGCGGTCGCCGCCGAGGGGCCGATTACGGCCCTGGGCAGGCGCATGCTCGCGTTTCCCGTGCACCCGCGCTATGCGCGCATGCTGCTTGCCGCCGCCGAGCGCGACTGCGTCTACGAGGCCTCCCTCATCGCCGCCTTGACGCAGGGCCGCGACCTGCTGCTGCGCCGCACCGATAGCCGTGTCGACGATGCGCGCGCCGATGAGCTGGGCGAGGAGTCGTCCTCCGATTTCCTGATGATCATGCGCGCCTGGCACTATGCCGAGGAGCAGCGCTTTCAGCTCGAAGCCTGCCAGAGGCTCGGCATCCACGCCCAGACGGCCCGCCAGGTGGGACAGCTGCTGGATCACTTCCTGCGCATCGCCCGCCAGCAGGGGCTGTCCGTCGTGCCGCATGCGGCGCCCGAAGACGCCATCGGCCAGTGCGTCCTTGCCGGGTTCGCGGATCACCTGGCGCGCGTGGAGCCGGGGACTCGCCGCTGTGAGCTTGTGCACGGACGGCGGGGGGTGCTGGCGCGGGAAAGCACGGTGCGCAAGAGCCCGCTCATTGTCGCCGCCGACGTGCGCGAGGTGGAGCAGCGCGGCAAGGAACTGAATGTCCTGTTATCGCTGGCCACGGCCGTGCGTCCCGAATGGCTGGAGGAGATGTTCCCCGACGCGCTGCACGATGGAGTCGCCGTGCGATACGACAGCGTTGATCGCCGTGTCGTCGCCGAATCGCAGCGTCTGTTTCGGGATCTCCCCCTGGATCGCCGCCGCCTGGACCCGCCGCCCGCCGACGCGGCGGCGGAGCTGCTGGCCAAGGAGGTCCTCGCCGGCCGCATCGTGCTCAAGGAGTGGGACCACACGGTGGAGCAGTGGATTCTGCGGGTGAACGGGCTGAGCGGCGTTTGCCCGGACCTCCAGATCCCGTCCATCGGGGAGTCGGAGCGCCAGTCGCTGATTGAGCAGATCTGCCACGGCGTCTACAGCGCGAAGGATGTCAAGCAGCGGCCGGTGTGGCCCGTCGTGCGCGCGTGGCTCGATGGCGCGCACGTGCAGCTGGTGGAGCGCCACATGCCCGAGCGCCTGGAGCTGTCCAACGGGCGTCGCGTGCGCGTGACGTATGCGCCCCATGCCCCCCCGAGCATCGCGGTTCGGATCCAGGAGCTGTATGGCGTCACGGAGACGCCGCGCGTGGCGCGTGGCCGGCTGTCGGTCTGCGTGCAGATTCTTGCCCCGAACCAGCGGCCGGTGCAGATCACCCAGGACCTGCCGTCCTTCTGGCGCGAGCACTATCCCAAGGTGAAGCAGGAGTTGCAGCGCAAGTATCCCAAACACGAATGGCGCTGACCGGGAGCGCCGGATCAGGCGCGTGGAGAAGGGGAAGCGCCCGCGCCGCCAGGGGGGCGCCGGCCGGCGCCTAATCGTCCTCGGGAGATCGGAAGCGGCGGTAGAGGCCGGCGGGAATGGCGAGCAGGGGTTCCGGCAACAGGCCGAGCAGGTGGTTCAGGACGGTGCGCGAGGGCGCGCTCGACGGTTCCTGGATGCGCCCGGGCAGGGGGATGCACAGGATGCGCAGCAGGAAGCTGATCAGGAAGATCAGCTGGTAGTGGTTCCAGTCGCGGCCGGCGAGGTGCGGTGCGAACCCGACGGTATGCTTTAGAAACCAGCCGCCCAGGATGGCGCCAGACCCGCAGGCCAGCCCCGTCACCGCCGATGTCGCCGCAATGAACATCGGGCGGTTGGCGCGCGGCGCCATTTTCAGCACGTAGCCATTGGTCGCCTGTTCAATGCCGGCGTTGAGCATGTTGTCGGCCATCAAGGCAATGCTCAGGACGGGCACGGCCATGTCGGGGGTCACCAGCAGGAACACGAGCGGGATGCCCGGCTTGAGTATGACGCAGAGGCGCAGGATCGGCCGGTTGCCGAAGCGGTCCGCCACCCGGCCCCACAGCGGCGCGACGGCGGCCGCGCCCAGCCCCGGCGTGCACCACATCAGGGCGGTGATCCACAGCGGCACCTGCAAGACGTCGAGCGTGTAGATCTGCATGAACGGCGCGGCCAGCATGCTGACGCCATAGAACAGGCACAGGAATCGCACGAGCTTGCGGTAGTTGATGTCGTGCAGCGGCTCCCGCAGCGTCTTCCACGGGTGGTCGTGTGTCACCGTGTTGGGCGGCTCGCGGACGTGGCGGAAGAGCAGGATGTCGATCGTGCCGGCGGTGCAGCCGACGATCACCAGGATCAGGAACAGCACGGGCACGGGGAGGCCATGCATCAGGTAGGTGAAGGCGGAGATGGCCAGCGTGGTGGCGGTCATCGTGAGGATCGTGACGCGCTGTCGCCGTCCCCAGTAACGGTTGAAAATGCGCCGCGGGATCAGGTCGCTCATCCAGGACAGCCACATGGGGTACGTCACGGTTTGCAGCGCGCAGCCGAGCGCGATCAGGCCGATTTGCAGCGCCAGCAGTGTCGCGGGGGGCAGCGTCGTCAGGAGTGGCAGCAGGGCGACGGGCAGGTAGAGCAGGCGGCCCGCGATCACGAGGATCATGAACCACGGCCGGCGGTGGCGCATGTGATTGGTCCAGTGGGCCCCGACGAACTGCAGGGCGACGAGCAGCATGGGCAGCCCGCTGAGTAGGCCGAAGTGGAAGGCGGTGGCGCCGAGCGAACGGAAGAAGTCGGTGGTGACGGCCGAGCTGACACATGGGATGTAGACCATGCACAGCGACCCCGCGAGCGTGATGCGTTCGAGGTAGCGGATCCGCTTGAATGTGCCTTCGGCTTGCAGCGTGGCTCCCGGTGAGCAAAGCCAGCGTTGTACACCACGCCGGGAGGCGGGTCAATTGTGGGGCCGCCGGAACGGGCCGGCCGGGCTCACCGCCGGGGGCGTTAGCGATCCTCGGGCGGGCGCAAGCGATAGCCGCCATCGAGAAAGAAGAGTTGCCCGGTGATCCCGCCGAACAGCGGGGCGCAGAGCGTCACGCACAGTTGCGCAATTTCGTCCGGATGCGGGAGCCGACCCAGCGGGGTGAATTGGCGGCGGCGTTCCCGGTCCGCGGCATCGGTTGTCGGCAAATCGATCAGTTGCGGCACCACCGTGTTGACGGTGATGCGCCGTGCGGCGAGGTCATGCGCCAGGAACTCGGTGAGCGCATTGAGTGCCGCCTTGGCAAAGCCATAGGTGCCGTGGCTGAACTTGGTGCTGCTGGTGGCCGAGACAAACACGACGCGTCCGGAGCCGTCGTCTGGCATGGCGAGCGCGGACTGGCGCGCCAGCAGAAAATTGCCGGTCACATGTCCCTGCAAGGCTTCCTGCATGTCGGCGGCGTCCGCCTCCAGCAGCGTGTGGAAGTGTCCTCCCGTGCCCGCCACGCCGACGAACACATCCAGCCTGCCGAACGCGGCCCGAACGCGGGGCACGAGCGCCGAGCATGATTCCGGGCTGGCGAGATCCAGCGCGAATGCGGCCGCGGCAGGGGCGCCGCTCCGGCGGCACTCCGCGGCCATGTCCTCCGCGCCGGCGCGGTTGTGGTGATAGGTCAGGGCCACGGCGGCGCCCTGACGGGCAAACGCGCGCGCGACGTGCGCGCTGGTTCCGCTGCTGCCCCCGGTCAGCAACACGGTTCGTCCGTTCAGGTCGGGCAGTGGGCTGACGTTCATGTAATTTCTCCCGCGACGAAGGACCGCGCCATGCGTGTGCAGCACTGTGGACACTATGGCGTTATCGAGGGCGCTGTCAATCGGGTGGAGCGGCCGCACAGTAAGGGGCCAGTTACGGGAGGAGGTGAACGGCGGAGACCGCCGTCTCCAAGCTCTGGAGCCGGCCGTCCCGGCCGGTTTCCGTCAGCGCACCCTCCCGTCACTGGCCCACGACGCCGCACAACAAACACCTGACACCCCGGGCAACCTGGATTAGAGTCTGCGCTCTCAATTCCCAGCTAGGAGACCACACATGCCGAAGCCATCCACCACCGCGTGGAACGACCGGACGGGATTGTCGCTTGCCGCCACGTCGCGTGCCCGCGCGCGGGCCGGACTCAAGGCCGTCGCCGACTGGGCCGTCCGCAACCAGGTGCGTCAGGGCTGGCCGAAGTGGGATGCCAACACGGGACGCTTTCCCTATCACGTCCATCTCGTGACCAACGAGTACTTCCTGTCCACGTCGTGGAACACGGCGCGCACGGTTCAGGGCCTTCTGGCCGCCTACCAGGTTCTCGGCGATGCGGCGTATCTCGAGGCCGCGGAGCGCGGGCTCGACTACGTGAAATCCCTGCAGGTCTTCACGCCGGAGTTTCCGCATGCGCGCGGTGCGTTCATCGAGGAAACGCCCCTTGGCGATCACACCGCCGCCCGCGACGGCATGGAATGTGCCCAGGCGCTGCTGGCGCACCATGCCGCGACTGGCAACCGCGTCTCCTTGCAGCGCGCGGGAGCTTTCCTCGACTGGCTGGACAAGGAGTACCATTCGCGCTGCTGGCCGATGGGATACTTCTATCTGACGGATGCGCGCAAGCCGGGAACGTTGACCGGCAACATCCGCTTCATCTTTTCCGCCGGCGCCATCCCGCTGGTGCAGGGCGCCGTCTTCACCGGCAAGCGGCGCTATGTCACGCACGTGGCCGTGCCCATGCTGGAGGAGATGCTGGAGCAGCACCAGCGCGCGGACGGTGCGTTCGAATACCGCGCGCCCGGCGCCGATCACCACGTGCCGATTCCTGGCGATCCCACCGTGTACAACGACGATGGCGTGGGGGTGGCCCTGCTGTGCGCCTGGCGGGCGACGGGCCGCAAGCGCTACCGTGACGCGGCGGTCGCCTATGGGACGTGGTGGCTGACGCGCGACCTCGCGGCGTTGCCCCCCACCTACGCCATGCTGCCGTCCCTCGGCATCTTCATGACGGATCTCGCGCGGGCCACGGGCGACGCCGCGTACGCCCGCTTCCTGGACGCGATCGCCGACCGCATCTTTTCCCTGCAGATTCTGCGGGACGAACGCCCGCTCGTGGCCGGCGCTTTTCGCGGCGAAGACATGGCGCCCCGCTACCGGGCCGGCTCTGATGCGGGCGACTTCATCTCGTTGCGCAGTACGTCCTACGGGCTCATCGTCCTGGCCAAGCTTGCCGCCGGGAATGTACGCGAGTGGGGGCCCTCGTATTCGATGTTCGGGTTCTGAACGCAGGGCAGGGGGTTGACTTCCGCGTATGGAGAGCATGACTGATCCGTCCCCATCCGCGGACTTGACGCCGGCCGAGCGTCGCACCGGCATGCGGAATATCTACTTCTCTCAGGTGCTGGGCGCGCATCTCTTCATGTTTCTCAGCGCCTCCGCCATCATGCCCCTGTTCGTCAAGCGGTTGGGCGGAAGCGACCTGCAGGCCATGCTGCCAAGCGCGTTCGTCAGCCTGGTCACGTTTGCGCAGGTGCCGGTGGCCATGTTCATCCGGCCGCTCAACATCCCGCGTTTTCTTGTCCGCTGCTGGGCGACGTCGTCGGCCGTCATGCTCGTCGGGCTGGCGCTCGTGCTCGCGCGCGCGCCGGGGCAGGCGACGGTCATGCTTCTGCTGGCGGCCATTCTGGCCTCGCAGCTGCTCCTGCAGATCGGGGGCACTTTCTGGTTCCCGCTGCTGCATGACGTCGTGCCGCCCGAACAGCGTGGCCGCTTCTTCGGGACGATGCGGGCCTTGTGGTACTCGGCCTATCTCGTGCTCGGCGTCGCGGCCGGGATGTTTCTCGGGCAGAACCCGGCCCCGTGGAAGTTCACGGTCGTGCTCAGCGTGGTCACCGTGCTGCAATTCCTGCGCGAGCCTTTTGTGGCGCGCATTCCCCAGCGCCGCCGGGTTGCCGACGCGTTCGACTGGCGGGCCGACTTCGCGGCGGTGTGGCGGAACCGGTCGCTGCTGGTCTTCCTGGGCTACTTCACGCTGCTGATGTTTCTGGCCGGGTTCATCGGCCAGCCGACGGTGCTCTACATGCGCCAACTCGGCTTCTCGACCGGCCACAACACGGTCATCTATGCCATGTCCGCGGTCGGCAATGTGCTGTCGCTGCTGGTGGCCGGCGTTCTGCTGGACCGCGTGGGCACCAAGCGCGTCTTCCGCTGGGTGCATCTGATCCTGTGCGCGCTGGCGGGATCGCTCGTGGTGGCGGGCGAGCTGCCGGCCACGGTCGCCGGTCCGCTCATCACCGGACTGTTGATTGCCTCGGGCGCGGCGCTGGCGTCCGCCAACCTGGCCAGCACGGCGCAGATCTTTCACTTCGCCCCGGAGCAGGGCAAACCCTTCTACATGAGCCTCAGCGTCGCGGTGACGACGCTGGGTTCCGCGCTCGCCCCGGTTTGCACGGGCGCCTTGCTGGATTCGCGCTGGGGCGGGCAGGTGTTTGTCCTCGGCCGGTTGGATCTCAGCGCGTTGCAGGTGCTGTTCCTGCTGGCGGCGGCGGGGCTGCTCCTTGCCATGGGCCTGCTGCCGTTGGTGTCCGA
The DNA here is from genome assembly GCA_021413965.1 of Lentisphaerota bacterium. GTDB lineage: Bacteria > Verrucomicrobiota > Kiritimatiellia > UBA8416 > JAIOPI01 > JAIOPI01. The sequence continues at coordinate 247,223 of JAIOPI010000033.1, read as the reverse complement.
TGTGCGCGCCGGCGGCGCCGCCGAGTTGGAAGTCACCGCGCGCGAATGACGTCAGCGCCCGCCGCCCCGGCACATGAGGTGACGGGTGCCGCCCTTCGAATCTTGCATGTGTGTGCATGTCCGGTGGGGCTTGTCACGCGGGGAAGGGCGGGGCACAATACCGCTCGCTTCACATCCGGGAACCCCACAGGCAGGAGTGGCCGCATGAATCAACGTTGGATGGCGTCGTCGCCCGCAGGAACATGGATCAAACCGCCGGCGCCTCGTCCGGGACGGGGGCGGGCCGGGCTCGTCGTCGGCACGGAGCCACGTCAGGCGTGGGAGGGGTTTGGCGGGTGTTTCAATGAGCTGGGCTGGGTGGCGCTCGCTGCCTTGTCATCCCGCGACCGTGCGGCGGCCCTGCGCGCCCTGTTTGCCGAGCGGGACGGGTGCGGCTTCACGCGCTGCCGCCTGCCCATCGGCGCCAGCGACTATGCCGCGGCGTGGTACAGCCATAACGAGCACGATGGCGATTATGCCATGCGCCGGTTCAGCATCGCCCGCGACGAGCAGTACCTGATTCCGTACATCCGCAGCGCGCAGGCCATCCAGCCGGCGCTGTCGCTGTTTGCGTCCCCGTGGAGTCCGCCGACGTGGATGAAGTTCCCGCCCGCGTACAACTATGGCACGCTGGTCTGGTCGCCACGCAACCTGCGGGCCTACGCGCAGTATGTCGTCAAGTTCGTGCAGGCCTACGCCAAGGCCGGCATTCGCATCGACCAGGTTCACCCGCAAAACGAGCCGGTTGCCGATCAGAAGTTCCCGTCCTGCAAGTGGACCGGCGCCCAGCTGCGCGATTTCATCCGCGATTACCTGGGTCCCGCCCTGCGCCGCAGCGGGTTGCCGACCGAGATCTGGCTCGGCACCCTCAATACCGCTGACTACAACGGCTTCGTGCATGCCGTCCTGTCGGATCCGCGCGCAAACCGGTATATCGCCGGCGTTGGTTTCCAGTGGGATGGCAAGGGCGCAATTCAGCGCACGCATCAGGCCTGGCCGGACAAGCGCCTGATGCAGACCGAGAATGAATGCGGGGACGGCCAGAACACGTGGGACTACGCGCATTACGTGTTCGAATTGCTCCACCACTACATTACCAATGGCGCCAACGCGTACGTCTATTGGAACATGGTGCTGCCAGCCGGCGGGCGCAGCACCTGGGGCTGGCTTCAGAACGCCATGCTCTCCGTCGATCTCGAACGGGGCCGGCTGGCGTACAACCCGGAGTTCTTCGTCATGAAGCACTTCGCCCATTTTGTGAAGCCCGGCGGAACGGTTCTAGGCGTGGCGGGGCCCTGGTCCGGCAATGCCGTGGCGTTTCGCAATCCGGACGGCCGGCGCGTGTGCGTGATTCAGAACCCGTCGTCGGAACCGCAGGGTCTGAACGTGGATGTCGGCGGGGGCCTGGTCGCGCTGTCCTTGCTGCCGCGGTCGATCCAGACACTGGTTGTCGGATGAGCGTGTGGCACGAGGGCAGGGACGCGTGATCAGACTGGGGCACAGAGTGGCGCTCGGATGGGTGCTGGCGGGGCTTGCGGCCGGCGCGATAGCGCAGACCTCCGGGCCGAGCGCCACGGCCAGTGCCTTGACCATGCGCCGGTTGACGCTGGCGGATGCCTACGCCCTGGCCGCGGAGCGCAGCGAGACGCTGGGCATTGCGGTGGCGGACTGGCGGGCCGCGGAAGCGCGCTACCGCCAGGAGACCGCCGCGCAATGGCCGGAACTCAGCGCCGCGGGTTCCGGGCTCTGGCGCGAGGCGGGCGAGGACGGCGGCCGCGCCTCCACCTACCGCGCCGGCGTGTCGGCGGCGTACCCGATCTTCAACGGCTTTCGCACGGCACGGCTGGCTGCCGCCCGCGATGCGGAAGGCGAGGCCCTGTCCTACGACCTCGCGCGCCAGCGCCAGCTGCTCTACCAGGACGTGGCCGACGCCTTCTACCAGTCGCTGGCCAGCATGCGCGAACTCATGGCCCTCGACGAGCAGGCGGTCGCCCTGGCCCAGCGCGTGGATGAACTGAAGCGGCGCATCCAGCTCGGCCGCTCGCGCACGGCGGAACTTCTGGCCGCCCAGACGCAGTCGGCCGATGTGCGGATTTTTCAGGCGCAGGCGGCGGGCGTCCGCGACGCCGCGCTCGAACTGGTGTCATTCCTGACCGGACTGCCGGCGGAGGAGCTGCAACTGGAAGACGAAACCGCGCTGCCGGAGTTGGCGCAGATCGGGCGCTATCTGTCGCAGACCAACGCCCGTCCCGACGTGCTGGCCGAGGAGGCGCGCGTGCGGGAGGCCGCCGCGGAGACCCGCGCCGAGGAGGCCCGGCGCAACGTCCAGGTCGATGTCGGCGGCAATCTCTACGCCTGGAGCGACCCCGGTGACCCCGGCGACTGGGATGTGACGCTGCGGGCGAGCGTCCCGATCTTCGATCACGGCCGCCGTCGCGCCGGCACGGCCGAGAAACGCCAGGAGTTGCGCGCCGCCGAATTGCAGCTCTCGGCCGCTCAGCGATCCGCAGACCGGGACGTGCGGCTGGCGTTCCGGGAGGTGCGCAGCGCCCTGGAGCAGTGGGCGGCCGTGGCGGAGGCGCTGCGCGTGGCCACGGAGAATGTCGACACGCAGACGCGCGATTACGCCATGGGCCGCGCGAACAACCTGGATGTGCTGGCGGCGGTGTTTCAATTGCACACGCTGCGCCGGCGCGCGGCCGCGCTCGAGATGCAGGCCAAGGCCGCCGCCGTACACCTGCTGGTGGCTGCCGGGGAGCCACCCGCATGACGCTCTCCGATCTCTCCATCCGCCGCCCCGTCTTTGCCTGGATGCTCATGTTCGGCTTGATCGTCTTTGGCGCCATCAGCTTCGGCCGCATGGGCGTGAGCCTGATGCCGGACGTCGATTTTCCGCTCCTGAACATCGGCGTGACCTGGGAGGGCGCGGCGCCGGAGCTCATGGAGGCCGAAATTGTCGACAAGGTCGAGCAGGCCGTGATCTCCGTCGAGGGGCTGAAGGAGACGCGCTCCACCATCCGGCAGGGACAGGCCAACATCGAGCTGGAGTTCGAACTTCAGCGCGACGTCGACGCCGCGCTCCAGGAGGTACAGGCCGCACTGAGCCAGGTGCGGCTCCCGCTCAATGTCGATGCTCCGGTGATCCGCAAGAACAGCACCGAAAGTGAGCCCATCATGTGGCTCGGGCTGTCGGGCAATATGCCCTTGCGCGAGCTGATCGAGTACATCGACACGTTCCTGGTCGACCAGTTTCAGGTCTTGCCGGGGGTCGGCGAAGTCAGCCTGGGCGGATACAGCGACCGCAACCTGCGGCTGTGGGTCGATAACGACAAGCTCCGCGCCTATGACCTGACCATTCTCGACCTGCAGGCCGCCATCGAGGATGAGCACACGGAACTGGCGGGCGGGTTCATGGAGGACCCGCAGCACGAGATGAATGTGCGCACGATGGGGGAAGGCATGACCCCGGAGGCGGTTGGCGACATCCTCATCGGCCGGCGCGGCGGGCAGCCCATTTACGACACGACGATCCGCGTGCGCGACGTGGCGCGCGTCGAGGACGGCCTGAGCGATGTGCGCCGGCTGGCCCGCTTCGGGGGGCAGCCCGGCGTCAGCCTTGGCATTCGCAAGCAGCGCGGCTCGAATGAAGTCGCCATCGGCAAGGCCGTGAAGGCGAAGATCGATGAGTTGAACCCCACGCTGCCGGAAGGCATGCGCCTGCAGGTCAACGTGGACTTCACGCGCTTCGTGGAGCGCGCCGTGCAGGCCACGGAGCATGAGCTCCTGCTCGCCGGACTGCTGACGGCCCTGATCTGCTTCCTGTTTCTCGGGTCCTGGACCTCGGGGTTCAACGTCATCCTGTCCATTCCGACCTCCATCGTCGGCACGTTCACCATCCTCTACTTCATGGGCTTCACGCTCAACACCTTCACGCTGCTGGCGCTGGCGCTGTCGATCGGGATCGTGGTCGACGACGCCATCATGGTGCTGGAGAACATCATCCGGCATTTCGCCATGGGGAAGGGCAAGGTCAGCGCCGCCCGCGACGGGGCGCGCGAAATCACGTTCGCGGCGACGGCGGCGACGCTGGCGGTCATCGCGATCTTCCTGCCGGTGGCTTTCATGCAGGGCATCATAGGCAAGTTCTTCTTCCAGTTTGGCATCACGCTGACGGCGGCCGTTGCGTTGTCGCTGCTGGAGGCGATCACGCTGACGCCCATGCGCCTGTCCCAGATGCTGGTGCGCCAGGCGCGTCCCAGCGTGCTTGAGCGCGCCGCGCTCGGGACCTTCGCGGTGCTGGCCCGGGCTTACGCCGCCACGCTGCGGGTGGCGCTGCGCATCCGGTGGCTGGTGCTGGTGGCGGCGCTCGTGCTGTTCCTGGCGTCGTTGAAGCTTGGCGCCCTGCTGGGCCGGGAATTTGTGCCGACGCAGGACCAGAACTTCATCCGCATGACCATGCAGACGGCGGTCGGGTCATCCCTGGCGCTGACGGACAGCAAAGTCCGGGAGGCGGAGGCGTACATTCAGAGCCGCCCCGAGGTGGCGCGGTATTTTGTTTCGGTCGGCGGCATGGGCGGCGCCGTGAATCAGGCCTTCGCGGGCATCACGCTGGTGGACCGGACGCTCCGCCCGCTGAGCCAGGCGGACCTGATGGCGCAATTCCGGCGCGACCTGACGAACCGCGTGGCCGGTATCCGGTTCGGATTCCAGGATCTCTCCACGCGCGGGCTGAGCCCGCGCCGCAGCCAGCCGGTTGAGTTCAACCTGCGCGGCGCCGACTACGACGTGCTGAATGAAAAGGCGAAGGCGATCATGAACCGCCTGGAGCAGTCGGGGCTCGTCGTGGACCTGGATACGAACTACCGCGCCGGCATGCCGGAGCTGCAGGTTGTGCCGGATCGCGCGGCAGCCGCGGCGCGCGGCGTGACCATGGACAGCATCGGGCGCACGATCAACGCGGCCATCGGTGGCGTGAGGCAGGGCAAGTTTACCCGCGATGGGCGGCGCTACGATGTTCGCCTGCGCCTGAACCCCGAGGAGCGCCTGACGGAGGACGACGTGCGCAAGCTGACGGTGCGCACCTCCTATGGGGAGGTCGTGCCCCTGGCGGATGTCGTGAAGGTGCAGACCGTCAAGACGCTCCAGACCGTGAGCCGCGTCAACCGCCAGCGCGCCATTTCGGTGACGGCAAACCTGGCCGCCGGAGCGTCGCAGGCGGATGCGTTGCGCGTGGCGGAGCAGATCAGCCGGGAGGAGCTGTCGCCGGGTTACACGTACAATCTTGAGGGCGGCGCCAAGACCTTCGAGGAGTCCTTTGGCAACCTGTGGTTCGCCTTCCTGCTGGGAATTGTGGTGGCCTACATGGTACTCGCCTCGCAATTCAACAGCTTCGTGCATCCGTTCACCGTGCTGCTCGCGCTGCCCTTCAGCATCAGCGGAGCGCTGGCGACCCTGTACGTCAGCCACCAGTCGATCAACCTGTACAGCGCGATCGGCGTGATCCTGCTGATGGGCATCGTGAAGAAGAACTCCATCCTGCTGGTGGAGTTCGCGAATGCGAAGCGCCACGACGAGGGGCTGCCGGTGCGCGACGCGATGCTGGCGGCGGCGCCCATCCGGCTCCGGCCCATCCTGATGACCTCGCTGGCGACGGTCGGCGCGGCCGTGCCCATGGCGCTTGGCCTTGGCCCGGGCTCGGAAACACGCCAGCCCATGGCGCTGGCCGTGATCGGGGGCGTGATCGTGTCGACGCTGTTCACGCTGGTCGTGGTCCCCTGCGCCTATGTCGTGATGGCACGGCTGGAGCGTCACAAGACCGACGCCCAGCGCGCGGCGGACGAGGCGCGCGAACACGCGGGCGTGCCGCAGTCGTAAAAGAATCCGCAATGTCCGTTGACCTCCCTGCGCCCCCGCTCTATACGAATTCCATGACGATCACTCGGCGTGTGCGGCGCCTGCTGGCCCTGCCTTCCGGCCTGCTGCTGGCGGTGGTGACGGGAAGCGCTGCGGCGGGACGGCCCGGTCCTGCGCCGGTGCTCGAAACCAGAACGCTGTGTGGGTTCGAATCGCCTGCCGACATCGCGGCGTTCTTCCGAACCCAGGACTGGCGCGATGTGCGCCTGGCGGGGGAGCACGTGCGCGAGGGGAGCGCGTGCGCCCTGGTTCGCGCGGCTTCCGGTCGCGGCCTTTTCAAGGCCTGGCTGCCGCCGGAGTCGATGCTTGACGCGTCCGGCTGGGATGTCGTGCGCTTCTGGGCCAACAACCCCGGGGCCCGACGCGCCCAGCTTGGCTTCGCGCTGCACGACGCCGACGGGCATGCCGTCGCCCCGCGCAAGCTGTTTGTCGGGCCGCAGTCCGGGCGCTGGGTGGACATCCCCGTGGCCACCCTGCGCCAGAACGGCGTGGACCCGGCCCGGCTGCGCAAGGTGATGATCTCGTTGAACCCGCCGCGCGTGCGCGGCGCGCCGGTCGAGGGGCGGGACGAGGCCCCGGCGGCCATGCTGCTGTACATCGATGCGCTCCAGTTGGCGGCCTGGCGACAGCCGCTCGACGCCCTGCGTCGGGACATCGCCACCAACGCGCAGGCCTACGCGGCCGCGCTGCAGGACAACCCCGCCCAATGGATTGAAGAAACCGCCGACCGACTGGCGCAGGCCGGCACGCTGGAGGCGGCGCGGGTTCTGGTCGGCGGCCTGTCCACCCCGCGCAGCGCCTACTTGTGCACCGAGGCCCTGATGCGCATGGACGCGGCTGTGATTCGGCCGGCACTGGCGGAGGCGCTGACCTCCGGGTCTGCCAACGCGCGCCGTCTGGGCTGCGCCGTGATCGGTTCGCAAGGGGACGCCGCGGCCGCTTCCATCGTCGCCCCCCTCTTGCACGACGACGATCACTACGTGCGTCATTTTGCCGCGGAAGCCTTGGCCGATCTTTCATGGGCGGGATGCGAGGCCGACCTGCTGGTCGCCCTTGACGATGCCTATCCGATGGTGCGGCTGAACGCGGCCAGGGCCTTGGCGCGCGCCCAGACGAACCGGGCGGCCGTGGTGGCCGCGCTCACGCGCCGCGTCACCGACCCCGCCGCAGGCGTCAATGCGATCCGCGCGCTGACGGTCCTCCAGGCGCGGGAGGCGGTGCCGGCACTGGTGGCGGCCTTGGCGAACGGTGCCGATGCGTGGGAAGCCGGGAAGGCGCTGTCCGTGCTCGGAGGGCCGGACGCCACGGATGGCGTGACGGCGGTGGTGCGGGGATGGGGACGGCCGGGCACACTCGGCGGCCGCGCCGTGCAGGCCGTCGTACGTACCGCGGGACAATTGGGTTGCGCGGATGCGGGCGACGCCCTGGAGGCCATAGCCGAACAGTCTCCGGATGCGGCCGTGCGTTACGACGCCTTGCGGGCGCTCGGTCAACTCGGCCGCACGTCGCCGGCGGCACGCGCGGTTCGCGACGATCCTTCACCCCTCGTGCGCATGGCGGCGGCGCGGGTGTTGGCGGCGGATCCACACGCGGCCATGGCGCTACGGCAATCACTGCGCGACCTGCCGGATGCCTCGCTTGCATCCGCGCTGGGCGTGCGGGACACGGGGACGTCTCGCGAGACGCGGTTCGACGGCGGACCGCAGGCGCCGGCGGATGAGCCCCTGCCCGCACCCGACGCGGCCTTCTCGCTCTTCATACGCCGCCCGGAACTCGTGGTGACAAACACGGCCCGGCCCGAGATGACCGATGCCCGGGAGCGGGTGGACGTGATGGTGGCTGGCGATGAGGCCATTTGCATTCAGATCGGCGTGCATGCACGCCGGGATCTGGTGCAGGTGCACCTTCGGCCGCCCAAGGGGCTCCCGATGGCGCCCACGCTCTACGTGCTGGACGACCGGGAGGGGCAAGCGGTCCTTGTGGAGGGGGACGCGCTGCGGTGGCTGCCAGCCGGTTACAGCCGCGCCTTCTGGCTGACCGCGCGTGTTCCGGCGGGAACGCCGCCAGGCCTCTACACGAACTCCCTAACCGTGGACGCTGACGGCGACAGCGTAAGTCTGCCGCTGAAGCTTACGGTGCTTCCCTTCACGCTGCCGGACCTCGATGAACCCATGCACATTCTGTATTCGGGCGAGCTGACGGCGGACGTGCTGAGGGAGGATCCGTCGGCCATCCAGACGGCCGGCGTTGTGTATCGCGACATGGCCGCGCACGGCATGAACGCGGCCTGCCCGACGCCGGAGCTTCGCTATCGCGAGGGTGAGTCGGGATTGCCCGACGTGAGCCTTCTCACGGCGGGGATGGCCCTGGCGGCGAGCGGCGGCTTGCGCTATCCACGGGAGTTTTTCTTCGTCGGGAATCCGCTGTCGGTCAACAAGCGCAAGTGGACCGCCCCGTGGGTGAATTTTCGCGCGTACTATCATCCGAAGCGCGTTCAGCGGCTGGCGTACGAATTGGAGCAGCGGGCGCCCGGCCGCTCGGCGCTGTACCTGGTGGATGAGCCCACGCTGCGCGACACCAGCCAGGATGGCGTCGCGAGAAACCGGATGGCGGCGTTGCTGTACGCAAAAGCGAAAGAGGTCCCGGGCGCGTACACGGCCATGACCGGCTCGGAAGAGGATTTCGACGCGCTGGGCGATGATGTGGATCTGTGGGTCTTTGGCGGAGCGCCGCGCATCGATCAGGCCGAGGATGCCATGAATAGGGGCGCGCGCGTGGCCAGCTATGGCGGACCGCGCCACCCGCTGGGCGATGGGTTTTCGCTGCGGGCGAAGTTTGGGGCGTACACGTGGCGCAGCGGTGAATTCGGGCAAAGCCTCTGGACGTACCCGGGAAGACTGTGTGCGACGGTCGGGCCTGACGGCACCGTGCCGTATCCCGCTTGGGAGTGCGTCCGCCTGGGCGTTGATGACCTCCGCTACCTGCGCCTGCTCGAGTCCCTTGCGCGGCGTGATCCCGATGGCCGCGCGCGAGCGGGTGCCCTGGTGCGCTCTCTGAATGCGGCGTTGCATCCCGAGCGGGATGATCCATCCTGGAGCCGCGTGGACCCGGCGCTCGTCCGGGCCGCCGTCGTGGAGGTTCTGATGGCAGCTGAATGGAGCGAGACCGCGGACGGGGTGCGGCCATGAATCACGTGCCGTGGAAAGGATGTTTCGCCCTGACGGTGTGGCTGGTGTTGCTGGCCGGCGGGGTGCCAGCTGCGGAGCCCCGGCCAGCCGCGGGCCGGGATGGCTTCGTGGATGCCTTTGAGCGCGACACGCGGTCAGACTACGCGATCACCTGCACGACGCAAGTGCCGGCTGACGAATATGGCAACGTGCCGCCCGCCGATGCGGTGGGCGTGTTCTATGTTGCCGAGTTGCCCGGCCTGTACGTGGAGGCGCGTGATGACGAGAGCGTGACCCTGAGCCGCAGCATCGCCGGGGCGACATCCGGGGTGTGGCGCGTGACCTTCACACCGCTGGTGCTCTACCCTGCCAACGGCAGCCTTTCGCTCGTGGCAGAAGCCTCTGACGGAACACCCCTCTACGCCCTCACGCTGGCGGGCGGCCACTACCGCACGGCCCTGACCAAATCCGTGCCGGGCTATCCGGTGTTGTCCATGGAGACCAACGGACCGCATTTCGCGACCGTGGACACGATTGGTGCTGACGACGGGGAGGGCACGACGGCCTGGCGCATTCAGGAGCCGCCGCCCTGCACGGTCGCGCTGGCCCTGGGGCCGGAGGGTGTCGAGGGCCGGATGAACGCAGCGCCCGCCCTGGTCGTGGTGGATCCCTCCCGCCGTGCCCCCGTCGTGGCGCGCCTCACGCTGGTGGTCAAGCAGATGGAGTGCGTGCTCAGCCGGATCGAATGGGCGCCCTAGCCGCCCGCCGAAGACGCAGGGGGCCTTCGGCGCGTGCGCCGGCACTCAGGCGAAACCGGCTTCTTCCAGCTTGAGCGTATGGGCGTTGGTGGAGGTGGCGATGCTGTGGAGGCGGTGGAACAAGCCGCGGCGCGCGAGCAGGTCCTCGAAGGTCCCGTCCTCCACCAGGCGCCCGTCATCCAGCACAAGGATGCGCTGGGCAAACCGCAAGGTGCTGAGCCGGTGGGCGATGATGATGGCGGTGCGCCCCTCAAAGGCCGGCACCAGGGCCTGCTGAATCAGCAGTTCCGACTCCGCGTCCAGGGCCGAGGTGGCCTCGTCGAGGATGATGAAGCGGCTGGGCACGAGGATGCAGCGGGCCAGGGCGAGCCGCTGGCGCTGACCGCCCGATAGTTGCGAGCCGCCCTCGCCGACGGGATGCTGCAGGCCGTCCGGAAACTGCGAGACGAATTCCCAGGCGTGGGCTTTCTTCAGCGCATCCACCATTTCGGCATCCGTCACGCCGGGGCGGGTGTACTGGAGATTCTGGGCGATCGTGGTGTTGAACAGGTAGGGATCCTGCAGCACGACGGCAAAGTGCGAGCGGTAGGCGCGCAGGGGCAGGTCGCGGATGTTGGTGTCGTCGAGGCTGATGGTGCCAGAGGCCGGGTCGTAGAAACGCATGATCAGGTTGGTCAGGGTGGTCTTGCCGCTGCCGCTGCGGCCGACGAGCGCGACAACCTGCCCGGGCGGAATGGAGGCCGTCAGGTCGCGGATCACCGGTGTGTCCGCGTAGGCGAACGTGACATTTCGGAACTCGAGCCGGCCGGCGAGGTGCTGGGGCATCGCGGCACCGGGCTTGTCCAGCACGGTGGACGGGGTGTCGAGGATCGTGAACAGCTGATCGAAGGAGGCGCGCGCGCTGGCGAACTGGCCGTAGAAATTCGTCAGGACCTGCATCATGCCGATCAAGGTGCCCTGGTACCCCATGAAGGCGACCAAGGTGCCCAGCGGCCGGTGACCGGCCATCACCAGGCAGGCGCCGCCCGCCACGACCACGGCGGTCAGCACATAGCTGAGCCCCTCGCTGATGAACCCCAGCTTCATGGATTCGAGAATGGCGTCGAGCCAGCGCATCATCAGCGGCCAGGCCTGTTCTTCGAACTCATCCTGCACGCGATCCTCCATGGCGAACGCCTGGATCGTCTTGTGGCCGCGCAGTTTGTCCAGGGTGAGCTGTGTGAAGCGCATGGACATCTCGCTGGCCCGGCGGGTCTTGGCGTAGATCCGGCGCGACAGGGCTTTGGCCGCGATGGCGTAGCCGCCGGCGCCGAGCAGGACCACGACGGTCAGCAGGGGGCTGAGGTACAGGCAGAATCCGAGGCTGAAGATCAAGCCCACCACATAGGTGGCAAGGTGCTGGAATATCTGCTGCAGGAACGTCGCGAGGTTGTTGATGGAATTGCCGAACACGCGTTCGTAGAGAAAGCCGGACGGGTACTGGTGGTGGAAGCGCAGGCAGAGGCGCTGGAGATGGCCAAACGCCAGGGAGCGCAGCTCGAAGACCATCCGCTGCTGCACGTGGTAGACCTGCCGCATGGCGGCGTACCACAGCACCATGCGCGCAAACTGCACGGCCAGAAAGGCGGCGGCCGCGATCAGGGCCAATCGCGCGCTGCCCGCGGGAATGGCGCGGTCAATGACGTACTTTGGAAAGAGGGGGGCGAGGGACACGGCGAGCCCGACGGCGGAGACCAGTGCGGCGGCCAGCAGGCAGCGGGCGCGGTGGGGGCGGAGCAAGGGGGCCAGCCGCGCGAAGACCTCGCGGGCCGTGTAATGGTGCACGGGCATGTCGGCGTCGGGCGTTTTGGACAAACCGGTCATGGGAAAGCCTCTTCCGTTCGCAAACCCCGACCGCCACGTCAATAGGAATGTCATCCCCGGGGGACGGATCCCCTCCGGTACGAGCGGGTGAAGCCAGGGGGGCGTCGCGCCGCCGTGTGGCGTTTGACGCCCTCACACCTGCACCTGGCGTCTGAAGGCGGCGGGGGGGATGCCCATGCGACGGGTGAACATGCGCGTGAGGTGGAAGCGGTTCGCGAACCCGAGGCGTTCGGCGATCTGCTCGATGCTGTCGACGCCAAAGGCCAGCGCCTGGGTGGCCGCGGCGACACGGCGCTCCAGGATGTACTGGGCGGGCGTGGTTCCGAGGCGTTGCCGGAAGATCCGCACGAAGTGGTCCTCGCTGAAATGGCAGCGCGCGGCGAGTTTGCCGTTGTCGAGTCGCGCGCCGAGCTGCTCCTCAATGTGGCGCACGGCTGGCGCCACCGGGCCAGGGCTGGCCAGCCGCATGGCGTCCGCCGCCGGCAGGCGTGCAAGCACGGCGGCGAGCGCGGCAAGCACGGCGGCCTTGCCCCGGCAGGCCGCCACATCCGGACGGTCCCGCCCGTCCAGTGCCGCGGCCAGCGCGGCGGCGGGCGCATCCTCGGGCACCATCAACGGTTTTGTGAATAGCCGTTGCACCGTGGATGCGGTCAGCCCGATCAGGTCGAAGTGCACGTATCGATGGTCAATCGGCCGCGAGTTGCGACAGGAGAATCGCACCCAGGCCGGCACCAGGTGCACGCGCCGCGGGGTGAGGCTGTAGGAGGCGCCATCGGCCAGTTCCAGCCAGGCACCAGCCCTATCGTTGCGATACAGGCGCCAGTACCCGCTGCAGACGTCGCGGGTGTTCCAGGTGCGCCCGATGCTCGTGCGCGCCACGGTGAAGACCTTGACGAAGAGCTGATCGCGCAGATTGTCGCCGCGATAGGCGTCTGGTCGTTCCGTGCTCATGACGGAAAAAGATACAACAAGCGCGGCCCCGGCGATAGCAGGAATTGCGGCCGTCGGGTATGCTCCGGACATCCGGGTAAATGGCCGCGGAGGCGGCCGGGAGGGGTGACATGACGAACGCTACGCAGGAACTGCCGCGCGTCGGGGTGCGGGAACTTGAGGTGCAGGCGGCCGGGATCGATGTTTCGCGCGCCGCCGCGATCTATCGCGAGTACGGCGCCTTGGTGGTGCGGGGGCTGATGCAGGCGCATGTTCCGGCCATCACGCGGGACATCGCGGCGGCGGCGAAGACGGCCATCAGCCTGGTGGGGCAGGCGAAGCAGATCAAGGAAGGCTGGCATACGCCGGACGGAACGCTCTGGCTGCCGGCGCCGGCGGGGTTTGCGCGCGACAAGCAGATCATGGTGCTGGCGTGCGGCTACATGCATAGCTCGGCGTTCTTCCGTTCCGCTCTCGATCCGCAGGTGCTGGACCTGGTGGAAGCGATCCTGGGGCCGGATATCGAGCTCTTCTTGAACGGGCAGTGCCTGTACAAGGAGCCCTGTGGCGGGCATCCCAAGCTGCTGCACCAGGACGCCTCGTATTTCGAGCACAAGTATGAGGGCCCGTGCGGCATCCTGAGCTACGCCGTGGATACGAATGTCCAGCGCGGGGCGCTGCACGTGGTTCCGGGATCTCACAAGCTGGGCCTGCTGCGCCATGTCGACACGTTCTCGCATCTCGGGCTGGATCCGAGTATCTGGTCTTTCGACAAGGCTGTCCCCATCGAGGGGCGCGCGGGCGACGCCATCTTCTTCCACGTGAATACCATTCACGGTTCGCCGGAGAACCATTCGACGGAGGCAAGGCCGGTGTTCATTCACCGCTACCGCCGCGCGGATGACTTCGTGGTGATCAATGCCACGGGCACGGAGAATCGCAAGGTCGCGGAGCAGCGGATCGCCGAGGCCAAGAAGGAGAACCAGCTCGGGTTCATGGTGCGCGGCCGTCGCGCGTACCAGGTGGAGCGCGCCTAGGGGCCTGTCTCCTCCTTGCCGGGAGCGGAAGGCGAACACGGACGGGGAGGCGATAATGGCGGATCAATCGGCTGACGTGGGCGAGCACGCGAGGTCCGGGCACCGTGGCTGGCGTCCCCGCCCGCCGGTCGTGGCGCTGTTGTGCCTGCTGGGCGCGTGGGGCCTGAGTGCTCTCTGGTCGGGCCAGCCGCGCCTCGTACCGCTGGCGCGCGGGGTGGGGGCCGGGATGGTGGGGACGGGGCTGCTGCTGGGGGCCTGGGCGGTGGGGCTCTTTCACCGGCGTGGGACCACGCATCACCCGTTTGGCCAGCCGAGCGCCCTCGTGGTGAGCGGTCCGTATCGCTTCAGCCGCAATCCGATGTACGTTGCCGTGGCCTGGACGCTGTGCGGACTGGCGCTGTGGTCGCGCGCCCCGGTCATGCTGCTGGCCCCGGTTGCCTTCCTCCTCATTCTCGACCGCGGCTACGTGCCGCGCGAAGAGCGCCTGCTTGCGGCGACGTTTGGCACCGAATTCGACGCGTATCGCCGTCGCGTGCGCCGCTGGCTGTAACGTTGCCAAAAGGCAATGTGGCGGTCAGGTGCCGGCAAGGTGGCCCCGGTATCTTGGGGGCGTGAACATTGCCCTCTCCTGCACGGGATTTACCGGACTCCGCGCACCCGCCCGACGCGGGGGCGGGCACTGGCTCTGCACGGCGACCAGCCTGGCGCTGGTGACAACCTCGTCGCTGGCCCAGCTCGTGCTCACGGAAGTCCACTACAACCCGGCCCCGCCCACGGTCTTCGAGCGGCAGCTCGGGTTCGACGACGCCGACGACTTCGAGTTCCTGGAACTGGCCAATTTGGGAGCCGCGGCCGTGTCGCTGGCGAACGTCGCGCTGTTGGATGGCGTCGTCTTCAACTTTGCCACCTCACCGATGCAGTCGCTGGCGCCTGGCGGGCGGGCGGTGGTGGTGAATAACCTGGCGGGATTCCGGCTGCGCTATCCGGCTGTGACCAGCATCGCCGGTGTCTATAGCGGCAAACTGGGCAACACGGGTGATGCGCTGGCGTGGCGGCAGCCATCAGGCGTGGTCGAAAGTTGTGAATATGGCGACAGCGGCGCGTGGCCGGAGCTGCCGGATGGGAGGGGCTGGTCGTTACATCGCCAGGATCCCACCCTCGCGGCGGCCAGCCCCGCCGCCTGGCGCTCCAGTCTCTGGCGGCATGGATCGCCAGGCAGCGCGGATGCCGCACCGTCGGGGGTGGTCTTCAACGAGATCCTCAGCCATACCGACCCGCCGATGGTGGACCTGATCGAGCTGCATAACCGCGGCAGCCAGCCGGTGGACATCAGCGGCTGGCGGATCAGTGACGATCCGGACGCGCTCGACAAGTACGTCATTCCGGCCGGCACGGTGCTGGGGCGCGGCGGCTATTGGACGGTGACGGAGAGCCAGTTTCGCGGGGTCGAGACGCAGATCGAACGGCGTTTCGGTCTCGATGGTGCCCGCGGCGAAACGCTCTACCTGTCGGCGGTGTCCGGTGCATCCGTGCGGGTGGACGACACGGCGGCCTTCGGCGCGCAGTTCAACGGCGAGTCCTTTGGGCGCTGGCCCAACGGGTTCGGTGCATGGTTCCCCCAGTCGGCGCGCTCGCCGGGGGCTTCCAACCTGGGCGTGAGACTGCCTCGACTCGCGTTGACAGAACTGCAGTATCAGCCCTCCGGGCCGAATCCCGCCTGGGAGTTCATCGAGCTGGCGAACCTCGAGTCGTTCCCGGTTTCGCTCCAGGCATGGCGGTTGACCCTGGGGGTTGAATTCGATTTCCCGGCGGGGATGCAGCTGGCTCCCGGGCAGACGCTGGTGGTGGTGCCGTTCAGTCCCGGCCTGGCCGACGCGCGCGCGCACTTCGTGCAGGCGTGGGGCATGCCGCCGGACACCGCGATGTTGGGCGTCTCGAGCGGGCGGCTCAACGACGCCGGCGAGTATGTGGCACTGAACAGTCCGGATGAGGCGCCCACCGAAGAGCCGACTTTTCGCCCCGCCGTGGTGGAGGATCTGGTGTTCTTCTCGCCAAGTTTGCCCTGGCCGGGCGGCACGGCCGGTCAGGGGCAGTCGCTGCATCGCCTCGATCGACGGGTTGTCGGGACGCTCGCCACCAGCTGGACGGCGGGCGTGCCCTCGCCCGGCCGCTTGCCGGTTTATGATGAGGATGGCGACCTGCTGCCCGACGACTGGGAGCTACGCCATTTTCGCAGTCGCGCCGCCGCCCAGGGGGAGGCCACCGACGCAGATGCGGATGATTTTCCTGACCGGCATGAGTATGTCGCGGGAACGGATCCGCTGGATCCGCGTTCACGCCTGGCCGTCACGCAGGTGGCATATGAGGCGGCGGATCAATCGATGCAGCTTCGATGGGACGCGGTTCCGGCCGTGCGCTACGTCGTGGAGCAGGCGCTTGAGCCGGGCGGCGCCTGGACCCCGGTCAGTCCGGTCTCCGGCGTTGCCACGGGCGTGTTTCGCGCGGCGGCCGCGACGGGCGCGCCGGTCTATCGCATTCGGGTGCATGCCGATGAACCGTGACGTCACTTACACAACGTGCGCTCGCCGCGCCGCCCTCGCGCTGGTCGCTCTCGCCCCGCTGGCGTCGGCGCTAGCCCAATCGGGGGTCCCTGACGTGCTGGCGCCTATACCGCCAGCGCCGCGGACGAACGGTCTCCCGCTGGCGGCGGTGATCGAGCGCACGCTGGCGACGCACCCGCGCCTGCGGGAACTGCGCGATGACGTCAACAGGCGTGCCGGGGACGTTGTCGAGTGGACGTCGTGGCGCTCACCGGAAATCCTTGGCGGCGTGGGCTGGGGCGACGAGATGAGCCACCGCACCGGCACACGCGTCGAGAGCGGTCGCCGATCCGAATCCGGGCGTGCGTCATCAGCCGCCACGACGCGGCAGCTGGGGTTCACCACGGACAAGCGGAGCCGGCAGGAAACCTCGCAGCGCGACGCCACGTACCGCACGTCGCGCGAGGCGGAGGAACGCGCGCGCGAATCGGAGTCCGAGTTCGAGGTCGGTCTGCGCCTGTTTCCGCCGAATCCCTGGTTGCTGCGGGGCGAGAAGGATGCGGCCCGGGCCGCGCACGATCTGGCCGAAGCCCGGCTGTGGGATGAGACGCAGGCGCTGGCGTGCGACCTTGTGGAGGTGGCCGTGCGCGTGCATTACGCAAGTCGACTCCTGGCTCAACAGGCGCCCCTCGTCAGCCGCGCACGGGCGATGTTGACGCACATGGAGGGGGCTGTCGGCAGGGAGGCGGTGGCGCTCGCGGACGAGATGGAGATGGCCGGCCGCGCGGCCGCGGCCATGGGGGACGCGAGCCGGATCCAGGAGTCGATCTTCGACCTGCAGGGGGCGTTCGCACAGCTCTCCGGAACGGCGGTGGACGATGTGAATCTTGATCCGCTCCGGCCCGGCGCGCTGCTGCGGTTGCCGGCCCTGAATGCGGAACCGGGCGCGGAATCAGGCGTGCGGCAATTGGCCCGCCGGCGTGGCGACGTCCTGATGGCGGTGGCGGGCCATTCCCGCGCCGCCGGCGAGTGGAAGATGGCCAGGTCCCGGCGCATGCCCTGGCTGGGGCGGGTGGAACTGGCGTATTCGAACTGGGACGTCGACGAGTCCAGCATCGGCACGTTCACCGAGAGCGGCTCCGCGGCGGAGACGCGTCGCGCGCAGTCGCGGGAATTCCGGCCCGCGACCTTTGAGGTGCAGGATGAGGCGGGATGGGGAACGAGCCGGGAGACAACCCACGGCACGGGCACCGACTCGGCCGCTGAGGAGCGCGCGGGTGACGCGTGGTGGGTGGGCGCCGCCGTCGAAATCCCGGTGTTCGAATGGCTGTCGCGCGAAAGCCGGGTGAGGCGGGCGGCGTGGCAAGGGGCGCGCGCGTCGGCAGCGCTTGTGCTGGAGCGTGCCGAGCAGGATATCCGCGCCGCCGCGGACCTGGTTCGCGCCACGCGGCGGCACCACGCGGCGCAAGTGATCGAGCTGAACCGGCTCCGGGGGCGATTCGCGGCCTCGCCACCGGCCGCCGAGGCTGATCTTGCGACCGAGGCGGATGCCCTGCGCTGGCAGCAGAACCTGGTGGCGTTCGAGGTGCGCGTGACGGAGGCGGAGCGGCGTTGCGTGCTGGCGGAGCTTGCCTTCTGTCGCGCGGCTGGCCTGATTCCGCTGGCGGCGCGCTGACGCGTCACGTCCCGCGCTCGATCGGCGTGGCCATGGTCGCGTGGGCGACCGGCATGGCACGATGGCCCAGCCGCGTGAGGATGCGCTCCCAGACGCCGTGGCGGTTGATCAGCTCCACGACGACGGTTTCCCCGGCCACCAGCGCATGCTCGCCGGTGATGAGGATGGTGGCGGACCGCGTGCGCAACGGCGCTTCGCGCCCGGTGGACGTGAGCACGGCGGTACGCACGAAAACCTCCGCCGTGACGTGCTCCACCCGCCCGGGCACGGAGATGCCAGCCCGGTTCTCGGGGCGCAGGCGGACCGCATCGCCGACTTGCAGGTCCATGACCAGCGATTCGGGAAGGAATGCGCGTACCCGTCGCGGCTGGTCTTCCACGAGGCGGACAATGGGAAGCCCGGAGGCGACGGTATCGCCGGGGCGGTAGTACGTGGCCGAGACGGTGCCGTCATAGGGGGCGCGCAGCGTGTAGCTTTCGAGGTAGCGTTCGCTTTGGCGGCGGGCGTCATCGAGCATGTCATGAACGGAACTCTCGGCGAGCCGGCGCGCGATGGCCGTGGATACTTCCTCGCCCGCTTTCAGGCCGAGCCAGCGCAGGATGGCCAGCTGGTACTGCTTGGCGTCGTCGCGTTGACGCTCGTAGGAGGCGAGCAGCGAAGGATATTGCGCCAGGGCGCGCTCGAGGGATCGGATCTGGGGCGTCAGTTCGTTGGCCACCATGGAATCGATCAACCGGTTCGCATAAAGAGTGGCGCGACGCTGGTGCTCATCTCGCAAGCCCTCCAGTTCGCCGGCGTCGCGGGCCCAATCCAGCTTGCACACGGCGATATTCGACTCCAGATCCGCGAGCGCGCCGTTCTGCTGGCTGATGGCCTGCAGGACATCCTGATGGGTGTCACCGAACGCGGTTTCGATGCGTATGGTGTCCACGAGGTCCGCGGTAATGCCCGGGTCAATGACGGCGGTATCCATGTCGACCAGCGGGCTTCCGGCCCGTACACGCTGGCCCTCGACCACGTGGACGGCCGCAATGCGCGCCGTTTCAACGGGGGACAGGTTGACGGGGTTCCCATCCACGAGACCGCGGATGTGTCCATAGCCTGGCGCGTCCGCCGACCCCCAGTAGAGCCAGGCGGCCGCCACGCCGGCGACGATCCAGATGGCGAATGGCCACTGGCGCAGGATGCGGGACCAGAGACGGCGGGGGGGGCTCCATCTCGTCCGTTGGCGCGTCAGCAGTTGGTTGTGGTTGGTTGCGATCATGAGGCCCTCGCTTTCCGAAGCGCCGGGCGGACGCTCCGCCCAGCCTTCGACAGAAGCATAGGGGGGCGGCATTGCGGGAAACTGGCCGTCACGTTACCGATTGGCAAGGTTGCCGTGGCCCGCCCGCCGCCGTGCGGCGGCGCCAGTCCGGCCGGTGCTTAGCGCGGCAGCTGCAGCGTGAAGGTGCTGCCATGGCCGGGCTGGCTCTGCACGGTGAGTTCGCCGCCGTGAAGCAAGGCGATGCGCCGCGCCATGGGTAGCCCAAGGCCGACGCCCGGTGCGCCGCGGGTGCGTCGGCCCCGGTAGAAGCGCTCGAACAGGTGCGGGAGATCCTCGGCCGGGATGCCCGGACCGGAGTTTCTCACGTGCACGCGCACCGCGGTCGCCAGCTGTTCGGCTTCAATGTGGACCTCGCCGCCTGCCGGCGTGTACTTGAGCGCGTTGTCCAGCAGGTTCCCGGCCAGCCGCTGCAGGGCCGCGCGATCGCCAGGCACGGACAGGGAGGCGGCGGGCAGGGCCATCGTGATGCGCAGGCCGGCCTCCCTGGCGGCATCCGCGTAGAGATCGGCCGCCGTGCGCCACAGCAGGGCCAGATCGAGTGCGGATTTCTGAAGGGGCAGGGCGCCCGATTCCATCCGGGCGAGTTGCAGGATGTCGTCAATCACACCGCGCATGTGGTCGCAGCCTTCGATCACGTCGGCGAGGGCCGCCCGGTCTGCGGCCTCGTCGGGCGGATCCGTGCGCAGGGCCGTCTCGGCGGCCAGGCGGGTTCGGCTGACGGCGTTGCGCAGATCATGGGCGATCTCGTCGCCGACGTGCTGCAGGTCGACGACCGTGGCTTCGACCCGCGTGAGCATGGCATTGAAGGACTCGGCCAGGGCGTCAATCTCATCGCCCCGGTGGGTGACGGGCACACGCTGGAAGAGCGAGGTCTGTGAAACGGTTTCGGCGGTGCGTCGGACGCGTGCGACGCGGGACATGGCGCGTCCGGCGAGCGCGTTGATCACGCCGATGCCCGCGCACAGGTTGATGAGGAGGCCGGCGATCGCGAGGCGGCGGACCGAGCGGCTGATGGCCTCGATGGCGTGCAGGGTTTGGGCATGCTGGAAGAGGCGTCCGGACTCGTCCCGACTATACGCCACACGGACCGCGGCGCCGTCGGTGAGGCGGGTGAGTGTGGCGAAGCTGGCGTGGCCGGGGTCGGAGCGCGGGGGCGGCTGGTCGGCCACGCCGGCCCACGCGTTCGTGTCGGACATGGCCAGCAAGGCGCCATTCGTATCCAGCACCCGGTAGAACACGTCTGCGGGTCCGCGAAAGCGCGCCTCCATGTCCAGCGTGGACTGAATGATTCGCGCTTTGCGCACGGCGGCGAGGTGCTGGAGGCTGGCGAGGTCGGTCAGCAGGCGGGCGTCGAGATCGGCGACGAGGCGTGCGCGCAGGGCGGCATAGAGCGCGCCGAAGGTCAGGGTGGACAGGAGGAGGAAGACCACGGCCGCCGCCAGGGTGATGCGGGTGCGAAACGCCAGGTAACGCTTACGCGGGACGGAGGACATAGCCGACTCCGCGAATGGTGTGAATCAGGGGCGGGTCGCCGGGTTCGTCGATCTTGTCGCGCAGGTGGGAGACGCGGCTTTCCACCACGTTGGTCTTCGGGTCGAACGCATAGTCCCAGACATGCTCGAGGAGCATGGTCTTCGACAGCACCCGTCCGGCGTTGCGCGCGAGGTACTCCAACAGGGCGAATTCGCGGGGCTGCAGGTCGATGTGGCGCGGGCCGCGCCGGACCGTGCGGGCCAGGAGGTCGATGTGCAGGTCGGCGACATCGAGCTGAGTGGGGGCGATGGTCTGGTGCCGGCGCAGGAGGGCGCGCACGCGGGCGAGCAGTTCCTCGAGGGCAAACGGCTTGGTCAGGTAATCGTCCGCGCCGGTTTCCAGGCCGGCGACGCGGTCGGCGACCGAGTCGTGCGCGGTCAGCATGAGCACGGGGGTGGCGAGTTTTGCCGCGCGGATGGCGCGTACGATGGCGAGCCCGTCCACGTGCGGCAGGCCGACATCGAGGATGATGACGTCAAAGGGCTGCGTGCGGGCCAGTGCGTCGCCGGCGCGCCCGTCGTGCGCGGTCTGCACGACGTGGCCTTCCTCGCGCAAGGCGCGCTCGACAAAGGCGCGCGTGCGCTCGTCATCCTCGACCAGGAGTATGTTCACACGGGTTCCGTTTTGCGTTGCCAGACGCGGGGCTGGTAGTCCTCGCCCGCGGGGCGGGGACTGTGATGCCAGTGGCCGGAGGGGTCGTGCCCGCGGCAGATGATCGAGGCATGGTTCCAGTTCGCCATGCTGCGGACCACGGGCGGGCAGTAGCGGATGGTGAGACCGCACCGGCGCCGGGCAGACTGGTTTGGCTCGGAGCCATGGGCGAGCATGTCGGCGTGCAAGGACATCTCGCCGGCCTTGAGCGTGTCGAAGACCGGCGCGCCAAACTGTGCGACGTCGACGATTTCCTGATTCAGCACGGCCGGATCGGGCGTGTCCTTCCAGCGCAGGTGGCCGAGCCGGTGCGTGCCGGGGATGAACTGCATGGCGGCGTTCTCCGCGTCGGCGTCGTCGATGGCCAGCCAGACGGTGACGGTGCGCGACTTGTCGAACGGCCAGTAGGACGCGTCCTGGTGCCAGGGAACTTTCTTGGGGTCGTGCGGGAGTTTGCAGAAGTAGTGCGTGCCCCAGGCAATGATATCGGGTCCGATGAGGTCCTCGACGTAATCGAGGATCAGGGGGTTGACGACGATGTCGTAGAGGCCGCGGCAGGTGGTGTGGTAGCCGTTGATGGAATACTGGTCTCGGCCCCCTTGCGACTGGATTTCGGCCAGCATGTGGTCGAAATACGTGCGGTTGGTGGCGGCCTCGTTCTCGCCAAAAATGCGCAGGGGGCGGATGTATCCCTGGCTGTTGTAGTGATCAATCTGCGCGGGCGTCAGCCGTTTCGGGCTGGGGTTGTGGACGTCATGAAACGACAGATCGCGTTCCATGTGGTTGATATCGACGGTAATGTTTGCCTTGGCCATGATTCCTACCCCCCCTTGGAATGCGCCCATGGTAGCGGGCACGGGCCGGCGCGACAAGCCGTGTTCGCCGGGGGAGTCGGCTGGCGCCGAGAGGGCCGATGGGGTAAGGTGTGGCATGACGCAAGAGACACACGATGCCGAGGGCCACGCGCCGGCCGCCGATTTTTCCGCCCTGACTCCGGAGGCCGTCATCAACGCGGTGGAGGGCGCCCTGGCGGTGCGCTGCTCCAACGTGTGCCGGCCGTTGAACAGTTACATCAACCGGGTCTACGAGATCGGCCTCAACGACGGCGGCTTTGTGGTGGTGAAATTCTACCGTCCGGGGCGCTGGAGTGCGGATGCGCTGCAGGACGAGCTGGATTTCCTGGCGGAGTTGCACGCCGGCGAGGTCCCGGTCGTCCCGCCGCTGCCCGGACGGGACGGTGCGCTGCTGCACGACTTGGGCGGGACGCGGTTTGCGGTCTTTCCCAAGAAGGGCGGCCGTCCTCTGGATGAACCGTCACCGGCCGACTGGGTGCAGTTGGGGCGGCTGATTGCACGGCTGCACGCCATCGGGGCCCGTCACGAACCGCGGGACCGCATCTACCTGCACCCGGAGCACTCCATGCGCGAGCATCTGCATTTTATCCTGGATGCCGGGGTGCTGCCGCCGGACATGGGGAACGACTTTGAAGATGCGGTGGAGGATCTCATCGAGCAGATCACGCCCGGGTTCGAGGATGTCGCGACCTTGCGGCTGCACGGCGATTGCCACCGGGGAAACATCCTGCATCGGCCGGGTGAGGGGTATCACCTGCTGGATTTCGACGACATGTGCGTGGGGCCGGCGGTACAGGATCTCTGGCTGATTCTGCCGGACCGGCTGGCGCGGGCGCGGGCGGAGCTGGATAAACTGCTCGAAGGCTATGAGACCTTTCTCGAGTTCCCGCACGAGACGCTGCGGCTGGTGGAGCCGTTGCGCGCGATGCGCTACATCCACTACACGGCGTGGTGCGCGCGGCAGAAGGCGGACGGCGGCTTTGCGCGGCTGGCGCCGGGGTGGGGCAGCCGCGAATTCTGGCGGCAGGAGATGGCCGACCTCGCCACGCAGCACCAGGAAATCCTGGACGCGAGCGGCGCCGATTGAGGCGGTTCCATCCGTGGGTGTGGCTGGGGGGGCGGGCTGGTTGCGATGTCATGTGGTGCGCGTTTGCCGTCGCTGATCGTCCCGCGGGGGAGGCCCCTCGCCGGGCTCGGGGCGGCGGGAACGTCGCAGCACACGCTGCTGCGAAACAGGTTGAAGGCACTGCGCATCGCGAAGGCAAAGATGCACGACGCGCTGGCGGCGCCGTGAGCGCCAGAGGTTCAGGGGGTGAGCGATGTTGATTCCTCAACAGTCACCGGCGCAGAAGGCCAAGGACGCGCAGGACAAGATTGCGGACGATTTTGAATCTGCGCTGGACCGCATGACGCCGGAAGAACGCAAGGCCTTCTGGAAGCAGCACGACTTGGACACGGGCAAGGACGCGGCGCAGGACGAGGAGCGGAGCTGCGGGTGACCGGACGGGCCTCTGTTTGGGAAAGAGATTCCTCGCTGCGCCTGGAATGACAGGGAGGATTGTTGGGCGAGAGTGGGCGACGTTGTGCCTGGTTTCGGTGTCGCTCGCTGGCGCGGGGGCGGCGGGGGTGCCTACGGATGGTAGAGCGATGGCGGAGGGGCGCTGGATTCCGGGACGCCTAGAGGCCGCCTTCGACGGTGCCGCGTTGCTGAACGCCGAGGTCCTGGCGCGTACCGTCGGGCCAGTGGATGGTGACGGGGATTGGGCGTTCGAGGGCGAACTCGAGATGCAGGCGGCGTTGCGGGAGCACCTCCCAGCGGACCTTGACTATCTGATCCCCGGCACAGGCGCGGCCGGACGCGTGCGCCAGAGGGCCGGGATGCGGGCGCAGGGTGAGCGCGCGGAATCCCGGTGCGCCAGGTTGTACGCCGAGCACGCAGGCCAGAAACTCGTAGATCGGCGAGGCGCTCCACGCGTGGCAGTCGCTGCGTGTATCCGGCGACGGGATCTCGGGGAAGGTGGTGAAATTCCACTTCAGCACGCTCTTCCAGCGTTCCAGCTGGCCCCAGAAGAGGTCGTAGCAGCCCGCCTTCTCCCACGCCCGGAAAAGGTAAAACGCGTAGTACAGCGTGGCGGGGCTGAGTTCCGTCCGCTCGGCGAGGGCCCGGCCAAGCGACTGCGCGTCCGCACCCGTGACGGCATCGGCGAGAATGGCCCAGGCGTTGGTATGCTGGCTGACGTGCGGCAGGCCAGGCAGGTCGACGAACAGGCCCCGCGCCGCGTCGAAGCAGGTGGCGCGCACGGCGGCGACGAGCGACGCATGGCGGTCCTGCAGCATCCGTGCTTCGGCGTCGTGGGCTCCGGCGATTGTGCAGAGCCCGGCGGCCACGCGGCAGGTTTCGGCATACATCAACGAGTCCAGCGTGACGGGCGACTTTGTGTCCCGGTGGGGGGCGCCGTGCGGCCAGCCCTCCACCCAGTCGTGAAAGCCCCAGTACTCCAGCGGCCCGACCAGCCCGTTGGGGAGTCGCCGCCGTTCGAACCAGTCCAGCACGGTGCGTACGCCCGGAAGGAGTTCCTGCACCAGTGCGTCGTCGCCCTGGCACGTCACGTAATCGTGGAGCATGAGCACCCAGAACATGCTGAAGCTGGGGATGACCTGCATCCAATTCGACGGATAGCGGGATTGCGTGAGCCCTTCGGGCAAGCGTGACCAGTCGAACTGGCGCAGGGCCTGCCGCGCGAGGCGTCCGTCGCCCGTCGCGTAGTAGGAGATCAAGGCCTGGATGCGCGTGTCGCCGACGTACTGCAACTGCTCGAAGTACGGGCAATCCTCGTAATGCTCGTGCGCGCAGAGGGTTGCCGTGCGCCAGGCGACGTCCCACACCCGGGCCAGCGACGCATCGCCGGCGTCAAAGGCACCCCGCAGATCAAACGGGTACATCCAGGACTGGAGCGCCAGGCGATGAATCACCACGGGCGCTGCCGCCGGTGCCTCCACGTGCAGTTCCAGGAATCGGAACGTGCGGAACCAGAAGGGTTCGAACTCGGTGGGGCGCGGGCCCGCGTGCACGACGTCGCTACTGCCCTTCACATCGCCCGCGGCACGGTCTCGCTTGTGATCGTCGGTGAAGAGCGACTCGCTGTAGCGCAGGCGGATCATGCCGCCCGCCGCGCCTTCCACGCGCATCTGCGGAAAGGCGGTGGTGAGGTGGCCGACATCGAGCGTGATGCTGGCGGTTGCGCCCGCGGGAATCACGATGGGTCCATAGCCTGTGCCGGCGTCGGGGGAGGCGAAGCGCCGCGCGATGGACGCCGTCTCCGCCAGCCCGCGGACGTGGGCCACGCGCGCGATGGGTTGCGGTGCGTGGCGCAGGAAGGGAATGTCGCGCGGCTCCAGCCACAGGCAGCCGGAGGGATCACGGGCAATGGGGCGCCGGGCGGGGGCCCAGAGGGGTTGCATCGTGACCCATCCTTCCGGCGCGCAAGTGGGGGCCGCCCAATCCGGCAGGTCCAGCGCGGCATCGAACACTTCCATCGGCGCCACCACGGTGTGTTGCGCCGTGGGGTCGGCCATGATGGGGCGGTGCGTGCGCGCGGGGTCGTGCCGGCAGCGCCAATCGCCCGGGGTTTCGAGTGACGCGGCCAGTTGCCCGCCGGCGTGAACGCCGCCGGCGGCCAGCCATCCGCCGCTGCGGTGCATCTCCGCGATGATTCCCCAGGTCTCGCCGCCGTCGCCATGCGCGGGAAACACGACCACGCGCGCGGCCAGCACGTGCGCGCCGACGGCCAGGGGTTCGTCGTAGGTTTCGTAGCGGTAGTGCGCGGTATCGCTGCGGCAGGGGCCGCGCCCGATCAGGCGCCCGTCCAGGTAGAGATTGTAGCGGTGGTCGGCGCTGACGTGCAGGTGCAGCCGCGCGCCGACTTCGGTGACGACAAACTCCCGGCGGACCAGCAGGAAGCCGGGCGTGTGAGGCCGCATGTCCGGGTGCCAGCACCAGCGACACGACTTGGTGAATACAGCATCCATGTTCAACCTCGCTTTTGCGGCGGGGCCGCGTGTGTGGGGGTGAAGTATGTCCGAGGACAGCATCTCGGGCAAGCGCGGGGGGCGGCCACACCGCCTGGCACAGGGTGCGGCCCACGCGCATGTCCCCGAGCAAGCCCGGCGCCTGACGCGCGGCTGGGGATGCGCCATGAGACGCGGGCCGGGGCTCACGCCTTTCGGCGGGCGAGCCAGACGCCGGCGAGCGTCAGCGCGGCGCCCGCGAGCTGTCGCGCGGTGTAGCGCTCGTGCAGGAACAGGCCGGAGATCACGAGCGCCAGCACGGGCACGATGTTGCCATAGGTGGTGGCGCGGGTGGGCCCAATGTGGTGGATGGCGTGGGACCACATGACGAAGGCGACACCCACGGACAGGATGCCGGAGGCGGCCGCGGCGGCATAGTGCGACCAGCCCACGGCGGCCCAGTTCAGGGCGGTGAACTCGGGGATTGCGACGAGCGAGAGCACGACGGCACCCGCGGTCAGGGCCACGAGCACGACCTGTTCCGGCGGGTAGCGGTTGAGGAGCGGTTTCTGCATGACCGCGGAGAGGCCCCAGAGCATGGCGGCGCCCAGCGTCACGGCATCGCCTCGCAGGGTCGCGCCGGCGAAGCGCACCTCGGCGCCGCCCCCGATGACGAGCAGGGCGACCCCCGCCATGCAGCACGCCATGCCGGTCCAGA
The DNA here is from genome assembly GCA_021413965.1 of Lentisphaerota bacterium. Taxonomy (GTDB): domain Bacteria; phylum Verrucomicrobiota; class Kiritimatiellia; order UBA8416; family JAIOPI01; genus JAIOPI01. The sequence goes on along the minus strand of JAIOPI010000033.1, from coordinate 220,213 downwards.
GAGGGCGGGGAATGCGCTCGCGGTGCAGCGCCATGCCGGCCAGCGCGGTCCAGAGCGGGGACGTCGCGAAGATCACGGCGGCGTTGCCGGCGGTGGTGAGCGACAGACCGTACACAAAGGCGAGCTGGTACACGCCGTGCCCGACGAGCGCGAACAGGAGCAGGCGCGGCCAGTCGGCACGCGCCACGGGCTGCCAGCGCGTGAGCCGTGGAAAGATCAGGGCCAGCACGGCGGCGCCGAGGAGGTAGCGCAGTCCGTTGAAGGCGAGATGGCTGATGGTGGCCAGCCCCCACTTGATCACGGAGTAGTTGGCCGCCCAGATCAGGGCCGATCCGAGCAGCATCAGTTCGCCACGCCGCCGATTCGAGCGGGCGACGGGTGCGCCGGGAGACGGTTCTGCTTGCATCGGGAGAGTTAACGCGGATCCCCGGCGTCGCGCAAGCATGGCGTGTCAGGCGACGGGGGGCGGCGCCGTCCGGCCCGGCGGGCGATCGGCATCGGCGTCCGCGGGACGCGTGGCCACGGGGAGGCCGGGCACGATGGCTTTCTCCAGCGCGGCGAACAGCGTCTGCGTGGTCCAGGGCTTGCGCAGGAGTGGAATGGCGAAGCCGTCGAGCAGGTGCTGGCCCGTGGTCCCGGGAATTCCCGTGATGGCGATCATGGGCAGCGCGCGATACCCCGGTTCGGCGCGCACGCGTGTCAGCAATTCCCAGCCGTCCATGTCGGCCATTCTCAGGTCGGCGAGCAGCAAGTCCGCGCCGTTTTCGCGCAGGCTCGCCCATGCGGCCTGGCCGCTGGCGGTGGCGACCACCTGGTAGCCCTGATCCGTCAATTGGGCCGTGAGCAAGTCGCGCATGGCCGCGTCGTCATCGGCCACGAGGACCCGCGGTGGCGGCACGGTCGGCAGGGCAATGGCCACGCGGGTGCCGCTCGGCTGGCCGGGCACGGGGCTGGCGATCTCGAGGCGGCCGCTGTGCAGGTTGACGATCTCCTTGCAGATGGACAGCCCGAGTCCGGTTCCGTCCACGTGCTCGCCGACGCGGAAGTAGCGTTCCGAGACGCGGTCGAGGTACTGGGCAGGAATTCCGATGCCGTCGTCGTCCACGACGCATCGCGCGTATCCGGGATGATCGGGGTCCGGCCCGACCTGGACGGTGATGGTGCCGCCGTCGTGCGTGAACTTCAGGGCGTTTTGGAGGATGTTCAGCAGGGCGCGCTCCATCTTGGGCGGGTCGCACTCCACGAAGCCGCCGACCGCATCGTGGATCCGGAGCGTGCGTTGGCGGAATTCCGCGTGTGCCAGTTGCGCGTCGATCACGCGGCGCACGAAGGTGGCGAAGGGCACGCGGGCCATGTTGAGGATGAAGGTGCCGGCATCGATCCGGCTGAGGTCGAGAATATCGCTCACGGTGTTGCTCAGTCGCCGGCAGTCCTCCTGGAGCATCACGAGGTATACGCGGACTTCGGCGCTGACGGGGCCCACGACGCCGCGGAGCAGGTTTTCAATGGCGTAGCTCATGGAGCTTAATGGCGTGCGCAGTTCATGGGAGACGTTGGAAACGAACTGGGATTTGTCGCGGTCATGGGCCTCGAGGCGCTTGATCGCATTGCGCAGTTCGTCGTTGGCGCGTTTGAGTTCCTGCGTGCGCTCCTGCACGCGGGTCTCCAGTTCGTCACGGGCCTTGCGCAGTTCCTCTTCCGCCAGTTTGCGTTCCGTGATGTCCTCGATCAGCCCGTCATAGCGGATGGTGTGGTTGGTCGCGCTGGCGTGCCAGACGATCGTGTTGCGCACCCAGCGCAGCGATCCGTTCTTGTGGAAGAGGCGATGTTCAATGGGGGCCTGCCTGCCGCCTTTGGACGCATTTTGCGCATAGGCCTGCACGCGCTCGCGGTCGCCGGGGTGCACCATGTCGAACCACCGGTAGGGGTCGCTGGCATACTCCTCGGGGGTGTAGCCCGTCACGGTCTGGCAACCCGCGCTATGGTTGGTGGTCACCGTCCGGTCGTTGAGGATCATGACGGAGTAGGTATAGGAGGGCGTGGCGGCCAGCAGTTGTCGGTAGCGCAGTTCGCTGGTGCGCAAGGCCTGGTCGGCGCGCGACCGCTCGATCGCATACCGGATGGCGCGGGCCAGCAGATCCGGTGCGAGGCGCTGCTTGGGCAGGTAGTCCTGGGCGCCGTCCTGAATGGCGCGCATGGCGAGCATATCGTCGGCAAGTCCGGTCAGCAGGATGACCGGGATTTCGGTCCCGGTTGCGCGCACCTGGGCGAAGGTCTCCAGTCCCTGAGCATCCGGCAGGGTGAGGTCGAGCAGGAGGATGTCGAAGGGATTGCCGGCGAGGAGGGTGGTGCGCGCGGCGTCGATCGATTTGACCCACGTCAGGGCGACGCCTCCGCCAAAGCCCGTGGACAGGCAGTTTCGGGCGATGATGAAGTCCTCTTCATCGTCCTCGATCAGCAGGACGCGTACCGGGGTGTTGTTCACGGCGTCGCATTACGCGGTTGGCGGCAAGGCGACCACGTCGAACCAATAGTTGCGCAGCGTGTGGACGATGTCGATCAGGCGCGCAAAATTGGCCGGCTTACGAATATAGGAGTTTACCCCCAAATCGTACGAGCGCGCAATATCGACCTCGCTGTCCGAGGTCGTGAGGACGACGACCGGGATGCGGTGGAGGTGAGGGTGGGACTTGATGTCATGCAGCACCTCGCGACCGTCGCGCCGGGGCATGTTCAAGTCGAGCAGAATCAGGTTGGGCATGACGGCGTCGGTATAGGGGCCGCGTTGATGGAGGTAATCGAGGAGTTCCTCGCCGTCGGAGACCATGCGCAGGGCGGCCGCGGGATAGGCGGTGCGGAAGGCGTCCCGCATGAGCATCTGATCCTCGGGATCATCCTCGGCCATGACAATATGAACGCGCCGATCGCGTGAATGCACGGACATGATATGGATCCCTCTGTAATGACCCCCCGGTCCACGATCCTTTTTACCAGTGATGGGACGGGCTGCCCAGTCGGTGGCTTGCTCAAAATGCGATCAGGGGAACCCTTATGCGCTTCAGGCAGGCGGCGGTTCCACCAGCGGAGCATCCTGCGTCTGCAGCCGGTACATGCGGGCGTACCAGCTATCCTGCCGCATCAGGCCCTCATGCGTGCCGCTCTCGCGGATCTGTCCGCCCTCGATGACCAGGATGCGATCCGCGCCGCGCACCATCGACAGCCGGTGCGAGACGATGACGGTCGTGCGCCCCTGCATGAGGCGCTGCAGGGCGGATTGGATCAGCGCTTCCGATTCCGGCTCAACGGCGGCGGTGGCCTCGTCCAGCAGGAGGACGCGCGGGTTTTCGAGAAAGGCGCGTGCAATGCACAGGCGCTGGCGCTGGCCGCCGGAGAGCTTGATGCCGCGCTCGCCCAGCACGGTGTCGAGACGATCGGGGAGGGCGGCCACAAAATCGTGGGCGTTGGCCCGTTCCAGCGCCTGCCAGAGATCAGCCTCGGCGGCATCCGGGTTGCCGTAGCGCAGGTTCTCGGCCACGGTCAGGTGGAAAAGGAACGGCTCCTGCGTGACGACGCCGATGTGGCGGCGCAACGATTCCTGCTGCAGGTCGCGCAGGTCGTGGCCGTCGATGAAGATGGCGCCGGCCGAGGGGTCGTAGAAGCGCAGGATCAGGTTGAGCAGGGTGCTCTTGCCGCTGCCGCTGGGGCCGCAGATGCCGATCGTCTCGCCGGGCTGGATGGCGAGGGAGACGCCCTGCAGAACGGGTTGGCGTCCGTCGTAGGCGAAGTCGACCTGGCGGAATTCCAGCCGGCCCTGGGCCGCGGCGAGGACCAGCGCCCCCGGTTTGTCCGGCACCTGCTCGGGGGTGTCGAGGAGTTCGAAGATGCGGCCGGCGGCGGCCATGGCGCGCTGGTAGAGATCGTTCACCCGCGCCAGGGTCTGGATCGGCGCGAAGAGCTGCCACCAGTAGCCCCGGTAGGCCACCAGCCCGCCGAGGGTGAAGGTGCCGCGGATGACGAAGAGTCCGCCCAGGCCGATCATGATGACGTTGCTCAGGAAGCCGAGCGACATGATGCCGGGGAAATAGAACGCGCGCGCCCGCACGCCCTGCAGGCTGGCCATGCGGTACGTCTGGTTCTCGGCGCGGAATTTTTCGATCTCGAGCTGGTCGCGGGCAAAGGCCTTGATGATCATCATGCCCGCCAGGTTCTCATGCAGCTTGGCGGTCACGTCCGCCAGCCGGTCGCGGATGCCGCGGTACAGGCGCTTGAGCCGGATGTTGAACTTGAAGATCAACACGGCCACGACGCTGAGCGGCACGAGGGTGATCACGCCCACCACCCATTGCAGGTAGATGATCACGCCGGCCACGAAGAGGAAGCTCAGCGCGCTGCCGAGGACGTTGTCGATGCCCTCGATGACCAGGTCCTGGAGGGCGTCCACGTCGCTCATCGTGCGCGAGATGAGGTCGCCGGAGCGATGGTTGTGGAAGTAGGTGAGGGACTGGCCCTGCAGCTTGCGGTAGATGTGATTGCGCAGGTCAAAGATGAAGTTCTGGCCGGCCACGCCGAGCAGGTAGGAGCGGGCCGCGCCCAGGGCCGTGCCGGTCAGATGCACGGCCAGCATCACGGCCATCGCGGGCAGTAGCCAGTGGTGGTGGCCGGCGAGGATGACGGTGTCCACGACGAACTTCCACACGAGCGGGTGGAAGAGCTGGCAGGGCGTGGCGAGCAGCAGGCAGAGGCTGCCGGCGAGAATCCAGCGGCGGTGAGGTTTCAGAAAGGGCAACAGCCTGCGCAAGACGTCCATGGAGGTACCTTACCGGGATGAGGCCGCCGGATAAAGCCCGGACGCGGCTCGGCGGGCCGCCTCGCCCCACCTCGGTGGCGCCCGGTGGCGTCCCGCTGGCGAGGATGCCGGCGTGCCTTCAGCGCTTGTGGCCGGATACGCGATGCGTCATGCTGGCGGAGATGCAGCGGCTCTGGCACCTGTTCTATCGCGCGGCGCACCAGGTGATGCGCGTGGCGCGGTTCTTTGGTGTGAATCCGCGCGGCGCCTTCGTGGCGGTGTGGCAGGGGCGCAACATCCTCATTCTCAAGACCACGTATCAGGCTTTCTTCACGCTCCCGGGCGGCATGGCGTCTTATCGCGAAGAGCCGCTGGCCAACGCCCTGCGCGAAGTGGCGGAAGAGGTGGGGCTGACGCTGCGGACGGAGGATCTGGTCCTGGTGACCGATTCTCCCCACCAGGCGCGGCTCAACCGGGAGCACCTGTCGCTGTTCGAAGTGCATCTGCCCGCGGCGCTGGCGCTGAAGACGGACCCGAAGGAAATTGCGTGGGCGGGATTCGTGCCGCAGAATGATCCGCGCATCGAGCGCATGTGGTCGCCGTTTCGGGCCTACGTGCAGGCGGCCACGCATGCGGCGTGACGAGGGTGGTCGCGCGCGGCACGGATGAGGGGCCTGACGGATTCGTGAGCGGGTTCGGCGGGTCGCGAGGCGTGGCCCCCGGTCGCCGTACAAGGAAGAAAGGGACGAACAGATGGATCTGCTCCAAGTCAAAGGCAACCGGATCGTCAACGCGCGTGGCAAGGCCGTGCGTCTACGTGGCACGTGTATCGGCGGCTGGATGAACATGGAGAACTTCATCGACGGCTACCCCGGCGCCGTTCACGCCCAGCGCGAGGCTCTGATTCGCGAGATCGGCGTCGAGAAGACGACGGTGTTCTTCGAGCGCTTTCTGGATCATTTCTTCACCGAGGCGGACGTCAAGTTCCTGCGGGCATGCGGGGCGAACGTGATCCGCATCCCGGTGAACTATCGCCATTTCGAGGACGATGCGAAGCCGTTTGCATACAAGGACGAGGGCTTTGCGCGGCTGGATCGGACGCTGGGCTGGTGCCGCCGGCACGGCCTGTACGTGATCATCGACCTGCATGCGGTGCAGGGCTATCAGAACCCCGACTGGCACTCGGACAACGCCACCAACTACTCCCTCTTCTGGCAGCACCCGCATTTCCAGGATCGTTTCGTGGCGCTGTGGGAAGCGTTCGCGCGCCGCTATCGGGGTCAGGGCGTGGTGGCCGGTTACAACGTGATGAACGAGCCGGTGACGAGCCTGGGGAGCAACAACCGCACGCCCTACACGGCGCAGCCGGAGACGGACTGGGCCGCGCTGAACGGCATCTATGCGCGAGTCGTGAAGGCCATTCGCGCGATCGATCCCGACCACATCGTCTTTCTCGAGGGCGACCACTACTCGTCGCTGTTTCAAGGGCTGGAGGCGCCCTTCGCTCCGAACCTGGTGTACAGCAGTCATAACTACATGGGGGCCGGGCTTGGCCCCGGCGCGTATCCCGGGCCCGGGCGGGACAAGCGTCGCGTGGCGGCGGAGTTTCGGGGCTGCGAGGGCGCCGTGTTCACGCGCCGGCATCGGGTGCCGCTGTGGGTGGGCGAGTTCGGGGCCGTTTTCAATGGCCCCGCGGCGGAGATTCCCGACCGGCTGCGCGGGCTCGATGACCAGATCACGGCGATGGAGGCCACGGGGGCGCACTGGACGACGTGGACGTACAAGGATGTGGGCGTCATGGGCATGGCCACCTTCAAGCCGGACTCGGCCTACATGCGAACCATTCGTCCGGTGTTTGAGGCCAAGCGGCGCCTGCAGGCGGAGGGGTGGGGGTGGCTGGCACCCAGTGCCATGGGCGATATTGCGGGAGCCATGCACCGGCTGGTGGCCGATGAGCTGGGCGATCCGGCCATCGGCGTCGATGGCTATCGCTGGCACCTGAACAAGGTGGCGCTGTGCACCTACGTGGCGGGCATTCTGCAAACCCCGTTTGCGCGCTGCTTCCGCGGGATGTCCGAGGCGAGGCTCGATCGCACGATGCAGTCGCTGCGCTTCGAGAACTGCAGCATCAACGCGGGACAGGTGGCGGTGCTGAAGCGGCACTTCAAGCGGCCGGCGTAAGGTCACAGCGGCAGGCCGAGCAGGCTCTGCACGAGGATCGTCACGGGCAGCGGATAGAGCGGGGTGATGCGGCCGCCCAGAAATACCTCGACCGTGGGCACCAGCAGATTGAACAGCAGGAGCCGCCACATCCAGCGCGCGAACCGCTCCGGCCCCTGCTGTTCGCGGAGCACCACGGCGCCGTAGAGGATGGCCGGGAAGGCCAGGCCGACGAGGCGCGTCACGTCTTCCGCCACCAGCAGTTGCGCGAGGGCGCAGGCCACCACGAGGGCGAGCCAGACGGCTTCGCGCCGCGCGCCGCATCGCCACCGATAGGCGCCGGCCAGCAGCGGCAGCGCCCACAGGAGCTTGTACGCGGCGAACACGCCCAGCCAGAGATGCGGAATCAACCCGTTCAGGATCGGCGCGATGTTGCTCCAGCGGAGGTAGTCGCCCGGGGCGAGCGGCACATCGGAGGTGATGTAGCGGCCCAGGCAGGCTCGCATGGCGGCAAAGGCCCCGACGGCCGCGGCGGCGGCGGCCAGGCGCATCAGGCGTTCGCGCGGGGCGTGTCCGGCCCCGAGGCCACACGCGAGCAGCCAGGGCAGCGCGAAGAAATTGCTCTCGTGATTCAGCAGCGCGAGACCCAGGCCGAGGCCGTAGCCCAGGGCGGATTTCGCGAGCAGCGCCCCGAGGAGGCCCAGATAGGAAATCGGGTCCGTCATGCCCGCGAAGTGCACTTCGCCGAGCACGTTGATGGACGTGGCCATCGTGGCGGCCAAGGCGGCGGCCTCGGCCGGGCGCCACGCCCGACGGCGGGCGGCGGCGTACAGCGTGGCAAGCAACAGCAGGCTCGCGCCGTGGGTGAGGATCGGAAAGAGGTTGCCGCGCAGCCCCAGGTAATGCGCCACGACGGGGGCGAACAGCCGGTACTGCAGGATGTCAGGCTGGTCGAAGCGGAAGGGCTCGGTGGCGAGTCGGGCGTAGTTCGCGCCGAACCCGAGCGGCACAAAATTCTCGCTGGCGTAGAGGCCTGCGAACACCATCAGCGCGGCGCCCACCGCGAGCGACAGTGCCGGCAGCCCGAGCCGCTGCTCCCCCCTGCTCAGCAGGCGCTCGCCGCGCGCAATCCATGCGTCCAACATCATCGTGGCGGTGATACTAGTCGTCGCGCCGGGCGGCCGCCAGTCACAAACGAGGCGGCGGGGCTGCGCGAGCACAGGGGGACGGGCGCGGCGCCTACGGCGCAAGCGCGGCGCGCAAGAGCACCACCGCCAGTGGCACGGTGACGATGGCGGCCAGCGTGGTGACCACGGCGGCTTGCGCGGCGAAGCGCGGGGACCCGCCATAGCGCCGCGCCAGGACCATGGAGCTGATCGGCACCGGCATCAGCGCCACGATAATGGCCACGTGGCGGACGTCGGCGGACAGGGGCAAGGCGATCAGGGCGAGGATGGTGATGGCCGGGATCAGCACGAGGCGCACCAATGTCAGCCAGGCGAGATCGCGCCGGTCGGAGAGCGTGGGCAGCGGGTAGAGCGTGGCGCCGCCCAGCATGAGCATGCCGGGGACGGCTGCCGAGCCGGCCGACTCGCACACGCGCAGCAGCAATTCGGGGAACACGTGGCTCAGGCCGGTCAGCGATACGATGAGCGCGAGCGCGAGGGCGATGAGCGTCGGCGAGATGATGTGGCGGGCGGTGGCGCGCAGGTTGTGGCCGCCGAGCAGGGCGACGCCCAGCGTCCAGTAGCCGATGGTGGAGCCGAGGTTGAGGACGAACAGGTTGGCCATGCCTGTCGCGCCCCAGAGGTTCTGGATGATGATGACGGGCAAAAAGCCGTAGTTGTTCGAGGCGCAGAAGTGATGAAAGGTGTTGCGGATGTCCGGGTCGCGGGATTTGACGGTGGCGCGCAGCGGAATCCCGCAGAGCGCGCCGATCACCACGATGCCGAGGCCGAGCGCGGGCAGCATCCAGAGTTCGCCGAGGCGATGGGCATCAAAGCCGCGCACGATCGATTGAAAGACGAGCAGGGGAAAGAGGAAGTCGATCATCAGGCGCGACCAGCGCGAGACGTCATGCTCGTTGAGGTAGCCGAAGCGTGCGGCGAGCCAGCCGATGAAGCACACGCCGAAGATCTGAGCGATGGCCAAAATAATGTCGCCGGTCATGTCGTTCCTTTGAGAAGCCCGGCATCATACCGTCTCCGGGGCGTGCGGCGAGGGAAAAGGGGCGGAGGGGGGCGGGGCTGAATTGGTTGGCGCGGCGCGCGATCGCGATGTTTAATGGCAGGCGGTGGGGCAAGAAAGGGGACATGCAAGCGAAGGCCATACGGTGGAGCGTGCTGGTTGGGTTCTGCCTGGCAGCCCGGGCGTTGGCCTGGGGGCCCGAAGGGCACGAGGTGGTCGGTGAAATTGCCGAGCGGTTTTTGACGCCGGACGCGCACCAGGTCGTTGACCAGTTGCTGGACGGCGGCGCCTTGGGGGATGACAAGGTCGCCAACTGGCCGGACTACATGCGGGGCGTGCGCGAGTGGGAGACCCCGTATCCGCGCAACGATCAGTGGCATTACATTGACATCGATCTGGATGCCGATCGCCTCCCGCCAGGCGAGCAGAACATTGTGCGCGCCATCCAGCACTTCACCGGGGTGATCAAGACCAGCACGGATAAGAAAGTCCGCCGCGAGGCGCTGTGTTTCCTGGTTCACTTCGTGGGGGACGTGCATCAGCCGTTGCATTGCGCGCACCGCAACAACGACCGCGGCGGGAATCTGCAGATCATCAAGGCCTTTGAGGGGCAGGTCTACAGCATCACCTACGGCAGGACGCCGGAAGACGCCCTGAACCTGCATGGCGTCTGGGATTTCTGCCTGGTGAAGGAAGCGCAATCAAACCAGACCGAGCACGCGTTTGCGTTTCAGCTGGGTTCTGAAATCACCCGGAAGGAGCGGGCGCGATGGGCGCGCGGGGGTGCGGAAGAGTGGGCCTGGGAATCGCACCTGCTTGCGAAGGACAAGGCGTACACGTGGAAGGATGGCGAGCCGATGCCGCTCAACGGCGACATCGTGCTGACCAGCGGCAACTACATCGCCGACCGCAGTGCCATCGTCCGCCTGCAACTGCAGAAAGCCGGCATCCGTCTGGCAGCCTTGCTGAACGAGGCGCTGGTTCCGTAGCCCGATCGGCTGGCGCGTTTCGTGCCGCCGACCGCTCCCGCCTGGCGGCGGAGGGCTTACCGCCGAATCCACGGTTCCCCGCACGCGCTGCAACGTCCACAAAGGCTTGGCGAGGGGTGGGGTGGGGGCTATGCTTCCGGCTGTATCATCAAAGGAGTTCCTATGAAAACGGGTATGGCGGTTGTGGCTGCGCTTGTGGTCGGGGCAAGGCTTGTCGTCGCGGCGCCGGATGTTGACGGGGCGCGCGTGGGGCAGTGGACCATGGATGTGGAGGCCGCGAAGGCGTTGGCGGCGGAGCGGCAGCTGCCGATCTTCCTGAACTTCACCGGATCGGATTGGTGCGGGTGGTGCAAGTTGATGGACAAGCAGGTGTTCAGTCAGGCCGCGTGGGCGGACTACGCCACGCAGTCCATCGTGCTGGTCTGGGTGGACTTTCCGCAGGACGAGAGCCTGGTTCCTGAGAAATTCCGCGACCGCAACAAGGCGCTGGGCGAGCAGTATCATGTGGAAGGCTATCCCACGTACGTCGTGCTGGACGCCGATGGCAAGACCGAATTGGGGCGGCTGGGGGCGGACCGGAATGTGACGCCCGCCGCTTTCATCCGGAAACTGGAAGACGTGCTGGGGAACCGGGCCTCGGCCATCTCGGCGATGGTCGAGTCGCTCGGGGCGGAGCGCGGGGCGGCGTACCGGGAGAAGGTGGCGCGCCTGGCGGCGGCCCGCGAGGAGCAGGCCAGGGTCGAAGCGGACGCCACGGCGACGCTGAAGAAACTGGGTGAGGAAATCGAGTCGCTGGAGAAGGCGTTGGAAAGCACCCGCACGGACTGGCGGCTTTCCAAGCTGACCGACGCGCAGCGTGCGGCCTATGAGTCAGCCAGTCAGGCCTACGAGGCCCAGGCGCAGGTGCTTCAGGACTGGCTGAAGTCGGATCCCGAGCGGAGCGAGGAGAACCAGCAGAAGTTCACGGACCTCTCGGCGAAGGTCGCCGATCTGGAAGCCGCCCGCAACGCCGCGCTGCGGGGGGAGTGAGGAGGACGGATGCGGCGCCAACGGAGGGCGCCGATTCGGGCGGATGATTTGGGAACAGCAAGAAAGGCTGAATCTAGCTGTTTGCCAATGTTGTCAAAAATTGAGATATCCGCTGGCCCGCCGTACCAGTCATTCGACCTTGATTGCTGCGGCACAGGGGCGACCATCGCGATTATGGGGCCTTTGTCGACTCGCGGCGAAGTCTTCGCACTAATAGCATGGAGAATAGTGCAGTGATTGTGCCAGCTGCCCCCCAGTAGATACCCAAAAGGATGAAAATGGGTATCGGTGCTTGCCCAAACACGGCTTCGCCCCACGTCAAAGCTGGTCCACTGAATGCGAAGAATGGTTTAGCGACTGCTTCGCGCAGGGGATATCCGCGCAGAGCATTCAGCAATAGCGCATAGCAAGCCAATGTTGCTAACCCGAGGGCCGCGCCGACAGTACTGCAATAGACGAACTTACGCATAGCAGAAATCCTTGAAACTATTCCCGACTACGGAATACCGAAAGCACTCTTGCACTTACAACTGGAATTGCCATTCTGCCGGACGTGGTCCTTAAAAGTCTTCAATGTGCTAACTGTCATTCGTTCTGTTAAGTGGACGCGTTTTGTTCCTGGTTCATAGATTGCGTACTCCCGGACTGACACACCCAAGTTCTTGATTACGGTCTGTAATGCCAAGCCTGCGGGTCGCCCGTCGGGTCCCCTAATCGCATCAAGTCCAACGTTGTCGGGGTAGTCCGTGACGTCCCCCCATGTAGGCGTCTGGGGACTGAACTTATTGTGAACTGTGTACACGGCTCCCTCATCGTACAGTCCGTATTCACCATGTGCTACCCAGTCTTGGTAAGGATGGAGCGCCGTTCCGAGTTCCTTCGCGGCGGTCGCTGGATCATCGGCAGGGCTTGTACATGCGGCCTTGGCGGCCTCGAGGTGCTTCTTGTACAACTCAATTCGGGAGTCTGTCCTGTTTCCCTGATTACGATCAAAGTGATACCGTTGATCCCCAATGATTGGCATGAAGCTGGTGCTGCCTGAATCAACTGCTTCGTCCGCTTTGGCGACGGTTTCCGCCGAATCATTCATGTATCCATTCTGCAAACACCATCCCTTTGTTGCATCATAATGAACGTTGGCACTCCACAACCCAAAACCATCAATTTTGTTAATGCTGCTATTTTCGACAAACGCGTAAAGATTCACCCCCATGGCCTCTCCGGATGGGTCACGTCCGAGCCATCGCCCTATAGGCGTCGTGTATGTCCGCATCGGAAACAAATCTAAGTCCGTCCCCGTCTCCGTATATCGCGTGCTGAACAGCCACCCGTTTCGAGTGTCCACTTGCCTCAAGGTCCGCACCTCCTCCCCGAATGGTCCGTATTCGTATTGGGTGATGGTGGTGCCGTTGGTGTTGATTAGGGCCATGACGTTGCCGCTGCCGTCGTAGGTGTAGAGGGTGTGCTGGGGGTTGGGGGCGGCGTGCGCCTTGCAGGCGAGCAGGCCGCCGATGCCACCGGCGCCCTGGATGGTGCCGGAGAGATCGAGGCCCCAGAGGTATGTGTTCGTGGCGGCATCGGTGGTTTCCGCGATGACGTTCCAGCCGTCATAAATGAAGGTGTGCGTGTTCGTGGACGTGGCGGCGAAGACGGTCTTCGCGACGCGGCGGCCCTGGAAGTCGTAGGCGAAGGTCAGCCGTTTGTGGTGAGCGGCCGCCACGGAAGCCAGACTCTCCATGGCCATCAGCCGGTTCTCCGCGTCCCACGTGTAGGTCCAGAGTCCGTCGGCGGTGAGGTTTCCGTCGGCATCGTAGGCGAAGGTCTCTGGCGTCTGGGGCACCATGGCTGACCGCTGCTCCACGTGTACCAGACTGTTTGTAGTCGGCCCCACGCCCTGCGTCAACCGCGCCAGCGCCGTCACGTTCGTCGAGATCACCGGTCCGGCCGTATTGTCAACGGGGACGGCGGCCCAAAAGTACGCATGATGCCGGTTGGTCAACCGGGCCGGCGCGCTCTCATCGACACGCGCGGATACAACCGCGTCGGCGTCCGCCTCGCCGGAGACCCAGACCTCGCCGGGCACCGTCCGTGCCACGTACTGGTTCAGCGCGTTGGCGGTATATTGCTGTTCCTGCGTGCCCTGCCCGCGCACATTTCGCGCGCGCGTGCGATTGCCGATCTGATCGTATGCGTACTCGAACTGCGCTCCGCCCACCGGCACGCCATCACTGAAGGTCTTCCTGCCGCTGATGACCTGCCCCAGATCGTCGTAGCGGTAAACCCAGTAGCTTCCATCCGCGAGCGTCTGGCGCGTTCTCTGATCGGCGGCGTTGTAGGCGTAGGCACTTCGATGCACCACGGTCGTGCCGGTCACGGTCGTGATGTCCTGCAGGCGGTCGAGGCCGTCGAAGTCCCGGCTGGCCACCGCGACGCATCCGAGGGCCGTGTTGGTCACGGTGCGCCCGTCAGCCCCGAAGGTATAGGTTGCCGCCACCGTGCCATCCGACACCGTGTGCAGCCGTCCGGCCAGATCGAAGGCATACGAGGTTTGGGCGCTGGCCGAGGCATTGGCGCGCAGGACGATGTTCGTGCGGCGGCCCCAGTGGTCATAGGACGAGACCAGCGCGGCGTCGGGGGCCTGGGGCAGGGACTCCGTGAGCGGGCTGCCGTCGGGGGTGTAGGTGTACTGGTGCAGTCCCGCGGCATCCTGCACGGTTTGCACGCGCCCCAGGCGGTCATAGGTGTACGACACGGCTGGCGTCCCATCGCTGTAGCTGAGATTGGTCACCACGCCGGCCGCGTCGTACGCGTAGCGCGTCTCCACTCCGCGTGCCCAGGTGCGCGTCTTCATGGCCCCGTTGGCATACGACTCATACGCCACGGCGGATCCGTCGGCATAGCGCTTGGTGGAGAGCCAGCCGCGTTTCGGTTCGTACTCCCAGGTGGTCGTGTCAGGCTGGCCGGCGAATCCCATTCGATAGGTCGAGAGGGAGTGGAGGCGTCCCTGCTCATCATACGTGTAGGATACCGGGTAGGTTCGGGCACCGCTCTGGCGGCGGAGTTCTCCCCGATCGCCATACTCCCGCGACACGACGCCTCCATCGGGCAGCACTTGGCGGACCAATTCCCCGCGGCCGTTGAATTCGTAGCTCGTCTGGCGGGTCAAGGCGCCCGCGGTTTCCGTGATGTTGGTCTGCTGGCCCGCGGGGTCATAGGCGTACGCGGTCACGCGATCCGCGCCATTGACCGCTTTCCGGGTCAGCGCGTGCAGCCGCCCATAGGCGTCATAGGCGTGACGGCGCTCGGCAACGAGTGCGCCGTCGGCGGCCAGATCGATTTCACAGACGAGCAGGTTGTTGCTGTAAGTCTTCACCTGCCGCGTGCCGTCCGGCTGCGTGTGCGTTTCCGTCCGCGTGGCGGCGTCGCGGTTGCGGGCGATAGCCGAATGGTTCGTGCGGCCGAAGGCGATGTGCCAGGTCTGAAGACCGTCGAGCGAGGTCCGCGTGACGCCGACCACGGTGGCGGTGGCCAATCCGTTAACGGCGTACACGCGCGTCTCCACCTCGTGCACGTCCACCCCGTTGACGGTGCGCACCGAACGGCGGCTTTCCGTGACGCGGTCGGTTCCATCCAGATCGATCACGCCGTTGCTGTTCATGTCCGTGGCCTGCCGGAACGGCTCGCCGCGATCATCGTAGGAGGTGAGCTGCGACGTGAAGCCATCGCTCTGGCGGATCTGGCGGCCCGCCCCGTCGTAGGCGTAGTCGACGCGGTAGCCGTCCGGGAATTCGACGCGCCGTTCGTGCCCGAGCATGTCGTAGGTGGTCCGGGTCCACTCCAGGCTGTTGGTGTCGCGGCCGCGATAGACGATCGTCCAGGACTCGCCTTCGCTTGCGCCGTAGGCGTAGCACAGCGGGGACACGGCGGTGCCGTCGGTCGCGCGCGGCCTGCCGTCGCGATGGTAGGCGTTGATTTCAGACTCGCCGGCGCTTCCGGTGGCGGTGGAGCGCCGGCCGCCCTCCGGCGTGAGGTCGTGTGTGTGCCGTGTGCCGTAGCCGCGGGTATTGGTGGTCACGGCCATCCGTCCGTCGTCGTCGTAGGAGCGAGTCTCCATGCCCGCATGGCCCTCCTGGCCCGCGCTCTGCCATTCCTGCACCACGTTGCCCCAGGAGTCATGCCGTCGGAAGGTGGTGATGCCGGCGCGGGTTGAGGCGAAGACTTGCTTGAGCGCGGTGAAGTCCTGGCGGGTTTCCACGCCGTCGCCGTCCACCAGGCGCTCCACGCCGCAGCAGCCGTACTGCTCGCTCGTGATGGTGCCTGTCCGCCGGTCGACGGTGTTCGTCGTGCGGCCAAAGCCATCGCGTTCATAGACGACATCGGACAGCGTCAGCCCGCTGGCCACATCCTGGGTCCGCTCCGACAGCACGCGCTCGGCGGCGTTGACGACCGTGACGGTTCGCGTGCCGTTGGTGACGCCGCCATCCGCGCCGGCGGCGCCTTCGGCGCGCGTGGTGGTCAAGCTCTGCCTGGCGGCGTCATAGGCATAGCTGAACTGAAGGCACGTGCCGTCTTCCTGCTGCTCGGCGAGGGGGTGGCCGACGAAGAGCCCGTTGGTATACACCTGGCGGACGGACGTGAGGTGCGACGTGGCCGTGTAGGCGGTGCCGGGTTCGGTCGCGCGCTTCGTGACGACGCGGTCAGGCAGATAGGCGTAATACGTGCGGGCCACCTCGTGGCCGAGGGTGGTTTCGATGACGAGTCGCGGTCGGTGATCGTTGAAGGTGGCGACGTCATCAGTCGGGAATTGAAGGTCGGCCAGCCGCGGATCGCCGGCGAACATGGTGCGTGTCACGCGGCACTGCGCCTCCGGTGCGTCGGCCGGCGAGTCGCCAAAGGGCTCCACGCGGGTTGTGGTGCGACCCTGTGCGTCGTAGTCGAATCGGGTCCAGCCGCCATCGGGGGTTTCGATCAACCGGCGGCGCGCGTACGAGTTCGTGTCGGCCGGATCGGAGAAATAGCTGTAGCGCGTGACCTGCGGGTCGGGGGAGTCGGGGCCCGCGACCTCGGCGGTCAGGGCGTGGCCCCAGGGGAAGGACGTGAGGACGCGCTCGAGCACATTGCTGTGCGCGTCGGCCTGGCCGGGGTTGGTGATGACGGTGCGACGCACGCGGAGCGTGCCGGGGGCCGCGTCCGGCAGGAGGCGCTCGAAGGTCTGCTGCGCCGGGTCGGCCTGTGCCCCATAGCGCCAGATCTCGGCGCCCTCCGCGCTGATGGCGATCCGCACCTTGTCGCGCAGGGTGCCGGCGGCGTCGCGTGTGTTGAAGATGCGGCTTCCCGCCGCAATATCGGTTCCGCCGGCCGGGGCGCCCCCGGCGTCGGTGAGGGTGACGCTGGTGATGAGGTCGGATCCCGCCAGCGCGTATTGTGGCGCGGCGGTGGAGTAGAGCGGGCTGTTCACATACTTGATGCGGCGGTTGTTGCTGCGCAACTTGATGACCGACAAGCCGGGCCACGATGCCGTGTTGCCGTCGCCGAACGCTCGGACGCCGCGCTGTACGCTGACCGGGTGGTGGTCGATGACGGCGCGCACTTCATTGACCTCGAGGGCGCCGGGGACGCCTGAGGCGGAGCCGTAGCCGCCGAAGACGTGCACGATGCTGTCCTGTCCGGCGAACTGCAGTTCCCGGAGCGTCCCGGCTTTGGCCGCTCGGTAGGAGGCCTGGCTGTCGATGGGGCTGCCCGCGCGGGCGCCGCTGAGGCAGAAGAGCACCTCGTGTCCGGAGGGGCGTTTCACGAACATGAATTCCCACTTGGCGTTGGGGTCCTTGAGCAGGCGCGCGTGGGTGTCGAGGTTGAGCATCTGCTGGGGCTGCCCGCCTTCGTACCATTCGGTGATGTAGGCTTGCACGCGCAGGCCGCCGTTGGTGAGGCCGCTGGAGACGCCGAGGCGGAAGCGGCAGGCGGGGTTGGCCTGCATGTCCCGCCATGCGGGATCGGCGCTCGGGGCGCAGGCAGTGCAGGCGCAGCCGGCGTAAACCAGGCCGTCTTCCTCGTCGTCTGACAACGCGGGGCGGACCAGTTCTTTGTCATAGAGATTCGGCCATTCGATAACGGCGGCGCCGACATCCGCGACAAAGCCCCGCACGGCTCGCGTGGCCGTGACGCCCAGCGGGATGGGGTCGCCCGGCGGATCGCACCAACGCGACACGGTGGAGACGGATGCGGCGGTGGGGCCGAGCTGGGGCGATACGGCGCGGCCGGTCGCGTCCGCGGCTCCGCTGCCGAATGCCGTCCACGTGTTTTGATAGAGCTGCGGCTGATCGTAGGCATCCCAGATGGAAGACGTGACCGGTTGGGGAAACGGGAGGGGATAGGTGCGGCTGTAGGCATAGAAGGTGATGCGGTGGGGCAGGTTGGTGATGCCGGTCACCACGAGGCGCGAGCCGACGACAATGGCTTCCGCTGAAAGCAGGCTGTTGGGCGGTTGCGAGGTGCGCATGGCGCCCGTGACAAAGCACGGGGCCTCCGCGGACGCGACCGGCGGGCTGTTTCGGAAGGCGGTGAGGGTGGCTGCCTGCGCTTCGCTCCAGCTGCCGTAGGTGGAGCCCTGGCCCGACCGGCGATTGCTGGCGCCCTCCGCGCTCCAGGCTCCAAGTTTGATGGTGTAGCGCATCTGGCGCAGGGTCTGCTGGATGTCCATGAACTGCTCCCAGAGCACCGGCAATTGATCGGCGGGCACACTGGTCGTGGATCGGACCGGTTGCCGATTGTCGGTGTAGATCTCGGGAATGAGCAGGAAGGAGGCGCCGCTGGGAGGTGCGAGCGTGGGGAAGGCCTTGAGCGCGTACGCATCGCTGACGTTCCAGGGGCCTGCATTGGAGAGCGGTTGCTGGATGAAGTGAGCCATCAGTTCCGCTGTCTTGTTCTGAAGGGCGAAGATGTCCGTGCCCAGGACGCTGCTGGTGGCGGCATCCTTGAGGGTCAGCGTGCCCCGGCTGACGCCAACCAGATCACAGCGGCTCCAGATCATCTGGACCAACTCATTGTAAGCGGGGATGTAGTGTGCCCCTTCGCCTGCCCGCGCATTGGGGACGGCCATGAAGAGGGCGGCGGCAAGGGGCAGGATGAGGGACCGGGGGGCGTGGGTGCTGATGGCCGGCGTGGGGTGATTCATAGCGTGGGGCGCTGCACGGACAGATGCGTTTGGTTCAGATCGTCGGGGAGGTCGGCCGCCAGCGGGTCGAGCCCGTGCTGCCACTCCATCAGCAGAGTGCACCCATCGCCGTCCGTATCCGCGCCGGCGGCGAGATCGGTCCGGCCCAGCCAGTGGAACTCCCAGGCGTCGGGGAGCCCATCCTGGTCGGCATCGGCGGGAGGTTGGCTGGCGGTGCTGCTGGCGGGGATTCCGTCGGGCAGGCCGTCGCGGTTGGAGTCCAGACACCAGGGATCGCCGCCGACGGCGTACTCGCCGCGGGCGTCGAGGCCGTCGCCGTCGAAGTCGAGTGACGCGTCCGCTGCATTCAGGGGGTCGAGGCCGTGGCGGCTTTCCCAGTTGTCGGCGAGGCTGTCGCCATCGGTATCCAGCGTGATGGCTGGGGTTGAGGAGAAGGAGAAGATGGTGGTGGGTGGTCGGGCATGGGCGGGCCTTGTGACAAGCAAGAGGCCCATCCATGCTGCACTCAAGAATCCACCCACCACCGTGCCGCGCATCCGTCCCACCTCTGGTCCGCGGCGTCTCTTTATGCAAGAGACGACCGCCTGCAGCCCTTCGCCACGAATCGCTAACCAAGCAACGGCGAAGACCACGACACGGTAGGCGTGGTGTGTGAGGGGAGTGTGAGTATTCCGTAAAAAGATGGCGATCGCGGGGCGCGGGCGGCTGCGGCCTACTTCCCGATCAGCCTGCGCTTCTTGTCGAGATACTGGCGGTAGTGGTCGAAGGAAATATCCGGTGGCACCAGGTGGTCAAGGTGCGGGATGTAGCCGCCCTGTTCGAGCAGGGGGCGGATGCGTTCCAGTTCACGATCGATGGCCGCGCCGCCTTCCACGAGGGGTGTCTTGGCAATGCCGCCCTGCAGGCGCATCTCCAGGCCGAATTCCTTGCGCCACGCGTA
Source organism: Lentisphaerota bacterium (assembly GCA_021413965.1). Classification (GTDB taxonomy): domain Bacteria; phylum Verrucomicrobiota; class Kiritimatiellia; order UBA8416; family JAIOPI01; genus JAIOPI01. The sequence continues at coordinate 200,948 of JAIOPI010000033.1, read as the reverse complement.
GGGGTCCACACCCGCGGTCACTTCCAGCGGGAACATCACGTTCACGCCTTCCTCGAGGAAATTGGCCACGATGTCGTGCGGGTCGCCATCGGAGTCGACGAGGCACACGACGCAGCCGCGCTTGCGGGCGGCCTGCATGACGCGGCGGTAGGCGGGCTGGATGAACTCCCGGAACTGGGCGGGGCTGACGAGGGGGCCGTTGCGGCTGGCCATGTCTTCCCACCAGTCGATCTTATCGATGCGGATGTCGGGGGGGAGTTGTTCGATCTGGCGCGCGGCGAGTTCCGCCCAGAGGTCCATCATGTCGTGGATCATGTCCGGGTAGTCGTAGAACGCGTAGGAGAGATTTTCCATGCCGAGCCAGTTACGGAGCTGGCCGTAGAAGCCGACGAAGAAGACGCGGATGGAGTGGCCCTCGGCCATGGCGCGGCGCGCGCCCTCGAGTTCGCTGGCCGGGACGACGCGGGAGGGGTCGTCGAGCTGGTAGCGCGTCTTGACCTCGGTCCAGTCCTCGGGGGTCTTGACCGGGAATTCCAGGTAATGGGGGATGGAGCTGTCATCGGAGTCGTTCTTATAGCGCTCGGCGACGATGCCATCCGTGCCGCGCACGACCTCGGAATTGGCCTTCTTCTCGAGGACGACTTCCTCGAAGGCGGGGTTCATGCCGATTTTGAGCGGCAGTGGGTAGCGGTCGTATTCGAAGCCGAAGTAGGCGTCGACCTTCGGACAGAACATATCGTTGGTTTCCTCGCGCGTCAGTTCGAGGGGCAGGCCTTCCTTCAGCCAGCGGCGGATGGTCTGGGGCCAGTAGCCGAATTCGAGGTCGGGGACGCGATCGACGGACTGGTAGGTATAGACGCGGTAATAGCGGTCGGTGATCTCCGGACGTGCGCCGGGAGTGATCGCGATTGACGGATTCTTGACGGACATAGTAGCCGGCTCCTTGTGCCGCGACCGGGTTCAGCGTTCGCAAAATAGGAGGATATAATGTACTAACCGTGACAAGATAGTGCAAGGGCGGATTCGGGTTTCTGGCGGCCCCTTTAATAATATGACCGAAGTTTCTGGCCTGGTGAGGGGTTTGAGCATACGTGGGGTGGATAGGGACAGACCCTTGTCGACGATTTCTTCGGGGGACGGACGGGTAGGGACAGACCTTGTTGTGCGGTTCTTTCGTGAGCATTTCCGGCGGACATGGAGTGATCAGCCGGTGGATGGGATTCGGAGGTCGCCCCGGGAGGTCGCCCCGGGATTGCCAAGGCTGAGGCGGACGCCTATGCTGCGGCGAACTTACGGAAGGGGCCGCCCGCACGTGGCGGCAAGGCTCTTGAATACGCCATGACTACGGTCCACGATCACGCGCTTGAGAAGGCCCTGCGGTGGGAGATCCACGGCGAGGTGTCCTTTGACCCGCATGTACTGGGGCTTTACGCCACGGACGCGAGCAGCTACCAGATCCAGCCGATTGGGCTGGTCGTGCCGCGCAACGAAGACGATGTGGCGGCCGCCATGCGCATTGCCGCGGAGTACGGGGTGGCGGTGCTGCCCCGTGGTGGCGGCACGAGCCTTTCCGGGCAGACCGTCGCCCGCGCGCTGGTTCTGGATTTCTCCAAGTACATGAACGGGGTGTTGGAGTTGAACGTGGCCGAGCGCCGCGTACGGGTGCAACCGGGGCTCGTGCGCGACGAACTCAACGCCCTGCTCGCGCCGCACGGCCTGCACTTCGCGCCCGATCCCGCCACCACTTCGCGCGCCAACGTCGGCGGCATGATCGCCAACAACGCCTCCGGCATGCGCAGCCTCCTGTACGGCAAGACGGTGGACCACGTGCTCGGGCTGACCGTGCTGCTGGCGGACGGCACGCGCCTGACGCTTGGCCCGCTGACGCCGACCGCCTATGACTTCAAGGCGCTGCAGTCCACGCGCGAGGGACGGATTCACCGCGGCCTGCGCGACATCATCCAGACCCATCGAGACGAAATCCGCACGCGCTTCCCCAAGGTCATGCGCCGCGTCGGCGGCTACAACCTGGACGCGTTCGTTGACCACGAGCACTGGAATCTTTCCAAGCTGATCTGCGGGAGCGAGGGCACGCTGGCGGTGATTCTGGACGCCACGCTAAACCTTGAGCCGCTGCCACGCCACACCGCGCTCTGCGTGGCGCATTTTCACGACCTGCTGGGATCCATTCGCGCCGTCGAATCAATCCTGGCGCACAAGCCGTCGGCGGTCGAGTTGCTGGATCGCATCGTGCTGCGGATGGCGCGGGGCAATCGCGCCACGGCGGCGCAGGCGGGCTTCATTGCGGGCGATCCTGCGGCGGCCCTGATTGTCGAGTTCTACGCCGATTCCGCAGAGGAGGCGGCGCGCCGGGTGCAGGCCGTGGCGGACGATTTGCGGTCGCGCGGGATGGGCTATGCCTACCCGGTGATGACGGAGGCGGGTTCGCAGGCGAACGTGTGGGCGGTGCGCAAGAGCGGGTTGGGGCTGATGCTGGGCATCAAAGGCGACCGCAAGCCCATCCCGTTCATCGAGGATGCCTGCGTGCCGGTGGCCGTGCTGCCGGAGTACATCGACCGCGTCATCAAGATCTGCCATGCGCACGACACGAACGTCACCATGTACGCGCATGCCAGCGTAGGGCTGCTCCATGTGCGCCCCGTGCTCGACCTGCGGCAGGCGGCGGACATCGCGCGTATGAAGTCCATCGCCGATCAGACGCTGGCGCTGGTGATGGAGTACGGCGGTTCATGGAGCGGGGAGCACGGGGATGGCCTGGTGCGCAGCCCGTTCATGGAGCGCGTCTTTGGCACCAGGCTGTACGGGGCGTTCAAGGAGGTCAAGCAGCTCTTCGATCCGCGTGGCCTGCTCAATCCGGGCAAGATCGTGGATGCCGAGCCCATGGACCACAACCTGCGCTACGGCACGGCCTACCGCGCGCAGCCGCTGAAGACGGAATACCACTACCGTGAGGATGGCAGCTTTGCGGCTGCGGTGGAGATGTGCACCGGCGTGGGGCAGTGCCGCAAGACGCTGACCGGCACGATGTGCCCGAGCTACATGGTCACGCGCGACGAGGAACACTCCACGCGCGGGCGCGCCAACGCCCTGCGACTCGCCATGACGGGCCAGCTCGGACCCGACGCGCTGACCAGCCCGCGGCTGTTCCAGACGTTGGACCTGTGCCTCTCCTGCAAGAGTTGCAAGACGGAGTGCCCCAGCAACGTGGACGTGGCCAAGTTCAAGGGCGAATTCCTGCAGCAGTATCACGACAAGCATGGTGCCACGCGGCGTGAACGGCTGATCGCGGCCTCGCCGGCGCTGGCGCGACGTCTCGCGGGGGCGCTGGCGCCCGTGGTGAATGCCGTGCAGGCCTCGTCACCCGCGCGCTGGCTGATCGAGGTCGCGCTGGGGTTCAGCCGCGCGCGCCACCTGCCCGCGTATGCGCGCGAGCCGTTCCCGGTCTGGTTCGCCAATCGGCCGGCACCCGCCCTGTCGGCTTTCCCCGGTGCGCGCCCCAAGGTGGCGTTGTTCGGGGACACCTACATGACCTGCCACGAGCCTGGCGTGGGCCGCGCGGCCGTGGAGTTGCTCGAATCCTGCGGCTACGAGGTGCTGCTGGCCGATGTCGGTTGCTGCCAGCGCACGCGCATCTCGCACGGTTTCCTGCGCGAAGCCAAGCGCGACGGGTTGGTGACCCTGCAGAATCTCGACCGCTTCGTCGAGCGTGGCATCCCGGTGGTGGTGCTCGAGCCGGGCTGCGCCTCGGCGCTTGTGGACGATCTGCCGGACCTGATTGACGATGCCGCGTTGGCCAAGCGCATCGAGCAGAACGTCACGATGATCGACGTCTTTCTGGCGCGCGAGATGGCCGCCGGGCGCCTGACCTGCCGGCTGGAAAGCACATCCCCGTCCATTCTGCTGCACGGTCATTGTCATCAGAAGACCCTGTTCGGCACGGCCGCCATGAAGGCCATCCTCGGCGGGTTGCCGGGGGTGAGTGTGAAGGAAGTGGATTCCGGTTGCTGCGGCATGGCCGGTTCGTTCGGCTACGAGAAGGAGCACCTGGCGCTGTCCCAGGCGATTGGCGAGCGGCGGCTCTTTCCGGCCGTGCGCGCGGCGCCCGCGGACACGGCGCTCGTGGCGTGCGGCTTCAGTTGCCGCCACCAGATCCAGCACTTCACGGGCCGGCGCGCCGTGCACTGGGTGGAACTGGTGCGCGTTGGAGCGCCGCCGGCGCGCTGACTCTGGCGGGCCACGCCGAATGCCTTTGCATCCTGGCGCCGGCGCAGGCATAACTGACGGTAACCACAAGGGATCGCGTCCATGGATGTCGTGTTGCTTGCCCGGCTGCAGTTTGCGCTGACCATCGCCTTCCACTATATCTTCCCGCCCTTGAGCATCGGCCTCGGCATGTTCCTGGTGCTGGTCGAGGGGGCCCACCTGCTCACGCGCAACCCGCTCTACCGGCAGATGGCCAAGTTCTGGGTGCGCATCTTCGGGCTGACGTTCGCACTCGGCGTGTCCACCGGTATCGTGATGGAGTTCGAGTTCGGCACGAACTGGGCGACCTATTCGCGGTTCGTCGGTGACGTCTTCGGCAGCATGCTGGCGGCCGAGGGGATTTTTGCCTTCTTTCTCGAGTCCGGCTTTCTCGCCCTGCTGCTGTTCGGGTGGGATAAGATCGGGCCGCGCCTGCACTTCTTCTCCACGCTGATGGTGTGCCTGGGGGCGCATTTCAGCGCCGTCTGGATCGTGGTGGCGGGATCGTGGATGCAGACCCCGGCAGGGTATCACCTCGTCACGGATGGCACGCGCACGCGGGCTGAAATCGTGAACTTCGCGGAGATGATCTTCAATCCATCGGCCATGACGCGGCTGCAGCACACGCTGCTCGGCGCTTGGCAGGCCGGGGCCTTTCTGGTCCTGAGCGTGAGCGCGTTCTATCTGCTGCGCCGGCGGCACGTGGTGTTCGCCAAGGCGTCGATCACCTTCGCGCTCGCCCAGGCGCTGGTGGCCTGCCTCGGGTCGCTCATCACCGGGCATCACAGCGGCCGCATCGTGGCGGATTATCAGCCCGCGAAACTCGCGGCGATGGAGGGGCATTTCGAGGCGTCCGCCCCGGCCGGCATGTACCTCGTCGGATGGGTGGATGAGGATGCCGGTCGCACGTACGGGCTGAAGCTGCCCGGCATGCTGAGCTGGTTGACCTACGGGGACGCCAGCCATCCGGTGACGGGCCTGGACGCGATTCCGCCGGGCGACCGCCCGCCCGTGAACGCCGTGTTTCAGGCCTTCCATCTGATGGTCGTCATCGGCATGGCGCTGATCGGACTCAGCTTTGTCGGCCTGTATTACGTGTGGCGCGGCACGCTCGCGGAGCAGCGCTGGCTGCTGTGGACGTTCGTGGTGGCCGTGCTGGGGCCGCAACTCGCGAACCAGGCGGGCTGGATGACGGCCGAGGTCGGGCGCCAGCCGTGGATTGTCTACGGCCTGCTGCGCACCCACGAGGGCATTTCGCCCGTGGTGACCGGACCGCACATCGTGACGTCTCTGATCCTGTTCGGGCTGATCTACGTGCTGCTCTTCGCCTTGTTCATCTTTCTCCTGGACCGCAAGATCAAACACGGGCCACTGGACGAGGATCTGGTGACCGACGGACAGCGGGCGTGAGGCGGGACGTCCAAGTTTCGCAAAGGTCAATGGTGACGCGGCATGCCTGATCTCAATACCATCTGGTTCATCCTGCTGACGACGCTGCTGGCGGGGTACGCCATCCTGGACGGGTTCGACCTCGGGGTCGGGGCGCTGCACCTGCTCGTGCGCCGCGACGACGAGCGGCGCCTCTTCCTGAATGCAATCGGCCCTGTTTGGGACGGCAATGAAGTGTGGCTCGTCACGGGTGGCGGCGCGCTGTTTGCCGCTTTTCCCGACGTGTATGCCACCGTCTTTTCGGGTTTCTACCTGCCATTCATCCTGCTGCTGTTCGCGTTGATCTTCCGCGCCGTGGCCATCGAGTTTCGTAGCAAGCACCCCGCGCGGTGGTGGCGCCAGACCTGGGATGTGAGCTTCAGCGTGGCCAGTATCCTGTCGAGCTTCCTGCTGGGAATCGCGTTCGGCAATGTCATCTGGGGGCTGCCCATCGATCCGGACCTGGAGTATCGCGGCGGGCTGCTGCGACTGCTGCATCCCTACGCGCTGATGATGGGCGTGACGACCGTGGCGCTTTTCATGATGCACGGCGCGATCTACATCGTGCTCAAGACCGAGGGCGAGGTGCAGCAGAAGGTGCGGGGCTGGGTGAACAACACGATCATCGCCTTCATCATCACGTACGCCCTGACCACGATGGCGACGCTCGTTTACGCCCCCTACATGGCCGAGCGTTTCAAGGCGCACCCGACGTCCTTCCTGGTTCCCGTCCTGACCATGCTGGCCATTGCCAACATTCCGCGGGAGATTCACCGCGGCCATGATTTCCGCGCCTTCCTGTCGTCGTGCGCCTGCATGGCGGGGCTGATGGCGCTGTTCGCCATCGGCGTGTATCCCAACCTCGTGCTCTCCCGGCCGGCGCCGGACTTCAGCCTGACCATCTACAACGCGGCATCGTCGCCCAAGACGCTGTCGATCATGCTGGTAATCGCGGCGATTGGCGTACCGCTCGTGCTCGCCTACACGGCCAGCATCTACTATATTTTCCGGGGCAAGGTCCGGCTGAACTCCATGAGTTACTAGTCCGTCCTCGGCAGAGGATGGTGGCCTGCGACCTCCGGGCGCGGGCGGTCGGTCCAATTGGGTATAAAGCGGGAGGACGGACAATGGTGTTGCATGATCTGCTGGTTTGGGTCCACGTGCTGTGCATGCTGGGTACGTTTGGCGGGCTGCTGGTGATCCAGTTCGGGTTGCCGCGCGAGTGGCGCGATTCCGCGGCTGGCGCGCGCGTGGGCACGGGGTTGATCTACACCCTGCTGGGCGTCGGGTTTGTCGTGGGCCTCGGCTTGCTGGGCTGGCAAATGCATGCGGCCGGCACGGCGGCGCTGGGCGGGCATTACTGGGGCGTCATCGGCCTTAAATTCATCCTGCTGCTGGTGGTCGGCGCCATGCTGGGCATCGCCACCCGGAAACTGCGGGCGGGCCTGGTGGGCGCCGCGGTGACCTTGCGCGGCGTGGCCATCGGCGCGCTGGCCTTGGCGGCGCTGCTGGGTGTGACGCTGCCGGGGTGACACGCGATCTGGCATGTCGGGCGCCGGCCGGCGTGCAATCCCCTTGAGTACGGCCGGGATTCCTCGCTAGGCTTCCCGTGGCCGCGTAAGCCGCCACGGGTGTCCGGGTGCCGAGATGTCGAGGGAGGTTCATACCATGCCGCTGACCGATGCCAATGTGCAGCAGTTCAAGACCGAAGGGTATACGTTGGTGCCGGATTTCTGGTCGCCGCGCGAGGTGGATGCCATGCGCGCGGAACTGGCCACGCTGGTCCGGAATGGCAAGTTGCGCAACGTCAAAACGGAAGGCGACGGCAAGACGCATTCGCAGACCCAGCAGAATCTCCAGATATGTCCCATCTGGCACACGAGCCCGTTCTTCCGCGCCGTCGGGTTCGTTCCCAAGGTCGTCGACGCCGTGACCCGTCTCATCGGAAGCCCGGCCATTCAGCAGCTGGACCAAATCTTTCTCAAGCCGGCCCGGACCGGCGCGCCGACCAACTGGCACCAGGATAACGCCTACTTCAAGATCCCTGACCCGCTGATGGGCACGGCGGTGTGGTCGGCCCTGCACGACGCGACGGTGGAAAACGGCACGATGCGCCTCATCCCGGGATCGTTCCGCGAAGTCTACGAACACAAGCGCGACCCGGAGAGCGATCACCACATCCGCTGCTGGCCGCCGGAAGAGCGTGCCGTGTATGCCAAGCTGCCGGCGGGCGGGGCGGCCTTCTTCTGCTACGGCACGGCCCACGCCACGGGCACCAACGGAACCGATCAGGACCGCGCCGGTCTGGCTCTGCACTACCTGCGCGCGGATTACGCGTCCGCCGAACTGCTGGCGGAAGACCGCAACTGCCGGCCGTATGTGACCGGCCCGAAGGCGACGGGCGGGCTGAAGGAGTACGGCATCACGGTGGCGGGGACGTGGGAGCAGGAGGTCGCGCGCGTGCTGGCGGGGCGGCCGGCCTGACGGGACTGGCGGGTGGCCCCATGGGGGCACGCCACGGGGCATCCCGCCCGCGATGCGCCAGTTGTCAGTCCGGTCCCTGCCGTGGCTTTGCTTTTGCCGCTTGGCAGCCCTTCCTGTCCGGCTCTATAAGATGGGCATGTCCACGGTTGCCCTCATCATCGTCGCCATCCTGGCGGCGGCGGCCGGTCTGCTTATCGGGTGGCTGGCGGCGGCGGTCCGTCATGGCGCCGTGGCCGGCCGTTTGCAGGCGCAGATCGCCGCCCTGGAGCAGGCCCGTGCGGCCGATGGCGAAAAGCTGGCGTGGTCTGCGCAGGCTGACGCGCGCCTGCGCGAGGCCTTCGATGCGCTGGCCGCCAAGGCGCTGCATGCCAACGCCGATGCCTTCACGCGCCAGACCCGCGAGCAACTCGACGGGGCCTTGAACCAGATCAAAGGCGACTGGTCCGTTCAGCGTGAGCAGTTCACCAATCTTGTGCAGCCCGTCGAGAGGACCCTCAAGGCGCTCGATGATCAGGTCCGCCAGCTCGAGCAGAAGCGCGAAGGCGCCTACCGCACGCTCGAGCAGCATATCGGGGAGCTGAAGCTGGCGCACCGCGAACTGCGCGATGAAACCGGCCATCTGCGCGCGGCGTTGACCACCAACGCGCGCGGACGTGGGCAATGGGGTGAACTGCAGCTGCGCCGCATTGTCGAGATGGCCGGCATGGCGAACCACGTCGATTTCGAGGTCCAGGTGCAGGCCGGCGACCAGCGTCCGGATATGTTGATTCAGCTGCCCAATGGCGGGCTCCTGCCGGTCGATGCCAAGACGCCGCTCGAACATTTTCTGCAGGCGACCGAGGCGCTCGATGAGGCCACCCGCCGTGCCCGCTTGAAGTCGCACGCCGCCGCCATGCGCACCCACGTCACGGCACTGGGGCGCAAGGAGTACTGGAAGCAGTTCGAGCGCACGCCCGAGGTCGTCGTGATGTTCGTGCCCAACGAAGCCTGCCTCAGCGCGTCGTACGAGGAAGATCCCCAATTGCTGGAGGACGGACTGCGGCAGCACGTCCTGCTGGCCACACCCGTGACGCTCTACGGGTTGCTCAAATCCATCGCTTACGGCTGGCAGCAGCAGGCCATTGCTGACAATGCCCGCCAGATTGCCGGCGAAGGTCACGATTTGTGCGAGCGCCTTGCCGTTTTTCTTGGCCACCTGCAGAAGACCGGACGGAGCCTGGACGCGGCGGTGCGTTCGTATAACGATGCCGTGGGTTCCGCTGAAAGCAGGTTGCTGCCATCGGCGCGCCGCTTCCGGGAGCTGGGTGTGACCACGCAGGAGGTGGTCGAGCCGGAGCCCGTCGAACGGCAGGCGCGGCTGCTGAATGCCGGTGAAGAGGTGCCGCCCGCCGTCTGAGATCGCGCCGGCGCGACGGGACATGATCGCCGCGAGCGTAAACAGAAGGACAGGCCCATGCGCAAGATAACCCCCATTACGGTCGGTGTGCTCGGACTTGGTCGCGCCGGCTGGGATATTCACGTGCGCGCACTGCGCGATGATCCCCGCTTCCGGATCGTGGCGGTGGCTGACGCGGTGGAGGAGCGGCGCGCCCAGGCGCAGACGGAACTCGGTTGTGCGGTGCATCGCACCCCCGCGGCTCTGCTGGCCGCCTGCGACGCCGAACTGATAATCAACGCAACCCCGTCCCCCCTGCACGCGCCCATCTCCTGTGACGCGCTGCGGGCCGGCTTTCACGTGGTGGTAGAGAAGCCCATCGCGCGGGATCTCAAGGAGGCGCGGGGCATGGTACGGGCGGCGGCGGCCTCCCGGCGCAAGCTGTTCGCGCATCACAATTACCGATTCCAGCCTGCCATCCGCCATCTGCGCGATACGATCGCCAGCGGCATCCTGGGGCGCGTGTTCGAAATCCGAGTCTGCATCTCCTCCTTCAGCCGGCGCAATGACTGGCAGACGCTGCGCAAAAATCACGGCGGGCTGCTGAACAACCACGGCACGCACTACATCGACTCGGTCATGCAGATGCTGGGGGCGCCCGTCACTGACGTGTGGAGCGATCTCAAACTGGTCTCGGATTCAGGCGACTGCGAAGACCATGTGCGCGTGCTGTTGCGCGCGCGCAATGGCGCCGTGGCGGATATCTTCCTCTCCACATCGTCCGCCATCCCGTTGCCGATGTGGACGGTCTGGGGAACCTCCGGCACGCTGGTGTGTGACCAGGGCGAAACGGTGATCCGCCACTTCGATCCGCGCCGCGTGCCGCCGCTGCCAGTTCGGACCGGCCCCGCCGTGGGCCGGCGCTATGGCAATGACGACAAACTGCCGTGGCAGGAAACACGGCTGCGCGTACCGGAGGACGTGCGGCCGACGTTTTACGACAATGTCTTCGAAGTCCTGCGCCAGCGCCAGCCCATGGCGGTGACGCCCGACAGCGTACTCGACTTCTTTGCGGTCATGGAGCGCGCCCGCCGCCCCGTGCAGACCTGGCGTCCGGCCTACGGATCAAAACGGACGTAACGTCGCACGGGGGGCCTTCGTGGTCAAAGGCCCTTCTACTATCGGCGGGCAGCGACGGGTCTAGGGGCGCGGATCGCTGATGCGGATGAAGGTGCCGCTGTGAATCGTTGGCGTCGCGGTGGCCGTCATCGTCTTGCCTTCGACGTTGGCTGTGCCGACGGTCTGGTCCTTGCCCGTCTGCCCCCCGACTGTCGAGCCCGTCGGCCACGTGGCCGTGTAGGTGAAGGTTTTGCCTGAAACCGTGCCATCCAGAACCGCGGGGGTCCCGCGGGTGCTGGCCCATTGCCCGCTCACCTTGTTCCCGTTCTGTGCCTTGATGTTCATGGCGAAATTATAACCTTCGGCATCGGTACCCTCCCAGAATCCCACCAGGTTGACGGTCGGCGCGCCGTTGTTGTCGGATCCTGAACCGCCGGACTTCTCGGTATCCTCAGGCGCGCCGTTGTCGTCCCCGCCGCTCTCGCATCCGACAAAGGGCACCGCCAAGGCCAGGGCCAGTATGCTGCCGCCCAGGATGCGTGCCCATTGGTTCATCACTTGCATTCCCACCTGCCCCTCGCTTTCGCCGTTGTGTCCGTCTGCACGGTCCCCGGTTCTGGTGGCGCATATATACCGGAGACTTGCCGGGCAGGGCAACGCAAACGCGGCACGCATTTCACTGGAGGCCATGCCGCGGTTCTGAAAAACTGCCGCAGGGTCGAGTCGCGCGCGCATAGCCATGGCAAAACGTCATGCCGACAGGTCATCATGCATAATCTCATCGATACGCGGGGGTTTGAGTTTCTCCAACGTGCGGGTGTGGTCGAGCGCACGCCGACGGGGGTGCGCCTGGCGGTTGATCGTGAGATCCTGCGTGTGGACGTGTTGCGCGCAGACATCCTGCGGTTGAAGATCAGCGTGGCCGGGATGTTCGACGAGCAGCCCACGCATGCCGCCTGCTTTTCGCCGGGACCGGTGCCCGCCTTCGAGGTGGCGGAAACCGCCGACACGATCACAGTGCGTACGAGTGCCTGCGTGCTGCGCATTGCGCGCCAGTCGTTTGCCATCGACATCGAGCGCCCTGACGGCTCGCGCATCATGCGCAGCGCGCGGCGTGGAGATGGCGGCAGCGAGGCGTACGGGGCGCTCAACGACCGGTTCGTGGTGGCGCGCCAATGCGAGCCGGAAGATGCGATCCTGGGGTTGGGCGAGAAGACGGGCCCGTTCGATCGCGCGGGACATTCCTATGTGCTTTGGAACCAGGATATCTACTCCGCGCCCTGCGCCGAAACAGCGGCCCTGCCCGCCGGCGCACCGGAGAAGGATCCGTGCGGCACGGCCTATGAACCCTATTACGTCTCCATTCCCTTCTTCTATCACGTCGACGGCAAGGCGGACGGTCAACCCGCCGCCGGGTTCTTCATCGACAACGGTTACAAAGGATATTTCGACTTCACGCGCCACGGCGTGAAGATTGCCTTCTTCGGCGGCCAGTACACGGAATACATCTTCGCCGGCCCCTCGCTGGCGGCCATTCTCGAGGGCTACACCTGGGTGACGGGGCGCATGGCGCTGCCACCCCTGTGGAGCCTCGGCTACCACCAGTGTCGCTGGTTCAATTACACGCGGGACACGTTCATGGAGATGGTGCGCACCTATCGCGCCAAGCACATCCCCTGCGACGTCGCCTGGCTCGACATCGACTACATGAACGGCTTCCGTGTCTTTACATGGGACACGCAGAAATTTCCCGACGTGGCGGGCATGCTGGAGGAACTGCGGGTGCTGGGGTTGCGGGTCATCACCATCATCGATCCCGGCGTAAAGGCCGAGCGCGGGTACGCGGTATTTGATCAGGGGGTGGCCGAACATCTGTTTTGCCGGACGCCGGCGGGGCGCCTCTTTCTGTCTGACGTGTGGCCCGGGCGCACCGCGTTCCCCGACTTCAGCACCCCTGCGGCGCGTGCGTGGTGGGGGCGGCTCAATGCGGCACACGTCCGCTCCGGTCTCGACGGCATCTGGAATGACATGAACGAGCCGGCGCTCTTCCCGGCGCCCAACGTTGACATGCAGGAGATGGGGTTTGCCGGTGTGGATGGCGGCTGCCACCCGCACGCGCAATATCACAACCAGTACGCGCTCCTGATGGCGATGGGCACCGTCGAGGGGCTGCGGGCGGCGCTGCCCGGGCGGCGCACCTTCGTACTCAGCCGCGCGGGGTTTGCGGGCATCCAGCGCTACGCGGCCAACTGGATGGGGGACAATTGTTCGCGCTGGGAGCATCTGGCCATGAGCCTCCCCATGGCGGCGGCCTTTGGGCTGTCCGGGCAACCCTTCGTGGGCGCGGACATCGGCGGCTTCAACGAACCGTGTCACGGCGAACTGCTCGCGCGCTGGATGCAATATGGCGCCCTGACGCCTTTCTGCCGCAACCACAATGCCGCGGGCCAGCCGGATCAATATCCGTGGACGTTTGGGCCGTTGATTGAAGCAATTTGCCGCGAGGCCATCCAGCTTCGGTACCGGCTGTTGCCTTATGTGTACAGCGCCTTCGTCCTGTCGGCCGAGACCGGGGCGCCCGTCCAGCGCCCGCTGGTGTTTGATTATCAGGCCGACCGCCGCGCCCGCGACATCGAGGATCAGTATCTGTTCGGCCCGGCGCTGCTCGTGGCGCCGGTGCTGCGGGCGGGCGACACGCGACGCTCGGTGTACCTGCCGGCGGGAACGTGGATCGATTGGTACACCGGGGCCAGCATCACGGGGCCACGGCAGATCGTAGCCGAGGCCCCTCTGGAGCGCATCCCGCTGTACGCGCGAGGCGGCGCGGTCGTGCCGATGCTCCCCGATGTTCCGGAGACGACCCAGGGGCTGCGCCCCGTGCAACTCGATCTGCACGTGTTCCTTCCGGCGGAGGATGGCGTGTTCACGTCTCGTCTGCAGGAGGACGATGGCCTCACCGATGCGCACGCCGCCGGCGCCAGCGTGCGCACACGGATCACGCTGGTGCGATCCGGAAGGCAACTGACGCTGACCGCCAGGCGCGATGGGGGGACGGGCTTTCCGGAGTTTGCGCGTGAACGCTTCCGGGTGATCGTACACGGCGCGTCCGCTGACGCCACATGGATGCTGGATGGTCGTGCGGTGACGCCTGAGCGCCAGGCCCTGACCTTTGCGAATCGCGGCGATGCCTTCACCCTCGTGATTGCCTGATGGAGGACGGGTGTCTCGGACGCGACCGGCAGGCCCGGTCCTGCCGGGGCTGCGGGATTCGCGCCACGATGCCGGTTTCGGCGGCGAACCGTTTCGGTGCGCCGTGGCATGGTCTGCCCCTGCTGGCGGGGCTGTCGCCTCCGGCTTCGCGTTGCACGGGATGGCGGGCTGCGCTATGGTTTCACGTTTCTGAACCTGATTTTGCATAACCCGAGGAAGGGACCAGCAAGATGAGCAGCGAATTGCGTCCGACGATCATTTCCGGCTTCAACCATATTCTGCATGGCGGCGACTACAACCCTGACCAATGGCAGAAAACGCCGGAGGTGGTTGATGAAGATTTCCGGCTGATCAAGCTTGCAGGCTGCAACGCCTTCTCGGTTGGCATCTTTGCCTGGACCAGCCTGGAACCCGAAGAGGGGCGCTTTACCTTTGGGTGGCTCGACCGGGTCATGGATGGCATGGCCAGGGACGGTCACAAGGTGATCCTGGCCACACCCAGCGGGTCAAAGCCGGCCTGGATGTCGCTGAAGTATCCGGAAATCCGGCGCGTGAACAGCCAGGGCCTGCGCGACGTGCACCGCAACCGCCACAATCACTGCTGGTCGTCGCCCGTGTATCGCGAGAAGGTGCGGATCATGAACACGCAACTCGCCGAGCGCTATGGCAAGCATCCGGCCTTGGCCATGTGGCACATCTCGAACGAGATGAACGGCGAATGCCACTGCGAACTCTGCCTGAAGTGGTGGCGCGAATGGCTGCAGCAGACGTACGGCACACTCGATGCCCTTAATGCGGCCTGGTGGACCGCCTTCTGGAGCCACACGTTCACGGCATGGGACCAGATCGAGCCGCGGGATTCCAGCCTCGATGGCATGCGCGTCGCGTGGCTGCGGTTCATCAATCACCAGCTGCGGGATTTCTACCAGTGGGAGGCGAAGCCGCTGCGCGCGGCCTCGGCGGGCATCCCCATCACGACCAACTTCATGGGGTTGTTTTCCCACGTGGACTACAGCAAGCTGGCGGAAATTGTCGATGTTGTCGCGGATGATCAGTACCCGGCGTATTCGGCTTCGGACCCAAACCTGCCGCGCTCGGCCGCGGGCATCAGCTTCAAGGATAACCTGTACCGCTGTTTCAAGCCGGACCGGCCCTGGATGTTGATGGAAAGCTGCACGGGCACGCCGCAATGGCGCCAGCCGACACGCCTGAAGCGCCCGGGGTTACATCAGGCTGAGATGCTGCAGGCGCTGGGCCACGGCGCGGAGGGTACGTGCTACTTTCAGTGGCGCAAGTGCCGCGGGTCCGTCGAGAAGTTTCACGGCGCGGTGGTGGATCACGTCGGCCATGAGCACACGCGCGAGTTTCGCGGCGTGGCCGATCTGAGCCGGCGTTATGCCAGGATGCCGGAAATCCTGGGCAGCACGGTCCGCGCGGAAGTCGCGATGCTTTACGACTGGGAATCGCGCTGGGGGATTGAGTTGTCGGATGGTCCGGGCTTTACGGGAGAGATGTACCCGGATGTCATGCTCGATCACTACCAGCCATTCTGGGACCAGGGGCTGGCGGTGGATGTGATCAACAGCGAGCGGGACTTCAGCGGCTATCGCGTCCTGATTGCACCGCTGCTGTGGATGCTCAAGCCTCAGGTGGCGGCGCGCGTTCGCACGTTCGTCGAGGCCGGCGGCGTGTTCGTGACGACCTTCTTCTCGGGGATTTGCGACCAGCATAACCTGTGCCTGACGGGAGGCTGGCCCGGAGACGGACTGATGGACCTATGCGGTATTTGGAATGAGGAAACGGACGTGCTGGGCGAGGGCGAGCGCCGTCGCGTGAAAGTGGCGGGCGCCTGGGCCGGCAAGAAACGCAGTTTCAGCGCCGCGCACGTCTGTGCGGTGGCACAGCTGCGGGGCGCCAAAGCTTTGGCTGTCTATGATGAGGACTTCTATAAGGGGTTGCCGGTGCTGACGCGCCATGCCGTCGGCAAGGGGCAGGCTTACTACGTGGCGGCGCGCGTCGAGGTGGATTGCCTGCGCGCTTTCTATGGCAAGATGGCGCGTGACCTCAAGCTCCATCGGCCCGTGCCGGCCGTTCTGCCTCAGGGTGTTACCGTGCAGGAGCGGGTGAAGGACCGCGCAACGTACCTGTTCTTCCAGAACTTCAGCACAACGGCGAAGCGTGTAGCGCTCGGTCCGAAAGCGGTCTATCGCCGCCTGCTGGACGATAAACGCGTGCGTGGTACGCTGACACTGCCGCCGCTCGGCAGCGACGTGCTGGCGAGGGGGTGACGGAGGGCGGTTCGTGCCGGTGTGGGGCGCTGACGGTTGCGGCCGTGCGGCCGGTTGGCGAGTGCTTGCCCACGGCCATGAGGGCCAAGCCGGCCGCAGTTGTCGAGGTGCGGTTTGATCCCATTGTTGCGCCGCCGTTCAGTGTGATCTCCTCTGAAGGGGACAGACCATTCGTGCCGGTGTAACTGATGGGGCAAGCAAGGCGGGACATGTTTCTTCAGTGGATGGCGCCCGTCAATTGGCGTCTTCGCTTAAGGAAGAACGACGGTAGAACGTTCATTGTCAGGCGTGGCAGGGATGGACTGGCCGACCCTCCGGCCTCGGGAGTAACCCGAGTGTACGATTAGGACCGGAGTTATCCGGGCTGCTAGCGAGGACTCGACACGATTATGGGGGAGAGTCGCAAGCGACGGGCCGTGCAGAGATCACCCCATGCCTTGCCGCCTTTCATTGGGCGAGCGCCGGATTGCCGCTTGCGACCAAAAAACTGGCGATGCCGTTTAAAGGCTTCATTTACAAAAGAGCGCGAGCCCAGTATGGCGCCGTCTATGAAGTAGCGGACCCGGCAATGCAGGAGTTCGGCAATGCCAAGCGTGCCGCCCTGGTCCAGAATTGCTGCCACGTTCTGAGCCGAAAATCCAAGATGGAGCGGGTTGCCAGACTCGTCCATGCCGCGTTGCGCTCCCCGGATATAGAGGAATTGGCGGTATATTGCGGACACCTGTTCCCAGTTGGGCGTCGGAACCAACGTTCGCACAGCCATGGCCAATCCTTCTCGAGCCTTGGAATTGCCCGCGACCGCTTCGCCGTATCCGCAGAAGCGATAGTCTTTAGGGTCTGCAACGATTCCCGCCCGTACGGCGTTCAGATCCACGTAAGCGGCCAGACTCAGGAGCGGTTCATCCTCTCCTTCAACGACCAGGCTTTTGAAGCGTTCTTCCCAAAGCGTGCCCTTGCGTCCGTGCCTTCGGTTGTAACCTTGAGTTAGGCGTTGTTTGAGCGTCTTGGCGAACTCCGACAGATCATACATCCGATAGGTGTAGCCGGACTTGATTCGCTCGGCCTCTTGAACGTCCCCAGCGTTCCGCTTTTCCTTCAAGCGACGTTCGATGCTTTGGACAGTCCGACGGTTGTAAAGTGCCGCAAGCCGATGGAGAAGCGTTTCGTCGCTAACCATCTCGCGTGAAGGCACATGCAGAACAATATGGAAGTGGTTATCCAACACGCTCCAGGTGAGGATGCGCAATGCACTGAATGCTTCGCACGCTCGCATCAAGATCCGGAAGCGTTCCTTCTCATCGGCGTCGAAGATCATGCGACGGTCCACGACGCGAGAGATGACATGGTAGTAGGCAGGTCCCAATTCTTTAATCCGGGCGGCCCTCATGACGGTGCTCCTTGCCGGGGGTGGGAAAGAGTCGCCCCCTTAATGTAGATAAAGAGTCCGCGCCCCCCGAATTCCGAAAATAGTTCAAACAATCTGCAGATATATGGTCTGTCCCCATTTGCGGTAGTGCGTGCACATGTGGTGTGTCCCTGTCCGGAGGGGGGGGGGCGGCCTCGCGGTTGTGTGCACGGGGTGGCACCATGGGGGTGGTCGCGGTCCGCGAGGCGTGCTATCCTTTGGCCTAGGCGGTAAAGCAAAAAGAAGGCGGTGGACATGACATTCAAGCGGTGGTCTGTCGGTCAAACTTTCTCATTGCTGAACCGTATCGTGCCGAACCACGGCTGCGGGTGTCTCGCAATGGGCGTCGCGCTGCTTCTGTCGACTGCTCATGCCGGCGCGGCGCCGGCGCGTAACGTGATTCTGTTCATCGGCGACGGAATGGGTCCCGCCCAAGTGCAGGTCGGACAGGCGTTCCTCGGCGCGCCGCTCTCGTTCGAGACCTTTCCCCACAAGAGCACGATGACGACCTCCTCCGCTAATGCGCCCGTCACAGATTCGGCTGCGGCCGGAACCGCCATGGCGGCGGGACGAAAGGCGAACAACGGCGTGATCAGCATGGCGATTCCCGGATCGACGGGCGAGGTGCTCACCGTTCTTGAATATCTTCAGGAGCGGACCCACCGCTGCGCAGGACTGGTTACGACTGCATACATGACCGACGCCACGCCGGCGGTTTTCGGCGCACATGAACCGGTACGCGGCAATACAGCGCAAATCGCAGATGATTACCTGTCCCGTTCACGTCCACGGATTCTCCTGGGCGGCGGCGGCCAGGGGTTGAGCCCGGCGGCGGCGCAGGCCGCGGGGTATGTGGTGGTCACCAACCGCGCGGAGTTGCTTGCGCTTGATCCCCACGACGCCACACCCGTTTCCGGGCAGTTCAGCAATGGCAATATGCCCTACGAATGGGATGGGTATGGCGGGCTGCCGCATCTTGCCGAGATGACCGCGGTGGCTTTGGCCGCGCTGGAGGACCGTCCGGAAGGTTTCTTTCTGATGGTGGAAGGCGGTCGCATTGACCATGCCTGCCATATCAACGACATCAACCGCTGCGTGCCCGAAGTGCTGGAGTTTTCGCGGGCGGTGGCTGTGGCCACCAACTGGGCCGCCGGCCGGACTGACACCTTGATCGTGGTCACGGCCGATCACGAGACCGGTGGCCTGAAGATGTTGCAGGATCTTGGCGCGGGCACGAATCCTGTTGTGTCATGGTCGACCACGGGACACACGGCCACGCCGGTCCAGGTCTTTGCGTGGGGGGCGAGCGCGGCGCTGGCCACGAACGTTGTGGACAACACCGGCATTTTTGATTTTCTGATCGCGGGCGCGCTCCTGGAACCGCTGTGCGTCGGCCTTGAGGAAGGGGACACGCCGTTCGGTTTCGAGACGCGCTGGGCGGGAGTGGCCGGCTATGGTTACCGGTTGGAGCGCGCCTCGATTCTTGCCCAGTCTGACTGGGACACGGTGGCGGAGGCGTTTGCCGCCTCGGGGCCTCTGATTTGGGTCGATACCAATGCGACCGCGAACGGGCCTTTCTACTACCGCATGATTTCCTTGCGCTGACCGGCAGGAGGCATCGGCACTTCCTGCTGTCCCGCATGCGTTCCGCTTGCCACTCGTGTGGGAGGGGGGTAGCATCCGCGGCTTGATCGTGCAGGAATCAGCGCCGCCGTTTGAACGGCGGTGCGTGTCCCACAACCATCAGGAGCAGCACGTGAAACTCGCATCCGTATTTTCCAGCCATATGGTGTTGCAGCAGGCCCAGCCCGTCTCCGTGTGGGGGACCGCCAGCCCGGGGGTGTCGGTGAAGGTCTCCTTTGCCGGCCAGGACGTGCGTGGCGTGGCCGACGCCGACGGCCGGTGGTCCGTCTCGTTGCCGCCGATGAGCACCAGTTCCGAGCCCCGCACGCTCATCGCCACGTCGCCCGAAGGCTCCGTGACACTTTCTGACGTCCTGGTGGGTGAAGTCTGGCTCTGTTCGGGTCAGTCGAACATGCAGATGACCGTCGATCAGTCGAGGGATGCAGCCGCCGAAGTGACGGCGGCTCGGTATCCGCATATTCGCCTGCTGGGGGTGCCGCAGCGTGCGGCGGATGAGCCGGATGCCGAGTTTCCCGGCGTAGCCTGGACGGCATGTACGCCCGAGTCTGTGAAGGGCTTCTCTGCCGTGGGGTACTGCTTTGGGCGCGAACTGCACCGGCGTCTGCGGGTGCCGGTGGGCTTGATCAACGCGTCCTGGGGTGGAACGGTTGCTGAAGCCTGGACCAGCCGCGCCAGCCTCTTGGGCGAACCGTTGCTGCGTCCGATGGTGGACGCCAGTGAACGCGATCTTCCCGAAAATTTTCAAGCCCGGCACCAGGAGTGGGTGGCCCTGATGGCTGATCACGACGCGCGCACGGCTGACACGGAGAACTCGGGCTTCGGCCAGGGCTGGGCCGCACTGCCCGATCCGGCAGGTGAATGGGCGGACATGGTGCTGCCGGGGTTCTGGCAGAGCCGCGGGCTCAAGTTCAGCGGAATCTTCTGGTTTCGCAAGGTCGTGGATGTGCCTGCCGCCTGGGCTGGCAAGGACCTGGAACTGGCGATTGGTGCCACGGACAAGAGCGACGTCACGTATTTCAACAACGAGCAGGTCGGCAGCATCACCATGCAGCAGACGCCTGAGGCGTGGGCCATGATGCGCACGTATACGGTGCCGGGGCGGCTGGTGCGCGAGGGGCGCAACGTCATTGCCGTGCGGGTGCACAGCAACAAGTTTGCGGGCGGCATGACCGGGCCGGCTCATGCCATGCGCCTGGCTTGTCCGTCCGCGCCGGACTTTCCACCCCTGGCGCTCGACGGCGCGTGGCGCTACGCCGTGGAAAAGAGCTACGGCCTGGTCGAGTTGCCCAAGGAGCCCGTGTCGCCGAACGCCGCCAACCGGCCCAGCGTGCTCTTCAACGGCATGATTAACTTCCTGGTGCCCTTCGCTATGCGGGGGGCGATCTGGTATCAGGGCGAGTCCAATGCGGCGCGTGCGCTGCAGTATCGCACCCTCTTCCCGACGCTGATCCGTGACTGGCGGAAAGTTTGGGGGCGGGAAGACTTCGCCTTTCACTTCGTGCAGCTCGCGAACTACACGGCGCGCAATCCAGAGCCGGGCGAGAGCCAATGGGCGGCCTTGCGCGAAGCCCAGACCATGGCGCTCGCACTGCCGCAGACCGGGATGGCCGTGATCATTGACATTGGTGATGCCGACGATATTCACCCGGCGAACAAGCAGGACGTCGGGTTTCGCCTGGCGCTGAATGCGCTGCACCGGACCTACGGCAAGCGCGACGTGATTCCGCATGGGCCACTCTACCGGGCCGCGCAGCGCGAAGGGCGAACCATGCGCGTGGCGTTCGATGGCGTTGGCGGCGGGCTGGCGTGCCGTGGGGCCTCGCTGCGCGGATTCGCCATTGCCGGTGCGGACCGCAAGTTCGTCTGGGCTGACGCCTGCATCGAGGGTGAATCGGTTGTAGCCGCCAGCCCGGCCGTTGCGGAGCCCGTGGCCGTGCGCTACGGCTGGGCCGACAATCCCGACTGCAACCTCTATAACTACGCCGGGCTGCCCGCCTCGCCTTTCCGAACCGATGATTGGTGACCGGGGCCCCGTGTTGCGTCGTCCTGGTCATGGATGGCGCGGATTTCGGGAATCGGTTCGCGGGTTGTCTGAGTGGCCTCCGTCAGGTCCGCGGTCAAAAGTCTTCACCCGGTCGCATGGGTCTGCCAGTATCACGCGCGTGAAGAAAGTTCGCATAGGCATTGTGGGGGCCGGCGGGGCGGGGTGGGTGCACGCCAAGTACATGACCTGGCTTCCCGGGGTGCAGGTGGTGGCCGTGTGCGACCCGATCCTGGAGCGGCGCACAATCCTGGCGCGCAAGTGGAAGGTGCCCGCGGCGTACGGCGACTATCGCGAGATGTTCGAGAGCGAAGCACTCGACGGCGTGTCGAATTGCACGCCGGACGCGCGGCATGCCGACGTGTCGCTGGCCGCCATCCGCCGGGGGCTGCCCGTGCTGAGCGAGAAGCCGATGGCCGACAGTCTGGCCGAGGCGCGGCGCATGCTGGCGGCGGCGCAGGAGGCGGATGCCATTGCGATGCTCAATTTCACCTACCGCTATTCTGGCGCCCTCGAAGCCGGTGCGCGCCTGATTCGTGCCGGCCGGCTCGGACGCATTCTTCACGTAGAAGGGTCCTGCCTGCAAAGCTGGCTGTCCTCGGATTACTGGGGGCACTGGAGCGAGCCGGACGCCGTCTGGAAGCTGAGCAGCCGCGGGGGGAACCTGGGCGCGCTTGGCGATCTGGGGTGCCACCTGATGGACTTTGTCACGACGCTGTGCGGCGACATTGCGCAGGTCAATTGCCGGCTGAAGTGTTTTCCCAAGGGCGTGCCGGGGGAAACCGCGCGCGGGTTTCCGCTCGATGCGTCGGACAGCCTGGCCGTGACCGTGGAGTTTGCGCAGGGGGGCATGGGCGTGCTGCACGCCACGCGCTGGGCGACGGGGCACGCGAACAGCCTGCGCGTGCGCGTCTATGGCGACCGCGGCGCGCTGGATATTGATCACGACCGCTCGCCGCACGAGTTGAGGGTCGTGCTGGGCAGGGCGGACCGGACCAACATGCGCTGGCGCACCGTGGCCTGCCGGGTGGCGCCCCGGCCGTTCGAGCGTTTTGTGAAGGCCATTCGCAGCGGTCGCAATGCCAGCCCGGACTTCGCCGATGGCCTGCGCAATCAACTGCTCATCGAGGCCTGCCGCCGCTCGGATCGCGCCCGCCGGACCGTGCGGGTGGCGGGGTAAACGGGCGCGTGGGGCGCGTGATGAGGACGCCCGCGCCCGGAGGTCGCGGGCCACCTCGGGCGCGGGTCGGCGTCAGCCGCCGAGGGTGGGCTTGTAGTAGCCCTTTTCCGCCGAGCGCCAGTACTTCAGTGTGATGTCGAGCTTGCGCTGGATGTTCTTTTCGACGTTGGGCTCAAGGTAGAACGGTCCGGCGAAGGACGGGTGCGGTGCGGTGTGGAACAGGGGCACCGGCGACCGCTTCATCAGGTCGAGCAGTTCGACCGTGTTGTCCAGTTCCCACCGCAGGGCGCGGTACATGTACCACAGGCCCTGCGAGCCGAGGTCGCCCTTCGGCATGCGGGGCAGCGCCTGGCCGATGGTTGTGGTCTTTGGCGCGACGGCATTCTCCGCATCGCGCAGCATGCTGAGCGTGGCGACCTGCAGGTAGTGGCGCACGGTCAGCGCCATGGAGCGCTGTGCCCGCACGCGGAAAGCGTCGGCCAGCAGGCGCGCGCCGGCGCCGCGGCGGGTGGCGCGTTTGGAGGCGCCTTCGAGTCGGGCGGCGGCATCCGCCAGGGTGGCCTCGACCCCGTCGATCGCGCAGCAGGTGTGCGAGGCTTCGTTCCACGTCTCCACCATGCGCGGTCCTTCGATATTCAGGTAGTTCAGCCAGTCGTCGGGCTGGGCGCCCTTGGACTGGTAGAGGTAGGGGGCCCAGTAGTTGATCTCGTCGTCGGTCAGCATGTCCTGGTGGGCAACGAGGGGACGCGTCAGCCAGCGCAGCATGACCGGCCCACCGGTGAGGTCGACCATGCCGGAATTCATCATTGTCTCGGCGCGTTCGAGCGTGTACCAGGCATCCACAACGTCTTCGGCCACGGTGTCGCCATACAGACTGGAGGCGAGGTGCACCATGCCGTCCATGCGGCGCTTCTCAGTGGTCGGCGGCGTGAGGTCCCGGGCGATCTTGAAGGCCTCGAAGAATTCCGGGGCGTTGCCGCCGGACTGGAAGTATCGCGCGGGCGACGTCTGGATGGCGGCCGCGCCGGCGAGCACGGCGCCGGGCGTGGGCAGGCAGTCGATGGTCGGGAAGGGGCGGAAGATCGGGTGCCCGCCCCACGTGCCGGAACTGAGGATCGAGCATGCTGCCCGGTGGGGTTCGGGGGCGAGGCCGATGAGCCCGATGCCGGGTTCGAGGTCGCGCAGGACGAGATGGGTCTCGTCATCGTTGAACCATCCGTACACGGAGCCGAAGATCTGCGCGTCCACGCCGCCGTCAGCTGAGCCCTGGCGCAGGGTGCGCAGGAACGTCAGCACCTGCTTGCCCATGTCGGGGCGCTCGCAGCCGGTGGGGCCATTGGGGCCGTTGAAGAGGCGCTTGCCCCAGGGGTAGAACGCGCCGCAGTCGTTGGTGTGAAGATGGAAGACGTCGAGGAGCGGGCACTCCTGAGCCAGTTTCTTGAAGCCTGCGCGGTAGGCGGCGAGGACCTCGGGGTGGTTGGTGTTGGGGGCGAAGTACATACCCGTCGCGCGGAGGCTGTTATCCGCACGCGATCCCCGCCATTGCGGGTGCTTCTTATACACGGGTTCGGGAAAGAAATGCGGTTCCAGACCGTAATAGGCGCCGCGAAGACCGAGTTTGGCCGCGATCTTGTGCTTGGCCTTCATGTAGGCCATCTGGCGCTTCACCCATGCCGCCGGGTAGGCATCCTCCAGTCCGGGTACCGTGACGTGCTTGAAGACGCAGGGAATGACCGCCGACCACTCGCACCAGGGACTGTCTTTTTCGGCGCCCCAGTAGGTGGCCTTGTCCGCGAGATCCGAGATGAAGACGTGCGTGAAGCCCACGCCCTTGGCTTCGCGCGCGAGTGCCTCGAATTCTTTGAGATCGTTGGTGCGCGGAGCGAAACAGAGAATCTTCTTATCGGTTTTTGTACTGGCCATGACGTCTCCTTCCACGGATGACTCCGTTTACGAAAGGCGACAACTATGCAGTGTTGGGAATGGTGTTGCAATGACTTTCCTTGTTAGGCTAGTCAAGAAGGCGTGCCGTGGGGGGAGTACGTGCCCGGGATGGCGGTCAATTCCGTGCAACCGCAGAGCGGCGAGAATTGTCGCCCTTGCCCAGATATTGTCCAGGTTAAGACCTGTGCCTTAACGGTGTCTTTTCGCTCATATTCCCGCCTCCTGGTCTTTTCGCGCCACAAACAGCGCCACGAACAGGGTCTGTCCCTTCCCGTGTCTCCCTTCCCGTGTCGTCCCTTCCCGTGTCCCAAACAGGGTCTGTCCCTTCCTGCCGGTCCCTTTCTGGCGCGGAGGACTTTCGGGCGTGTCCATTCACTGCTGAAGCCTTGCCGTTGTGGTCTGTCCCTTGCTCGTGGTCCCTTGCTCGTGCCTTGCTCGTGAGCACAGCGTTGATGAATGGCCAGCGGAACGCTACATTCCACTGGTTCACGTGCACGGTACCTCCAAGGAGATCTTTGCCATGACCGCCACGCCCGTCCCGCTCCCGCCCTCCAATCTGCTTGCCTGCTATCGCGATGGTCTGCTGAAGGATGTCGTCCCGTTCTGGTTTCCGCGCTGCGTGGACCCCGAGCACGGGGGATTCTTCACGGCTTTCGACCGCGACGGCACCCTGATCGACACGGACAAATGGGGATGGTTCCAGGGACGCAACGCCTGGATGCTCGCCACGCTCTTCAACACCGTCGAGCGCCGCCCGGAATGGCTGGCCTGGGCCCAGGGCGGCCTGGCGTTCATGGACAAGCACGGCGTCGACACCGACGGGCGGATGTTCTTTCACCTGACCCGTGAGGGACAGCCGATCCGCAAGCGCCGCTACGCCTTTTCCGAAATGTTCGCGTGCATGGCCCACGCCGCCGTGGCGCGCGCCGCCGGCAGCGACCGGCACGCGGCGCGCGCACGGGAACTGTTCGCGTTCTTCACGCACTACAACTTCACGCCGGGCCTCATCGCGCCCAAGTTCACGGGCACCCGCCCCGCTACCGGCATCGGCCTGCGCATGGCCACCATCGCCATGGTGCAGGAACTGCGCGCGAATCTGGGCCCCGACCCCGCACTCGACGCCTGGAGCGACCGCTGCATTGACGAGGTGCGCCGCCTCTTTGTGAAGCCGGAACTCGAAGTCGTGATGGAAACCGTGGCCCCCAACGGCGAGGTGCTCGACCACTTCGACGGCCGCACCCTGCTGCCCGGCCATGCCATCGAGGTGGCGTGGTTTATCCTGCACGAAGGCAAGGTGCGCGGGATTGCAGACTACGTGCGCCTTGGCTGCCAGATGCTGGATTACATGTGGAAGCGCGGCTGGGACGAGGAATGCGGTGGCATGTACTACTTCCGTGATCTGAAGGGGCTTCCGGTGCAAGAGTACTGGCACGACATGAAGTTCTGGTGGGTCCACAACGAAACCATCATCGCCACCCTGTTGGCATGGTCGCTCACCGGCGACGAAAAGTACCGCCGCTGGCACGCCCAGGTTCACGACTGGACCTACCGGTTCTTTCCGGACGCGGAGCACGGCGAATGGTACGGCTACCTGCACCGCGACGGGCGCATTTCCTCGCGGCTCAAGGGCGGCACCTGGAAGGGATTCTTCCATATCCCGCGCATGCAGTGGTATTGCTGGAAACTGCTGGAAGACATGGCGGCAAAACCGGCGGGGACCGCCGGCTCCAGGGGGACGTGAGCGGCTGAACGAGGGTCACGCAGTATGACGCTGATGCCCAGTGTCCACGCGATTCACTCGTACCGCGGCACGCCGCGCGCGTGCGGCCACGCCTACGGTGCCGAGCAGGCCGAGGCCATTGAAATCTTTCTGCGCCTGAAGCTGGCGCCGGACGCCAAGCGGCTTCGCTACGCGGCGCGTTGCTGGACGCTCCTGGCAAACTGGCAAGCTCCGGTGGCGGAGTTCGTCCGTGGGGCCGCCACGGGGGCAGGGCGCAGCCTCGAGGAACTGACGCTGATCCTGCTGAACGACGAAATGTTTCACGCCTCGCCGCATTGCACCGCCCTGGGGGCCACGCGCCGGGCCACCCGCGATGGAACTCCCATCATCGGCGAGAACTGGGATTGGTCGTCGAACCTCTATCCCTGGTCCAGCCTGACTCGTCTGCACATGCGCGGGGCGCCGCGCCAGTTGCTCTATTCCTTTCCCGGTCTGTGGGCGGCCGCCGGCATCAACGAGCATGGGCTCGCGCTGCTCTGGACGGGGACGGGCTACGCGCCGCGGCTGCGGCCGATCGTGGGGATTCCGACTTACGCGTTGCCCGCCGGCGTGCTCCTGCAGCGCAACTGCGCGGACGCGCTGGCCCTCCTGCGCGGGACCCGCAATGCCGGCAGTTTCAATTTCTTCCTGGCGGACGCGGACGGCGACGTGTGGGTTGTGGAAGGGTGTCCCGGGAAGATTGAGGCCGAACGCTGCGAGGACATCATCACGCGCGCCAACCACTACGAGACTGAACGCATGTGCCGCCTCTCGAAGCAGGCGTTAGGCGAGGCTCCGCCCGGTTTTGTCTCCCTGCCGCGGACCCAGCGGATGCGGGCGCTGGCGCAGAAGCACCTGGGACGCATCACCCGGAAGCACATGGAACAATTTTTGCGCGACACGGCCGGTCCGCCGGACGGGCGGATCTGCGATCCGGCCTGCATCCGGAACAGCTGGATTCCGGTGGACAGCTTCTACTTCCTGCCCGCCGCCCGTGAGATGTGGATCGCCCGCGGCATTCAATCACGCCACGCCTACGCGCGGCATGCGGTCTGAACGGCGGGGGGAGGGGCGGCCGTGCCCGACGCATGCCGCCAATAGGGCCGAGGCGGCGTGGCGGTTGCGCGCGCGGCGCCCGGGGTGTCGGGTGTCGCCCCCATGTTCCAGGCTTTTGTGTTTGACGGTCGACAGACCGTTGGCCACATTCGTAAGCGGGTAGAGGGTCACAGCCCGTGGCGGGTACCGCGGGAAATATAAACAGCAGCAGGAGGGTGTGGGATCATGCGCAAGAGTCATGGAATGATGATGGGGACGGCTCTGGCCGTCAGCCTGATGATGGCGTCAGCCGGGGCCGCGGTGGCGGAAGGCCTGCCGACGCACGAAGAACTGGCCGCGGTGCTCAAGGCCGTCGTGGCGGGTAAGAATGGCGGTTTCGGGTTCAACATGTGGGCAACGGTTGTGGATCGCGATGGCGTGGTCCGTGCCGTGGCCTTCAGCGGCAATGACCGTGGCGATCAGTGGCCCGGGAGCCGCGTGATCTCTGCGCAGAAGGCCAATACCGCCAACGCGTTCAGCCTGCCGGGGCTTGCCCTGTCGACGGCCCAGTTGTTTGCCGCCGTCCAACCGGGCGGCAGCCTCTTCGGGCTGCAGCACAGCAACCCCGTGGACACCGAGGTGGCTTACGGCGGATCGGCGGAGAGGTACGGCACGCTGAAGGACCCCATGGTGGGCAAGAAGATCGGCGGCGTGAACGTGTTCGGTGGCGGGCTGCCCCTTTACGACGCCAGCGGCACGCTGGTCGGCGCGATCGGCGTCAGCGGTGACAGTTCCTGCGCGGACCACGTCATCGCGTGGAAGGTCCGCGACGGGCTGAATCTCGACTTCATCCCGGGCGGCGTCAGCCCGACGAAAGACGACAACATCGTCTTCGACATGAAGCACGGGGGGAACGAGAGCGGTTGGGGGCACCCGAGCTGCTCGGACGCGGTCGTCGAGATTGCCAATGAACTACCCAAGTCCAATCCCGTGGGCGTGGTCAAGAAGTAGGCGCGCGTAACGTCAGGCGGCACCACGGATGGCACAGATCCCGGCGCTCGGGCGTTGGTTAAGCGCGTCGTTCGCGCCCCAACCGCCCCTTGTATCCGTGACTTCCGTGGTTGCCGTTGCAGGCGCCGCCGCGCTTCGGGCGCCCCAAGGCGCACCAAACGGTGCGTTCAAGCATTCAATACCTCCAGCATGGCGGCCACATTCTCGGGGCGCGCGTCGCCGGGAATGGCATGGGCGGGCGCGGCAATATAGCCGCCATCCTTGCCGAGGTGCTCGAGCAATCGCCGGACGTCCGCTTTGACTTCGGCGACGCTGGCCAGGGGGAGTGTCTGCTGGGTGCTGATGCCGCCCCAGAAGGCCAGCCGGTCGCCGTAGCGCTTCTTCATCGCATAGACGTCCATCACTTCCGGCTGGAACGGATTGAAGACGTCGACGCCCATCTCGACCAGGTCGGGAAGGATGTCGTCCACCTTGCCGCAGCAGTGGATGAAGACGGCTTTCCGGTGGCCTTTCACCGCGGCGTACATGTGCTGCAAGCGGGGCTTGAGGAAGGTTCGCCAGAGCCGTGGCCCCATGATCATGCCGCGCTGTTGCCCCCAGTCGTCGCCAAACCACATCCCGTCGATCTCGTGGCGGCAGGCGCGGTCAATAAGCCGCAGGTTATGCTCCAGGATGCGATCCAGAAGCTCGTGCACGAAGGCCGGTTGCTCCACCATGGCCATCAGCAGGGCGTCCATGCCCGCGAGGGTCCATGCGCGCTCGAACAGGCTGAACCCGATGTCGGCAATGATGAACTGGTCGCGGTGCTTCTGAATGGCCTCCGGGTAATGGGCGAAGCGTGCGGGCGCATCCGGATCGGGAAAGCGGTACGGGCCCAGGGTGGCCGGGGTAATCAGGCGATTACAGACGTTGCCGATGTCCGGGTCGATCGAGCGATCCCACCGGACGCCGAACTCGTCCTCCCAGATGGCCGGTGCCACCATCCGCCCCCCGCCCGGAAGGGCCGTGTCGAGTTCGAACAGGCAGTTGTCCAGTTCGGACTCAAACGCGGGGTTCCCGTAAAACTCCGCCATCCGGGCGCGAGCTGGCGCCGTGAAACTGACGTGATAGGGGACTCGATCGGGCGGCTTGTGGGCCAGGCTGGCGGCCACGCGTTGCTTGTGCGTCATGGAACCCATGATGGACTCGGATGCCGATTATCAACCACCGAGGTCCATTACACAAGCGGTGAGGGCGGCGGCTGCCATGCCCCTCGGGATGGCGTCGGCAGCCGCGGCAACCGATGTTCGAAATATACATGGACGCGTTCAAATCCTGCGTCACATTGTGGGGCAGCATCGCTTGGCGGGCAGGATAGAATCGCATAGGATGCGCCCACGTGTTGTCTTGGGTATCTGCACGAGAGTGGAGAAAAGATACATGTCTGAGCACGAGCCGGTGGTCGAGGCGGGGCCGGGGGGCGATCTGGCGGCGAGGATAGCGGGACAGCGTCCGGGGTGGACGTTGGAGCAGTACTTCTATACCGCGCCCGACGCCTTTCGGTTGGACCTTGAGCGCATCTTTATGCGTCATTGGCTCTTTGCCGGCGCGCTGTGCCGCCTCCCGAACCGGGGTGACTACGTTCTGTACGAGGTCGCGGGCGAATCCATCATCCTGCTGCGCGGGGAGGGTGAGGCCGTGCACGCGCTCTTCAATGTGTGCCGGCACCGTGGCTCCCGCATCCTGCTGGAGCCCTGCGGGCACGCCGAGCGCCTGATGTGCCCGTACCACCAGTGGATCTATGGACAGGATGGGCGGCTGCTCGAGGCGCGCCTCATGGCGCCGGATTTTGATTTGAATGCCTTTGGCCTGCACCGGGCGCAGGTCAAGGTGCTGGAGGGGCTGATTTTCATTTGTCTCGCCGAAACGCCGCCGGACTTTGGCGAGGTCGAAGCCGATTTCGGGCCCTACTTCCGGCCGTACCAGTTCGATCGTGCTCGGATCGCGCACGTCGAGCGGCACGTGGTGCCGGCCAACTGGAAGCTGATCGCCGAGAACTTCCGCGAGTGCTACCACTGCGATGCCACACATCCGGAGTACTGCCAGGCGGTGTCGGGGGCGCGGATTCACCGCAACCCGCGGCGCGGCGAAATCGAGGCGGACGTGGAGGCGCGCTGGCGGGCACTCGAGCTCGCCGTGAAGCATGTGCGGTTCGTTCCCGGGCGGCGGCACCACTGCGCGCGCTACCCGCTGACGCCGGGCTATGCGAGTTGGAGCGTGGACGGCAAGCCCGTGGCTCCCGTGATGGGGGCGCATCGCGAGCGCAGCGGCAGCCTTGTTGGCGCCGTGCTGTATCCCAATTTCTGGTCCGAGTCCGCGACCGACTACGCCACGACCACCCGCGTGACGCCCGTGGGGCCGGCGCAGACCGAGGTGGAGATCACGTGGTATGTGGATGGCGGTGCGGAGCCGGGGCGGGACTACGAGGTGGGCGCGGTGACGCGGGTGTGGAGCGCCACCGCCGCCCAGGACATGGCGCTGTGCGCCAACAACCAGGCCGGCGTGAACTCGAGCCGCTACCAGCCCGGCCCCTATTCGCCCTACGAACTGGATTACCGCTGTGACCATTTCGATCGGTGGTACCTGGGGGAGCTGGCGAAGGGATGAGTGGGCACAGGGTGCGAGTGGCAGCGGGATGGACGGCGGGAAGACCGGCGGGGACCGCCGGCTCCAGGCTCGATTCCGGCATGGAGCCGGCCGTCCCGGCCGGTCGCTGTGATCGACGACGGATTTGGGAGACGTGGCGATGAAGCGTGCGAAGAAGGTGATTGTGGCGGGTGGGGGGATCGCAGGGCTGTGCTGCGCTTACGAACTGATGAAGCGCGGCCACGACGTGACGGTGCTCGAGGCGGCCGGGCGGGCCGGCGGGCATATCCACACGCTGCGCGAACCGCTGGCCGACGGGTTGTATGCGGATCTGGGCGCGGAGCATTTCACCCGGCCCGGCTACGAATTGTTCCGCGCGTACACGCGAGAGTTCAAGCTGCCCGTCCTGGATTTTCCGCGCCGCCAGAACATCATCCACACCATCGATGGCAAGCGCTACACGGAGCCCATGCTCCGGCGGCGTCCCGTGCTGAAGCAACTCGGGTTCAATGCGCGCGAGGTGGCGTTTCTGGCCACGCATGCCTGGTGGGAGCTGCCGATGCTCTACGTGGAGAAGTATCTGGATGCCTTCGCGGACGAGTACCAGCCCTTCGGCGTGGGCTTCGATCACCTGGATCATGTCACGGTGAATGCGTTTCTGCGACACGAAGGTGCGTCGCAGGCGGCCATCCGGTTTGCGGGGTCGGACACGCGGACGCGGGGCGTGAG
Organism: Lentisphaerota bacterium; assembly: GCA_021413965.1. Lineage (GTDB taxonomy): Bacteria > Verrucomicrobiota > Kiritimatiellia > UBA8416 > JAIOPI01 > JAIOPI01. The sequence continues at coordinate 169,408 of JAIOPI010000033.1, read as the reverse complement.
CCAGTCCAGCGAGGGGTTGGGCGGCGCGAACGAATCCGCCTTGTATCGCCTGTGGCAGATGGCCATCGTGAAGCGGCGCGGGGTGCCGCTGTTCCCCACGCAGCTCTACCGGATCGCCGGCGGGAACCAGTGCATGACGGATGCCTTTGCCGCGCGCCTCGGCCAGCGCGTGCGGTTGCACTGCCCCGTGACGGCCATCCAGCGCGGTCCGCGCGGCGTGACGGTGCGCTATCGTGAGCATGGCGTGGAACGGGCGCTGAAGGCGGAGTATCTCGTGAACGCCATTCCGCTTCCCATGCTGCGCCAGATCCGCGTCATGCCGGCCTGGCCCGCGGCCAAGCTCCACGTGATTCAGAAGGTGCGTTACACGCTGCAGTCGCGCATCGTCTTTCAGACCCGGACCCCGTTCTGGACGCGCCGCGGTGAGAGTGGCAACTTGCGGCTGGAGGGCGATTTGTTCTGGACTTGCCCGATCGCGGAAGACGTGGGCAGCGGGCGAGGGCTGCTGATGGCCAGCGGCAAGGAAGACATCACGGTCGAAGAAGCCATTGCGGCCCTGCACCGGGGCATGCCCGGCAGCAAGGGCCAGATCGAGCAGGCGCTCGTCAAGATCTGGGAGACTGACCGGTGGGTGGCCTCCTGCGAGCGGCAGCCCTTTCCTCTCGGCCAGCTCGCGCGGTATTGGCCGGAGATCATGCGCCCTTGCGGACGCATCCATTTTGCTGGCGCCTATGCGGACAACCTGGTGTGGGGCATGGAGGCCGCCACGCGCTCCGCGAACCGCGCCGCTGCCGCCATCGACGAGGCCTAGCGGCGGATTCGGATGTTCGCACAGAGCGCGCAGAGTTCACGGGAACAGGGCATACCCACCCCGGCCTGCGGCCACCCCTCCGGAGGAGGGGATCAGAACGGTAAATGCGGGATCACGATCCCCTCCTTGGGAGGGGTGCCCGAAGGGCGGGGTGGGTTCGCCCAGGAGTTAAACCATGATGGAAGTGTTTGAACGGCTGGCGGCGCGGCGCGGGGACGATGGGTTCGTGGTGCTCAAGCGCGCCGACGTGTTGAAAATCGATGCGGCTGCCCGGCGGCTCGTGGAGGAGTTGGGGTTCAAAGTCGGGCATCCCGTGGTGCTGGACATGCTGCGCCGCCGTGGCTATCGGGTCGACGGGGACGTGGTTCACGTGCACGAGGCGGCGTTGGACGTCCTGATCCGGAACATTCCCAAGGTGCCGGAGCCGCGCCGCGCGGCCACGGGTGGCGTGCGCGTTGGCTACTTCGCGAACCAGATCTACGATGCGGATGCCGATGTGGTCCGCTATCCCACGCGCGCCGATCTGGACCGCGCTACGATCGTGGGGCTGTCGCTGCCCGAGGTGACGGAGGTGACGGCGCTCTTTGAACCGAAGGATGTCCCCGGCTACGAGGACGTCCTGATGCTGGACGTGATGCTGCGGCGCGTGAAGACGCCGACGCGCTGCGACATTCTCTCGCGGCACTCGATCCCGCTGATGCTGCGCATGTGTGACATTGCCTACGGCAGCCGGGAGGAGGTGCTGCGGCGGCGGGTGCTGATGCAGCACGCCTTTATCACCAGCCCGCTGACCTACGACCACGACACGCTGGACTTCGCGCTGGCGGCGCTGGCGGAGGGCATCTGGGTGCGCTGTGGCGCGACCATGTGCGTCGCGGGGGTGTCAGCGCCGGTCACGCTGGCCGGGACGCTCACCATGTCGCTCGCGGAAGTATACACGGGGCTGGTGATGTCGGACCTGTTCGGGCAGCCCTGGGAGCCGGGAATCGCGCCGATCGTCATGGATCAACGCACGGGTGCGAGCCTCTATTGCGGTCCTGACCGCACGCTGTTGAGTCTGGCGTCGCGGGATCTGTATCGTCACATCGGCGTGGACATGGGGCCGATGGGAAGCATCGGGCATCTGACCTCCAGCGACGCGTGCAAGCCGGGGATCCAGGCCGGGATGGAAAAGGCCTACACCGCCATGCTGAACGTGCTGGCGGGTGTGCCCCCCTACATCAGCCACGGCGGCGGGCTTGGGCCGGGCGGACTGGTCGGCAGCCTCGAACAAATCGTCATCGACTGCGAACTGATGAGCATCCTCAACCGGCTGGTGACAGGCATCGACGTGAATGACGACACGATTGCGCTCGATCTCATGCTGCAGTTGGGCTTCGGCGGTGGCTACATGTCCGAATCGCACACGGCGGAGCATTTCCGGAAGGAGCTATGGCTGCCACGCATCATCAAGCGGCTCAACCCGAGCGCCTGGAATGACGAGAAGCCGGACATGCTGGGGGAGGCGCGAAAGAAAGTGAAGGAGATCCTGGCGACGCAGGATCCGCGCGCGCTCGATCCGCGGCAGGAGAAGGACCTGGATGCCGTGGTGGGGGGGATCGGGGGGCGGGGACGCGGCGCGCGGTGACGCGACTGGAACCGCGGGACATTCGATGGGGACCTGCCCGGCCGTGGTCCCCGTGCCGTGTGCGGGATCCGGGTGCGCGCGCCACGCCATCGTGCCCCTTCCCACGCCGTCAAGGTTGTTGTAGAATTTCGCACGTCGCATCCGTGGCGCGCGGAGGCTGGTACGATCGCGGCCATGGCCTTGCGACAGGGGAGGGCCGCGGAATCCGTGGCCGTGGACTATGATTCGCAAACCGCTGGGGACTCCAACGCGCGTTACGCTCGGGGACGTTTGTCACCCGACGAGCGTCTCGCTGACCCCGCAGGCCTTCCACTGGCGCTGGGGGCATTCCGATCTTCTGCCGGGACAGCCGATCATTGAATACGACTACGTGCTGCCGGAGGAGAACCCGATTCATGCCGGAATCGCCACATATGCCCACCGTGATAACCTTGACCGGTTCGATATGCACGACGCCCTGGAGTGCGGGTTCGTTCTTGAGGGCAGCGTGATTCGCTATTGGGGGTCGACACGGCAGAAGCGGTTGTGCGGGCCCGGCAGCGTGTGGTTCTGCCCGTCCTATGAACCGAACGGCTATCGCCTGGTGGATACGCCGTGCCGCGTGGCCGTGTTTGAGATACGGCCCCAATTTGTCAGCAGTCTGCACTTCGCGCAGGCGCCGCATCTGGATTGGCTGCAGCCCTTCACCGCGCCATGGCAGCAACGTCCGCGCCGTGTGCGCGACACCGCGGCGCTCATGGCTCTCGGCGAGCGGTTGAACCAGCTGCTGTGCAAGCGCAGCCCCCTGCGGCGGTTGCATGTGCAAGGCATCGTGACCGAGTTCCTGACCCAGGTGATGGAGTCCCAGAAGTCAGGCGACCGGAGTCCCCTGCGAAATCGCGAGTTGCACGATCGGCTGCAGCCGGCGGTGGAGCTGGCATTGCGCAGCCAGCGACGGGTGACCAACCGGGAGGGTGCCCAGGCGTGCGGGATGACGGTGGATCAATTCATGCGCGCGTTTCACGCCGTGATGGGAGCCTCGTTCATCCGGTTCGGCTTGCGGCACCGGCTGCAGGGGGCGGCCAACGAGCTGGCCACGAGCCGGAGGCCGTTGAAGGCCATTGCCCCCGACTGGGGGTTCGCCGACGAGAGCCACCTCTCGCACGTATTCGTCAAGCATCTGAACTGCACCCCCAGCGAGTACCGCGAGCGGGCGCGAGCTTGAATCGGAAGATGTGTGCGGTAGGGGCTCCGCTTGCGGAGACCTGATCTCGCGACGAGGTCCGCGCCCGCGTGGCCCCTACAGGTACGCAATCCGATATTACTTGAACCGGAAGATGCTGCTGGGCGGCAATGAGCCGCCGGCGGTCGTGGTGGTGGTGGTCGTGACAAAGGTGGCCGTCACCCACTTGGCCGAGGTCATCACGACATTCTCCGGGTTGGCGGAGCCACTGAGGTCGCCCGACCAGCTGTCGAATTGATAGCCCGGACTGGCGGTGGCGGTGACGGTGGCGTTGGACCCGTAATCCTGCCAGCCACTGTCCCCTCCGACACTGCCGCCCGCGCCGGCCGACACGTTCAACTGCACATTGGTGGTGAAGTGGGCCGTGTAGGTGACGGGCGCGGCCACCGAGATGCCGTGGCTGAGGGCGCCGGCATCGGACCAGGTGGACCACACGTACTGAGTCCCCACGCCTCCCGACTGCGGGCTGGTCACGCTGATGGTGTGCGCGCCGGCGGTGAGGAGGAAGCCGTAGGGGGCGGTCTGCGTGCTGGCGTCTGCGGTGACCTGCAGGCCTACGCCGGCCGGGACGGAATCGAGTGTCACGGTGTACACCGGCAGCGCTTCGTAGGCGCCGATGTCGACCGTGGTGGCCTTGATGCGCGCGGTGTTGTCCAAGTCAACCGAGGCCACGCCGGCGTTGTCGCCGGCATTGATGGCCGGGCTCGCCCCTTGCAGGCGGAAATCGCCACCGGACGGGTCGACGAACAGCGGGTCGCTGCTGAGGTTGCCGGTGCCGGCGGATACGCCGCCATTGACATCGCAGTAGTTGGTCGAGCTGCTTGCGATGACGTTGGCGTTGCCGATGGGGGCGGTGCTCCAGAAGATGCTGTTTTGGAGACGGACCGGGCCGGTCATCGCACTGTGCAGGCGCATGTCGTCACCCGAACCGACTTCGGAATGGTTATCGGCGAACGTGCAGTTGGTGATGGCGATCATGCGGCACGAGTCTGTGAAAAGGCCGGCGCCGCCCGTGGCATTGGCGGACATGTTGGAGTTCGCGTAGACGAGGCAGTTATCCATGATGAAGTCCGTGGAGCTGCCTTTCACGGCGATGGCGCCGCGCAGGGCCCAGTTCTTCCGGATCACGCAGTTGCGCAGCGTGGTGTTGCCGCCGTTCACATACAGCGCGCTGCCATAGCGGGTGTGGGTGGAGATGTTGGCACCGTACTGCAGGGTGAACCCGTCAATCTGCACCCCTGCGCTGGCCGCATACAGCAACGGGTAGTCGACGAATGGCGTCTCGGCGTACACGTTGGAGAAGGTGATGTCGGAGTGGCCGTCATCCGCGGCGGAGCCGGAGATGTAGGTTGGATTGGCGGCCCAGTCGCGGGTGGCCCCGCCGCCGGCCGGATAGCCGCCCCGGAGGGTGTCATTGGCTTGAAGCACGGCGAAGGACTGGTTCCAGTTGGTGGGCGTATAGATACCGGCGGCGACCCGGTACTCGAGGCCCGCGCCGGAGAGGTCCAGCGCCTTCCACAGATTGGTGTACGCGCTCGCCCACGACGTGCCGTTGTCGCCGCCGCCTACGGCCGTGGTATCCACAAAGACGATCTGCGTGAAGTTGGCCGTGATGGACTTGGCGCTGTCCATGGTGACGTTGGTCGGGTTCACCGTGCCCGAAATGGAGCCGCTCCAGGACGAGAACTCGAAGTTCGGGCCGGCGCCGGCGGCCGTGAGGGTCACGACGGAGTTGTTTTCGTAGAACGCATCCGCCGGGACGCTGCTCGTGGTCACGGAGCCCTGCGCGCCGTTGAAGCTGGTCGCCAGTTTCCACCACGAGTGGAAGAATGCGGTCGTGTTGTAGGGGCCCGCACCGTCCACGAAGAAGGTGTAATTCGTGCCGAAGGTGGTGCCGAAGTTGTCGACAAAGCGATCCATGCGCCACTCCTGCGTGGCGCTGACCGGCTGGTTGGTGGCGTACAGGATGTGCCCCGGGGGGCCGCCGCTGGTGTCTGTCCACGAGAAGGCCTGGAAGTCGTTGTAGGTGGCTCCGTCCGCGCTGAAATTCAAGTTGGCCGGGTCGGTCTGGACATTGACCAGTTCGCCGGCGGCGTCGAACACGGCGACAATGTTGGTCGGGGCCGTGAGGGTGATGTCAAGCGGATCGCCGCTGCCCTTGGGCGAGCCCAGACTATCCTCCCAGTGGCTGAAGGTGAAGCCGCCGCCAGGAGTGGGGGCGGAGTAGCTGACCGTGGCGCCGCTGTTGGTCCAGCCGTCGGCGGGGGTCATGGTGGCGGTGCCGTTGCCAATGTAGCTGAGCGAGGCGCGGTGCTGGAGCGCGTAGTTCAGGGTGAAGGTGATGGCACCGGCGTGGGTAAACGCGAGGTTGGTCGCGTAGGTGGTGGTCGACCCGTCGTACCAGCTCATGAACAGGCGCCGGTTGTCGGCATCGATCGCCTGGGGTGAGTTGGTGGCGATCACGCTGGCGGCGCCGCCATCGTAGAGCGTGGGGCCGTGGGGCGTCTGAACGTGAAAGGCGCCGCCGCCCGCCGCGATGGTCACGCCGTAGTTGCTTTCCGGCGAGCCGTTGATGGTGATGTTGTACTGCGAGGACGCCACCTTCTCGTAGGCGCCCATGTCCACCGTCGTGCCTTGAATACGGGTGCCGTTGTCCAGATCCACGGCCGCCACTCCGGTGTTCTCGCCGGCCTCGATGCAGGGGCTGCCGGTGAGGAGCCTGAGGTCGTAGGCCGGGCCGGTTCCATTGGCGAACATGGGGTCGGAATTGATGTTGCCGGTGCCGGCGTGGGTGCCGCTCACCTGGCGGACGTCCGAGTAGGTGATGGTCGGGACCATGCCCTCGCTGACGGAATTGGTCTGGCTCCAGAAGATGCAGTTCTTGAAGACCACGCCGCCACTCAGCAGGCTGTGCAGGCGCACGTCCGCGCCTGCCAGGCCGTTGGCGCTGCTGAGCCCGCTGGGCTGCGCGGCGATGCTGTTGGCCGCGAAGGAGCAGTTCGTTAAGTACAGGCCGGTGGCGGACGCCTGGAAGGTGTAGATGGCGCCGTCGGAGGACAAGTTGTTGCTCGCGCACACGTTGTTGTAGAACAGTGAGTTTTCGATGCGGCAGGAGGTGACAGCCGCGCCGCCGCGTACGGCAATGGCACCGCCACGAGCGGAAACGTTGTTCTTGAAGATGCAGTTTCGGATGGTGAAGTCAGCGACGTTGGCCACGTAGAGCGCGCCGCCATGACGGGTGTGGGTGCCGACGTTGTTGCCGTACTGCAGGGTGAATCCGTCCATGATGCCGCCGGCGGTGGTGGTGACATGAAACAGGGGCCGCTCGATGGCGTCGTTCACAATGGCGTTGTCCGTGAGGATATCCGAGACGTTATCGCCGTTGATATCGCCGGAGAAGATGGTGGGGTTGGCGGCCCAATCGCGCTGGCTGAGGGCTGTTTCGTTGCCCACGAAGCCGCCGTAGAGTTGGTCGCCTATGATGGTGGCGCGGATGTTGTTGCCGTTCGTGACGCCGGCGACGATCCCGAAGTTGGTGGGCGAATAGGTGCCTTGCGCGATCCAGAACTCCGTGGCGACGGTCTCGACACGCAGGCCGTCCCAGATGTTGGTGTAGGCGTCGGTCCAGGAGGCGCCAGTCTTGGCGCCAGCGGTTCTGGTGACGTCCACGTAGCGGACCGGCAAGGCGGAGGTCTCACGCCCGGCCACACCGGCCAGAATCAGAGCAAACACCGATACCCAACGAGCGATATAACGCGTCATTCGCCGCCCCCTCCCAGAAGCGCTCCAATCATTCCGTTAAGAACCTGACGGAATCACCCCTTCCCCACTAGGGATAGTCTATTATCAGGCCACAGGATGGGCAAGATTTAACGGAATGCGCTCTTTTGTAAAATTAACGTTAAGATTGTGTATGTTTTGGCGGGGGGATGAAGTCGTTCTTGTGAGCCGGCAGGTGGGATAAATCGGAAGACCCGGGCGCGGCACAGCCGCAATCAAAGCGGACCAACCGCGGCTTACGCGGAGGGCGCGGATGAGGCGGGCGTTCCGGCACCGATCCGCGTTATCCGCGTAATCCGCGGTCAGAATCTTCGCGGGAAGCGAAGAACTGACATGATGGTAGCACAGGGTGCTCCCGCGAGCCGCGAGTTGCCGACGGGACCAGTCTCACGGCCAGTCGCGCTGCTGGCGGTAAACGGCGTCGAGGGAAGCCGGACGGCGAAGGTGGTCCGCTCCCTGGCTCGCCCGCGTTCGGAGATCGCGGGCCACCTTGTCTCCTGCTCCGAAAGATGCGACCGCAGGCCGGTGGCCGGCCTACGTCGTGGCACGCACGGTGTGGGTGCTTCCTGGCGGGCCGGAGGACCGGCGTCGCGGGGTCAGCTTGCACCCCGCGACACCGTGTGGGGGGGAATCACTTAAACTTGATCACGGTCTCGTCGGGCAATACGGCTGAGAGCGTGAACGTTACCTCATTGTCCGTGCTGGTGGACGCGTTGTTGGCCGTGCCGTAGGCATCGTCGTGCGCCCTGCCGGCGTCGATCGAGGCGATGACCGTGCCACCGGCGCTCATGCCGCTGACGGCCACGTTGTAGGTGGTGCCGCTGCCGGTGACGATGGCCGTGGTGGCCCCGGCCGTGCCGCCCAGCGTCACATCGCCGGTGGCGAAGTCGGATACGGCCTGGCTGAACACCACCGTGAAGTTGATCGTCACCCCGGTCGTCGGATCCGCCTGGCCCACGGCCTGATTGATCGTCACCGTCAGCGGAGGGTTGGCTTCGAACGTCGCCGTGACGTTGACGTTGCCGCTCACGTTCAGATCCGTGCGTGTGGCGGTCGGGTGGGCGTCGCTCCACGCCAGGAAGTGATAGCCGGGATCCGGCGTAGCGGTTACCAGCGTGCCGCTGCCGCCAGCAGCCACGGTCTGCGGCGTGGTGCCGACGATCGAGCCGCCCGCGCCGGCGCTGTAGGTCAGGGTGTAGGTCAGCTCATACTCGTAGGCCCCCATGTCCACTCCGGCGCCCGTCGGACGCGTGCGCCCCTCGATGTCTGCCAACGGCGCGCCCGAGCTCGTGCCGGTGTCTTTGCAGGGGCTGGTAGAGGTGAGATGAAGATCCCCGCCCGGGGCACCCGCAAATAACGGGTCTTCCTCCTTCACCGCCGTGAATATGACCGAGGCCAGGTAGTTGTAGTACTTGGTCACGCCGCCATAGTCACTGTAGCTCATGTCCAGGGTCAGCGTGCTTGCATTCTGCACCGCCAGATCCGCTCCGGCGTCGAGTGTGCCGGTCGCGTTGCCCCACAGAATGCAGTTCTTCATCACGAAACTCACCAGCGGGACAAACTGGCTTCCGAACTTGACACCGCCGCCGCGCCGGCCGGTGTAGTTGCCGTAGACCGAGCAGTTCACAACGCTGTACTCGGCGTCCTGCAGATAGAGCCCGCCACCATCGCTCTTACTGTCGGCAGACCCCTCGCAGCGGTTGCCGATGAAGACGCAATTGCGGATCTCGCCGGCCACGTCGGTACCGCTCGCTATCGCATACATCCCCCCGCCCATCTGAACGGTCGTATTGCCCAGGAATTTGCAGTTCTCGACCGTCGCGGGGTTCACTTGAGAGAAGGAAATGCCGCCGCCGCTGTAGCCGGCATGGTTGTCCGTGAACACGCAGTTCGCCACGGTGATGGCGGAATTGGCGCCATACATACCCGCGCCGTTTCCGCTGCCGCCCGTGCTGTAACCGCCCTGGACCGTGAATCCGTCCAGAACCGTGCTCGCGAGGCCGCTCGCATAGACGACGTTCACCGCGTTGTCGGCGCGATTGACCCAGATTGGCAAGTCGTTCTGCCCCAGGTCGCCGGACAGGATCGTCACATTACTGTTCCAATCCCGCTGGGTGCGTGCGAATTCCCCTCCGGAGGAGATGCCGGTGAATCCACCGTAAACACCCACGTTGGCCTTCATGTTGAAGCGGTCCGTGGTCAGCGTGCCAGGCCGGTACGTGCCGTCCGCCACCCAGATCTCAGTCCCCGCACCCGCCGCCAGCAGCGCGGCCTGCAACGTTGGGTAGGCCGTGGGCCACGTGAGGCCATCCGGCGTACCGGCGACCGAGTCCTTGTCCACGCGCAGGATTGGCGCAAACGTCGCCGCCAGCGTCTTGGGCCCATCCATGGTGAAGGTGATATCGTTGCCGTTGATGGTTGCGCCCGCGGTCGCCGTGCCGCTCCAACTGCCCAACGCGTATGTGGCGTTGGGAATGGCCGTCACGGTCACGACCTGGTCTTCGAGGTAATACGTGTCGCCCAGAGCCGGAACATAACCGAACGATCCGCCGGAGGGTGCAGTCACCGTAAGCTTATGCCACGTGGTAAAGTTCGCGCGAACTGTGGTGTCGGCGCCCGGCACCGTGTAGCTGGCCGACAGGAGGCCGGAGGACCACCCCAAGCCGTCACTCCAGTTGGCGAAACGGTACTGTGTATTCCCGACATCCTGGTTGGCGGTGGTCGCGAGCGTCTTCGTCGAGCTGGCGCCCCAGCAATAGGGCTTGTCGCCCGTGCGCGGGCCGTCGCCGTCAGCCGTGTAGGTGCGGCCGTCGGGGGAGGTGCCCACCATGATGGTGGATCCCCCGCAAGTAAACACGGCAGTCACGGTCGACGGGCCGGCGATGCCGCTGAAGGTGTGCGGATTATCGCTGGCGCCCTGGCTGACGCCGTTGAGCAGCCAGTCGGACAGGCTGAACCCGAGCAGGATGCCCGTGGCCGTTACCTGCATGCTGCCGCCGGAATCCGCCCACCCGTCGGCTGGATTCATCGTGAAGCCGCTGCAGGCCCCTTCGGGCGAAGTTGCCGTCGCGACCAGGTATTGAGTCTTGAAGGAGACGGTGAACGTCTTGTCGCCATTCAGGTCGTACCCGGCCAACGGGTTGGCGTAATCTGTCGTGCCGTCATTCCACTTGTCGAACGCATAGCGCGACGTGGCGTCGATCGTCTTTGGCGAGGTGGCCGTCATGGTCAGCGCGCCCTGGTCCAGACTGGTCAGGGTGAAATCCGTGTTCCGGGTCCAGGTGCCGAGGCGCTGCACCACGACCTCGAAGGCGCCGCCGTCCGGGCTGTCGCTCACCGTCAGGTTGGCCAAGGGTGTGATTGCCTTTTCGTAAGCGCCAATGTCGACGTGGGGCCCCTGGATGCGCGCGGTGTGGTCGAGATCCATGGCGTCCACGCCGGTGTCATCGCCCGTGTTGAAGCAGGAACTGGATCCCGTTAACCGGAGATTGCCGCCAGCTTCACTGATGAAGACGGGATCGCTGCTGATGTTGCCCGAGGCACCGTTCAGAAAGGGGTAACCGCGTCTATCGCAATTCATGTACACGTTGCCCGCATAGCCATTGGTCTGTACGACGCCCGAATTACTGCCGGCCGCGGTTTCGGTGGCGTTGGTGCTCCAGAAGATGCAGTTCTTAAGTGTCGACGGCCCCAGCATCTGAGTGTTTAGCTTCACATCGTCGCCACCGGAGCCATAGGCATCGTTCAGGGCGAAGGTGCAGTTGGTCAGGAATACACCCTTGGCCGCGGTGCCCGCCGTGAAATTGTCACGCGTGTAGATGGCGGCACCGGAGTCGGCAAACGGAGCCTGGTCGATCGCCCCGTAATAGTAGTTCGTATTGGCGTAGAAGAGGCAATTCGCCGCGCTCAGAACGCCAGCCGAAACAGCAATACCAGCGCCGCGCCACGCCCCGTTCCTGCGGATCACGCAGTTACGAACTGTGGCGTCGCCGCCGTTGATGTACAACGCGCCGCCCCAGCGGGTGTGGGTCGAAATATTCTGGGCATACTGCAGGGTGAACCCGTCGATTTTCACGCCCGTCCCAACGCTGTACAGCAGCGGGAAGTCTTGGGGCGTGGTGCCACCGGCAGTCCAGTACGTGGCGGCGAAGGTGATGTCACTAACGCCGTCATCATTGCCATCGCCGGAGATATAGGTCGGATTACTGGCCCAGTCACGCGTGGCCGGAAGGCCGCCACCAACAGGGAACCCGCCCAGCAGAATGTCACCCGTTTCGAGCGTTGCCCGCGAAAAGGCCCAATTCGTGGGGTTGTAGGTGCCTGCAGCCACCCGATACTCCATGCCCGCACCGGACAGGAACAGCGCCGTGTAGATGTTTGTGTAGGCATTGGCCCACGTTGTGCCGTTGTTCCCCCCCAGCGCTTTCGAGGCGTCCACAAAGACGATCTGCCTGAAGTTGGCCGTGATCGTCTTGGCGCTGTCCATGGTGACGTTGGTCGGGTTGAGCGTGCCCGAGATGGAGCCGCTCCAGGAGGAGAACTCGAAGTTGCCCCCCACCGGCACCGCCGTCAGCGTCACGACGGCGTTGTCGTCAAAGAAGGCGTCTGCCGGGAGGCTGCTGGTGGTGACGGAGCCCTGCGCTTCGTTGTAGATCGTCCCCAGTTTCCACCATTGGTGGAAGTACACGGTGGTGTTGTAGGGGCCGGCGCCATTCACGAAGAACGTGTAGTTCGTGTCGTAGGTCGTGTCGAAATTGTCCGACCAACGGTCCACGCGCCACTGCTCGGTGGCGCTGACCGGCTGATTGGTCCCGTACAGCACGTGTCCCGGGGGCCCGCCGGCGGTGTCGGCCCAGGAGAAGGATTGTGAATCGTAGTAATCTACGCCATCCGCGTTGAAGTTCAGCCCGGGCGGATCAGTCTGGATGTCGACCTGTTCATCGATGGCCGTGAAATAGGGGCCGACGTTGGTGGGGCACGCAATGGTGATGTCCACAAACGCGCCATTGCCCAGGTCCGTGCCGGTGCTGTCCTCCCAGTGGTCGAAGACGAACCCGCTGCCGGGGACGGCATTGTCGAACCGGATTACGAAGCCCACGTTGGTCCAGCCCGAGGAGTTGTCCATCGTGGAGGTGCCCGTGCCGTTCATGGTGTCGTTGGTGGCGCGGAACTGCTGGTCGTAGGTCAGGGTGAAGGTCTTGTTGCCGTTGAGGCTGTAACCGGTCAGCGGGTTGGCGGTGAAGTCCGTGGAGCCGTCATTCCATTTCCGGAACCGGTAGCGCTCGTTGCCGCTGATGACCTTTGGGGAGGTGGCCGTCAGGTCCATGGAGCCCTGATCCAGCCCGGTGAGGGTGAAGTCCGTGGTGTCGTTGAAGGTGCCGACGCGGAAGACTTCGACATCGAAGCCGATGGCCGGACTCCCGTTGACGGTCAGGTCGGCCGTGGCCGAGGCAACCTTCTCGTAGGCGCCCATCTCGATCGTTCCAATGATGCGGGTGCCGAAATCCAGGTCCTTGGTTGCCGAGATACCGGTATTGTCGCCAGCTTCGATACAAGGGCTACCGGTCAGGAGCCTGAAGTCATAGGCGGGGCCTGTTCCGTTCACAAAGCCGGGATCCGCATTAATGTTCCCCGTGCCGGCGTGCACGCCAGTCAATTGGCGCACGTCCGAGAACGTAATGCCCGGGACAATGCCTTCCGAAAGGGAGTTTGTGGTACTCCAGAAGATACAGTTCTTAAAGGTCGCCCCGCCCGTCATCAGGCTGTGCAGGCGAACGTCTGCCCCGGAATTTCCAAAACGTGGGGGTGTGTAAGCCGTCCAAGGTTCCGTAATACTGTTTCCCATGAAGGTACAGTTGGTCAGGTAAAGCCCCACGGCACCAGTCCCTTGGAAGGTGTAAATGCCGCCGTCGGTCGAGAAGTTATTGGTTGCGCAGACGTTGCCGTAAAACAACGTGTTCTCAATGCGGCAGGAGGTGGCCAACCCACCACTGCGAATCGCGATCGCGCCGCCGCGCGACGACGTGTTGTTCCTGAATGTGCAGTTGCGAATCGTCAAATCTGTGTTGACGACATAGAGCGCGCCTCCATGACGGGTATGGGTGCCCACGTTGTTGGCGTACTGCAGGGTAAATCCGTCAAGAATGGGACCGGGGGTGGTGTGGACGTGAAACATCGGGCGCTCGGTGGCGTCGCCCGCGTTTGGCAGGCCGCTTTCCGGGATGATATCCGATATCCCATCGTTGTTGCCATCGCCGGACAGGATGGTCGGATGGGCCGCCCAGTCGCGCTGGCTGAGAGCAGATTCCGTCCCGACAAAGCCGCCATACAACTGATCGCCGATGATGGTGCCGCGAATATATCCCGCCGTCGTGGCATTGATGAGTCCGCCCGCAGTCCCCCAATTGGTGGGCGAGTAGGTGCCTTGGGCAATCCAGAACTCCGTGGCGACGGTCTCGATGCGCAGCCCATCCCAGATGTTCGTGTAGGCATCGGTCCAGGAGGCACCGGTTTTGGCGCCCGCGGTGCGCGTGACGTCCACATAGCGGATAGGAAGCTGAGCGCTCGCCTCGCGCCCTGTCCACACGACCGCAATCACGACCAACACGGCGATCCACTGCATCATGTAACGCTTCATCGTCGTCCCCCTGAAACTTCTTCCCCCACCGCTCAGGCGACTGCGCCCCGATTGTCTATCAATGGTATTCTAGTATTTCGCAGTCTGGAATAAAGAGCTGAGTGGTGCCGTTTCTTGCACATTTGCCATAATATGGTGTATTTTTTTGCAGGTGCGCCGCCCGCTCCGGTTGTCGTGTCAGCGGGTCGGTTTCAGGCCTGGACGGGGGGGCGCGGCCACAGTCGTCACGCGATTGGGGCGCGCAGCGGCTCCTTAACGGTCCCTTCGCGCGGGACCGTACACCTCCCACACGATACGAGACAGGAACCCCAACACGCCCATCACATTGCGCAACCGAAAGGCCTTGGTCGGCGAACCCGTGGCCTCACTCAGGCTCGCGATGCCCACCTCGCGGTAGCTGTGCCCGGCCTTGAGGGCCTTGATCACGAATTCGGCCGGGAAGGCGTGGCTGTTGGTGCGCACGGGAATGCCGCGGGCCAATGCCGTGCGGCACAGGATGGATTGGTTGTAGTACCGTAGGTTCAAGCGGAAGACGCCATTAAGGACGCGCTGGAATGCCCCCGACAACCAGCGCCGGTGCCATGGACGGGCCGACATATCCTCCACGTACGGGATGATGAGGTCCGCCGAACCGGCAAGGGAGAAGATGCGCTCCAGCATCGCGTCCAGTTCGGTCCCGCTGCCATTGACCCGGATCACGTAGTGCATGCGGGCCTGCTGCACGCCCGCGCGAATGACGCCGCCGAGCCCCTGCGGGCGGGCGTTGTGGAACACGCGCACATGCGGGTTGGACTGAGCGAGCCGTTCCGCGACCTGCCCCGTTCCGTCCGAGCTGCCGTCGTTGAACACGAGCACTTCGTAGTCGTTGAACTGCCTGGCCGCCGCACGACAGGCGGTGTCCACCGCCAGTTCCAGCCGCGCCTCCTCGTTCAATGCCGGAACGATGATGGAGATGGTGTGGTCGGCATCCATGGGTCTGGGGCGGCAATGTAGCGCAATGCGTCGTAAAAGCAAACCCGGTGGGGCAAGGTTTCATCTTGTAGGGGCTTCGCTTGCGAAGTTCTCTCGGGAGGACCATCGCCGATTCATGGAACAGGTCTTCGCAAGCGAAGCCCCTACAGGAGAGTGGCCGCTCGAAGTGCAAGATTGACGCCGGCGGGGATCATCCGCACAGTTTCAGGGCCGCGCCACCTTCATGAACATGCCCGCGTTGATGATACGATGACACACACCCCAGGCCAGCGCGGACGCCCGGCACGAGCCTCGGCCAGTTGGCGCGCCGTGGCGGCGACATGCTTCTTCACACTCGTCGCGATCGTGTTCACGTGGCCGGTCTTCCGTCACGTCAACAACTGGGGCATTCAGGATTGGGATATTTTCTTCTTCTACCATGGAGCCCCCGCGGTCACGGTTCGCGATTACCACCAATTTCCGCTATGGAATCCCTGGTTCTGCGGTGGCATGCCGATGCTGGCGCGGCCGGAATCGCCGTTCCTCTCGCCGTGCTTTCTCCTGACCCTCGGGCTGGGGGCCGTGACGGCGCTCAAGGTGCAGATCGTGCTGCACCTGGCGTTCGGGCTGTCGGGTGTTTATGCGCTGTCCCGTTACCTGCAATGCCGCCGTCCCGCCGCCGTGCTATCGGCCTTTGTCTACATGCTGGGCGGAACCTACGCGCAGCACATGGCGGTCGGCAATGCCTGGGCTTTCGCGATGGGCTTCATCCCCTGGGCGGTGACGTGCTGGCTGAAGGCGGCGCAGGCGAGCGCAGAGCGCATACCGCGTTCTGCGCTCGCCTGCGCCGCCTGTCTCGTCCTCATGTGGTTCAGCGGCGGACCGTATCCCATGGTCCTCACGCTGCTGTTCTGCGCCGCTCATGCGCTTTTCGGCGTGGTGACGCGCGAGTTGCGCCCCTGGCCCGCGTTGCGTGCGCTGTGCCTGGTGGCGCTGCTGACCTTCGGACTGGGCGCCGTCAAGTTCCTGCCGTCCCTGGCGTTCACGATGCAGTATCCGCGTGAGGCCGCGATGAGCACCGGCTTCAGCCTCGACTCGCTGCGCTTTGGGCTTTTCGGGCGCGATCAGACCTTGCATGCGGCGGAGGCGCTGCGCCAAGGGCCGGGATTCCTGCATGGCATCAGCCAGGCGGTGAATGAGACCGGCTCGTACATCGGCCTCGTGCCCTTCGCCCTCTTTTTGGTCGGCGCGGTCTCCCGGGCCTCGCGCCGCCGGGCCCTGCTCCTGTGCCTGCTGTTCTTCCTCTGGCTGAGTTTCGGCACGCGCGCCGCCCCGTTCAGCGCCTGGGATTTTCTGCACGACCTGCCGGTCTTCAGCATCACGCGCGTGGCCGAGCGCTTCCGGTTCATCTTCCTGCTCGTGCTCGCGGTGGGCGCTGGCTGGGGGCTGGACGCGCTGACCGCCGCCATAGAAGCGGGAACAATCAGGAACTCAGGAAATCAGGAACGGCGGCGGCGCTTCTTTCCTGAGTTCCTGAGTTCCAGATTTTCTTCCCGATCTTGGTCCCTTGGGAAATGCATGGCGCTCGGGCTGATCGTCGTGGTGTGGCTGGATCTGATGATGGTCGTCTCGCCGCTGTACCGCCAAGCCTTCCCCATTCCGCCATTCCACATCCCGCCCGCGCCCGGGCACGCCTTTGCCCAGACCGCCTCGCACTACGCCATCAGCACCAACGGTTGGGCCACGGCGGAGGACGACCAGACCTATTGCGCGTGGAGTTCTCACTACCCGGCCCTGCTCAGCAACCTTGGCGTCATTCTGGGCAACGAGGACACGCCGGTGCCCAAGGAGGCCGTGGCGATGGATGCGCCGGACTACCGCGGTGAGGTCTATGTCTACGGCACCAGCGGGGAAGCCGCCTACGTGCGCTGGTCGCCCAACGTGCTGAAAATCCGTGCGCGCACCGTCGGCGATGGCTACGTCGTCGTGAACCAGAATTACTACCCGGGGTGGCATGTAAGGGGCGTGCCGAACGGCAAGGTTGAAGCGGTGGAGTCCCTCATGGCCGTGCGCGTCGGGCCGGGGGAACATGTTCTGACGTTGACGTACCGCCCTGCGAGTTTCCTGCTGGGGGTGGGGATCTCGCTGGCCACGCTGGCGGGGTGCCTCTGGTGGCTCTGGCGCCGCCGGCGCGCCGTGCCCGCGCCGGCGTGGTTCACCGCGCTTCTGGCACGCGTACCGCGGCGCCTTTCCCCGGCCATGGGCGTGGCCCTGGCGCTGGCAGCCGCCACGCTCCTGGTCTACCTGCCCGCCCTGCAGTCCGAATTCGTCAACATCGATGACGATGTCTACGTCACCGAAAACCCGCATGTGAAGACCGGGCTGAGTTGGGCGAATATCCGCTGGGCCGTCGCCGCCACGGAACGCTCGAACTACTGGCACCCGCTGACCTGGATCTCGCACATGCTGGATGTCGAACTCTACGGCCTGCGTGCCGGCGGGCATCATCTCACGAACGTGCTGCTGCATGTGCTGAACACGGTGGTGCTCTTTCTGGTGTTGGCGCGATTCGCACGCGGGCGCGCGGGCGCAGACTGTAGGGGCTCCGCTTGCGGAGACCTGTTGCGTCAATCAGAACCCGCAGGGCTGGCCGCCCCCGCCCTCGCCGCCGCGCTCTTCGCCCTGCATCCCTTGCACGTCGAGTCGGTGGCCTGGGTCGCGGAGCGCAAGGATGTGCTCAGCACGTTGTTCGGGTTTCTGGCATTGGGCGCGTATGTGCGCTATGCGCAGGCGGTCGCGGTTCGGGCCGCGCCTTCGCCGGCCTCCACCCTCCGCGCCCCGAGCCCTGACCACCCGCTTCGATGGTACATCCTGACGCTCTTGTGCTTCATCCTCGGTCTGATGTCCAAACCCATGCTGGTGACGCTACCGGCCGTCATGCTCCTGCTGGATTGGTGGCCGCTGGGGAGATTTCGGATGCGTTGCGGCCGTAGGGGCTCCGCTTGCGGAGACCTGTTGCACGAGACAGGTCCGCGCAAGCGCGGCCCCTACATGGGGGACGCCATTAGGCAAAGCGATGTTGGTGTGGACGCGGCCGCCCAGGGGTCGCCGCAGGAATCGTCCGCCCCCCAGTTTCCAGTTTCCAGTTTCCAGTTTCTCCTGCTTGAAAAACTTCCCTTCCTCTTCCTCGCCTTTGCCGCGAGCCTCTGGGCGTTTGTGGCGCAGCGGGAAGGGGAGGCGCTGCGGTCGCTGGCGCAAGTGCCGCTTGGCGACCGCGCCGCGAATGCGCTGGTTTCCTGTGTCGTGTACCTGTGGAAGACCGTCTGGCCGCACGCGCTGACGGTCTATTATCCATTGCCCGACGGCGCGCTGCCCTTGTGGCAACCGGTCGGCGCCGCCGTGCTGGTGGCGGGTATCACGGGGGCCGTGCTCTGGCAGGCGCGGCGGCGGCCGTACCTGCTGACGGGCTGGTTCTGGTATCTCATCACCCTGCTGCCGGTGATCGGGCTCGTGCAGATCGGGTCCTTCGCGCGCGCCGACCGCTACACCTATGTGCCGTTGGTCGGCGTGTTCATCATGGTGGCGTGGGGCGTTGGGGAATTGAAGATTGGCGGCAAGGAGGGCCGGCGTCCGGCAATCTTCAATCTTCAATCTTCAATCTTCATTGCCGTTCTCCTCGCCTTCGCCTTCCTCACCTGGCGCCAGCTTGGCACCTGGAAGAACAGCGCCACGCTGTTCTCGCACAACCTGCGGGTGGTCGGTAACAACGCGGTGGCGCAGGATGGGTTGGGCTTCGCGTTGCTGAGCCAGGGGAAGGCCGACGCCGCGGTACCCCACTTCGAGGAATCGGTGCGGCTGTTCCCGGACGCGGCGCGCACCCGCTTCCGGTTGGGCCGGGCGCTGGCCGGCGCCGGACGGGACGCGGAGGCCATCGTCGCGTACGAAGGCGCGGTGGCGGTGGCCGATGATTTCAGCGATGCCTGGAAGAACCTCGGTGCGCTGCTCATGCGACAGGGCGAAGCCGAGCGCGCGCTGGACTGTTTCCGCCGGGCGGTGCAGCATGCCCCGGACGATGCGGAGGCCTGCAGCAACCTGGGCGTGGCGCTGTGCGCCCAGGGGTGCCTCGCCGACGGGTTGCCGCACCTCGAGGAAGCCGTTCGCCTGGATCCCGACAATGCCGAATCGCGAAACAACCTGGGGCGGGCGCTGGCGCTGCTCGGTCGCTGGCCGGAAGCTGACGTACAGCTGCGGTGGGCCTTGCGCCTGAACCCCGGCTATGCCAATGCGCACCGCAACCTTGCGGATGGGTTGGCGCGCGCGGGGCAGGTCGCCGAGGCAGGCGTACATGCTCGCGAAGCGCAGCGGCTGGATGACGCCGCGATGAGGGAGTCGGAGCCAGGGGACCAGATGGCCCCGTGATGGGGTGCCCGTGCCGTCCGTGGAGCAAGAGTCGGGTGATGATGCATGCTGAATATAGTCACGGGGCCCGTGTCCGCTGGGCCGCCTGTCTCGTCGCACTCGCCGGCCTCGTGGTTTACGCGAACAGCTTGACGGGACCCTTCATCCTGGATGACACCCCAGCCATCGTGGATAACGCCACGATTCGCACCCTCTGGCCGATCGGTTCGGCGTTGTCACCACCAGCCGGGACTGCGGGCGTTGAAGGGCGCCCCATCCTGAATCTCACCTTCGCCGTGAATTACGCCCTGGGCGGGTTGGACGTGCGCGGTTACCACGCCACCAACGTCCTTATCCACGTCCTTGCGGGGTTGCTGCTCTTCGGATGGCTCAGGCGCACCTTCGGGCTGGCCTCGATGCCAGCGCCCATACGCCGCCGCGACGTTGGCGTGGCACTCTCCATCGCGCTGCTCTGGACCGTGCATCCGCTTCAAACCGAATCGGTGACCTACATTGTGCAGCGGGCCGAATCCCTGGGCGGGCTGCTCAGCCTGCTTTGCCTCTATGGCCTCGTGCGGGGGGCAGAGTCCCAATTGGTGGGGTCGTCTGCAGGGGCTCCGCTTGCGGAGACCTGTTGCGGGAAAGAGGTCCGCGCGAGCGCGGCCCCTACAGGCCGGTCGGGTTGCTGGTTCGCCGCCGCCATCACGGCCTGCGCCGTCGGCATGGGGACCAAGGAAACCGTGTTGGTTGCGCCACTGCTCGCGCTGGCTTACGACCGGATATTTCTCGTGGGTTCCTGGCGGGAACTCGTCCGCAAGCGCGCCTGGCTTTATGCGGGTCTGGCCGTCTGCGTGGGACTCCTGGTGGCGCTCAAGTTCACGCAGCACGGCGCCTACATCGATGGCCGCCCGGAGACCCTGCCTGCGCCCCCGTCACTCGACATGCTGACCAGTCCTGCCGTGCTGCTGGATTCCTTTCGCTCGCGGCTCTGGGCCGATGTCACGGTCACTCCCTGGACCTATCTCATGACCCAGCCCGGGGTGATGGCGCATTATGTCCGGCTGGCCATCTGGCCGGATGCGTTATGCCTCTACTACAATTGGCCATTCGCCGCCGGATTGACCGACGCCTGGCCGGGCGTGGCCGCGCTGGCCGTCGCCGTGGTGTTGATGGGGTGGGCGTTGGTGCGCCATCCGCGCCTCGGCTTTCCGGGGCTATGGTTCTTCCTGACCCTGGCCCCAAGCTCCAGTATCCTGCCGACCGACGATGCGGCATTCGAGCATCGGATGTACCTGCCGCTGGCGGCGATCCTCACGGTGGTGGTCATCGCGGTTCTGATGCTGACCGAACGGTGGGGGGAGACGCGACCGCGCGGCGTGGGACGAGTGCGCGTGGGTTTGGTGGTGCTTGCCGCCGTGGCGCTGGGCCTGCAGACGATGGCGCGTAACCACGACTACCGCTCGACGCTGGCGATCTGGGAGGCTGCCTTGCGCGTGCGCCCCGACAATCCCATGGCCTATCACAACCGTGGGGCCGAGTACGCTCGCCTGGGGCAGTACGACCTGGCGCTGGCGGATCTGACGGCGCTGGTGGCGATGCAGCCGGAGAACGCGGAGGCGCACGCCAGCCTGGCGGATGCGCTGGCCCGCACGGGACGGAACGCGGAGGCGTTCGAGCATTTCGCCCTGGCGGTCAAATGGCGCCCGAGCAACGCCAATGCGCGCGTCGGCCTGGCAAACCTGCTGCTCATGCAGGGCGACTCGGCGGCCGCGCTTGAACACCTGCAGATCGCCGTGCAATGGCGCCCGGACCTGGCCGAGGTACAAAGCAACCTGGGCATTGCGCTCTGCTCGCTGGGGCGCGTCCGGGATGGACTGCCGCACTTGGAGGAGGCCGTGCGGCTCAAGCCTGGAAGCGCCGAATCGCGCAACAACCTCGGGCGCGCGCTCATGCTGCTCGGGCGCCTGCCCGAGGCCGAGTCACAGCTGGCGGAGGCCGTGCGGCTGAGGCTGGACTACGCGGAGGCGCAGGGGAATTTGGAAGCGGTGCGAGAGCGACGGCAATGAGTTTGCGAGTGGTGATGTTGGCCTCCTCACCCGACCTTCTCCCGCGAGGGTGGAGGGTGCAGGAATCCTGTGAAGGGCCGGTTACGGGGGGGCTGTAGGGGCTCCGCTTGCGGAGACCTGTTGCGGGGAAGAGGTCCGCGCAAGCGCGGCCCCTACAAGACGGAGACGATTCGGGAATCTGAAACGCTCCCCTTGCGGGAGAGGTCGCGGCGCGGTATCGCACCGTGGGTGAGGGGTGTTCGTGCATCGGGGAACTGCAGTGAAGCGTGAGCGAAATGGATTCAGTTCGTGGTGGGGCGCGCTGCTGATCGCGGCCGCCGGTCTGCTGGCCTACGCCAACAGCTTTACCGGGCCGTTCCTGTTGGACGACACCGACAACATCACCGACAACGCCACCATCCGCTCCCTGTGGCCCATCGGCCCCGTGCTGACGATGCCCGGCCAGGCGAACACCGTCGCCGGGCGCCCCCTTCAGAACCTGTCGCTGGCGCTGAACTACGCCCTCTGTGGGTTGGACGCGCGCGGGTACCACGCGGTCAACCTGCTCATTCACCTCGCCAACGCCCTGCTGTTGTACGGGTTGCTGCGCCGGGCTCTGCGGCTGCCGTCGGTAGCGGCGACGCTGCAGCGCCGCGCCGGAGGCGTGGCGCTGACGGTGGCGCTGTTGTGGGTCGTGCATCCGCTCAACACGCAGGCGGTCACGTACATCACACAACGCGGGGAATCGCAGGCCAGTTTGTTCTACCTGCTCACCCTCTATGGCTTGTTGCGCGGCGCAGCGCGAAGCCTTCGTTCTACCGGCGGATCTGTAGGGGCTCCGCTTGCGGAGACCTGTTGTGCGAAAGAGGTCCGCGCAAGCGCGGCCCCTACAGGCGGGGCGAAGCCCCGTCCGCCGACGGCTGCCGCCCCCTGGTACGCGTTGGCCGTCGCCGCTTGCCTGCTTGGCGTGGGCTGCAAGGAGATCGTCGCCACGGCGCCGCTTGTGGCGCTGGCCTTTGACCGGCTCTTCCTCGCGCCCAGTTGGCGGGAGCTGTTCAGGCGGCGGTGGCCGCTGTACGTTGGCCTGGCGGCGAGTTGGCTGGTGCTCGCGTTCCTGAAGAGCACGCAGCACAGCGATCTGACGGTTGCGGCGGCGGCCATGGACACGTCGAGACCCTTGATGGCGCTTGAGCACCTTCGACCCAAGGCGCTGGCCGACGTGAACGTCACCCCGTGGCATTACCTGCTCACCCAGGCGGGTGTGATTCCGCACTATCTTCGCCTGGCCCTCTGGCCCGACGCGCTGTGTTTCGACTATGGCTGGCCGTTCGCACGCGCGCTGCGCGACGTGTGGCGGGGTGCCATGATCGTGGGGCTGCTCCTCGCGGGCGTGGCGTGGGCCCTCGTTCGCGTTCCCCGGTGGGGATTTCTTGGGCTGTGCTTCTTTCTGATCCTGGCCCCGACGTCCAGCATCCTGCCGCTCGGCGATGCGGCGTGGGACTACCGGATGTATCTGCCCCTCGCCGCCGTGCTGACTGCCGTGGTCACCGCCGTGCTTTGGGTCGCGGCCGCCACCCACCCTCCGCTTCGCGGCCCCCTCCGGAGGAGGGGATCCGGCAGTGTAGCATCCATGACCTGCGATCCCCTCCAGGGAGGGGTCCGCGAAGCGGGGGGTGGGTGGGGCCAGGCACGAGGCTTGCGCTACGCCCTGCCGGCGTTGACGGCTGTGGCCGTTTTCGCGCTGGCCGCGCGCACCGTCGACCGCAATCGCGACTACCGCTCGGCGCTGGCGATCTGGGAGGACACCGTGCGCCAGCGCCCGGCCAACGCGCGCGCCTACCATGCCCGCGGCATGGCGTACGCTGACCTCGGCCAGTTCGATGCCGCCGAGGCCGACTTGACCACGGCCCGGCAACTCGCGCCGGAGAGCGGCGAGGTCCTGGCCAGCCTGGGCGAGGTATTGGTGCGGCAGGGCAAGCTGACGGATGCCGAGGCCGTCTTCGCCGCCGCGTGTCGCCTGCGTCCAGCCCCCGTTCATGCGCAGGTCGGGATGGCCAATGTGCTGCTGCTCCAGGGGCGGAACGCCGAGGCCATGCCCTATCTGCACGCGGCCTTGCAGGTACTGCCCATGAGCGCGGAGGCGAACAGTAACCTGGGCATCGCCCTGTGCGCGCAGGGCCGCCTCGAGGAAGGCGTGCGGTATTTGAATAGGGCCACGGAGTTGAATCCGCAGAGTGCCGAGTCACAGAACAACCTGGGTCGCGCGCTGATGCTGCTGGGGCGATGGGCGGAGGCGGAGGAGCACCTGCGGCTGGCGGTGCGGTTGAAGCCCGACTACGCGGAGGCGCAGCGCAATCTGGACGAGGTGCGTCGGCGGCAAGGCGCGATTCAGTCAATTGGCGCTTCGCCGCTGCAGGAGTGAGCATGAGCAAGACACATTCAGGGCGAAAGAGCGGGGTTTCGGCGGGGGAGCAGAACCGAACGGCCGGCGCACCGGTGGCGCGCGGCGCCGGTTGGCGCCGGGGGGGGATATTCCTGCTCGGGCTTTGTGTCGCCTTGGCGCTGGGGGAAGTAGTGGCGCGGGTGTGGTTCCGGCGGCAACCCCAGGTGGAGCGGCTGCGTGCGTTCCTCGCCGGGGAAATCGCCTTCGACGAAAACTCCTACGACACGGCGCCGCAGCTGACGGTGAAGTACATTGGCCAGGCCTACCTGAACTACGTGCCGGCGCCGAACTGGCGGGACGGCGTGAATTACCATAACGAAATGGGGTTTCGCGGGCGGGCGGTGCCCGTGGCGCGCACGCCCGGTGTGGCGCGCGTCCTATGCCTCGGGGGCTCGACCACGTATGGCGAAGGGGTCGACGCCCCCGAGAGCGCCTACCCCGGGCAGATGGAGCAAATCCTCAACGCGAACCTGCCGCCGGGCTATGAGCGCGTGGAGGTCATCAACGGCGGGCTCAACTGGGGGACCACGGCGGAAGCGCTCTGCCACTACCATTTCAAGTATCATTACTTCCGGCCGGATGTCGTGGTGCTCAACGTGGGCGGGAACGACGCGGCGCCGCTCGCGTATCCCTACTACCAGCCGGACTACAGCCACTGGCGCAAGCCGCTCGCGATGCCGCAGCCGCTGGCGCCCCTGGGGCAGACGGTCCTGAAGTCGCGCCTCGCGGCGGTCTGCCTGCTCCCGCTGTTCTATGGCCAGCGCCCAACCAGCATCTGGATTCAACGTCCCGCCGGCACCCACCCGCCAACAACCTGGTATCCCCCCGCGCGACAGTCCGATCCGGCGGTCGCGCAGAGGATGGCCCTTGCATTGCCGGACGCGGAACTGGCCTTCACGCACAATGTGCAAAGCCTGATCGATGAGGTGCTCAAGGACGGCGCGGTCCCGCTGCTGGTGCCGTTCCGTTTGGCTCCCGGGCTTGAGCATCTTGAAGAAGCCCCGTCCATTGTTTTGCGCGATGAACGGATTCTTCGCGGCATTGCCACCGCCCGAGGGCTTCCGCTGGCGCCCTTTCCGGCCTCGGTGATCTCGCCGGCAAACTGGCTGGATTCTTGTCACCTGAATGAAGGCGGCGAGCGCGAGAAGGCGGTGCACGTGGCCGCCTACGTGCGGGAGCTTCTGGCGGCGCGGCACTAGCCGGCGGCTTCAGCGCCCCCCCGTGCCATCAGGCGAAGAAGCCCTTGGCGCTGCCCTGGGCGTAGGTGGGGCAGTGGCGGCAGCGCGGGTGCACGGGAAAGTGGGAGCTGAACTCGCGGCGAAAGCGATACAGAAACTCCTGGTTCCAGATGTCAGGGTCAAACGCGTTGCCCATGGACCGCGACGGCGGCAGGATGGCGCAGCAGGGGGAGATCGCCCCCCGAGGGCCCACGTACGGGGCCGTGTGGGCGACCATGCAGAACCGCCTGACCGGATGGCGCTCCATGGGAATCGGGAGCATCAGGTCGAACCGGCGGCCGAATTCCTGTTCAAACGCCCGCAGATAGGCGGCCATTTCCGCATGGTCGTCAAAGTAGCCGAGCGCGAGGTCGTGGCCGGAAATCGGCGTGTAGGCCATGAACAGCACGTTTCGAACGTGCAGCTCGGCGGCGATGCCCATCGTGTCGCGCATGGTCTTCCAGGACTCACGATCGGTGGACACGATCTGGGTCAGGACCACGGCCAGGCGGGGGGCGGCGGCGCGGAGTTGGCGCAGATTGTCCACCTGCTTGTCCAGGTGCTGCGCGTAGAGGCTCAGATGGATCGTGTCCAGGGGAGACGTGCGAAACTCGTCGAGGCGCTCGCCGATCAGCAGGCCGTTGGTGGCCATGTAGGTCAGCTTCTTGTGCTTCCGGGCGAGTTTGGCGAACGTGAAGACGTCGGGGTGCAGCAGGGGTTCCCCTCCCGTGAACGACACCCGGAACGCGTGCCGCCAGTTTGGGTGGACGAGGAGTGCGGCAAACTCCTCGAGCGTCATGTCCGACTGCCCGCGCGGATCGCGATTGACTCCGGGGTTGTTGCAGAACACGCATTTCAGGTTGCAGCGGGAGGTCACGTGAGCGCCGAACGTGATGGGCGTGTAGGGGAGGCGACGCGGGAATCGTCCGGTGGTCAGGCACGCCGCGTAAGTGAGGAGATTGAGGACTTGACCGGGCCGCGGGCGCAGGGCGGCAAAGCGCCAGGCCAGTACTCCGTATCGGTGCATGGCGCGCAGCATAGGCGCGCGTCCGGAGCCGTGTCGAGGCGCAACGTGCGGGCGGGCTTATGAGTTGACGGGCACGCAACGTCGCACCATGCTTGGTCAGTTTTTCGCGGGGGGAGGCGACGGTGCGCAAAGACATGCAGCATAACCGGGACGCGATCGGCGTCGTCGATGAGGTCATCATCGACCGCATGGTCGACCGGTTGGTCCGCCAGGACCTGGACAAGGCGGCGCTCTGCCTGCATCGCAGCCCCGACGACGGCGTGCACGAGATGCTCAATGTGTTCGGTCGCCGGTTCTATGCGCCCCCCCACCGGCATCCCCTCAAGAGCGAGACCAAGACGATCCTGCGTGGCCGTCTGCTCATCGTGGTCTTTGACGACGCCGGTCAGATCACGAGGCGGATCATCCTCGGCGATCCCGCCACCCGCATTCGCATCGTGCGGCTGGAGAAGAACCTCTACCACACGAACCTGCCGCTCGATGAGATCGTCGTGTTCCTGGAGACGACAACCGGTCCCTACCTGGGGCCGGACGACAGCGACTTCGCCTCCTGGGCGCCCTGCGAAACAGACCCTCAGGCGGCGGCGTACAAACGCCGGCTGGAAGAAGGGGCCTGATCGCTCCGACGTTTGCAGGGGGTACGGATTGCGCTACACTGCCGTGCCAGACTTATGGACGCTGCCTCATCCATCTCGATCATCGTCCCTGCCTTGAACGAAGCGGATCGGCTCGAGCGGGCGGTCGGCATCATGGTGGCCGCGGCCCGGCGCGCCTTTGAGGCCTACGAGATTCTGATCTTCGACGACGGGAGCACCGATGGCACGGATGCCGTGGCGGACCGGCTCGCGGCGCAGGATGCGTCGATCGTGGCGATTCATCACCCGCGCCCCGCAGGCCTGGGGGGCGTGATCCGGGCGGGGCATCAGCGCGCGCGCATGCGCTACGTGATCTGGATCGACGGCAAAGGCGCCACCACCCCCGAGGCGCTGGATCGCATCTTCGCGCTGCGCGGCCAGGCGGACCTGATCATTCCGTACCCCGAGAACATCGCCGAACGCAGCGCGTTTCGACTGACCTTCTCGCGCCTGTTCACCCGGCTGGTGAACGGCTTGTTTGGCCTTCAGCTTCACTACTATAATCATCTTGTGATGGGAGAAGCCGCACGACTTCGGCAGGTCACCGTGCACACGAACTCCTACGCCTTTCAGGCCGAGTTGCTCATCAAGTTGCTGAAGTCCGGCTGCACGTATCGCGAGGTTGGCGTGCGGGACGATTTCCGATTTGAAGGGCGCCGCACGAAGGCCTTCAAGCTGCGCAACATCCTGGGCGTGCTGCGGTTTTTTGCGCGCACCTTCTGGGACGTCCAGGTGCGGGGAGCCGCGGGTCCCGGACCGCATCGTGTCGGCTGATGGACAGGCGTCCCTGGGGCGGTCGGCTCAGGGCTTGTCCTTGGGGCGTTGCTGCATACGGATGGCGCGCGGGCCGTAGCCGTACTCGCGCAGAAACACCCGGTGCAGATGGCTGTGGTCCGTAAACCCCCAGTCCTTGGCGACGGCCTTCACCGGGCGGTCCGTGTACGACAGGTCGTGATGCGCGCCCTGC
Source organism: Lentisphaerota bacterium (assembly GCA_021413965.1). Taxonomy (GTDB): domain Bacteria; phylum Verrucomicrobiota; class Kiritimatiellia; order UBA8416; family JAIOPI01; genus JAIOPI01. The sequence goes on along the minus strand of JAIOPI010000033.1, from coordinate 141,648 downwards.
ATCCGGTGGCGCAGGGAGAAGTCCGTGAAGGACAGGCCCAGCATGCGCTTGAATTTGCGGATGAACTGATCCCGGCTCAGATTGCAGGCCGCCGCCCCCTGTTCGTTGGTGATCAGGTGGCGCGCGTGCAGGGCCAGGTCGATGGCCGGTGCGATGCGCGCATAGGTGTCCGCGGCGCGCACCACCACGGGGCGCGGGTCGCCGGTCTTGTCCGCGAGCAGATGCAGCGCTTCGATCAGCATCAACCGCCGCTGCAGACTCGGCTCATAGGTGCTGGGCTCCGCGCAGCACCGCCACAGGCGCTTGCCAACATCCAGCACCGCGGGGCGCAGGGCCTGGGTCGTTCGCGGGCGTTGCGCCTCCGGGGCGGTGAAGAGGCCGAGCCAGTTGATGCCGGCCGCCTCGGGGAAGAACAAATCGGCCACGAGGTCCGGCGTGATGATCAGGGCGACCACCTGGCAGGGCGGTTCGACGACCCGGTAGCCGTGCCGCTCGAAGACGCCGCAGAACCACACATCGCCGGGGCCAATCTCGCGCTGCGTGTCACCCCACCAGCGCCGCATGCGGCCGCTCAGTACGATGCCGAACTCCACGTCTGCATGCAGATCAAACCATACCTGATCCTGAACGCGCTCATAGGTCTTGGCGATGCCCACGATGGGCAGGGCCGTGGATAGGTGGTAGTCATAGTGGATCGTCTTGCCGTCGAACTTGGCCGTTTCCCGTTCCATGAAAGCGCCCTCCCGTCCCGCGCTGAGGCGGGGCCCGGTCCTGTCCGCGCATGGAGGCCCCTGTTTGCAGGCCCACCAGCGCCTTCCGTTCTCCCGCCGCCGATATATACACCACCCCGTGACGGTTTATACAAAAGAAAACGGACGTGCCGAATTGTGGAGAGCCTCGCTTTTCTCTACGCTTCCATCATGTCGCGGTGGAGCGAATTTTGCATGAATATACACGTCGCGCTCCGGGGGGCTTTATGGTGACAGCAATGCGATGGGTGCCGCGGGGCATGTGGGCAACGGGAATCCTGCTGGCGAGTGCACTGGCGGGGACGAGTTTGGCGCAAGGCGTGCGCTATGTGGACGCCAACGCCGTGGTGGCGGGCACGCCTGACGGCAGTTCCTGGGCCAATGCGTACACCAATCTGGCCGCCGCGCTGGCCGGCACGGGCAGCGGCACCAACCTGTGGATGGCGCGCGGCATCTACCGGGACGCGTCGTCGGTCCAGATGAAGAGCGGCGTGGGTCTGTATGGCGGCTTCACCAACGGCATGAGCGCCCTGGCGGAACGCAGCTGGACGGCGCACGCCACGGTCTTGGACGGGCAGGGGGCGCGCACCGTGATTCTCGGGGCGAACAACGCCGTGCTGGATGGCGTTGTCGTCACCAATGGCGCTGCCATCAATGGCGGCGGGATGTACAACAACTCGGTCGCCCCCACGGTGCGCAACTGCGTGTTCGTGAACAACGTGGCGGGCACCGTCGGCGGCGCGATCTACAACAACGGCGACGCGGCCGACATCGTGCTCAGCAACTGCGTCTTTCGCAACAACACCGCGACGTACGGCGGGGCGATCGGCAACAACGACGCGGACCCGCTGCTGCAGTCCTGTCAGTTTGCGGTCAACACGGCCTCGACCTATGGCGGCGCGGTCTACAATAGCCAGGTGGCCGCGCAGGTCATGGCGTTCGACAGTTCCTTCACATCGAACCGCGCGGCGGCCGGGGGCGCGCTCTTCAACGGCTCCTGGACCGTGCTGAGCAATTGCGTCTTCCGCGGGAACACGGCCACGGACACGGGCGGCGGCGGCGCGGCCTATCTCAGCGGCGGCACGCACACGCTGCGCGCCTGTGACTTCATCCAGAACACGGCCATCAACGGCGGCGCGCTGACGACCGTCGACGCCGTGGCGGGGCAGTGGGAGGGCCTGCGGTTCATCGGTAACGTGGCGTCGACGGGTGTGGGCGGGGCGATCTACGGCGTCGGCAATCCGGTTCCGGTGTACGCCGTGCGCAACGCGGTCTTCGCGGGCAATCAATCCGCCACGTATGGCGGTGCGGTTTACGGGAGGACGTCGGGCACGTTCGAGAACTGCGTGTGGTCCGGCAACCGCACGGCGGGCAAGGGCGGGGGCTACAGTTCGGTCGAGGACAACTCGCTGGCGGGCAGCCCGATCCTGAAGCGCAACCGGTTTGCCGGCAACGAGGCGGCGGGCAACGGCGGCGCCATCTGGCACACCGGCGGCGTGGTGGACCTGGAGAACGGCATCCTGGCGGGCAACGTGGCGGGCGGCGATGGCGGCGCGATCTGCAAGCGCGCGGACTACGGCGGCGGCGGGAGCCAGATCCGGCACTGCACGCTCACCGGCAACCGCGCGGGCGCGCGCGGCGGCGCGTTCAGCGCCAACTACGAAAGTTCGAGCACGATCACCAACAGCATCCTGTGGGGCAACTCGGCCGTCACCACGAATGCGGAAATCTACAACCCCGCCCCCGGCACCACGCTGATCGTCTCCCACACCGACGTGGCGGGCGGATGGAGCGGCGTCAACAACCTGAACGTGGATCCGCAATTCGTGGGAGGCGCCACGGGCACGTGGGTGTCCGTCGGGGCCTACGATGCGGCCGCCGGGCAGACCGCGCTCACCGCCGGCGAAACCTGGGCTGTGAACGCGCATGCCGGTAAGACCGTCAACCCGGACGCGACGCAGTGGCTGCAGTTCGTGATCGCGTCGAACACGGTGAACACCCTGTACGTGTGGGGCAACGCGCGGACGAATCGCGCGGGCACGGCCGTGGCGGATGCCGGCGACGGCTATCGGATCGACGATGTGCACATTGCGGCCGCGAGTCCGCTGGTCGATCGCGGGGCGGCGCTGGGGGCCACGAACGATCTGGCGGGCGCGGTGCGGCCGCGCGAGGGGGCGCCGGATGTGGGCGCCTACGAAGTGCAGGTGGACGTGTTGCCGCCGCCGGACGTCACCAACCTGATGGCGTACCCGCTGCACCTGCGCGTGGAGTTTGAATGGTCGAACCCGCCGAGCCACGATCTGACCGGCGTGCTGGTGGTGCGCAAGGACGGCGCCGCGCCGACGGGGACGCCCGTGGTGGGGCAGGTATACACGAATGGCCAGGCGCTGGGAGACGGCGTGGTGGTGCATACGGCCGTGGCCACCACCTGGACGGACGCGCCGCTCACGGCGGGGACGACGTACCACTACCAGTTCTTCGCCTTCGACGATGTGGCCAATTATTCTGCGGGCGTGGGGACCAGTGCCACCCCCGTGAATGACACCACGGCGCCGGCCGCGGTGGCGGGACTCAGCGCCGCGGGTGGGACCGGCACCGTGAGCCTCGCCTGGTCCAATCCGCCTGATACCGACTTCAGCGGCGTCGTGATCGTGCGACGGCAAGGTGCGGATCCGACGGGCGTGCCGCAGAGCGGGGTGCGGTACACGGCGGGGCAGCTCCTGGGCGACGGGGAGATCATCGCGGTCGGCCCGGCCGCGGATGGAACGCCCGGCGCGGCGAACGGCTATCTCGACGGCAATCGCGCCGATGCCACGGATTACCACTACGCGCTGTTTGCGGTGGACCAGGTGCGCAACTACTCGGCCGGCGTGTTCGCCAACGCGTCGACGGCCGTGGACGTCGTGCCGCCAGCGGACGTCAGCGGCTTTCTCATGAGCAGTGGCGACACCTGGGTGCAGCTCGCGTGGACGAACCCGCCGACGCCCGATCTGGCCGGGGTGCTCGTGCTGCGGCGCATCGGCGCCGCCCCCACGGCGATCCCGTCGCCAACCGCCACGTACCTGGTGGGCGACAGCATCGGCGACGGGGTCGTGGTGTATAACGCGGCGGGCATGCCGGGCGTGCCCACCGGCTGGCGCGATGAGGCCGTGACGAACGGCCTGGACTACTACTACGTGGTCTTTGCCCGCGATGAGGTGCCGAACTACGCCACCGGCGTGCCAGGCAGCGCAACGCCGCAGGTGCGCGATGTCCTGTACGTGGACTGGCAGGCCGCGGGCGCCGCCAACGGCACCAGCTGGGCCAATGCCTACACGACGGTCGGCGCCGCGCTCGCCGCGGCGGGCAGCGGGAGCAATATCTGGGTCGCCACGGGCACCTACAAGCCGGGCTTCACGCGCGACGCCAGCTTCGTGCTCAAGGCCGGCGTCGGCGTCTACGGCGGCTTCACGAATGGCATGACGGCCTTCCACCAGCGCAACTGGGACACCTACCCCACCACACTCAGCGGCGACCTCGATGACAACGGCGTGGCTGACGTCAATAACGCCTACCACGTGGTAACGGCCACCTGGGCGACGAACGCCGTGCTGGACGGCGTGACCGTGACGCTGGGCTATGCGTACAGCCCGCTCAGCGATGCCGATCCGGTCCGCGACGGCGGCGGGCTGCTGATCTGGATGAGCGACGTGACGCCCGCGATCCGCAATTGCCGCTTCATTAATAACGTGGCGAACTACCTGGGGGGCGCGGCCTGCATCCGGCACGTCAACCGAGGCGCGACGGGCGTGGTGTTCTCCAACTGCGTCTTTCGCGGCAACGCGACCTTCCGGGCGAACGACGGCCACGGCGGCGCGATCTACCACGTGTACCGCCCCCTGACGCTGATCGACTCCGTGCTGGAGGACAACGCGGCGACGATCACGGGTGGCGCGCTCGAAAGCATCGGCGGCGATCCGATCCTGCGGGGGTGCACGTTTGCACGTAACACGGCGACCAATGCTGCGAACAACGGGCGGGGTGGCGCGATCTACCATGACCGCTCTGATCTGGGCTCCATCATGTCCTCCGAAATCACCGACTGCCGTTTCTACGCCAACCGAGCCTCGCAGTTTGGCGCCCTGGATTACCGTCGGGCCTTCGCCACGAATGACCTGATTCGCAACTGCGACTTCTTCGCGAATGAAGCCACGGCGGGCGCCGGTGGCGTGCTGTTCCTCTACCGCTACGACAGCGTCATCGCGGACTGCCGCTTCAGCGGCAACACGGCGGCGGGTGGGAACGTGCATGCGGGCGCGCTCTACCTCCAGGAGTCGGATCCCATGCTGCGCAATGTCGTCATCGCGGGCAACGTGGCGCCGGGCTATGGCGGCGGGTTGTGGGCGGACACCGGGTCGCGCCCGCGCTTCGAGAACGCGCTGGTGGCGGGCAACCAGGCGCGCTATGCCGGCGGGGGTCTGGCCCTCTATGACGCGACGGACGGGACCAACACACTGATCAACTGCACGATCGCCGGCAATCGCACGACGGAGGCGAATGTCGGGTACGGCGGCGGCGGGCTGTTCCTGCGCAACGGCATCGGTCTCGTGTCGAACACCATCTTCTACGGCAATCAGACCGCGGGCACCGGCACGCAGGTGCGCGTGGAACTCGCGGGTGATGTGGTGAGCTACGGCTACAGCGACCTGCAGGGCGGGGTGGGGGGAACCTATGCCGTGGCCGGGGCTACCAACATCGATGCCGGCAACAATCTGAGCGTGGCGCCGCTGTTCGCCGCGGACCGCACCGGGACGTGGACGGCCAGCGCGGTCTTCACGAACGCGAGCGGGTTGACCGTGCTTACCGATGCGACGGCGGGCTGGGCGCCGGGCAAATTGGCCGGGCTTCTGCTGAACCCGAATACGAGCGCGGGGTTGCTGGCGTACGTCATTGCCACGAACACGGCCACGAGCATCAGCGTGATGGGCATCGCCACGAACGCCGCCGCCGGCGTTGCCTACCGGATCCACGATTACCGGCTGCAGAACGTCAGCCCCTGTGTCGATGGCGGGCTGGCGGCGGTGGCGCCGGCGGTCGACCTGGCCGGCGTGTCGCGGCCGCAGGGGGCCGGCGTGGATCTGGGGGCCTACGAGCGCGTGCGCGAGCCCGTCGCGCCGGATCCGGTGACGGGCGTGGGCGCGGCCGGCGGCCTGGACCAGGTCACGGTTTCCTGGACCAATCCGACCAACGCGGATTTTGCCGGCGTGTTGATCGTGCGGCGTCAGGGCGCGGCGCCGACGGGCGTCCCGGCGGGCACGAACGAGTACAGCGTGGGGGCGGCGATTGGCGATGGCGTGGTGGTGTACGTGGGCTACGGGTCTGCCGGCGGGCCGGGGCAAGTGTCGTCCTGGGTGAACCTGGGCGTGCCGGCCGAGAAGACCTTCCATTATGCCGTCTTTGCCTACGACCTCGTGCCCAACTATGCCGCGGGCGCCGGCGTCAGCGCCACGACGCTGCGCGATCCGTATGCGCCGGGGCCGGTGAGCGGGGTGGGGACGTTCGACAGCGGGCCCTGGCTGTCGCTGACCTGGACCAATCCGCCCGACGCCGATTTTGCGGAGGTGCTGATTGTCCGACGCGAAGGGGCGGCTCCGACGGGCGTGCCGGTCTGGACCAATCGCTACGCGGCCGGGACCAACCTCGGGGACGGCGTCGTGGTCTACCAGGGGCCGGGCAGCAATGCCGCCCCGGGTGCGGCGTCGGCGTGGATGGATGCCGGGACGCAGCCCAGCGTCTCCTACTACTACCGGATCTTCGCGGCGGACGAAGTGCCCAACTATGCGGCGGGCGTCGTGCTGCAGACGTCCACGCGCCTGTCGGGTGTGCTCTTCGTCGACGCGACGGCCAACGGACAGCAAAACGGGCGCACGTGGGCAGACGCCTACTCCAGTCTGCATACCGCCCTCGCGCAGGCGACCACGAACGATGCCATCTGGGTGGCCGCCGGCATCTACTCGCCGGGGCCGTTCCAGCTGCGAACGAACATTGCCGTGTACGGCGGGTTCACCGCCGACATGAGCACCCTTGCCGCGCGCAACTGGCATGCCAACGTGACGGAGCTTGAGGGCGGCGGGCCGGTGGTGCGTGGGGCCAACGGCGCGCGCCTGGACGGATTTTCGCTGAGTGGGGGCAATGCGGTGAATGGCGGCGGCTTCTACATGAGTGGCGGAAGCATGACCGTGGCCAACTGCAACATCCAGGGCAACAGGGCGACGTCGGGCGGCGGACTCTACTTGACGGGCGTGCAGTTCACGCTCGAGCGTTGCCGGGTGGTTGGCAATAGCGCGACCGGCGGCGGGGGCGGACTCTATGCACAGTCTGTATCCGTGGCACCGGCGGGTGTTATCCGCAACTGCGTGTTCATGCGAAACCGCTGTGAGGGTTCGCCGGATGGTAAGAACGACGGGGGCGGCATCGATCTGTACGTTTGCCCATACCGCATCGAGAACTGCACGCTAGTCGGCAACGTCACGAGCCGCCGCGGGGGCGGTATCAAGATTTACCAGGGTAACAACATCGAGAATCATGTGATCAAGAACTGCATTCTCTGGGGCAACAGCCTCACCGACCCGCCCACCGGTGACTTCGGTGGTCACGAGTTGGCGATTCAACAGGATAGCGGCAGCATTCCGGTGATCGTGACCATGAGCTACACGGATTGGTCGCCTGATGCGTCGGGCGAGCGGCTCTATACGTTTTACCGGGACAACACGCCCAAGCACGTCTTCAGCAACTTAATGGAACTCGATCCCGCGTTTGCCAATGTGGCCGCCAGCGATGTCCATCTCAAGTCCGGCGGCGGGCGCTGGTTGACAAATGCGTGGACGTACGACACCACGAACAGCCCGTGCATCGACGCGGGCGACCCGGGTTCGTCGTTCAGCCTGGAGCCAGCCAACAACGGCGGCCGCATCAACATGGGCGCCTACGGCAACACGGTGGAAGCCTCCCGCACGGGCGACCCGCCACGCCAGGGCGGTTACCTGATCCTGGTGCGGTGAGGATTGGACGGCGGTCGTTCGGAGCCTGCGCCGCCCTGCGGGCAGCCGTGCAGGGAGAGGCCCAGGCATGAGCAACGACGCGACATCCCCTCCACCGGAGGGGTGCCCGTAGGGCGGGGTGGTGTGTTTGCCGGTCGGCAAGGCCACACCGTTTCATGTTACACTTACGCGACATGACCCCACGTCGTTCAAGATGCATCCGGCTGCTGGCGTTCGGCCTCCTGGTGGCGCCGGTGTGTCGCGCGGCGGCGGGCGAGCTTCTGGTTCCGCCCGGCGCCGCCTGCCGCATCCAGGTGCCCGCCAGTAATGCGCTGGGTCTCAGCTGGACGCAGCCTGAGGGGTTTGACGATTCGGGATGGATCAGCGGGCTCAGCGCCATCGGCTATCAGCGCCCCGCCGGCAGCTACACCAATCTCATCCAAAGCACGGTGGCCAACAGCACCATGTCCGTACTCGCGCGCTGGGCCTTCACCCTGACGAACGCACCTTCGGCCAACGTTCTGACCTTGCGCGTGCAGTATGACGATGGGTTCATCGCCTACCTCAACGGCATCCCGGTGGCCTCCGCCAACGCGCCGTCCGTCCCGGCCTACAACGCGCTCGCGACCGCCGAGCATCCGAACGCGGCAGCGCTGCAGGCCGAACGCTTTGACCTGACCGCCTATCTCGACGACCTGCATGCGGGCACCAACGTGCTGGCCATCCAGGTGTTCAATTACAGCACGGCCCCGCTTGCCTCAGACCTGCTCATGCAACCGGTGCTCGAGGCGGAGACGTACCTGCCAGCTGGCGGTGCGGGCGTGATCATCCATGAAATCCACAGCAATCCCGACAATCCCGCCGAGCGCGTGGAGTTCGTGGAGTTGCTCAACACGACAACCAACACGGTCGACCTGTCAGGCTGGTCGTTTACGAGCGGCATCGCGTACACGTTTCGGCCCGGGCGGTTCATCCCGCCACAAGGCTACGCCGTCGTCACGCAGGATCCGGTGGCATTCAGCAACAAGTTCCAGATGGTGGCGCTGGGTCCCTTCGCGGGCACGCTGGACAACGGCGGAGAGGTGCTGACGCTGCGCAACGGCCTGGGCGAGCGCGTGGACGACGTGGCCTACGGGGAAGGATTTCCGTGGCCGACGGTGGGCGATGCGCCCGGCGCGACGATGCAACTCATGCACCCGGCGCTGGATAACAACCTGGGCGGGAACTGGCGCTCAGGCCTGCCCACGCCGGGCGCCTCCAATGGTGTCGGCACCGCCGCGAATCGCGTGCCGCCCTGCATCCGGCAGGTGGAACACCGTCCGCGCCAACCCGTGTCCGGCAGTGGCGTGACCGTGACGGCCAAGGTCACCGATCCGGACGGGGTCGCCGACGTCACGCTGCTGTATCAGCTCGTAGACCCCGGCAATTTTCTGACGCGCTTCGATGCCGCCTACAGTAACACGTGGACCGCGATGCCGATGCACGATGACGGACTGGCGGGCGATGCGCTGGCCGGCGACAGCCTCTATACGGTCCAATTGCCCGGCGCGTTGCAGACGCACCGCCGTCTCGTGCGCTACCGCATCACCGTGGCGGACCTCCTGGGTAACAGCCTGCGCGTGCCTTATGCCGACGATCCGCAGCCGAATTTCGCCTACTTCGTGTATGACGGCGTGCCGTCCTGGACCGCTGCCGATCAGCCGGGCGTGAGCCCGTCAGTGACTTACGGGTCGAACGTGATGGCGCAGTTGCCGGTGTATCATCTGCTGGCCAAGCAGGCCGATGTCGAGGGATGCACGTGGATCGACCGGTATTATGGCAGCGACTATCTGTGGACGGGGGCGGTCGTGTTTGACGGCACGGTCTATGATCACATCGGCTTCCGCGCGCGTGGCGGCGTGTGGCGTTACGCGATGGGCAAGAATGCGTGGAAGATCGGGTTCAACCGCGGCCACCTGCTCGCCGCGCGGGACAACCTGGGGCGGCTCTACGCCGAGAAGCGCAACAGCATCAATCTGCGCGCCTGCATTCAGCAGGGCGTGTTCGGCCGCCGCGGCGAGCAGGGCATGTACGAGGCGCTCGCCTTCCGCCTGATGAATCTTGCCGGCGTGCCGGCGTCCAACACCGACTGGGCCACGCTGCGGATCATCGACAGCGCGAGCGAAGCCGGGGCGGATCAATACAGCGGCGACTACTGGGGGATGTACCTGGTCGTCGAGCAGATGGACGGCCACTTTCTCAAGGAGCACGAGCAGCCGGACGGCAATCTCTACGCGATTGAAAGCGGCGGCACGCTCAACAACCAGGGGCCGACCGCGGCCACGGACGGGTCCGACTTGAGGGCCTTCATGGCCGGCTACGGAGCCGCGCCCGATAGCGCCTGGTGGGTCACGAATGTCGATGTGGACGCCTATTTCTCGTTCCGCGCGATCTGCGACGGCATCCACCACTACGACATGGGAACGAAGAACTACTACTACTACCTGAACCCGGAGCCCGCGGAGACGGGGCTTGGCGCGTATGCGCTCTGGAGCATCCTGCCGTGGGACACCGATCTCACCTGGGCGGACAACATGTTTGACAGCGGCGGGCAGGGGGTGGAGCCCTTCAAGGAAAATGGTCTGTGGACCCATCCGGCCCTGCAGGTGCGCCGCAACAACCGCATCCGCGAGATTCGCGATCTGCTGTTCAACACGGATGAAGGGTGGCGGCTGATCGACGAATACGCGGCGCGCGTGTGGAGTTCCAATGGACTCTCCAGCGTGAACGCCGACCGTGCCCAGTGGGATTACCATCCGATCATGAACTCGGCCTATGTCAGCGGCTCGCAGGCGGGGCAGGGCCGGTTCTACCTGGCGACGCCGACACACGACTTCCCCGGCATGGTGAAGCTGATGCGCGACTACCTGGCGGCGCGCGCCACCGGAACGCTCGATCCGCAAGCCGCGGACGCGGCCATTCCCGCCACCCCCACGGTTGTCGCGCTGACTTCTGGATTCCCGGTCAATGGGCTGACGTTCCGATGCTCCGCATTCAGCGATCCCCAGGGCAGCAACACGTTTCAGGCGCTTGCCTGGCGGCTCGGTGAGATCTCGGACCCTGCGGCACCGGCGTTCGACCCCGCCGCCCCCGGACGCTACGAGATCGAGGCGCGCTGGGAGAGCGGCAGCATCACGACCTTCGTGGACACCATCACCCTCCCGGGCGGCGCCGCGCAGGTGGGGCACACCTATCGGCTGCGCGCGCGGATGCAGGACACCACCGGACGCTGGAGCCACTGGTCGGCGCCGGTGCCGTTCACGGCGACGGAATCAGACAACGCGCTGGCGCTGGCGGGGGCCCTGCGGCTCACGGAATTGATGGTCGCACCGGCCGGCGGCAGCGCAAACGAGTTCGTGGAACTGTACAACAGCAGTTCGAACGCGACGCTCGATCTCAATGGTGTGCGCTTCAGCGACGGCATCGATTTTACCTTTTCCAGCGGCACACTCCTGCCCCCGTTGAGCTATCTGCTGGTGGTGCAGGCGGCCAGTTCCAATGACTTCGCCACGTTCCGGAGCGCCTACAACCTGCCGCCGTCCGTGCCGATTGTTGGCCCCTATGGGGGCAGCCTCAACAACAGTGGCGAGTTCGTGACGCTGAAGACGGCTTCGGCCGGAAGCGTCATCGCGACGACCACGTACAGTCCGGGCCGCGGCTGGCCGCTGGCGGCGGCTGGCGCCGGTCACTCGCTCGTGCCGCTGGTGCTGGGGGACCAGGCCACCGGCAAGCTCAACTATGGTGGAAACTGGCGGGCCAGCACGTACCAGAAGGGCTCGCCCGGCGGCCCGGATCCGGCCCCGATCCATGATGTGGTGCTCAATGAGATCGTGGCGCACACAGACTACACGAATGCCGCCATGCCGGCGTATGACTCCAACGATGGGATCGAGCTGTTCAACACGCTTCCCGCGCCGCAGGCCCTGACGGACTGGTTCCTCAGCGATGACCCCGCCAATCTGCGCCTGTGGCCGATCCCGGCAGGCGCCACGCTTCCCTCGCACGGTTGGCTCGCGTTCGATGAAGTCGCCGGATTCCATCACCCGATCACCAACGGGTTCGGCCTGAACAAGGCGGGCGAGGCGGTGTTCCTGTCGTACCTGCCGGGAAACACGAATGATCGGGTGGCGGATGCGGTGGCGTTCAAGGGGCAGGAGAACGACATCGCCTGGGGCCGGCATCCGGATGGCGATGCCTGGTGGCGCGCGCTGATGCCGGCCACGGCAGCCGTGTCCAATGCCGCGCCGCTCACAACCGTCGTCATCAATGAAGTCATGTTCCACCCGGCGCCGGTGGTGCCGGGTGGAGGCGACAACGCGCGCGATGAGTACATCGAGCTGCGCAATGTCGCCACGAATCGTGTCGAGTTGTGGAACGCCGATGCGGGGCCCTGGCGCATCGATGGCGGCGTGAGCTTCGCGTTTCCGGCGAACACGTCGCTGGCAGCGGGCGAATCCCTGCTGCTGGTGTCCTTCAACCCCGTGACGGAGCCCGCGGCCTTGCAGGCGTTTCGCGATGCGTATGGCGTGACCGGCGCGACGGTTCGCGTGCTGGGCCCCTACAGCGGCAAGCTGTCGAACGGCGGCGAACGGATTGCGCTCGAGCGCGGCGTGGCGCCGGATTTGCCCGGAGATCCCTTTGCCTGGGCGATTCTGGATGAAGTCATCTATTTTGATCAGGCGCCATGGCCAGCCGGCGCGGACGGCACGGGGTTACCCTTGCAGCGGCTGGCGGCCGGCCGGCCGGGCGGCGATCCGGCAAACTGGTCGGCGGCCTACGTGGCCACGCCGGGTCGCGATGCGGTGACGGTGGCCGACTCGCAACGCTTCGCCGCATGGCCGAATCGGATGCCCATCCGCTTCGGTGGCTATGGCAAAGCGGAGGCCTTGAACGCGTTTCCGGCGCTCGTGGTGCTGAGCACGAATCTCCCTGGGTTTCACTACCACCAGTTCGCGTCGCCGACCGGAGGCGATTTGCGGTTTACGGACGCCACCGGCTTGCACGCCTTAAGCCACGAGGTGGAGCGCTGGAATCCCGATGGCGAGTCCACCGTGTGGGTGAAGCTGCCCCAACTGGTGGGCGCCGACACCACGATCTGGGCCTACTGGGGCAATCCGGATCAAACCAATCCCCCGGCGGGTGCCGCGACCTGGTCGGACGGGTACGCCGGTGTCTGGCACATGAATGGCCTTGATGTGCGCGATTCCTCGCCCCACGGCAACCACGCGACGGCCACCGGCGTCATCCCGGCGGATGGTGCCATCGCCGGCGCCCTGCAATACCCGGCCGGCACCGGGGCCGTGATGGTGGCGGATTATCCGCACCCCACGAACACGTTGACGGTGATGGCGTGGGTGCGGGCGGGGTCGATCGGCGTGGGCAACTCAATCGCCAAGAACTGGGGTGGCACCCGGCCCGGTGCGTTTGCGCTTGGGCTGGGGCGCAACCTGACGCTCGAAGGCTGGCTCAGTCAGGCCGATGGGGTGACGCTCACCAACGCCGAGCCGCGCGGAGCGGGATCCTCATTTCCCACGGGGACCTGGCAGCAGGTGAGTCTCGTCGCCGATGGCGCGGCGCTGCGGTTGTATCGCAATGGTCGCGAAGTGAGCGTGTCGGTCGCCTGCAGCGGAACGCTGCGCACCGACTTCGCGCCGCTGGGATTGGGCGTGCGGCCCGATGACAGCGGCGTGACATCGGCGGAGCGGTGGGCCGGATGGATGGACGAGGTGACGGTGGCGCAGGCGGCGCGCAGCTCGAACTGGATCTGGGCGTGCTGGCTGAATGTCGCCTTCCCCGGCGCCTTCGCGCAGGCCGGCGACGTGCAGAGCGTCGACGCGGACGCCAACCACAACGGTATTCCCGACGCATGGGAGCGCGCGCATTTTGGCGGCGAGGGGCTGCCGCCGGACGGGGGCGCCGATGATCCGGATGCGGACACGTCCGACAACTGGGCCGAATACGTCGCGGGCACAGATCCCACCAATGCGGTCGACCGGTTGGCCTTGGCGATACGGGCGGCAGACCCCACGGTGGTGGTCACGTGGGACGGGCGGCGGGCGGACGGCGCCGGTTACGAGGGGCTCACGCGCTGGTATGATCTCGAAGCTAGTTCCAACCTGGTGGATGCGCCCTGGCTACCGGTGCCGGCGTTCACCGGCATGCCTGGTGATAACCGGCCGATCGACTACACCAACGCCCTCGACCGTTGGCGCTGGTATCGCGTGAGAGTTCGGCTGGAGTAGGACTGGCCCCATGGCTGGGCGCCCGGCCTGCCGGAGGACGCGGTCTGGCTGCCGGCGTCGGCCGGAACGGGATGCCCACGGCGTGGCGCATGAAACAATCTTGCGGCGTGGCGGGGCGGGGGCGTAAATTGCACGGGCTAGCCGCATGTGCGTGCGAGGAAAAGGTGGGGATGCAAGACGCAGGATCGATTCACGATGCCGTTTGCGCGCCGGTGGTCAACGGGCCCGCCGCGGCCAAGGTGGCGGTGCACACCCATACCGAGTGGGGCCGGTTGCGCGAAGTCGTGGTCGGCATCGCGGAGGGAGCCCGCATCCCGACGGTCAAGGATGTCGCGCTGCACAGCATCAACTACGGGCATCTGTCCGATGCCGAATTTGCCCGCGTGCCGACCGGTTCGTTTCCGCCGCGCGTGATCGAAGAAGCGACGGAGGACCTGGAGGACTTCGCCCAGGCGTTGCGCGGGTTGGGGATTGGCGTCCACCGCCCGCGCGCCGCGGATTTCTCCGAGCGCCACACCACGCCAGACTGGAGCGTGGATGGCTGCCACGCCTACTGCCCGCGCGACACCATCCTGACCGTGGGCCAGCAGGCCATCGAGACGCCGATGGTGCTGCGCCACCGCCAGACGGAGGCCCGGCTCTACCGGCATCTGGTCGACACCGTTCGCGCGCCGGTGCCGCGCCTGCTTGACAGCCTCTACGACTACAGCACGCTGGGCGTCCCCACGCTGCGCAATGAGGAGCCGGCCTTTGATGCGGCGAACTGCCTGAAGTTTGGTCGCGACATACTCTTCCTGATTTCCAACACGGGCAACGAGGCCGGGCGGGAGTGGCTTCAGGCGCACCTGGGGCCGGCTTATCGCGTGCATCCGGTGCGGGATGTGTATTCCTTTGTCCATATCGACTCGACGATCATCCCGCTGCGGCCGGGGCTGGTCCTGTTGAATCCCGCGCGCGTGAACGAGACGAATATCCCCGCCTACTTCAAGTCGTGGGACAAGCTGTACGCCCCCGAACCGGATGAGGTGCCTTTCGAGCCCGGGTGGTGCGGCGCATCCAAGTGGATCGCCTTGAACTGCCTCAGCCTGGCGCCCGATCTGGTGGCGGTGGAGCAGGGGCAGACCGGGCTGATGCGCGTGTTTGAGCGGCATGGCTTGCAGTGCCTGCCCGTTCGCATGCGCCACGCGCGCACGATGGGCGGCGGCTTGCATTGCGTGACGCTGGACCTGGTGAGGGAAGGGCCGCTGGAGGACTACGCGTGAGTGGCGCGAGCACCGTACGCATCCCCTGGTTCTGGAGTGAATTTGGCGACGCGGAAGTGGACGGCATCGTCAACGCGGTCCGCGCGCGGCGCATCAATCAGGGGGCGTTGTGCGCGGACTTGGAGCGTCAGCTGGCGGCCGTGCTTGAGGTCCCGCACGTGGTGATGTGCAATAACGGCAGTTCCGCGCTGGTCATGGCGCTGCTGGCCTGCGGGGTGAAGCCGGGGGACGAGGTGGTGGTGCCCGCCTCCACCTTTGTGGCCACCGGCAACGCGGCCGTGCTCCTGGGGGCCACCGCCCGCCTGGTGGATGTGTGCGCCGACCGGCCCCTGATCGACGTCACGGCGATTGAGGGTGCGATGACGCCCCGCACCAAAGTCATCCTTCCCGTGCATCTGAATGGGGCGTCGGCTGATATGGCAGCCATCACGGCGCTGGCCGGGCGGCACGGGCTGCAGGTGGTCGAGGACACGGCGCAGGCCTTCGGCTCGCGCGGCCCCCAGGGGGCGCTGGGAACGCACTCGCGGGCGGGCACGTTTTCGATGGCCGTGTCCAAGCTGATTTGCACCGGGGAAGGCGGGTTCGTCGCCACGCGCGATGCGGCCATCGACACCCACCTGCGCGAGTTGCGCAACCACGGGACCCTGACCATTCGCAACAACCGCTTCGAGCGACTCGGTCTCAATTTTCGCATGACGGACTTCACGGCCGCGATCGCCCTGGCGCAGCTGGCGAAGCTGCCGGCCAAAGTTGCGGCCGTGCGACGCCTGGACCGCCTGTATCGAGAGGGGTTGGCAGGCCTGCCTTGCGTGCGGATGCTGCCCGTGGATCTCGCGATGGGGGAGGTGCCCACCTGGGTGCAGGTTGTCTGCGCGGAGCGCAACCGGGTTGAAGCCATGCTGGCCGAGCGTGGCATCCAGACGCGATGCATGCAGCCCAGCCTCTCCGATTCGCCCCAATTCCTTGCGCGCGGCGCCTATCCCCGTGCGCGCTTCTTCGCGGACAATGGCCTCGTGCTGCCATGCGGGCCGGATCAACCGGACCGCCACATTGAAGAGACAATCGACGCGCTGCACGACATCGGCCGCGACATTCGCGGCGAGGCGCCGGTGTGTCCCTGAGAGACCGGCGGGGCCGCCGGGCCCAGCTGGCTGCGCGCGGCGCTCACTGGCCGTTCAGGCGGATCAGGATGCGGCCGGCTTGGCCGGTACGCAGGCGGTCGACGGCGAGGTTGATTTGATCCAGGGTGTACTCGTCGGTCAGCACATCATCCAGCCGCAGGCGTCCGGCGCGCATGAGGCGGATCAGGCGCGGGATCACCACGTCGGGCTCGACGTCTCCGCCGTGCGACCCTTTCAGCACCTGCTCGAAGTGCAGCGGCAAGGTGTAGATGTTGATCTTCTGGCCCTGCTTCGGCACCCCGACCAGGATCGTGCGTCCGCGCGGATGGGTGAGTTCATAGGCGAGTTCAATCATGCGCGGGATCCCCGTCACATCGATGGCCACGTCGACGCCGGCGGGCCCGACCTGTTCGAGGATCTTCTCCCGCAAGCGCGGATCGCTGGCCAGCAGCCCGGTGGTCAGACCGCTCTGTTTGGCCAGTTCCAGCTTGGTCTCCAGCAGATCCACGCCCACGATCGGGTAGGCGGAAACCAACTCCGCCGCCTTCACGATCGAGATGCCCACGCCGCCCAGCCCGAGGACCAGCAGGGACTGGCCGATTTTCAGTCCGGCGTCGTTGTTGACCACCCCCACGGCGGTGGTCACGGCGCACCCGAGCAGCGGGGCAATCCGCATGTCGAAATCTGCAGGGATGACGGTGACGCGATTCTCCGACACGACGGCTTCCTCGTTGAAGGTCGTGACCCAGCCGGCGTTCACGGGCCGGCCATTCCAGCCGTAGGTCGGCGTCTCGGCCTGGGCGCCCTGTGCGGGCATCCAGTGCAGCACGACGTGGTCGCCGGGCTTGACGCGTTTCACGCCATGGCCGACACGCTGAACGATGCCAGAGCCCTCGTGCCCGAGCAGGTGGGGCAGATACTTGTCGGGCCCCTTGGCGCCGTCGATTTCATTGAGCTGGGAGCCGCAAATGCCGCTGTAGTGCAGGCGCACGTGGACCTGGCCGTACGCCAGATCTTGCGGCACGGTGATGTCGGCCACGACCAGGGGCTTGCGCGTTTCAACCAGAATAGCAGCTTTCATATCAGTCTCGTCGCCGTCAATCGCCGGTGGGGCCGGATTTCATGATGACCGGCCACCCCCACCTAGGGGCCGCATTGTACGCATCGCCGCATCCGATGACAGCGTTATTCCGGGTGCAATGTCCAGGCTCCGCGTGTACGTTTTCGCCATGGGAAGCGCGTCCGCCTTCATCCGGAACTGACATGCGGCATGCGTTGAGGTTGACTTCCGCGTCCGGGACGGCGAAGAATGCCCCACGTATGAACGTGTGCTGCACGCATCAGTCCCACTGCCGCCTGTGC
This sequence comes from Lentisphaerota bacterium, assembly GCA_021413965.1. GTDB lineage: Bacteria > Verrucomicrobiota > Kiritimatiellia > UBA8416 > JAIOPI01 > JAIOPI01. The sequence continues at coordinate 123,854 of JAIOPI010000033.1, read as the reverse complement.
CTCGGCCGAAACCTGGACTTGGTCGTCAAACTCGAGCCCATTCCCCTCGCCAGCCACTACGCGGCCGAGCGCGCGGCGCCCGCGGATGACGCGCTCTATCCCACCGACCTTTACCTGTGCCGTGATTGCGGCCACGTTCAAATTCTCGACATCATCGATCCGGCCGTGCTTTGGGAAGACTACGCGTACCGCTCCGGGCAGACCAAGGGCATCCTCGACCATTTTGAAGCGGTGGCGGCCAGCGTGATCGCCCGCCACCACCCTCCCGCGGGCAGCCTGGTCGTGGATATCGGCAGCAACGACGGCAGCCTCCTGCGCCCGTTCAAGCGCCGCGGCCACCGGGTGCTGGGCGTGGATCCTGTGCGCTACATCGCCGCCGAGGCGACCGCCAGCGGGATCGAGACGGTGCCGGAAGGCATGACCCCCGCGCTGGCGAAACGCATCGTCGAGCGCCATGGGCCCGCCTCCGTGGTGACGGCCTTCAACGTGTTCGCGCACGCCCCGGACATGGGCGCCATGGCGCAGAGCATCCACGATCTGCTGGCGCCGGACGGCGTGTTCCTGTTTGAAGCCCAGTACCTGCTGGATATTGTTGACCACGTGCTGCTCGGCACCATTTTCCACGAGCACATGTCGCATCACTCCGTGGCGCCCATGCAGCGGTTCCTCGCCCGCCACGGCATGGAACTGATCGACGTGGAGCGGGTGTCGATCCAGCGGGGGTCGATCATCGGCACGGCCCAGCGCCGCGGCGGACCGCGTCCGGTGCAGCCGTCCGTGGCGGCGCACCTGGCGCTCGAGCGCGAGCGCGGCCTGGATCGCCCTGAGGCGTTGCAGGAGTTCGGCGCGCGCCTGGGGCGGCTCCGGCAGGACATGGACCGCCTGCGGGCGGAGTGGACCCGGCGCGGGGCCACGGTGGCCGCCTATGGGGCGGCGCGCAGCGGCCCGACCCTTATCGTGCAGTTTGGCCTGGGCGGCCTGATCGATTGCATTTTCGATGACCATCCGCAGAAGGTAAACCGGTTCTCTCCCTACCACCGGATCCCCGTCCTGCCGACGCGGACGCTGATGGAGCGCAAGCCGGATTACGTCATCATCCTGGCCTACCTGCATGCGCGCAGCATCGTCGCCAGCAACCGGGCGTACCTGGAGCAGGGCGGGCATTTCGTGACCTGCTGCCCCGACGTGCGCGTGATCGGCGCCGACAGCGCGCCGCCGAAGTGAATGCTGGGAATCGGAAACCACGGACATGTGGGTGGTGGGCTGGCCGGCCTGCAGGGACTCCGCTGGCGGAGGCTGGTCGCGGTGAACAGGTCCGCGCCAGCGCGGCCCCTACAGGGGGTGGACGGGCGGCAGATGGGCGGTACGTAACCGGTGGAACGCACGATCAACATTGGCATGGTCGGAGCCGGGTTCATGGGGCAGCTTGCCCACTTGATGAACCTGGTGGAGGTCAAGGGGTGCCGCGTGGTGGCCCTGGCCGAGTGCCGTCCGGAGCTGCGCCAGCGGGTGGCGGCGCGCTTCGGCATCCCGCGCACCTATGCCACGCACACCGAGTTGCTCCAGGATGCGGCGGTCGATGCCGTGGTTGTGGTCACGCCGCGGCCGCACATGGGGCCGATCGTGCTGGACTGCCTGATGGCGGGCAAGCATGTGCTGTCCGAGAAGCCCATGGCGGGGACCGTGGCACAGGGGGAGCGCCTGGTGGCCTGTGCCCGGGCGCAGGGGGTCCACTACGCGGTGGGTTACATGAAGCGCCACGACGAGGGCGTACAAGCCGCGAAGCGCCTGCTGGATGACGCGCAGGCGACCGGCGCACTCGGGCCGGTGCTGTCCGCCCGCGCGCACTGTTACATGGGGGATTCCTTCTGCCGCGTGGACGGGCACGTCGTGACGGAGGAGCGCGTCACCTATCCTGACGCGGGCTGGCCAACCGCACCGGAATGGCTCCCTCCGGACGCCGCCAAGCCGTTTGCGGCGTTCGTTAATACCTACTCGCACAACACCAACCTGCTGCGATTCCTGTTCGGGAAGACGCCGCGCGTGGCGTATGCGCGCATGGGGAATCCGGCGGCCCAGTTGGCCGTGCTGGATTTCGGCGATTTCAGCGCCACGCTCGAAGTCGGCCGCGTGTCCAATCGTGGCTGGGACGAAGTGACGGAGATCGTCTTCGCGCACGGGCGGCTGACGGTGTGGACGCCGCCGCCGATGCTGCGGAACGTGCCGGCCCGGGTGGAGTTGTATCGGGCGGGCGAGGTGCAGGAACGGGTTGCGCCGCAAGCCCCGTGGAGTTGGTCCTTCCGCCGCCAATCCGAGGCCTTTGTCCGCGACGTGGCGACGGGCCAGCCGGGGCTGAGTCCCGGGGCCGATGCCCTCGAGGATTTGCGCCTGGCCGAAGCGCTCTGGCGCTAGCGGCCCTGTCCGTGCGAAAAAATACATGCCGCACGGCGAAACGTTCCGTACTTTCCTTACCGCCGGGAGGGGGCTCGTCGGGTATCATAACGCCGCGTTAGCCAGCGTACGTGCCGGGTTCCCGGTGCGGGTGCTGTGAACTTTTCGATAGTCGGGGGGAGGCGTGGGCATGGCAGCTAGTGGACAGATGCGGGCGGGTGGCGTTGGCATGCGGGTGCTGGTGCTGGTGGGGAGCGTGCTGTTCGGGCTGGTGCGGGCGGGGCATGCCGGCGTGCGCTATGTCGATGCCGCGGTGGCTGGCGGCGCCGCCAACGGCAGCAGTTGGGCGAACGCCTACAGCGCCATGGCGACGGCGCTCACGGCGGCGTCGAGCGGCGACGAATTATGGGTGGCGCGTGGCACGTATGCCGGCGCCGTCACGCTGCAGCTCAAGCCGGGCGTGGTGGTTTACGGCGGCTTCGCCAATACCATGACGTCCCTCGCCGCGCGCGACTGGAATGCCAACCCCACGCTGCTGACCGGGCTCGGCATCCGGCGCGTCCTGCTCGGCACCACCAACGCCGTGCTGGACGGTTTCGTGGTGACGAACGGGCTGGCCGCGGGGCAGGCGGGCGGCGGGCTGCTGTCGAGCGGCCCGGGGATGAGCGTGCGCAACTGCCTGTTTGTGAACAACCAGGCCAGCGGCGGCACGGGCTACGGCGGCGCCCTGGCCCAGACCGGCGCGGGCAGCGAGATCGCGATCAGCAATTGCGTCTTTCGAGACAACAGCGCCGCGTTCGGCGGGGCGGTGTACTGGGCCGCCGGCAGCACGACCGTAAGCGTCTGCCGGTTCATTGGCAACAGCGCGACCAGCGGGGGCGGCGCCCTGTACCCCCTGGCCCTGACCGGCACGATTGCCGATTCGGTCTTTCTGGGCAATTCGGCGGCGGCCAGCGGGGGTGGCGCGGTCTACAGCGGATCGCGGGCCAATTGCCTGGCCCTGTTCCAGCGCTGCGTCTTCGTCCACAACGTGGCAAGCGGCGCCAACGGCTGGGGCGGCGCCTTCGTCGGGGCCGATGCGTACACGCTGGAGGATTGCGTGTTCAGCGGCAATCGCACGGCGTCCTGGGCGGGCGCGATCTTTGGCGCGGACAATGAGACCGTGATCCGGCGCTGCGTGTTCGCCGGCAACGAGGCCTTGAACGGCGGCGGGGCCACGTACTACCAGGGCACGACCGTGTTTCCGTCCTACGAGAACTGCCTGTTCGCCGGCAACGTCACGGCCGGGCCGGGCGGCGCCCTGTATTTCTATTCGAATGCGCGCTTCACCCTGCGCCACAGCACCCTGGCGGGCAACCGCTCGGGCACCCAGGGCGGCGCGATTTACCACATCGGGGGCACGGCATTCTTCGGCATCACCAACTGCGTGGTCTGGACCAACATGGCGAGCGGCGGTGGCGCACAAGTCTATGCCAACCAGGCCGGGACCGTCGGCCTGAGCTACTCCGATGTCCAGGGCGGGTGGAGCGGCCCGGGCATCCAGAATCTCGACGCCGACCCGCTGTTCAGCGGCGGACCGGCGGGCACATGGACCTTGGTCGGGCCTTTTCTGCCGGGCACCGCGCAGACGATGCTGACGGCGAGCGGCGCCGGCTGGGCTGTCAATGCGTATCGCGGGCTGACGGTCAATCCGGACCTCTCGCAGGACCTGCAGTTCGCGATTGCGTCCAACAGCACGGACACGCTGTATGTCTGGGGGCATGCGCTGACCAATCGTGTCGGCGCGTCCATCGCCCAGGCGGGTGACGCGTTTCAGATCCAGAACTACCGCCCGCAGATCCTGAGCCCCGTCATCGATGCGGGGGTGAATGTCGGCGTGACGAATGACCTGACGGACACCGTGCGGCCGCTCAACGAGGGCTTCGAGATGGGCGCGTACGAGGTGACCGTGCCCACCGTGACGTACACGCTGCAGACCAGTCCGGCCGGCCTGGCCGTGCAGGCCGATGCCACGACCTCCGCCGCGCCGCGCGCGCTGGTGTGGAAGACGAACAGCGTGCACACCATCGCGGTGTCCAGTCCGCTCGCGGGCGGCGCCGGCACACAGTTCCTCTTCAGCGCCTGGTCCGATGGCGGGGCGCAGGTCCACAGCGTGACGGGGTTGATCAACGGCACGACGCTCACGGCGGCCTTTTCGACGCAGATGTTGTGGACCACGGCCGTCGAACCCGTGGCGTCGGCGGGGACGGTCATGCCCCCGGGCGGCGTCTGGTATGAGCTGAGCGCGGCCGTTGGGGCCGAGGCGGTGGCGGCTAGCGGCTGGGTGTTCACGAATTGGGCGGGCACGGTGACGGGCACCAACCCCCAGGCCGGCGTGACCATGAACCAGGCTCACCACGGCATCGCGCAGTTTGCCCCCACCGGGACCGTCGTGCGCGTGTACAGCACCCCGGCGGGACGTGACATCGATGTCGATGGCACGACCTGGACCACCAACATGTTCAGCTGGCAGCCGGGCGACGTGCACAGCGTGTCCGTGGCGCCCACGCAGGATGTCGGCAGCGTGCGGTACGTGTTCATCCGGTGGGAGGACGGCAGCACCGCCACGCAGCGGCTCTTCACGACGGGCACGGCCGGCACCAATCTGGTGGCGCAATTCAAGACGCAGTACGCGTTGACGTGGACGGTGTGGCCGGATGCGGGATTCGGGTCGGTGCTGCCGTCCTCGGGGACCTACCTGGATGCCGGGACGATGGCGGCGCTGACGGCCGTGCCGGCCACGGACGTGCCGTTCGGGCGCTGGACGGGCGCGGCAACCGGCACCAACACGACAACATCGGTGTTGATGAATGCGCCAAAGGGGGTCACGGCCTCTTTCTACCATGGCCAGGCCGGGCAGGTGATTTACGTGAACGACAACGCGACCGGGGCCAACACGGGGCTGGACTGGTTCAATGCGCGCGTCGATCTGGCGCAGGCGCTGGCCCAGGCCGTGAGCGGCGACGAGATCTGGGTGGCGCAGGGCACCTACGCGGGTGGGGCGACCTACCCGATGAAGCCCGGCGTGAATCTCTACGGCGGCTTCGGCGGGTGGGAGGGGACGCCGGCCGCGCGGGACTGGAACGCCCACCCCTCCCTGCTGGACGGCCAGGGGGTGCGGCGGGTCATCTCCGCCACCAACAACGCCGCGCTGGACGGGTTTGTCATCACCAACGGGGCTTCGGCGGGCAATGGCGGCGGCATGGTCGTGGATGGCGTGGCCGCCGTCATCCGCAACTGCACCTTCGACAACAACACGGCGGTGAATTACGGCGGGGCCCTGACCGAACTTGGGGTCGGCAGCCAGGTGACGATCAGCAACTGCATCTTTCGCAACAACTCGGCCAGCTACGGCGGCGCGCTCCATTGGGCCAGCGGCCTGGTGGCGATTCGGGACTCCGTCTTTGCGGGTAACCGCGCGAGCGCCGGGGGCGGCGTGGCCTATGGAGCCAGTGTCAGCGGGCTGGTCGAGCGCTGCACCTTTGTGGGAAATACCGCGGGGTCGAGCGGGGGCGGCGTGTACTGGACCCAGAGCCGGCTCACGTGCCTCGTGACCAACCGCCACTGCGTGTTTGCCGACAATGCCGCCACGGGCACCGGCGGGGCCTTCGTCAACGTCGACAGTTTCGCCTTTGACGACTGTGTCATCAGCGGCAATCGCAGCGCCAGCTATGGCGGGGCGTCATTCAGCGCGGACAGTTCGACGACGTTCCGGCGGAGCCGGTTTGCGGGCAATGAGAGCGGGCACCCGTCGTACGGCGGCTCCGCCATGTTCTACCAGGGGGCCACGGGCATTCCGGAGTTCGAGAACTGCCTGCTGGTCGGCAACGAATCGGCAGGGCCCGGCGGCGCGCTGAATGCGTATTCGACCGCGAGCTTCAACATCCGGCACTGCACCATCGCCGCGAACCGCACGTCCGCCACGGGTGGCGGGTTGGCCTGCGGCAACGGGGCCGTGCAGGTCGTGAACAGCATCTTGTGGAACAACGTGGCGGCGGGCGGCGGGGCGGAGATCGCCGAGTCCACGCCCGGCAGCACCGCCGTGCTCTTCAGCGACGTGCGCGGCGGCCGCAGCGGCACCGGCAATATCGACGCGGACCCGCAATTCGAGGGCGGCCCCGGCGGGGTGTGGACCGGCGCGCCGGTCTACGATGCGGCGCGGGGCCAGACCGCGCTGACCGACAGCCAGGCCGCGTGGGCCGCGGGGCTGTTGGCGGGGCGCTTCCTCAATCCCAATACAAACCAGTATCTGCAGTTCGTGATTGCGTCGAACAGCGCACAGACGGTTTACGTGTGGGGCAACGCCGTCTCCAACCGCGCGGCCCAGGCCGTGGCCACGAACGGGGCGGCCTATGGGATTGCGGGATATCAGCCAACCAGTGGCAGCCCGGTCTTCGATGCCGGTGTGGACTTTGGCGTGACGGACGATATCCGCGGGGCCGCGCGGCCGCAGCCCGTGGGCGGATCGTTCGATATGGGCGCGTACGAGGGCGCTCCGGTCTATGCCGTGGCGTTTCAAACCTCCGCCTCGTACGTCAGTGAATCGGCCGGAACGGCCGTGGTGGGGGTTGCCGTCGGCAACTGGCTGTACGAGGGCACCGGCACCGTGCAGGTCGCGGTCACGGGCGGGACCGCCGCGGCGGGAACGGATTTCACCTTCACCCCAGCCGTGCTCACGTTCGATGCCGCCACGGGGCAGCAGGTGGTCAACGTCACCGTGCTGCCCAACGGCGCGCCCAACGCGCCGCGCACCATCGTGCTGACGCTGTCGAATCCGACCAACGTCACCCTCGGCCCGATCGCCACGCACACGATCACGATTCTGGACGACGACGCGCCGGTCACCGTGTCCTTCCAGCAGGCGTCGTCGAGTGGGATGGAAAACGTCACGCCGGTGATGGTGGCGGTGGTCCTCAATCGCCTGTCCGCCGCGCCGGTCAGCGTGCAGTTTTCAGCCACGGGCGGGACGGCAACGCCGGCCGTCGATTACGGGCTGACGCCGGGCACGCTCACCTTTGCCGTGGGCGAAACCACGCGGCAGATCGCGCTCAAGGTGTTCGACGACGCGCTGGCGGAGGATGCGGAAACGGTCAGCGTGGATCTGTACGCGCCGGTGGGCGCCAGCCTCGGCGGGACAAGCCGGCACACCTACACGATACTCGATGACAATCGCAAGTACGTTGACGAACTCGCGTCCGGGGCGAACAACGGGTCCAGCTGGGCGGATGCGTACGCGAACGTGGCGTCGGCCATGGCGCACGCGCACAGCGGCGACGAGATCTGGGTGGCCTGGGCGACGTACCCCGGGCCGGTCGTGTTCAGCAACGGGGTTTCCCTCTACGGGGGGTTCACGGCGGGCATGAGCCAGCTGGCCGAGCGCGACTGGGTGACATACAAGACCACGCTCTCGGGCGGCGGGCGCGTGGTGACGGGTGCAGCCGAGGCGAGGATCGATGGCTTCACGATCACCGGCGGCAGCAGCGATTACGGGGGCGGCATGCAGGTGGTCGGCGGCGCCATGGTGATCGCGAATTGCGAATTCCGCGGCAATTCTGCCTCGGGTGCCGGGGCGGGGCTGCATCTTGGCAACTCGGCGTCGGTTGTTGAACACTGCCACTTCATCAACAACGGCGGCGTCGCGGCAGGCGGCGGCGGGTTGAACGTGACGGGACTTCCCGCGCCCACCATCCGCAACTGCGTGTTTGCGGGCAACACGACGGTGAACTACGACGGGGCCGGCCTGCAGATCTCGGGCGCGCCGGGAACGCAGGTTCTCAACTGCACCATTACCGGCAACACCGCGAAGCGCCAGGGCGGCGGGATCCAGGTTTACGACGCGAGCGCGCAGGCGCCCGTGATCCTGCGCAACTGCATCCTGTGGGACAACCATACCTTGCAGGCGAACGATGGCGGCGGGTCTGAGATCTGCGTGCAGAACGGCGGGCGCATGACGCTGAGCTACAGCGATGTCGATCAGGGCACGCCGTGGCTGTACGAGCGCGGCGGCGGCGTCTTGACCCAGTTGGCGGGAATTCTTTCGGCCGATCCGCTGTTTGCGAACAGCGCGGGAGGAGACTTCCACCTCAAGTCTGCCAGCGGGCGTTGGACGCCGGCCGGGATCGTGATCGATGAGGTGACCAGCCCCTGCATCGACGCCGGCGATCCGGCCGATCCGTGCGGCGACCTGCTGGGCGATCCGTGCCCGGTCGACATGGGCGCCTACGGCGGCACGGTCCAGGCGGGCGGCCGGGGCCCCCTGCCGCCGAGTGGCCTCTTCATCATCGTGAAGTAACGGCGTGGGCGTACGCGCCGGCGCGATGGTTTTAACACGGTCTGGCGGCGGACAATCGCGTGCAGCTGGAAGGCGTGGCATGAGCACCCGAAGGAGCGCGGCTCAATGGGTTGTCATCGATTGATGCTTGTGGTGGTGGCGGGGACTTTAGCGGGCGGTCCGGCGGGACTGCGTGCCGACACGATCGCCAAGGCCAACAACAACCAGGCCTTGGACTCGGGCGCGAGTTGGCTCGGAGGCGTGTCGCCGGGAAGTAACGACATCGCGCGCTGGGATAGCCTGGCGACGGTGCAGGGATCGCCCCTGGCGAGTCCAGTCACCTGGCTGGGCATCCAGATTGCGGATCCCCCGCACAATTTCACGATACCGTCCACCAATCACGCCATCACGCTTGGGGCGGGCGGCATCGACCTGTCCGCGGCGACCCGCAGCTTCACCAACAATGCCGGCCTGGTGGTCGGAGCCGATCAGGTCTGGAATGTGGCGACGGGGCTTTCGTTGCGGATCGGCGGGACGCTGTCGGGGACGGCCGCGGTCACGAAGAGCGGCGGGGGGACGGTGTGGCTCAACGGTAACGCGGCGGGCTACGGAGGACTGCTGACGCTCAACGGGGGGACGTTGAGCGCCAACGCGGCGGGGCTTGGCGGCGCAACCGGGCACGTGGCGGTGACGGCCAGCAGCACGCTGAATCCAACCGCCACGGCGACGCTGGGTGCTGACCGCTAGGTGTCGATCGACGCCGGGGCGATGCTCACCGTCTCGCCTCCCGCCGGTGTGGTGTTCACGGTGGCCGGCACCGTCGGCGGCGGGGGCGATGTCACGATGTCCGGTGCGGGGACCCTGGTCCTGAGCGGCACGAATACCTACGACGGGACCACGGCCGTGAATGCGGGCCGGCTGCAGCTGGGTGTCGCGGACGCGCTGCCCTACGGGGCCGGGAAAGACCTCCTCAGCATAGGGGCCACCACAGCGGGTTTGGATCTGGGCGGTCACGATCAAACCTTGAACGGGCTGTCGAGCACGGCCGCCGGCTATGTCACCAACTCCGCCGGGACGGCGCTGCTGACAGTGGGGGCGCACGATGCCTCGGCGACGTTCACGGGCGTGCTGCGCGACGGCGGGGGCGTGCTGGGCTTGCGCAAGATCGGGGCGGGCGCGCAAGCCCTGAGCGGCGTGGTCAGCGCACGGGGGGGGCTGACCGTGCAAGAGGGGCTGCTCGTCCTGACCGGTGCGAACACGTTCACCAGTGGCGTCACGATTGCGGGCGGCACGTTGGCGATCGACGCGGACGCCAGTCTGGGCGGGGCGGCGAGCGGCGTGACGTTCACGGGCAACGGCGCGCTGAGCAACAGCGTGGCCTTCACCCTGACCGGGCCGCGCACCATCACGGTGGCCAGCAATGCCACGGCCACGCTGATCGGGACCACCACGCTGACGCTAGCCGCGCCTGTCGCCGGCCCCGGGAACCTGACGAAGACGGGACCGAACACCGTCATCTTGACTGCGAGCAATGCCTACGCGGGACGCACGACCATCGAGGCTGGAACCTTGCAGGTCGGCAGTGCCGGTGCCACGGGCAGTCTGGGGGCGGGCGAGACCATCAACCAGGCGGCGCTGGTCTTTAATCGCACGGGGCTGCTCACGCATGCCGGCGCCATCCGCGGGGTCGGAACGGTGACCAAGAGCGGAGCGGGCAAGGTGGTGTTGAGCGGTGACAGCACCTACAGCGGCCTGACGGCAGTCGCAGCGGGCGTGATGAATATGCAAAGCGCCACGGGGCTCGGCAGCACGAATGCGGGCACCACGGTCGCCAATCTGGCGGCACTGGAGTTGGAGGGCGGGATCGTAACGGCGGCCGAACCGTTGACCCTGGCCGGGGCCGGGGTTGCCAGCGGCGGCGCGTTGCGAAGCGTGTCCGGCACCAACCGCTTCAGTGGCGCCGTGACGCTGGTGGCCGCCAGTCGCATCAACGCGGACCAGGACATGTTGACGCTCGGCGCTCCCGTGCGAGGCGCCTTCGCGTTGACGCTCGGCGGCGCGGGAGATGTGGTGGTGGCTGACGCCGTGCAGACCGGGAGCACGCTAACGAAGGACGGCGCGGGCGTGGCGACGCTGGTCACCAATAACACCTACACGACGACGGCCATCAGCGCGGGCACGCTGCGCATCGGCAATGGCGGGCCGTCCGGCACGCTCGGCTCAGGGATCACAACCCTCAACGGCACGTTGGTGTTTGATCGCGCCGGAGCGTACGTCTATGGCAGCGGCATCACGGGCGGTGGCACGCTCATCAAGGAGGGGCCGGACAGCGTGACGCTCGGCGGCGCCAACAGCTATTCGGGCCCCACCTGGGTTCGTGCGGGCACGCTGCTGCTGACCGGCGCCCAGACCGCGGCCGCGGTGGGTACCAACACCGTGCAAGGCGGCACGCTGCAGATCGGTGCGAGCGAGCGGATCGCGAATGGTGCCGCCGTGGTGGTGGACGGCGGGACGTTCGACATTCAGTCCTTCAATGAAAGCGTGGGCACCATCCAACTGCGGAGCGGAATCATCGCGGGCAGTTCGGGCGTGCTTACCGGTCGCGTGTACCAGGTGGAGGACGGCACGGTCAGCGCGCGCCTGGGCGGGGCGGCCGCGCTGACGAAGAGTACGGCGGGAACGGTGGTGCTGGGTGCGGCCAACACGTACACGGGGGCGACGCTGGTGGCCGCCGGAACCTTGCTGGTCAACGGCTCGCTGGCGGCCCGATCGACGGTCACGGTGGCCGGGGGCGGCACGCTCGGCGGCGCGGGCGTTATCGCCGGCGCCGTGACCAATCTCGCGGGCGGCACGCTGGCGCCCGGCGCGGCCGGCCTCGGGACTCTGAGCGCGGCCAGCGTTGCGATGCGGCCCGGCAGCGTGCTTGCGTTCGAGTTCAGCGATGCGCCGGCCAACGATCAACTGCTCGTGTCCGAAACCAACGGGCTGACGATCGACGGGGCGGGCGTTCTGATTCGCGCAGCGGGCACCACCCATGACTGGGCCGTCAACGGGACCTACGATCTGATCCGGTACGCCGGCGCGATTGGAGGTGCGGGCGTGAGCGGGCTGACGCTGCTCAATCCTCCGCCGGCCGGGTTCTACAGCTTCAGCGTCGCCAATGGGTGGGTCCGCCTGACGCTGGGTGCCGAACCGTTGCTATCGATCGGCGATGCCAGCGTGCGGGAGGGGGACGCGGGGCAGACCAGCATGGTCTTCACCGTCAGCCTGATGTCACCGGCTGCTGCGGACGTTCGCGCCGACTGGCAGACGGTGGACGGCAGCGCGTGGGCGGCGTTTGTTGATTATGCGCCGACCAATGGCACCGTGGTGATTCCGGCCGGCAGCCTGGCGACGCAGATCGTCGTGCGCGTGTTCGGCGATCAGAAAGTGGAGACGCCCGAGACCTTCACCGTGTCGCTCACGAATGCCGTGAATGCGGTCCTGCTGCAGGAAGCCGGGACGGGCACCATCTTCGACGACGAGGCCAACCTGGGGATCCAGTTGGTTGACCTCTCCGCCGCGGGCCGCCAGACGGGCCTGAACTGGGACGATGCGTTTACGGGGGTGCAGGCGGCGCTGGACGTGGCGGGCACGAATGCGGTGTGGGTGGCGACGGGCGTGTACCGGCCGGCGCCGGCCGGCGCGTCCACGACGAATCGCTTCGCGTTCCGCGCGGGCACCCGGCTGCACGGGGGGTTTGTCAGCGGCATGTCGGCCCTGGCGCAGCGCGATCCCAGCCGGCATGAGACCGTGCTCAGCGGCGACCTGAACGGCGATGACACGCCAAATTTTGGTGGCCGGAGCGATAACGCGTCCATGGTGGTGTCCTGCAGTGGCGCCAATGGGGCGGTCCTGGACGGGTTCACGATAAGCGGTGGGCAGGGGCAGGGGGGCCGGGGGGGCGGACTGTTTGTGGGCATGGCCAGCCCGTTCCTCGTGAGTCGGTGCATCATCACGGATAACTACATGGCGGCGTCTGGACTGGGCGCAGGCATGTGGTGCGACCTGGGGGCCACGGGCACGGTGCGAAACTGCCTGTTCTATGGCAATCGTTGCGAGTTCCGCGCCGCCGGATTTGGAATCGACGGCTTCACGCCACCCTATGCATCGGTGGTCATGATCAACTGCACGGTGACCGCCAACGTCGCGCAGGATGAGGGTGACGGCGTGTACGCCCGCGCCAGCGCCATCTCGGTCCTCACGTTGCGCAACGCCATCGTCTGGGGCAACGATGCCCAGAATCCACTCCAGGACAATTCCCCGAGCGGCGTCCAGAACATCCGGTCGCGCGGCGACAGCGCCAATGCCATCGTCTACGTGTCGTACAGTGATTATAATAATGCGCTGTGCAGCGGGGATATCACCGACAATGGCGGACAGCGCGCGGAGGACCCGCTCTTCGCCAGCCCGGGTGCCAACGATTTCCACCTCAAGTCCAAGTCCGGACGCTGGACGCCGTCGGGCATCGTGCGCGACACGGAGACCAGCCCTTGTGTCGACGCCGGGGATCCGGCTGATTCGTGCGAGGAGGAGCCGCAGGGGGATCCGTGTCGCATCGACATGGGCGCCTACGGCGGCACGGTCGAGGCCGCCGGCAGTGAGGGGGCCGGCGCGACGTCCGGCATCCTGTTCCTCGTGAAATGATGGACAGGCGTGCGGGCAGAAGCAGGTCCCCGACGGGCGTCACCGCCGGCGCGGGCGTGGCGGCACCGGATTCTGTGGACGAAGCGAACCGGAGCAGCGATAAGGAGAAGCACGATGCATCTGACCCGTGCCCAATGTGAAGCCTATCGGCGCGACGGCGTGCTGCCGCTGGGGCGCGTGATCGACGAGACGACCGTGGCGGTGGCCCGCGAACACCTCGAGGCGCTGCGCCAGCGCAACCTGATGGATAACCCGTCGCGCGATCCGGAGCGGCGCAGCTTCCGGTTGCTGCTGGTCAGTTCCCACGATGCCTGGTTCAAGCAGATCGTCTCGGCGCCGGCCGTGCTCGACGCCGCCGAGTCCGTGCTGGGGCCCAACGTCCAGTATTTCCAGGACAACGTGTTCTACAAGCCGGCCCGCGACGGGGCGGAGACGGCCTGGCACCAGGACAACCTGTGGTGGCACGCCAATCCGCCCCACATGCTGACGATCTGGGTCGCGCTCGATGATGTGGACGCCAGCAACGGCGGCGTGCAGTACATTCCTGGCAGCCACACCGTGCTGATTCCGGGCACCCAGGCCGTGAACGATCCCAAGCACGGCACGTATCACATGCTCGCGCCCGAACAGGTGGAGGTGCGGCGGGCCGTGTCGTTCGTCGTGCCCGCCGGGCATGCCGTCATGCACCACTGCCTGACGATTCACGGTGCACCGCCCAACAACGCGGACCGTCCGCGGCGCGGCTACACGATCCATCTGCAGCAGGCCGGTTTGCTGAAGCAGGATCCCAAGGACGCGCCCCTGCTGCGCGGCCGGATGCCGGGGTGAGTATGAATGGGATGGCTGATGCTACCCACCCCGCCCTTCGGGCACCCCTCCGGAGGAGGGGATCGCGGCGACGGTTGGCTCCGGGTCCCCTCCCGTGGAGGGGTGCCCGAAGGGCGGGGTGGGTGCTTGAGCCAAACCGATCTCAGTCGAGGCATGCAGCATGTTGACCCGGCGTGAGAATCTGTTGCGTGTGCTCCGGCACGAGCGGCCGGCGTGGATTCCTGTCACCGGCCATTGCGACCCCTACAATCAGCCCTCGCACGAGGGCATGGATGCGGGGCTGCGCGAGACGCTGAAGAAGGTCGAGTGGTGCGACGAGTCGACGGTGGCCTATTCGCGCGCGCTGGGATTGGACATCACGGATTTTCTGGCGCCGCCCGTGAGTTGCACGCGCCGGCAGGTGGCCAAGGAGGTGCGCCACGAGGGTGCCGATACGCTCACGATCTGGCATACGCCCGCGGGTGACCTGCGCGAAGTGAGCCGGCAGACGCGCGACGATGGCACCTCGTACGTGCGCGAACACCTGGTCAAGGGGCCGGAGGATCTGGCCGCCCTCGCCGCCCTGTTCGAGGACGAGCAGTGGTCGCATGACGAAGCGCTCGCGGAGAAGATCCGCGCCCGGCGCGCCCTGATTGGTGACGATGGCGTGGTGATGGTGTTCATGCCGGGCACGCCGCTCGGTATGATGTACCGGGTGTATACCTCTGTCGAAGCCTTGGCGTATCTGTGGGCGGATGCACGTGACGATCTGCAGTCGCTGTTGGGCGTCATGGAGCGGACGTACATGGAGCAGTTCCGGATTGCGGCGGCGTCGGCGGCCGACATCCTGGTGGGGATGGACGACACGTCGACCACCGTCATCTCGCCCGCGATGTTCGGGGCCTGCAACCTCGCGCTGACGGATGCGCGGGCCGATCTCTGCCACGCCGCGGGGAAACACTACTTTCACCATTCCTGCGGACTGATTCGCGATTTGCTGCCGTTGTATCGCCGCACGCGCATGGATGCCGTCCACGCCTATACGCTGCCGACCGTGGGCAATGCGACGATTGAAGGCGGGCGCCCCGTGCTGGGCAATCGCATCACGATGATTGTCAGCTTCGGCATGCTTTCCAATATTGAATGGGATCCGGCGGCTGTGCGGGCGACCGTGGAGCAGATGTACCGCGACGCGGGGGCGGGTGATCACATCATGTTCGGCATGGCGGGGTTTCCGCACCGCACGATGGCGCAGAACCGGTTTCTGGCGGATTGCTGCCGGGAGTTTGGCGGGTTGCCGGGGTGAGGAACCGGAAGGCGCACCGGCCGGGACGGCCGGCTCCAGGAGGCGCGAGGGAGACGGCGGTCGCCGTCGTGCATGCAGGGCGAGATGAACTTATGAAACACAAAACCGTTCTTCGGGCCGGGGCCGCGCAAGTGGATATCACGCCAGCGATGGGCACGCAGATTGCCGGCGACATTGGACGCTACCGGCCGGTGGAGGAGATTCGCGATCCGCTGTTCGCCAAGGCGCTCGTCATCGAGCACGGCAAGCGGCGTGTCTGCTGGCTGGCGCTTGATGTGCTGGCCATTGGCCGGCGCGAGTCAGACGCCATTCGCCAGGAGGCCGCCGCCCGGTTCGGGTTGGACGAGGACCACATCCTGGTGCATGCCACGCAGACGCATTCGGCGCCTTCGGTCGGTCACTTCTTTGTCTTCGATGGCGATGTCCTGGGTCTGTTTCCCAAGGAGCAGCCGTGGTTGCTCGGCGGGGATGATCGCTACACGCCGGTGTGCATCAACGGGGCGGTGGAGGCGATCGGGCTGGCACTGAAGCATCTTCAACCGGCACAGGCCGAGGTCGGGCGGGGCGTGAACGGGAGCGTGGCGTTCAACCGCCGGTTCATCATGCGCGACGGCACGGGGCAAACGCATCCGCCGAGCTGTTCTCCCGACATCCTGTGCAGCGAAGGGCCGGCCGACCCCGAGGTCGGCGTGATGCGCTTCACGGGCGCGCATGGCAAGCCGATCGCCTACGCGCTCCATCACACGTGTCATCCAACCCATGGCTACCCGAAGCGCTGGATTTCCGCCGACTGGCCGGGCACCTGGGCCAGGGGCGTGGTGGAACTCGGTGGGGGCGAGGGCGTGGCGCTGGTGTTGAACGGGTTTTGCGGCAACATTCATCACGGCAATCACCTGGATCCGCAGTGGAAGGATGATTTTCACGCCATGGGCCGCAAGCTGACGGAGACCACGGCCACCGCGCTGGCGCGCCTCACGCCCATTGACGAGCCGGTGCTGGGGGTCACCACGCGCCACTTGCGTATTCCCATGCGCTCGCCCAGCGCGGAGGAAGTCAAGGCGGCCCGGGCGCTGTTGAAGCGACATCCGCAGCCGACATGGACGGACGCCGCGAAGACGGCCGTGAGCTGGGATTGGGTCTACGCGGCGATGCGGGTGGATTTGGCGTACAACGTGAAGCGGCAGCCGCGCTTCGATTATCCGGTCCAGGTCTTCCGGCTGGGTCAGGTCGGGATTGTGGCCGTGCCGGGTGAACCGTTCGTCGAGGAGCAACTGCGCATCAAGGAGTTGTCGCCGGCGCCGTACACGTTCATGGCGCACATGTCCAACAGCTACGTCGGCTACATCCCGACGCCGGCCGCATTCCGGCGCGGGGGCTACGAGACGCACACGGGGGCGGGTTCCAAGCTGCACCCCTCGGCGCTCAAGCGCATGGGCGACACCTCGCTGGCGTTGCTGCGGGAGTTATTCAAGACGCGGGGGTAGGGGGGCGGGATTCGCCACGCGGTGGCGCGTCTCCCGGCTGTGTTCGCCGCACCTGGAGCCTGGGGCGCAACTCCGTTCGCCTCCGGCGGACGCGGTCGAGGTCGATGGGCAGGGACCCGTATTCATGCACCGTGTGGTACAGGGTTTCGGCGTTGGCGACGGGAATCTTGTCGTGAATCTCGCTCGATGAACCGATGCAGATGGCGCCCCCGTTGCCCGGGATGCGCTCGAGCAGTTCCAGGACCTCGTCCTCGACATCCTCCACCGAGCCGAAGGGCAGGGTGGTTTCGCAGCAGACATTGCCGACGTACAGCTTGTGCGGATAGCGCACGGCAATCTCGAAGATGTCGTTGCAGCCATTGCGCTCGATGGTTGCCTGCAAGCGTTCGAGGTTCGTCATCATGGAGACTCCTGAAGGCCGTCGTTGCCGCCAGCCTGGTACGGCGCCGAGGCGGTGCAAAGCAGGAATGGCGCCAGATCGGCTGATTCACGACCGGGTTCCGGTGCGCCGGCGGTAATCGGATGGGCTGCAGTGGTAGTGTTCGACGAACACGCGGAACAGGTGGCTGGTATCCGTGAACCCCCAGTTGGCGGCGATGGCCTTGAGCGGGGCGTTGCTGCCGGCCAGGTCGGCGGCCGCGCCGCTGATGCGGTGGCGCAGCGCGAATTGGGTGAACGAGATGCCCATGGCGCGCCGGAAGCTGCGCTGGAAGGCGGCGGTGTGCATGTCGCAGGCTTGCGCGGCACGGGCGGCGCTCAGGCGTTCCCGCTGCTGCAGCCCAAGCTGTAGCGCCGGGGTCAGGCGGGCATGGAGGCCAATCTTGCGCGGGGGCGCCACGGCGGCCTGCGCGGGCGGCGGGCAAAGTCGTCGCATCATCAGCAGGAGTTCCATGATCCGCAGCCGCACCAGTGCGCGATGTTCAGGCGATCCCCCTTTCCAGACATCGGGAATCCGGTGCGCCAGCGCCAGGATGCGGGGGCGGCTGGCGGGGGGCACGCGGGGGCGTCGGGCGGGGGGAAGCAGAAAGGGCTGCAGCCAGTCGACCTCCGGCATTTCCGGCATGCGCAGGTTGGCCAGCCAGTCCGGCCAGATCGCGAGGTTCATCTGCGTGCAGGGCGCCGCGACCACGGCGCTGCCATGCGGTTCGAAGACGCCGGTGAACCACACATCTCCGGCTTGCAGCACCCGGCGGCATCCCTCCCAGCAGCGCAGGATGCGTCCAGAAAGTACAATGCCGATCTCCAGGCCGGCGTGCAGGCTGAACACCGGCTTGGCCTGCACCTGTGCCTGTACATAGCGACCTGCGACGGCCAGGCGCTGTTCCGAGACTTGCACTTCCGGGTCGTAGGGGGCGCCCAACACCGCGTGAGGCGGCATGCTGGTTTCGTTGCTCACATCAAAAATATACATGGGAGGGAGGTCATCCTACAATGCAACAATCTCGGCCGTGGGGTCTGAATGGCCTATGCTCAGGGGTCCAGGGAAAGGCGGCATGGCATGCGATTGGCGAACGGCATCGTAGCCTTCGAGTTTGATCGGAAGACCGGCAGCCTCGTGGGATTGGAGCATCGGCGCGCTCGTGTCCGGCATCGTTTCGACCCCGCCTATGGCCGCCTCTTCCGCGTCTGCGCGCCGGACGAGGAGCGCTGGATCGACCGCTATGCGGATTCGCATGAGTCCGGCCGGCCGCGCATGTTGCTGGCCCGGGGCCGGCTGACCATCCGGTATCCGGATCTCAAGACTCCCGAGCATGTTTCCACGGGCATCGCCGTGATCGTCACGGTGACCCTCCCCGAAGGTGCCGATGAGGCCCGCTTCACGATCGAGGTGCGCAACGGCGGCCCCTTCCTGATCCATGAAGTGCGCTTCCCCTGGATTGGCGGCTGGCCAGGATCTGCCGGCCCCGGCCGGGACATGGTCACGGCAGGGCAGTGCCAGTTCGATCCCCACGCGATGCACGACCGCGGCGGCGCGTTTGGCCGGGGCTGGACGATTCACGGACAGCACCGCCGGACGGCGCCCAATCACATCAACATGATGGTGCCGTTTCTTGACTTGTCGGGGGGCGGTCGCGGTTTTTCGGTCGTGCCGTACCCGGCCGGTCCCAGCTTGCAGAACGCCGTCATCGAGGATTTGAATCCGCATCCCGGTGATGCGCGCATTGGCGCGGCCTGGCTGCACCATGCCGCGCTGGCGCCGGGCCAGCGCTGGACCAGTGACGTGATCGGCATCGCGCCGCACGCCGGTGACTGGCATGCCACGGCGGACCGGTTGAGCCGCTGGCTGGCGGCGTGGTGGCGCCCGCCACCCACGCCCGTGCGCCTGCGGCAGTCGATCGGCTTTCACAATGCGCTGTTCCGCGACTTCTGCGGACGTGAATGGCGTTCATACGCGGAGCTGCCGGCGATTGTCCGGCACGGTCAGACGCTGGGCCTGCAGGATTTCTGCATCTGGGACATGACCATGATGGGCGTGTACACACGGGCCGGCCGCGAGGCCACGCTCACCGATCGCCCGGAGCGGTTGGCCTTGCTCCGGCGTGTGCTGCACGAAGCGGCCGCGATGGGCGTCAACACCAGCACCCTCATCAACACGCGCCTGGTCACCATGAAGAACCGCCTGGGGGGCGAACTCTGGGAGCGCTGGGGGGCGCGCACGCTCTACGGTCAGCCGACGATGGAGAGCTATCCCATTCGCGGCGCGCACGGGCGACTGGCCTCCGACTACCTCGATGAATCCGGACGCCGGCTGTGCCAATGCCACCCGGATTTTCAGGAATGGGCCATCGATACCGTGGCGCGTGCCCAGGACCTGGGCTTCACGTCGATGTTCCTCGACGAGCCCTTCGGCGAAGACCTGTGCTTCGCGGCGGATCATGGGCATGGCGTGCCCGGACACAGCGCCCGCGGCGTGGCGGAGTGGACGGCGCGCGCCTCGGAACTCGTGCGCGCCCGACATCCGGACGCCTACACGATCGGGGAATCGCTCGACATCCACACCACGCGCGGCATCAACCTCGGGTGGTACTGGAACTGGTCGGACGGTCACGGCAACATTTTCCGCTACACGCTGCCGGATGCCTTGCAGGCTTGGACGATCGACGCCTATGAACACGAGGATGAAGTCGGCAAGGCGTTTGCCTGGGGATTCCTGCTGGCCATCATCGTCAAGGGACTGGAAGGCACGCTGCGCGATGTGCCCGACTTTGGCCGCCGGGTTAGACGGCTGGCGGCGTTGCGCAAGCGCACGGCGGGTTTCACGGTGGCCGGACGATTTCTGGATTCCATGGGGCTTGAACTGGACAGCGACGCGTCTGTTGCGTCCGGGCTGTATGCCACGCGTTCGCGCATGGGCATCGTGTTGGGTGAAACGTCGCGGCGCGAATCGCGCGGCGGGGGATCGGTCAGCGTGAAGCTGGACCTCGCGCCGCACGGGGCGGCCAAGCCGCGACTGGCGATCCTGCACCGTGAGGATGGCTCGCGAAAGGCCTTGCGCGTCACGCGGCGCGGCAGCACGCTGCGGCTGGAGACGAAGCTGAGGAAATGGGAATGCGGCGTGATCGAGGTGGTAACCACTTCCTCTTGCCCTGGTGACGCTTGACGGGCGATGAGGTATCGGGAGGGGTTCCGTGACCTGCAGAAACAGAATGTTGGGATGCGTGGTTGCCGGCTTGGTTGCGCTGCAGACCTCGATCATCACGGCGGCGACACTCTATGTGGATGGACAGGCGACGGGCGCCAGCAACGGCACGAGTTGGTCGGATGCCTTCACCAGTTTGGGTGCCGCCTTGGCCGCGGGTAGTGGCGCCAATGTCTGGGTGGCCAAGGGGACCTACTCGCCGGGCCCCTTCCAGTTGCCGGTCAATGCTTCGGTCTACGGGGGATTCACCAACGGCATGGGTGCGTTGGAAGCGCGCAACTGGATGGCCAACCCGACCGTTCTCAAAGGAGGGGGGCCGGTGGTCAGTGGGGCGAATGGCGCCCGGCTTGACGGGTTTACGGTGACCGGCGGCAGCGCCGTGACGGGCGGCGGCATCGCCATGAGCGGCGGGAGTTTGACGGTGGCCAACTGCAACATCGTCAGCAACACCGCGACCACGGGTGGCGGCGTGTTCCTGTCGGGCGTGCAGGCGACCTTTGAACGCAACCGGGTCGTCGCCAATTCCGCGATCCAGGAGGGTGGCGGGCTGTATGCGCAGTACTACAACGTGGCCGCGGCGGGCGTGATCCGAAATTGCGTCTTCATCGGCAACCGCTGCGAGGGGGCCGCCGATGGCAAGAGCGATGCGGGCGGAATCTACTTGTATGAGTGCCCGTACCGAATTGAATCCTGCACGCTCTACAACAATTTCGCCGGGCGGCGCAGCGGCGGAATCAAGCTCTACCGGGGCACGGTGGTGCCGTACGTGATCAAGAACTGTATCCTGTGGAACAACCGCACAGGCACCCCGAATCCAGCCGAAAATGACGGCGGCTGGGAAATTTCGCTTCAGCAACCCGATCAGAATGTGCCTCTGTATTTGCAGCTGAGCTATACGGACTGGACACCGGTTGGCGCCTCGAAGTTCTATTCGTTCTATCGCGATAATGTGAACAAGGAAGTCTTTACGCACTTGATGGAAGCCGACCCCGCGTTCGGCAACACCAATGCCGGTGATCTGCATCTGAAGTCCTACGCCGGACGGTGGTCGAACGGCACGTGGGTGTATGACACCACCAACAGTCCCTGCATCGATGCGGGCGATCCCCTGAGCCCCTTTGACCTCGAGCCCCAGCCGAACGGGGGCCGTGTGGATCTGGGCGCCTACGGCAATGTCGCGGACGCGTCGCGCTCGGGGCCTGCCCGTGCAGAGAATGGATTCCTGTTTAACCTGCGGTAAGAAGTTCCAGGCCATGGCCGCTGCCCGATGCGGACGCGACTCGTCTGCGGGTGATGAAAGAAAGTGGCCGTGCCATGACGCGTTCACCCGTCAAATGTTTCGCCTTTGATTTGAACATGTCGCGAAGGAGATCCCATGATCCTGACCAACGGCTTATTGCGGCTTGATTTCGATGACGCCACGGGCAGCCTGCGGCAAATTACGAATTTGCGCAGCGGCAAGGGGTTCTTGAAGGATCCGCGCGGGTTCCGGCTGGTGAAGCTGATCGTGCCGACGCCGGAGCACATGTCGCGTGTGCTGCTTTCCCATGAAGCCGGCCGGCCACGCATGACGAAGACCGGCGACCGGCTCAAGATCGTGATACCGGAACTGCGCGACAAGGGCGCGCGGACCGGCGTGTTTGTCACCGTGACCGTGCGCCTGCCGGCGGGCAGCCAGGAAGCCTTCTTCACGCTGGAGATCCGCAACAGGAGCCCGCACCGGGTGCTGGAGGCGTGGTTCCCGGTGGTGGGCGGGCGCCCGGCGCGGCGC
This sequence comes from Lentisphaerota bacterium, assembly GCA_021413965.1. Taxonomy (GTDB): domain Bacteria; phylum Verrucomicrobiota; class Kiritimatiellia; order UBA8416; family JAIOPI01; genus JAIOPI01. The sequence goes on along the minus strand of JAIOPI010000033.1, from coordinate 101,459 downwards.
GGCGATCATCGGGACCGGGTGACGCTGAGCTACGGCAAGGGCTACGCGGGCGCGAGCACCGAGAACCTGTATGACCAACTGGGCGGGGGGGACATGGCGACGCACGCCTTTAGCCGCCACAACCATCGCATCAAGTTCGGGCCGCTCCCGCTGATGGATCTGCAGGGGCCGGAAGGCGGCTTGTCCTACAATCAGTATTCGCAGAAACCGGTGCTGACCAAGCTCGTCTTCGAGAACCTGGCGCCCAGTCTGGATGCGTTCTGCATGAGCTGGGCCTGGGCGCGCTATCCCAGCGTGGAGCCTGGCGAAACCTGGACGAGTTGCGAGTACGGCATTGGCGTGCACGAGGGCGACTGGCACGTGACGGCTGACCGGATGAAGGCCTTTCTCGACACCTGGTGGACGCCCTCCGGCATGGCGCCGGCCATTCGCGAGAAGATCGGCATGTTTCATGTGCAGACGCATGGCTTCTCCGGGGAGGTGTTCAACGAGTTTGCCGACTTGCCGGCCATCGGGCGGGATGGTTTGACGTACGGCGTGCGGGACCTGTCGATTTGGGACAACACGGCGTCGATCTACTTCCGGCCGGACACGGGCGGCTACTGGGACATGCCGGCGCGCCGGCTGGCGGAGTTGAAGCGGGCGCTGGCGGACTTGCGCGCCATGGGCTGCCGCACGAATGCGTGCGTGAATTGGCGGCTCATTGTCGCGCGCAACCGCCTGTGGAAGGCGCTCAAGTCGGAGGTGCAGATGAGCCTCTTCGGGCAGGGCCAATATGGATTTGCCTGCGGCACGATGGATGGGGCGATCTATGCAGACCCGGCCTATGAACAGGGTTCGTATGCGCTGTGCCAGGCGTCGCCCAAGTTCCGGCGATTCGCGCGGAAGCTGGTCGACCAAACCCTCGACCTTGGTTTTTCGGACCTCTTCATCGACCAGTGCGTGGAGCAAGCCTGCTGCTATGCGACCCATCACGGGCATCGCAACCCGGCGGAAGCGATTGATCAGTCCTTCATCTGGATTCGGGACGCGCTCAGGCGCGTGCGGGCGCGCGATCCGGAGGCCTACGTGGTGGCCGAGGTGCCCGAGTTGTGGAACACGCAGTGGGCGGATTTGTGGTGGTGCTGGGCCTATCGTGACGGGGCCTGGGCGCGCGCCGAGGTCTTGCGCTATGTCATGCCGCAGATGGTGCCGCTCTGGCCGGTCGACGAAACCCAGCGCGATTGCATCGCCGAAGCGTTTGCCACGGGCAGCCTGATGGCCATTGCGACACGCGATATGACCGGCAAGCTGTCCGATGCGCCGGCGCTGGCGCGGCAGATCAGGCGGCTGGCCGCGCTACGCAAAGCCACGGCACCGTGGGTCAGCCACGGGACCTTCCGGGATGATCGCGGATTGTGTGTGGAAGGCGGCAAGGGGTTTCTCTACACGTCAGGCCGAGGGCTGGCGGTGGCGGCGGCGAACAGACAGCCCAAGCCTGCCCGCGTGAAGGCGACCGTGGCGTCCGACGTCCTGCGTGGAGTGCCGGATGCCACATGTCGGCTGCATGTTGAGGGGGAGGCCCCGCGGACGATACGGCCCGTCAGGCGGCGGGGCGGGGCGTCGTTCGATCTGGCCCTGCCCGCCTATGGCGCAGGCGTGCTGGTGTGGGAGGCAAGTCGGTGACGAGGTCAATGGAAAGGGGACAGGCGGGGCCGGCGGCATCGGGAGGGCGTAATGTCCGTCACATTCTCGAGCAACTCATGGGATCGAGTGCGGGCGACTTTCCGGCAGTTCTGGGCGGGTACGCTACAACGGCCCGTCGTGCTGGCGCGCTGTGTGGGGCGTGATCCCGGACGGCCGGAACCCCCCGCCCCGTATCCCGGCCAGCACAACTGCCACGATTGGTCCTGGACGCCTGAGCAGGTGATCGATCGTGTGGATTGGGAGCTGTCGCGCGTCACGTTTCTCGGTGACGCGTATCCGCATTTCTACACGGGATACTTTGGGCCGGGCTGCATCGGGGCTTTCCTGGGGGCGGCTGCAAACAATGCGTCAGGCAAAGTCTGGTACGAGCCGGCGCGCCTGTTGCCGGTCACGGATCTGCATTTTGAATACGATCCGGACAATCCGTGGTTGCGGCGGGTGAAGGCGATCTGCGCGGCCGCGGCGAGACGGTGGCAGGGCGAGGTGCTGGTGCTGATGCCCGATCTCGGAGGGCCGTTTGATGTGCTCTCCATGTTCCGGCCGGGCGAGATGCTGTTGTTGGATCTTTACGATCATCCGGACGACGTGAAGCGAGTGGCGTGGGAATTGCACGGGCTTTTCCACCGTTTCTACGACGAGCTGGCCGCCGCGATGGGCGCCGGCACCTACGGGTACTCCGACTGGAGCCGCATCTACTCCGACACTCCCTGCCACATGCTGTCGAACGATTTCTGCTACATGATCGGGCCGGAGATGTTCGACACGTTCGTCAAGCCCACGCTGGCGGCGTCGATGCGCATGCTGGACCGGAGTTTCTATCATGTCGATGGCCCGGGCCAGCTGCCGCACCTGGATTCGCTGCTGGCCATTCCGGAACTCGATGGCATCCAGTGGGTTCCGGGGGCTGGCCAGCCGGAATGCGATCAGTGGCCCGAGGTGTATGCGCGCATCCGGAAGGGCGGCAAGAAGATCCAGGTGATGGGCGGGCTGGACGTTTTTGAGCGCGTCCTTGCGACGCTGGGTGGTCGGGGGGGCGGGGTGGTGAATCTCTATGACGATGCTCGCGATTTTGATATAAAGGACGAGGGGCTGGTGCGGAAGCGGCTGGAGCGTTGGGGCGCGGTGTAGTCGAGTTCGGCACGGTTCACGCGGTCATGCACGGAGACAGGACGTGCGGTTATGAACCCAGGCGAAGACAGACCGATCGAACAAGTTCCGGCTGAGAACGAAGGGCACCTGCAGGCGGTGTTTGATGGCGTTTCTGACGGGCTCGTGGTGGCCGACCTCGAGACGCATCGGCTCGTCCTGGCCAATAAGAGTTTCTGCACGCTGATCGGTTATGGGGTCGAAGAGATCCTCCGGATGAGCGTGGATGACCTTTATCCGCCGGAAGCGGGAGGCTACGTCACGGACCTGTTCAACCGTCAAGCCCGGGGCGAGATCAAGATTGCGCCCGACATTCCCGTGAAACGCAAGGATGGTCGGGTGATTCTCTGCGACGTGAGCGGGGCGCCCATGACGGTTTCGGGACGCCCCTGTCTCATGGGGTCGTTCCGGGACGCCACGTATCGGCGCATGATGGAGCATGAACTCCGGCTGAAGACGTTCGTGTTCGATTCCGCGATGACGGCCAACAGCATTTCCGATACATCGGGGACCATCATTGAAGCCAACCAGGCGTTTTTGCGCATCTGGGGGTTTGCCCGGATGGAAGAGGTGATTGGCCGGAAGGTTCCGGAGTTCCTGGCATACCAGCATGAATCTCTTGCCATCTTGAATGCCCTCAACGCCACCGGCGCGTGGGCGGGCGAATACACGGCGAAGCGGCCGGACGGCACGACCTTTCTGGCAAGCAGCCAGGCCACCGTCGTGCGCGATGAGAGCGGCCATATTCTGGGTTATCAGTCGTCCGTGCTCGACGTCACCGATCGCAAACGGTCCGAGGACGAGCGCGAGAAGCTGCGCGCGCAATTGGTGCAAGCGCAGAAGATGGAGTCAGTCGGCCGGCTGGCGGGCGGGGTGGCCCACGATTTCAACAACATGTTGGGCGTCATCCAGGGGTATGCCGATCTGCTCATGGAGGATCTGAGCCCGGACGATATCAATCGCGCCACCGTCACGGAAATTCGCAATGCCACCCAGCGCTCCGCCGAACTTACCCGTCAGCTGCTCGCCTTTGCCCGCAAGCAGACGGTGACCCCGAGGATCCTGGACCTGAATGCGGCCGTGTCCGGCCTCCTGATGATACTGCGGCGGTTGATCGGAGAGGACATCGCCATTGAGTGGCATGCGGGTGAGGCGCTGTGGCGGGTGAAGATCGATCCTTCCCAAGTCGATCAGATCCTCACGAACCTTTGCGTGAACTCGCGTGATGCCATATCGGGCGTGGGACGCGTGACGATCGAGACCCGCAACTGCACGATCACTCATTCCCCGGGCGTGGAACTGCCCGATGCCATGCCGGGTGACTACGTCGTCCTCACCGTGGGGGACAATGGATGCGGGATGGATGCGCATGTGCGCGCGCACCTCTTTGAGCCGTTTTACACGACCAAGGCATTCGGGCAGGGCACCGGGCTTGGGCTCGCGATGGTGTACGGCATCGTCAGCCAGAATGGCGGCTTCATCAGCGTCACCAGTGAACCCGGCAAGGGGACCACCTTCTGCATCTATCTGCCGCGCCATGGCGGCGTGGTCATGCCCACGCCCGAACAGGCGGGTGCGCTGGCGTCGCCTGCGAAGACCGCCACGGTGCTGCTGGTGGAAGACGAACCGATGCTGCTCGAGATGTGCCGCCGCATGCTGGAGGGGCTGGGCTACCGCGTGCTCAAGGCGGGCACTCCCGCCGAGGCCATTCGCCTTTCCCAGGAGCGCACGCACGAGATCGAGCTCCTGGTCACGGATGTGGTCATGCCCGAGATGAACGGCATGGAACTGGCCTCGCGCCTGGTGACCCTGTACCCGGGCTTGAAGCGCCTGTTCATTTCAGGCTACGCGGCCAATGTCTTTGCCCGTGACGGCCTGCTCGATGAAGGCGTGCATTTCCTGCAAAAGCCATTCTCGCGCCTCGCGCTTGCCGAGGCGGTGCGGCGCGCGCTGGATGGCGCCTGACCCGCGCCGGGCGGTCCCCGGGCGACCGGTCGCGGCGTGGCGCGCGTGAGCCGCGTCCCTTCCCTGCCTGCCGGTCCACCGGGACGGCGTTACTGGGTGAGTGCGGCAAAATAGGCGGCGACGTCGCTCGCGACCGGCGGCACATCCATCGGCTGGCTGTCGGTCCTGATCGACTGCGTGGCGGCACACCCGGTGGCGACGCTGTTGCGGGCGGCGACGGGCGAGGTGGTCATTTTGACGCCGTCGCGGATGTGCGCGATGAACTCGCGCACGATGCGCGGGTCCGCGCCGCCATGCCCGTGGTGCGTGTCCACCGCTTCGTCGATGTAGTGGATCGCGTTGCCATACTGGTTGTAATAGCGCTGCCGGTTCCACACCTTGATGACGCAATCGCCGGGGTGGTCGCCCTGATTCTCGATCCGGCCTTCGGTGCCGATGAACGTGTAATTGCGCCAGCCGTCCGGCGCGTAGTGGCACTGCTGGTATGAGCACTGAATGCCGTTGTCGAGGCGCATGAGGATCATCGAGAGGTCCTCGACGTCGATGACTGGATTCAGGCCTTTCTGGGATAGGGGGGGCCAGTTGGCGCGGTTCCAGCTCGCATCACCGCGTTCCTCCGGGGGATGGCGGTCGGTGATCTGGTCGTAGAGCGTGAGCCCGCCCATGCCGACGGTGCGCGTGGTGAATCCCCCGCAGATCCAATGCAGCACGTCAATGTCATGCGCCGCCTTCTGCAGGAGCAGGCCCGTGGACTTCGTCCGGTCGGCATGCCAGTCCTTGAAGTAGGCGTCGCCGCCGTAGGAGCAGAAGTGGCGGCACCAGGCGGTCTTGACCTCCCCGATGGCGCCTGCATCGATCAGCTGCTTCATCTTCTGGACGAAGTCCATGTGCCGCATGTTGTGCCCGAGGTAAAGGCGGGACTTCGTCTCCATGGCGGTGCGCAAAATGCGGTCGCAACCGGCGATGGTGATGGCCATGGGCTTCTCGAGATACACATGCTTGCCCGCCTCGAGGGCGGCGCAGGCGTGCTCCTCGTGAAGATAATCGGGCGTGCAGACGAAGACGGCGTCCACCCCGCCATCCTTGAGGAGTTGGCGATAATCACTGGTCGCGTAGAGATCCGCCCCGTACTTGTCGCGATAGGCGGTAATCGCCTTCGGGTCAGTGTCGGCAATGGCGACGATACGCACGCCCTGATCCGGTTGGTGCGCGTGTTGGGACAGCCAGCCGCGTCCGCCGGCGCCGATGACGCCGATGCGGAGGGACTGTGTGTGAGGGGCATGAGTCCGTTGCATGAGTCTCCTGGGTTTCGTTGCCGGCGCGTTGCGGCGCAGCCTGCGCTGAACGTCGTTGGGTGTTAGCAGGCCGATGGTCGCCAGCGCAAGCACGATTGCGCGGTCGCCGCGTGCCGCCCATGCCGTCAAAACCCAGAACCTGCAGCGAATGTACGGTAATCTACAAGCGGTCGAATGCCCGGGCCGATCTGTCGTGCTTGATTGGGATCCTCGCCACCCCTAGCATGTGCGCCAAGGAATACTTACCTCGATGACGACTCACCATGTGGACGACCGCGCCCCGCACAGCCAGTTCGACCGGATGCTGCCGCCGCGACTGACCGTGCGCCCCGGCGACACCGTTGTCTTCGAGACGCTCGAGGGCGGCGGCCAGGTGCAGCCGGGTTGGACGGCGGCGGACTTTGCGCGCGTCGACCAGAGTCGCGTGCATGCGTTGACCGGGCCTGTTCGCGTGGAGGGCGCTGAACCGGGCGATGCGCTGCGCGTGGAAATCCTGGACTTGCAGCATAAGGGATGGGGCTGGACCGCCGTGTGGCCAGCCTTCGGTCTGCTGGCCGGGGAATTTCCCGAGTTGTACCTGCATCATTGCCGCCTGGTGGGCGATGCCTGCGAGTTCAGTCGCAACATTCGGATTCCCTTTGAGCCGTTTTGCGGCGTCATGGGCGTGGCGCCGGCGGAGGGGAGCCTGCGGACGCTGGCGCCGGGTCCGCACGGCGGGAACCTTGATATCCGGCATTTGACGCCAGGGACCGTCATGTGGCTGCCGGTGCTGGCCGATGGCGCCCTGTTTTCCTGCGGCGACTGCCATGCCGCGCAGGGCGATGGCGAGGTGAATGGCAGCGGCATCGAGGCGCCCATGTCCGTGACGCTGCGCTTTGGCGTGGAAAAAGGCGCGAACCTGACGGGCCTGCGGTTTCAGACGCCGCCGGGGAGGCGGCTCTCGCTGGCGGATGAACAGGGCTACTATGTCGTCACGGCCCACGGCCCGGATCTTTATGCCAATTCGCAGCAGGTGATTCGCGACATGATCGCACACCTGGTGAAGACGTACGGCCTGAGTCGCGAAGCCGCCTACTGCCTGTGCGGCGCCGCCGTGGACTTGAAGATCAGCGAGATTGTTGACCGGCCGGACTGGATTGTGTCGGCGTACCTGCCGCTGGCCATATTCCGCTGAAACTGCCGGGGTGCGGTCGCGGCTATGCCTGTCGCGGACCGGATGGTGGGGAACTGCAACATACGGAGAGAATGCCCATGCACGCAACCGTACTGACCCCGGAACAGATTGGCCGCGTTCACCAGAAGGCGTTGGAGATTCTGGAGCGCGTTGGCGTGGGGGTGCCGCATGCCGAGATGCTGTCGCGACTGCACGACGCCGGGGCGCGCGTGGATCGTGCGGCGCAGCGGGTGTACCTGCCGGCGGGCCTGATTCAGCGGGCCATCGACTCGGCCGGGAAGCAATTCACGCTGTACGGTCGCGACGTGTCTCGCACGGCGGCGTTCGGCGTGGGGCAGCGCCAGTTCAACAGCATTGCCGGGGAGGCCCACTGGGTGGACGACATCGGCGGGCCGCGGCGCTTTGCGACGCTGGCGGATGTGGCGACCGCGGCGCGGTGCGCGGACGCCCTCGGGCACATCACCATACCCGGCGCGATGTCCGACCCGCACGAGGTGCCCGTGGCCTACCGCTGCGTCGAGGTGGCCGCCACCATGCTGCGGCAGACCACGAAGCCCATCACGTTCTGGTACCACGACCGGGCGTCGGCCCGCTTCCTGAATGAGCTGATGATCGCGTTGCGGGGCAGCGCGTCCGCCGCCGCCGCGCAACCCGCCTGGTACCCGTTCCTGGAGCCGATCAGCCCGCTGCGTTTTCCGATGAACGGGATCGATCTGCTGTACGAGACGGCGCGGCTGAACTTGCCGGTGCCCATCGGTCCGATGGCGCAGATGGGGTTGTCCGCGCCCTGCACGGTGGCGGGCACGCTGGCCCAGGAGCATGCGGAAATCCTGGCGGGCATCGTGATCACGCAGACGGTGAAGCCGGGGATGCCGGTCTGTTATGGCGGGATCTGCCATGCCTTCGACATGCGCACCACGCAGATGATTTTCGGCGGTCCGGAGCAGGCCATCTTCGGCGTGGCCATGACGCAGATGGGCAAGCACCTGGGGCTGCCGGTCTATATCAACGTGGGGCTGACCGACTCCAAGCGGCCGGATGCGCAGGCCGGGCTGGAGGCCGGCCTGACCGTGATGCTCGGCGCGGCGGCCGGGGCGGATATCTACGGCCACATGGGCATCTGCGGTGTCGACCAGGCCACGTCGCTCGACATCCTCGTGATGCAGGATGAGATCATCAGCTACGTCACCAGCGTCATGCGGGATCTCGATTTCTCCGATGAGGCGTTCGGGATCGACGTCACGGCCGAGGTCGTGCAGGGGGGGCGCTTCATTGACGCCGAGCACACCGCGGAGCGATTCCGCCGCGAACTGTGGTTCCCGCAGCTGCTCGACCGTGACTACTACGAGGGCTGGCGCGCGGAAGGCGCGCGATCGATGGAGGATCGTTGCCGGGCACGGCGCGAGCAGATTCTGAAGCAGCATCGGCCCGAGCCGATGGATCCCGCGGTGGAGCAGGCGATCGAGAGCATTGTCGCCGCGGCCAGGCGCGAATTGGGGGCCGGGGCTAAGCGCGAGCAACCCGTTGGACGTTGAACACGCATCAAGGAGGATTATGACCGATACAGCCGTCAGTTCCAATGCCGTGAGTTTCCCGGTGCCGCCCGGCGTGCCGCTCAGCCCGGTGTACACATTGACCGTGAACGGGCAGCCGGTGGATGTGGTGACCGTCGCGGACGTGCACTTCGCGCAAGTCGCCTTCACGGGCAAATGCGAGGTGGCGCTCAGCATTCCCCCGTCCATCGGGCACCGCAACCTGCGCTACATTCATGCCTACGACATGCGGCCCAAGCGTCGCGAGGTTCCTGCGCGGGCGGAGGTGAACACGCTGCACTTCACACTCGAGCAACCAACCAAGCTCGTCATCCGCATCAACGAATTCGAACGCTTCTTCCTCTTTGCGGACGCGCCGGAGGTGAATCCGCCCGCGCCCGGACAGCCGGGCGTCGTGAACCTGGCGGACTACGCCACCGACAAGACGGGCGCGACTCCGCAAACCCAGGCGATCGCAAGCGCCATCGCGGCGGTGGGCCAGGGGGGCACGCTGTACGTTCCGCCCGGCCTCTACCTGACCGGCACCGTCGCGCTGAAGAGCGACATGACGCTCTATCTGGCCGGCGGCGCCGTGCTGCGCAGCACGGCCGACATTGCCGACTACCCGGTGCAGCCGCCGTCGCCGTACTGGTCGAACCAGTCGTTCCTGTGGATCGCCAATGCGTCGAACGTCCGGGTGGCCGGGCGCGGCATGATGATCGGCAACGGGGCGGCCTTGCGCTCTCAGCAGCACGCCCCGACCATGTTCTTCATGCACACCTGCCGCCATGTCACCGTGGAAGACGTGACGCTGATCGAGCCGGCCGGCATGTGCTTCCACATGACCGCCTGCGAGCATGTGACAGTCCGCAACTTTAAGGGCATCGACAACCGCAATGTGCTCAACGCGGACGGCATCACGGTCGACAGTTCGAAGCACGTCCTCGTCGAGGGCGCCTTCAACTACTGCGCCGACGATGCGGCCTGCGTCAAGGTCACGACCAAGGACGCGCCCACGGTGGACGACGTGATCTTCCGCGGCGGAGTCTACCTGACGAAGAAATCCGCGCTCAAGATCGGCACCGAGACGCATGCCGAGGTCAATCACGTGACCTTTGCGGACAACGACGTCGTCGAGTCTGATCGCGGCATGACCTGTGTGTGCGAAGACGGAGGGCCGGTCCGCAACACCACCTACATCAACAACCGCTTCGAGTTGCCGTACCCCGATACGCGCCGGCGGCTGATCGATTTCTACACCTGGAACCGCACCGGCGGCGGCCGAATCGAAAACACGGTGATCAAGGATTGCGTGGTCGATCAGAAGTGGCCACGCCCCTCGACGCTTTTTCCGGCCTCCGGCTGGATCGATGGCGTGCACTTCGAGAATTTTGTCGTCAACGGCGTGCGCTGCCGCAGCCTGCGGGATGCGGATCTGCTGGTGGATACGCTGCCATGCAACGATGACCGGCGCGCGACGGCGGGCAACATCACCTTCGACGGCGGCATCCCGGTGAACCTGGCGTTTCTGGACAAGTGAGCGCACCGCCGGGAAATCCACAATCGGCCTTTGGCTGGGACAGACAGGATCGAGCATGAGCGTTTTCACGGTTGAAGCATGCGGCCTGGAACTCACGTGGCACGAACAGGAGCTTGCCTGGACTGTGCGCCAGGGCCGCGAGGTTTGGCGGACGGCGGCTTCGCATGACGATCTCGCACTTGCCACGACGATGTCGCTGCGCGACGCGTCGGTGGTGACCACCCGGCGTGTGTCGGGTGGCGCCTTCGAGGGGTTCACCTGCGCACTCTCCGGCTTTGCGGGGCAGGCGGGCGGTCTCGCGATCACGTTGAGCATCGTCATCGAAACCGCCACCGGCGACCTGGTGGCGTCCGTGGATGCCGAGGAAGCGGGTGGCGGGATCCAGTCCCTGTGGTGGCCGGGACCGGTGCGGTTCGAGACCCCGGGCGACCAGGAGACGGTGTTTCCCCTGATGCAGGGCATGCTGCTGCCGGGGACGTGGCCGCACGCATGGGGCGCGAAGGAGCTGACGGTCAACCACCGCCTGTTCTACATGCCTTGGTGGGGGCAGCGGCGCGGTGCGGCGGGCTATGTGGGGATCATCGAGCACGATGCCGACGCCGGCTGCCGGTTGGAGCATCCCGCCGGGGGCCCAACGTCGGTGGGGCCGCGCTGGGATGCCAGCCTGGGGCGCCTGCGCTATGCGCGTCGCGTCCGGTACAGGTTCTTTGACCGCTGCGACTACGTGTCGATGTGCAAGCACTACCGGGCCCATGTGAAGCGCCGCGGGCGCTTCGTCAGCCTGCGCGAGAAGATAGCGGCGCGGCCCGCGTTGGCCGGGCTGATTGGCGCGCCCGTCATTCACGAGGGCATCTCCTATCACATTCACCCGGCGAGCGATTACTACAACAAGCTCGGCGCCAACGACTGGTGTGTCCCGTTTTCGGAGCGGGCGCGGCAGCTGCGAGCGCTGAAGGCGCGGGGCGTGGCCAGGGCTTATCTCCACCTCGATGGCTGGGGCGTGAAGGGGTACGACCGGGCGCACCCCGATTACCTGCCGCCAAACGAGGAAGCGGGCGGGTGGGAGGGCATGCGCGCTTTGTCGGAAACGTGCCGGGAGCTTGGGTACCTGCTGGCGCTTCACGATCAGTATCGCGACTATTACAAGGACGCGGTCTCGTTCTCGCCGGACAACGCGCTGCACGATGCGGCGGGGCAGATTCCCGAGCAGGCGCGCTGGTTTGGCGGACCGCAATCCGCGCTTTGCACCATGCTGGCCCCGGCCTACGTGCTGCGGAATCATCGGCAACTGCAGGAGCGCGGCGTCCTCGTCGATGGCACATACCTGGACGTGTTTGCGGCCCGGATTCCCGACGAGTGCTTCCACCCCTGGCACCGCATGTCGCGGCGCGATTGCCTGGAGGCGCGCGTGCGTTGTTTTGCGATTATCCGCGATCTGGAAGGGATTGTGAGCTCGGAGGAGCCGCTGGATTTCGCGCTGCCGCACCTCGACCTGACCCACTACGGGCCGTACGTGATCATGGAACTGTTTTTGAGCAAGGAGGATGTCCAGCCGCCCGTCGCGCCGCTCTGGAACCTGGTGTATCACGATGCGCTGTTCATCCCGTGGTCGATTGGGGCGGTGACCTGGTCGGATGGCATTCCCGCGGGGCATGCTCCCGCCGCCCATGCGGCGCTGCACGGCGGCATGCCGTATCTGTCGATCGAGCCGACGGACGACGAGCTGGCGCGCGTCAAGGCCCACACCGACCTGCATGCGCGTGTGGCGCTCGAGGAAATGGTGAGCCACGCCTTCCTCAATGAAGCGCGCACGTTGCAACGCGCCGTCTACGCGAATGGCGTCTCGATCACGGCGGATGTGGTCAAGGGCACGTGGGACATCCAGTGAAGCCGCACGTGACGCGCGCCGCGATGGCCGAGGGCCTGCGCGGGCTTGGCCTACGGCCCGGCGACGCCGTGGGGGTGCACAGTTCGCTATCGAGCCTCGGGCAGGTTGAAGGCGGCGCCGAGGCGGTGATCGACGCGTTGCTCGACGTCATCGGCCCGGCGGGCACGCTCATCATGCCGGCCTATTCCACCAATCGGGAACTGTTGGAGGTGACGCCGGAGGAGCGGGCGCAGGGGCTGGCGATGAAGATCCGCATGCTGCCCTATGACGCGGCCACCGCCGGCTGCTGGACCGGCAAAATTGCGGCGGCCTTGCTTCGGCGTCCGGGAATCGTGCGTGGCAACTCCCCGGCACATTCACTCGTTGCCATCGGTCGTCACCAGCAACTGTTCGCGGACAGACGTTGGGACGCGCTTTTCGATTTGGATGGCGTCATGCTGTTGATTGGCGTGGGATTGGGTTGCTGCTCCGCGATGCACCTGGCGGAGCGAACCGTCGTCAAACTGCCGGAGCGGATCCTGGCGCGCATGACGCCACCCCCGGAACTGGTCGCACGCCACCCGGGGCTCTCCCTGGTTTTTGGGCCTTATCCGGACTTTTCGAAAATGGAGGGGCCCTGCCGTGAGGCCGGGATCATGAGGGACGGCAGGATTGGGGCGGCCATGGTAAGCCTGGTGCGACTGCGGGCCCTGGTGGAACTCTACGCGCAGGCCTTGCAGGCTGATCCGGATCGGTTCTACGGCTGAGTTGTGGTGACCAAGGCCTGGTCCAAAACCGGAGAGGGGTTGCATGCGATCAACATCTTTCTCAGCCGGGGATCGCCTGGCTCGTCTGTGGCGTGGTTGCTTGTGGCTCGGGCTCGCGGGGACGATCGTTACCAACGTGCCGGCGGCGGGCGTCAGGCCCGCCCTACATGTTGAACAGCGAACAACCGACCCCCTGCTCATCGCGGATAAGCCCTGGGAAGATTGTCAGATTGCCTATGTGAACGTCATTCGCGACGGGAACGATTGGCAGATGTGGTACGGCGCCTACGATCATCACCACAAGGATGATTCGGACGGGTACTTGTGCTACGCGCATTCGACCAACGGCGTGACGTGGGAGAAGCCCGATCTGGGCCTCGTCCTATACGAGGGCAACTGCGGCAACAACATCGTGATCGCGGGGCCTCCCATAGCCGGCGTTCATGGCCATACCGTCTTCCTTGACCCCGATGCGCCAGCCGCCGAACGGTACAAACTGGTGTTCACAAAGTTGGCGGGGAAGGGCGAGTGGTGGATCTATGGCGGCACCAGTCCGGATGGCATCCATTGGACGCCAGGCGACAAGCCACTGCTGGCGCGCAACTCCGACACCCAGACCGTCTGCTTCCGCGATGGCGACTGGTATCGGCTTTACGTGCGGATGTGGAGCAAGGGGCTCTATCGGGGGCGCCGCCTGGTCGGCTACACGGAATCCAAACACTTTGGCGACTTTCCTGATCCCGTGGCCATTCTATCGCCCGATGCGCAGGATCCGCCCGACTTGAACCTCTACAACTCCGCCGCCACCAAACTGCGGGACGGGCTCTACGTCATGTTCCCGAGCGCGTATCATTCCGTGAAGGTGGGGGAGTCCATCGATGGCACCGTCGCGGCACAGTTGGCGCTGAGCGCCGACGGCCGCACGTTTCAGCGCCCCAGCCGGGACTTGTTCCTTCCTTTGGGCCGCGGGTTTGACAGCAAGGGGCTCTACGTCGGGCCCGGCGCGGTGCCGGGCCCGCGTCCCGGAACGTGGTGGATCTACTACGCGGGATCGACGCGGGGCCACGACGACAAGGTCGCCTCGCCGATCCAGTACGCGGGCGGCATCGGCCGCTTTCTGTTGGTTGAGCAGCCCATGGAGTGAGCCATGCAACAAGTCCTGCTGGCCATTGACAACGTCGCGCGGCCCTTCCGTAAGAATCTCGGGCCCTACCTCGGTAAGCCCACGGTGCGCCGCGAGCCGGTGCTGAGGCCCCGCCCTGTCTACGGCGGGGCGACGGCGAGGCGGACGCGCGTGCGATAGAAACGCGGGCCCGCGACCGGGCCAGGATTCGTATAAATCAGCAGTACATCGGTGCCGGGAATGTTCGTAAAATCCGGAATCGGTTCCCATGGCGTGGCCGCGAGTCCGGGCGTCGCAAGCAGATCGTACTGGCGCACCAACCCTTCGTAGCCAGGCCCCTGGGCGGTGACCGTCGGCAGCATCACCCCGGCAACTCCGGGGCCGGGGGCGATCGCCAGGCGCAGGACGCTTTCCGTGTTCGTGGGGTCAGTGCCCGCGACGTACTCCGCCGCGTCCGTCATGCCATCGTGGTCCCCATCGCCGCCACCGTCTTGCGTGGTGTCCCCGAGGCGCAGACGCTCCCAGGCGTCCGGGAGGCCATCGGCATCCTGGTCGGGATTGTGATCGGCGGACTGCACGGGCTCGTACGTGGCGAAGGCAAAGGGCGTGCCCATCGTGCGGTACTCGGCGCGCAACCAGGCCGCCGACCGCGCGAGCGGGGCGAGGCGCAGTTCATCGATCGCACCGGCGAAGGGGAAGCCGGCCCCGCCGCGCATACCCAGCACCGGCTGGTTGGTTAGCGCCACGTCACCGTAGGTTCCCAGCGAGACGCGTGCGCCCTCGTTAACCTGCGCGTAGGCCGTCCCGTTGCTCAGCACCAGCGACACCATCTGCCAGACGCCCGTGGCGTAGGCCGGCCCGAGGCGATCGGTCATCCCCACGCCGTAGGACCATTTCCGGACGAGGGGCACCGTGTTCATCATGATGTAAAGTCGGTTTGTGTTTCCGCCCGCGCCAAACACAGTCGATCCGCTGGAGGGGCTGGCAGCCGGTCGCACCCAGAGGCTCCATGACTGCGCGGCGAGGTGCCGATGGTACCAAGCCGTGTCGAGGGCGGGTTCCACGGCGTCATCCACGCCGTCAAAGGCTCGCGCCGCCCCGACCGGACCCGTCGTCGCCGTCGATCCGCTGTTACGGCCCGGGGAGCCGGGGGCGGCGGCGTTGTCGAGCGCTTCGTCGCCATGCCAGACGCCGTCAAAGGTTTCGCGCCAGACGCTTCCGTCCTGCGACTCCGGCGGAGGATTTGTCATGCCGTCCCGCCCCCAGTAGGCGCGGATGGCGGCGCCGTTGGTCAGCGCCGGCACGCGCACCCACACGGCGGAGAGGCCGTTGGTGTCCCACGTGTCCACGTCGTAGGGCAATTGTTGGCCGCCGGCATCGTCCGTAAAGCGCAAGCTGGCCCAGTCGCCGCCGAACGAGGCGTAGCGGAATCCCGCCAGGTGAGGGCCGAGGCACACGAGTGCGGGGAAGTCGCGCAGGGTTTCGGCCTCCACGTAGCCGTCGAACCGGATGCGCGCGGTGTTTGACCAGGACCCATAGCCCGGCGTCGTGAACGCCACGGACTGCGGGGCCCACCCCAGGCTGGCGCCCACGCGCGCGCTGGCGCGCACGTGGTACTCGAGGTCCTGCTGCAAGTTGCCCGCACGAAGCGAGAACCCCGCGTTGCTGACGCTGCCCACCAGGGCGGAAGATTCCCACGCGGTGGGCTGGGTTCCGCCATCGACGCGTCCCCAGTATACGCGCACCTCGGCCGCGGCATCGCCCGACAGCTGTCCGTCGAAGATCGCCTGGCCATCCGTGACCGCCTCGACCTGCACATTGGAGACGGCGAGCGCGGTGACTTCCACGGTGCGCGATGTCCAGGTGCCGGCGGCATCCGTGAGTTCCGCCCGAAGCGCGTAGTGTCCCGCGCCAGGGATGGCCCACGCGGCGGCGTAGGGCGGGGCGGTTGGCGTGGCCAGCGCATGGGAATCCTCAAGCATCGCGACCTGAGCCACCGGTTCGGCGACCAGGGCGCTCTCCACCACGGCCTGCACCGTTTGGGGACCCGGCGCAAAGACGATGGCGCCGTCCTCGGGCGCAGACAGCGCCACGCGCGCCGGAGGGGAGCCCGGGGTGGGGGGCGCGGCATACCAGTTGACGGGGTCTCGTCCGGCATGCGGAGGCGTTGCGCGCGTCAGCGCAGGACCTGTGCCGTCCGCGCTCTGTGGCCACGGGGTGCGATCAAAGTAGATGACGTCGTCGACCACCACCCACACCAGGGGCCCGCCGGCGAGGTCAGGCGCCAGCGGAGCCTCCAGCGAGACCCGCCCGCCGCGATCGCTCAGGAGGCCGTCGTAGGGCCCAACGAGGCGCGCCTGATCGTTGGTCAGCCCGTATTCAGCCAGGAACGAGGCGCGCGCTGCCGTGTTGCTCGCCGGATCGAACGAAACCAGGACCAACCGCTCGCCCGGGCGCAGGCTGGTCCCCGCGGGCAACGTCAGCCGCGCGGTCCCCTCAACGCGCCATGGCCCTTCGGCGTTCCAGAGTGCCACCGTCACGCCCTGTGGATTGTGGAGTTCGATGAATTCGCCGATAGCGTTCTCGGCGCCGTTGGTGTCGGGCGGGTGGAACATGAGTTCGCTGATGACTACGCCCGCCACGACGGTTTGATTGGAGGCGTCGGGGGACGGGACCATGGCGACCCAGTTCGGTTCACCATCCGGAGCCCGTCCGAGCGAGCGGCCATTCTCCTGACCGTCGAAGCGCACGGCGTCCGCGACGCGATCGCGTGCATCGCCGGGCAGATAGGAGAGAAAGACCTGGTCGCCGGCCTTGTTCAGGCCGAAGCCGTTGGTGATCGGGCTGTGGAACCCGTTCACCTCGTCGAAGACGATGAATCCGCCGGCCGTGATGACATTGGCAGCGGGGATCGGCCACAGCGTCAGGTTGTCGGCGCGGTCGCTGAGGTACCACCCGCTCAGGCCGATTGGCGCCGCCGTGTGATTGAAAAGTTCCAGCCAGTCATTGGAATCGTAGTCGGTCAGGACGGCGTTGCTGTAGTCCGTGTGGGCCGCGACCTCGTTGACGACCAGATCGCGAGTGGGAACGGGGTCAGGCGCGCCGGGGGAGCCGTCGCGGAACGCGCTGGCACGCCAGTTTCCGCCGTATTCCAGTGCGTCGGATTGGTCGTCGAGCGCGAGCGGCACCAGGGAATGGCCGGCACCGTCGGCCGCGAGCGGCCAGTCGCGCCCATTGCCGTACGTGAAGCTGACGATGGTCCGGTCGAGCCCGTCGGCGAGGCGCACGCGTTCGCCGCCGTCCGACAGCGTCTTCGCGGGCCAGTTCGCGATCGCGGCAAATTCGCCGGCGACCAACCGCGGCGGTACGGCCGGGTAGCGGGTGGCGAACGCCGCGCGGTTGCCGACCACGAGCACGTGTTCCCCGGGCGGCAGGATCGTGACGGCGCTGTGCGTAAAATCAAAATCGATGGCATCGGCAACGTGGACGCCCACAAGACTGACGGGCGTCGTGCCGGTGTTGCGAAGCTCGATGAATTCAAAATCCGTGGCGGTCCAGGCGCCGCCGCCGACGGCATTCGTTTCCGCTGCCGTGGGGGCGCGTGGATGGGCCATGAGTTCGGTCACGCGCAGGGGCCCGGCGTCGGCGGGCACATAGAGGGCTTCCTGCAGGCCGCTCCAGGTGTTGCCGATCCTGGCGCGCGCCTTGAGCAGCGTGGCGCGCGTCAGGGACAGTGGCGTCGCGTAGGGGCGGCCTGCGGGCGCCCCGGAGCCGGCTTGGCGCGGGTCGTCGCCGTTTAACGTGTAGTAGATCGTGGCGCTGTTGGTAACGCCGAGGGTGACGGTCACGGCGCCGGTGAACACGCCGCCCGGGGGCGCCAAGGCGGGCGCGTCCAGCGGGTACCAACCGGCAGCGCGGAACGTGGCCAGCACCTGGTCGGTCTGGGTGGCCAGCCTGGCGAGCGCGGCTGCCTTCTCCGTGGCCCAGGTGTCCGGCATCCGGTAGCCCCAGCGGGCCGACTCGGCAGGAAACGCCGGCTCGATTTCGTCGCAACGCCGGCTCAGGCGCGCCTGGTTGCGCGCGGGCGTCAGCACGCCGTCGCCGGTGAACAGCTGCTGGATGCGATCGCGCTTGAGGACCACGTAGTCGGCGTCTTGTTCCTGCCACAGCCCGGAAAAAGCGCCGCCGGGCCCCGGGGTGGTGAGCGTGTGCCCGAAGCCCCGCAGCCATCCGTCCGTGTCCTTCATCCACATCTTGTACCCGCCGGCGTTGGCGGCGACCGGGCCCACGCCGCGAAACTCGGCTTCACAGTAGCCCGTCAGCCACAGCAACATGAAATCCAGGTACTGGGGCACGTCGAGATACGCGCGCAGCGCCTGGTAGTTGGAGCGCAGGGACTCGATGCGCGCCCAGGCCGATCCATCGCCATCGACGGGATGCACCGGTTCGTCGACCCAGTTCTCGTGCGTGCCTTCGCTGTCGACGGATTCATAGCCGTCGGGGTTGCCGCCGAGATAGGCCGTCAGCATGTGCGGCTCCCAGCGCTCGTGCAGGTGGTAGATGCCCCAGTACTGGCCGTTGAGGTAGACGTGCACGAACCGGCCGTGGGGCGCGAGCCTTCCCATTTCCAGCATGGCGTCGTCGCAGAACGGTTCCGACATGTAGAAACCGCGGGCGGCCATGTCCTGCGAGCCGGACTTCAGGTCCAGCTGATCGAACTCCTCCACGGGGGCGAGGCCCTGCTCGACGCCCTTGAAGAGCGGGTAGCGCAGCTTGCTGGCGCCGTACTTCTCTCGGAAGTAGAGCCGGAACATGCGCTTTTCGAAGTTCTGCCAGTAGTTGCCGAACCGGGCGACGCCGGCGTTCACCTGAAACCCCTCGCGGCCGTCGGGCCAGATCATTTCCACGGAGGTCGGCCACTCGGGGGTGCGGTCGATGGCGGTCGACAGCGTGGCCAGGCAGATGGAAGGGATGGACAAGAGGGCATTCGTCATGCCGGGGCCATAGACGGGCGACTGGGTGATGCTGGTGCGCATGCTGGGCGCCGCGATGATGTCGGACGGGAAGAGGTAGGTATGGGTCTGCGCCACGGACGGCTCCTCGTTGGGCTTGAAGGCGCGTGCGCGCACCACCGTGGTGCGGGTGATCGGGAAGGGGGCGAGGTAACGCGTGCCGGCTGACGTCGTGGGGACGGAGCTGTCGGTGGTGTAGAAGATATCGGCGCCCGGGGTGGGTGTGGACAGTGCGAGGGAGAAGGGGGCGCTGCAAAAGCCGCGTGTCCTGCTGAAGGTAACCGGCCGCAGGAAATCGAGCGCGCCCAGGACATTGCGGGCGAGGGGGGTCGGCTGGTGGAAGTAGCGCCAGACGGTGTTTGTGCCGGGGCTGAAGGATTGGGCCGAGAGTTCGGGCGCCAGCAGCAGGTCTGACGGGATCAGGGGGTTTAGGATTCGATTCAGCAGGTGAATAGCGAGCACGTTGGTGCCGGCGGTCAGCTGGCCGCGAAACGACGTGAGGTCGAATTCCTCGAACACCATGGCGTCGCTGTTGGTTTGTTCGATCGTGGCGGAGGAATCCCAGCGCAGGCCCGCCGGGTCGTTGGCGGCGGCGACGCGCACGCCATTGAGATAGGCCACGAACCCATCGTCGAACTTCACCCGGAGGAGCAGTTCATCGAGCAGGTCCGGATTGGCGACTTCAAACAGGCAGCGCACGTAGACGCCGCGCGTGCGGTCCGGCACGGGAGTCTGGATCAGGCTCGCGAAATCGCCGGGTGCGGTTTCGTAGCCGATGCCGAATGCCCCCGGACTCCAGGCGGTGGCATCGAAGGTCTTCGCGGTCCAGGTGGTGCCGGCGGAGTCATCGGTGGGGATGTTGAAGCGGCAGGGGGTGTTGCTTGAGAGCAGCAGCACGGTTTTGGCGTCGGGTCGCAAGCCAAACGAGACATCCGTGGTTTGGTCCGGGTAGGCGGGCGCGTATTCGGAGGCGACGGTCACGCCATCGGGTTTGACCAGCGCGAGGTATTCGCCGTCGGGGTCGAGTTTGAAGTTGGCGTGCAGGTCCGACCCGATCACCGGGGTGTCGGCGCCGGACGCGAAGACGAGGAGGTAGCTGGCAGGCGGGATGTTGGTGCCGGGGAAGGTCCACTTGGCCAGGTTGTCGCGTCGATCGGTGAGGTGCCAGCCGGCGAGATCGATGGAGGCGTCAGTCGGGTTGTAGAGTTCGATCCAGTCCGGGCTCTCGCCGGCGCTGTTGGTCAGGGTGGCAAGGTTCGACGCCATGAACTCATTGATGACGAGATCGCCCGTCGCGGGCAAGGTTGCCCCGAGGAGGGCAAGCGATAGCCACGTGGCGTGGGCGGTGCGTGTAGCGTTGAAGCGCATGCCTGACTTCCGGATGTCATTTCACCAATTCCAGCGCGGCCCCGCATTTCAGGTGCGCGCCATTCGGGCATCATAACACAATCCCAGCCCGGGACGGTGCCCCTTGCGTGGTAGGATCGGCGACAACTTGTTGTACTTTTTGAGTCTTGCCTGCGGAGCGCCGCGAAGCGTCGAGGCCCGCCACGCGCAAGGTGGCTAGCGGATCCTTGCTAGGTAGCGCTTGCATTATGGGGGGGCGCGGGCAGAATACGCGCCACAAAAGGAGACCCCATGGCTTATTCACTCAGCGCCAAAGATCGCAAACTCTACCTCGACCGCGCCCTCAAGGCGGCAGATTGGTTCGTGAACGGCCAGATGCGCCACCCCGACAACAAGAACTGGTTCGGGGACAACAACCGCTTCCCTTACTACTACAACATGAAGGTGAAGCAGAAGGTGCCGGGCCTGAACTGGACCCATGGCCGCGCGCTCTTCGTGCTGAGCGAGGCGTTCAAACTCACGAAGAACAAGGCCTATCTCGAGTCCGCGACGCGCGGGGCGTATTACATCTCCGCGCTGCAGGTCATGGATCCGCACTTCAAACAGGCGCACGGCACGATCAAGGAGGAGGTTCCGGCGATCTGGCACAGTGGCATCCTGGATGCGGCGCAGGCGGCGTCCGGTTTGCTGATGCTGGGGCAGGTCAGCGGCAACAAGGAGTGGCTGCGGCGCGGCGACGCGTTCTGCGAGTGCATGCTGCGCAACTACAAGGCGGGCGTCGGCCTGCCGGAGTGGATCCAGATTTACCCGACGGAGGAGATCCGCTACCCGAAAACGGGGCGGCACGGGACCATTGGCTACGCCAGCGAAATTCCGTTGTGGCACCAGTACCGGCGGACCGGTGACAGGCGCTTCCTGAAGCCGGTGATCGTGGCGGCGGACAACATCCTGCTGAACCAGCGCGCGGATGGCGGCATCAACTTCGTGCACCGCCTGAAGGATGGCGAGGCGGTTGTCGGCGCCAATCACCACTGGGGTTTCGGCAAGGGCGACGACCGCTACCTGCTGCGCAACGACGACGGCATCGTGGTCGTGGTGCTGGCGGCGTACCTGGCCACGAAGAAGCAGAAGTATCTCGACGCCATGGTCAGCTACATGGAGTGGACGGTGGCGAACGGGCCGCACCAGCGCCCGTTCAATGCCTTCGGCGTGCAGGCCAATAACGTGCTGGACATCGGCCACGTCGCGGGCCTGGACCGCAGCGCCTGGGTCCTTGACCACCTGCAGAAGCATTGCCTCGACCTGCAGGTCATGGGATCCAAGGATGCGAATGCCGAAGGTGGTTTCCGCGGCGAAGACGAGCAAGGAGAGGGCGGAGTCTTCGGCGGCAAGTCGCTCGATTACGTCGTCACCCGCACGACCTGCTACATGGCCGGCACGCTGTTCCGTCTCTCCGGCAAAGGGACGGGCACGGGATTCAGCCCCTTCGGGTTGGACAAGGTCAAGGTGGTCTGACCGCCCGCTTGGGCATCGCGTCCGTGCCGCCGCGTGCTGCCGGAAGGCTCCGGCGGCACGGGGCGCTTACGTTCCGGTCGTCGCGGCGCTGGACACGTAATCGTACACGTTTCGCCATGCGATCCTACACCCCGCCACGCTTGCGCCCGGGAGGTTTCGCCGCGTAGGGTGATCTGGGGCCCGTGGGGGGCCTTTTGGGGAGGAGCGTGGCGATGCCGCTGACCGCCTACTATTTCAGAGGACAAGACCTGTGCGTCGTCCGGCGGCACATCCGCGAGGACATGCAGTGGATGGCCGACGTCGGGACGGATTACGCGGCTGTCGGGGTGCACGAGTTCCAACTGGAGCGCCTGGGGGACGCCGGCTTCGACATCATCTGCGACGAAGCGGCGCGCGTGGGCATCAAAATCCACGCCATCCCCGCGCGCTGGGGCGGATTGATCGCGGGATGGTCAACGGCCGCCGGCATGTTTTCCGCGACGCATCCCGAAGCCTGGATGCGCAATGCGGACGGCACACCCGTCATTCGCAATTTCGCGGGCGGGGCGATCTGCAGCATTTATCACCCCGCGACGCTGGAGTCCTTCCAGCACAACCTCACGCGCCTGCTGAAGCAATGGCCGATAGACGGCATCGTGTGGGATGAGATCAAGGTCCTCCGGGACGAAGACCACTCGGCGGCGGCGATCAAGGCGCTGGGCGGGCCCAGCACCGGCGAAACGCATGTGCGCAACATGGCGGCCTTCTTCAGCAAGGCGAATCAATTTGCGCGCGCCATCAAGCCGGACCTGGTGATTTCCTGCTTCATCTACGCCTGGTTCGAGGACTGGATCATGCGGCACTGCGCGGCGATCGACGGGCTCGACTATTTCGGCATCGATGGCGTGGCGATTCCGCACGAGGATCCGCGGCGCAAGAGCGTATTCGGCAACTTCCAGCGTTCGGCCGTAGTGGCCAGGGAGGCGAACCGCAAGACGCTGTGCCTGGTCGAAACCATGCCGGGTTCGGGACTGCCCCTGGAGCAGGCGATTGGCTATGTGCGCGAGTTCATCCAGACGCCGATCGACAACCTGTATTACTACTACCATGGCAGCAATGTCGGGCCGATGAAGCGCTACATGAGCGAGATGAAGCGCGTCTTGACGGATTGGCGCAAACGGCCATGACGGGCACGTGATGGTGGCCGGCGCGAATGCGGGATGGGAAGACCGGCCGGGACGGCCGGTTCCAGGTGGGTGGAGACGGCGGTCCCCGCCGTTGGTTCGGAAGGGCAAAGGAGCTTCGGCATGCCGTTGACCGCTTATTATTTCAATGGACAGGACTCGTGCGTCGTGCGGCACCAGGTGCGCGAGGACCTGGAATGGATGGCCGATGCCGGCACGGATAACGTGGCGGTCGGCGTGCACGAGTTTCAGTTGGACCGGCTGGGGTCGTGTGGCCTCGAGATCATTTGCTCCGAGGCCGAGCGCGTCGGCATCAAGGTGCACGCCATTGCCTCGCGCTGGGCCGGGCTGATCGCGGGCTGGCCGACGGCGGCCGGCATCTTCTCCGCGACGCATCCCGAGGCTTGGATCCGCAACGCGGACGGCACGCCGCTCATCCGCAACTTCGCGGGCGGTGCCATCTGCAGCATCTATCATCCCGCGACGCTGGAGCTCTACCAGACCAGCATCAACCGCATGCTGGACCAGTGGCCGTTTGCGGGCGTGATCTGGGACGAGCCCAAAACCCTTGAGGACGAGGACCACTCCGAAGCCGCCATCAAGGCACTCGGCGCGCCCAGCACGGGCGAGACGCACGTGCGCCACATGGCCGAGTTCTTCAGCAAGGCCACGCGCCATGCGCGGGCGAAGAAGCCGGACTTGACGATCTCCTGCTTCGTCTACGCGCATTTCAGCGACCTGATCATGCGGCACTTCGCCGCCATCGACGGGCTTGATTACTTCGGCATCGACGGGCTGTGCCGGCCCAATCCCGGCACGTACCCGCGGTACAAGACGGTGTTCGGCAACATGGACCGCGCCAACGCGGCGTGCAAGGCGGCCGGCGTGAAGTCGATGTGCCTGATCGAGACGGGCCCCGGCATCCCGCTGGAGCAGACCATCGGGCACGTGAAGGACTTTCTCAAGACGCCCGTCGATCATTTGATGTATTACTACTACGGCAGTTGCACCAGTCCCATGGAGCGCTACATGCGCGAGATGAAGACCGTGGTGCGCGACTGGCGCCAGCGGCAGGGGTAAGTCGCTGTCCGGCGAGCGAAACATGAGAAAGTACGCGCCCCAACTGGCACGGCGGATGTCGCTGCATCGCGCGTTCCATGCTCGCCGCGAACCGGGGGACCTGCTGGTTTACATCAATGCCGGCAGAAGTACCGACCTCAATGGCTTTCTGTGCGCCCGCTTGCATGAACGTGAGCCGGATGTCGCGCTGCAGCCTGAGGCGGTTGAAGCGGCGATCCGGGAGTATGTGAACCTGTTACACGGGTCGTTTGATCATTTCTATTCAATCGACGACGACCGTGTCCCCTGCGCCATTGTCTACTGGGGAATCGGCGGCATCACCGCGGCCATGGTCGGCCGCGACCCCTGGCACGATGGCGGCTCAAGCTGGCTGGAGCCCAACCTCGCCTGGTCGGAAATCGAGGGCCTGAGCTTCGATCCCGCCAACAAGTGGATCGGGTTGGCGCGGGACGTGAACCGTGCGCTGTGGAAGTACTGGGATGAGGATTTTCTGGTGATGCCGTACGTGCATCGCTCTCCGCTTGATGCGGCCAATGGCATTCGGGGAACGGAGTTGTTCGCCGAGATGTACGAGGCCCCGGAGCGGGTCCAGGCGCTGACGGACTGGTGCGCCGACTGGTCCATCGCCGTCGAGCGGCATCTGAAGGCGCAGGCGCCGCGCCCCGCCGGTTGGGGCGTGGGGATCTGGGGCGTGTGGTTGCCGGACGATGCGGTTTTTGTGAATGGGGATCCGGTGGGGCTGATCGGCCGGACGCAGGCCGAAACATTCGACCGCCCGTCGACGGAGAAGCTCTTCACGCAAACCGGCGGCGGATTCTATCACAACCATACCGTGGGCTTGCACCAGGCGGACCTCGTCAGTTCCTACCGGGGCGCCCTGGTGCAGTGGTATGTGGATGACCCCAAACAGCCGTCGCTTGCGTCGGCTCTGCTGGACCACCCCAAGCTGCGCGACACGATCCTGGCCGCCTCGCTCCAGTGCCCGATCGCCGGCTGGGTCCCCTGTGACCGACTTGATGAACTGCTCAACATCGTGGTCGAAGGACGGTTCATGCTCACGGTCGCGTGTCCGGAAGGCACGCGGCCTGATCCCATTCTGCAGAAGGTTCGGTCGGTGAGTAACCTCACGTAAAGGAATCGACGATATGCAACGGTTTCCTCGCACGGTGGTTGGGGGCGTCTCGCTCTCGCGGTTGATCATCGGCTCGAACTGGTTCCTGGGCTGCAGCCACGCCACCGCGGCCAAGGATGCCTTCATCAAGGAGACCATCGCCGACCGCAAGAAGATCGCCGACATCATTGCGGTGTACCTGCGGAGTGGCGTGGACACGATCATGGGCAAGATTGCCACCCCCGTGCTGGCCGAGGGCATTGCCGAGGCGCAAGACCGCACGGGCGTGGGCTGCATCATTGTCTCGACCCCACATTTCCCGGTCACGCCGCAAGTCCCGGAGCGGGGGTTCAACCTGGCGGAGGTCGACCAGATCCTGGAGCTCGAGGTCAAGCTTGGCGCGACGTTCTGCATGCCACACCAGGCGGTGACCGACGCGCTGGTGGATCGCTGCACGCGCAAGATCCGCTGGATGGAGCAACTGTGCGCCAGGATTCGCGAGTGCGGCATGATCCCCGGCCTGAGTACCCACATGCCCGAGACCATGGTCTACGCCGACGAGCAGGGACTCGACGTCGAAACCTATATTTCGATCTACAACAGCATGGGATTCCTGATGCAGGCCGAAGTCGATTGGACGTGCCAGCTCATTCGCAAGGCCGGAAAGCCGGTGATGACCATCAAGCCGATGGCCGCCGGGATGTTGCGGCCCCTGCAAGGGCTGACGTACGTCTGGAACACGATCCGCCCCCAGGACATGGTGACGGCCGGCGCGATGACGCCCCGGGAAGCGGAAGAGCTCATCGAGATCTCGATGAGCATCCTGGACCGGCGCCCGGCCGACGTCGTGCTACAGGAGACGCGCTCGAAGGCGTCGATCAAGCCGGCCGCGGCGGTCTGACGGTGTCCGCCCCGAGGCGGGATTGGAGAAGGCATGGATAAGCCGGGTAAAGACGTTTCGGTCCTGAGGCGACTGGCCGCCGAGGTGGCGGAGATTGCCGCGTTGCCGGTGCAGGAAGAGAAACGGGCGCTCTGGCGCGCGCTCA
Source organism: Lentisphaerota bacterium (assembly GCA_021413965.1). GTDB lineage: Bacteria > Verrucomicrobiota > Kiritimatiellia > UBA8416 > JAIOPI01 > JAIOPI01. Next base: position 75,090 of record JAIOPI010000033.1, on the reverse strand, counting down.
ATGCGCGGAAGCCGGCGCGCCCGATGGTGCTGATCGATCAGGTCTGCTGGAACGAGATGAACCCTGACGGGGCGCTGACCCTTCAGTGCACGGACCCGGAGTGCCGCGCCTATGAGGAGCGCCTGCGGCGCACGCTCTACAAGTGGCGGCATTTCCCGGTGGACATGGTGGTCGATCCCTTCATCCGGATCTACAAGGCGGTCCGGAACACCGGCTATGGCGTCCAGATCCGCGAAGAGACGGCCGTGACCGACCCGCAGAACGCGGTGGTCGGCCACAAGTACGAAAACCAGTTCCAGACCGAAGCCGACCTGGACAAGATCCGCACGCCACAGATCAGCCACGACCTGGGCGAAACGCAGCGCCGCCTGGCGGTGGCCCACGAGCTCTTCGACGGCTTGCTGGAGATCCGGCCGGTCGGCATGGAAATGGGCATGGCGCTGTGGGATGCCATTTCCATGTGGATGGGGGTTGAGAATGCGCTCTACACGATCGTGGATAATCCCGACTACATGCATCGGCTGATGGGGCGCCTGACCGATGCCTGCCTCGGGATGATCGACCAGTTGGAAGCGCAGGGCCTGATGTGCGACCCGCAGAGCCTGATTCACTGCACCGGGGCCTATACGGATGAGCTGCCCGCCCCCGGCTATAACCCGCAGGCGCCGCGCGCGAAGGACGTCTGGATCTGCGGCATGGCGCAGATGTTTTCCACCGTATCGCCGGCGATGCACCGGGAGTACGAAATGGACTATATCAGCCGCATCGCGGCGCGCTACGGCTTGGTCTATTACGGCTGCTGCGAGCCCCTTGACGGCAAGATGGCCGAGGTGCGGCGCATCCCGAACGTGCGCAAGGTCTCGATGAGCCCGTGGGTGAGCGTGGAGCGCGGCGCGGCTGCGATTCACGGCGACTACGTCTTTTCCCGCAAACCCAGCCCGGCGCTGCTGGCCACGGATCCCTTCCGGCCGGAGGATGTTCGCGCGGATCTGACGGCCACGCGCGACGCCTGTGAGAAGCACGGCTGCCCGCTGGAATTCATCCTGAAGGACATCAGCACCGTGCGCTATGAACCGCAACGGCTGGAGGAGTGGGGGCGCGTGGCGATGCAGGTGGTGGGTGGATAAGGTCCGCGGGCGAGGTTGACGTGCGCCCCTGCAGGGAGAGGTGAGTGGAATCAGCAAGGACCACATGATGACATCGCGCGAACGTGTGTTGGCGGCCATTGCCCACAAACCGACGGACCGGACGCCCGCCGACTTTGGGGCGCAAACGTCCGTGACGGAGGCGCTGGTCAAGAAGGTCGGAGTCGCCGACACCGAGGCACTGCTGGTGTCGCTCGGCGTGGACATGCGCGCGATCTGGTTCGACTACAACCAGCCCGATGGTCCGCCGGACGCAGACGGGTACCGGCGCACCATGTGGGGCGCGCGGAAGCGCGACAAGGGACAGCGGGACGGACGACCGGATACCCTCTCCCCGTTCACGGAAGACAGCACCGTGGATGATGTTCACGCGCATGCCTGGCCCGACCCGGCCGCGCTCGACTATTCCAAGGTTCGTGCGCAATGCGAGAAGCACCATGGCCGGTACGCCACCTATGGGTCGCCCTGGTGTCCGTTCTTCCATGAAGTCGGTTGGCTGATCGGCCAGGAGGAGTTCCTCTCCTGGATGAGCACCAAGCCCGAGGTGGTGCATGCCGTCATTCAGCATGTGGTCGATTATGAAGTCGAGGCCACGCGGCGGTTTTTGTCCGCCACGGACGGGATGCTCGACATCGCCTACTTCGGGAACGACTTTGGCACCCAGCGCGGGTGTTTCATCTCCCCGCGGATGTGGCAGGAGTTTTTTCGCCAGCCGCTCAAGCGGTACTTCGATGTGTCGCACGACTTTGGCTGCAAGGTCATGCAACACTCGTGTGGGGCGGTCCGTTCCTTGATCCCGTTCTTCATCGAAGATGGCGTGGACATCCTCGATCCCATTCAGGTGGCGGCCGCGGGAATGGATCTCGCCGGTCTGGTCCGGGACTTCGGCGGACGGATGTGTTTCCATGGCGGCGTGGACACGCAGACGACGCTGCCCTTCGGGTCTGTCGCCGAAGTGCGCGCCGAGGTCCGCTCCTATCTGGAGCTGACGCGGGAACGCGGCGGTTACATTCTCTGCGGCAGCCAGGCGTTCATCGAGGACATTCCGCTGGACAACATCCTGGCGATGTACGACGAGAACCAGCGGATCCGCACATGAACGACCGCGAGCGCTTTCTGGCGGTGATGCACTACCAGCCGGTGGACCGGCTGCCGGTGATGCTGTTCGAGCCGTATGAGTCGTTCGGCGTCGAGCAATGGCGCCGGGAGGGGCTCCCGGCGGACGTGTCGCCGGACGCGCATTTCGGCATCACGCGCATTGCCCACGCGCCGCTCCATCTCTGGCCGCTGCCGCCGTTCGAGACGACGATCCTGTCCGAGACGCCAGCCGACTACGTGCAGCGGGACTGGATGGGCGCCACCGTGCGCCGTCAGAAGGCCGCGCCCGCCATGTACTACGGGTACGTGGACCACCCGGTGAAGAACGTGGATGACTGGCGGGACTATGCGCGCCGGTTCGACGCGTCCGCCGCCGGGCGCATTCCTGCCGATCTCGCGCCGCGCGCGGCGGCACTGAATGCCGGTGCGGTCCCGGTGGGCGCCTGCTGCTTTCCGCACTTCTTCCGGCTCGGTTTCTATGCGATGGGCATGGACCGGTTCATGACCGCCTTCTACGATCAGCCGGAGTTGATTCACGAGATGTTCGCCTTCTGGAGCGACCTGACCCTGCGCACGCTGCGCCCGATGCTGGCCTGCACGCGCGTCGATGTGGCGATCTTCGGCGAGGATCTGGCCTACAAGTCGGCCCCGCACATTTCGCCCAAGCTCTACCGCGACTTTTGGCTGCCCTACCAGGATCCCATCGTCGCGGAGCTCAAGCGGCATGGGGTTCCCTTGATTGCCATGTGGACGGCCGGCAACATCGTCCCGCTGCTGCCGATGCTGATGGAGCACGGGTTTAACGCCACCTGGCCGCTGGAGCAGATGGCGGGGATGGATCCGGTGGCGCTGCGCCGGATGTTCGGCCGCGAGCTTCGGCTCGCCGGCGGGATTTCCAAGGAGGCCCTCATCGCCGGCCCGGCGGCCATCGATCGCGAGATCGAGCGCCTCCTGCCGGTGATCCGTGACGGCGGCTTTATTCCGGCGGTCGACGATTGCCCGCCGCCGGAGGTTTCACTCGCCACGTTTGCCTATTACATCGGGGCTGTGCGCGAAACTGGAGTCTAGGACGCAGGACAAGGACCGGAATATGTGCGGTGAGCACCCCAAACCAAACTCGATGTTCAACGGCGTCCAGATCGGCGTCAGTACGTACAGCTATCGGTCGATGCCGGGGTTCGCCGAGAACGTGCTGAAGTACGCGGTTCAGAGCGGGATCAACTCCGTCGAGGCCTTTGTAGGGCCGCCCTTGGATTCGTACCAGTTGATGAGCGCGCCGGCTGGTCAACTCGCGGGCCGTCCCGCGGCCAGCGGGGATGTCAACGAGTGGAACGCGTGGCTGCTCTCGACCTCCCTGGACGGCTTTCGCGCGTTACGCAAGCTGTACAACGACGCCGGCGTCCAGATCCACATCATCAAGTACCGCTGCATCGGCGACCCGTGCACCTCCGATGCGGTCATCGACCGCTACTTCGAGGTCGCCAAGGTGCTTGGCGCGGCCGGCATCACCCGCGAGCTTTCCGAAGACGCAGCGCGCCGGCTGGGGCCCTTCGCCGACAAGCACGAGATCATGGTCGGCTTCCACAACCACATGCAGGTCACGCCGACCACCTACGATGGCGACATTCTGTCGTACGGCAAGTACCTGGGCATCAACTTCGACATCGGCCATTATGTGGCCGCCACGAACGAGTCGCCCATCCCGTTCATCGAGAAGTATGCCGACCGGATCCTGAGCATTCACCTCAAGGATCGCAAAGTGAACAACGGTCCCAACATGCCGTTCGGCGAGGGGGACACGCCCGTGGCGCTGGTCCTGCAGCACCTGAAGAGGAACCGGCTGGCCTTTCCCGCCGACATCGAACTGGAGTACGAGATACCTGCGGGTTCCGACGCCGTGCGGGAAGTCGCCAGGTGTGCCGCGTTCTGCAAACAAGCGTTGGCGTAGACGAAGACGTGCGAGAATGCGGGTGGCAATAGGCGATATGGCCAAGATGACCAAGATCGAGCGCGTGTTGGCAAAGGTCGTATGACACGGAAACAGAATCTGCTTAACCTGCTTTCCGGCGGCAAGCCGGAGTGGGTGCCCTGTTCGCTCAACCTGTGGCAGTGGCACAAGCACCACAAGACCTTCGGGACGCTGCCCGAGGAGCTCCAGGGCACCGAGAGCGACCTCGACGCGATGAAGGTGCTGGGTTGTGACTTCTTCACCCGCAATGTCCCCTGTCAGCGCATGGAGTGTTACGAAGGCGTGGTCGTGGACGTGGAAAGCATCCAGCGGCCGCTAGGCATGCAGACGACCCGGATTCTCCGCACGCCGCACGGCGACCTCCGGGCGGTGAGCCAGGAGCAGGCCGCCATGACCACCGCGCACGAGATGGAGCATTTCGTGCGGGACTGGGAAACCCAGGGCCGGGCCTACCTGTACGCGCTGGAGCGGCTTCGGATGAGCTGGGACCGGGAGTTGTTCGCCCGGACCCTTGCAGAGGTGGGGGAGCACGGCCTGATCATGATGCCCGTGGGTGAGACCCCGTTGAAGCGCCTGCACATGGATTTCGGACTGGAGTACGCCTCCGTGTTCATGATGCTGCACCCGGAAGCGGCCAAGTCCTGCTGCGACGCGTACTGGGAGCGGCTGTGGCCCATGCTCTGCGACGTGGTGGAAGCGGACGGTCTGCACGCGGCCATCCTCATGGACAACGTGGATACGCCCTTCTACCCTCCGAACCTGTGCGAGAAATTCTGGACCCCGTACGTGCGGCAAGCCGCGGACCTGTTCGAACGGAAGGGAAAGCGCCTGCTGGTCCATGCCTGCGGGAAACTGCGCGGGCTTCGCGACGTGCTCAAAGCCTCCGGGGTGCACGGGCTTGAAGGGATTCCTCACGCGCCGCTCGGGGATTTTATTCCGGCCGAGGTCTGGGGTCTGGGGGAGCGCTTCATCTACAACGGCGGGTTCTCGGCCCACGAGCAGGCGTCCAAAACCGACGATGAGCTCCGCCAGTTTTACGACGGGTTCTTCCGGGAACTGGAGGGGTTTCCTCGTCTGATCTTTGCCGCGTCCTGCAACACGGCCGTGGACACCCCCTGGGAGCGGATCAAGCTGGCCGTCGCTTTGTGCCGGGAGCGGGGGGGCGCGCCGCGGGACGAGATCTAAGGGTAGGCTGAGGTTAAAATCGTATAAACGCCAACAAGGGGGATGAAACGCTTTATGAAAGACTCAGGGCCCATCTATGTCGTTCGCGCCAACGGGAAAATCGTGCCGGTCGACGTGTTTTCCGACCAGTTCTTTGCACGGCTGGTCTTTGACGACACCTGCCGGGTTGAGGTGCAGCTGAGGCCCTCCATCGGCCAGGAGAATCGCAAGTTCATCCACCAGTGCGAGTTCCGTCCTTACCGTCGCGTGCCGGAGGCCGCCGTCCACCGCGGCACGATGTCGTACGCCATCGACAAGAGCGCGTACTACTGTATCCGGTTCGACGAGTATCCCCCTCTCTACGTGCTTGCGGACCGGCGCAAGCCTGGCGAGCGTTTGCCCGAGGGAACCACGCTCCATGCCTCGGACTTCGTCACCGACAAGACGGGGGTCGAACTGCAGACGGCGGCCCTGCAGAAGGCCATTGACGCGGTGCCGAAAGGCGGCGCCCTCCATCTGGAAGCCGGGACCTACCTGACGGGGACGCTGGCCCTCAAGAGCCACATGACGCTGCACCTGGATGAAGGCGCCGTGCTGCTTTCCTCCCCGTCGCCGACGGATCTTCGGCGGTCCGTGAGAAGCGGGTACGGCCCGTTCGCGCTGCTCATGGCGGAGGACTGCGAGAACCTGATCGTGTCGGGCTACGGGACGATTGACGCCCGCGGCGTCGAAATGCGGCCGAAGGGCGTGGACGGTCGCGTGCTCGCGATGGCCGATTGCCGCAACGTGGTCGTTGAGGGGCTGACGTTGCTGGACTCGCCGGCCTGGAATACGCATCTCACGAACTGTGTGGACACCGTCTTGAAGAACGTCAAAGTCATCTCGCATCTCGACGTGCTCAACACCGACGGCGTCGATCTGGAGAGCTGCACGAACACGGTCATGCGGGACAGCTTCATTTTCTGCGGCGATGACGCGGCCTGCCTGAAAGGCAAGGGGGCGGTTGATTCGACGAGCGTGCGCTTTATCGGCAACACGATCTACTCGCTTAAGTCCGCGCTCAAGCTCGGGTCGGAAGTGAACGCCTCACGGGACATCAGCTTCGAGGATAACGACATCCTGGGCTGTGATCGCGGCATGTCGCTCTATATCGAAGACGGCGCGGAAATCGAGGACGTACGGTTTGTCGGCAATCGCTTCGAGAAGCCGGTGCTGGACGCCAAGCAGCGGCTCATCGACTTCTACACGCATGACCGCAAGGGCGACGGCAAGGGCGGCGGGCAGATCCGGAAGGTGCTCATCAAGGACACCGTGGTCGATCAGCGCTGGCCGCGTTCTTCGACGATCATGTCCTTCCACGGAAGTTTCGACGGCATCCACTTCGACCATTTCACCATCGCGGGGAAGGTGTGCGAATCGCTGGGCGAGGCCGACGTGCTCGTCGAGAACTACCCGAGCTGGGACGGGCGCAAACCGAACGTGCGCAACATCACGTTCGCGCCCGGCGGCAAGCCGGGCTGGAACCCGGCGATGCCGGGACGGTGATGCCTGCCGCAATGAACGGGACGACGTGGAGGCTGACAACATGATGAAGGGGGTCATGATCGACTGTTCGCGGCTGCTGGAGCGGCATACGTATTACCGCGACCTGATCGTGTTCATGGCCCAATGGAAGCTCAATACGCTCCTGCTGCATTTCACGGACGATTTCGGCTGCGCGGTGGCTTTGCCGGGTCTCAAGCACCTGGCGATGCCGAGAGCGTTAACGGCCGCCGAAATCCGGTCGCTCGTGCGCGTCGCGGCGGAACGCGGCATCGACGTCATCCCGGAACTGGAGACCTTCGGCCACACGCGCTACATCACCGACCATCCGCGGTATGGCGGCCTCCATGCCGGCCAGCGGACCCGCACCGTGGAGTTTGGCGCGCTCGATCCGCTGAATCCGGCAACGCTGACACTGGTCGAACGGCTGATTCGCGCTACGGCGCGGCTGTTTCCGTCGCGGCACATGCACATCGGGTGTGATGAAGTGAGTGTGAAGGCGTACTGCGAGAAGCGCGGTCTCGACGAGACCGTGACCTGGACGGCCTACGTGAACCGTGTCGTGGATCTGGTTCGCGCGAACGGCAAGATTCCCATGCTGTGGGGCGATCATCCGGTGCATGACCGGCGCATCGCGGGTGGCCTGCGCAAGGACGTGGTGCTGGTTCACTGGGACTACACCGCCGAGGCGTGCGCGACGCCGATCCGGAAACTGAAGGCCGCGGGCTTTCGGAAGCTTGTGCTCGCGCCCTCGCTGGCCTGCGTGGGAACGCACGTGCTGCCCACGCGACGCAACCTGACGAACACGCGGCTTCTGTGCCGCTATGCCCGCCGGCACGGCGCGCAGGGCGTGATCAACACGATGTGGGCGCCCTGGCGCTACTACCAGGATGCCATGTACTACGGCATTGCGTACACCGGGGCGCTTCTACGCGCCAGGGGGCCATTTCGGCTGGCAGCCTTTCACCGGGAATTCAGCCGCCGCGTCTTCGGCACCGATCAGACACCGGCCCTGCACCGATTTCTTGCGCGAGCGCCGGACATGGAGATCCCGCGTCCGCTTTACCGGAAGATTTTCAACCGTAGCGGCACGTTCAATCCCGAGGAGATCGCGCGGCTGGAGACCGTCAACGGGACCGGAAAGGCCTTGATGGGCGATGCGGCGGCGTACGCACCCGCCGCGAACGCGCACATCTGGAACGCAATGGTTCTGGCCGTGAAGAGTGTCTGGCTCTGCAGCGAATCGGTTCTGCTCGGCCTGTGCCGGGGGGATCCCGCGCGCATGGCCGATTACAACCGGCTGCGGGGTGACGTGCGCCGGGCGGCCGCCGCGGACTGGGACCGCACCCGGTTCTCCAGCGACCCGCAGAAACGGAAGCCGATGTTCCCCAACTGGGGGGATCAGTACCTGTTGCACCTGTTGAACCGCTTGCCCGTGTACCGGTAACACCTATGGCGAACAGCTACTCCAGAACCGTTCAGTTGAATGCCGGTGATCTGCGGTGGATCTGCGACCACCACCCGGGCTGGCCGCACGGCGTCTCGCTCGTGGGCTATGACAACCCCGCGATCGTCCGGTCCCGCTACCCGATGCAGTACCAGCCCCTCCCGTGCCCCGAGTTGGCGCAGCTCCGGGAGGCACACGCCCTGGACGCGGTCGTGCGGGATGCGCAGGGCGACATGGACTACTTCCTGGCGCTGTCCCAGTGGGTGCGGTCGCACTGGAAGTTCGGCATCCCGGACGAAGGGGAACCGGCCTGGGACGCCGCATACCTGATTGCACGAGGCCAGGAAGGGCAGCCCCTGCACTGCATCTGTGCGGCGGTCGTCTTCATCCAGGCCATGCAAGCGCTGGGCCGGCATGCCCGACTGCTGAACGTGCGCAAGCCGGGGGATACGCGGCTCTGGCAATACGAGCCGCTCCATGCGCTGACCGAGGCCTACAGCGACGAATTCGGGAAATGGGTGGTGGTGGATCCCAACTGCTGTAGCATGTTCACCCGGAAGGACAGTCCGATCCCCCTCAACGCGCTGGAGCTGCACAACCTAATCCTGGCGGGCGGCGGCGGCGAGGTCCGGGCGCACCAGCGCCAGTGGACGACCTTCGAAGGCGAGGAACGGATGCATTTGGACGCACCCGGGAGGTTGGCGGAGTACGTCACCTTCTTCACCCGCTTTGTGGTCGGAACGGCCAACAACTTCTTCGAGCGGGCCGCGAGCATCGGCAGGCCCGTCCATGATTACACCGACCTGGACCTGTACAGCCGCCTTGCCTGGTATGACGGGCAGACGCCGCTGCGCGAGTCGTCGCAGGCGACGGACGACCCGGATGACCTCTACCCGTCCGTCAATCGTGTGCACCTGGACCTGACGTTTGAGCAGAAACCCGAGGGCCTCGTGGAAGTTCTGCTGACCCACTGCGTGCCGAATCTGGAGCATTTCGAGGTGCAGATCGACGGTGGCGCCTGGCTCAAGGTGGGCAGCGGGGTGAGCGAGCGGGTGCTCAACTGGCGGCTGCATCCGGGGCGCAATGTCATCAAGGCGCGCGGACGGAATACGTTGGGGCTTGCGACGGGTGAAGCAGCCATTACCTTGGAGTACATCGCAGACAGAAACGCATAGCGGTAAAACTGGCACGGACTGTTGCGTTGTCGATGGGGCTTGCGCACGCTCCGGACGATGACAGGACCGAGCACAAACTGGAACGCGCATGACGACAACCAAACCCAATTCCAACTTCCATGGCGTGCAGATCGGCGCCATCACCTACAGCTACCGGACGCTGCCCGGGTTCGCGGAGAACCTGCTGCAGTACGCCATTCAGAGCGGGATCAGTTCGGTCGAGCTGATGGGCGCCCCGGCCGGTCAATTCGCGGGCGGGCCTGCGGCCAGCGGGGATGTCAACGAGTGGAACGAGTGGATGCTCACGACCTCGCTGGACGGATTTCGCGCGTTGCGCAAGTTGTACAACGACGCCGGCGTCCAGATCCACATCATCAAGTACCGCGATATCGGCGATCCGTGCATTCCCGATGCCGTCATCGACCGCCATTTCGAGGTCGCCAGGATCCTTGGCGCCAAGGGCATCACCCGCGAGCTGTCCGAAGAGGCGGCGCGGCGGCTGGGGCCCTTCGCCGACAAGCACGAGATCATGATCGGCTTCCACAACCACATGCAGGTTACGCCGACCACCTACGATGGAGGTGTTCTCTCGTACGGCAAGTACCTGGGCATCAACTTCGATATCGGCCACTACGTGGCGGCCACGAATGAGTCGCCCATCCCGTTTATCGAAAAGTATGCCGACCGCATCCTGAGCATCCACCTCAAGGACCGCAAAGTGAGCAACGGGCCCAACATGCCATTCGGACAGGGGGACACGCCGGTGGCGCTGGTGCTGCAGTACATGAAGAAGCACCGGTTGTCGTTCCCCGCGGACATCGAGCTGGAGTACCCCGTCCCCGCGGATTCCGACGCGGTGCGCGAAGTGGCCAAGTGTGTCGAGTTCTGCAAGCAATCGCTGGAGTAGGAGACGCGATGATGAAAGCAGCTTTTCTGACGCGACAGGGTTTTGAGTTTCGGGAACAGGACATTCCGTCCTGCGGGCCGGACGAGGTTCTGGTGAAGACGCTGGTATGCGGGGTGTGCGAAGGGGAAGTCCAGCACTACCGTATCCGGGCGAACATGAATCCCCCGGAGTATCTGCTGGGGCATGAGGGCAGCGGCATCGTGGAGAAGGTGGGCGCGAACGTGACGGGCCTCAAGGCCGGCGATGCGGTCACGGCCCTGGGCGGCAAGTTCACGGAGTACTTCGTGGTGCCGGCGGAACGGCTGGTCAAGTTGCCGTCCGGCGTGGATCCGCGCTGGGCGCTCGGCGAACCGGTCGCGTGCGTGATCCACGCGGGAAACCGGTTCGGGACCCGTGTGGGCGACCGCGTGGCCGTGGTCGGCTGCGGCTTCATGGGGCTGGTCGCCCTGGCGGTGGCGCGGCTGCAGGGCGCGGCATTCATTTGCGCCTTCGATCCCATTCCGTCGCGCTTGAAGATGGCGGAGCAGATGGGCGCGGATGTCAGGATCAATCCGCAGGGACGGACGCCGGCCGATGTTCTCAAGGAGGTCGGCGGTGAATTCGACGTGGTGATCGAGGCGGCCGGGGTGCAGTCGGCGATCGACTGGTGCGGCGAACTGGTGCGGCAGCATGGCCGGATCGTGCTGATCGGCTATCACATGTCGGACGGGGGCAAGCGCACGATCAACATGCAGTTGTGGAACTACAAGGCCATTGATGTGGTCAATGGCCACTGCCGGCGGCGGGCGGAGAAGATGGCGGCGATGGAGGCCGGCGTCAGGCTGATGGCGGCGGGTCGGCTCAACCTCGCGCCGCTGGTGACGTACTATGACCTGTCCGCGGTGGCGGAGGCCTTCCACGATCTCGACACGAGGAAAGAGGGGCTCTTCAAGGCCGCGCTGGTGATGGGAGCGGTGTGAGGGTGAGACGGATACGCCAGACTCTGGTGGCGGTGCTGGTCCTGAAGATGGCCGTCGTGACGGGAGCGTGCGCCGAGACGAACGGCGCGGCAGCCCTGGATCCGGCCGCTCCAGGGACGGATACCGGGATGGTGCTGCCGGACGGCGCGCCGTTCCCCATGTGGCAGGACGGCACGCCCTACACCCATACTTACTGGGTGGATCAGAGTCACGCCGAGGCTTCGGACGACAACCCGGGAACTCAGGCGCAGCCGTTCAAGACAATCAACCGGGCGGCGCAAATCCTGCGGCCGGGGGAGCGGGTCGCGGTCAACGCGGGGACCTACCGGGAACGGGTCGCACCCGCCCGCGGGGGCACGGGGCCGTCCGCGATGATCAGCTACGAGGCCGCCCCCGGGGCGACGGTTGTGATCAAGGGGTCGGTGATTCTGCCGGGGCCGTGGACGCCGTCGGCCGAGTCGCCTGGCGCCTGGCAGGCGCCGCTACCGGCGTGTGCTCCGGACGCAGAGGATCCCTTCACGATGGACAATGTGCTGCCGCAGGATTTTGAGCCCATGACCTGGGCGCATGCGTTGCGGGGCACGGCGCCGTACACGCTTCCGCGGGGCATGGTGTTCCAGGACGGGCGGCACCTTGAGCAGGTCGTTTCATCGAACGATCTTGCCCGTGCGGACGGGACCTACTGGGTGGATCGCGTGAATCGGGTTCTGCACGTGCGCCCGTTCGGCGATGGCGATCCGGCGGGGGCAACGTTCGAGGTTACCGTTCTCGGCACGATCTTCGGTCCGGCCGAGCCTGGCCTGGGGTACATTCGCGTCAAGGGCTTCAGGGTCGAGCAGGCCGGCAACGCATTTCCGATGCCGCAGCAGGGGGCGATCTCGACCACTCGCGGCCACCACTGGATCCTGGAAGACAACCGCGTGGCCTGGGCGAATGGTGTCGGCATCGATGTGGGCAAGCAGGCCTGGTGGTGGCCGCAGCCGGAGGCGGCGGTTGGCCATCACATCATCCGCCGCAATGTGGTGACGGACTGCGGGGTTTGTGGCATCGCGGGCTTGGGGCCCGGCGGCGGGCACGACTTCGGGCTTCTCATCGAGGACAACCTCATCATGCGCAGCGCGTTCCACGATGTGGATGCGCTCTGTGAAACCGCAGGCATCAAGACCCACGGCAACGTCAACTGCCTGATCCGTCACAACGTCGTGCTGGACACTCTGTATGGCCCGGGGATCTGGATGGACTTCGACAACGAGAACACGCGTTGCTTCGGAAACACGATCATGCGGGCCAACAAGGGAATTTTCGTGGAGGCCTCCAGCCGCGAGAACCTGGTGGACCACAATGTGGTCGTCGGCATCGACGGGCACGGCATCTATGAACATGATTCCTGCGGCCAGACGTTCGCGGACAACGTGGTTGTCGACTGCAAGCGCCACGCCATCATGCTCAGGGGGAAAGTCACGGATCGCGAGATCCGGGGTGAGCCCATCCGGGACGGCGGCCACCGCGTACTGCGCAATGTGTTTGAGGGCAACCGGTCCGGCGTCAAGGCCAACGGACCCGGGAATGTGATCGAATGATCCCGAACGACCACGACACGAACACGATCCCGGCCACGCTGGACCTGGCCGATCACGGCCGGATGGCCCTCAACGGCGTGCTCGGATCGCTGAATCCCTCGCTAGGGTACGAGTGTGCGTTTTTGACGTTCTTCGACTCGAACCCGCCCTACATGCTGCACTGGAGCAGCATGGTCAGCGGCGTGATGCCGAAGTACGTGGAAGCTTTGCCCCTGTTGCGGTTGATGAGCGGCAGCCGCGAACAGTTGGACGTGCAGGACGGATTCATGCAGGCCATGCTCAGGAACATGGCGGGCGACGGACTGGTCTACGACCGGATGTCGCCCGAGCGTCCATGGAACACGGGCGTCGGCTATGGCGAGAAGGGCTGGAACGAAGACTATGCCTGCATGGCCGGCAACGGCCGCCTGCTGGCCGGCCTGACCTACTGGCAGCAGACCACGGGCGACGCGCAGTGGAAGGCGCTGGCGGCGCGCACCGCCGAACGCATGCTCGAGCTGGCGATCGTCCGCGATGACCTCGCCTGGTACCCGAACCCCGGGCTCGGCAACGATTACTCGTACCCGCGCGTGTCCGGTTGGACCACAACCGAGCCGCCGAAGGGCCCCAAGGAAGGCTACGAGGGCGCCACGATGTTCTACCACCTCACGCCGCTGAAGGGCTTCTTGCGCTACTTCCGGCTGAGTGGTGACGAGCGCTTTCTGACGCTTGCGCGACAGTTCGCGAATCTGGGGATGCAGCAGAAGTTCTGGGGTGCGGCAAACGACACGGACCCGGCCGCCGGAGGGGAGCGCGGGCATTTCGATGTGCACGTGCACGCCATGCTGTCGCCGGTGCGCGCGCTGCTGGACTACGGTCTCGCCGCCGGGGACGAGCGGGCGCTGATGTTCGCCCGCGATGCCTACGAGTGGGCGCGGCAGATGGGCGTCCCGCGGTTGGGGCTGTTCTGCAACACCCCCGATACTGGGCACGAAGGCTGCACGGGGGCCGATGTGGTGGCCCTGGCGATTGCGTTGAGCGATGCCGGGCTGGGCGATTACTGGGACGACGTCGAGCAGGTGGCCCGGAATGGGTTGGTCGAATCGCAGATGACGGATCCGGCGGAGATGCGGCGGGTGGCGGAGGCAGGCCCGGAACGGCGGCCGGGCGAAGACTGGATCGGCCCCCCGATTGCGAAGGCGATCTGGAAGGACAAGTTGCGCACGGTATTCCCCGGGCAGGACATGGTGGACCGGGTAACCGAGCGCAGCGTCGGCGCGTTCGGGTTCATTGTCGGCGCCGCCCGCATGGAGATGCTGATGCATTGTTGCACGGCCAACGGTGCCCAGGGGCTCTATTTTGCGTGGGAGGGGATTGTGCGACGGATGGGGGACGGTGCCGAGGTCAACATGTGGCTCAACCGGCGCTCGCCCTGGTTGGACGTGTTCAGTCATCTGCCGCACGAAGGGAAACTCGAGATCCGCAACAAGACCATGAAGCGAATCACGGTGCGCCTGCCCGGTTGGGCCATGCGGGCGGACGTTCGCTGTCGGATGAACGGAAGACCCGCGACTCCGCCGTGGGTCGGCAACCGCATGGTATTCGACGGCTTGTGCGGCGGCGAGAGCCTGGTGATTGAGGTGCCGGTCCGCACCGCCCGCGCCGAGTGCACCCTGTCGTACATGCCCGGATACAAGGTGAATCGCGGCGGCACCTCGGGGCCCCGTCTTGCGTGCCGGTTCCGTGGGAACACGGTTGTTGAGGTCGAGACGGTCAGCGCCGGTGCAGGAATCACCGAATACGATGGTTACCGCGTCTTCCGGCGCCAGCACATGCAGGCCGGGAAGGCACCCCGGAACCCGATGCCGACGTACGTACACGCGGAGCGGGTGATCCGATGGTAAGGCCGGGGCGGCCGCCGATCGCGGCTGCCGGCACGTGGAGGGCAGGATTGGCGGGATGGGCGTGGCGATGGCCGCACAACTTCAACGGCGAAGCGAAAGGGCAAGACCGATGAATCGAAGCAGACGCAAACGTTCCGAGAGCGGCGACCGGCTGGCGTGGTGGCGCGATGCGAAGTTCGGGATGTTCATCCATTGGGGGCTCTACGCGATTCCGGCCGGCATCTGGAAAGGCAAGGCCATCGAGGGGATTGGCGAGTGGATTGCTTTCTATGCCGGTATCCCACCGGACGAGTATGCCAAGCTGGCCACGCGATTCAACCCGCGTCAGTTTGATGCGGATGCGTGGGCGAATCTGGCGAAGGCGGCCGGCATGAAGTACATGGTTTTCACGGCCAAGCATGCGGACGGATTTGCGATGTTCCAGTCCCGGTGCAGCGACTACAACGTGGTGGATGCCACGCCGTACCGGCGCGACATTGTGGCGGAACTCGCGAAGGCCTGCCGCAAGGCCGGTCTGCGTTTCGGTGTGTATTACAGCCAGGATCAGGATCTGCACGAGCCCGATGCCGGTGGCTACAGCCTGAAGTCCGCGTTTGCGGCGAGCCCGGAGGCGTATCGCGCATACACCGCCCGGAAGGTGATGCCGCAGCTCACGGAATTGCTGACCCGCTACGGCGAGCTGGATCTGGTGTGGTTCGACAATCCGATCAACACGACGCCGGAATCCGCGGCCGCCATCAAGCGCCTGGTGCGGCGCCTGCAGCCGCGGGCAATCGTCAACGGCCGCATCGGCTTCAACCTGGGCGACTACCGCTGCCTGGGCGACAATCAGTCCTCGGCGGGCGGCGTGCGCGGCGACTGGGAGTCGATCGCCACGATGAACGACACGTGGGGCTACAAGCAGACGGACCACAACTGGAAGCAGACGGGGGACATGCTGCGCACGCTGGTGGACATCACGAGCAAGGGCGGCACCTACATGTTGAACGTCGGGCCCACCGGTGCCGGCGTCATTCCGGGGGAGTCGTCGCAGCGCCTGCGGGCGATGGGGCGGTGGCTGGAGGTGAACGGCGAGGCGGTCTATGGCACAGCCCCGTCGCCGTTCCCGTACGACTTCGCGTGGGGCCGGGCGACGGTCAAGGCCAACACGCT
This sequence comes from Lentisphaerota bacterium, assembly GCA_021413965.1. Classification (GTDB taxonomy): domain Bacteria; phylum Verrucomicrobiota; class Kiritimatiellia; order UBA8416; family JAIOPI01; genus JAIOPI01. Next base: position 59,069 of record JAIOPI010000033.1, on the reverse strand, counting down.
GTACCTGCACATTTTCGACTGGCCCAAAGGGGCGCTGTGCCTGAAGGGCCTTCAGTCCCGTGTGCGGCGAGTGCGGCTCCTTGCGGACCCGAAGCGCGAGCTGTCATTCACGGTCGGCGACGCGCTGACGATCGCGCTGCCGCGACGGGCCCCGGATCGCGACGTCTCGGTGGTGGCGATCGATACCGTCGGCGCGGTTCAGGTGGACGCGTCGCTGCAGCAGCAACCTGTCGGGGGCATTGCGCTGCCCGCGCATGCCGGCGAGTTGCACATTGCGGAGTACTGGGGCGGGATGCGGGTCGGGCAGGGCGGCTGTCTGAGCGACTGGTACAGTTCGGACAACCGCGTGGCCTGGCGTTTTCGGGTGTGCGCCCCCGGCGAGTTCGATGTGCTGCTGCAGACCAAGGCCGTCAGCATGGCAGGCTGGCTCGGCGGGCATCGCGTGGAGGTGGCGGTGGCCGGGCGCAAGCTGGCGAAGACGCTGAAGGCCACGGCCGCCGAGCGCGATGGCAGTCACCATTTTCCGACCTACACCAATCGCATCGGGACGGTGCGGCTGGAGAAGGCCTGCCAGTACACGCTTGAGCTGCGGGCACTCAAGATCAATCCCAAGGCACGGGGCGGGTTGACGGCGTCCGCCGTCTGGCTCGTGCCGAAGGGGGCGCGCGCGGTGAGAAACGCTGCGGCGCAGGTTTCGACGCCGCGGGCGAAGCTGCTGAAGTCGGTGCTGGCGTGAGTGGTCTGAAACTCCGCGCCGGCAGCTTTCCCGGGCCCAGGGTGGCGCGCTTCATCGGGGATGACGGCGAGGAGACGCCGTCCCATTGTCAATCACAAGGAGGTCGTTGTGCAGCGAAAGAGCGTCCGTAGCCGTGCGTATCGAGGAACGGCCGCCAATCTGGTGTCCTCGCGTTTCCGTCAGATTCACCTGGATTTCCACACCGCGGAGCTGATCCCGGACGTCGGCGCCGGCTTCGATGCCGATGCGTTTGCCGACACGCTCGCCTCGGCGCGGGTGAACTGGGTCACGCTGTTTGCCAAGTGCCACCATGGCCTGAGCTACTACCCGACCAAGGCCGGCACCGTGCATCCCGCGCTGAAGGTTGACCTGCTGGGGGAGCAGATCGAAGCGTGTCGCCGGCGCGGCATCGTCACCCCGGCGTACATCAGCGTGCGCGTGGACGAGCACCACGCGACGCAGCGCCCGGATTGGGTGGTGCGTCTGAAGGACGGCAAGCCGTGGAAGTGGGGTGGAGACCCCTTCATCGCCGGCTGGTATCAGCATTGCATGAACAACCCCGACTATGTCGAGGAACTGGCCGCGCAGGCGGTTGAAGTGTTGAAGTGGTACGACGTCGAGGGGCTGTTCTTCGACATGTGCTACAGTGTCTACCCGGGCCCCGGGTGCTATTGTCCGCGCTGCTACGACAGCATGAAACGGCGCGGGCTCGACTTCACGTCCGATGCCGATCACCGGCGCTGGGAATATGCGCTGGCCCGGGACTACACGCGCAAGATCGCGCGGATCGTCCGCGGTGTGAAGAAGAACGCGACACTTTTTTTCAACGGGCGTGTATCTCCGGGCATGCGCGGGGAGTTGGATGTCTTTACGCACGTCGAGATTGAGGCGCTGCCCACGGGCGGCTGGGGCTATGCCTACTTTCCCATTCATGCCCGCTATGGGCGCGTGCTGGGCAAGCCCCTGCAAGGCATGACGGCGCGCTTCCACAAGAGCTGGGCGGATTTCGGAGGTCTTAAATCCGAGGATCAGCTTCTGTATGAGGCCGGCACGATTCTGGCCGCGGGCGCGGTCATGAACATTGGCGACCAGTGCCACCCGCGCGGCGTCCTGGACAAGGGCGCGTACGAAGTGATCGGCAAGGCCTTCGCCCACGTCGAGCGTTGCGAACCCTGGTGCGTCGGCGCGAAGGCGGCCGCGGAAATCGGCGTCATGATGCTACCGGCCAGTGTGGAGGCCGCCGCCGACCCGACCAGCCAAGGCGGCATGACGGTGGCCGCGGATGGCGCCGGGCGCATGCTGCTTGAACTGAAACAGCAGTTCGATCTGATTTACCCTGACACCGATCTGGCGAGCTATAAGGTCGTCGTGCTTCCGGACGAAGGGTGGATGAGCCCGGCGCTCAAGCGGGCTGTGGTGGCCTATGTGCGCAACGGCGGAGCGGTGCTGGCTTCGCACACAGCCACGCTGCAGGATGGCGCGTTTGCCTGCCCGGGGCTGCCGGTCACCTTCGTGAAAGCCAACCCCACCAAGCCGTGCTATTTGGATCTCGGGAAGACCCTCGGGGCGGGTTTGCCCGACAGCACCTATGTCTTTTACGAGGACAGCGCCTGCGTCAAGGCGGCACCCGGTGCGGTGTCCATGGGCCGCCTCGTGGACACGTACTTCAACCGCGCCTTCGATCACTTCTGTTCGCACCGGCAGACCCCGTTCACCAAGGCCACGGCCTTCCCGATTGCCGCGCTCAAGGGGCGGACGGCGTATCTGGCGCCTGCGGTCTTCAAGGCGTATCGCGAACATGCGTACTCCTTGTACAAGACGCTTGTCGCGCGCCTGCTGGAGCGGTTACTGCCGGAACCGTTGATCCGCGTGGCGGCTCCCGCCGCCATGGAGGTCTCGGTAAATCGGCAGAGCAAGCCCGCCCGGTTAGTCGCACACCTCGTTAACTTTCAACCCCAGCGCCGACACGTCAACGTGGAATGGATCGAAGAGCTCTACCCCGTGCGAGACATCGCCCTGGCGATTCGTACCGGCAAGGAACCGCGCCGCGTCTACCTGGCCCCCCAGGGCACCGCGCTGCCGTTCCGCATGGACGGCGCGTACTGCGTGGTGACCGTGCCGGAGGTCAGGCACCATCAGATGGTATGTGTGGAGGGCCTCTGAATGCTCGCGCCCAAGACGGCGCCGGGCAAGTGCGAGGCATGGAGCTGACAACTCACGGGCGGAGCCTCCGGTCGGGAAACTGCGGTGAAGATGGAGAATGGAGTTGTGACGAACGCATGCCATGAAGGACTGCGCCCGCGCGCAGGCGGGTACCCTGGACATTGGACGGGGCGGTTCATCTGGGATGGGGGCGAATCCACCCCGTTTCATGCATTCCGGATGTTTCGCAAATCCTTCGATCTGGCGGCGGTCCCGGTGGAGGCCATGCTGCACATCACGGCGGCGGACCGCTATGTGCTCTACGTGAACGGCGTGTATCTGGGCCACGGCCCGGCGCGCAGCGTGGGGCCGCAGTGGATGTCGTACGACACGCATGACGTCACGCCGCACCTTCGCGCGGGGGCCAACACCATCGCCGTGATGGCGTATTTCCATGGCTGCCGCAACGCCTGGTCGGCCAATCAGAGGGCTGGCCTGTTTGCACAGCTCGAATGGCGCTTATCGGATGGCGCGTGTGGCGTGATGGGGACGGATGCCACGTGGCGCCTGCGTGCCGTGCAGGGCTACTCCCCCGACGTGGGCATGGTGAGCCACTGGCTGGGCAATCCCAACGAGGTTCTCGATGCGCGGCTGGACCCGTGCGACTGGATGTCTACCGCGTGTGACGACTCCGCCTGGCCCGTCGCCACGGTGATTCCTGCCGCCTTGTACGCGCACGATCATTGGCTGCGTATGTCCCAGCGCTCCTGCTGGAGCGCGCTTGAGCCGCGGCTGACGCCACGGCTGCGGGAGCGCGCGGTTGCGGTTGCCAACGTGGTGCAGGCGGGCGAGGTGCAGGAGCTGGCAGCGGATGCATTCAGCGCGAAGCAAATCCCCGAGCGGCTCGCGGCGGAACCGCACGTGGCGCTGGAGCAGGCGACCGCTGTGCGAACCGAGACGCTGCTGGGTGAGGGCCCCGGCGATGCCAGGCTGGCCACGTCTGGCGACCGCAGCGCGTTTCTGATCCTCGACTTCGGCCGCCCCGTGCTGGGCCGGCCCGTGCTGGAGTTCGAAGCGCCGGAGGGGGCGGTCATCGACGTCGTCTGCGTGCACCTGTTGGAGAACGGTCGCGCCAACCCGCTTGGGCAGGCGTCGCGCATCGGGGACCGCTATGTGGCGCGCGCGGGCCGGCAGACCTGGTCGCCGTTCTTTCTGCGTGTCGTGCGCTACCTGCAGGTCGTTGTGCGCAACGCGCCCGCCGGCGTGCGTTTTCACCGGATCGGCGTCGCCGCTTCCGAGTACCCCTGCGAGCGGCGGGGCGCCTTCGCCTGCTCGGACCCCGTGCTCACCTCGCTCTGGGATGTCGGCGTCCGCACGGTTGTCCTGCACATGGAAGACACCATGACCATCGACCCGGTGCGCGAGCGGCTGGCCTATTTCCTGTGCGGCGAGATCGAGCAACTCCACCTCGCGGCCTTTGCCGCCTTCGGCGATCTGCCCATCACGGACCAGGGGTTTCGCCAGACAACCCGCAGCCAGCTTGCGGACGGGCTTATGCCGTGCTTCATCGGCAGCAGCCTGATGAGCTCGCTCGGCTGCAGGGACGATGCGCGCGAGTCTACGTCCGGGGCGAATCCGCTGGCGATTCCGAATTACAGCTGCTTCTACGCCCTGGCGGTCTGGCGTCACTACGAGCGCACCGCGCACCCGGGGTTTCTCGACGAGCACTACCCGGCGCTGGTGCGCATCGCGGATTGGTGCGCCCGGCATGCGGACGAGACCGGGCTGCTCTACGGCCTGCCCAACTGGGTCTGGCTCGACTGGATGAAGAGCGACCTGCGAGGTTCGAGTGTGGCCATCAATGCCGTGTACGCGCAAATGCTGACGGACATGGCGCACATCGCGGACGTGCTGGAACAGCCGCGGGATGCCGCCCGCTGGCGTGCGCGGGCCGAGACGGTGCGGGCGCAGTTACGGAAGAACCATTGGAATGCCGCGCGCGGACTGTTTGCCGACGGGGTCCTGGACGGCGTGCAGTCAGGGGTGTTCACGGAACTGGCTAATGCGTTGGCCCTGCTGCATGGGGTCGCCACGCCGGTGCAAGCCGCATCCATCGTCCGTCAACTCACGGATCCCGCCAGCGACATCGTGCGGTGCTCGCCGCTGTATTTCCACTATGTGCTGGAAGCGCTGATCGCGGGGGGCGCGGCGGCAGAAGCGTACGCCTACCTGTCGCGGCGCTATGCGGCGCTGTGCGAGAGCCGTGAGTATCCGATGCTGTGCGAAGCGTGGCCCGAGCAGACCTTCAGCGGCGCCAGCGCCAGCAGCATCCATGGCGGGGGCGCGGGCGTGGTCTGGACGTTGACACAGCACGTGCTCGGCATCCGCCCGGCGGAACCGGGCTATGCCGCGGTGGTCTTCGATCCGCGCCCGGGAAACCTGACGTGGGCCAAGGGGGTGGTGCCGACGCCGCGCGGGGATATTCAGGTGGCGTGGCGGCGCGGTGAGAACGGACGACTCCAACACACGGTCAAGGTGCCCGACGGCGTACGCCTTGTGGAACGAACAGAGGAGTGAGGTGCCATGACGGAACCGATCGACATCCGCCATTCGGGAGGACGTTACCAGGCCACGGTGCCGGACACACTCGACCTGGCCGAGCGGGCACGGCTGGCGGTGCACGGGATCATGGGCAGCATCGACCCGGAGCTGCTGACCATGTACGGAATGATCTACTACGCGACGCCGCGCCCTCACCAGTCGCACTGGGCGTCGGCCGAGAACACGTGCGATCCGAAGCTGGCCGAATCGCTGACGATGCTGCGCACGATGTGCGGGAGCGACGAGCTGCGCGAGCTGGAGGCGCGCTACTTCGGGAGCATGCTCGATCGGGTGCAGGACGGCTTGTATTGGGACTTTGTCAATCCGCGGCGGCCATGGCGCAATTCGTATGCGTCCGCGTTCTACGGTGACGGCCGGAACGAGGACTTCTGCTCCGTGGCCGGGGCCGGGCGGATGATCCGGACGCTGATGGCCTGGCGTGCCGCCACCGGCAGCGACCAGTTCGATGGCCGGATTCGGGATCTGGTGCACGGCATTTCCCGCGTCGCGATTCGCAAAGGAGACTACGCCTACTATCCCGAGAAGGGCGGCTGGGGCGAACCGTGCTGTTATCCGCGCTCGGGCTGGCTCAATACCGATGAGGCGGAGGACGAGACGGAGGGCGGTGAGGGGTCGGTGACGTCCTTCCAAGGTCATCAGATCTACGGCGCGATGCAGTGGTATGCCGCCAGCGGAGATGCGACCGCGCTGGATCTGGCCGGACGGCTGAGCCGCTATGTGATGAAGACCAAGTTCTGGGGCGGCGTGCCGGGACCGTTTGATCCCCAGGGCAAGACCGTCCACATTGCGTCCAGACTGCCGGACCCGCCCTACACGGCCGGCGCCGAACAGGGCCACTGGTTCAGCCACTTCCATGCGCGCTGCATCACGCTGCGCGGCCTGCTGGAGTTCGGGCGCGGGGTGGGCGACGAGCGCGTGCTGGAGTTCGTGCGCCGGGCCTACGAGTTTTCCCTGACGCAGGGAATCGCGCGGCTCGGCTGGGTCAACAGTTGGCCGGCCTCGAAGAATCTGGATAACCAATGTGAGTCCTGCGCACTGGGCGACCTGGTGGCCATGGGCATCCGGTTGAGCGATGCCGGGCTGGGCGATTACTGGGATGACGTGGATGCCTGCGTGCGCAACGCGCTCGTCGAACAGCAGGTGACGGACGCGGCACAGTTGCAGCGCATCGCCGCGGCCAGCACAGAACCCAGTTGGGAGGAGAAGGGGAACCCGCCCGCACACAAGCTGAACTATGACGACACGATCGCGCGCACGCTGGGTGTCTATTTCGGTGCCGTTCGCCCCAACGCGGTGCTCAAGCCGTGGGTCATGCACTGCTGCACGGGGAATGCCACGCAGGGCCTGTATTACGCCTGGGAGGGGGCGGTGCGCGAGAGCGGCGACACGGCCGAGGTGAACCTGCTTCTCAATCGCGCGTCCAAGCTGCTCGAGGTGCACAGCCACCTGCCGTACGACGGCCGGGTGGTGGTGAAGAACAAGGGTGCGCGCCGCATCGCCGTGCGGATTCCCGCGTGGGTGGACCGGCGCGAGTTGCGCGCCACGCTTGGCGGGAAGCCCGTTGATCTCGACTGGATGGGCAACCGCGTGGTGTTCTGCCGCCTGAATGGACCTTGCGAGATCGCCCTGACCTTTCCGGTCAAGGAGTCCACGGCGACTTACACGGTCGCCGCCAACACCCCGCAGGAGCACCAATTCACTTGCACCTTCCGCGCCAGCACCTGCGTGGAGGTTTCGCCGGCCGATCACTCACCGGCCAGCTATTGGCTCTACCGGCGCGATCACCTGCGCGAGCCCCAGGCGCCTCTGGTCGAGCGCGAACGGTTCGTGGCGGAACAGACCCCGCGGGAGTGGTAACATGAATACCTCACCACAGCAGCCGGCGCATCGCCACACCAACTTCACGCCACGCCCGGGATGTTACCCGGGGCATTGGGTGGGGCGTTTCATCTGGGACGGCGGCGAGGCGCGGCCGTTCCATGCGTTTCGGATGTTCCGCAAGGTCTTCATGCTGGCGGCAGCCCCGGCCGAAGCCGTGCTGCACCTTACCGCAGCGGACCGCTACGTCCTGTACGTGAACGGCGTGTATCTCGGCCATGGTCCGGCGCGCAGCGTCGGGCCCCAGTGGATGTCCTATGACTCGCATGACGTGACGCCGCACCTGCGCGCGGGCCCAAATGCCATCGCGGTGGAGGCGTATTTTCACGGCTGCCGCAACAGTTGGTCGGCCAACCAGCGCGCGGGGTTCTTTGCGCAGTTGGAATGGCGGTCAGGTGCCGGCGAGCGCCAGGTATTGGGATCGGATGCCACGTGGCGCTGGCGCGCGCTGAATGGGTACAGCCCGGATGTCGGCTTGATCAACATATACATCGGCTACGTCAACGAGGTCCTGGATGGACGGGTGGATCCGGCTCACTGGATGCGGCCGGCATTTGACGATTCGGACTGGGCGCCGGCCGTGCCGGTGAGCGCCAAGGGGCCGATTTCCCAGCGGTCGTGCTGGCGGCTGCTGGAGCCGCGGTTGACGCCGCAACTGCGCGAGCGTGCGATCGCGATTGCGCGGATCGTTCGTGTGGGCGAGATACAGGAACTGCCCGCGAGTGCCTTCAGCGCGCAACACGTTCCCGAGCGGCTGGCCCAGGAACCGCACGTGGCCCTCGAACGGGCCGTCGTGGAGCACGCGGAGTCGCTGTTGCCCGGCGGTTCCGGCCGCGTGAGAATGGCCACCACGCCTGAACACAGCGCGTTGCTGATCCTGGATATTGGCCCGCCGGTGCTGGGACGTCCCGTGCTTGAGTTCGAGGCGCCTGCCGGAGCGGTAATCGATGTCGCGTGCGTTCATCAACTGACCGATGGCCGCGCGGGCACATTGGGGCAGGCTTCGCGCATAGGCGATCGCTATATCGCGCGGGAAGGGCGCCAGATCTGGAGGCCGTACTTCGTGCGCCTGGTGCGCTATCTCCAGGTCGTCGTCCGCCAGGCGCCGGCGGGTGTGGTCTTCCATCGCATTGGCGTCGATGCGGTTGAGTATCCCTGCGAACGCCGTGGGGCATTCGCCTGTTCCGATCCGGTGCTGACCCGGCTCTGGGAGACCGGCGTCAACTCGGCCTTCCTGCACATGGAAGACGCGATGACGCTGGACGTGGTGCGCGAACGGGTGGCCTATCTTCTCTGCGGCGAAATCGAGCAGGTGCATCTGGCGGCCTGGGCGGGGTTCGGGGATCTGGCCATCACGTTTCAGGGGTTCCGCCAGACCACCCGCAGCCAGCTTCCGGACGGCCTGCTGGCGTTCTTTATCGGCAGTTGTTTTCTCAGCTCGCTCGGGTGCAAGGATGACCCTCGCGATCCCACCTCCGGCGCGAACCCAACCACGATCCCCAATTACAGCTTCTTCTATGCCGGCGCCGTCTGGCGCTATTACCTGCGCAGCGCCCGCCCGGGTTTCCTCGCCGAGCACTACCCGGCGCTGGTCCGAATTGCGGACTGGTGCGAACGGCAGGCGGACGACACCGGCCTGCTCTACAACCTGGCGGATTGGGTCTGGTTCGACTGGATGAAGAATGACCTGCGCGGCGCGAGCACCGCCGTGAATGCGCTGTACGCGCAGATGCTTACGGACACGGCGCAGGTGGCCGAGGCGCTGGAACTGCCGCGCGATGCCGCCCGCTGGCGCGCGCGGGCGGAAGGCGTACGGGCGCACCTGCGCGCCACGCATTGGAACGCCGCGCGCGGACTTTTTGCCGACGGCGTCGCGGACGAGGTGCAGTCGGGAGTCTTCACGGAGCTCGCCAATGCCCTGACGATCCTGTACGGCGTTGCCACACCGCCCCAGGCGGCGGCGGTTCTGCGGAATCTTCTGGACCCCGCCGGCGACATCACGCGCGTTTCACCGCTCTATTTCCACTATGTCCTGGAGGGGCTGATTGAGGCGGGCGCTGCGGCGGAGGCCTACACCTACATGGCGCGGCGTTACGCGCCGGTCCTGGCCGGGGACGCCTTCCCCATGATGCCCGAAGCGTGGCCCGATCAGGCCTACAGCGGCGCGAGCGCCAGCACCATTCACGGTGGCAGCGCGGGCGTGGTGTGGACGCTGACGCAGCACGTGCTCGGCATCCGGCCCACCGAGCCGGGCTATGCCGCGGTGGTCTTCGACCCGCGACCGGGAAATCTGACGTGGGCCCGGGGGGTGGTGCCGACCCCGCGTGGCGACATCCGCGTGGAGTGGCGACGTGGGGCGGATGGGCGAATTGATGGCAAGGTTAACGCACCCGCCGGCGTGCAGGTTGTTTCGCAGCCGGAGGCGAAAGGAAGCTCATGAAGAAGAGCAAGGGAAGGATGCGAGACAACGTGCTCTATCGCCGGGCGGATGCGCCGGTCGAGGCGCGGGTGGAGGATCTGCTGGGGCGCATGACGTTGGAGGAAAAGGTCTGCCAGATGGGGGCCGTCTTCCCGACGTCCTGGGAAGACCCCAAGATCAACCGTCTGCTGACCCGCGGCCGGTTCTCGCCGCGCAAGGCGGCGGCGCTGCTGTCGCCCGGGCCCGGCCACATGTCCATGCCGCTGCGCTACCTGCCGATTCGGAAGAGCGTGGACTTTGCGAACGCGATTCAGAAGTTCCTGGTCGAACACACCCGGCTGGGCATCCCCGCCATCATTCACGATGAATCGCTGCACGGCTGCATGTTGCCCGGCTCGACCAGCTTTCCGCAGGCCATCGGGTTGGCCGCGACCTGGGACGATGCGCTCATGCATCGGGTGGCGCAGGCGATCGGGCGCGAGACGTTCGTGCGCGGTATCCGGCAGTGCCTGTCGCCCACGATCAACATTGCCCGCGACCCGCGCTGCGGCCGGACCGAGGAGTCCTACGGCGAGGACCCGTGGCTCACCTCCCGCATGGGCGTGGCCTTCGTGAGGGGTGTGCAGAGCCAGGGCGTCGCCGCGACGGTGAAGCACTTTGCCGCCAACTTCGTCGGCGACGGCGGGCGAGACAGCCACGCGATTCATTTCTCGGAGCGGCACCTTCGAGAGGTGTACTTCCCTGCCTTCGAAGCGTGCGTCCGGGAGGCCGGCGCGATGTCCGTCATGCCCGCCTACAACGCCCTCGACGGCCAGCCGTGCGCGTGCAATCGGTGGTTGCTTACCGACGTGTTGAAAAAGGAATGGGGGTTCGACGGCGTGACGGTGTCGGACTACCTGGCCGTGGAGATGATCCACACGCTGCACCACGTGGCCGAATCGTTCGCCGAGGCGGGACGCAAGGCGGCCGAGGCGGGCATGGACATCGAACTGCCGGAGGCCAAGTGCTTCAAGGACCTGGCCGGGCTCATCCGCGCGGGCGACATGGCCGTGGCGCCGGTGGACGACGCGGTGCGGCGCGTGTTGCGGCTGAAGTTCCGTCTGGGGCTGTTCGAGAATCCCTACGCGAACGCGGCGGCGGCTGTACGGGTGGTCGGGTGCGCGGAACATCGGGCGCTGGCGCTGGAGGCCGCGCGCCGCTCACTGGTGTTGCTCAAGAACGAAGGCGGCGTGCTGCCGCTTGCGAATGCGCGCACGATTGCCGTGCTCGGACCCAACGCCGCGATCGGTCGCCTCGGCAACTACAGCACGCTTCACGCATCGGCGGTATCGCCGCTGGAAGGAATGCGTCGGCGCGCGGGCCAGCGCATCAAGATCCTGCATGCCGAAGGCTGCGAGATCAACGGGCAGTCGCGGGACGGGTTCGCCCGCGCCGTCGAGGCGGCCCGCGCGGCGGATATGGCCGTGCTGTTCATGGGCAACACGACCAAGACGGAAGGCGAGGGCCGCGACCGCTGCCGGCTGGAACTGCCGGGCGTGCAGGAGGATCTGATTCGCGACGTGGCGGCGCTCGGCAAGCCGACCGTGGTGGTGCTGATCGGCGGCGGCGCTGTGGCCATGGAGCGCTGGATCGAGCGCGTGCCGGCGGTCGTGGCCGCGTGGTGCCCCGGGATGGAGGGCGGTCATGCGCTCGCGCAGGTGCTCTTCGGCGACGTCAATCCAGGTGGCAAGCTGCCGCTGACGTTCCCGCGCACGACGGGCCAGTTGCCCCTCTACTACAACATGAAACCCTCTAGCCGGGGCTACGACTATGTGGACCAGCGGGGTGTGCAGCCCATGTTTCCCTTCGGGCACGGGCTCTCCTATACGACGTTCAAGTACGGCCACCTGAAGATCGAGCCCCGAGTCATCCCGCCGAATGGAAGCGTGACCGTGAGCGTGGACGTGCGCAACACGGGCTATCGGGCCGGCGATGAGGTGGTGCAGCTCTATCTCTCCGATCTCTGCGCCAGCCTATCGCGGCCGGTGAAGGAATTGAAGCGGTTCAAACGCGTGCGGCTCGCGCGCGGGCAGAAGCGCGTGGTGCGCTTCACGCTCGAAGGCCGGGATCTGGCCTTCCTCGATCGGCATCTGGAGCCGGTCGTCGAGCCGGGCGAGTTCGAAGTGATGGTGGGCGGCAGTTCGGCAGAGGGAGTTAAAGCCCGGTTTAGCGTGAAGGCGGGCGTCAGCGTGAAGCGGGAGCGCGCATGAAGCCCGACGGGACGGAAACCGCCTGTTTGCGGGAGCTGGCGAAGCGCTACGTGGACGCCTCTGCAAGCCAGGGGCACGACCGGACGAAGGAACTCTGGCGCCGTCTGCATGACCGCAAGATGGAGCGGCCCATGATATACATCTGGGCCATCATCTTCACCGAGGAACTCGAGGAGGTGGCCAACCCCGTGTGCCGCCACCCGCTCTTCCTGGAAGCGGAGAAGCGGCTGCGGATCGACCTGTACCACCATTCCACGGGCGACGACTACCTGCTGGAGCCGTTCATCGAGATCCTGGCCGTGCGGAAGGGAATGGAGAAAGGCCCCTGGGGGATCCCGATGAACATCATCGAATCCAAGGGCGGCGCGTACAAGGCTTACGCCGAGCCGCCGCTCAAGGATCTCGATGACCTGAGCCTGCTGCGGCCCCCGGGCCACCACATCGACGAAGCGGCAACCGCCGAGAACCTGAGCCTGCTGCAAGACGCGATCGGCGACATCCTGCCGGTGAGCGTCATCCGGCAGCCGCGCTACGGCGCCGGCTTCCCGGTGCGTCTGCCGCACTTTCGGGGGTTTGAACAGCTCATGATCGACATGCTGGACAACCCGGCCGGCCTGCACCGCCTGCTGGAGAAGATGCTGGCCACAACGCTGGCGGCCATGAACCAGGCCGATGCCGCCGGCGATTACCGTACCGCTGATGCCGATATCCAGTCCGTTCCCTACAGCAACTATACCCCCGACCCCTTTCCGGTGCGGCCGGCCCGGCGGAAGGACCTGTGGTGTCACACGCATGCCCAGGACTTCACCCTCATCTCCCCGCAGATGCACGACGAATTCGCGCTCCGCTACCAGCAACCGATCATGGAGCAGTTCGCGGCCAGCGCCTACGGCTGCTGCGAGGACCTGACGCACAAGATCGATATCCTGCGCAAGGTGAAGAACCTGAAGATGATCTCCGTGGCCCCGGCCGCCAACCTGGCGACATGCGCCGAGCAGATCGGCTCGGACTACGTCGTCTCCTGGCGGCCAAATCCCACGGACCAGGTCTGCACGTCCTTCGACCGCGAGCGCATCCGGCGGACCATCCGCGAGGGCTGCCGGATCCTGAACCGGAACGGCTGTCACTTCGAGATCAACCTCAAGGATGTCGTTTCGCTCTGCGGCGAACGCGAGCGACTCCGGGAATGGGTGTCCATCGTGCGGGAGGTCACAGGTTGAATATGGACGCCGGGCTGAATTTCCTCTATCCGTTCGAGGTGCAATGCGGCATGGACGTGCTGGATGTGCGCCGGCGTTACGGCCGAACGCTCCGCATCTGGGGCGGCGTGGACAAACGGGTCCTGGCCCGCGCCCCGGCGGCGATTGACGCCGAGCTGGCGCGCCTCCAGCCCCTGATCGCCGACGGCGGCTACATCCCGCACATCGATCACACCTGCCCGCCGGACATCTCGTTCGAGAACTACTGTTACCACCTGAAGCGCCTCGCCAAGGTGTGCGGGCATGCTTGAGGGTGATGCGGGAGAATCCATCCGATGAATGACCTGAGGGGTAACGTTCGGCATTCGGTCTCCGCGTGGTGTTTTCGTCGCCTCTATGAGGCGGGCCCGCAGGGGCCGGCGTCCATGACGTTTGAGGCGTTTTGCCGGGCCTGTGCCGCGCTGGGGCTCGAATCGGTTGAGCTATTGGTGCCGAACCAGTGGCCCGCGGTTCAGGCGGCCGGTTTGACGTGTGCCATGTGCCGGGGACCCTCGAGCATTGACTACGGCTGGAACCGTCTCGAACATCACAACGATCTTCTGGGCTATTTTGAGCCGGCCATCGCCGCCGTGGCGCGCCAGGGATACCCGAACATCATCACATTCTCCGGCCTTCGTCAGGGCATGAGCGATGAGCAGGGACTGGAACATTGCGTGCAGGGGCTGAAGCGCCTGATGCCCATCGCGGAGAAACACGGCGTCACCGTCATGGTGGAGCTGCTCAACAGCAAGGTGGATCACCCCGATTACATGGCTGACCATACGGCGTGGGGCGTGGAGCTTTGCCGGCGCGTCGGCTCGGAGCGGTTGAAGCTGCTTTACGACATCTACCACATGCAGGTCATGGAGGGGGACATCATCCGCACCGTTGAGGCGGCCGCCCCCTACATCGGCCATTACCACACCGGCGGTAATCCGGGGCGCCACGAGATCGATGTCGCGCAGGAGATTCACTATCCGGCCGTGATGCGGGCCATCGTGGCCACGGGCTACAAGGGGTTCGTTGGGCAGGAGTTCATACCGCAGCGCGAGCCGCTCGACTCGCTTCAGCAGGCCATCGCGATCTGCGATGTTTAGGGGGGAACCTATGTCAGACGACGTTGGCATCTCGGTCGGTGGCGAGCGTTACACGGACACCCGGCCCGACACGCTTGATCTGGCGGAGCGGGCGCGGCTGGCGGTGCATGGGATCATGGGGAGCATCGACCCTGAGTTGCTCACGATGTACGGGCTGGTCTTCTACGCCACGCCGCGGCCGCACCAGTCGCACTGGGCCTCGGCGGAAACGACCTGCGATCCGAAGTTTGCCGAATCGCTGGTCCTGCTGCGCGCCATGTGCGGCAGCGAGGACATGACGGACCTTCAGGCGCGCTATTTCGGCGCGTTGCTGGGGCGCGTGCAGGACGGGCTGTACTGGGATTTGCGCAACCCTCTCCGCCCCTGGCGCAACAGCTACAGCAGCGCGTTCTATGGCGCCGGGAAGGATGAGGATTTCTGCTGCACGGCCGGGGCGGGGCGCATGATGCGGACGCTCATGGCATGGCGCGCGCTCAGCGGCCGCGACGGGTTTGACGGCCAGATCCGCGACTTGGTGCGCGGCCTGCTGCGGGTCGCGGTCAAGAAGGATGACTACGCCTACTATCCGGAGAAGGGCGGGTGGGGCGAGCCGTGCGCGTATCCGCGGTCGGGGTGGCTGAACACGGACGAGGCCGAGGGGGAGACGGAGGGCGGCGAAGGGTCGGTGGTGTGTTTTCATGGGCACCAGATCTATGGAGCGATGCAATGGCACGCGGCCACGGGCGATCCCACGGCGCTGGAACTGGCGGCGCGGCTCAGCCGCTACGTGATGAAGCCGAAGTTCTGGGGGGGCGTGCCCGGTCCGGCGGGCGAGGCCATCACGCTGGGGCACATCGGCGCGAAACTGCCGGATCCGCCCTACACGGCCGGTGCGGAACTGGGCCACTGGTTCTCCCACTTTCACGCACGGGCCATTGCCTTGCGCGGGTTGCTCGAATACGGGCGCGGGGCAGGCGACGAGCGCGTGCTGGAATTTGTGCGCCGGTCCTATGAATTCACCTTGAGCCAAGGAATTCCGCGCCTCGGCTGGATCAACGGCTACCCGGGATCGAAGACGGCCGACAGCCGCTGCGAGTCCTGCTCGCTGGGAGATTGGGTCGCCCTCGGCATCCGGCTGAGCGATGCAGGGCTGGGGGATTACTGGGATGACGTGGATGCCTGTGCGCGCAACCAGTTGGTCGAGCAGCAGGTGACGGACGCGGCGCTGTTGCGCCGCATTGCCGCCGCGAGCACGGCACCCAGTTGGGAAGAGAAGCCGGACGTGCCGGCGGGCAAGTTGAATTACGACGATACCATTGCGCGCACGCTGGGCGTGTTCTTCGGCTTTGGCCGTCCGAACGCCGTGTCGGAGCCGTGGGTCATGCACTGCTGCACGAGCAACGCTTCGCAGGGGCTCTACTACGCGTGGGAGGGAGCGGTGCGCGAGCGCGGTGACACGGCGGAGGTGAACCTGCTGCTGAACCGTGCAAGCCGGCTGCTGGACGTGCGCAGCCACCTGCCGTACGAAGGCCGAATCGAGCTTCGAAACAAGGGCGCGCGCCGTATCCGCGTGCGCATCCCGGCCTGGGCAGGACGTCGGGAGTTGCGTGCCACGGTGGACGGTCAGCCGGCGGAACTGGACTGGATGGGCAATGGGCTGGTCTTCTGCGGGCTCACGGGGCGGGAAGCGATCGCGCTGACGTTTCCGGTCAAGGAATCGACGGCGACCTACACGGTGGCGGCCAACACGCCGCGGGAGCATGCGTTCACCTGCACGTTCCGCGCCAGCACGTGTGTCGACATCGCGCCTGCCGACACGTCGCCCACGAGCTATCCCTTGTACCGGCGCGCGCACCTGCGGGCGGGCCTCGCGCCCTTGCAGCGGGGGGAGTCGTTTGTGGCGAACCGAATCGACCGGGACTGGTAGGAACTTCACAGGAGAGACCACATGATGGACCTTCGCCATGGCCGGACAAAACTCGTGGTCGATTCGCGCACGGGGTCGATTGCGCGGATCGAGGACGCGGTGAGCGGGCTCGTGCATATCGATGCCAACCGCGACGGTCGGCAGGATGGGCGGCTGTTCCAGTTGGTGCTGCCCAGCGAGGCGTGGTGGTCATGTCCCGCGGAGAGCCAGGTGCAGCCGATCGTTCGTTGCCAGCGGCAGGGCAACGGATTGGTGATCGAGTATCCGGACCTGAAGGCCGCCGATGGTGCGCAGACCGGCGTGGCGGTGCGCGTGGAGATCCGGCCGGGGGCGGCGGACGAGTTTCTGTTGACGATGCACGTGGATAATCGCGGCCCGCGCACGGTGATCGACACGACGTTTCCGCTGCTGGGCGGGTGGCATGAGCAGGGTGGCGGCGACAAGGACCGGATCGCGCGGGGCGCCAACGCATTCATCCATCCGAACCAGTATCCCAACGCTTCGGGCAACAACTACGCCCGCAATGCGCAGCGGGGTGGAAAGCACTACCCGGTGGACCTGGCCTGCCCCTGGGTGGACGTGTCCGGCCCCACCGGCGGCCTGTCGTACGTGAACTACATGACCGAAGGCCGCAACGGAAAATTCTGGATCGAGAATCTGGCCGGCTATGGAACGGATTTCCGCCTGATGATGGGCTGGGCGCATCTGATCGCGTTGCGGCCGGGGCAGTCCTGGACGTCGCCGACGATGGGGCTGGCGGTGCATGCGGGCGACTGGCGCCAGACGGCCGATCGCTATCGTGCCTGGTTCGGCAAGCTTCATGCGCCGGACTACAGCCGCCCCGCCGTCCGTTCCCGCATCGGGTTTCAGAACGTGTTCTTCCGCGGCTTCGACGGCACGCCGATTCGCCCGCTCGATGCGCTGCCGGCCGCCGCCGCCGCGGGGCGACGCTACGGCGTGGATCTGCTCGCGGTGTGGGATACGCTATCGCTCGGCAACTACGCGCGGCATGATCCGCACGACCTCATGGACTATTCTGCCGGGGAGCGCGCCTTGTTGCAGCGCGGATTGGGACAGGCGGAGGCGGCGGGCACGCGGACCTGCGCCCTCATCAACTTCCGGCACCCCAATGTCGGCTTGCACCTGCCTGACCCCGATCTATTGAACCAGGTGCAGCGCCGCTACGTGGGCACGTTCCGGACCGAAAACTGGACGGTGAACCACACGTTCGAAGATCTCTGGGTGCAGCACATCGGGCCCGAGAGCTACATCTTCAGCCCGTTCTCGCCGGCCCACCGGGAGCGCGTGCGCCGGCTCACGCGGAGCTACCTGGAGCTCGGCTACAGCTCGATGTTCTACGACCAGCCGTTTGAGCACCATCCGGACTACGGGTTCATCGACAAGGGCTTCCCGCCCGACGCGACCCAGCACGAGGCGCTGCAGGTCATCCGCGAGGTCCGCCAGCTCCTGCTGGCCCGCGATCCGCAGGCCGTGGTGATCGGCGAGGAGAGCGACATCCACGCGACGCCTTACGTGGACCAGTGGATGAGCTGGTCGATCGCCGGGCCAACGCCTGCGCTTATCGAGCGCGTGGCGATGCTGCGCTACTCCATGCCGCACACGATGCTGTCGTGGGTGATGGACCATGAGCCGGAGCGCGCGGCCATCGCTTTTGCCATGGGTATGCAG
Source organism: Lentisphaerota bacterium (assembly GCA_021413965.1). Classification (GTDB taxonomy): domain Bacteria; phylum Verrucomicrobiota; class Kiritimatiellia; order UBA8416; family JAIOPI01; genus JAIOPI01. The sequence goes on along the minus strand of JAIOPI010000033.1, from coordinate 41,093 downwards.
TTCTGCCTGATGGTGCACGGGGCCGAGGGCACGTTGGATGATGAGCCGGCGTTTGCCGCGCGAGTAGGTGCTTTGGCGGCGTTGCGGCGCGCGACGGCGGCACGCACGGTAATGGCCCGGTTCATCGGACAGACGGGACTCCAGATCGATGGTGAAAGCGCGTTCTCGGCATGGGCCTACGACAGTCCGGAGGGGCCGGCCGTGATTGCGGCGGCGTGCGGCGCGCCAGCCCGCGGCAAGGTGACGGTGTCCTTGGATGAATTCATGGGGTCTGTTCAAGGTGCCAGCGGGAGGGTTCTAGGCACGGGCGGGGCGCAATCGGCCCACGCCGGTCTCACGCGCGAGTTTGCATTGGGGCTGAACGACGTGGCCGTCTGGTTGCTGTAGCAGCCGGTTGATCGGGGCGGCGCGGGTGGCACCGCACCCTCCCCGCGCGCATGCAGCTTCTTATCGAGAGGGCCAGGTGCCACCCCGGCGGCGGTGTTCCATGCGACGGCTGGGCGTGCGTGGACCAGAAGGGAGATGCGAGTGGACGAGTTGCGGGCACAGTTTGCGGATCCGCCGCGCGAGTTCGGCATGGTTCCATTCTGGTTTTGGAATGACGACCTGGAGGACGTGGAGATTCTCCGGCAGATCGGTGAGTTCCATGCCCAGGGGTGCGCCGGGTTCATTCCGCACGCGCGCATTGGTCTATCGCGGCGGATCGGGTATTTGACCCCCGCCTACTTCCGCGTGCTGCGTGTGGCGGTGGAAGAGGCGTCCCGGCTGAGTATGAAGGTGGTGCTGTACGATGAGGCCTCCTATCCCTCCGGATCCGCGCATGGTCGCGTGGTGGCGGAGAACCCGGCCTATGCCTCGCGTTGCCTGATTGCTGTGCAACAGGCGGTCTGCGGTCCGGTGTCGGGATACTGGCGGCCGAATCCGGGGCGCGGCCTTGATGACCGCCTGCTGACCGTGATGGCCGTGCGTGAGACAAGCGACGGAGTGGGGGATCCGCAGAGCCTGACGCGGTTGCCGCTGCTGCCGCATGAATTAATTCGCTATGACCTGCCCGCGGGCAACTGGCGACTGGTGTCCGTCTGGAGCGTACCGAGCGGAGGCAGCATTCGTGGTGTCTTTGCCGATGAGGACGACGGCGCTGCCGGTGCACCGGCAGCGGCGGACATCCTGAACCCCGACGCCGTGGCGTGTTTCATTCGGCACACGCACGAGCAGTTTCTGCAGCACATCGGCGACCACTTTGGCCACACGATTCCGGCCATGTTCACGGACGAGCCCTGCCCGCTGGGGCGGAACCCGCGCCGCGGGCCGGCGCCGTACGCGTTCACGTCGGGGCTGCTGGAGGAACTGCAGCCACGCTGGGATGGCGACATCCTGTGCTGGCTGCCGGCGTTGTGGCTGGACCTTGGCGCGCGTGGCGCGGCGTTCCGGCAGGCGTACGGCGACACCGTGCACGATCGCTTGAACCGCGTCTACTACGGCGCTCTCGCGGCATGGTGCGACTCGCACGGTCTTGCGCTGACCGGGCACCCGGAACGGAGTGACGAGATGGGGGCTCTTGCCTGCTTCCAATGGCCGGGGCAGGACATGGTCTGGCGCTACGTCACACCGGCGGGGACGAGTGCGCTCGCGGGACCCCACAGTACAGCGGCGAAGGCGGCTCACAGTGCCGCTGTTCTGGCCGGGCGACGTTTCAATGCGGCTGAGATTCTGGGGGCCTATGGCTGGCAACTGACGCTGGATGAGACAAAGTGGCTTTTCGACTGGCACGCGGTGCGCGGCAACAACCTGTTCTTTCCACACGCGTTCTTCTACTCCATCCGCGATCGGCGCGCCTTTGAAAGCGAGCCCGATCTCGGCATTCACAATGTCTGGTGGCCCTATTGGGGTGCACTGAGCGCGTATGTGCGCCGTTTGTGCGCGCTCTTCAGCGATGGCGAAGAGGTGCTGGACGTAGGGGTTGTGGTCGATGCGGACTCGCTGCCCTGGCGCGCGGCGGCGGCACTCTTCCAGACCCAGACGAACTTCGTCTATGTAGATGTGGAGACATTGTGCGCTGCAGAACTCGTGGACGGCGGTTTGCGGCTCGGGCCCCGCCGCGTGTGGGTGCGCGCGCTGCTGGCGGATCCGCCCGGCGCGCTGGATGCGCGTGTGCGCGCGCGGTTCGATGCGCTGGTGGCCGCCGGGGGCCAGGTGATCCGCGACTGGACTGACGACACGTTGCCGGTGCAGTTGCAGGCGCTGCCGCAGCGCTCGCTGCGGTGGGACGGCCCGCCCGCGTTGCGGGTGCGTTGTTACCGCAAGGGTGGCCACGCGCTGTTCCTGCTCGTGAATGAAGGGGAATCCGAGATCGTGGGGACCATAACGATTCCGTTTCAGGGGCGCCTTGAGTGCTGGAATCCACTGGATGGCACGGTGCAATCCTGGCCGGTCCGCCGTGACGGAGATGGCATGCGCGTGGACCTGAGACTGGAGCGGCGCCAGGGGTTGGTGCTGGTCGTGGCGCCTGGCCCGGTTGCGGCGGTTGTGGTCGAACCCGCGTGTCCGGGCGACGCGGTGCAGGAGCTGGCGGGACCTTGGGAGGTCTCGACTCCGGAGGGCGAGCGGCTGCCACTCTGCGTGCCGGGAGATTGGGCGCGGCTGAAGGGCTGGGAACTTTTCAGCGGAACGATTCGCTATCAATGTGCCTTCGCGGCCACGGCGGAAACGGTACGCACGGCGCGCTATCTGGACTTGGGGGCGGTTGGCGATTTGGCCGACGCAACGTTGAACGGCCAACCGCTCGGGATGCGGGCGTGGTCGCCGCACGTGTTTTCCCTGTTGGATGCACTGCACGTGGGTTCGAATGTGTTGAACGTGCTCGTGACCAACTCCATGGCCAATGCGTACGAGGGGCGACAACGGACGTCCGGCTTGTTCGGGCCGGTGGTGCTGCGGCCGGCGCGGGTGACAAATGGGCCGACCACGTGAGGAGTTCATGAGACAGAAGAGCGGAGATCGTTCGATGAGTCGCCGGTTGTGGCGATTCCTGTTGCTGGCCGCATGTGCGGTTCCGTTCCAGGCGGGAGCCGCTGGCGAATGGGTGCCGGTGGTAGAGGAGCGGTTTGATACGACGGCGTCACTTTCACGCTGGGAGGTCATTCAGGGGGAGTGGTCACTGACGACGGATGGGTTACGGCGGCACGGCCGCGATGCGCAAGCGGTCATCCAACTGCGTCAACCCGTGGCGGCGGGTGCCGTGCGCGTGGAGTTTGAGGCGAAGTCCGATGAGCCGGGTGACTTGAGCCTGATCCTGGGAACGGAGAGGGGCACCCTGGCCAACGCGCTGTTCTGCGGGTTTGGGTCGCGGGGGAACACGGCCAGCGTCTTGTCCGTTTCGAAGCAGGAACTGGCGAGCGCGAAGGACGGGGTGTTGGTGCCGGGACATTGGCATCGACTGGCCGTCACCCGAGAGGGCGGGCGCGCGACGCTGGAGGTCGACGGCCGCCGCATTCTGGACGCGCCCGAACCGGCGGCCGGGCTGGCGGGTGCTCAGATTGCCTTCTATTTCTGGAACAGCGGTGTCGTCCGCTCCGTTCGCGTCTTGCAGCGTGCACCCGCGGCAACCGCGTCGAGGCAGGATGCATCCGATGGGGCCGGTTGGGCCGTGACGCCGGTGGTACTGTACGTCAGCCCCCGCGGCAACGACGCATGGTCCGGCGGACATGCGGATCCGATGCCGGACGTGTCGGATGGTCCGTTGGCCACGATCGAGGCCGCGCGCGATCGCTTGCGGGCGATCAAGAAGGAGCGTGGGCTGGCGGGCGGGGCGACGGTCTGGCTGCGCGGCGGCGTGTACGCGCTGGGTGCCCCCCTGGTGTTTAAATCGGAGGATTCGGGGGCCGTCTACTATGCGGACGGATCGTTGCGCCGGGGCGTGGATCGTTGGGGGTTGCCGCACACGACGCTATTCTATCTCGATGCGCCGGTGCGGTACGCCGCGTATCCGGGGGAGGTGCCGGTGATTAGCGGCGGGCGGCGGCTCAGCGGATGGCGAACGGAGACCGTGAATGGGCGCACGGCCTGGGTCACGGAGTTGCCGGACGTGAAGGCCGGCGACTGGGAATTCCGCCAGCTCTTCGTCAACAATCAGCGTCGTGTCCGCCCGCGGCTGCCGAAGACCGGCTTCTACTGGATGGAGGACGTGCCCGGGTTGTCGCTCCCGGCCCTGTGGGGCGCCAGCAGTCAGGACGCATTCATCTGTCGGGAGGGCGATGTGCAAGCGTGGCGCAATCTTGCGGACGCGGAGGTGGTCGCGTTGCACTACTGGATCGAGGAGCGCTTTCCGCTAGCCGCGTTTGATGCGGCCACGCGGCGGGTGGAACTTGGGCGGATCAGCCGCGCTCCGCTGTCGGACGATTTTCATGACCGCTTTGCGAAGTACCACGTCGATAACGTCTTCGAGGCGCTCACAGAGCCGGGCGAGTGGTACCTCGATCGTCCCGCCGGCGTTCTGTATTACCTGCCGCTGCCGGGCGAACATCCGGAACGCACGGTTGTCGTTGCCCCGCGCCTGTTGCAGTTGGTGGTGATGGATGGGGATCCCGAGGGTGGCTCCTTCGTCGACAACGTGCATTTCGAGGGGATTGAGTTCCGTAACACGGACTGGCGACACCCGGGGGAGGATGGCACCCCGGCGCCTCGGAAAGCGGCACATCCGCTTGGGAGCGAGCCGCGGGGGCGATACGCGGCCGCCGGTCAGGCGGCAAACGACGTGTCTGGAATCGTATCGCTGTATGGCGCGCGCGGTTGCGTTCTGGAGGATTGTCGCATTGCGAACGGCGGCTGGTACGGGGTGGATCTGGGACCGGGCTGCGTCGAGAACCGCATCGTGGGGTGCGAATTGACCGATCTCGGCGCCGGCGGCGTGAGAATCAACGGCGCCGACATTTCCGATCCAGCGGTTCTGCGCACGGGCGGCAACCGGATCACCGATAATCACATTCACGCCTGCGGGCGCGTGTTTCACAGCGCGGTCGGCGTGCTCTCCATGCTGGCGGACCGGAATGTCATCAGCCACAACCACATCCACGATCTCTACTACACGGGTATCTCCGTCGGTTGGCGGTGGGGCTACGCGGAGAGCCTGGTCCGGGATAACATCGTCGAGAAAAACCACATTCACGATATCGGGCAGGGCTGGCTCAGCGACATGGGCGGGATCTATACGCTCGGGGTGCAGCCGGGCACTGTGCTGCGCGGCAACGTGATTCACGATATCGTAAAGTCCAGCTACGGCGGTTGGGCGATCTACCTCGACGAAGGCAGTTCGCACATCATCGTGGAGAACAACATCTGCTACCGCGCGAGCGAGAACCTGTTCAATCTGCACTATGGCCGCGAGAATATCGTCCGCAACAACATCTTTGCGCTTGGCGGCGACGGGCTGGTGAGCTACGCCCGCATCGAGGAGAATATGGGATTCACCCTCGAGCGCAATATTCTGGCCACCGCTGGCAAGCCGCTGTTTCTTGCCGCGTTCGGTCCGGGGGCCAGGCGCATCGTGAGCGACCTGAACGTGTTCTGGGATGTGTCCGGCCAGGAGCCGATCGCCGACTACACGGGGTTCTATCGTCCCAGCGGCGACACCCTGGGCCTCGCCGTCTGGCGCGCGCTGGGGCACGACCGGCATTCGGTGGTGGCCGATCCGAAGTTCCGCGACCTGGCGGCGTTTGATTTTGCGCTCGCGCCCGATTCGCCTGCACTGGCGCTGGGATTCAGGCCGATCGACACGTCGGATGTGGGGCCAAGGCCTCGCACGGGCAAGAAAGAGGAACCATGAGTCATCGCAACGAGGCCTTTCTGCGAAACCTGTATGCGCGCGGGCCCTTCCAGGGGCACGCCCTGGTGTGTTCGCCGAAGATGGTGTCGATCCCGGAACATCCGGACTACGACTTCACGCTATCGGAGAAGCCGGTGTCCAACTGGGTGCCGTGGGTCGTGGAGAACTACCGGCGGCAGGTGGTGCTGACCGAGGCCGTGGGCGACGACGCCGTCCCCTGTGCGTGGCTGGCCACGGGGACGCATCTTTACGCCGCCGCGTGTGGCTGCAAGGTGCATCGGTTCACGGACAACAATGCCTGTGCGCTGCCGTTCGTGACCTGCGCCGCGGAGGCGGACAAGGTGGACGTGCCGGACCTCTGGACGACGCCGGTCCTGTATCGTTGCTTCGAACTGGCGCATGCCGTGCAACGGGAATTGGGGCGGGACGTGTTTTTGGGGCCGCCGGACATGCAAAGCGGATTCGATACGGCCGCGCTGATCTGGGACAAGAGCGACTTCATGTGCGCGATCATCGATCCGCAGGAGCGGGAAGCCGTGCGGCGGCTGGTGGATAAGTGCGCGCGCCTGTTCAAGGGCTTTGTCGCGGCGTTCCGCCAGGAGTTCCCCCGCAGCAGCCCCTGCCATTGCCCGGTGGCGTGGGCGCCCCCCGAGATGGGGCCGTGGTTGTCCAATGACGAGTGCGGCGCGTTCAACACGGCGGTGTTCGATGAATTCTGCCTGCCGGAACTCGTGGATCTCGCCCGCACGTTCGGCGGACTCGGGATGCATTGCTGTGCCACCGCGGAGCATCAGTTCGAGCGGTTCAAGCAGATCCCCGGCTTCTATGCCTTCAACCGCGTCGCCGCCAAGCAGGGCTATGCGCCGATCCTGAAGCACTTTTCCGGCCCATCTGCGCCGGTGCACGTGCTGGCGTGGCTGGAAGATACCGACATGGAGATGCTCGTGCGCGAAGCGCCAGAGGGGACGCGCTTTATATTCAACCGGACTGGCGTTTCCGTGGAGGAAGCCCAGCCGTGGCTGGCGAGGATGCGGGCGCTGTGCGCACGCGGCTAACGGAGGAGCCGTAGGCGCAAGCGGCGCAAGCCAACCGGCGGGGACCGCCGGCTCCAAGTCAAGCGTCCGTGTGGAGCCGGCCGTCCCGGCCGGATGTTCAGGTGCGCTCCAGTCTTGCACTCCAGGCCGAGGCGGTTAGCATGCTACATCTAGCGAAAGGGTCACATGAATACGCGCGCCTCCGCGATTGCCTGTGGTCACATTCATGAATGGGGTTTTGTGTCCACCCGGCGCTATCCGGATCCGTTCAACGAGCTGGAACTCGATGTGGTGTTTCGACGGGGCCGGCGATCGTGGCGTGTACCGGCCTTCTGGGCCGGGGGGGCGCGCTGGCGCGTGCGCTTTAGCCCGCCGGAACCGGGGCGCTATACCTTCGAAACCCGTTGCCCGGACGTCTCCAATGCGGGCCTGTACGGACAGAGGGGCCACTTCAGGGCGCGCCGCGTCAAGCCGGCCAATCGCCTGTCGGCGCACGGCGCGCTGCGCGTAGCGGCCGGCGGCCGGCATCTGGAGCACGCGGACGGTACGCCGTTCCTCTGGCTCGGGGACACGTGGTGGATGGGGCTGACCAAGCGGCTGGGCTGGCCGGCGGATTTCAAGCAACTCACGGCGGACCGCGTGGCGAAGGGGTTCAACGTCGTTCAGATCATCGCGGGGCTGTATCCCGACATGCCGGCGTTTGATCCGCGGGGCGCGAACGAGGCGGGGTTTCCGTGGGAAAAGGACTACGCCCGCATCAACCCGGCCTACTTCGACCGGGCGGACCGCCGCATCGCCTGGCTGGTGCGCGGCGGTCTCATGCCCTGCATCGTCGGGTGCTGGGGCTACTTTCTCCCCTGGATGGGCGTGGCGAAAATGAAGCAGCACTGGCGCTACCTGATTGCGCGCTGGGGAGCGCACCCGGTGGTGTGGTGCCTTGCGGGCGAGGCCGCCATGCCGTATTACCTCGCCGAAGACAAGGAGCGGGCAACCGCGCAACAGAAGCAGGGCTGGACCGACCTGGCCGCCTATGTGCGGCAGATCGATCCGTTCCAGCGGCTGGTGACCATTCATCCGACCGATCACAGCCGCAGCCAGTTGACCGAGTCCGGGCGGTTGGATTTTGAGATGCTGCAGACCGGGCATAGCGACCGCTATACGCTGCCCAACCACGTGACCCGCGTGTCGGCGTGTTATGCGCTGCCGCCGCGGATGCCGATGCTGGTCTCGGAAGTCTGTTACGAAGGCATTCACGCGGCCTGCCACGAAGACGTGCAACGGTCCATGTTCTGGACGGCCATCCTCAGCGGCGCGTGTGGGCACACCTATGGGGCAAACGGCATCTGGCAGGTCAATGGACGGAAGCAGCCGTACGGGCCATCGCCGCATGGCATGGCGTGGGGCAACCTGCCGTGGGATAAGGCCATGGCGCTGCCGGGCTCCGCCAACCTGGGGCGGGCCAAGGCGTTTCTCGCGCGCTTTCCGTGGTGGCAGATGGAGCCGCATCCCGAATGGATTGCGCCGTCTTGGACGGTGGATGCGGTCACGAATGGCTACTGTGCCGGCATCCCGCGGGCGCTGCGCATCGCCTACTTTCCATCGTTTCCCTGGGGGCGTGTGGCGTTTCGAGGGCTGGAGCGGGGCGTGCGCTATCGCGGGTTCCTGGTTGATCCGGCGACCCATCGCGAGTACCCGCTGCCGCCGGTGAAGCCGGACGCGAACGGTGAGTGGCAGGTTCAGGAGGCGGGCGGCCACCACAAGCCGCTGCGGCTGACGTTTCCGCTTTACCAGGACTGGTTGGTGGTGTTGGAGCGTGCGGGGGTGAAGAATGAAGGATGAGCGTGGGTCAACGGGGACGGTGCTGGCGCGCGTGCTGGGAATCATCCCGATGTTGGCCATGGGGGGGATACCGATGACCTTGGCAGCAAACGTGTCGGAACAGCAGGCGGACGTGCCCTTGTTGATGCGCGCCGCGCCGCTGGCGTGCGGCGTCGCGGGCCAGGCGAAGGCGGACGCGTGGTATGCGAGCACGTTTGGCGCGGTCACCAACGGGATGGCCAACCCGCGGCTGCCCTTCTCGTTCCGCAGCCTGGGCGAAGACAGCCACGACCGCATGACCAACTGGCCGTGCCGCGTCAACGACGCCAGCGGGCCGCTGGCCGAGACGCGCATCCTGCGCTTCGAGGATCCGGCGACACATCTCGAAGTGCGGTTTGACGTGACGCGCTATCGTGACTACCCGGCGGTGGAGTGGGTTGTGCATCTGCGCAACAACGGCGCCACGAACACGCCCATCCTGGAAGACATTGCGGCCATTGACTACCGCCTCCTGGTCCCCAAGGACCAGTGGTGCCGTGTGCACACGGCGCGCGGCAGCGCCGCCATGGAAAACGACTTCGAGCCGCTCGTGTACGACATGGGGCCCAGCGCCGCGAACCCCATGCTCGTCACGCCCCGTGAGTTGGCGCCGCTGATGTTCGAATCCTCGGGCGGGCGCTCCTCGAGTTCCTATGGCTGGAACTCGCCCCGCCCCACGGGCTTCAACAGTGACATTGGCACGCTGCCGTTCTTCAACGTGGAGGCGCCGGGGCATGGCGTGATCCTGGCGCTGGGCTGGACGGGGGATTGGGCGCTGCGCATGTGGCGCTGGTCGCACGGGGCGGTGGCGGTGCGCGGCGGGATGAAGCAGACGCACCTCGCGCTCTATCCGGGCGAGGAGATCCGCACGCCGCGCGTGCTGGCGCTCTTCTGGGAGGGGGACCAGCTCGAAAGTCAGAATCTCTTGCGCCGTTTCCTGCTGGCGCACCACGTGCCGCGGCGCAACGGCGACGTGCTGCGCGCGCCGATTTCCGTCGCGGTCTGGGGCGAGAACCGCGCGCAGAAGCAGCTCCAGAAGCTGGCCTGGTTCGCCGAGAACCGGATTCCGGTCGACAACTTCTGGATTGATGCGGGATGGTACGGTGACGGCGTGTTCAACCTGGGGGCGGATACGTTTGGGACGGAGTGGGTCAAGCGCGGCGGCGACTGGTGGCCCAACGCGGGCGCCTATCCCGAGGGCATGCGCCCGATTGGGCAAGCCGCCCGCGCGGCGGGCATGGATTTCACCTTGTGGGTGGATGCCGAGCGTGCCTACGCCGGCACGCGTGCCACCCGCGAGCATCCCGAATGGTTCCTCGGTCCGCGCAACGAAAGTTCCCTGCTGAACCTGGGCGTGCCGGAGGCGCGGCGGTACATCACGGAAATCGTTTCGGGGCTTGTGCGCGACGGCCTGGTCACGTGCTACCGGCAGGACTTTAACGTGGACCCGGCCGCGTACTGGGCGTCGAACGATGCGCCGGATCGCGTGGGCATGACGGAGATCCGCCATATCGAGGGGCTGTACCGGTTTTGGGACGAACTGCTGGCGCGGCATCCGGGGCTGATGATCGACAACTGCGCGAGCGGCGGGCGGCGCATCGACCTGGAGACCATCTCGCGCAGCATCCCGCTATGGCGCAGCGACTATCAGTGCGTGTCGAACTTCACGGCGGAGGGCATGCAGGGGCAGACCCAGGGGCTGGCGCCGTGGGTGCCGCTGAGCACCGGGTGTTCGCCGCGACAGGATGACTACCAGTTCCGCAGCGGCATGGGCGCTGGGATCGTGATCGGCACGGATCTGAATCCGACGCGGCAGCCGGAAGGGAACCTGGAACCCTGGGTGGCGTACGATGCGGACTGGCTACGGGCCCGCGTGCAGGAGCAGCGCGAGCTGCGGCCGTTCACGTATGGAGACTTCTATCCCTTGCTGCCATTTACGCTGAGCGAGGAGGGGTGGGCGGCCTGGCAGTACCACCGCCCGGACCTCGGCGCGGGCGTGATCCAGGCGTTCTGCCGGGCGAGGAGCCCTTATGAGCGCGTGTGCCTCAAGCTGCGCGGGCTCGAGGCGGACGCCACCTACGCGGTCTCGTGTCCCGACGATCCTGCGCTGACGGCCGAGCGGCGCGGCAGGGACCTGATGGATGCGGGGGTGGTGTTGACCGCTCCGCAGCCGCGCCGCGCGTGGCTGGTGCGCTACCAGCGGCAAGGGGCGCCGGCCGGGGAGTAGGTCGCGGCGAAAGACGGGCGGCGTTTTTCCGGACGCGCCCGTTGCGCGGCGGCCGTGGGCCGGGTAGGCTGGCGGCATGCGTGAAAAGAAACATCCGCCCTTGGCGGGGGGCGCACCCTTTGCGGTCAATCCGTTTGCGTCGCTGAATGCCGTCGGGCTGCCGCCGGGCCCGGAGCGCAAGCCGGACGCGAGCGCCCCATCGCCGGCGGGGCGTGATCGCGGGCGCGTGGATATCATCCGCCAGACCGCCCACCGGGGCGGCAAGACGGTGACGGTGATCACAAACTTTTCCGGCATCGGGCTGCCGGAGAAGGAGGCGCTGGCCAAGCGAATGCAGAAGGCCTGCGGCACGGGCGGGACCGTGAAGGATGGCCGCATCGAACTGCAGGGCGACAAGCGCGACGAGGTGGCCCGCATCCTCGCCGAGGCCGGATTCAAACCCGTGTTGGCCGGTGGATGACATGCGAAAGGCCGATCTGCTGAAGCACATCACGGAGGACCTCCAGGCGCGCGCCCGCGTGTTGGTCGAGGCGGCGCGATCGTCCCACGCCGAGGCGACCGATGAGAGCACGCGGTCGGAGAACAAGTACGACACGCGCGGCCTTGAAGCGGGCTATCTCGCCGAGGGGCAGGCCCGCCAGGCGCGGGAGCTGGCGGATGCCATTGCGCTGTTCGAATCGCTGGAGCCGCAGGACTTCACGGCCCAGGACCCGATCGACTTGACGGCCGTCGTGCGCCTGGAAGCCGGAGGCGTTCCCGCCACTTACTTCATCGGCCCCAAGAGCGGTGGCCTGGAGGTGGCGTTCGAAGGAGGGATGCTGATGGTGATCACGCCCGCCTCGCCCCTCGGCAAAGCCCTCATGGGCAGGCAGGTCGGCGACACCTGGACGGCGAAGATGGGCGGCGTGATGACGACGTACCGCATCGTGTCGGTGCGGTGACGGGCCTTCGCCGGTTGCGTGGCGGGGGGACGGGGTGGTATAGATCGGGGCGCGCCTGGAACGCCTTGGTGTGATCGGGTTCACGGTGGGAGATGCGGGCCATGACGTTCGATTCTTTGCCTGGTTCCTGGAGCCGGGGGCTGGTTGGCATACTGAGTCCGACCGAGGTCCTCACCCGCGTGCTCGGACTGCTCCTCGTCTACGCCGCTTTCATCCTGTTGCAGCGGGCCTTGCGGCGTTTCGCCCTGTTGCGCAGCGTGAGCGTGCAACTGAATCTGCTGATGCTCAGCCTGCTGCTGATGCTCTTTCTGTCCCCCGTTCTCGAGCAGATGCACCACCATGTGCTGGCCGGCGTGCTCGCTGCCGCGACGTTCCTGGGCCTCGCCATCGCGCTGAAGCTGTTCGACGTCGTGGCCTTTGACGCGGTGGCGCGCTGGCGCCAGACGACGCCCGTGCCCCTGGTGGTCCGCGATATCGGGCGGTGGCTGCTGAACGTGGCGGCCCTCGTGCTGGTCATCCGCGGCTACTTTCCAGGCGTGAACCTGAACGTGCTGGCGGTGTCCTCCCTGGTGGTCGGGTATGTGGTCGGCAACGCCACGCAGGACACGCTGGGCAACCTGTTTGCCGGCCTGGCACTCAATGCCGAACGGCCCTTTCACATCGGCGACTGGGTCACGGTTGGCGGGCACACGGGGCGGGTGGTCGACACGACGTGGCGGGCGACGCGGCTGCATACGAAGGCCGAGGATCACATCGTCATCCCGAACAGTTCCATCGCGAAGGAACCGATTCTCAACTTTTCGCGGCCGACGCGCTGCCACGGGTGCTACGCCACGATCGGCGTCAGCTACGAGACGCCGCCCAACCTGGCGCGGGAGGCCATCCAGTCGGTGTTGCGCGCGATACCCGAGGTGCTTGAACAGCCGGCGCCATCGATCTACCTGTCGGCGTATGCGGATTCGGCGATCACCTTCACCATCAAGTACTTCATCGCCGACTACGCCCGGCTGGATCCGGTCCAGAGCCTGGTCATGGATCGGCTCTGGTACGCCTTCAAGCGCGCGGGCGTCGGCATCCCGTTTCCGATCCGCGATGTGCGGATGCGCGACGCCACGGCCGACGACGCCCGCCTTGCCTCGGCCGCGCAGACCTCGATCCGCCAACTGCTGGGGCGCGTCGACCTGCTGGGCACGCTGAAGCCTGAGGATCTGGCTCGCCTGGCCGGCGACGTGCAGAGTGTGCCGTATGCGCTGGGCGAAACCCTGTTCCGGCAGGGCGACGCCGGCGATACGTTCTGCCTGGTGAGTTCCGGGCGCGTGGCCGTGATCGTGCGCGGCGCCGATGGGCGCGACGTGCCGGTGGCGGAACTGGGGCCCGGTTCGTTCTTCGGCGAGATGTCCCTGCTGACGGGCGAACCGCGGTCGGCCACCATCCGGGCTGAGGTCGACACCGTTGTGCTGGTCGTGGCGAAGTCGGCCTTTGCGGAGTTGCTGCAAGGCGATCCGGGGCTGGCCGTGCGCCTGGCCGCCGTCCTGGAGAAGCGGCAGGCGGACAGCCAAGCCAAGCTTGCCGCTTCGCCGGCGGGAGCGGTGGCACCGGCGGTGACGCGCGAACCCGTTCTGAACCGCATCCGCCGATTCTTCAGCATGGCCTGACCGCCCGTGCCCATCGCGCCGCTTGAGCGAGACCGGCGCCGGCATCTGGGGCCAATCCGCGCGCGTTATCGCCGCGGCGCGAGGGGGATGGGGCCGAAGACGGGGAGGGGCAGGTCGCGGGCGTCCGTGATGTTTACGTACGGGGACCGGCCGTACCCATACATGAGCGCATGCGTGGCGGGATCAAGCTTCTGGGTGGCCTCCAGAATGACCCGGTTGCCGCTCAGCCGCGTAGACTGAAACACGTTGTGGCTGTGGCCGTTCGCGTCCACCAGGGAAAATCCGGTTGGCGCGCCTGCCGCGCGCAAGCCGCCGGCGACATGCCGGAACGTCACCACCACGCGCATGGCGTCCATCACGCGCGACACCGCCGTCGGCACGATGGCCACCGATGCGAGTTCAGGCGGCGGCGGCTCCCGGCGGTTGCCATAGACCAGGCGGTCCGCGAGCCGGGCCAGGCGCCTGCCGAGCCGCTGCTCGCCGGCACTGCTGAGATGGATGAAGTTGCCCATCTCGAGGTCGACCGCCGCCACGCACGCCAGATGTGGAACGCGGCGTGGCAGGCGCCGCTGCTGTTCCTGGATGGAATTCCAGGGGGCGGCATCCGCGGGAGACCGGAAATGGCGGCCGATCTGAACCATGATGACGGGCAGCCGCGGCTGGCCGAGGTCGCGGCGAAACGCGGCGATCAATCGCCGCATGCGCGCGGTGTACCGTTGCGCCGACGTCGCGCCTTCGATGGCATCGGCTTCGCCCTGGTACCACAGGATGCCCGCGATGGGCTGGCCGGTGTGACGCACCGCCCGCAGGAAGGAGCCATACAGCGACGCACCGCCGAGTGTCTTTTTCGCCGGATCCCACATCGCCATGCTGGAGGCGCCTTGGGCGGTGGCGATCAGGCCCTGCGGCACGCCCCCGCTGCGCCGCACCATGTCGCGGCCGAAGGTCATGGCGGGACCGACCCCGATGGCGCTGGCGTAGCGTCGATCGGCGGGGCTCAGGTTCAGGGCCCGGTGCACCGGATCAACAGCGTCAAGAAAGTTGTGGAGGGGTTCACGTGCCATGGCCCAGCGCCGATCCATGTATAGCGCGTGAACGAGGGGGTGCGGCGCGGGTGCCTCCGTGATCAGGCCCGGCCCCTGCATGTTGCTCTGGCCCGCAAGCACCCAGACATCGCCCACGTAAATCCGCACGGCCGTGACGGTCTCCGTGCAGACACCAAGGGAGATCGCGTAAGGCCCGCCCACCGGAATGCCGGCCAACCGCACCTTGAATCGCCCGCGCGCCGCGCGTCCGACCAGGCGGCGTGACCACCCCGCGACTGGACGGCCTCGGAACGCGAGCGAGGCGGTCACGCGTCCCGCGCTCACGCAGGTGCCCTGAACGCGTACGGTCGCGACGTCCCCCCGCTGTCGTTGCAGCACCTGCCCATCCTGAAGCCCGTGCGTGATGACCATGGGCATGCTTATAGCGCCCGGGGCGTGGGGATTGAAGCGGAAAGCGCGGCGTTGGGCGACGATGCGCCGGGATACTCGATGGGCGCGACAGGCGTTCATGGGTGCCCCCATCAGGTTTCGGAGTTCAAGCGTGGCGAGAGTCCTGATAGGGTGCACGGATGCTTCGACTGGGCACAGCTGGAATCACGGGGCACACATGAGCGAAAACGAGGTCGTGCGCTGGGATTACCGAACACCCTTTCGCTACCTGGTGGATATGCACGTTCCCGACTGGGATCCGCGCATGATGGCCGCTTTCGAGGCGGACGCCCATGTGCGCCTCGTGAAGCGGACCGGGGCCCAATCCCTGATGATCTATGCCAAGTCCCACGCGGGACAGTGCTTTTGGAATACGCGGCTCGGCGGGCGCCACCGCGTCATGGGCGCGCGCGACTTCTTCGGCGACACCGTGGCAGCCTGCCGCCGCCACGGCTTGATCCCGCGCGGCTATTTTTCGGTGATCTTCGATAGCTGGGCCTATGAGCAGCATCCCGACTGGCGGCAAGTGCCGGCCACGGGTGAAGCGTCTGTGCTCAAGCAGCGCTACGGCGTGGTGTGCCCCAATGCGCCGGGCTACCGCGACTACGTGGCCGCGTGCCTGCAGGAGATCCTGGCGTACGACATTCCGGATATCTTCTTCGACATGATGTTCTGGCCCTGGTTCGCACCCTGCTGCTGCGGGCACTGCGTCGAGCGCTTCCGCCGGGAGCAGGGGCGCGAGTTGCCACGCGTTCCGGACTGGGAGGATGACGCGTGGCGCGCGTTGCAGCGGTCGCGTCAGGCGTGGATGCTGGAGTTCGCGCGCTTCATCTACCAGACCGTCAAGGCGCGGCGGTCCGATGTGACGGTGTCGCACAACCAGGCGCCGTTCCTGCTGGGATGGGAGTTTGGCGTGCCGTTCGAACTGGTCGAGGCGTGTGACTACGCGTTCGGCGACTTCTACGGCGGCCCGACGCAGCACGCGCTGGCCTGCAAGCTGTACCAGGCGCTCAAGCCCGAGTCGCCCTTCGAGTTCGCCACGTTCGTGAAACGCAATCCCCAGGACCATGTGACCGTCAAGTGTGACGACGAGCTTCGCATCGATGCCGCGATTCCCATGCTGCACGGCGGCGCCATGCTGCAGATCGATGCCGTGAACGTGGACGGCACCTTGAATCCCGCCGTGTATGAGCGGCTCGACGCGGTGAACCGCTTTCGCGCGCCTTTCGCGGCGAGCATGGGGGGGCAGTTGCTGGCTGATGTGGGACTGTATCTGGATCGCGAGTCCATGCACCCCGGCGGCGGCGTGAAAGGCGATCTGCATGTGGAGGCTGCTACGGGGGCGGCCCGCGTGCTGCAGGAAGCGCACATTCCCTTCGGCGTGGTGACGAACGTCACGCTGGATCGCCTCGCCCATTTCCAGGCGGTGGTTCTGCCGGGCGTGCTGGAGATGACGGACGCGCAGGCCGCGGTCGTGCGCCGCTACGTGGAGGGGGGAGGGCGGATCTACGCCAGCGGCCCGACGGCGCTCGACCGGTTCGGGCGTGGCGCGACGCGCTACCTGCCGGAGGATGTGTTTGGTGTGCGCTTTGCCGGCTACGCGGGCGAGGATGCGACGTTTCTGACGCCGGTGGGAGCTGGCGATGTGATGGCCGCGATGGCCCCGCAAGATCACGTGCTTTACCGCGGGGCGTGCTGCCGGGCCGAGGCGCTGCCCGGGACGGCCGTGCTGGCGAGAGTCACGCTGCCCTTCGTGCCGCCGTCCGCGGGGCGGACGATCGGCCAGACCTTTGCCTCGATTCACAGCAACCCGCCGGCGCTTGCCCCGGAAGCGTGGCCGGCACTGACCGTGCACCCGTTCGGCAAGGGGCTTTGCGTGTGGTCCGCCATGTCGTTTGAAAAGGAGGCGGACCCGGCCGCCCGCGCCCTGCTGACGTGGGTGATCCGGCGCTTGCTGTCGTCCCCGTGCTGGTTCGAGGCCGAGGCGCCCGCGTCGGTCGAAATCACGTTGCGGCATGATACGGATCGGAATCGGTTGTTGCTGGGGCTGCTGCACCTGCAGAAACCGGCGGGGCCCGTGGCGGCCCGCGTTCAGGTGCGCTTGCCGGAGGGGGCGCGGCTGGCGAAGGTGGTCGACCTCGCGCATGGTGCGCTCGTCATGCACCGCACGACGCCTGGCATGGTTAGCGTCGACGTCGCCCCCTTTGATCATGTCGTCATGCTGGCGCTGGAATTGGAGACGGCATGATGGACCTGGTTCTCCTGGCGCTGCTCGTTCTGAACTCCACGGCGCTGTGGCCGTTGAACCGCTGGGCGATGATGCGCGACGCGCGAACGGAGTGTCTGGGCATGGTGCTCACGGCGACGCTCGCGATCGGTGCCGCGGCGGTATCGTTCGCGATGGGCAAGCCGCTGCTGGTTGGGCCTGCCCTGCTGTGGGGGGCGGTGGCCGGCATCGCCTATGCGGTCGGCTTCATCCTGATCATTTTCTACTGCCTCAAGATCGGGCCGGTGGGGCCGACGGTGACCATTAACAATATGGGGCTGCTCGGACCCGTGGTGTTGGATCTGGTGCTGTATTCCGGCGGCAAGGCGATCGCGCCGTTGACGTGGGTGGGGTTGCTGGCGACGTTCCTGGCCCTGGTGCTGATGGGGTGGGGGCATCAGGCACAGGCGGGCGTGGCCCCGGTGACGAGGCGGTGGGCGCTGTGGGTGGTGGTGGGCTGGGGCTTTTCCGCGCTTTCGATGGGCAGCCAGTTCCTGTCCAGCCACTACGCCCCGGAGGCGCCGTTCGCGTTTGTAGTCAGCATGAGCGTGGTGGCCTTTGTGATTCTCTCGGCGGTTTCCGCAGCCAAGGGCCATCGGCATTTGCGGCGCGAGGAAGTGATCGCCGGCGGTGTAACGGGGCTCATGATGGTGTTCGGCATTCCCGTGACGCTGATCTTGCTCACGCGTCTGTCGGCGGCGGTGGTCTTCCCGGTGACGGTAGCCGGCCCGGCCGTGCTTATGCTGCTGATCGGTCACGCTCTGTTGAAGGAGCGCCTCTCCCCGATGGGCTGGACGGCCAGCGTGCTCGGTGTGGCGGGCCTGGTGCTCCTCAGCCTGCGCTGAGCAATCGATGCAACTGCAACGCGACGGCTATCGTCTGCAACGGGTCCAATCGCCAATCACGATCCGTCTGCGTGGCGGCTGCCTTTGTGGCGGCGGCGGTAGACGCCGGGGGTGCAGCCGAAGTGGCGGAGGAAGACGCGGTCGAGGTGGCTTTCGTGGGCAAAATCCCAGTCCGCGGCGATGGCCTTGATGGGGAGTTCCGTCAGGCTCAGATCCTGCGCGACGCCGTTCAGCCGACAGCGCAGGCCGAACTTCGTGAACGAGGTCCCTATTTCTTTTTCGAAGCGGCGACTGAATTGGTCGATCTGTAGGCCGAGACTGTCCGCCATGCGCTCGGTCGTGATCAGACGGCGTGACTGCATGGCCTGATTGGCGGCCTTCAGCATGTCCGTATCCCGCTCACGCTGGTGATGAGGCAACGCGTCGGCCGCGGTACTTTCCATGAGGGCGAGGAGGATTTCCATGAGGCGCAGTTGCACGAGGATATTGCCGGTTTCGTTGCGAGTGTGTACGGCATCTGCGAAGCGGCGCCCGAGTTCCAGGATGGCCTCGCGCCGTGCGGGCGGCACGCGCGCCCGCTCCACCGGCGGCGCTTGAAACGGAGCCAGCCAGTCGATGGGGGTGCGCCCCGGGAGGCGGATATCCGCCAGCAGTCCGCGCCGGAAAATCAGGAACACGAGGTCGCAAGGGCCGCGAATGATCTGATAGCCGTGCGGTTCGAACGCGTCATGGAGCCAGACTTCGCCGGGCGCGAGGTCGCGTTTGAAGGGGCCCCAGAAGCGCCGCAAGCCGCCCTTCAGCACCATGCCGAATTCGAGGTCGTCATGAATATCGAACCAGGGATGCCGGTCGACGGGGCGGTCCACGCGGATATCGCCTGTCAGCGGCGCGCTGGCCGACAGGTGAAAGTCGTAGCGAATCAAGGGGGCGCCGGACCGGGTGCGTTTCACAGTGCGGAATTATGCTGGATGCGTTGGAAGATGCAAGCCTCGCGGCGTGCGGCGGGGTGTGAAACGCGCTAGATTCCGGCTATGCGTGCGGGGGCGATGCTGCTGGCTCGGGCAGTCCATCCCGCTCGGGGAGGCGTACAATCATGACGAACCGGTGCAAGCGGTGGGTGATGGCAGTCGGGGTGGCGGCGTTGACGGGGGCGCGCCTGGCGCCCGCGGCGGTGGTATATGTGGATGCAGGGCTGGCGGGCAGCGGCCATGCGACTGACGGCCTGAGCTGGGACACGCCGTGGGTGGATCTTCAGTCCGCGCTGGGCGCGGTCCTTGGCGGCGACGCCATCTGGGTGGCGAGGGGCGTCTACAAGCCCGGCTTGAGCACCAACGACGCGTTCGTGCTGCCGGCCGGCTGCCAGCTCTACGGCGGGTTCACCAACGGCATGGCCACGCTGGACGCGCGCGATCCGCGCAAGTACCTGACGGTGTTGAGCGGCGATCTCGGCGGCAACGACGGAACGGATTTTGCCAACCGCGCGGACAATGCCCTGAATGTCATCCGCTGCGCCGGCGGCATCACCCGCAGCGGCATTCGCCTGGATGGGTTTGTGATTCGCGGCGGGAACGCGAACGGGGCGGGGGCGCCGAACGATACGGGCGGCGGCGGTCACTTCGACCTGTGCCACGGGCTGACGATCGCCCATTGCACGTTTACGGACAATTCCGGCAAGGGCAGCGGTGCCATTCGACTGCGCCGCTCGAACAACGTGGAGATCCAGGATTGCATCTTCAGCGGCAACCGCGCCACCGACGCTACCAGCAATTTTGGTTCCGGCGCGATTGGCGGCAGTGATCAATTTTTCAACAATGCCGGCTATCCCGCCATCGTGCGCCGCTGCATCTTCACGGGCAACACGTCCGCGGGTCTCGCGGGCGTGACGTACGATTCGTCCGCCGCCTGGAACATCAGCTTCATCAACTGCCTGATGGCCGGCAACACGGCCCTCTCCAACGGCGGCGCCCTCTACCTGCGCGGCGGGACCAATGCCATGGTCAACTGCACGATTGCCCTCAACGATCCGCTCGGCGTGACGACGCGGCTGACCACGAACATCGCCGTCAACACCATCATCTGGAGCAACGGTCCGGGTGGCGTCGCGAGTCCGGACGTCGACCACCAGAATGGCGGGGTGCTGGCGGCGTCGTTTTCGGATCTCAATCACGGCGCGTACATGGGGATCCGCGGCACGATCATGGCGGATCCGAAGTGGGGCGCGGGGACGCAGGCGACGTGGTCGGCCGCCGGCGTTTACGATGCGGTCGTGGGCCAGACGCGCCTGCGCCGCGCCACGGCGGCCTGGGCGACCGACGCCTTTCAGGGCATGACCGTCAACCCGGACCTCACCCAGAAGCGCCAGTTCCTGATCAGTTCGAACACGGCGACCGAGTTGTACGTCTGGGGCGACGCCCAGTGGATGGCCGCCGCGGGCGACACGTTTCGCATCTGGGATTTTCGCCTGGGCAACGGCAGCCCTTGCATCGACACGGCGACGAACGGCATCGTCTCGGACGACGTGATCCTGACGCCGCGGCCGAAGGGGTTCGCGACCGACATGGGCGCCTACGAGTCCGTGGCGACGGGCACGGTTGCGGGCGTGATCTACGTCAAGGCCAGCGCCACGGGGGGCAACAACGGGTCGGCGTGGGAGCATGCCTACACGGATCTGCGGTCTGCGCTGGCGACGGCTTCGGGCGACCAGCAGAACCAGATCTGGGTGGCGGCCGGCACGTACCGGCCGGGCATCGGTGCGGCGGCGACGTTCCTGCTTCCCACGCGCGTGCCCATCTATGGCGGCTTCGCCGGCACTGAGGTCTCGCTGCAGCAGCGCAACATCGGCGCCAACCCGACGATCCTGAGCGGCGACGGCGACAACAACGACACCGCCGCATTCGCCAACCGCGCCAACAATGCCACGCACGTCATTTCGGACCTCTACACCAAGAGCGTGCGGCTGGACGGGTTTATCATCCGGGGCGGCAACGCGACCGGCGCGGGCGTGGGTGGCTATGGCGGCGGCCTGTACAGCGAGGGCAGCACGAACCTTGTGATGGCCAACTGCGTGTTCGTGGACAACTCGGCGGTGGGTGGCGGGGCGGTCTACATCAATGAACCCGCGCCCGACTGGGTCACGATTTCGGACTGCGTCTTCAGCGGCAATCGTGCGACCGAGTTGGACAACGATGTGGGCGGCGGGGCGATCACGGGCGCGCGGGAGGTGCTGGCCTCCGGCTACCTTCTGGTGGAGCGTTGCGTGTTCACGGGCAACCGGGCACCGCAGTCGATTGGAGGTGTCTATGCGATGCACAACGAGTATCCGCTGGTTTCGCGCTTTGAAAATTGCGTGGTGGCCGGCAACCAGTCGGGCTACACGAACGATTTTGACGTCACGGGGCCGCAGGGGGGTGCCTTCTATTTGCGCCGCACGAATGCGGTCGTTCAGAACTGCACCATCGGCTTCAACGAACCCTACGGGATGACGATCCGGCATCTGACGGCGTCGGTACAGAACACGATACTGTGGAGCAACACGGCGCGTCAGATCCTGTTCCTGTCGCCCAGTGCGGTGTCGGCCCAGGCGTGCGACATCGACCAGGACGGCTACGAAGGGGGGAACGGCAACATCCGTCAGGATCCGCTGTGGGGGGCGGGCACGAACGGGGTCAGCGCCGGCATCGCGTACAGTCCCGCCACCGGCCGGTCGACCTTGACCGTGGCGGGCAGCCCCTGGGTGGCCGGGGCCTTCGTCAACCGTGCGGTCAATCCGAACACGGCTCAGAATCTGCAGTTCTGGATCATCACGAACTCGGCGAGCCAGTTGACAGTCTGGGGCGACATCCAGGCGGTGGCGAGCGTTGGCAGCGCCTTTCGTGTCTACGACTATCACCTGACGGCGGCGAGCCCCTGCATCGATCGTGGTGCGTCGCTGGGCGCGCCTGGGGTGGACGTGGAGCGGGCCTTGCGTCCGGTGGGGCCCTACCTGGATATCGGGGCGTACGAGTTTGGCGGCCCCGACTACCGGCCGCGGCCGGTCTGGGGCATGACGGTGATTGTGCGTTAAGGACCGGTCGGAGCCTTGCTGCCGGCGCTATGCGCGCGTTCCGTGCTTGTGTCGTCCTCGTTTTCATTTGTCATTTCTTCGGGAGGAATCTCTCGCAGAGGCGCAGAGGCCGCGGAGCGTTTGGCGTGCACCGGAACCGCTGAGAGGGCGGTTCCGGTACACGGATTGGCCACTCCTTGCCCGAATCGCCCTCCTTGGCCCGCCGAAGCATTCGCGCGAAGGCGGCTTAACGGTTCGGGCCGAGAAAGTCATCCCTCCGCGATCTCCGCGGCCTCTGCGTGAGCATTCCCTGCTGAAAAGTGCCAACCTATCAGCCGGAAATCAGGAAGGGCTTACGAGCAAGAGTAAGCCCTCCTCCCTCTGCGGAATTGTGCTGGAAGCCCGGTAATATGCAGGTCGGATACGGTGCAGGATTGTCTGGAAATCGTTAAAATCCGCGTTGAGTTGGGTTCGGGTGACACCGGCCTGCCATGCGGTTTTGCGCGCGTTTTTCTGGGGGGATGACACATATGAGCATCTGGCGTCGGCTGTGCGTGGTCGTGGGGATGGGGCTGGTGGCGGGGTGGGGGTGGTTGCCGGCGGCGCGGGCGACGGACTGCTCGGGCGGTACGGAGACCACCAGCGGGGGCTACAAGTACCACACGTTCACCAGCGGCGGAACGCTCACGGTCAACACGGCCGGCAACGTCGAGGTGCTGGTCGTGGGCGGTGGCGGCGGCGGCGGCAGTTCGTCGTACCATGGCGCGGGTGGTGGCGCGGGCGGGTTGATTTACCAGGCGGCGTATGCCGTTTCCGGTCCTTCCGTCGCCGTCACGGTTGGGGCGAGTGGCAGCGCGGGCACCGGCACTGGTCGTGGCGGCAACGGGGGTGACTCCATTTTCGGCAGTCTGACAGCCAAGGGCGGCGGCGGTGGCGGGAATCACTATGCCGCCGGTCTTAATGGCGGGTCCGGTGGCGGTGCAGCTTACAATGCCAACACCCCAGGCGTGCCGCTGGTGGCCGGTCAGGGAAACTCGGGGGGAACAGGATCGGCATCGGCTCCGAATTACGGCTCAGGCGGCGGCGGTGGAGCGGGCGCGGCCGGCGCAAACGGGACCAGCACGGCGGGCGGCATTGGCGGCGCGGGCTTGCAGTACTCGCAATTCGCCGTGGTTGGCGGTTCGCCGGCGGGCTGGTTTTCGGGCGGCGGCGGCGGCAGCACGTACAACGGCGGCACGCCGGGGAGTGGTGGAACGGGCGGCGGCGGCAGCAGCACGGCCACGGTTGGCAACAGCGGAATCGCGAATACCGGCGGCGGCGGTGGGGCCGCTCCGTCCCACACCGCGTACGTGGCCGGCGCGGGCGGCACGGGCATTGTCATTGTGCGGTATCCGCTGTATGGGACGCTGTCGATCGACGTCACGCCGGACACGGCGTCGTGGGTGATCACGTCCTATCATGCCAGCTATACCGGGCCGCTGAGCGGCACCGGGGATTTGGGAGCGACGGCGGCGCCGGTGGGCAGCTACACCGTGCAGTATCAGGTGCTGGCGGGTTACGCGGCACCGGCGGCCCAGACGCTCAGCGTGGCGGTGAGCGCGAACACGGCGTTCAGCGGCACGTATGCGACGGAGGCGTTCGGCACGTTATCGATCGATGTGACGCCGAACACGGCGTCGTGGACGATCACGGCGCATCCGCTCGAGTACACATCGCCCTTGAGCGGCACGGGGGATTTGGGGCCGACGGCGGCGATCGTGGGCAACTACACGGTGCACTACGAGGCGCTGGCGGGCTACGATGCGCCGGGGGACCAGTCGCAGGCGGTGGTCGAGAGCGTGAACACGCCCTTCAGCGGCTACTACACCGCGGAGGCATTCCGGGCGACGGGCGGTTCGACGGTGGATAGTGGCGGTTACCGGATTCACACGTTCACGAGCGGCGGCACGCTGACGTTCAACAAGGCCGGCACCGTGGATGCGCTGCTGGTGGGCGGTGGCGGCGGTGGCGGCGGCTACATCGGTGGCGGCGGCGGCGCGGGCGGGGTGGTATATCAGACGGGGTTTGCCATTGCCGGGGCAGGTGGGATTGCGGTGACGGTCGGGACGGGCGGGGCGGGTGGGGTCAATATCGATGGGCCTACCGGCACCGGCACGGCGGGTAACCCCAGTACCTTCTCCTCGCTTACGGCTGGCGGTGGAGGCGGGGGCGGTCGCGCCTACAACAACAACAACGCCACGGTGGCGGCGGGTTCGGGCGGTGGCGCCGGTTCCGGCCTCAGCGGGATCGTGAAGATCGGACAGTCGGGAACCGCCCCGCAGGGAACCAAAGGCGGAGACTCCGACCCGACCACCAACGAGGGCGGCGGTGGCGGCGGCGGGGCCGGTGCAGTTGGTGGCAACGGCACCACGATCAAGGGCGGTGACGGTGGCGTCGGCGTGGCGAATTCCATTTCCGGATCGAGCGTGACGTACGGCGGCGGCGGCGGCGGTGCAGCGTACCTGGGCACGGCTGGCGCCGGCGGGACCGGCGGCGGAGGGAATGCGGCGAATCCCGGACAGGCCGGCACGGCCAACCGCGGCGGCGGCGGCGGTGGCGGCGGCGTCAGTTCGGCGACAGCGGCCGGCGGCGCAGGCGGTTCCGGTATTGTGATCGTGCGCTACCTGCTGCCGGGAACGCTCTCGATCGACGTGACGCCGAATACGGGGTCGTGGACGATCACGTCGTACGCGGCCGGCTACACGGGGCCGACCAGCGGCACCGGCGATCTCGGGCCTACGACGGCGCCGGTGGGCAGCTACACGGTGCATTACGAAGATCTCGCGGGCTACGTGGCGCCGGCAAATGAGACCTTGAGCGTGGCGGCGAGCGCGAACACGGCGTTCACCGGAACGTACACGGCCGAACTGTACGGGACGCTGTCGATTGACGTGACGCCGAATTCGGGATCGTGGTCGATCACGTCCTATCCGCTGGGCTACGCGGGGCCTTTCAGCGGGACGGGGGATCAGGCGGCGACGAGCGCCATCGCGGGCAGCTACACGGTGCACTATGGGGCGCTGGCGGGCTACGTGGCGCCGGCGGATCAGACGCTGAGCGTGGCGGCGAGCGCGAACACGGCGTTCAGCGGGAGCTACGTGGCGCTGGTGTACGGGACGCTGTCGATCGACGTCACGCCGAACACGGGATCGTGGACGCTCACCTCCTACCCGGTGGGGCACACGGGCCCGTTCAGCGGGAGCGGCGATCTGACGGCGACGGCGGCGCCCGTGGGCAGCTACACGGTGCACTACGAGACCCTGATGGGCTATGACACACCGGCGGAGCAGACGGCGAGCGTGTCCGCGAGCGCGAATACGGCGTTCAGCGGCACGTACGTGGAGCAGCCTTTCACGGCCACGGGTGGCAGCACCGTGGACATTGGCGGCTACCGGATTCACACGTTCACCAGCGGTGGCACCTTGACGTTCAACAAAGCCGGCCTCGTGGACGTGCTGGCCGTGGGTGGGGGCGGCGGTGGCGGCGGTTACGTGGGCGGTGGCGGCGGCGCCGGCGGCGTGCTGTACCAGGCCGACTTCGCGGTGGCGGGCGGGCCGGTTGCGATCACGGTGGGCACGGGTGGTGCGGGTGGGGATGTCGTAGACGGACTGGCCGGCTTCGGCGGCGCGGGTGGCCCCAGCGTTTTCTCATCGCTGACGGCGGTTGGCGGCGGGCGCGGCGGGCGGGCCTACAATGACAACACCGGCACAGGCGGTTCTGGTGGCGGTGCCGGCACGGGCAACGGCGGCGTGCGCAGCGGGCAAGCGGGAACGCCTGGCCAGGGGTATGCGGGCGGTAGTTCCTATGCAACGTTGAACTACGGCGCCGGCGGCGGTGGCGGGGCGAGTGGGGTTGGGGCCAACGGCACGAATTCCAAAGGCGGCGACGGCGGGGCAGGCGTCGCGAATGCAATTTCAGGAGCGAGCGTGACCTACGGTGGTGGCGGCGGCGGGGCCGGCTACTACTGCACGGCCGGCAGCGGCGGCGCGGGGGGCGGCGGCAACGCGGGGAATCCGGGTGTAGCCGGCACGGCCAATCGCGGCGGCGGTGGCGGCGGTGGCGGCGTGAGCAGCGGGGTAGCGGTTGGCGGGGCCGGCGGCTCGGGCATTGTGATCGTGCGCTATGCCTTGGAGGGCACGCTGTCGATCGACGTGACACCGAACACGGCCTCGTGGACGATCACGGCGTATCCGGCGACGTACACGGGCCCCTTGAGCGGCACGGGCGATCTGCCGACGACGATTGCGCCCGCGGGCAATTACACGGTTCACTATGAAGTCTTGGCAGGCTACAGCGCGCCGGCGGATCAGACGCTGGCGGTAACGGGGCTGGCCAATACGGCGTTCAGCGGCACGTATGCGGCGGCGACTTACGGGACGCTGTCGGTCGACGTGACGCCGAACACGGCCTCGTGGACGATCACGGCGCATCCGCCCGAGTACACGACGC
Organism: Lentisphaerota bacterium; assembly: GCA_021413965.1. GTDB lineage: Bacteria > Verrucomicrobiota > Kiritimatiellia > UBA8416 > JAIOPI01 > JAIOPI01. The sequence goes on along the minus strand of JAIOPI010000033.1, from coordinate 14,442 downwards.
CCTTGAGCGGCACGGGCGACCTGTCGGCGACGTCCGCGATCGTGGGCAGCTATACGGTTCACTATGAGGCGCTCGCGGGCTACCTTGCGCCCGCGGACCAGACGCTGAGCGTGGCGCAGAGTGCGAACACGGCTTTTGCGGGCACGTACACGGCGCTGGTGTACGGTACGCTGTCGATCAACGTGACGCCGAATTCGGGATCCTGGACTATCACCACCTATCCGGTGGGACACACGGGACCGTTCAGCGGCAGCGGGGATTTGGGGGCGACGGCGGCGCCCGTGGGCAGTTACACCGTGCACTATGAGACGTTGGCGGGCCACGATACGCCGGCGGATCAGACGCTGAGCGTGGCGGAGAGTGCGAATACGGCGTTCAGCGGCGCGTATGTGGAGCAGCCCTTCGCGGGCACGGGCGGCACGGTCACCGACAGCGGCAACTATCGCATTCACACGTTCACCAGCGGCGGGACGCTTTCATTCAACAAGGCGGGCGTCGTCGATGTGCTGGTGGTGGGCGGCGGCGGTGGTGGCGGCGGCTACATCGGTGGCGGCGGCGGCGCGGGCGGGTTGCTTTACGAGACGGACTTTGCCGTGGGGACGAGCCCCTACGCGGTGACGGTGGGGACAGGCGGCGCGGGCGGCGCCAGTGTGGCGTATACGGGCTTCGGTGGAGTTGGCGGCAACAGCGTGTTCGATTCGCTTTCGGCCAATGGCGGCGGCGGGGGCGGACCTTACGGCACCGATGCGGCCGCCGGCACGTATGGCTCGGGCGGTGGCGCGGGCTGCAGTCCTGACGGCAGCGTGAAGGCGGGGCAACCGGGCACCGTTGGCCAGGGGAACAGCGGCGGCAACTCCTGGACGTCGGCCAACTACGGTTCCGGCGGCGGCGGCGGCGCGGGCGCGGCCGGCGCCAATGGAACGGCCAATGGCGGCGCGGGCGGGGCCGGGGTGGCCAATGCGATTTCCGGATCCAGCCTGTTTTACGCGGGCGGTGGCGGCGGTACCACGTGGAGCGGCGCGGCCGTCGGGACCGGCGGCTCGGGCGTGGGCGGCAACGGCGGGGGCAATCCGGCGCAGGTCGGCATGGCCAATCGCGGTGGCGGCGGTGGCGGTGGCGGCGGACTCGGCAGCGGCGGCGCGGGCGGCGCGGGCGGCAGCGGCGTCGTGATCGTGCGGTATCTGCGCAGCGGCACGCTGTCGATCGATGTCACGCCGGACACGGGTTCGTGGACGATCACGTCGCATCCGGCCGGCTACACGGGGCCCACGAGCGGGACCGGCGACCTGGCCGCCAACGCGGCGGTTGCCGGCAGCTACACCGTGCACTATGGAGCATTGGCGGGCCATGACGCGCCGGCCGACGAGACGCAGTCCGTGGTGCCGGACGCGAACACCGCGTTCACCGGCACCTATGTCTCGGCGATCTATGGCACGCTGTCGATCGACGTGACGCCGAATGCGGCTTCGTGGACGATCTCCGCCTATCCGGGAGGCTACGCGGGTCCCTTCAGCGGCAGCGGCGATCTGGCGGCAACCGCGGCGCCGGTGGGCAGCTATACGGTCACGTACAACGTGCTGGCGGGCTACAGCTCACCGGCGGCGCAGACGCTGGCGGTTGCCGAGAGTGCGAACACGGCGTTCAGCGGAACCTATGCCGTGATCACGTACGGGACGCTCTCCATCGACGTGACGCCGAACGCGGCCACGTGGACGATCACGGCGTATCCGCCGGAGTACACGACGCCGTTGAGCGGCAGCGGGGACCTGGCGGCGACGACGGCACCGGTGGGCAGCTACACGGTGCATTACAGCGCGCTCGCCGGCTACGTGGCGCCGGCCGACCAGACGCTGACCGTGGTGCAGAGCGTGAACTCGGTCTTCAGCGGCTTCTACAGCGAGGAGCCCTTCGCGGGCACGGGCGGCACGGTCACGGATGTCGGCAACTACCGCATCCACACGTTCACGAGCGGCGGGTCGGTCTCGTTCAACAAGGCGGGCGTCGTCGATGTGCTGGTGGTGGGCGGCGGCGGTGGCGGCGGCGGCTACGTGGGCGGCGGTGGCGGCGCGGGCGGGTTGCTTTACCAGACGGATTTTTCCGTGGGGACGGGCCCCTTCGCCGTGACGGTGGGGGCAGGCGGCGCGGGCGGCGTGAGCATCAACGGGCCGACCGGCACGGGCACGGCGGGTGGCAGCAGCATCTTTTCCTCGCTCACGGCCGGAGGCGGCGGCGGTGGCGGCAGAATGTACAACGACAACAACGCTACCGTGGCGGCCGGTTCGGGCGGCGGCGCGGGCATGAGTGACTCGACGACCGTGAAGCTCGGTCAGTCGGGCACTGGCGGCCAGGGAAACAGCGGCGGGAACTCGTCGGCGTCGGCCAATTATGGATCAGGCGGTGGCGGCGGGGCCGGCGCGGCGGGCGCCAGCAGCACGGGCAATGGGGGTGAGGGCGGCGCCGGTGTGGCCAACGCGATTTCGGGCGCCAGCCTGTTCTATGCCGGCGGCGGTGGCGGCAGCACCTGGAGCGGGACGACGGTCGGCAGCGGCGGTTCGGGCGTGGGCGGCAATGGCGGTGGCAATCCGGCGCAGGCTGGCATGGCCAACCGCGGTGGTGGCGGTGGCGGCGGCGGCGGCCTTGGCAGCAGTGGCGCGGGCGGTGCGGGCGGCTCCGGGATCGTGATCGTGCGGTATTTGCTCAGCGGCACGCTGTCGATCGATGTGACGCCGAACACGGCGTCGTGGACGATCGCGTCGTATCCGGCCGCCTACACGGGGCCCACGAGCGGCACGGGCGACCTGGCCGCAAGCACGGCGCCGGCGGGCAGCTACACGGTGCAGTACAACGTGCTGGCGGGATACGCGTCGCCGGACGCGCAGACGCTGACCGTGGCACCGAGCGCCAACACGGCCTTCAGCGGCGTGTACGTGACGGCGACCTATGGCACGCTGTCGATCGACGTGACGCCGAACACGGCGTCGTGGACGATCACGGCGCACCGGCCGGAGTACACGACGCCCTTGAGCGGCACGGGCGATTTGCCGGCGACGACGGCGATCGTGGGCAGCTACACGGTGCACTACGAGGCCCTGTCGGGCCACACGGTTCCCGCGGACCAGACGCTGTCCGTGGTTCAGAGCGCGAATACGGCCTTCAGCGGTGTGTATATTCAGGAACAATTTACCGCCACCGGCGGCACGATCACGTATGCCGACGGCTACCGGATTCACACCTTCACGAGCGGCGGCACGCTGACGTTCAACCAAGCGGATCTGGTGGACGTCCTGGTGGTCGGCGGCGGTGGTGGTGGCGGCGGCTGGGTGGGTGGCGGCGGCGGCGCGGGCGGCGTGCTGTACCAGGCTGGCTTTGGCGTTAGCCCGGGTTCGATTACCGTGACGGTCGGTGCGGGCGGCACCGCGGGGGCGAACACGGATGTCACGGGGTTTGGCGGGGCTGGCGGTGACAGCGAGTTCTCGTCCCTGACGGCTGTCGGCGGCGGTCGCGGCGGCGCCACGCGCGTGAACAACACCGGCACGGGCGGTTCGGGCGGCGGCGCCGGCTCAAGCCTGAACGCGACGGTGATGACGGGCCAAGGCGGAACGGTTGGTCAGGGAAGCAACGGCGGCAGTTCGGCGTCGGGGTTGAATGAGGGCGCCGGCGGCGGTGGCGGGGCCGGCGGGGCTGGTGCGAATGGCACCACGTCCCAGGGGGGCAATGGCGGTGCGGGGGTTGCCTACTCGATTTCCGGCTCCAGCGTGACATATGGTGGAGGCGGTGGCGGGGCAAAGTACGCCGCGCCAGCGGTCGGCGGGACCGGCGGTGCCGGTGGTGGCGGCAACGCGGGGAATCCGGGACAGGCCGGCACGGCCAACCGGGGCGGCGGCGGTGGCGGCGGAGGCGTGGGCGCGACTGGGGCTGGTGGTGCGGGCGGCTCCGGCGTTGTCATCGTGCGGTACGCGGCACTGGGCACGCTCTCAATTGACATCGCGCCGAACGCGGCACCGTGGACCATCACATTGTATCCCGTGGGCTACGCCGGTCCGACCAGCGGCAGTGGCGATCTGGGGGTGACCACGGCGCCGGTGGGCAGCTACACGGTTCACTTCGGGGCGCTGGCGGGTTACAGCGCACCGTCGGACCAGACCTTGACGGTTGCGCAAAGCGCGAATTCGGCCTTCAGCGGCACCTACAGCCCGGTCATCAAGCTGGTGCAAGCAGGCGCGGCGGGCGCCAGCAACGGGCAGACGTGGGCCGATGCCTACCCGACCGTGCAAGCCGCGTTGGCGGCGGCGGTTAGCGGCGATGAATTGTGGGTGGCGGCGGGCACGTACAAGCCCGGCACGCAGACGACCGATCACTTCACTCTCAAGAGCGGCGTGGCGCTCTACGGCGGGTTTGCCGGCACCGAAAGCGCGCGCAGCGAGCGCAACTGGAGTGCGAACACGACGATCCTTTCGGGCGATCTCAACGGCAACGACACGCCGAGCTGGGGCGATCGCGCGGACAATGCGGTGAATGTGCTCTATGCCAGTGGCCTGACTGGGGTGGTATTGGACGGGTTTAGGGTTCAGGGCGGTTACAGCACGACGGGCAACGGCGGCGGCTTGTCCGCCAGCGCGTCTGCGGTCACCTTGGCCAACTGCGTCTTCATCGACAACCGTGCCCTGAATGGCGGCGGCGCGTATCTGAATGCAACTCCGGCCACGATAGAGAGCTGCCGGTTCGTCAGCAATGGGACGCCCAGCGGCGGCCTGGGCGGCGGGCTGTGGGCGCAGAGCGCCTCCGCCGGCGTCTCGGGCACGATCGTGAACTCCGTCTTCTACGACAACGTGTGCGGTGTTTCCGGCATCGCCGGTGATGGTGGCGGAGCCTGGCTGAAGGATAACTCCTACACGCTCGTGAACTGCACGATCGTCGGCAACTATGCCGGACGGCGCGGCGGTGGACTCAAGTTGGTCAGTCAGGGCGTCACGCCGGTGACCTTCGTGGTGAAGAACAGCATCGTGCTGAACAACACGATCGGGAGCGGCAGCGGTCCGGATGTCTACACGCAGGCAGACAGCGGGACGGCGCAGACGCTGAACATGAGCTACTGCAACTGGTCGGGCGGGGGGACGTTCGGCAACTCTGCCGCTACCGTCATTACCGCCAACATGCAGGTGGCCGACCCGCTGTTTGAGAATGCCGGGACGGGTGATTTCCACCTGACGTCGGGCAGTTTGTGCCGGAATGCCGGCACAGCCACCGGCGCGCCCGCACTCGATTACGACGGCATCACCCGCGATGCGTCGCCCGACATCGGCGCCTACGAGTACGTCGTGCCGCTGGCGGTGACAATCAATCAGGCGGGCGGTCAAGCGGATCCCACGAGCGGTTCGCCGATCCACTTCACGGTCGTGTTCAGTGCGGCCGTGACGGACTTCGCGACCGGCGATGTGACGATTTCGGGTACGGCTCCAGGGGCCGCCATCGGCACGGTCACGGGCAGCGGCACGACCTACGACGTGGCGGTGAGTGGCATGAGTGGCGGCGGGACGGTGATCGCCACCATCGAGGCCGGCCGGGCGCACGCGGCGGCGGGCAACGCCAACCTGGCGTCAACCAGTGGGGACAACACGGTGACGTATAACGAGCCACTCCCCAGCACCACGGTCATCAAGTTCAAGTAGCGACCGTTCGGATGGATGGGATGAACAGGTTATGCATGATTGCTGCTGATCGGCAGCCATTCTGCATATCCCGGCCATCCCGTCTCACCGCTTCGATCGACCAACGGTATCCGGCGCGAAGTAGGAGGTTAGCGAGGGTGGGAAGTGGGTGGGCGGGTCGGGCGACCCGCCCTACGAGGTGTGGCGTATGGGTGTTGCGCGGGTTGCCAACTCGCGGAGCGAAACGGGAGAGGTGCGCGAATGTCGCTGACGAAGCAGGAGCGGGATCAGTTTCAGAGCGAAGGGTACGTGGTCCGGGCCGGGGTGTACGACGAGGCCTCCATGGCGCCCATCCGGCGCGCGATCACGGCCGTGATTGATCGCGAAGCCGCGCAACTCCAGGCAACGGGCCGGCTCGACCGGCTCTGCCGCGAGGCGCCGTTCGAGACCCGCCTGGCGGAGATCGCCGCCGTGTCGCTCGATGCCGCCGCCGCCATCGGCAGCGTGCTGGTTGGCAAGATGGGCGGCGGGTTTCGGGGCCCCGAGATGTTCGCGATGCTGACCCATCCGCCGCTGCTGTCTTGCATCGAGTCGCTCATCGGGCCCGAGATCATCGGATCTTCGGTCTATCGGATCCGTCCCAAATTGCCGAACACCGCTCGCGGGGAGGTTCCGTGGCACCAGGACTCGGGCTATTTTCTGAAGCACTGCGACCAGTTCATGATCGTGACCTGCTGGGTGCCGCTCGTGGACGCCACGCTGGCCAACGGCTGCCTGTATGTGATTCCGGGCGCCCACCGTCACGGCATCTACCGTCACTACAGCGGCGGACACGGCGGCTTCCTCGAGATTCCCGCCGAGGACCTGCCGGCCGGCGCGATCCCACTGGAGATGCCGGCCGGCGCGGTGCTCTTCATGACGAACCTCACGCCGCACGCCTCGTTTACCAATCGCACGGCCGGCGTGCGCTGGAGCCTGGACCTGCGCTACCAGAGCCCGGACGCGCCGAGCAACGTGGATGAAGCCCCCGAGAGCTATACGCCCGAGCGCGACCCCGTGACCATGGCGTGTTTTCCGCCCGAAGCGGATTTCGTGATTCGGTCCCCGTCCAACCCGGGGCGCGAGGTGCGCACCGCGGAGCAGTTTCACGCGTTGCGCGAGCGCTACGAGCTGGCACAGCCCTACATGCCGAGCCGCGGCTGGACGCGGCTGGCGGAGCGCGCCGCGGCCCGCTGACGGCTACAGGGGCGGGGGGATGACGGGTCGGGCGACCCGCCCTACGCGGGCTTGCGTGCGATGTGCGGCGATGCGATGTAAGCCGTAGCGCGGGTTGCCTAACCCGCGGGCATGAAGCATGATGCACAGACTCAGACACTTGTTCTGCGTGGCGATGTCGCTTGGCCTATGGAACGGTGCGGTGCCGGCGCATGCGCAGGGAACGTTGGCGCCGGACATCGCCAATCTGGGCCCCACCTCCGTCACGGCCCACGCGGCCGTGGCGCAAGTGGAACTGCTGTCAACCGGCGCCGCGCCGACGCAGGTCTGGATTTACTGGGGCGATGAGGATGGCGGCACGAACCAGGCCGGCTGGGATGCCGGCGTCCCGCTGGATTGGCAACCCCCGGGCCCGCTCGCCACCGGCCTATCCGGTCTCGTGGACGTGAAGACGTACTACTACCGCGGCTACGCCTCCAATGCGTTTGGCGAGGCCTGGGCGCCCGACGCGCACAGCTTCACCACGCCGCTGGATTTCCTGGCGATCGGAGGGACGAACGACATCGGTGAGAACATGGACTTCGAGGACGCGCTCACGCCGCGCGCCGGGTTTCCCTACGTGGTGTGGGATTGGGACGGTCACAACTACGTCAGTGTGGGTAAAGACGGCGCCTTGCGACCCATGCGCGGCAATCTCATGATGGAAGCGGGCTCCACCACGCGCCCCTGGGAATCAAACTATGCCGTGTACCATGACGTGTTCAACCGGCATGATCCGCCCTTTCTCGATTTCCTGCACTACCGCGAGGCCATCACCAATGGAACGGCCCGTTTCACCTTCACCTTCCACTACAACCGCGTGTCGTCAGCGTTCGATCCGCTTGTGGACACCATGGTATTCGGCCAGATCACGTTCTACAACGAGGGCAACCAGGAACTCTACTCGCTGGGATGGCCCCGCGAGGCGCACTTCGCGTCGGACAATGATCCCGCGACGTGGGAAGCCGCAACGGTTAGCGGGCCACTGCCGCTGAGCGCCGTGCGGGTGCGGATTTGGCTGGGGTGGTACGAAGACGTCTCAAACGAGCAAAGCGCGGGGCAGGAATTCCGGGGCAACTACTTCGACAACATCCAGTTCGCTCTGATTTTTCCCATTTTGAAGTTACCAGATCCGACCGGTGGTCTGGTAATTGTAAAATAGAGTCGTGGGGTGGCGGGTGGCGCGTAAGTAGCGCGGGTTGTGCAAGCGCGCGAGGGTGCGCCTGCGGTGCGTCGCGGTATATGAGCAGTTGAATATCCAATATCCAACAAGGAATATCCAATGACCAAGGAAGGAGCCTTCGACCTGCAAGACCGATTGATTGACTACGCCGTACGGATCATCAAGGTTTCCGAAGCGTTGCCGGAGAAGACGGCGGGCAAACATGTGTCTACACAGATACTGAGGAGCGGGACTTCCCCTGCGCCAAACTACGGTGAGGCACAAAGCGCCGAATCCAAGGCGGATTTCATCCACAAGTTGAAGATTGCACTGTTGGATATTGGATATTGAATGGCGGCCATTGGACGGCAAGCGGTTGATGAATCGCCACGTAGCCCTGTGCGGGGCGGGCATCTTGACCGAACACTCCGCGCATCGAGGAACGCGTTGATGAAGCGGTGCCTCCGACGGATAGCCGCCGTGTTCGGCCTATGGCTGGCATGGGGCGTCCAGGCCACGGCGCAGACGGGTCCGCTGCACGCCGCGGAGCGCCAACTCAGCCCGTGCACGCGCCGCACGCCACTGGTCATTTCTGAAATCATGTATCACCCGCCGCCGCGCCCGGACGCGCTGAACCTGGAATTTGTCGAGATCTTCAACACGGAGCCCGTCTCGCACGATCTGTCCAACTTCCGTTTGTCCGGTGACGTGGAGTACCGGTTTCCGACCAACTTCACGCTCGCGGCGCGGGCGTTCATGGTCATCGCGAGCGATCCGACGGCGATTCAGGCCGCGTATGCCATCAGCAACGTGCTGGGGCCCTTCACGCATGCGTTGCCCGACGACGCGGGCGTGGTGCGCCTGCGCAATGCGCAGGATGCGATCCTCGTGGACGTCGAATACGCGGATGCCGCGCCATGGCCGCTGGCGGCGGATGGGGCGGGTCACTCGCTCTGGTTGAGCCAGCCGGACTACGGCGAGCGAGACCTCCGCGCGTGGTCCGCCAGCTCGCGGACCGGGGGCTCGCCCGGCACCGCCGATCCCGGCGACGCCGATCCGCTCGCGGGGGTGATCATCAACGAATTTCTCGCGCACACGGATTTGCCTGTGGTGGATTTTGTCGAGCTCTACAACCCCACGACCCAGGCGCTGGATGTGAGCGGCTGCGCGCTGAGCGATGATGTCGGCTCCAACCGGTATACATTTGCGGCGGGCACCCTCCTGCCGCCCGGCGGATTCCTGGTGCGCATGGACGCCGAGCTCGGCTTCGCGCTCAGCAGCCATGGCGACGAGATCGTGCTGCGCAATCCGTCCGGTTCGCGCGTGCTCGCCGCCCTGCGCTTCGACGCGCAGGCGAACGGGGTGGCGATGGGGCGCTATCCGGATGGCGCGCCGGCGTTTCACCCGCTGCGGCTGCCGACGCCTGGCGCCGCGAATGCACCCCGGCGCCTGCCCGACGTGGGCATCAGCGAAATCATGTATGCGCCGATCTCCGGCCTGGAAGCCGACGAGTATGTCGAGCTGTTCAACCGGGGCACCCAGACCGTGGACCTGACGCACTGGCGCTTCGTGGCGGGCATCGACTACGTCTTTCCTCCCGGCGCCACGGTGGCTCCCGGTGCCTATGTTGTCGTCGCGCGCGATGCCGCCCGGCTGCGCGCGCACCACGTGCCGCTCAACGCGGCCAATACGTTTGGCGATTATCGCGGACAGCTTGCGGATCGCGGCGAGCGTCTCGCCCTGGCACGGCCGGATGATCCCGCCCTGCCGTACGAGGATTTCGTTGTGGTGGACGAAGTGACTTACAGCGATGGCTGGGGCGAATGGGCGGACGGCGGCGGCAGCAGCCTCGAGCTGACTGATGCGCGCAGCGACAACGACCTCGGCTCGAATTGGGCCGCCAGCGATGAAACGCAAAAGGCCCCGTGGACCACCGTGACGTTCACGGGGCGGATCGACAACGGGCTCGGGTCCATCGGCGAATTGCAGGTCATCGGTCTGCAAGCCGGCGAGTTTCTGCTGGATAACGTCGAGCTGGTGCTCGAAGGCGATACGGTCAACCGCGTCTATAACCCCGATTTTGAGAGCGGCCTCACGGGCTGGTATCGGCGCGGCAATCACGTGCGTTCCGAGCTGCGGACGACAGAGGGCTACGCGAGCGCCAACTCGCTGCACGTGCGCGCCAGCGCCCGGGGTGACATCACCATGACCGGCTCCGCCTGGACCTTCCAGGATCAGGTGGCGACGTTTCTGTCGCCGCTGCCTGCCGCCAATGAGCGCTTCACGCTGCGGGCCAAGGTCCGCTGGCTGTGCGGTTACCCGCACGCGCTTCTGGCGCTGCAAGGTTTCTGGCTGGAAGCCGCCGGGCGGATGGAGCTGCCCCCCAATCTCGGAACGCCGGGTCAGGTCAACAGCCGGCGCGTCGTCAACGCCTCCCCTGCGATCAGCGAGGTGCATCATCACCCGCTGCTGCCCGCCGCCGGGCAGCCCGTGACGGTGGACGCACACCTGGATGACCCCGATGGGATTGCCGCCGCGTGGCTCACCTACCGCCTGGATCCGTCCACCAGCGTCGTAACCTTGCCGATGATCCACGCCGGTTCCGGCCGCTACGTGGCGACCATCCCCGGCCAAAGCAGCGGCGCGCTCGTGGCGTTTACCATTGGGGCCACCGATGGGCACGCCGCGGCCGCGAGCGGCGAATTCCCGCCAGCCGCGGGGCGCGAAGCCCTCGTGCGCGTTGGCGAACCGGCCGCGTTCGGCCTGTTCGGCGGCTATCGGCTGTGGCTGACCGCCGCTAACCAGACGCTGTGGAACTCGCGCCTGACTCACGACAACGAACCGATCGATTTCACCCTGATTGTCGAGGGCGCGCGCGCGATCTACAACAGCGGCGGCCACTACCGAGGGGGCTGGCGGACCTACGACGGCCCCGCGGGCTCGCGTATGTGCGCCTACAACCTGGAGGTGCCCAAATCGGAGCGCGTCCTGGGCGACAACGAAATCAAACTCGACATGACCGGCCACGCCAACGAGGACAGCACGCGTCAAGCCGAGCGATTCTCGTTCTGGCTGGCGCGCCAGCTTGGCCGGTCCTACTCGAATTTGAGGTACGTCAACGTACGCGTGAATGGCGTCCTGCGCCAGCCCCTGCATGACTACCAGGTGCCCAGCCAGGATTTCGTGGAGAGCTGGTGTCCCGGGGAGGATGACCCGCCGATTTTCAAGCAAGAAACCGAGCAGGCGCTCACCCTCATGGTCAGCGACGGCGGGGCGTACAAGCAGTCCCGCTATCGCGATGTCTGGCGCCCGCGAAAACCGAAGACGCCCACGGATGACTTGAAGGACGTCTACGCGCGCGTGGAGGCTTTCAACCTGCCCTTTGGCGAGGCGTACCGCGCCCGCACCGCGGCGCTCGCGGATCTGGACAGCTGGCTCGGGTATTTTGTCGTCAATCACCTCCTGGAGAACATCGACAGTTGGGGCTACGATTTGCACCACAATGCCTTCGTGTACCTGTCGCGCATCCGCCCCGGACCGGCGTTCCTGCAGGACACGGACTTCTCCATGTACACGCGCTACACGACGGCGGCGCACCACGATCCGTTTTTCAACGACGATCCCGTGACCGCGCGTCTCTTTAACCACCCGCCGTTCCGCCGCGCCTACTGGCGCCTGCTCAAGGAGGCCGTGAACGGGCCGATGTTGCCCGCGCGCTGCCATCCGGTGCTCGACGAACTCGATGCGGCCATGACGGCCAACGGTCTGGCGCACACCAGCCCGGCCACCGTGAAAGCGTGGCTGGCGAACCGTCGCGCATACCTGCTGCCCCTGATCGCCACGGTGGAGGCGCCCTTTGCGATCACCAGTAACGACGGACTCGATTTCACAGTAGACGCGCCGCGCGCCACGCTGGCCGGCACGGCCCCCGTTGACATCGCGGAGATCCGCATCAACGGCGCGCGGTTCGCGCTTGAGTTTCCATCCGTCACCAACTGGGCCACCACCGTTCCGCTCCAGCCCGGCGCCAACGCACTCAACGTGGAGGGGTTCGACCGCTTTGGACAGCTTCTCGCCACGGACACGATTACCGCCACCGCCACCGTGGCGCCGCCCGATCCGGCAGGGTGGATCGTGATCAGCGAAATCATGTATCACGCGCCCGGCGAGCACGCGGATTATGTGGAAATCGTGAACCGCTCCACGACGGAGACGTTCGACCTTTCCGGGGCGCGTTTCAGCGGTATCGAGTTCACGTTTCCACCCGGCAGCTTCATCCGGCCCGGCGAAGCCCGCGTCGTCGCGGACAATGTGACGACCTACACGCTGATCTACACCAACGCTGAGGTGGTCGTCGGGGCCTACGGCGGCGAGTTGGACAATGACGGGGAGCCCCTGCTCCTGCAGATGCCCGGCGCCACGAGCAACACGTGGATTGACCTGGACGTTGTGCACTACGACGACGATCCGCCCTGGCCGGCGGAGGCCGATGGGCATGGCCAGTCGCTGCAGGTCATCGACCCCGATCAGGACAACGACCGTCCGGGCAACTGGGGGGTGGCCGCTCCCGCGCCGGCGCCGGCCTGGCGGTTGCGCAGCCTCACGGGCACGGTCACCAACGCCAGCCCACTGGTGCTGGCGGGGGCCAAGTTGAGCCTGCATCTGCAAGCCGCCGGCGCGGTGTGTGTCGATCGCCTGATGCTGGTGACGGGGACCGTGGCCGGCGCGGGCGCCAACTTGCTGGCCAATGGAGATTTTGAAGCGGGCATGAGCGGATCCTGGTCGGCGCTGGGCAATCATAGTGGGACGTTCATCACCGCGACGAATCCCTACGCGGGGGGTGGCGCGTTGTGCCTGGTTGCGGCGAGCCCCGGAAGTGCGCCCACGCATGCCGTCGTGCAGGCGCGACCGCTCGGCGGGTTGGGAGGCACGCCCGTCACGCTGAGCTACGCGTACCTGGAAACCGAATCGCCCGCGACGCTGGTCATCGGGTTGACCGCCAGCAGTCTCGCGGACGCGCACAGCGTTGCGCGGATCCCGACCAACGAGGCGGCTGGCGTCACCCCCGGCGCCACGAACAACGTGGCCGCGCCACTGCCGCCGTTCCCGCGGTTGTGGATGACGGAGATCATGGTATCCAACCGGACGACGACGGTGGACAACCGGGGGGACTACGATCCGTGGCTGGAACTCCTCAACGCGGAAACCAACGCGCTGGATCTGGGCGGCTACTTCCTTAGCAACGATTATGGAGATCTGACGCGCTGGGCCTTCCCGACAGGCGTCGTGATTGGCGTCGGAGAACGCCTGTTGGTGTGGCTGGATGGAGAGCCGGGCGAGTCCGCGCCGGGCTCCCCGCATACGAGTTTCGCGATCGATCGCGTCAGCGGTTCGGTGGCCCTGGCTCGCGGGGAGGCGGAGCGAGCGGTGCTTGTCGACTTCCTCAACTACGGCCCGCTGGAGCCGGACACGTCCTATGGCTCCTATCCCGACGGGGATCGCTTCGGCCGGCAGGTGTTTCACGACCCGAGTCCCGGCCAGGCGAACTCGCCCACGTCTTCGCCGATCACCGTCGCCATCAACGAGTGGCTGGCGGACAACACACGCACGCTTGCCGATCCCGCGGATGGCCGCTTCCAGGATTGGTTTGAACTTCACAATCCGGCCAGCGACCGCGTGCACCTGGGCGGGTATCGGCTTGCCGACGGGATGGACGTTACCAATGCGTTCGTCATTCCGGGCGGAACTTGGATCGAGCCGCGCGGTTTTCTCCTGCTGTGGGCAGACGGCCAGGCGGAGCAGAATGAGCCGGGGCGCGACTTGCATGTGAGCTTCTCGCTGAGCAAGGGTGGCGAAGCGCTGGCGCTTTACGCGCCGGACGGGACGCTGGTGGATGCCGTCACGTTTGGGGCGCAGGAGTCCGACCGCACCCAGGGACGCTGGCCGGATGGGGTGGGGCCCATGCGTCCCCTGTCGTGGGCGACGCCGGCGGCGTCCAACGCGGTGCTGGTCATTCAGGAGGTCAGTAGCGCCGCCGACGTTTTCATGCTGGCGTGGCCGGCGCGTCCCGGTGCCGCTTACCGTGTGGAACACCGCGCGGCCCTGACGGACGGCACATGGCGTGCCGTGGCCATCGTAACGGCAACGGTCTCCGAGGCGACGTACCACGACACCAACGCCGCGGCCGAGCCGCTGCGTTTCTACCGGCTCACGGAATTGCCATGACGCCAAACGCACGGTAGGTTGCAACGCTAAATGTCGCATGTAGTGGTCTGGGTTTCGTCACGCGGCGATCAGTTTGAGTTCCTTGTCGAAGCGCTGGCTGGGTGAGTCGAAGTCGATGATCTTGCGGGGGTAGTTGTTGATCCACTGTTCGGC
>JAIOPI010000036.1 GCA_021413965.1 Lentisphaerota bacterium | reverse complement strand
AAGTCCACCGGCAACAGCATCGGCGTCTCCCGATCCACCGTCACAAAGCGTGTGCTCATGGACGCGTAGTTTACCATCCGCGCTTACCCACGCTATCGAAACTGATGAAAACGACTGTCGCAAGTCCGACAGGCTGCTAGGTGCGGACGTACATGAAGTAGACGGCACCGAGCAGGCAGAGGCCGGCATAGAGGTAGTTCATCTTCAGCGGTTCGCCCATGTAGAGGACGGCGAAAGGGACGAACACGGAGAGCGTGATGACTTCCTGGACGATCTTCAGCTGTCCGACGGTCATCACCTGGTGGCCGATGCGGTTGGCTGGAACCTGTACCAGGTACTCGAAGAAGGCGATGCCCCAGCTGACCAGCACGGCAATCATGACGTGGCGCCCCTTGAGGGTCTTGAGGTGCCCGTACCAGGCGAAGGTCATGAAGATGTTGCTGATCGCGAGCATGCCGATGGTCTGAAGCGTGAATCTCATAGCGTGCCAGTCGAGTTGCGCGGCGATGATGACCCAAAGACGCGGATCCGGCGATTCTATGGCATCGCCGGCGCGCTGCCAAGCCCCGCAAAAACACTTGTCAGGCATGCGGCGGCAGGGCTACTCTTCACCCATGCCAATTTACGAATTCCAGTGCAAAGCCTGCGGCCACGAGGCCGAACAACTGGTGCCGAAGACGGACTGGAAGGGCGCCAAGTGCCCCGCTTGCGGTTCCAGCCGGCTCGCCAAGAAGCTTTCGGTTTTCGCCGTGTCGGGCGGGGGCCGCGAGTCCACGCCTGCGTTTCCCGCGTGCTCCGGCAATCCCGGGGCCTGCGGGCGCTGCAGCTTGAACTAGGCACATGCGTGTTGCCCCTTTCAGCGCCCTGCATCCCCCGCCCGGATTGGCCAGCGAAGTCGCGGCCGTTCCCTATGACGTCGTCGACACGGCGGAGGCGACGGCGTTGGCCGCCGGCAAGCCGCGTTGCTTCCTGCGCATTTCGCGCGCCGAGTTGGAGCTACCGGAGGGGACGGACCCCCACAGCGACGGCGTCTATGAGCGGGCTGCCGCCAACTTTGCCCGCTTTCAGCGCGAGGGCGCCCTGGTGCGCGAACCGCACGCCTGTCTCTATGTCTATCGCATCACCAAGGGCGATCATGCGCAAACTGGCGTGGTGGGATGCTGCCACGTGGGCGACTACGCGGGCAACGTGATCCGCCGGCACGAGAAGACGCGTGCCGACAAGGAGAACGATCGCACGCGTCACATGGTGACGGTGCGCGCCCATACGGGGCCGGTGTTTCTCACGTATCGTGATGTTCCCGCCATCGACCGCATCGTCGCCGAGGTGACCGAGCAGGTGGCGATGCTGCAGGCGGACGGCGAGGACGGGTCGCAGCACACGATTTGGAAAGTCACAGACCCCACGATGCTGCAGGCGTTGTTTGCGGCGGTACCTGTCAGCTACATTGCCGACGGGCATCACCGGGCGGCGGCGGCGGTACGGGCGGCGTCGGCGCTGCGCGCGGCGAGTGCACGGCCCCGTGACGATGACGACTACAACTGGTTCATGGCCGTGCTCTTCCCGGCCGATCAGCTGCGCATTCTACCCTACAACCGGTGCGTGAAGGATCTGAATGGCCTCACGCCGGCGGCGTTCCTCGCGCGGGTGCGCCAGGCCTTTCGCGTCACGGATGGGGCGCCGTCGGCTCCGGCGGGCGCACGGCAGGCGGCGATGTACCTGGCGGGGCGCTGGTATGGCCTGGCGTGGGATGCTCCGCAAGGCGCGGACCCGGTGTCGGGGCTGGATGTGAGCGTGCTGCAGGATCGCCTGCTGGCGCCAATCCTGGGCATCGACGATCCGCGCACGAACGCGCGCATCGAATTTGTGGGGGGGATCCGGGGGACCGATGCACTCGTCAAGCGCGTCGACAGCGGCGCCTCGGCGGCCGCGTTTGCGATGTATCCGGTGACGGTGACGGACATGATGGCGATCGCCGATGCGGGGCAGATCATGCCGCCGAAGAGCACGTGGTTCGAGCCGAAGCTGCGTTCGGGGCTGCTGGTGCACACCTTTTGAAATCCCTGAAGCTTCAGGGCCGCGGCGAGTATGCGGGGCAGGGGGGCACGATGGCGGGGGGCGCAGACTCCGCGGCGGGCTTTCGCTTTGGTGGCGAGTCGCGTTGACACACGTTGCGCGGTACACGTAGACTACGCGCGTGACGAAACACGCCGGGGAGGATTGACTTTGGATATCATGCGAATGCGCCACAGTGCGGCGCACGTGATGGCGGCGGCGGTTTGCCGGTTGTTCAAGGATGTGAAACTGGACATTGGCCCCGCGACGGATGCCGGCTTTTACTACGATTTCGACCTGCCCCAGCGCCTTTCTCCGGATGACTTCGCCGCGATCGAGGCCGAAATGGCCAAGATCGTGAAGGAAGACAGCCCTTTCGAGCGGACGGAAGTGACGCGCGACGAGGCGGAGCGCCTGCTGCGCGAGCGCGGGCAGGACTACAAGGTCCAGCGGCTGGCCGACATTCCGGCGGAGGAGACGATCACGTTCTTTCGCTGCGGCGATTTCGTGGATCTTTGCCGCGGTCCGCACCTGGAACGCACCGGCGAGTTGCGCGCCTTCAAGCTGACGTCCGTGGCGGGTTCCTATTTCCGCGGCATCGAGACAAACCCGATGCTGCAGCGCCTGTACGGGATCGTGGGATCGTCTGACAAGGAAATCCGCATCCTGCTCGATCGCATTGAAGAGGCGAAGCGCCGCGATCACCGCAAGCTCGGCAAGGAGCTGGACTTGTTCAGCATCCAGGACGACGTCGGGCCGGGCCTGATTCACTGGCACCCGCGCGGGGCGCGGGTGCGTTCGGTCATCGAGGATTTCTGGCGCAAGGAGCATTTTCGCAACGGGTACGAGCTGCTGTACACGCCCCACATCGGGCGGGCGCACCTCTGGGAGACCTCGGGGCACCTGCAGTTCTACAAGGAGAACATGTACTCGCCGATGGAGGTGGACGGCGGCGATTACTTCACGAAGCCGATGAACTGCCCGTTCCACATCCAGATTTACAAGGGCGCGATGCGTTCGTACCGCGACCTGCCGCTGCGCTGGGCCGAGTTGGGCACGGTGTATCGCTACGAGAAGAGCGGGGTGCTGCACGGGTTGCTGCGCGTGCGGGGGTTCACGCAGGACGATGCGCATATCTTCTGCACGCCGGATCAGATCGAGGGCGAGGTGGCGGCGGCCGTGAACTTCGCGCTGCGCGTGCTGCGCGCGTTCGGCTTCGAGCAGGTCTCGGCGTACCTGGCGACCAAGCCCGCCAAGGCGGTGGGCGAGGAGGCGCGCTGGGCGCAGGCGACGGCGTCGCTGGAGCAGGCCTTGCGCGGGGTGAACGTGCCGTTTGAGCGGGACGAGGGCGGGGGCGCGTTTTACGGGCCGAAGATCGACTTGAAGATCAAGGACGCGCTGGACCGCGAATGGCAGATGGGGACGATCCAGTTCGACTTCAACCTGCCGGAGAAATTCGATTTGAGTTACATCGGGGACGACGGCAAGCCGCACCGGCCTTACATGGTGCACCGCGCGTTGCTGGGCAGTCTCGAGCGCTTCTTCGGCATTCTGATCGAGCATTACGGCGGCGCATTCCCGGCCTGGCTGGCCCCCGAACAGGTGCGCGTGCTGCCGCTGACGGAGCATGTGACGGCGTACGGGGCGGCAGTGCTGCAGACGCTCCGGGAGGCGGACATCCGGGCCACGCTGGACAGCCGGTCGGAGAAGATCGGCGCGAAGATTCGGCGGGCCCAGGCGGAGAAGGTGCCGTACATGCTGGTGGTGGGGCCGAAGGAACAGGAAGCGGGAACAGTGGCCGTGCGGGAGCGTACGCAGGGGGACATCGGTGCGGTGCCGGTGGCGGACTTTGTGGCGCTGGTGCAGGGCCAGGGGCCGCCGCATGGGCGTGCGGCTGGTGTTAACTGAAGCTGCCGGCAGGCGGCGAAACAAGGAGGCTGCTATTCGTTCGTTCATCAGAGTGAATCACAAGATCCGCGTGCCGATGGTCCGCTGCGTTTTGCCGGATGGTGAGATGGGCGGCGTGATGGCCACGCGCGACGCGATGCGCCTGGCGGAAGAGCACGGGTTGGATCTGGTGGAAATTTCGCCCAACGCCGAGCCGCCGGTATGCCGGATCATGGACTTCGGAAAGTTCCGTTACAGTGAGGCCGTGAAGAAGAAGAAGGCGCGGCGCCAGGCGCTCGTGCACAATCGCGCGGTGAAGGAAGTGAAGTTCCACGCCAATGTCGCGGAACATGACTACCAGACGAAGCTCACCCACACGCGTGACTTCATCGAGAAGGGGCACAAGGTCAAGCTGACGCTGCAGTTCCGCGGGCGCGAGAACGCGCACAAGGAACTGGGGATGCAGGTCATTCATCGCGTCATCAAGGATTGCGATGACGTGGCGGTGCTGGACCTGGAGCCTAAGATGATGGGGCGCAGCGTGTTTGCCATGCTGGGCGGGAAGCCGAACAAGAAGTAGGGCCTCCGGTCAGGCGGCGTGGGTTCCCCTCCGGTTCACCTCGGGCGACGGCTTGCGGCGAGGGTTGGGAGGCGTGGCGAGGCCGACCGTGTCGTGGGGCTCGTCGTTCCTGCGAAAAAAGGCTGGACGGCGCCGGCGGCGTTGGATACGTTCTCAACCTTTCGGCGCCGAATGGCGCCCCAAACTTCCCGACTGGGAAAAGGGACAAGCGAATCATGCCCAAGATGAAGACCAAGAAGGCCGCGGTAAAGCGCCTGAAGTTGACGGCGCGCGGCAAGGTGAAATTCAAGCGTGCCGGGACCGGCCACTTGATGAGCAGCAAGTCGGCTAAGCGCAGGCGCAATCTTCGGGGGACTGGCGTGTTAAGTCGTCCCGAGGAAAAGCGGATGCGGCATTTGCTCAGCCGGTAATCGAGCGGACGTCAGGGAGGAAGAATCATGCCAAGAGCTACCAATGCACCCGCATCCCGTCGGCGCCGCAAGCGTCGCTTGGAGTTGGCGAAGGGTTTTCGCGGTTCGCGCAGCAAGTTGTTCCGCCAGGCGACGGAGGCCGTGGACCGCGCCATGGTTCTGGCCACCCGTCATCGCAAGGACAAGAAGCGCGAATATCGTGCGCTGTGGGTTGTGCGTCTGTCCGCGGCGGCCCGCGAGCACGGCCTTCCCTATAACCGTTTGATCGAGGGGCTGACGAAGGCAAACGTGGCGCTGAATCGCAAGATGCTGTCGGAGATCGCGATTCACGATCCGCAGGGCTTTGCGTCGCTCGTCGCGCAGGCGAAGGCGAGCCTGGCCTGAGTTGATTGCAGTGCGCTGGGCAAGCCACCTGTCGGCCATCTCTCCGGGGATGGCCGATTGTTTTTGGAGGGGAGACGGCGCGGACGTCCGGGGCCATCGCCGCCTGACCCGGGATCGCCGAGGTTCCGTCGTCCGCTTTCAGTTGCTATGAACGCAAAAGAGATCGCTGCGGTTACGGAGCAGGCGCTGGCCGAGGCGCGGGGGGCCACGGACGCCGAGGCTCTGGAAGCGGTGCGCATCCGATACCTGGGGCGCAAGGGGCTGTTGCCACAGATCATGAAGGGTCTGAAGGACGTGCCCCCGGAGGAGCGCGGCGAAGTCGGGCGATGCGCCAACGTGTTCAAGAACGAGGTCAATGCCCTCGTGGAGGCGCGCCTGGCCGTCTTCGGCGGCGCCGCGCGCAAGCAGGGGCCGGCATTTGATCACACGCTGCCGGGGGCCTGGCGCGGGCTGGGTTCCCTGCATCCCGTTTCGCTGGTCATTGCCGATGCCGTGCGCATCTTTTCGAGGCTCGGCTTTGCCGTGGCTGAAGGGCCGGACATCGAAACGCCGTACAACAATTTCACGGCGCTCAACACGCCGGATTACCACCCGTCCCTGGATGCGAAGGACACGTTCTGGCTGCAGGGCGGGGCGCTGCTGCGGACGCAGACGTCGCCGGTGCAAATCCGGGTCATGCAGTCACATCCGCCGCCAGTCCGTATTGTCACGCCAGGACGTTGCTACCGGCGCGACACGACCGACGCGACGCACAGTGCGAATTTCCACCAGATCGAAGGCCTGTACGTGGACCGGCAGGTGTCGCTGGCGGACCTGAAGGGGACGCTGGCGTACTTTGCCCGGGACATGATGGGGCCGCGCGTGGGGGTCCGCTTCCGGCCGCACTTTTTTCCCTTCACCGAGCCGAGCGTGGAGTGCGATTTCTCGTGCCACGTGTGCGGGGGCAAAGGCTGCCGGGTCTGCAAACACAGCGGGTGGATCGAGATTGCCGGTGCGGGCATGGTGGACCCGCGCGTGTTTGCCCACGTGGGCTACGACGCGGAGGCGTTTACGGGTTTTGCCTTCGGCATGGGTATCGAGCGCATGGCGATGATCAAGTACGGCATTCCCGACATCCGGATGCTGTATGAGAATGATGCGCGGTTCTTGCAGCAGTTCGAGTGATGGGGGGCGGACGGGCGGGGCTGGAGTTCCAGGCGTCAGCACGCAGGGGAGCCGAAGCCGCATTCGGCCGTCGCGGGCGAATCCCAGCGGGATCGTCAAGGACGGCGCCTGGGGCAGCGGGCCGGGCGAAGGCTAGAGGGCGGGCATGCCCGCCGGTGGATACGAACGTCGAAAAGGGGTTTTGGAGAATTCGATCTGAAACCCGGCATGGGAAACCTGGCGACCACACATCATGAAAGTCCCGATCAGTTGGTTGAAAGAGTACGTCGCCTTTGAGGCCACGCCGGAAGAGTTGGCGAAGCGCCTGACATTTTCCGGCGTAGAAGTCGAGGGCATCCATCGCCTTGGCGAGGGCTTGGACGGGTTGGTGGTTGGCGAGATCCGTCGCGTGGAGAAGCATCCGGGTGCCGACAAGCTGGTGCTGTGTGTCGTGTACGACGGCGTCACCGAGCTTCCCGTGGTGTGCGGGGCATCGAATTTCAAGGCGGGGGACAAGGCGGCCTTCGCGCCGGTCGGGGCGGCCCTGCCGGGCGGGATGCGCATTGAGAAGCGTCGCGTGCGCGGCATGGAGTCGCACGGGATGCTGTGCGCGGAGGACGAGTTGGGGCTCTCGAGTGACCACAGCGGGATTCTGCTGGTGGACGGCGAGGTCGCCGCGGGTACGCCGCTGCTGGCGGCGTTGGGCCTGCCGGATGTTGTCTTGGAGTTGGAGATCACGTGGAACCGGCCGGACTGCTTGAGCATCATCGGCATGGCCCGGGAAGTGGCCGCGCTTTTTGGCGCGAGCCTGCAGCTGCCAGATGTGGGGTACGCGGAAGCGGGGCCCGACGTGGCTGGGCTGGCCCGCGTGGCCGTGAGTGCCCCCGAGCGCTGCGCGCGCTACACGGCGCGTGTGCTCCAGGGGATGCAACTGGGGCCGAGCCCGGACTGGATGCAGCGCCGCCTGAAACGCTGCGGCGTGCGCCCGATCAGCAACATTGTGGACGTGACGAATTACGTCATGCTGGAGTGTGGACAGCCGTTGCATGCCTTTGACCACACGCGGCTGGCTGATCAGAGCGTGGTGGTGCGGTGCGCGTCGGCTGGGGAATCCATGCATACGCTGGATGGCATCGAGCGGCGGTTGACGCCTGAGATGCTGCTGATCACCGACGCGCGACGTCCGGTGGCGCTGGCCGGTGTCATGGGCGGCGCGGGCAGCGAGATCCTGGACACGACCCGCGATGTGCTGCTGGAGAGCGCGAGCTTTGACGCGCCCGGCACGCATCGCACGAGTGTTGCGCTCGGGCTGGCGACCGAGTCGTCGCATCGCTTTGAGCGCGGGGTGGATCCCGAGCTGGCCGACTGGGCCAGCCGTCGCGCGGTGGGCCTGATGCTGCAGACGGCGGGCGGCGTGGCGGCGCGGGGCGTGATTGACGTGTATCCCGGCAAGGCTCAGCCGCGGCGCGTGACCTGCCGGTTTGCGCGGTGCCAGGCCCTGCTCGGCATCGACGTCGGGGCCGATGAAATCTGCCGGATTTTCACCTCCCTGGGGCTGGCGGTGGAAGGGCGGGATGTCGGCGCCTGTACGGTGCGCGTGCCGTCTTTCCGGCGCGACATCGAGATCGAGGCGGATTTGATCGAGGAAGTGGCGCGCATGCATGGCCTGGAGCAGGTTCCGGATGCGGTGCCGCACGGCACGGTCAGTATGGGCGTGGACGATTCACGGCCGTGGGCGCGCCAGCGGTGCCGCGAGAAACTGGCCGCGCTCGGGTTGCGCGAGATTTTGAACTACAGCTTCATGGCGGAGAAGAGTCTTGACCGCGTGGGGGGCGACGATCCCGCGCGGCGGGTGATCCTTCCCAATCCGGTGAGCAGCGATCACGGCGTGCTTCGCCCGGCGTTGCTGCCGCAGCTGCTCTTGACCCTGGGACACAATATGAGCCGGCAGGTAGCCGATGCCGGCTTTTTTGAAATGGGGCGCGTGTTCACACAATCGGGAGACGGCAGTTTGCAGGAAGCCGAGCACCTGGCGTTGGGACTGATGGGCAAGGCAGGGCGCAGCGGGCTCGACGGGCACCGGGCCGTCACGTCTGAGGACATGTTCCTGTGGCTCAAGGGCGTGTTGGAAACGCTATGCCGGGCTCAGATGGGCGCAATGCTTGAATTGGCACCGTCGGCGCATGGCGTCATGGAGCCGGGGTGGTGCTTCACGCTGACCGCCGGCGGGCAGGTGCTGGGCACCGCCGGCTTGGTGCGACGGGATCTGCGGGATGAGTGGCGGATTTCAGAGCCCGTCGGCGTCGCCGAGATGGTATTGGAGCCGTTGCTGGAGCAGGCCGACCGGCCGCGCAGCTTTGCGGCGGTGCCTGTGTATCCCGCGATTTCCCATGACGTTGCCCTGATTGTGGCGGAGGACGTCCGGCACGAATCCATTGTCTCCGTGATCCGTGCCGCAGGCCCTTCAGAATTGACGCAAGTGAATCTGTTTGATATATACCGTGGTGAAGCGGTAGGCGCAGAGCGTAAGAGTTTGGCTTACTCGTTGGTGTATCAGTCCGGAGAGCGGACGCTAACTGATGAGGAGGCAAATCAGTACGATGAGCGCATCCGGCAGGCCTTGAAGCGAACCTTGGGGGCGGAAATCAGAGAGGGTTGACGCCGCAAAAGGGGATCGTTCTCTTTAGCCGACGGTATACAGACGTGCTCGACTGAGAAGCTTTTCCCTGCCGTGTTCGCCTACGGGTGGATTTCTCTAACGTTGAAATACTCAGGGAGTTGGAAAGCGCCGGCTGTTGGATCCCGCGAAAGCGGGAACCGGATGACGGCGAATACAGCACCCACCTCATTCGTGAGGTTATGAGAATTCCATCCTTTACGACATGGCGGGGTTTTTTCTTTTCGGGGGCAGCATGGATCTATTCGAGGCAGACGCGGAACACTCCGCGGAGCCACAGGGGCAGCCATTGGCGGCTCGCATGCGCCCCCGAACCCTCGATGAGTTTGTCGGTCAGGACCGAATCCTTGGCCCCGGCAAGCTGTTGCGGCGCGCCATCGAAGCCGACCGGCTGAACAGCGTCATCCTTTACGGTCCTCCGGGTTGCGGTAAGACATCCCTGGCCGAGGTTATCGCCAGCGCCACGCACCGCCGCTTTGACCGCACGAGCGGTGTGCTGGCCAACGTGGCCGTGCTGCGGGCGCTGATTGAGCGGGCGGACCACGTGCGCCGGCGCGAGGGGCAGGAGACGATCCTGTTCATTGACGAGATTCACCGGTTCAACAAGGCCCAGCAGGACATCCTGCTGCCGCATGTGGAGGCCGGCACCGTGACCCTGATCGGGGCGACGACCCACAACCCGATGTTCTTCATCAACAGCCCCCTGACCTCGCGGTCGCTGGTGTTCGAGCTGTCCCCCCTGAGCGAGGACGCCATTGTCACCCTGCTGGGGCGGGCCGTGTCTGACGAGCGTGGGCTGGCGGCATACCGCGTGCGGGCGGAGGGGGACGCCCTGCAGCAGCTCGCGCGGCTGGCGGAAGGCGATGCCAGGCGCGCACTCAATTCGCTGGAGATCGCGGCGCTGTCGACGCCTGTCAATGAGCAGGGCCAGGTTGTGATCGACCGCCGCGTGGTCGAGGATTCCATTCAGAAGAAGATCGTGGTTTACGATCACGACGAGGATGGGCACTACGACACGATTTCGGCGTTCATCAAGAGTGTTCGGGGGTCAGATCCGCATGCGGCCGTGTACTGGCTGGCCAAGATGCTCTACGCGGGCGAGGATCCGCGATTTGTGGCGCGGCGGCTGGTGATCCTGGCGTCCGAGGACATCGGGAATGCGGATCCACGCGGGCTGACGGTGGCCACGGCGGCGATGGAGGCTGTGGAGTTCGTAGGGATGCCGGAGGCGCGCATCATTCTGGCGCAGGCGACCACGTACCTGGCGACGGCGCCGAAGAGCAATGCGTCATACGTGGCGATCAACAAGGCCATGGAGGATGTGGAGGCGGGGAGGTCGTTGGAGGTGCCACGCCACTTGCGCAACAAGACGCTGCGCACGGCGGGAGGCGCCGCCGACGGGAAGGTCGATACCTACCGGTATCCGCACGATTATGCCGGGCATCACGTCGCGCAGGATTACGCGCCTACGAGTACCCGGTATTACATGCCCGATGGTCGGCAGGGTTACGAAGAGATCATCGCCCAGCGCATGCAGCGCTGGGAGGCGGAACGGCAGGGCGCCGAGACCGATCGCAGCGCAGGCGGGACGCCATGAGCGAGGAGGCGCCGGAACTGTTGGCGGCCAAGCAGGCGCTGCGCGAGGCCATTCGCGCGCGCCGCAAGGGGCTGAGCGCGCCATGGATCGCGGCCGCGAGTGAGGCCATCGCGGAGCGCCTGCTGGCGCTGCCGGAATTTCGCGCGGCCGGGCGCGTGGCGTGCTATGTATCCATGGCGGGGGAAGTCAGCACGGAGCGGATCATGGCGGCCTGCCACGAACAGGGCCGGGCGGTATGCGTGCCGGCCTTTGACCGCTCGGGGCGGCAGTACGGGTTCGTGGACTACCCGGCAGGGGCCGAGGTCGTGCGTGGCCCGCTGGGCATTCCGCAGCCGGCGGGGGCACGTGCCGTGCCGACCGGCGAGGTAGACTTCGTGGTGGTTCCGGGGCTTGCATTCGACGCCGCCGGCGGGCGCCTGGGGCATGGTGGCGGTCACTATGACCGCATGCTCACGGCCGGGGGGCGACCGTTCAAGGCGGCCGTGGCCTTTGATTTTCAGGTCGTGGAGCGGGTTCCCATGGGGGTGCGCGACGTGCGCATGGATGCCGTCGTGACGAGCACCGCGGTCCTGCGTCCGTCGTCGACAGGGAAAGGATAAACGCATGGAAACCATTATCGCGGCCCTCGCCGGTCTGATCGGGATCGGCCTTGGATACATGGCCCGGATGGTGATTGGCCGGCTGGGCATACAGGAGAGCGAGGCACGCGCCAAGCAGGCGTTGGATGACGCGGTGCGCGAGTCGAAGACGCTTCGGCGCGAGGCGGAACTGCAGATCAAGTCGGAGCGTTTGAAGGCGCGCGAGGAGTTTGAGGCGGCGACGGAGACACGGCGCCGGGAATTGGCGCAGTTGGAGGAGCGCCTCACGCAGCGCGAAGTTAACGTGGATCGCAAGGCGGCGCTGCTGGATAAGAAGGACGCGGCGTGCGAGGCGCGCCTGCAGGAGGTCGAGGCGCGGGATGCGGCGCTCAGGCGGCAGCAGGGCGAGCTCGAGGCGATCATCGCCGAAGAGCGTGCCAAGTTGCAGCGGGCGGCCGGGATGACGGGTGACGAAGCCCGCAAGGCGCTGATGCTCCGGGTGGAGCGGGACGTGCAGGGCGAGATGAGCAGCCTCATCAGGCGAAAGCAGGAGGAGGCCCGCGAGACGGCGGAGCGCGAGGCGACGAAGATTGTGACGCTGGCGATCCAGCGCTACGCGGGGTCGCATGCCAGCGAGACGATGACCAGTTCCGTGGCGCTGCCGAGCGAAGACATGAAGGGGCGCGTGATCGGGCGCGAGGGGCGGAATATCCGGGCGTTGGAGGCGTGCACGGGCGTGAACGTGCTGATCGACGATACGCCCGAAGCGGTGGTGATCACGTCGTTTGATCCGATCCGGCGTGAGATTGCACGGCAGGCGCTGGAGGTGCTGGTGGCGGACGGGCGGATTCATCCGGCGCGGATTGAGGAAGTGGTCGCCAAGGTGCAGCAGAGCATGGAGGAGACCATCCGGAACGCGGGGGCGGAAGCCGCATACGAGCTGGGCATCCAGAACCTCGATCCCGAACTGCTACGGAGGCTCGGCCGCCTGAAGTACCGCACGAGTTACAGCCAAAACGTGCTGCGGCATTCCGTGGAGGTAGCCCGCCTGATGGCCATGATGGCGTCGGAACTGCGCCTCGATGTGGACGTGGCCAAGCGCGTCGGACTATTTCACGACATCGGCAAGGCCTTGGACCACGAGGTCGAGGGGGGGCATGCGTTGATCGGTGCGGACCTGCTCAAGCGTTGTGGGGAGTCGCTCGACGTGGTAAACGGCGTGGCGGCGCACCATAACGACGTGGAGGCCGTCAACGTCTTTGCGGCGCTGGCCGCGGCGGCGGATGCCATTTCCAGCTCGCGGCCCGGAGCGCGTTCGGAGACGACGGAGATCTACATCAAGCGCCTGGAGAAGCTGGAAGCCATCGCCAACAGCCACCCGGGCGTGATCAAGTGCTATGCGATCCAGGCGGGGCGCGAGGTGCGGGTGTTTGTGGACCCCGGGCGTGTCGGCGAGGGAGAAGCGCTGCAGATGGCGCGCCACATCAGCAAGCAGATCGAGGACGAGCTGCAGTATCCGGGGCAGATCCGCATCGTGGTCATTCGCGAGACGCGGTGTGTGGAATACGCGCGGTAGGCGACAAGTGGCGGTGGCGTGGCCGCTGAATTTCAAGCAGCAGGGGATGGCATGCGGCAGCTCCCTGCCGGAAGGACGTGGACGTGAAGATCCTGATGATCGGCGATATTGTGGGAGCGCCAGGGCGGCGGGCAGTGGCGCAGGTGGTGACGCGGTGGCGAGCGGAGAAGGCGGTTGATTTCGTGGTGGCGAACGCGGAGAACGCGGCCGCCGGACGGGGCGTGACGGCTGCGCTGGCGAAGGAAATCCTGGACCTTGGGGTTGATGTGATTACGCTTGGCGACCACACGTGGGATCAGCGCGACATTGTCAGCGCGCTGGAGAAGGAGCCGCGCCTTGTGCGGCCGCTCAATTTTGCGGCGGAATGCCCAGGGCGAGGCTGGACAACGGTTGCGGGGCCGCAGGGCGTCGCGATCACGGTCATCAATGCGGTGGGGCGGGTGTTTCTGAAGCCGGTGGATTGCCCGTTTCGCGCCATACGCCGCGTGCTGGACAAGGAGCCCGGTCTCGGCAAGGTGATTCTGGTCGACATGCATGCGGAGGCAACGTCGGAGAAGGTCGTCATGGGGCGCTATCTCGACGGTTTCGTGACGGCGGTGGTGGGGACGCACACCCATATCCCGACGGCTGACGAGCGCCTTCTGCCAAAGGGCACGGCCTACATCACGGATCTGGGGATGACCGGGCCGCGGGATTCAGCGATTGGCCGGGATCTGGCAAGCGTGACGGCCGCGATGATCAGCGGGATGCCGGGCAAGTTTGAAGTGGCCGATCAGGATGTGGCGCTGGAAGGTGTGCTGATCGATGTGGATGAAAGCACGGGCAAGGCGCGCAAAATCAAGCGCGTGCGTGAGGTGATTCCGTAGGGGTGGGGAGGGCCTTGCCCGGACGTTGCGGCCACCTTGGGCTGGTCGCGGGAGGGCGCCGACCTGCTGAGGGCGGCATCGGTGCAGCATCCATCACCCGACGGCAGAAGGCAGCCATGGCAGGAGAGCGCAAGATATTCCAGGTCAGCGAAATCACCCGGCAGATTCGCCAGGTGCTCGAGGGCAGCTTCGGGCAGGTCTGGATCGAGGGGGAGATCTCCAACCTGCGGCGCCCGGCATCGGGGCACTACTACTTCACCCTGAAGGATGCGACGGCCCAAATTGCCGCCGTGCTGTTTCGCGGCAGCCAGCGGGAACTCCGCTTCGAGCCGCGCGATGGGATGTTGGTTCGCGCACAGGGCAACATCTCGGTCTATGAACGTGACGGGCGCTACCAGATCCTGATCCGGCAGATGGAAGAGGGCGGAAAGGGCGCGCTGCAGGCGCGCTTTGAAGCGCTGAAAGAGACGCTGCGGCTGGAGGGGCTGTTCGAGGAGAGCCGCAAGCGGTCGCTGCCGCTCTTGCCTCAGCATGTGGGGATCGTGACGTCACCGACGGGGGCGGCCATCCGGGACATCCTCAACGTGATTGGTCGGCGCTTCCCGAATCTGCACGTCGTGCTGGCGCCGGTGAAAGTCCAGGGGCCGGGAGCGGCAGCGGAAATTGCAGCCGCGATTGACCTGCTGAATGCGAGGGGCGGGCTGGACGTGATGATCGTCGGCCGTGGCGGAGGCAGTCTTGAGGATCTGTGGTGCTTCAATGAGGAGGCGGTTGCACGCGCCATTTCCCGCTCGCGCCTGCCGGTGATCTCGGCCGTCGGGCACGAGATCGACTTCACGATTGCGGACTTTGTGGCGGACGTGCGTGCCGCGACGCCCTCGGCAGCGGCGGAGTTGGTGGTGGGGCGGAAGGAGGAGTTCGAGGAGCGGGTGGCGGGGTTACGCGTCGCGCTGTCGCGCGGGTTGCGCGAGCGGGTGTTGACGCTGCGGAACCGGTTGCTGGCGGCGCGCGCCAGCCCGGTCCTGCGCGAACCGGCAGAAGTTGTGAGGCAGCAGATGCAGCGCGTGGACTCGCTGTCGCTGCGCATGCAGCACGCCATGACGGAAGCCGTTGCGGAGGGACAATCCCGGCTGCGGGATCTGAACCTGCGGCGCGTACACCGGTTACGGATTGCGCAGCAACGCTGCACGCAGGATGTGCGGCGGCTGGACGCGCAGATTCGCGCGCTGAGCCCGCTTGCCGTTTTGGAGCGCGGGTACAGCGTGACGACGGACGCGCAGCGTAAGGTGATCACGGATGTTCGCCAGCTGAAGGCCGGCGACCGGTTGCGAACGCGGCTGGCGGCAGGCACGATTGAATCAACGGTTGTCAGGACGGAAAGGGACGCACCATGAGCGCAAAGAAGTCCGGCGGCGCCAAGGCCGAAGACGGGGCGGGGCAGCCTTCATTCGAGGGGGCCATGCAGCGGCTGGAAACGATTGTGGCCGAGATGGAAGACGGTAAGCTGAATCTTGAAGACATGATTGCGCGCTTCGAGGAAGGGCAGAAGCTAATCGGTTTCTGCACCGCCAAGCTCAACGAAGTTGAGAAGAAAGTGGAGATGCTGGTGAAGCGTGGGGAGTCGGTCACGCTGGAACCGTTCCCGGAAACGGAAGACGAGGCGGAAGACTCGAGGACGGATGCCCGTGCACAGGAAAAGGACGAGTTGTTCTGACGACTCCTGCCCGTTGCGGCGGGCATGGGACGGCGCGCCTCCGTCCGCTCCATCGTGAGGATCGCGTGGAGGGCCGCGCCATCCCGCACGGGGGGGGGACGGCTGGGTGCCTAGTGCGCCGCCGTGCAGAAATCCCGGATGGCGTCCACCACGGTGCGGGCCTGGGCGTCGGACACTTCGGGGTAGATTGGCAGGGCAAGCGATTCGGCCGCGGCGCGTTCGCTTTCCGGGCAGCTGCCGGGCTGGTAGCCGAGGTAGGCAAAGCACTCCTGCCGGTGCAAGGGCACGGGATAGTAGACCTCATTCCCAATGTGGCGCTGATTCAGGAATTCGCGCAACGCGTCCCGCCGTGGCGTGCGGATCACGTACTGATTGAAGATGTGCCGGTCCCGCTGCACGCGCGGCAGGACGATGCCCCGCTCCGGGAGGCTGGCATCGGCGAACAGGCGGTCGTAGCGGCGGGCATTGGCCTGGCGGGCAGCCGTCCAGGCGTCGAGGTGCTTGAGCTTGACCGTGACGACGGCAGCCTGCAGGGCATCCAGGCGGAAGTTGCCACCGATGAACCGGTGGTAATACTTGGGGTGGGCACCGTGGTTGCGAAGCATGGCCACGCGCTCGGCACGCGCGGGATCCTGCGTCACCACCATGCCGCCATCGCCCGCGCCGCCAAGATTTTTTGAAGGGAAGAACGAGAAGCAGCCGTAGTGCCCGATGGAGCCGGCGCGACGGCCCTTGTACTCGGCGCCGATGGCCTGCGCGGCATCCTCGATCAGGACGAGATTGTGTTTCTGCGCGAGGGCGAGGAGGGGATCCATGTCTGCCATCTGGCCATACAGATGGACAGGCATCAGGGCTCGGGTTTTCGACGTGATGCGGGCCGCAACCAACTCGGGATTCAGGTTGAAGGTGTCGGGGTCGATGTCCACGAAAACGGGTGTGGCGCCAACGCGGGCCACGCACCCACCCGTGGCAAAGAAGGTGTAGGGGCTGGTGATGACCTCGTCACCCGGGCCAATATTCTCGGCCATGAGCGCGACCAGCAGCGCGTCGGTCCCGGAGGATACGCCGATCGCATGGGCGCAGGCACTGTAGGCCGCCACGGCCTTTTCACAGGCGAGCACGTGAGGGCCGCCAATAAACACCTGGGAGGCGAACACGTCGGCCACCGCCAAATTGATTTCATCGGCGATTGACGCATGCTGGGCTTTGAGATCGAGCAGGGGAACGTTCATGGCCGTGTCCTTATTGTGCATCCCGAACCACAAGTTTCTAATCCTTGAACGCATCGTATCGCAAGCGTCCAAGCCGCTGGTCCTGGGGGAGGGGCGCTTCCTCATCGAGATCCAGGCAGCGCAGGACGCCTGGTTCCACTTCGCGGTAGCGATACCCGCTCTCCGGACAAGTCATGATGCCCTGGTCATCGGAGGCGCGCAGGCGTTGACCGTGGCGACTCATCCAGCCGGCACGCTTGGCCGGATTCCCGAGGACCAGCCCATAGTCAGGGACGTCGCGCGTGACAACGGAACCGGCGCCCACGAAGGCGTAGCGGCCGAGCGTCACCCCGCAGAGAATGGTGGCATTGGCACCGATGGTGGCACCGCGGCGGACGAGGGTCTGCTCATAGAGCGCGTGCCGGTTGATCTGCGACCGCGGATTGGAGACGTTCGTGAGCACACAGGACGGGCCGAGGAAGGCATCGTCTTCGACGGTCACGCCGGAGTAGACCGAGACGTTGTTCTGAACTTTTACATTGTTGCCGAGCACGGCCCCGCCGTCGACGTTGACGTTCTGGCCAATGATGCAGTTGGTTCCGACCTGGGCACCTTTCTGGATATGGGCGAAGTGCCAGATCTTGGAGCCGGCCCCGACGCGGGCGCCTTCGTCCACGGCCGCCGTCGGGTGGCGGAAAAAGGGTGCGGTGGGGGCGCCGGGGGCGGGCAGGGGTGACGGCGCAGCCGGGGCGGAGAGGGCCGTCTGGCACGCGCTCAGCACCTTGAGGACGCGGAGCCCCTCGGCGCCATCGGTTCGCGGTGTCTGTCGCGACTCGAGGCATTCGAGGAAGTGCCGGCACTCCAGGCTCAGAGGCTCCGCGTCGTCGATGTCTACCCGCTCGGCATCGGCCTTGACGGCGGTGGGGACGCGGTCGCGCCAGGCGACCTTGTGGGGGTACAGCAGGAGCTTGTCCTTGGCGCTATCGTCGAAGACGGCCATTTTCTCCGACCCCACGACGACGAGGCGCTGCTCCTTGAAGGGATGAAGCCAGCTGACATGGATGTGACCGCGCACGCCGCTGGGGAACGTCAGTTGACTGACGGTGACATCCGGGATGTTCGGGCGCAGGTACGCGCCTCCCTCGCATGACACGGAGACGGGTTCCTCGCCCAGCAGGGCGAGCATGACCGATATATCGTGGGGCGCGAAGCTCCAGAGAATATTTTCTTCGGTGCGAATTTTTCCAATGTTGAGGCGGTTCGAGTACAGGTAGTGCATGCGGCCGAGTCCGCCTTCGCGAATAAGCTGTCCGAGCCGGACAATGGCGGGGTGGTAGCGCAGTATGTGTCCGACCATGAGGATGCGACCGTGGCGTGCGGCGAGATCGACCAGGGCCTGGCCATCGCTGACGGTCAGGGCCATGGGCTTCTCGACGAAGACGTCCTTGCCTGCCTCCAGCGCCTGCCGGGCCAGTTCGTAATGGGTCGCGGCGGGCGTGGCGATGGCAACGGCACGCACGTCGGCACGTGCCAGCGCGGCGGCAAACGAAGTGACAAAGGGGACATGGGGGGCGAGGGTGGCGGCCAGCGCCTGGCGGGAGGGATCGGCATCACAGATGGTGGCGAGGGCGCCCAGCGCGTGGAAATTGCGGGTCAGATTGGGCCCCCAGTATCCGAGTCCGATGAGGGCGACAGACGGCGATGCGGGATGGTTCTCGCGCGGTTTACGGACTGACATAGGTTCCTCCATCCATGGGTGCGTTCACCCGGGGCTGCGTCACCCGGCGTTGCGGAAGTCCCACAGGGTCTGGCGGTACGCGTCTGGCAGCCCGATGTCAAAGCGGCGGCCGCGCACAACGAACCCGAGGAAGCCATCCTCCTGCCGCAGACGATCCAAGCAGGACGTGAGCTGAAATTCGCCGCGCTCGCGGATATTCAGGCGAATATGCTCTTCGAGGTAATCGAAGATCTTTGCGTTCAGCACGTACTGGCCAAAGACGGTCAGGATTTCGTTCGGATCGAGGCCGTCGACTCGCAAGTGCTGGGCCGCAAACTCCGGGGTGGGTTTCTCGGAGAATTCGCTGACGGAGAGGACCGAGTCCGGATT
The DNA here is from genome assembly GCA_021413965.1 of Lentisphaerota bacterium. Taxonomy (GTDB): domain Bacteria; phylum Verrucomicrobiota; class Kiritimatiellia; order UBA8416; family JAIOPI01; genus JAIOPI01. The sequence continues at coordinate 11,292 of JAIOPI010000036.1, read as the reverse complement.
GTCCCACGTGCCGGTCACGCACCCGAAAGCCTGCACCTCGGCGATCGGCGTGCGCTTGACGCCGACAACGTTCTGGCCGGAGCGCTCGTAGACGTCGAGCAGCTGACGCGCGCAGGTCTGTTCCGTATCCGATGCGTAGAGGTGATCGCCGAGCAGCAGGAGGAAGGGTTCTTCGCCAACCCACTTGCGGGCGCAATACACCGCGTGTCCAAAGCCTTCCTGGAGTTCCTGGGACAGAAAGGTGATGCGGTGGCCGATATCCATCAGGTACTGGCAGTACTCCTGGTTCTCGCGCGAGAGTTTGTTGAAGTTCTCGATGGGCGGAGGCGTGCAGAATATTTCCTCGAACAATTCCTGGTCTGACCGTTGCACGATGATGGCGACTTCTTCGATACCGGCATTAATGGCCTCTTCGACGATGGTGAGGATGACCGGTTTGGCGCGCCCGTCGCGGCCAATCACAGGGAAGAGCTCTTTCTTGACCGCCTTGGTCGCCGGGAACAGGCGGGTGCCGAAGCCAGCGGCCGGGATGACGGCCTTTCGCACGCGCCGGCCGGGGCGCAGCACAAGTTTGAGGCACTTCATCCCGAGGTCGCGCTCGATGATCTCGATGGCCTGGTCCTGGGTGGCGGCATCGCGCGCGATCAGCTGGGCCGAGCCATCGCCCTGGGAGCCGACGCCCTTGCCGCCATAGATAAGCGGCTGGAGGGGGCCGTGGTGAAGCAGCTTGTGGAGCACAGGCGCGATGAGCTGGGACGGGCAGGCCGGAGCCACGCACTGGTCGAACTTGGCCTGGGCCTCGGTCATGAGGGTTCCGAGCCCCTCGGCATCGCCTTGCCGCAGCGCTTTTTCAGCTTCCTGGACGAGGCGGGCGTTGATCGGGCCGAGATACTCCTGAACCTGGCGGTGGAGGTCGGTTTCCGCAAAGGGGTAACAGCGGTTCAGGCGGCTGAGGATCTCGCGTGTGTCCTTTTCCGCCTGGAGGTCCACGATCACGAAATGGAGGTCCTTGGAGACCGAGACTTCCTTGACGTCTATGCGGTCGCCATCGAACGTCATCAGAATCGGGCGGTTGCCGTAGGCGCAGCCCTGATCAAGCCGTCCGCATCGCGATGGGGTGGTGATTTCGCCCAGGTAGGCCTGCTCCATTTCACCGCGCACCGTGAGCTTCAGGTCATAGACGCGATTGAAGGCGCGGGCGACGAGCACGCAGACGGCGGCACTGGAGGAGAGCCCCTTCTTGACGGGCAGGTCCGTGAGGAAGTTGTCGATCTCGATGCCGCGCACCCGGTAGTGCGTCATGATCTGGTATGCGACGCCGGCGGCATAGCTGAAGAATCCGCCCTTCTGGGCCGCCTCCAGGAGGGCCTGGGGTTCCATGGGAATTTCGAAGTCTTTGCGCGAATTGTTGCCCAGGGTGGCGCGGAAGATGAGCTTCGTGGGGTGGGGCTTGACCTCTGCGTGGAGGCCCTGGTTGGTCCCCGTGATGATGGCGTAGCCCTTTTCGATCTCGGCATTTACGCGCCGGTAGCCGCCGGCCCAGTCGCTGTGTTCACCGAACAGGCAGATGCGGCCGGGAACCAACAACTTCACGCGCTTTCCTCCGTTGTCGCTGTGGGCAAGATGCCGCGGTCTTCGAGCAGGGCCATGATGCGGTCGGTGCAGGTTTCGAGGCTGTCGGATGCCGTGGGCAGGGTCAGCGCCGGCGCCTGCGGTGGCTCGTAGGGTGCGCTGATGCCGGTGAACCGCTCAATTTCGCCGGCTCGCGCCTTCTTGTAGAGTCCCTTTGGGTCGCGCTGTTCGCAGATGCCCAGCGGCGTATCCACGTAGATTTCCATGAACCGGCTCTCCCCGATGATGTCGCGGGCACTCTGCCGGTCGGCGCGGTATGGCGATATAAAGGAGGTGATGACGATGAGCCCCGCGTCATTGAACAGCCGTGCGACTTCCGCGATGCGGCGAATATTCTCGGCGCGGTCCTCGGCCGAGAACCCGAGATCGCGGTTGAGTCCCTGGCGGACGTTGTCGCCGTCCAGAATGAAGCAGGCTTGGCCGCGAGCATAGAGCCGGCTTTCGAGCTGCTTGGCGATGGTCGATTTTCCAGAGCCGCTGAGACCGGTGAGCCAGAGTGTGGCCGGCTCCTGGTTCAAGAGTCGCGCGCGGTCATCCGGTTGCACGAGGCTCACTTCGCGGCGAATGTTGTCGCTGACGGGCTTGTTTGCGATCGTCTTGCGCGGCGTGACGGTGCGGTCGCGCTCCAGGATCATACCCGCGCCGACCGTGCCGTTGGTGACGCGGTCGATCACGATGAAGGCGCCGGTGCCGCGGTTCTGGGCGTAGCTGTCGTGGGCGATGGGGCGGGTGACGGAGACGGCCACGCGGCCGATGGCGTTGACGCTCAGCGTTTCGGCATCCTGCCGGTGCAGGGTGTTGATGTCGAAGCGGTAGCGCACATCGCTGATGAAGCCTGGCACGAGGTTCGTGGCGCACTTGATCAAGTACTCGTGGTTTACCTTCAGCGGCTCTTCATTCAGCCAGACGAGGATCGCTTCGAAATCGTGTCCAAAATGCGGCACGTTGTTGACGTGGGCGAGCATATCGCCGCGGCTGATGTCGCGCTCGTCCTCGAGCGTCACGGTGATGGCCATGGGGGCGAAGGCCTCCGCCAGCTCGCCGTCAAAGGTCACGATGGACTTGACCTTGGAGGTACGTCGCGAGGGCAGGATCAGGACGTCGTCGCCTTTTCGAATGACCCCTGAGGCGAGGGTTCCGGCATAGCCGCGGAAATTCAGGTTCGGGCGCAGCACGTGCTGCACGGGAAAGCGCATATCGATCAGGTTGCGGTCGCCGGAGACGGGGACGCTCTCCAGGTGTGCCAGCAGGGGGGCGCCCTTGAACCACGGCATATTGACGCTGGCATCGACGACGTTGTCGCCCCGCAAGGCTGAAATCGGGAGGAAGTACATGTCCGAGACATGCAGCTTGGCGGCGAAGTCCTCGTAATCGCGGCGGATCCGTTCGAAGACGTCCTGGGAGTAGTCGACCAGATCCATTTTGTTGACGCACACGACGATATGGCGGATGCCGAGGAGGGAGGCGATGAAGCTGTGGCGCCGGGTCTGTTCGAGAACGCCGTGCCGGGCATCGATCAGAATGATCGAGAGGTCGCAGGTCGAGGCGCCGGTCACCATGTTGCGCGTGTACTGCTCGTGGCCGGGTGTGTCGGCGATAATGAATTTTCGTTTGTCGGTGGAAAAGTAGCGGTAGGCGACGTCGATGGTGATGCCCTGTTCGCGCTCGGCCTTGAGCCCGTCGGTGAGCAGAGCGGGATCGAAGTCCGTGTCGGTCGTTCCGTGCACAGCGGAGTCGCGGATGACGGCGGCCAGTTGATCCTCGTAGATCATCTTGGTGTCGTACAGCAGGCGCCCGATGAGCGTGGATTTGCCGTCGTCCACGCTGCCGGCGGTGAGGAACCGGAGAAGGTCCTTGCGTTCGTGCTGGTGCAGATAGGCGCTGACGTCACGGCGGATCAAGTCATCGCGGGCATCGGCGGCGTTGGCGATGGCGTCGGTCATGGCGGTCAGAAATACCCTTCCTTCTTCTTCTCTTCCATGGAGCCGGACTGGTCGTAGTCGATCATCCGCCCCTGGCGCTCGGAGGTCTTGGTGAGGAGCATTTCCTGAACGATCTGTTCGAGGGTCTCGGCCTGGGACTCGATGGCGCCGGTCAGGGGGTAGCAGCCAAGCGTGCGGAAGCGGACGCGGCGCATCTGGGGCTTCTCGCCGGGCTCCAAGGGCATGCGGTCGTCATCCACCATGATCAGCGTGCCGTCGCGATTTACGACCGGTCGCTCCTTGGCGAAGTAGAGTGGGACGATGGGGATCTTCTCCAGCATGATATACAGCCAGATGTCCAACTCGGTCCAGTTCGACATGGGGAATACGCGGATGGACTCCCCTTTGTTGATTTTGTTGTTGTACAGATTCCAGAGTTCGGGCCGCTGATTCTTGGGGTCCCATTGGTGGAAGCGGTCGCGGAAGCTGTAAATGCGCTCCTTGGCCCGCGACTTCTCTTCGTCGCGGCGGGCGCCGCCGAACGCGGCGTCGAACTTGTAGTGATCGAGCGCCTGCTTGAGCCCGACGGTCTTCATGATCTGGGTATACTTGTTCGAGCCGTAGGTGAAGGGGGTGACGTTATCCCGCACGCCTTCCTGGTTCGTCCAGACCAACAATTCGAAGCCCACCTCGCGCTGCATGCGGGCGCGAAATTCGATCATTTCGCGGAACTTCCAGGTGGTATCGACGTGCATCAGAGGGAAGGGGATCTTGCCGGGATGGAAGGCCTTCTGGGCCAGGCGCAGCATGACGGAAGAGTCTTTGCCGATGGAATACAGCATGACCGGCTTTTCGAACGAGGCCGCCACCTCGCGCATGATGAAAATGGATTCTGCCTCAAGCTGCTTGAGGTGAGAGAAGGTAAATGACGTCGTCGTTTTCATGCAAAGAGGTGCATGGTAGCGGACCATCCGGCGGGCTGTCAGCAGAAAAGGGTGTTTGACTAAAAGCCGACCGGGATAAGAGGGAATGGCGGACCGGGCGGCCTAGTCGGTGCCGGACGAGACCTCGGCCAAGGCGCTGACGATGCGCCCGCTTGTATGCCCGTCCCACAGGGGGGGGCGGTGCGGGCGGCGGGGCTGGCGGTAGAGGTCTTTGAAGCCGGCACGGATCCGGTTGATCTGGTTGCCGACGAGGCGGGAGACGCCGCCGTGCTGCTCGAGCGTCACGGGGCGCTCGGTCTGCGGCCGAAGCGTCAGGCAGGGTGTTCCAAGGACACAGCATTCCTCCTGCAGGCCGCCGCTATCGGTGAGCATGATTGCGGCATCCATGTTCAATCGCAGCATCTCGAGGTAGTCAAGGGGTTCCACCAGGATGACGCTTGGGCAGTCGAGCAGGTCACGCCAGAGCCCGAAGGACTCCAGCCGTGCGCGGGTGCGGGGGTGCAGGGTCCAGATGAGGGGAAGCTCGAGGCAAAGTTCATCGAGGAAGAAGCGCACCAGATCGGTGAGGACGTCGCGCTGATCCACGTTGGCAGGGCGATGCAGGGTCAGGACGGCGTATCCACCGGCAAGTCCTCCGGGGCTGGCCACGGATTCGAGCACGTTCTGCTCGGGAATCAGTTTGGGCGGGAGGAGTCCCTCGACGGACAGCGCGGCGGCGGCCGCGCGATTGGCATCGAGCGTATCGATCATGATGTTGCCCACGTTCCGGATGCGTGCTGCCGGGACGCCTTCGCGACGCAGGTTCTCGTCAGCGATGGCATCCGGGGTGAACAGCAGATCCGACAGGCGGTCGGTCACGATGCGGTTGATCTCCTCAGGCATGGACAGGTCGAAGGAGCGCAGTCCCGCTTCGATGTGCGCCACCTTCAGGCGCTGTTTCTTGGCTGTGATGGAACACGCGCAGGTGGCATTGACGTCGCCCACGACAATCACCCACTGCGGCTGGCGTTCGACGAGCACCTTCTCGAACGCAATCATGGTCCGGCCGACCTGTTCGGCGTGTGAGCCTGAGCCGACGCCGAGATTGATGTCGGGATGCGGGATGCCCAGGGTGCGGAAGAAGGTGTCTGACATTGCGTCGTCATAGTGCTGCCCCGTGTGGACCAGCACATGCTCGAAGCGCAACGCGGGGCTGGGTGACGAGGCGTAATCGCGAAGCGCGCGGATGAAGGGGGCGATCTTCATGAAGTTCGGGCGCGCCCCGACGGCCGTAACAAGTCGCACATTCTGCATGGCGGACAAGTCCTAGACGTTGACGTCCTTGAGCCAGCTGCGGTTCTCGACGTACCAGGCCACCGTACGGCGTACGCCTTCCTCCAGCGACACGGTCGGCGCCCATCCCAGCATGCGGTTGGCTTTGGCGATGTCGGCCCAGGTGGCCTTCATATCGGCCTGGTGGAAAGGGGCCTCGTTCCGGCGTACGCGCTTGCCCAGTTCCTTGGCGATCAGGTCAATCAGCACATTGATGCTGATGGGGTTTTGGCCGCCGCCAAGATTGATGATTTCGTAGCCAAGCGGCTTTAGGGCGAGAATCGTGCCGTTCGCAATGTCATCGACGTAGGTGAAATCGCGGCTCTGGCTGCCGTCGCCGAAAAGTTCAAGGGGCTTGCCTTCATCAATCCACTTGATGAAGCGGAAGACGCTCATGTCGGGGCGGCCGGCGGGGCCGTAGACCGTGAAGTAGCGGCAGACGCTGACGTCGATCTTATAGAGGTGGTGGTAGGCGTAGGCCATGGCTTCGGCGGCCTTCTTGGAGGCGGCATAGGGCGAGATGGGCGTGTTGACGGGCAGTTCTTCGGAGAAGGGCATGGCTTGCCCGGCATAGAGCGAGGAGGTCGAGGCGAGGACGAACTTGGGGACGCCGTGCTGGTGCATGAGGTCGAGCAGGTTGAGCGTGCCCTGCGCGTTGGTGCTCATGTAGATGTGTGGGTTCTCCATGCTGTAGCGCACGCCCGCCCGCGCGGCGAGGTTGATCACGGCGTCAAAGTGCGATTCGCGGAAGAGGGGTTGGAGGCCGGCAAGGTTCTCGATGTCGAGTTCATGGAAGCGGAAGTGGGGATGGGTTTGCAGCTGGCGCAGGCGGTATTGCTTGACCCGCACGTCGTAGTAGTCATTAAGGTTGTCAACGCCAACCACGGTATGGCCATTCGCAAGCAAGATGGCGGCGGTTTGCCAGGCAATGAATCCGGCGGCACCAGTCAGCAAGTAGGTCGACATCGGGAACGCTTATCTCCTGTTTCCCGCGAACCTTAGCGCAGATTGGCCCGCACGCGAAGAGCGAAATTCAGGAGGTCCGGGGCCGCCGGCATCTGCGGTGCTGCGCTAGGCCTTGATGACGTTTGGGGCCGGTGCGCAGGCCCCGCGGGTGTCCACCACGAGGTCCACCATGCCGGCCAGGGCGTTGTGATCGACTTGATCATGGGCCGTCGATACGATGGCCATATCGTAGCGCGCCGCCGCGATGCCATCCCATGTCTGGCTGCGCATGCCGGCAAGATCGGCATGTTCGCGCGACGGGCGCACCACGGGGCAGAACGGGTCGAAGTAGTCCACCTGGGCTCCGTGGCGGAGCAGTTCCTTCCACAGGATGTACGTGGGGCTCTCGCGATCGTCGTCCACATTCTTCTTGTAGGCCAGGCCGACCAGCAGGGTGCGGCTGCCCTTGAGCGCTTTGCCGTGCTGGTTCAGCGCTTCCATGGCGCGATGCACGACGTACTTGGGCATGCTCGTGTTGATCTCGCCAGCCAGTTCAATGAACTTGGTCACCACGCCGTACTGACGAGCCTTCCATGTGAGGTAGAAGGGATCGATCGGGATGCAGTGACCGCCCAGGCCCGGGCCGGGGTAGAACGGCATGAAGCCGAAGGGCTTGGTGCTGGCGGCATTGATGACCTCCCAAATGTCGATCCCCATCTCGGTGAAGACGATTTTGAGTTCGTTCACGAGCGCGATATTGACGCAGCGGAAAATATTTTCCACCAGTTTGGTGGCCTCGGCGGCGCGGCAGGAGGACACCGGGACCGTGCGCGTGATGACCTGGTCGTAGAGGGCCTGAGCCACGGCCAGGGAATCGGGGTTCATGCCGCCGACGACCTTGGGGATGGTGGCCGTGCGGAACTGGGCGTTGTTGGGGTCCTCGCGTTCGGGCGAAAAGGCCATGAAGAAGTCGTGTCCGGCCTTTAGGCCGCAGGCCTGCTCCAGGATGGGGGCGAGAATTTCGTCCGTGGTGCCGGGATAGGTGGTCGATTCCAGGACGATCAGCTGGCCTTTGCGGATGTGAGGGCCGAGGGCCTTCCCCGTGGCCTCGATGAAGCTGAGGTCGGGGTCGCGATGTTCGGTGAGGGGCGTTGGCACGCAGATGAGGATGGCATCGCACTCGGCGGCGCGGGAGAAATCCGAGGTGGCATCGGCGCGCCTGGGGTCGGGGGCCGACGGATTGAACACCGTTTGAATGCGGGCGGGATCGATGTGGCGGATATAGGACTCCCCGCGCTTGAGTTTGGCGTTCTTCTGGCTGTCGGTGTCAAAGCCCAGCACCGGGAAGCCTGCCTTGGCGAACTCGATCAAGAGGGGGAGCCCCACGTAGCCGAGCCCGACCACGCCAATTTTCGCGTCGTGACTGTGCAGTTTCCTGAGCAGCGCATCCTTCATGTCGCGTGTCCTTCCGGGTTTAGGTTGCTTTCACGGCGCCCGTCACAGGGAGTGTGGGCGGGGGCACAGAGCGTATCCACAGCCAGGCGCCGGTGGCGGCGCCCAGGCTGTTGGCGAGGGCGTCCGCGATGGAAAACTGGCGTTGGAGAGAGGGGAAACTGGATTGTAGAATTTCCATGAGGAAGCCATAGGCTGAGCAGGTCAGGGTCACGGCGGAAAAGATCTGCCAGCGGTGACCGCGATGCGGGCCGGCCCAGCAGGAGGCCAGGGCGTAAACCAGGTACATGGCGAAATGCATGCACTTGTCACCGTACTCGGCGAGAAAGCTGACGAACGCGATGGCTTGTGTTCTGGTCAGTGAGGCGAAGGCAATGCCCGCCGTGCATGCGAGCCAAAACCACCGTCGCGCCATGCGGGGGGTGTCCGTTCCAGCCCAGTAGATCCAGTTTCTCACAAGATTCCGTTATCGTGCTATCGCGTCAGGCCGCGTCTGGCCGGTGCGGGGCGGCGCCCGTTGTGGCGGCGTGAAAAGGCGGTACGCTAATGGGCTGGAGGGGGCTTGTCAAGAGACGGAGGCACGGGCGGCGGGGGCGGTCAGATGGACTTCAGGATGATGATGACGGCCACCGCGACCAAGATGATGACGGGCATCGCCAGCACGATATGGCGACACAGCCGCTCACGAAAAAGGGTCCGACTCGACATCAGGAATAACCTTACTGCAGGATAAGGGAATCTGTCAAGACAGCGTCGGGATGGACTTCGGAAAAGTTTTCGGTGTGGATGGTGAATAGGTGTTGCATTTGGGGATGGGCGGGGTAGAGTGTCGGCCGATCAAGCGATACCGATTGCGGGGTGGAGCAGCCTGGTAGCTCGTCAGGCTCATAACCTGAAGGTCGTTGGTTCAAATCCAACCCCCGCTACCAATCTTACGGCCCTCGGATGTGAATTCGAGGGCCGTTTTTATTGGTCGGAATGCATGTCGCCAGATCTTTGCCCCTTCCCTGAGACCGTGTGAAATCGTGTGACTTTCTCTGCTTCGTGTGCACGGTTTGTGCACGGGTCCGTGCACGGGAAATGAGCGAAACTCGTCTCCGGATTCCTGAACCAAGCACATTCAGGCTTGTAGCCTGACGAGCTACCGGCGTCTTTTCAAGTAACCAGCCCGGAAACGCCGCCACACCCGCCCCAGCCACACCCCGCCCCCCTCGACGGCAGCCTTGATGCGGCCGCCGCGGGAAGCGATTCCGCGGGCAAAGGTCCAGTTGGCGGCGCGGCGGAGGCTGTTGGCCTGGTCGTGTAAGCCGGCCTCGTCGAGTTTCTCGGCGGCCTGGTAGTCCTGGTCGTGGATCAACGCCGGCTCGCGCCCCGGGCCGGTGAAGGGCGAATCGACTTCGTCCCACAGGCGGCGCGGGATGGACTGGCCGTCGGTGATGAGCCCCGGATCGGCGCTGTGCGAGACGCCCTGGGCGTCGGTCCACGTCACCTTGTTGAGCAGACGCATGCGGCGGTTGTCGGGCAGCATTTCCAGCACCGCGCCGTGGGGCGTGTAGACGCTGGGCAGCAGCCCGTAAGTCCATGTGCCAGGAGCGGGCATGTCATCCCATCAGGGCAACAGCACCTTTCGGAACGGCGTGCGGATCTCGGCGCTGCGCTTGGCGGTCCGCGCCCATCCGCTGACGGCCACGTACACGACGGTCCCGGGCGCCTTATCCACGTTGTCGAACGCGCTGACGTTGATGTGATCGGCGTCCAGCAACTTCCAGGCTGGCCGGAATTGCCGACCGTACGAAATCCACTCCCACGTCGCGGCGTGCAGCTTGCCGTCCGGGCACCTGGCGATGACCCACGGGTTGCCGGACGTGTCCCCATCGCCTTTGACGCCTTTCAGCAGGTCCGTGACAAGCCACAGATTCTCGCCCTTCACATACGCATTGAGGTCCGCCGTGATCGGCCACTGCCTGATGTCGGCCTCGTGCCACACCACGGTGGCCAAGTCCAAATCGTCGGCCAGCTCTGCCGGCTGTGGGGCCGGTGCCGGCGTGGGCACTGGATCGGGGGGGCTCGGTTCGTCCGCGTGCAGGATTTTCAGGCGGACCAAGAGTCGGATGAACCAGTTGCGGCGGCCGGCGTTTGAGGTCTTTCCGTCCAGGTTCATGGCGTCCTCCACATCAGCACCAGTTTGGGCACGAGTTCGAGCAGCACGATGACGGCGATGGCGCCCTTGGCGAAGGCCCAGGACGTTTCCAGCGCGGTGACCCGGCCGTTGGTGGCGGCCGCATGCGCGAGGATGCGGTCCAGCTTGGACGCGCTCTCGCTTTGCCAGGCGGAGAAGATGCCCCAGTCCTTCTCGTGGAAGCAGTGACCACCGTGGTGCGGGTGCTCGGTCGACCGCTCAAACTCCTCGGCTTCGTCATGCGTGGACATATCGGGTCTCCTCTCGCTTGCGGAAGCTACTTGCTCACCCGGATAGTGATCGCTGCCGGGCTGCCGGCTGGGGCAAACACCGGTGCGGTCGATTCACTTTCGCCGTGGCCGCAGATGGCGGTCGCGCGCACGGCATACAGCTTCGCGGGCACGTTGGTGATGACGAGTTTCTGCTCGGTCCCGAGATTGTTGGTCATCTCGACCGTCACATGGTTGGTCGGCTGCCCCGCGAGCGGGGCGAGCCAGGAATTGGTTGCCACGCGCACGCCGCTCATGGGCGTCCCCCACTGCACCATGAGCGCGGCCGGTGTGTAGGCGACGCGGATCAGCGCGGGCGTATCCAACGGGGTGCCGTCGGTGTGGTTCGTGGGGTTGGTCCACACCAGGCCGAGGTCAACCGCGCTGGCCTGCACGGCCAGAGAGAGCCCGGCAAGAAGACTGGGCAGGACTATGCCTGCGCGGCGCTTCCTGTGGTCTCTGAGGTCGATAAAGATTGGTGCGTTCACGGGGTCTTGTTGTGGTAGGGGTTGAGAAGCACATCCATGTTGCGTTGGGGCAGGTTCGTAAACGCGACCTTGAGGATGTTCGTCCGGTTCAGCGGGAGGATGTAGGCGCAGTTGTTCGACGCCATGGCTCCGGACGCCCACACCCAACTC
>JAIOPI010000030.1 GCA_021413965.1 Lentisphaerota bacterium | reverse complement strand
TCGTTGGCATTCAGCCCTTCGTTGAACTGCCCTCCCATCAACCACACCTTGTTGTTCAATTGGAGGATCGCTGGCCCGCCCCGCGCCGGCCAGGAGACCGCATTCGTCGGCTGCACCCACGTGACACCGACCTGGCCGACGGCCTCCGGTGCGAGACCGGGACCGATGAGGCCAAGCGCGAGCAGAAGCGCCAACGCCGGCTCCGTCCACCGCCATGGGTTAATGCTCATGATGATTTCCAGAGGATGGCCCCGAGGTGGCGGCCCGCCTCACTCCAGCCTCACGGTCCCCGAGAAGAAGCGCCACGGCGTTGCATTCGTCGCCCACGTGCGCACCCCATGCTGCCCCTGCACGTTCGTCATGCCGTCAACGGGCATCCACAGGCCGTCAGCCAATGCGTGAAGACTGGTCGCGCCGAGCAGATCGTAATAGCGGGTCAGACCTTCATAGCCGTCGCCCTGTGCGGCAAGGCTGTCGAACGTGACGCTCAGCATTCCATTACTGGCACCGGGACGCAAGGCGAAGACACTGGCGGCATTGGTCGGATCCGTGCCCGCCGTGTATTCCTCCACGTTGAGCATGCCATCGCCATCCCAGTCCGCGCCAGCCTGCCCCGCGGGCACGTCGATGGCCCCGAAGGCCTGGCGCTCCCACGCGTCAGGCATGCCGTCCGCATCGACGTCGAGGCGCGGCTGAGCGGCCACGGCCCCGCAGGTGACGAACGTGTCCGGGCGCGCCAGGGTCCGGTATTCGGCCTGCAGCCACGCGGCCGAGCGCGCCCTGCCGCTGACGCGGGCCTCGTCGATCGCTCCCTTGAAGCGGTCCTGCCCACCCGTGCCGGCGCCAATCCAGGGCGCGCCCGCAAGCGTGAACGGGCTGAAAGCGGTCAGGGCCACCAGCGCCCCGTCGTTCAGCGCCGCGTACGCGTAGCCGTTGCTGAGGACCAGGCTGAACATCTGCCACTGATTGAGTGCGAATGTGTGCGGACTGCTGACGGTGTTTCCCACGTCGTACCGCCAGTAGCGCAGCGGGATGTTGCGCGCAGCCAACCGCAGCGCCGCCGCATTCGTTGCCGTTCCGAAGACGGTCATGTTGGAGACCACCTGGGGACTGGCCCAGATGCTGATCGTACAGGCATCGAGAGACTGCCCGTACCAGGCCGCCTCCAGTTGCGGGCACAGCGCATCGTCGAACCCGTCGAACGCGCGCGCGGCCCCTGCCCGGCCGGTCACCACGGTAGACCCCATGTCCAGCGCGTCGTGACCATGCCCTGTCGCGTCCGCGAGGCTCGCACCCAGATGCCACACGCCCTCGAACCCTCCGCGCCACGTCGATCCATCTCGTGTGTACGCGGGGGCGCCGGTGACGCCGCCGCCCCAGTAGGCCGTAATCGCCGCGCCGTTCGTCAGCGCCCCGAGTGCGACCCAGACATGCGATGTTCCGTTGGTATCCCACAGCTCGACCTCGTACGGCAACGAGCGCCCGCCATCGTCGACAAACCGCAGGCTGCCCCATCCCGCGTTGAACAATTCATAGCGGAAGCCCGCCGTGTTGGTGCTGAAGGTCACCAACGCCGGAAACTCCACGAGGGCTTCCGTTCCTGTGTAGCCGCTGAACGTCAGGGGCAACCTCCACGGCCAGTTGGGCGTGATGGAAATCGTCGTGAACATCGTGCTGGCGGACGACCAGCCTTCGTGCGCGCCGCGCCGGCCGCAGGCCCGAACGTAGTAGGTCGTCCCCGCCCGAGGTGCCAGCGCCTGCACCTCGTACGTCGCGTTGCTGACACTCCCCACCGGCACGCCCGCGGCCCACGCCTCGCGATTCGTTCCGCCGTCCGTCTCGCCCCAGTACACCGTGATATCCGCGGCCCTCTCGCCCATCACCGAGCCTTCGACCGACCAATCCGCATCGAGCGCCTCCCGCACGGCGAGCGTTCCCACGCTCAGGGCATGCACCACAACCGTCGCTGACGTCACCGCGCCGGCCGCCGTGGCCATGGTTGCGGACAGCCGATAGGAACCCGCGGCGGGGATCGACCAGGAGCACGCGAATGGCGCCGTCGGGACGACGGCGAGGACATTCGTGCCCGCGCGAAAGGTCACCGCCCCCAGCGGGGACGCCAGGGATGCGGTGTCCGCCAGCGCCAGGAGCTGCACCGTCTCGCCTGAGAAGCATACCTCCCCGTTCGATGGCCGCACCAGGACGATCCCTTCCGCCGCCGCGCCCGGCGAGGGAACGATCGGCGCATACCAATTGTCGGGAGCGCTGCCCGCGCCCTGCGCGTCGGCGCGCTGCAGCCCCGTCTCCGATCCCGTTGCACCGCCAGGCCATGGGGAACGGGAATAATAGATGACTTCATCGACAATGACCCAGCTGGCGGACTCGCCAGGCTGGTCTCCCGCCTGTGGACGTTCGAGCGCCAGCCGGCCGCCGAGATTATCCAGAGTCCCCTGCCAGGGCCCCACGACCAGGCCCGCCGCAGGTGCCTGCGAGTAGTGTGCACGAAACGCGGCCAGCGCCTGGGGATCCGCCTCGGGGTCAAACCCCACGACCACCAGATGCTCGCCCGGGTCCAGGGTGGGCGCGCCCGAAAATGTATATTCCACCTCCCCCGTCAGCCTCCAGGCTCCCGCGGCGTTGGCCAGCGTCACGGTCGCGGCAGACGTATTGCGAATCTCCACGAACTCCTCGGCCGCAGCTCCCGCTGCGCCGTCCAGCGCCGGCGGCTGCGGCATGAACTCCGTGATGACGACCCGGCCCACCGGCGGCGTATTCGAGGTGTTCGCCGTCGGCCCGAGCAGTCCCTGCCACCACGCGCCCCCATCCGGCCAGCGTCCCTCCGTCGAGTCCGCCTCCTGCGCCTTGAAACGCACCGCATCCACGACCCGGTCCTTGCCATTGCCCGGCAGGTGCGACAGAAAGATTTCATCACCGGCCTTGTTCAGGCCGAAGCCGCTGTTCGTGGCGGGGTGGAAGCCAGTCACCTCATCCAGCACCAGCCAGTGGCCGGGCTGCAGCGTGAGCGATGGCGGCAGCGCCCACAGCTTCAGATCGGAGGCACGATCGCTCAGGTACCAGTCCGCAAACACCACGGCGGCCGTGCCGGCGTGATAGAGTTCGACCCAATCGTTGGCGTCCTGCCAGGGTTGCCCGTTTGTGTAGTCCGTGTGGGCGGCGAATTCGTTCAGCACCACATCCGTCACGGGCGCCGGGTCGGCGGCGCCGGGCGAGCCATCCCGCCAGGCGCTGGCGCGCCAGTTGCCGCCGTAGTCCAGGTCCTGCGTCTGATCGGACCCGGGGGCCGGCACGAGCGAATGCCCGGCGCCGGCGGCGGCCAGGGGCCACCCGCGGGCGTCCCGGTACGTGAACGCCACGAGGTTGGAGCCCCGCGCATCCACCAGGCGAACGGCCTCTCCTTCGTCGCGCAGGACCGGCTTTGGCCAGGCAAATGACCGCGTGAACTCCCCCGCCACCAGGCTCGCCGGAACCCCCGGATAACGGCTGGCAAACGCCGCGCGGTTGGCCACCACCAGCACGAACTGACCGGGCGCCAGGGCCCGTACGGCAGACCCGGTGAAGTCGAAGTTGATGCCCGCGGTAAACCGCAGGCCCGCGAGGCCCGCGGTCGCCTCGCCCTGGTTCTGGAATTCGATGAACTCAAAATCGGACGCCACCCAGTTGGTCTGGCCGCTGGCGTCGCGCGGGTGGAACATCAATTCCGTCAGCCGGATGACGGGGGCTTGGGCCGGCACGAACACCGCCTCGGCAAGCGCACTCCAGGTCGTTCCCGACAGGGCGCGCGCGCTGACCGCCATCGCGTGGGTCAACGGCAGGGCGCCGCTGTAAGCCGTGCCCACGGCCGCCCCCGTTCCATACTGCCGCGGATCGGTGCCATCGAGGGTGAAGTAGATTGTGTTGGAGGCCGCGAGCGTGAGCGTGGCGCCAGGCGCGAACGCGCCGCCGTACTGCGGCACGCCCTGCACGAGAAACTCAGGCGCCGCCACCGCGGGATACAGCCCGTGCTGGCGGTATTGCTGAAGCAGCACCGGGTGGCGGGCCGCCACGTGATTCGTCGCCATGGATTGAACCGTTGGCTCCCAATGCCGGGCTGGCGTGTAGAGCTCGAATGGCGGCGTCTCATACGGGTGCACGTCGCGACGATAGTCGCCCCAGCGGGCGGACTCTGCCACCATGCCCGGACGCAAGTCTTCCGCCAGCCGCCGCCACCGCGCCGCGGCAGCCTCCCCCGTCAGCGCGCCCCCGTGAAAGAAGTGACGGTGGATGAAGTCGGCATACCGCAGGCGGTACTCCGCATTGAGCCGGCAGCCCTTGTCCACAATGCCCCACGTGTCGTTGAAATTGGATCCGCCCACAATCGTCACCCGGTCGTAGTCAATCCGCCCCGGCACGAAGCCGAGGTCACCGTCCCAATTGGAGAAGTGAAACCCGATGCTGTCGGCCCCGCGCAGCCGGTTGCCGAACCAGTTCCCGGGCCAGTCGTGCGGCGCCGCATACTGCCCGGGAAGCAGAACCTGCAGCAGCGATTGCACGTCGCACAGGATCTCGCGCGCGGGGTTGCGCGTGCCGTCCGCATCGTTTCCCTGGATGCCCTGGTAGGCATCGTTGCTCGCCAGCCCCGCGGCGGCTTTCGTCCGCAGCTCGTCCCACTTCACCAGGTCGCCTTCAATGGCGCGCGGCGGGTACACATTGTGCACGGTGTCGTACGCCGCGCTGTCGCCGCCCAGTCGCGCCGCGGCGAAGACGTTGTCCGTGCGCTCCGTGAGGTCATAGACGCCCCAGTACATGCCGTTCAGATACAGGTGCACGAAGCGGCGGCCCGGGGCGGCCGCGCCCAGATCGCGCTGGCTCTCGATCAGCCACGGATCGCGCAGGTAGGTTGCCTGCGAGCGCGGATTCGGCCCGTCGCCGTAATCGCCCGGGCTCGTCCAGCAATCGCGCACGTCCGATCTCAGGACCAGCGTGTTGAACACCTCCACGGGGGCGTTTGTGAAAACGCGATACGCCAGCGACGCGGGCCCGAACTCATTCTTGAACGACACCTGGATGGCGTGCTTCGGCGTGATGTTCGGGTAGCGCGCCGTCCCGCCGTGCATCTCGACCCCGGCGTTGATCTGGAAGCCCGGTTCGCCCTCCCAGGGCAGGAATTCCACCGAGCAGGCGCGCTCCCAGGGAGGTCCTTCGTTCAGGGCGTTGGCGTAGATCCCCGAACTGGCGCTGAACCAGTCGTCGATGCTCATCACCAGCGAGACCGAGGGCAGTCCTGCCAGCGATTGCTGCACGACCTGACGCGCCTGCTCCACGGACAGCGCGACATCGCCCGCGACGAGTTTCAGGTCGTTGGTATTGTCCTCCATGGCGTAATCCGCGACGGACCCGCTCCACGTGGCGGGAAAGCCTGCAGGGTTCGCGGGCTGCCGCGCAACATCCGCCAGAAAGAGATACGTTTGCGTGATTGAGTCGGAGGGCACGTGCCCAAACGCAAAAGCGCGTGCGCGCAGAATCGTCGTGTTGCTGATGACGAGCGGCCCTCCATACAGCATGGAGTTCGTCACAGGCGCGCTGCCGTCCCGCGTGTAGCGGACCTGCGCTCCCGTGGTCAGGCAGCTGATCGCCACGGTGATCGTGCTGGTGTACGTGCCATGCGGGGCGCTGCACGTCGTGGCCGCGGTCTGCGCCAGCGCCGCGGCCGCATTGACGGATCCCGGCGTGGGCAGGGTGAAATAGCCGACCCCCGCGTCCAGGTTCGTCGTCCGGCCAAAGGAGATATCCGTGAACTGAAGCGGGTAGGCCGGCGCGTAGGCGTCCTCAATGGCTGCGCCATCGGGCCGCACCAGCGCCAGATACTCGCCTTCGCCCTTGAGTTTGAAGTTGGTGTGCAAGGGCTGCCCCGCCACAGCGCGGTTCTTGCCGCTCGCAAAAACCACCAGGTAGCCCCCGGCCGGGATGGTCGTCGCGGGGAACGTCCATTGATTCAGGTCCCGGCTATCATCAGTCAGGCGCCAGCCCGCCAGACTCACCGCACCCGTGCCGCCATTCCAGAGCTCAATCCAATCCGGGCGGTCTCCGTCGGCATCGGCCAGCCCGGTGCCATTGATGGCGAGAAACTCATTGATGACGACCGCAGCGGGCAGCGGCCCCGGCCGCCACAGGAGGGCCGCCAGTCCCGCGGCCACCGCCACCCGCCATAGCCTGAACGCGACCATTCCGCCTCCCGCTTCACGCGCCGGCCAAGGCGACCGTCCCCGGCGACTGGCGGCTCACATGGCGGCGGTGGAGATGTCCGCGGCGTCGCCGGTGCCGCCCGGCTCACCGTCGGAACCGTAGCTGATCACTTCGTAGGGCTGGTTATCGGTGCCGGGAACCAGGTAGACGTAGGGACGTCCCCATTGGTCCAGGGGCAGGTTGTGCGTGTCGAGATAGCCTTCGTCCGGATAACTGGCCGGCACCGGCGGCGTGGTCGGCAAGCGGCACAACGCCTCCAGGCCCTGCTCCTGGGTCGGATACATGCTGTTCTGCATGTGGTAAACCTGCAGGGCCGAGCGGAACCCCACCAGTTGCGCCTTGGTGGCCGCCACCCGCGCCTGCCCCGGCTTGTCCACGACCTTGACCCCGACAATCGTCGCCAGGATCGTGATGATCAGTACGACGACCAGGATTTCGAGGAGGGTAAATCCGGCGCGCGACCGCGCCGGATTTACCCTCCTCGAAATCCTCATCGTCCGCCGCTGCGCGGCGGACGTTTGGTCCATCTTGCGTATCGCCAAGTTCGTCATCTGAAGGAACTTCACTCTCTACTGTTTTGCGATGCAAAACGATCTGATCGCACGGCCGACGTGCGATCAGCCGCCATGCCGGCTGCCGAGCGCGTTCTTCGGAAACGCCGTCAGCCAGAACTCGAGCATGAAGCGGTATTCGTCGTCCACCTCGGAGTCGTCGGTCCGCGTGTAACCCGGCAGGAAATTCGACCCCACCCGCAGCGCAACGCAGGTGAACGTGTGCTGAATGTAACCGCCCACTTCCTCAAGCCGGTTCTGCTCGAACTCCTCGCGTGCATACGCGTTGTAGCTCCAGCGCGCCTCCGGGAACAGGGTCACGTCGCCGAACAGTGCGCTGCTGTCGTCGCGCCGGTACCGGTACTCCGCCCGCGTGTTGATGTCCTTCGACCCATTGAAGATCAGCCACGTATTGAACGTCTCGAAGGTGCCCTCGGCGAGGCTCCAGGAACCGTCCGTGTCGATCGCCCAGCCATCGACCGGGCGCAGTTCGCCGTCCCAGTAGAGGAACTCGATCGCGTCCTGCCCCTCTGCCTGGTGGATGTTCAAGATCGAGGACAGCTCCAAATCCACGAGGTCGTAGGCCCCGTTCGGACGCTTCTCCTGCCACTTCTGGCGCGCGCCGAAGCGCACGGTATGCTGCTCGTCGAGCGTGTCCACCTCGTCGAACTGGTACAGGTGGTCAGGCGTCACGTTGGGCTCGGGAATGAACGTGTAGTTCGCGAACGGCTCGACGATGTGCCGGCGCGGGCCAAAGCGCGTGTCATACACCTGGAACGCCTTGTAGGACGTCTCGAAGCCCAGTTCGACCAGGGCCCGCGTGTCCGCCCCGTCCGAGAAGGAGCGCGTCACCGCGTTGGTGGACGTGCTCGACTGCACCACCGTGTTGGTGCGCCCGCTGGCGTCCACCACCCGGTTCGTCACCAGCACGACCGACCCGTCGCTGACCGTCTCGTTGCGCACGGTGTCCGAGAAGTAGGTTGCCCGCACGCCCGCGCGCGGCACCACCGTCAGGAAGCCCAGGTACTTGTCCGGGTAGAACAGGGTGTGCTTCGTGTCGAACCGGAACACGTTGTAGTCCTCGGAATCGCTGCCATCGGGGAAGACGTGCTCGAGGACGCTCGCGGCCGACTCACTCTCATAGAAGAGGTCCGTGTCTCCCAGGGGCTGGCGGAAGAGGTCGTAGGTGGCCTCGGGCAGCCGGTTGATGTTGTCGTAGAAATCGTTGACCCGCGAACGCGCCACAATGCCGGCCGTGTACTGGTCGCCGCGGTGCGTGTAGTTCACGAAATTGTCCGGCTGCCGCTCGTCGCGGAATTCATCCTCGAAGAAATCCTCGAGGACGTCCGGGTCGCTCAGGTAATGCGCCCGCGCCAGCACGATGTCCCGCTCAGCCAGCACGTAGGTGTCGTGGTAGCGCAGCCGGTAGCGGTCCGCCTCGATATCCTTGGCCGCCGCCACATCCTGGTCGTCGAGCGGGTCCTGGTCGTCCGCGTAGTAAGCCTTGAAGTCGCCGACGTGCCGGTCCTCGCCCGTGTTCCAGCGGAAGTCCTGCCCCGTCGCCACGCCGCGCTCCGTGCGGTAGTCCAGGTGCGTGGAGCCCGTCAGGCCGGGATTGAGCCGGTAGCGGTATGAGCTGAGCATGTAAGGCCCGTTGCGGCTGCTGTAGCCGGGCTGAAACCGGAAGCCGAAATCGCCGTCCAGGTCGCGGTACCAGTAAGGGATGTACATGCTCGGCACCGGGCCAAACCACCAGACCGCCCCGCGCGCCTTGATGTAGTCGTCGGGCACGACTTCCAGCTCACGCGCCGTGACGTGGAAGTCCACGTCGCCTTCGTCCGGGTTGCAGGTTGAGACCCACGCGTTGTGCAGGATGTAGGTGCCCTTCGCATCGCGCTCGGAGCTGTCCGAGCGGACATAGAACGGCTCGGCCGTCACCTTCATCTCCGACGTGGCGCCCGCCCCGCTCTTGAAGTTGTAGCGCAGCGACGGCCCCTTCCAGGTGTCGTCGCCCCGCGTCAGCGTCACGTCGCCGAAGGCCTCGGCCTCCTGCGTGTTGACGTCGACGCGCACGTAGTCCGCGCGCAGCACGACGTCGTCGCGGCGGATGACCACGTGGCCCACGCCCTCGACAATGCCCTTGTCGCGGTCGTAGTTGAGGCGATCGGCGGACGTCTCGATCTCGCCTTCCCCGAGGGCGCCGGCGGCCGGCGCGGGCGCCTGGGCGCCCGCCGCCAACACCAGCAGCGACATCGCGCAGCCCATGCTCACCAGCCAGCGGCTCACGCGCCCGCCCCCACCCCACCCGTTGGACCCGCCCATGACTCTGCTCATTCCCGCCCCCCATTTAGCCGGCGCGACGCGCGCGACGACTACCGGTCCATGCTCGAGTACAGCGTTTCGTTCGTCACGCTGTCGTTGATGGCGAAGTATTCCATGTGCTTGCCGGGATCAGACTTGAAGGTCAGCTCCCCTTCAAACTTGGTCTGAATGTCCACCAGGAACTGCTCGTCCGCCGTCCGCAGGCGCTCCAGCACCGTGGGGTGCACAATGATCTGCAGCTTGCGTGCGGCCGAGCCGCGGCGCTTGCGCATGATCGCCCCGATCTGCCGCTGGATCGCCACGCTCATCCCCAGCGGGGATTTCACGTACCCGCGCCCGTGGCAATACGGGCAGTCCACGTTGAGTGAAGACTGCAGGCTCTCCTCAACGCGCTGGCGGGTCATCTCCAGCAGCCCCAGTTCCGATATGGGTAGCACATTGGTGCGCGCCCTGTCACGCTTCAACGCCTCCTTCATCGTGCGGTACACGGCCTGCTGGTGCTTGCGCGACTTCATGTCGATCAAGTCCAGCACCACGATGCCGCCGATGTTGCGCAGCCGCAGCTGGCGGGCCACCTCCTCGACCGCCTCCGTGTTGACCTCCAGGATGGCGTCCTCCTGGGAATTTCCGTGCCCCTTGTGGCGCCCCGTGTTGACGTCGATCGAGATCAGCGCCTCCGTCTCGTCCAGCACGATGCAGCCGCCGGACTTGAGGTTCACCGTCCGCCGGAAGGCCTCCTCGATCTGGCGCTCCACCCCGTAGTGCTCGAAAATCGGGGCCTCGCCCTCGTAGAGGTACACCCGCCCGCGCGTGCGGCGGGAGATGCGCGCCGCCAGATCGCGGATGCGCTCGAAGTGCTCGCGGTTGTCGATGACGATGCGGTCCACGTCCTCCGTCAGCCAGTCGCGCACCACGCGCTCCACCAGCTCGGGCTCGCGGTACACGCAGCAGGGCGCGGGCTGTTCGGCAATCGCCCGCTGCAGGTCCTCCCAGCACACCAGCAGCCCCTTCAGGTCCCGCACGAAGCTCGAGCGGCGGCTGCCGTCGGCGGCCGTGCGCACGATCAGCCCCGCGTCGGCCGGCGTCGGCAGGCGCGCGAGCAGGCGCTTCAGGCGCTGGCGCTCCGCGTCGTCGCCGATCTTGCGCGACACGCCCTTGAGCTTGGTGCCCGGCACCATCACGAGGTAGCGCCCCGGGATGCTCAGGTTGGCGGTCACCCGCGGCCCCTTCGTCCCGATCGCCCCCTTGGTAACCTGCACCACGATTTCCGTCCCCGGCTTGAAGCGCTGCTCTACCTCCTCGTTGGAGATGCGCTTCCAGCGCGACTGCCGGCGGCGCGGCGTCCCCTCTTCGATCTCGAGCTGGGCATCTCCGTCCGGCACCATGTCCCAGTAATGCAGGAAGGCATTCTTGCTCAGGCCAATGTTGACGAACGCGGCCTGCAGGTCGTGCTCCAGGTTCTGGATCCGCCCCTTGAATATGCTGCCGACAATCCGCTCCTTGGTGGCATGCTCCACCAGGAATTCCTCAAGCCGTCCGCTCTCCACCACCGCCACGCGGGTTTCCAGGCTCTCCGCATTGATGATGATTTCGCGCTCCGACTTCCGTCGCTTCAGAAAACTGAACAGTCCCATCGTTGTCTCCTTCGATTGCCAGGGTCAGGCGTCAGGGTTCAGGACACAGGGTTCAGGGTTCGGGGTTCAGGACTGACACCGGCACCGGCGGAGGCCGCCGGTTTCTTCGTCCGTCCTGAACCCTGAACCCCGAACCCGGTACCCATGTCCAACCGCCTCACCCTTCCTTCAAACCGCGTATCCCAGCACGCCTTGCTCAAAACTCAATCCGGTGCGTTGTGACCGGACATACACGCTCTGCACCATGCCGAGCGCCGACATGACCACCATCATGAACGAGCCTCCATAGCTAAGCAGCGGCAGCGGGATGCCCGTGATCGGCACCAGTCCCACCGTCATCGCCGTATTGATAAACACATGAATGAACAACATCGTCACGACACCTGTACAGAGCAGCCGCCCGAGCCGGTCCTGGGCCATGAGCGCCGCGCGGATGCCGCACACCAGCACCACCGCAAAAAGGCCCAGGACGGTGACGGACCCGACGAACCCTTTTTCCTCCGCGATCACCGAGAAGATGAAATCCGTGGGCGCCACCGAGCGCGGCAGGAAGCCCAGCACGTTCTGCGTGCCCTTCAGGTACCCCTTGCCGCTCAGCCCGCCCGAGCCGACGGCAATTTCGGACTGCCGCTTGTTCCAGCCCGCGCCCAGCGGATCGCGGTCCGCATCCAGGAATGTCATGACGCGGTCGCGGTGGTAGGCGCTCAGCCCCACGGCCTTCATCATGGTCTGCTGGTGGGCCTCGCTCACGCCGATCGCCTGCGGCAGGAACATGGTGGCCAGCACCAGCGCCGCGACCGCCACGCCCGTGAGCCCCATCAGCCCCAGCACGCGGTACGGAACCCCCGCGACGAACATCATCGCCAGCGTTACGGGGGCCAGCACCAGCGCCGAGCCGAGGTCCGGCTCCTTCATGATCAGCAGGCAGGGCACCCCCACCAGGGCCAGCACCTCCATGAGCGGCTGGAGGTGGCCGAGGTTCTCCCCGGGGCGGCTCAGCCGGCGCGCCAGCACGAAGACCACCGCCAGCTTGGCGATCTCGGACGGCTGCAGCCCGATGGGCCCCACCATCAGCCAGCGCCGCGCCCCGTAGATCTTGGTGCCCACCACAAGCACCACGACCAGCAGCACCAGCGAGCCCGCGTACGCGGCCCAGGCCCAGCGCCGCCAGTGCCGGTAATCCGTCAGCGCGAAGAACAGGTACGCGCCAAAGCCCGCCACCGCCCAGTAGATCTGGCGCTGGTAGAGGTCGCGCATGGGCCGGTCGTCGCGCACGAAGCAGGCGCTGTAGATGAAGAGAATGCCGATCGACACCAGCGCGAGGATCGCGGCGGTCATCAGCCAGTTGGTGCTGCGCAGGAGGCGCCAACGGTGGGCCAGGCTCATCCGCGGCCTCCTTCCGGCGCCACCGGCGGGGGCAGCCCGCGCTCGAGCGCAAAGATCCCGGTCAACACGTCGTGCAGGCGCGGCGCCGTGCTGATGCCGCCGGAGATCGCATCCTCGATCACCATGACCGCCACATAGCGCGGCGCCTCGACCGGCGCAAAGGTGATCATCCAGGCGTACTTGCGGCGCTTGTCGCGCGGCCCGTATTCCGCGCTGCCGGTCTTGCCCGCCACCCGCACGTCCGTCAGCTTCACGCGCTTGCCCGTGCCCGTCGGACTCTCCACCACGTCCGTCATGCCCCCGCGCACCACCTCCAGCGTGGCGGGCGACCAGCGCATGTCGTTCACCAGGTCGCCCTCCGCGTGTTCGGCCACCAGGCGCGGACGGTACACGTAGCCGCCGTTGGCAATCGTGGCGGCAAACACCGCCATCTGCAGCGGCGTCACCAGCAGGTAGCCCTGCCCGATCGAAATGTTGGCCGTGTCGCCGACGCGCCAGCCGTCGTGATGCACCCGCTCCTTCCAGGTGGCATCCGGCAGCAGTCCCGACGCCTCGTGCGCGAGCTCGATCCCCGTCGCGTGGCCAAACCCCATGGCCTCCGCCATGTGGTAGATGCGCGGGTAGCCGCACTGCACCCCCAGCGCGCAGAAGTAGGCGTTGCAGGACTGCTCGATCGCCGTGCGCAGCATCAGCGGCCCGTGACCGCTCGTGCGCCAGCAGGCGATCTTGAACCCGCCCATGTCGTAGTACCCCGGGCAGTCGAAGATCGTGTCGGCCGTGGCGCGCCCGTTCTCCAGTGCCGCAATCGCCACCAGCGGCTTGAACGTGCTGCCCGGCGGGTACGTGCCCGCGATGGCCCGGTGCACGAAGGGGCGGTTCGGATCCTTCGCCAGCGCCGCATAGCGGGCCACGTCGCGCAGCGCCTCGACCGAAAAGCCCGGCGCGCTCGCGAGCGCCAGCACGTCGCCATTGCGTGGATCCAGCACCACGCACGCCCCGCGCTCGCCCGCCAACCCCGCCTCCGCCAGCCGCTGAATCGCCGCGTCCAGCGTCAGCACGACATCCTCGCCCGGTCGTGGCGGCTTCTCGGACTGCTCGCGGTGCGTGAAGCCCGAGGCGTCCACCTGCAGCAGCCGCCCGCCCGCTTCACCCGACAGCCGGCTGTTCAGGCTCAGCTCCATGCCGGCCTTCCCCTCCATGTCGGGGAGATAGTAATCGTAGTTCTCGTTGGGCCCCGGATCCATCCTCCCCACGTGGCCCAGCACGTGCGCCGCCAGCGTCGGCTCGGGATACTCGCGCACCGGCTCGACCACAATGTCCGCCCCGGGCACGGGCTCCGGCATCTCCGCCCAGCGCGCCATCGCGCGCGTGTCGATGCCGCGCCACGCCACCAGCGGCAGCGGCCGCCGCTTCCGGATGTGCATCTCGATCTCGCTGCGCGTCAGCTCACGCGGCAGCCCCAGGCGGCGGCTCAGCGTGTCCAGCACCGCCTCCACCTTGTTGACGGTGTTGGACGCCTGCCCCGGCTGGCGCAGTTCCTCGACGTACAGCGCGATGCCGTAGCTCGGGCGGTTGCCTGCCAGCAGCACCCCGCGGCGGTCCCATATCCGCCCGCGCGGCCCCGGCAGCCGCACCCCGCGCATGCTCTGCTGCGTCTGGCTGGACTGGAACTCCGGGTGGCGGACCACCTGGACATTCCAAAAGAACGCCGTCAGCGCCAGGAAGGCGCCCAGCATCCCGACGAGCAGCAGCCGCAGGCGGATGCCCTCGTCGTTAAGTAATTCCGTCCAGTTCACCCTCGGTCCCTTCCACTTCCTTGGCCGTGCGCGTATTGCCCACCAGCCGGTCCACCTGTCCCACGCTCCAGAACACCAGCGGCGTGCACACCAGCCCCTCGACCGCCAGGCCCACCGTCTTGTGCAGCACGGTCAGCGCCGACAGCGCCACCGCGTGCGTGCCCAACAGCAGCAGGTACTGCGCCAGGCCCGCCACCACCGCCCCCGCCAATCCGAAAAACGCCTGCGTCACCACCGCCTCGCTCATCAGCAGCTCGCGGAACCGCGTCAGGCTCCAGCCCACCAGCACGAACACCACGGCGGACAAGCCCAGCGGCCCCGGGCTCAACGCGTCCTGCATGAACCCCGCCAGCACGCCCGCCACGAGCATGACCTCGGTTTCACGCTGCAGCGCATAGTAGATCACGAGCGCCAGGAGCAGCGGCCACTTCGCCTGGCCCAGCCACGCCGGCCCGGGCAGCAGCACCTGCAGGAACCCGGCGCCCACCGCCGCCAGAAACATGACCACCCAGGTCATGGCACCCCTCCCGCCGTCAGCATGATGAAGACGTAATGCAACGAGCTGAGCTCCGCCGCCGGCTGCACGCTCGCCTCCATGTAGAGCTGCGAGGGGTCCAGCCGCACCACACTGATCCGCCCGATGGGAATGCCCCCCGGATAAATGCCGCCCAGCCCCGACGTGAAGACCTCGTCATCCTTCGCTGCCGCCTGGTCCGCCGGCAAGTACTCAAGCTTGGTCTGCGGCGTGTTCTGCAGCATGGCCAGCCGCGGATCCCCGCCAACGCTCACCCCTTCACCCCGCAACACGCCAAACGTGCCCGCCTGCCCCACGCGACAAGACACCTGCGACGTCGGGTCCGTGATCAACAGCACCTCGCAGCTGTGCCCGGCCACCTCGGTGGTCCGCCCGACGAGCCCGCGACTGGTCAGCACCGGCAGCCCCGGACGCACGCCGTCGCGCGCCCCGCGATTCACGCGAATCGTCTGCCACCAGCCCGTCGCGTCGCCCCGCGCCACCACCTCTGCCAGCAGCAACCGCTCCTTGCGCTGCTGCTTGACGCCCGCCATCTCCCGCAGCGCCGCGTTCTCTTCCTGCATGCCGCGCAGGCTCCACAGCTCCCGCCGCAGCTCCGCATTCTCCGTCCGCAGGGCCTGCTCGGATTCCGGCGCATGCCAGACCCCCGACAGATACCAGCCCAGCCCCCGTACTTGACGGGACAGGAACGTGACCAGGCTCTCGAAGGGGGTCAGGTTGTCGCGGGTGGCGGCCTTGACGCGCAAGGCCTCCGGCGACGGCAGATTGAGCAGCACGAGGATCACCAGCAGCAGACTGATGACCACCACGTATTGTTTACCAGACACAGACCGCCCTTGCTCCCGATATCCGCTGGCCATGTGTCTCACACCGGAGACACAGGCTCAGCACGCGCTTCGTGCGGGCGGCAATTTGATGGGTCCGGTCAGGTCCGGTCCGTGGCGGACCGGCGCAGGAAGTTCAGCTCGTTGAGCACGACACCCGTTCCCTCGGCCACGGCGCTCAGCGGATCATCCGCCAAGTGCACCGGCAAACCGGTCTGCTCCGCGATGAGCTTGTCCAAACCGGTGAGCAGCGCGCCGCCGCCAGCCAGAATCATGCCACGGTCGACTAGGTCGGCCGATAGCTCCGGCGGGCAGCGTTCCAAGGTCACGCGAATCGCATCCACAATGGCTGAAATTGGCTCCTGCAGGGCTTCCCGGATCTCCTCCGAGGTGATCGTGAGCGTCTTCGGCAGCCCGGCCACCAGGTCGCGTCCCTTCACTTCCCGGGTCACTTCCTGTTCCACCGGATAGGCTGAGCCCATGGAGATCTTGATCTCCTCGGCCGTACGCTCGCCAATCATCAAATTGTAAACCCGCTTCATATACTGGACGATACACTCGTCCATTTGGTCGCCGCCTACGCGAACGGATCGGCTGAACACAATCCCGGCCAGGGAGATCAACGCCACTTCCGTGGTGCCGCCCCCGATGTCCACGATCATGTTGCCAGCCGGCTCCTGCACAGGGAGTCCCACGCCGATGGCCGCGGCCATCGGCTCCTCAATTAGGAATACCTCCCGTGCGCCGGCGCGGGTGGCCGAGTCTTTTACCGCCCGTTTTTCCACTTCGGTAATGTCACTCGGCACCGCGATGATGATGCGCGGACGCACCATCTTCCGCCGGTTATGAATCTTCTTCACGAAATAGCGCAGCATGGCTTCGGTGATCTCAAAATCTGCGATCACGCCCGCCTTCATGGGGCGAATGGCGACAATATTACCGGGGGTCCGCCCCAGCATCCGCTTCGCCTCTTCACCGACTGCCAGAATGCGCTTCGTTCCCGCCTGGACCGCCACCACCGATGGCTCTCGGAGGACGATCCCGCGGTCCTTGACGTAAACCAGGGTGTTGGCCGTCCCCAGATCGATCCCGATATCGTTCGAGAAAAGCCCCAAGAAGTTGCTGAACAGTCCCATCGAATGTGTCCTGCCTTAGCCGCTACCTGCACAAAAAGGTGATTAGCAACTTTGAGACATCCCCTAGTACACCGTCAAGCAGGAAAGCGCCCTTCCGACCGCCCCCGCGTCTCCTGCCCCCGCCCCACAAGGAAGGGTTACACCCCATACCCGGCCCCCTCGCCTCCGCGTAGGCTGGTGGCAGTCGACCTTCACATACTATAGGGGGATGCCATCATGAACCGGTTCTGTCGCAAGGCCGTTTTGTTCGCCGCCGCGATCGTCACCATCTGCAGCCTGTCGGCCTGCTCCACTTGGAACAAGCTGAACCATACGGAGAAGGGCGCCGTCATCGGCACCGGCAGCGGCGCGGTGGTTGGCGGGGCCATTGGCGGGACCAAGGGCGCCGTCCTGGGCGGAGCCGCTGGCGGCGTCGCCGGTGGCGTCATTGGCCACAACGTGGATTAAGGGCGAACGCGCGAGACCGCTCTCGCGTCACCGTGCGCCCGGCACGATATCCGCGCCGGCCTGGGCGGTAAAACGGTGGGCTGGGACTTGTTGGCGAGTTCAGCCTTTCATCTCGCAGCCCAGCCGGTTGCGGCTAGGGCGCGAGCCACACTCTGCCCCGATAGAAACGGTTCGAGGCACTATCCATGCCTGAGCAGGTCAGGACTTGCCCCGTGCCACGAACATCCGTCAGTCCTGGCACCGGTTCCCATTCGGCACCGACCATGCTTGGCCGTGAATCGAACGAGTAGTACCGGTTCACCCCTTCGTACGGGGCCCCCGGTTCGACGGTCGCCAGCCTGACCGTCCATTGTCCGCCCGTCCACGTGGTATGCAATGCAAAGACGCTCGCCGGATTCGTCGGGTGCGTGCCGGCAATGTATTCCTGCCAGGTGAAAAGCCCGTCGCCATCCTGATCATGTGACGCGGCCGTATTCAGGTCATTCGTCCACGCGGAACTCGCCTCAGCCAGCCACCACGCCGGCGTGTTGCTTATCGCGGTGTCGGCCGCGAAACGGACCTGGATGGTATGGCCGGCAATCACGTTGGTGAAGGTATAGACTGAAGGGGTTCCCATCATGACCCCATCAACGTCCACGGCGCCAATGTGATACCAGGGGGCTGGGATATTCGTAAAACTGGCCGATGCGCCGTACGGCACGTCGATGGCTCCGGCCGGCAGTATAGCCCCATTCCCAAGGCTGGAAGCCGTGATGCGGAGCGGGGAAGCCGGGTCAACGTGAATGGTGAAGGCCTGCGTCCGGGTTTTGGCCCCGCTGGTCGCCTTGGTTACGCCGGCAAAATCACCCGGAACGACTGGTGTTCCGGCTACCGTGCCGTCGGTGTTGAGAAACACGCCATCTGGAAACGCTCCGCTCTCGAGCGTAAACACAGGCTTGGGCGCGCCAGTGGCGCTATACCTGAAATGGTAGGGCGTCCCCTGCTGAGCCGACGAAGGCGGGGGATTATTTGCAAAGCGCACGTTGTTCAGAAAGGCGTCGGCGACGGTTTGAAAGGATGGTAACTGGTCATCGCGATTCATCAGAATGAAAACGGACAGATGAAGGTTCGGGTATCGGCACATGGCGGTCTTGAATCCCATCCACCGTCCGGTATGCCATACCCGCGCATTCCCTGCATAGGAGTCCGGCATGACCCCACAGGCGTACGATGGCAAGCCCCCGCCGGAGGCTGGTTGCCCAATATGAGTGCCGCTGGTATAGCGCCCCGCTGTCTCCATGGTCGCAATCAGGGATTGGTTCGCATCCCCCAGTTTGTTCACGTAGAAATTCTCATGCCACGTCACCAGATCGGCCAGCGTCGAACTGACTCCGGTAGACCCGGTTGCGGGCGAGTTCGAGGAGGCCGTGCTCCAGAGCACCAGACTTGCATCGTACCCGTTGGGCTGGTTGGTCACCACCATGGTGGCCGTGTCGCGAATATCCGTGCCCGTCATCCCCAGTCTTGAAAAGATCTCGTCGTGCGCGAATTGGCGCAGGGTCCTCCCGGACACTCTTTCCACGACGATCCCCAGCAGGACGTAATTCATATTGCAGTACTTCAACGTGCTGCCGATTGGCTTCTCTGCCGCAACAATCCCGTATTCCCCCTCCATCAACAACCCGGCGAGCATACCGGTTGCCGTTTGCGATTGATTCCCCGTGCCGGTATCGTAGATCGCGCTGATCATGTTGAGCATGTGCTGGATGGTTACACCGTTGAAGCTGGTATGTAGTTCGGGAATGTACTGACGAATCTCATCAGCCGTTCTGAGCAACCCCATTTCCTGACAGAGCAGCACGCTCATGGCCGTGAACTGCTTGGAACAGGAAGCCAGGTAGAAGGGCGCCGCAACGGAGTTGGGGACACCTCCGGCAACATCCGCCATCCCGTAGGCCCGCTGGAAGACAAGCTCCCCGTCCAGCGCGACGCCCACGATTCCGCCCGGCTTATTGGAGTTGGCTCCGGTAGCAAAGGAAAATTGACTGTCCACAGCGTTGCTGATGGTGATGTCGAGTTCCAAGGGCGTTGCGCCAGGGACCACGCCGGGCACGTGGAGAAACACCAGGAGCATCAGGCCCGCATGAAGCCGTGACGGAGCGTGCCTGGTTTTCAGCGGCGGCCTCTCTCTCTGACGTCCGCATGGGAGAACCGGCCCCCACGATGCGGCCGCTACGATTGCCTGCGTCCATCTCACGGGATGCCAACCTGGGCCAGCACGCCCTCCAGTTGTTCTTCGTTGCCTATTTCACGGATGACCCCCGGATCAGAAGCCCAATCCAGCGCGCCGAAGAAGAGGCGGTTTCTGTCGATGTGCCATCGGAAGTAGGCCACGAACCAAAGGCGGTCACCGGCGGCGATCAACTCGATCGAGAGCGGCGTGAGTTGTTGAACTCGCAGTTCGGGACTGGGTGTCGCCCCGGGCGCATCGGTGACGAACTGGAAGGCACGGATCGCCGCGGGGTCGAAGCAGAATGGATCATCCGACAGCACATAGGCCGCACGGAACCCGGCCAGCTGGGGGCCGTAATCGTTGAACCAGAGCACATAGCGCCCGTCGATCGGATGCAGCGAGCACGACTCGGCGGCCGCGCCGTGCGGGATGTTGAGGACGTCGGGGATCGGCTTCCAGGACACCAGGTCCCGGCTCGTGCAGGCGGACACGCGCGCGCCCCCCTTCCCGGTGTACAACAGGATGGTCTGATCGCCGTGATCGAAGACGAACGGGTCCCTGCCAACGGCGCAACGAATGGGCCCCTGCGGCCAGCGCGTCCAGTGGTCCAGGTCGGTCGATGTGGCGTAGGAAACGAACGCCTCGTTCCGCCCCCTCCCCATGTAGAACAGGTAGTAAAGCCCCTGGCGCCGATACACGAATGGCGCCCAGATGTGCTCGCTTTCCCACGGGCGATCCCCGACGGCCAGCGGCATGCGATGCCGGATCCAGCGGGTATAGTCCGACGTGCTCGCATGGCCGAAGGAAATCTCGTTGCCCGTGGCCCAACACCGCTCTCCCGGCCGCCCATCGATATGGAAGACATGCAGACGCCCCTCGGCCGCGACTACGCCGAAGTCCTTCACGTAGCCGCCCGGCGTTGAGTAACCCTCGGCAAGAAAACGCTTCTCGGGAAAGTGGTAGTCTTCCTGCATTCGGCAGCCGGGCTTGATGCCGAAGCGCCGCGAAAGGACCTCGATTTCTTCCTCGCTCCACGTCATGGATGCCTCATTGCAGGGCGGCCGATTTGCGCTTTTTTCATGATCTCAACTGCCCGCCACGGAGGTGAGCGATCTGGCGCACGATGGAGGATGCCGTCACCAGGGTCGTCGACCTTAGAAGAAGGAGAACCCGATACTGCCTTTGGCGACGGAGGCATCTTCGGCACTGCCCACGCCAAGGGAAATATCCATCGCGCTCTTCACCACGGAGAGGGACAAGCCGAGTGCCGCCTTATCCCCGGCCGCACCCGCACCCAACGCCAGGCGCGTCGACTTGCCCGGCAGCGGACGCTGAAAATCAATGGCCCCCATGGCCGCGACATTAGAGTCGTTCTTGTCATCAAGGTCGTCAACCTTGTCATTCAGATCCTCGACTTCACGGGTGTTCGCTTCGATCGCGGCCGTATTCGCGGCAATCTGCCGGGTGTTCTTCGCGATCTGCTTTGCGTTCGCCGACTCCTGCTTATTCACGGCACTGGCCCGGGCAAACTCGTTGAGTGGGATCCAGACGGTGCCGCTGGCGCCGTTCCCGTTCTGAGCATCGACCCGCACCCCAAGCGTAGGGGTTTTCCCGGCCGTCCAACTGGGGTGTCCGTATTTATAGGGCTTGTTGGCCACGTCCTCGTAGGTCACCAGGTCATCCCATTGTTGTTGTGCATGCCCCGCGCCGGCGAAGCCGCCCCAGGCCAACGCTACGATCAACATGGTGCGGTACAACCCTGTGCGTGTTGTCATGGGCATTCCTTCCGAGTCCGAAGTGTCGGTCATTTGTGTGTTCCCGTACCGCCATACGCTCGTTTTCAATCCGCCCATATGGCTCTGTTCCATACTTATGGCGACTGGTGACATACACCTCGGGCCCAGTCAAACAGGATCGACAAAAGGTTATGCCCCATTGCCTGCCGGAGCGGCTCGGCAGGGACGCCTCGCCCCACCTGCCGGCATCCGGAATCGCAAGTCTATTCGAGGT
Organism: Lentisphaerota bacterium; assembly: GCA_021413965.1. Classification (GTDB taxonomy): domain Bacteria; phylum Verrucomicrobiota; class Kiritimatiellia; order UBA8416; family JAIOPI01; genus JAIOPI01. Next base: position 194,329 of record JAIOPI010000030.1, on the reverse strand, counting down.
GGGGCACCACTTCCGGCAGATCAAACCCGATGCCGGACAGGTGCGGGTTGGCCAGCGCGATCTGGGCCGCGAGGTCGCCCTGCGCCGTGCCCACGTCGACAAACGTGCGGTGGTTCGCCCAGGCGAACGCACGCGCGATGGCCATGTTGGCGCCGTGGCTGACGCCCGTCATGGCGCCGAGGAACTCCTTAAGCCGGGCAGAGTCGTTCTCGCAGCGGTGGCGGAGTCTCGGCGCGGCGCCACCGGCGGCGGAACCCGCCTCCCCCTATCAACCGCTCCGAGCTCGCAAGCGCCCCGCCCCCCGAGTCCACGAGGGGCTCCGCCGCGGGGCGCGATGCGCAGAGGGTGGGGTAAGCTTGCCCGAGTACAAGGCGCGGGGCGGCGCCATACTCCTGGTATGCGCCGCCCCAAGCAACGCCGTGATCGGGCAAGATCGCCCCGCCCGCTGCGCACCAAACGCACTCCACAATTCCCGGCACCCGCCCCCCCCCCACGCTTCCCCCCACCACACCCCGTTCCACAGCCTGACTGGTCGCTTGGACAAGTCGGCGGGACTTGGTAGTCTCTGCGCATACCGCCTGCGCGGGCAACGAAGGCCATTGCACATGACGACCAACGCGATCATCGAAACTCTCCTCGCGCGCGGCGTGCGCCTGCCCGCGCCGTCCACCGTCTACGTCGACGCCGCCGTGCTCCCCGAGCGCATCGCGCCCGGCGTCGAGATTCACCCCGGCTGCCGCATCCTCGGCGCCGCCACCAGCATCGGCCCGGGCTGCGTCCTCGGCCGCGAAGGCCCGCTCACCCTCGACTCCTGCCAACTCCAGTCCAACGTCGCGCTCGCCGGCGGCTATGTCTCCGGCGCCGCCTTTCTCGACGGCGCCTCGCTCGGCGCCGATGCCCACGTCCGCCCCGGCACCATCCTCGAGGAGCAGGCCGGCGGCGGCCATGCCGTGGGGCTCAAGCAGACCCTCCTCTTCCCCTTCGTCACCACCGGCAGCCTGATCAACTTCTGCGACGTGCTCATGGCGGGCGGGACGGATCGCAGGAACCACAGCGAAGTCGGTTCGTCCTACGTGCACTTCAACTTCACGCCCAACCAGGACAAGGCCACCGCCTCGCTCGTGGGCGACGTGCCGCGCGGCGTCATGCTGGACCGGGCGCCCATCTTCCTCGGCGGCCAGGGAGGACTGGTGGGGCCAGCGCGAATTGCCTACGGCACGGTGATCGCGGCCGGCACCGTTCAGCGCGGTGACCAGCTCGAGCCGGACCGCCTGGTCTACGGTAAGCGCCGCGAGGGCGAGCGCGAGGCGGCACCGCGGGTCTACCTGAACCTGCGGCGGCTGGTGGCAAACAACCTGGCCTACATCGGCAACGTCCGCGCGCTGGCGCAATGGTACGCCCACGCCCGCACGCCGTTCCTGCAGCGCACGCCATACGACGCGGCCTGCCTGGCCGGGGCCCTCACCAACCTGGACCTGATCCTGCGCGAGCGCGTGCAGCGCCTCGGCGATGTCGTGCAGAAGCTGGGCATCACCCCGGCCGGTCCCGATCCGCGCAGCGCCGCCGAGCGCGCGTATCAGGAACAGTTTGCCGCCGCCTGGCCAGCCTTGGCGCCGCGCCTCAGCTCGCCGCCGGCTCCGGAACTTGGCGCGTCGGCACGCGCCAAGTTCCTTTCAGGATTTGGCGCCGCGGGCGGCGCCGAATCCTACCTTGACGCCGTGCGGTCTCTCGACCCATCCTGTCGCGAATCTGGCACGGCCTGGTTGCAGGCGGTCGTGGATGCGGTGGCCGATCAGAATACATGAAGTCGAAGTCTCACGCTTTCTCGAGCGGCCACAAGAACGCACAGACGTCGCACAGCCCTTTCCCCTTTTGGCGCCATGTGCGCTTTTTCGCGGCCAACCTGCTCTGAAGAAAGTTCGCATTGGACGTGGTGAAGGACGTTATATGGGCAGACTATTTGGAACGGATGGGATTCGCGGCGTCGCCAACACCTGGCCAATGACCGCCGAGGCGGCGCTGGCGGTCGGACGCGCCACGGCACACCTCTGCCGCCGGCACGAAGGACGTCACCGCATCGTCATCGGCAAGGACACGCGCCTGAGCGGCTACATGATCGAGCACGCGCTCACGGCCGGAATTTGCTCGATGGGCGTGGACGTCCTGCTCGTCGGCCCCATGCCCACCCCGGGCATCGCCTTCATCACCCACAGCATGCGCGCGGACGCCGGCATCGTCATCTCCGCCTCGCACAATGCCTTTCAGGACAACGGCATCAAGATCTTCTCCCGCGGCGGCGACAAGATTTCCGACGCGATGGAAGACGAGATCGAGTCGCTCGTCTCGACGGGCCGCATCAATGACATCCGCCCCACGGCGGACCACGTCGGCAAGGCCTTCCGCATCGCCGACGCCATCGGGCGCTACATCGTCTTCTGCAAGAATACCTTTCCGGAAGACCTCAGCCTGGAAGGCCTGCACCTCGTGCTCGATTGCGCCAACGGCGCCACCTACAAGGTGGCCCCGATCGTGTTCTCCGAACTGGGCGCCACGGTCACCACCATTCACCACGAACCGGACGGTAAGAACATCAACCAGCGCTGCGGCTCGCAGCACACCGAGGACCTGGCGCGCAAGGTGCTCGAGGTGGGCGCCCACGCGGGGCTCGCCTTCGACGGCGATGGCGACCGCATGATCGCGGTCGATGAACAGGGCACGCCGCTCACGGGCGACCACGTGATCGCCCTCTGCGCGCAGGACCTGCACGCGCGCGGCAAGCTCGCCGGCAACCAGATCGTGTTCACGCCCATGAGCAACTTCGGACTGCGGCAGGCCATGCAGCGCCTCGGCATCCGGTTTGCGGAGTCGGCCGTCGGCGACCGCAGCGTGCTGGAAAAAATGCGCGAGCTCGGCGCCGTGCTTGGCGGCGAGCAGTCCGGCCACATCATCTTCCTCGACCACCACAGCACCGGCGACGGCATCATCTCCGCCCTGCAGGTCCTCTCCATCATGCAGCGGACGGGCCGCCCCTTGTCCGAACTGGCCACGGTGATGCAAAGCGCCCCGCAGGCGCTGATCAACATCACGGTCAAGGACAAGCCCCCCATTGACACCGTGGAGGGATTGCCGGAGGCCATCCGGTCGAGCGAGGCCACACTTGGCGACGCGGGCCGCGTCTTCGTGCGTTACTCAGGCACCGAGCCGATCTGTCGCGTCATGGTGGAAGGCCCGACGCAAGCCCTGACAGACAAGCTCGCCGGCCACCTGGCCGACGTCGTCCGCACGCGCATCGGCCGGGCCTGACACCGCCGTCCCGGCATGGTGTGGCCACGCCATGGGATAATCGAAAAGGGGGTAAGCGCAGATGAGCACATTGACGGGGGGATGTCATTGCGGGGGGGTGCGGTACGAACTCACGGGGGCGATCCAGCGCTTTGCGTATTGCCACTGCGACGACTGCCGCAAAATCGGCGGCGCCGCCTACGCGGCCGCGCTGGTGGCCGATGCCGCCGGCTTCACCATCACGTCCGGTGAGTCGCTGTTGACGCCGTATCCGTCATCGCCCGGCAAGTACCGGCGATTCTGCCGCGTATGCGGGTCGCACGTCTACGCCACCATGGAGCAGCGCCCGAACATCGTCATCGTGCGCGCGGGCACGCTGGACGCGCCGCCCGCAGACCTGCGGCCGCAGATGCATATCTGGGTCGATGCGAAGGCGCCGTGGTACGACATCCACGATGACCTCCCGCAGTTTCCGCAGGGCTTCGTCGCCCGATGAGACGCCGCGCCACGCTCATCCTGGCCGTGCTGGTGGCGCTGCCATTCCTCTGGCAGCTGTCCCGCTGCTGGCCCTACACGAACGACGATGCCTTCATCACGCTGCGCTACGCCTGGAATCTGGCGCACGGGCGCGGCCTGGTCTACAACGCCGGTGAGCACGTGGAGGGCTTTACCAGCCTGCTGCACACGCTGCTGGCCGCGGCCGTGATCGCCATCGGCGGCGGCGCCCGCGCCTATGCCACCATGAAGGCGCTCGGCGCGGCCTTCGGCCTGGCCGCGGTGCTGCTCAGCGCCAGCCTCGTGAAGACCGTCTTCGCCGGACGTGCCCGCCGCGATGACGGCCCCATCGAAGCGGCCGCGTGGCTTGCGGCCGGAATCGTGGCGGTGTCCCCCGCGTTTGTTGTCAACAGCGCCAGCGGCCTGGAGACGACCCTGTTCGCCGCCCTCCTCGCGCTGGCCGTCCTGCTGGGTGTGCGCGAAGTGAACCGCGGCATGCGCGGCCACGCGTCCGCCCTCGTCTTCGCCGCGCTCATCCTCACGCGCCCCGAGGCTCCCCTGCTCTTCGCCGCGCACTGGTCCGGGCTTGCGGTCGTGGCGTTGCTCCCGCCACACGACGCGTCCGCCCCGATGGAACTCCGGGCCTGGCGCCGCCTCTGGCGCCTGCCCGCCGTCCGCAAACTGCTGGTCGATGGCCTGCTGGTCGCGGGGGCCGTTGCCGGGCTGCTGCTCTTCCGTCACGGCTACTTCGACGGCGAGTGGCTGCCCAACACCTATTACGCCAAACGCAGCGGCTTCTGGGCACCGGCGTTTCCCTACATGCGCCACGGGCTGCTGGTCCCGCTGGGCGGGCTGACGGGCGTTGCGCTCGCGCTGGCCGGCCTGCTGCTGGGAAGGCAGCAGATTCCCCGCGGCCTGATCCCCGTCGGGGCCGTGGCGGTCACCGGTGCCGTGCTGCCCTTCATCACGGGGACAGACTGGATGATCGGCTACCGATTCTCCGTTCCGTTCCTGCCGCTTGCCGCCACGTGCGCCGCCACCGGATGGGGGCTGCTCCTGCGCCGCGGCATGGCCCTGTGCCAGCACGATGAAGGCACGACGGTTTTCGGAACAGCCACCCGCGCCGCGTCGATGCGCGGGGAGCGCGTGAGCCCGGTCGCGACGCCGGCCTCGTCGGACGGCGGGAGGCGGATGGCGACCTGGATGGCACTCGCCGTGGCGGCGGCACTGGCGCTCGGCGCCCGCCAGCACGCCATGCGCCTCGGCCTCGAAGGCGTGCTCTCCTTGCGCGCGCGCGGCTATCAAACCGGACACCGCGCCCTCGCGGCGTGGATCCGCGACCACGCCCGCCCCAGCGATGTCATCGCCCTGATGGACATCGGGATCGTGGGCTACACCTGCATCGACCAGACGGTCCTGGACATCAGCGGCCTGACCGACCGACACATCGCCAAGTCCCCGGGCGGCTTCCTGAAGAAATCCTACGATCCCGCCTACGTGCTCGATCGCCAGCCGGACGTCGTGGTCCTGACGTACGGCGCGCCGGGACAGTCCTACACGCGTCCACCAAAAGGCACGGGCATCCGCTACTGGACCGAGGTGGAGGCGCAACTGGGCCAACAACCGCGCTTCGTGCGGGACTACGTGCGCGTGCGCACGCCGCCCCCGGAGGATGACGACAGCGCCTGGCTCGAGACCTTCGCCGCCACGTGCGGCGCCGCGCGCGTCTTCGAGCACGGCCACCCGGGGCTCTACTACCTTCTCGCCGTCTTCCCCCGCACCGGATCCGCCTCCGCCCGGTAGCCCCGCGGCGGACGCCATGCCGCCTCGGCTTGTCACGGTTGGACAACTCACCGTCCACCGCGCTATGCTGCGGAGCAACGGGATTGTGCATCCGCGACACGTTGACAGGAGTTGACCATGATTCTCGACCACCTCAACCAGGCACCGCGCTTCGAAACCGTGCACCCGCAGTTTGCCGCCGCGTTTGAGTTTCTGCGCCGGCCGGATCTGGCCGCGCTTGCCCCGGGGCGCCACGCGGTCGATGGCGACCGCGTGTTCGCGCTGGTCCAGAAGGGCCCCGGCCGTGCCCGAGCGCAAGCCCCGCTGGAATCGCATCGCGCCTACATCGACATCCAGTACGTCGTGGCGGGTGACGAGGAAATGGGCTGGCGCCCCACCCCGGGCTGCCTGGCGCCCCGGCAGGATCACGACCAGCAGAAGGACATCCGGTTCTACGACGACGCCCCCGCCTCGTGGTTCGTGGTCCCGCCCGGTTCTTTTGTCGTCTTCTTCCCTGAGGATGCCCATAGCCCCTCGGTAGGCGCGGGCATCATCCACAAGATCGTCATGAAAGTCCGCGTCGCCTGACGGCGCGAGCCTTATCCCGGCTGCGCCTACGATCCCACGTCTTCTCATTCGCGCCCGCGTTGCCAACTGGATGCATTGCGCTCAGGCCCTGGACACGCTAAACTAACGCATGTTCATGTCGCGCCCTTGGCTTTGACCGCGGCGGGGGCACGTGAGCCGAGTAACGCGATGATCGCAGGAGCCGCCGGCATGAAGAAATGTCAGTCACCCGTGCCCCGCCGCCACCCCTCGCGCTGCTCCCCATGCGTGCTTCTCTTGAGCCTGTTGCTGGTCCTGATGCGGGCCAGATCCACAGCGGGCGCGACCGTGACGAAAGCGGATAACAACGCCGCGATGAACCAGGCCATCAGCTGGATCAGCGGCGGGCCGCCGGGTTCGAACGACATCGCACGCTTTGATGCCAATGTGACGAGTGCCAAGAACGCGCCCCTGGGCGCCGACACCCGCTGGGCCGGTCTTCTCTATGTCAATCCCATCGCCGCGAACACCATCCCGGCCACGGGCGGCTTCACGCTGACGCTGGGCGACGGCGGCATCGACATGTCGGCCGCCTCGGTCGCCCTGACGATCAGTGCCAACACGGCCCTCGGCAGCACGCAGGCCTGGACCATCGCCAGCGCACGCACGCTTACGCTGGGCGGGGCGCTGTCCGGCAGCGCGACCCTCACCAAGAGCGGCCCCGGCACGCTGCTCCTGAACGGCGCGAACGGGGCCTTCAGCGGCGACCTCCTGCTGACAAGCGGGACCCTCTCGGGCAACGCCGCCGGACTGGGCGATCCCACCGGCAACATCTTCATCACCAGCAACGCCACCATGACGGCCACGACATCCGCCACAATCGCATCGCCGCGCCGCGTCCACATCGCGAGCGGCGCCACCGCCACCTTCTCGCCGGGCGGTTCGATCGTGCTGACCCTGGGCGGACCGCTGGACGGCAGCGGCGATCTGGCCATGACCGGCGCCGGCACGCTGGCGTTGCCCGGCGCCAACACCAACAGCGGCAACATGGTCGTGAGCGCGGGCGCCCTGCGCGCCGTGGATGGCGTGGGCGTCCCGGCCGGAGCGACCGCCGGAAATCTCGCCCTCAACGGCGGCATCTGGGAGTCGGGTGCGGACATCAACCGCGTGCTCGGCAGCGGCCCGGGCCAGGTGCAAGTGCCGGGCGGTGCAAGCGGCTTCAGCGCGTTCGGCGGCCCCGTCACCATCACCCTCGACGGCGGCGGCACGGTAACCTGGGGAGGCGGCGCCTTCGCCCCCACCACCCTGGCGCTGAATACGGCGGGCGCGACGGATCTGCTGACCTGGCGGAACGACTTGAATCTCAACAGCACGAGCACCCGCACCATCGCCGTCGCCGCGGGGAGTGCCCAACTGGCCGGCACGGTCGGCAACAGCCTCGCCGGCGGGCTCACCAAGACCGGCGCGGGCACGCTGTGGCTCACCGGCACCAACACCTACGCCGGGCTCACCGCCGTCAACAGCGGCGCGCTGCGCGCCCGCGATGGCGTCGGACTGCCGCCCGCCGGGGCGCTGTTGCTCGCCGGCGGCGTATGGGACGTCGACCAGGACATCACGCGGCCGCTCGGGGCCGGCGCCGGACAACTCTCCGTTGGCGCGGGCGCAAGCGGCTTCAGCGCCTTCGGCGCACCGGTGACCGTCTCCCTCAGCAACGGCGTGGCGCTCACCTGGGGCAGCGGCAACTTCGCGCCGACGACGGCCCTCGTCTTGAACGGAATCACGGCAACCCACAAACTCACCTTTCGGAACGCGGTGAATTTCGGCGCGGCCGTGCGCACCGTGCAGGTGGTCACCAACACGGCCGAAATGGCCGGCACACTGAGCGGCTCCGCGGGCTTGACGAAGTCTGGAGCGGGCCTGCTCCTGCTCAGCGGCACCAATGCGTGGTCGGCCGGCGCCACCACCGTGAGCGACGGCACTCTGCGACTGGCCGCCTCCAACGCCATCCCCCCGGGCGCCCTGACGATCGCCGCCGGGGCGGTGCTCGATCTGCAGAGCTTCGACCAGACCGTGGGCGCCGTGTCCTTCAACCAGGGCACGATCATCGGGTCGGGCATGCTGGTGGGCAGCGGCTACACGCTGGGCACCGGCAACACGAGCGGCAGCGTGGACGTGCGACTGGGAGGCAGCGGCGTGCCCCTGAGCAAGGTCGGCACCGGCACCTATGACCTGACCGCCACAAACGACTACAGCGGCACGCTCTGGGTCCAGGATGGCATCCTGCAGGTGGCCGTGCTGGGCGAGGCCGTCAACGGCACGGGCGCCATCCGGCTCGGCAGCGGCACGACCGCATCCGGCGAGCTGGCCTACTCGGGCAGCGCAGACGTGACGCTCACGAACCGCCCCATCACACTGTTCGCCACCACCACGGGCGGCGGCCGTCTCGCCGTGAACGGCAGCGGCACGCTCACCATTCGCAGCGACCTGTCGGTGCCGAACACCGGCGCCAAGACGCTGACGCTGCAGGGGTCGAACCCGGGGGCGAACACCTTCGCCGGCATTGTGAACCACGGCGCCGGCTCCGTCAGCCTGGCGAAGGCAGGTGCCGGTCGCTGGATCCTGACCGGCAGCAATGTCTATAACACCACGACCATCACCGCCGGCACCCTTCAGCTGGGCGACGGCGGCACCACGGGCCATCTCGGCTCAGGTGTCGTCACCGTGACCGCGCCCGGCCTGCTCGTCTTCAACCGCTCGGACACCATCACCACCGGCATGCCCATCAGCGGCACGGGCGCCGTGACCAAGGACGGCGCAGGCACACTGCTGCTCGGCGCCGCCTGCACCTATGACGGCACGACGACCGTCAACACCGGTACGCTGCAGTTTGGCGTGGCGAATGCCCTGCCGCCTGCCGCGGGCGACGGCGACGTCGTCTTGAGCGCGGGCGCCGTACTCGACCTGGCGGGCTTCAGCGGAACGCTCGCGGCGCTGTCCGGTGCCGGGACCATCGACACCCTCGCGGCGGGCAGCCCAGTCCTCACGGTTGGCATCAATGGCCACTCCACGGTTTTCAGCGGTGGCATTCACAACACGGCCGGCGCCCTGGCCCTGACCAAGACCGGTCTGGGCGCGCTGACGCTCGCGGCGCCGTCCACCTACAGCGGCCCGACGACCATTGCTTCCGGCACGCTCAGGCTGGGCGCGAACCATGTCGTTCCCAACGGCGCGGGCAAGGGCGATGTCACCGTCACGGGCGTGCTCGATCTCGCCGGATTTGAGGAACTGATCAACGGGCTCAGCGGCGGCGGGATCGTGACCAACTCCACCGGCACGGCCACGCTGGCACTGGGTGACAACCTGGCGACCGCCACGTTTTCCGGCTCGCTTCGCGATGGCGACGGCGTGCTGGCCCTAGTCAAGGTGGGTGGCGGCACCCAGACGCTGAGCGGGGTCAATACCTACCGCGGCGACACCATCGTCAGCAACGGCACCCTGAAGATCAGCGCGGGCAGCGCGATACCCGACGGCCCCGGACGGGGCAACGTGGTGGTGGCGAGCGGCGGCACGCTTGACGTCAACACCGCCGAAACCATCAACGGCCTCGCCGGCGAGGGCCTGGTCAACAACAGCCTTGCCAGCTCGCGCGTGCTGACCGTGGGCGGCAATGATCAATCGAGCCTCTTCAGCGGCACCATCACCAACACCGGCGCGGCGACTTCGCTGGGACTGACCAAGATCGGCAGCGGCACACTGATCCTGGCGGGCAACAATGGCTACGGCGGCGCCACCACCATCAGCGGCGGCGCCCTGCAGGTTGGCAACGGCGGCGCGTCCGGCACCCTGGGCAGCGGCGCGGTCGCCAACACGGCGAGCCTGGTGTTCAACCGGTCGGATACGTACAGCGTCGATGGCGTGATCAGCGGCGCGGGCGGCACGCTGACCCAGGCCGGCGCAGGCACGCTGATCCTGACCAAGGCGAACACCTACACGGGCGCCACCGTGGTGAACGCCGGCACGCTCCAGGTCGGCCAGGCCGGTGAGCGCATCGCCAACACCAGCCCCCTGTCGATCAACGGCGGCACGTTCGACCTCCAGGGCTTCTCGGAAACGGTTGCCGCCGTGAGGCTCGGCAGCGGCAGCGTCGTGGCCGTCGGCGGGGCGCTGACCGGCACAGTCTACAACGTGGAGAGCGGCACCATCGGCGCCACGCTGGGCGGGAGCGGCGCGATGATCAAATCGACCGCCGGCACCGTGGCCCTGTCCAGCGCGAACAGCTACACGGGTGGCACCACCGTCGCGGGTGGCACGCTGCTCGTCAATAACACCACCGGCTCGGGCACGGGCAGCGGCGCCGTCTCCGTGATCGACGGCGGCGTGCTGGGCGGCACCGGAACGCTGGCGGGCGCGGTCACCGTCAACGCGGGCGGTACGGTCGCGCCGGGCGCCGGGGTCGGCACGCTGACCGTTGGAACCCTGACCCTGGGGGCCGGCAGCACGTACGTGGCTGAGTTCGGACCCGGCGCTACGAACGATCAGCTCGTCGTGACAACCCCCGGTGGCCTGATGATAGTCGGCGGCGGCCTTTCGGTCGTCACGGCCGAAACGGCAACGTCCTGGACCGTGAACGGCATATACCCGCTGATTCAATACGCCGGCGCCATCGACGGAAATGGTCCCGCCGCGCTGGCCGTGCTGAATCCGCAGCCGGGCAAGGAGTATGTCGTCACCACGCGCGCGGGATGGGTCGTGCTGATCATCAGCGATCTGGGCGCGCCGCAGATCGAGAACCTCCCGCCCAGCGGCCTCTCGGCCCACGGGGCGCAGCTGAACGGATTCCTCGTGTCCACCGGCGGCGTTCCCACCGCCGTGGCCCTGTACTGGGGCCCCGGCGACGGCGGCACCAACGCGGCACAGTGGGCCTACACCAACGCGCTCGGCACGCTGCCCGTCGGGAACTTCGCGGTCACGGCGCCGCCGCCCTGGCTGCCGGCATCGCAGACGTACTTCTACCGGAGCTACGCGTCCAACAGCCTGGGCGCCGACTGGGCGGACGCCACCACCAACTTCACCACGCGCGCAGAATCCGACAGCACGGAGGCGGCCATCGATCCCGACGTGCAAGACGCGACCAGCGACTACGGGGCGGGCCCGAATGTCGTGTTCATCGACTACGCCGTCGGCTATGTCTTCTACGTCGAAGGGCCGCCCTCCGCCGGGGGCCTGGTGGCGTATCGCAAAACCACGGACGGCGGCGCCACGTGGGGCCCGCCCGTCGCGCTCGGCGACAACCAGGCCGCCGGCAGCGTCGGGGTCTGGTACGACGGATGGACGCCCGGCGACACCGGCGCTCGCATTCATCTCGTGCACATCGGCACGCTGCGCGACGAGCTCATGTACAACGTGTTCGACACGGCCCGCGACGTCATTGTCACGAACTGGATTTCCGTCCGCGATGGCACAGCCTGGACTGCCGGCTCATCGCCCGGCTGCGCGATCGTCAAGTCCACCGCCGGCCGCCTCTTCACCTACGTGGGCGGCACCTTCGGCGGGGCCACCAACGTCGTGTCCTGTTCGGACGATGGCCAAAGCTGGTCGTCTGCGGACGTTGGCGATGCGGGCGCCGGCGTGGATGTCGGACAACTCCTGCCGCTGGCCGGCGGCGACGTCGCGCTCCTCCAGCAGCACCTCGCCACCAGCCGCTTCCGCGTCGCCATCTGGACCAACGCCCTCTCGGCCTGGAGTCCGTGGATCGTGGGCGGCGCCATCACCGCCAACGCCACCTACGACGCCGCCTGGGGCGCGTCCCTGTTCGAGGCGACCGGCGACCTCTACCTGGCCGCGCGCACCAATGTCACCGCCGCCGGCGCGCTCGTCGCCTACAAATTCGGCGGCGCCACCCGCCGCTGGAGCGGGCCGTGGACCATCGCCGACGACAGCGCCCGCCAGATCACATCCGCCACCATGCTGGTCGACGCGCGGCACGGTGATTTGTTCGCCGTGTATGCACGGCAGAGCGCCGGCACCATCGGCGCAAATCCCACCAACGTCTACATCCAGGTCCGCCACTCCGCGGATGAAGGCGTGACCTGGTCGGCCGAAACCACGGTGAGCAGCCTGCCGGGCCAGGACATCCGCATCGTGCGCGGGAACCTGGCGCACACCAACCGCCTCTTCGCCACCTGGTTCGAGGAGGATGCGGATGATCTGTACGGAAACACCGTGATCGATCTCGCCCCCACCCGCTTGCGCATCACCTGCAACGGGGTCGCCAACGTGGCCCCGCACAGCGCGCAAGTGAAGGGCAACCTGGTGTCGGAAGGCGACTCCCCCGCCAGCGTGTGGCTGTATTGGGGATCCACCAACGCGGGCACGGCGCACAGCCAGTGGGCGTACCGCGCGCTGCTGGGCACGCCGGGAACCGGCACGCTGAGCGTCACCGTGGCGAATCTGGCCGATATCACCCGCTACTACGCCACCTACTACGCGACCAATGCCGCCGGCGAGGCGTGGGCCGACACCATCCCCACCTTCAGGACGCCGCTCGACCGCGTCCGCATCGGTGGCACCAACGAGTTCGGCCGGAACATGAACTACGAGACCTACGGTCTGGCCTGGTACAACCAGCGCAACGAAAGCCACACCTACAGCACGGCCCAGCAGGGCATCACGCCCATCCCCGACGACGGCGTGCAGATGATCCAGTTCCTCGCCGCCGATTCCGACGGGTTCAACTGCGACGTCTTGCAGAACATCGACCTGTCCGATTACGTGGATGCCATCACCAATGGCGACGTGCGGTGCGACTTCAGCACCTACTTCAACAGCGTGGTCGCCGGCGATCGAATGGAGATCGGGCTCTGGTTCGATGCCAGCACGCCGGGCGCCGCCGGAGCAGGATCCTACGCCGGGGCCGTGGTCCTTGATGGCGATCCGGCAACGTGGGAGCGCGTGTCGGCAAGTGCCGGCCCAGTGCTGATGCCGCCCACCACGCGGTACGTCACGCTGACGTTCAAGATATTCGGCACCGTCAAGGGCGCCAACTTTGCCGGCCACTTCTCCGACAAGGGCAAGTTCGAGGTCTTCTTCCCCATCCTCGACCGCCCGCCGCCGCCCGGCATGACACTCATCGTCCGCTAGCCCGCGTCCTCACACGGGCGGGGACGATTCCGCCGCGACTGGCTAAGGCGTGGAGGGCTTGAGGGTTAACTGAAGTGCAGACAGGGGGACGCGCTGCTGGATGACGGGGCGGCTCTGAAGGTCGCGGACTTCGAGTGTCACCTCGCTGTCGGCACCGCGCCAGTTCACCCGCACGGCGCCGACGTTGTTGTAGAAGAACGGGCCGGCAAGGCGGCGCGAGTTGGGATCATCGACGACGTGTCCGCGCGCGTTGTTCATCCCGCTCGAGGTCAGGTCGTAAAGCGGATAGCCGGCACCCTCGGGGATAAGGGAGAGCTCGGCCTGGTGCCGGTCGCCGCTGAGAATGATCACCCCCTTGGCGCGCGTCTTCCGAATGAGCCGCAGCAGGCGCGCCCGCTCGCGCGGAAAGTTCCCCCAGTGCTCCCAGTGATGTTCGATCGACGCCACCTGGATGCTGGAGACCAGCAGGCGCAACTCTGCCGGCTGCCGCAGCTGCGTCTCGAGCCATGCCCATTGCTCATCCCCCAGCAACGTCACCTTGGGGTCCGCGCTTGGCGTATAGCGCCCGCCGTCAGGCGCGCGCTCGGGCAACTTCACCAGCGGGCCCCGGAAGTAGCGGGTATCCAGCAGGATGACCTGCACGCGCCGCCCCGGCGGCCCGATGACCACGGCATCGTAAATGCCGCCATGCTGGCGGCGGGGCGATGACGCTGGCACGTCGAAGAAGTCCAGGAACACCGCCCGCGATCCCTCGCGCTCCTTGAATTCCGCGCCGGAGTCATTCAGTCCGTAATCGTGATCGTCCCACGTGGCCAGGATCGGACAGGCGGCCCTGAGGCGCTGAAACCCGGGCTCCGCCGCCAGCTGCGCATACTTGGCGCGCATCTTGGCCAGGTCGTAGGTGTCGGAGTAGATGTTGTCGCCGGCGAAGATGAAGAGCTGGGGCCGCGTGGCCAGGATCGGGTCCCAGAAATCCTGCGCAAAGCCCTGGTTGGCGCAGGAGCCAAACGCGATGCGCGTCAGTACGGCGTTGGTGTCCAGGTCGGCGCGCGCCGCCGATACGGCCAGGACGACCGCCGACAGGGCTGTCGCCAGCCTCCACCCGTGTGCCTGTCGATGCGCGTCCATCGTTCATCACCATGCCGCTTGGCGCCCGGCACGTCAACTGCAAGACGGGCTTGCACGCGGTGTGCTCCGGTGGGCCGCGCCCGGCGGTCACGGCCCGCCATCGGCGCGCGCGATGATTGCATCACCATCGGCGCGCGCGTAGACTCCGCGCGTGCACGGCACGGCCCTTATATGAACCCGCCACCGAACGCTGCGCCGAACTCACGCCCCGCGTGGGCCGACTTCCTCGGCCTGCGCCGCAGCATGGTCGGACTGCTCGGCATGGTGGTGCTCGTGGGCATGGGCGAACACATGGCCGAGCAATTCCTGCCGCTGTACCTGCTGAGCCTCGGCGGCGGCTTCCTCTCCGTCGGCGTGCTGAACGGCATGGACAACCTGCTCGGCGCGCTCTACGCGTTTCCCGGCGGCTACCTGGCCGACCGCTTCGGCACCAAGCGCGCCCTGCTGATTTTTAACCTCATCGCGATGGCGGGCTTTCTCGTGGTGGTGCTGGTGCCCACGTGGCCCGCCGTGCTGGCCGCCTCCGCGCTGTTTCTCTCCTGGACCGCCATTTCCCTGCCGGCCACCATGGGGCTCGTGGCCCGCGTCCTGCCCAGGAACAAGCGCACGATGGGCGTCTCCCTGCACAGCCTCGTGCGCCGCATCCCCATGGCCCTCGGCCCGCTGATCGGCGGTGCACTCATCGCCCGCCTCGGCCTGGAGGGCGGCGTGCGCACCGCGTTCGCCGGCGCGCTCGCGCTGGCCGTGATCGCCGCGATCCTCCAGCAGCTGCTGATCGACAGCGATCCGCCCCGCACCGGCGCCGCCAGGCCGGCGGGCGCGCTCACCCTGTGGCGCCGCATGACGCCGGCGCTGCGGCGCCTCCTCACCGCGGACATCCTCGTCCGCTTCTGCGAACAGATCCCCTACGCCTTTGTCGTCGTCTGGGCGGTCGGCACGCCCGGCGCCCCCGGCCCGATCACGGCCGTGCAGTTCGGCGTGCTGCGCACGATCGAGATGGCCACGGCCATGCTCATTTACATCCCCGTCGCCCGCGTTGCCGACCGCGGCGAGAAGCAACCCTTCGTCGTCACGACCTTTCTCTTCTTCACGGCCTTCCCGCTCGTGCTCCTCGTCGCGCACTCCTTCGCGTGGCTGGCGGTCGCCTTCGTCGTACGCGGCTTGAAGGAATTCGGCGAACCCGCGCGCAAGGCGCTGATCATGGATCTCGCGCCGGAGGACTGCAAAGCCGGCATGTTCGGGCTCTATTACCTGATCCGCGATGTCATCGTGTCGCTGGCGGCCTTCGGCGGGGCGTTGCTCTGGCAGGCCAGCCCACGGTTGAACCTGCTCACCGCCGCCGGCTTCGGCCTCGTCGGCACACTATGGTGCGCCGGCCTGCGCACGCGCGGCCACACCGGGCCCGCCTGATGGGGATCCGCCGCCGCGCACACGCCGACTGATGGCAACCTTGCCAGCCCCCTCCGGTTCCGTCATAATGTTCCATCCGAGGATGGATAAAGGGGAGGTTGTCATGAATACGTTACACCGCCTGTATGCCTGCTTGTTGCTGCTCGGGCTGTGCGTCGCCGCATGGCCGACGCGCGCGGACGAACCCGGCACGGTGCCGTCGCCGGTCGTGACAGACCCTGAAGATACAGAGACCGTACCGGACGCCGACCTGGACACCACGAAGCCGACGGAACCGCCTCGCACGGCGATTACGGAGAAGGCAACCGCGCTGCAACTGAGCGATGGCCGGGTGGACGCCTTGCGGGACAGCGGCATGGGCTGGGGTGAAATCGAGAACGCCCTCGACCTCTCGGCCGACCTGGCCGCGAAATCCGAAACGCCCCTCACGGGCGATCAGGCCCTCACCGAGATCATGCAGTTGCGCAGCGAAGGCCTCGGCTGGGGCGAGATCGCGAAACGCTACGATCTGAACCTGGGCAAGAGCGTCAGCGCCGGCCGCGGGAAGAACCCGCATGCGGACACGGTCGACCGCACGGACGTTGACCGGCCGGATGCGACCGAGCGGCATGATCAGCCCGAGCGGCCGGACGTGCCCGACCACGTGGGGCGCCCTGAAAACGCCGGTCGGCCCGAGCACGCGCATGAGGCAGGCGATCACGGAAAATCCGGTGACGGGGCGGCGGAGTCGCATGGCCGGCCGGATAATCCCGGCAGGGGAAAATCGAACCGGTGAACACCCACGCGCGCACGACATGGGGGCTCCTGCTGCTCGGTTCGTTACTGGCCGCGCAGTCCCGCGGACAGGATTGGAAACTGAGCGGTGACGTCTACGTTACGGAAGGTGATTACGGGACGGACCAGACCTACGAGGACGTCTACATCCCGGTCAGCATCAAGCGATACTGGGACGCCGGCGCGGCCGCCCTGACCGTGCCGTTCGTCTCTTACAGCGGCGGGGACAGCGCCTCCGGTCTCGGGGATCTGCTCCTCAAGGGATGGTATTACGCCCTTGATCAGCGCGAACACCAACCCGCGGTGGATCTGGTGGCGCGAGTCAAAGTGCCCACGGCCAGCGAGAGCGACGGATTGGGTACCGGGGAACCCGACGTGGGTCTCGGCGTGGAGACCAGTTACTGGTTCTCCCGCGCATGGGCCGGATTCTGTGACCTGTCCTACATCGTCGTGGGCGAGCCCGCCGGGCGCGATTTCGACAACCAGCTGATTGGGGATGTGGGCGCCGGCTACTGGGCGCATCCCTGGTGGCACGCGGCATTTCTCGAATACCGCTCGGCCGTGTCAGCTGACGCGAACGATGCCGTGACCCTGCTGTACGTGCCCAGCTACCGGCTGCGGCCGGACGTTGAACTGCGTGGCTCAATCGAACTTGGCCTCACCGACGGTGCGCCGGATTTCGGCATCAGCGCGGGCGCCGCGCGCTGGTTCTGACCGCCTGCGACACGTTTCCGGGACGCACATCCGGACCGCGAAGCGTCCCGAGAGACCGCGGTGGATAACGCAGACCACGTCGCTTTTCCCGTGCAGCGGGGGGGCTCCCGTACTAGGATTGGCTGACGCCACCGTGGGAGGTCATGCCGGTCCGTCCGGGCACGGTCCACGCCGGTGAGGAGCCCATCATGAACCACTTGCCGTCGATGCCTTTTGCGCGCCTGGTCGCCGCCGCCGGCATCGTCGTGCTGCCCCTCGTTGCGGCTCCTGCCGCCCGTGCGACGGAGGCGTCCCGCCCCGTGCAACTGATCGAGGAGCGCCCCACCCTGCGCTGCCTCGGGGCGCGCTGGCTGATTGCGGGGGACAGCAATCGCAATGCGCGCGTCAGTGTGCGCTACCGCCGCGAAGGCACCGCCGACTGGCGCCCCGCCATGGACTTCTTCCGCATCGATCCGGACGGCATGCGCCCCGACGTGCGCCCCGGCAAGGACCGGACCTGGTTTGCCGGCTCGATCTTCAACCTGGAACCGGGAACGCCCTACGACGTGGAATTGGCGCTGCATGATCCCGACGGCGGCGATACGAATGCCACCTTGGCCATGACCACCTGGACGGCGCCGGTGCTGCCGCCCGACGGGCGCCGCATCGACGTCGATCCCTCTTCCTGGACGCAGGCGCTGGCGGCAGCCCAGCCGGGCGACATCCTGGTCCTTGCGCCCGGCGTCTATGCCGGCAATGTGCGTCCGCCCTCGGGCAGCGCCCTCGCCCCCCTGGCGATCCTCGGCCCGCCGGATGCCGGCGCCATCCTGGACGGCAACGGCGCCACCTCCGTCATCGCCGCCTACGGGCTGCAATACGTCATGTTCCTGCACCTGACGTTCCGCAACGCGGGCTACGGGATCGCGGTCAATGAGGGATCGCACGTGACCGTGCAGTATTGCCGCTTCCTCGATGTCAAATTCGGATTCGTGGGCCAGCGTAACGGCAGCGATGTGCAAGAGCGATTTTACATCGCCGACAACATCTTCCAGGGACGCACGCCCTGGCCACGGGACGCGCGCGGCATGTCCGGCGGGCGCGGCATTCAGGTCAGCGGGTTCGGGCACGTGATCTGCAACAACCGGATCAGCGGGTTCGACGACGGCATCAACACCTTCTCGTCTCCCCCCTGCGCGGCGATCGACATCTACGGCAACGACATCACGCAGTGCATCGACGACGGCATCGAGATGGATTACTCCGAGTGCAACACGCGCTGCTTTGAGAACCGCCTGACCAGCGTGTTCATGGGCATCTCCGCCCAGCCCGTGCACGGCGGGCCGGTGTATATCTTCCGCAACGTGCTCTATAACATCCGCTCGTCACCCTTCAAGCTGCACAACTCACCTTCGGGCGTGCTGCTGCTGCAGAACACGAGCGTCAAGACCGGCCCGCCGTCCTCCATCGCCAGCCAGGTCCCGGTCTTCAACAGCCGCTCGCGCAACAATCTCTACGTCGGCACCGGCGGCCGCTACGTCTATGAGTGTCAGCCCCCGATGCGCGATTGCGATTTCGACTACGACGGATTCTCCGGCACGTGTGATCGATTCTTGAAATGGAACGACGTGCGCTACGCCACGCTCGCGGAGGCTCAGGCCGCGGGCCTCTACCCCCACGCCGTCATCGTGCCGACGGGACAGGTCTTCGAGGACGGGTTCCGGATGCCGGAGGACGCCGACGCCCTGTATGATCCGGAGCGCAGCCCCCCCCTGCTGCGGCCCGATGGCGGGGCCATCGATCGGGGCGAGGTGCTGCCCAACATCAACGACGCCTTCACCGGCACAGCGCCCGACCTCGGCGCCTACGAGTGCGGCCAAGCCGTGCCGGTTTACGGTCCCCGGCCGCCCTGATTCCCGCTCCCGCCACGCAAAGAATTCGTAAAATGAGCGCGTGCCTCTTCCGGCCGCACGCTTTATGCTCCACCCCCAATGTGAAAGCCCACCTGACGAACCATGCGCGGCTGACCCCGGACCGGCGGGCCCGGCCACTGGCGAGCCTTTGGCGCGCGGGTGTCCCTGGCCGCCTCGAGGCGCCCGGTGCGCCACGTGGGGGCCGGTGCCGCGTGGCGGCCGGCGCCCTGGCCGCGTGCGTGTGGCTCGCCACGCTCGACGCCGGCGCCATGGCCAACCCGGACGGCTCCTTCACCAATGCCCCGCCCCCGGAGGGGTCCATCCGGGAACGCGTCGACACGGCGCACGGCCATCTCTCCGACTATGTGGACGCCGCCGGTGGCGTCCTCGACAGCCTGCTCACCCGCACGTTTGGCGGCGGCCCGCCCGACACCAATGAGGTCGTCGATCTCCTCGCGCCGACTCCGCTGATCCCGGATGGCAATGGCGGTTCGCGCGTCATGCTCGCGCCCGCCATCGCCTACAGCGAGCGGGACGGCCTGCAGTACCGCGGGCGCTTCTTCGCCCGCGTGGACCTGCCCCGCTTCAAGGATCGCGTGCAGGTCATCGCGCTCAACATCCAGGAAGACGAAGACGTGCTGCGCGAGTTCACCGACCCCATCAGCCGCGAGCGACGCGTGCGCGGCGACAACGACAAGGCGGCCGGCGTGCGCTTCGTGCTCTTCCAGGACATGCGCTTCGACCTCTCCGCCGCCGCCGGGCTGCGCTTCACGGCCATCGAACCCGTCCCGAAACTGCGCCTGCGGGGACGCGTGAAATACGACGTGGGAAAGATGCGCTATGCATTGGCGGAAACCGGGTTCTGGCAACGCGACGATGGGTTCGGGGAGAAGACGGAATTTTCCATCGCCCGGCAATTGACGTCGCGCTTCGGCGTGCGCAACACGGGCGCCGCGCTGCTGAAGGAGAACGTGCCGGGCGTCGAACTCGGCGAAACGCTGGACTTCCGCTACGCGATTCACCCGCGCCAGAGCGTCGGCCTGAAGCTGGGTGTCCAGTGGCAGACCCGGCCCAAGGCCGTGGTGGACAGCTACTCCATTCGCCTTCCCTTCCGGCAGGGGCTGTGGCGCCAGTGGCTGTATCTGCAGATCGAGCCGGGCGCCGACTTCCCCAATGAGGACGGCTACGACATTGCCCCCCTCATCAGCGTCGGGCTCGAAGTGGCGTTCGGCAACCCCCGGCACCGGTAGCCGCGTCGACAGGCGCGGCATCCGGCCTGCGAATCGGACTCGCGGGCCGACGGTCGCCACGGCCCGTCGCCACCCTTACGCGTTCCGGGATGCGGACGAGGTGTTGGCCTTGCAGGTGCGCAGCCAGACCGACCGCGGAGGCGTCTCGTAGCCCTTCCACGCGTAGGGATCCACGCCCGCCACCGGCACCACCGTGCGCCGATCGGCATTGGCCGGAGACTCGCCTTCCTTGAGGTGCCACGGCAACAGGGAGGCGGCCGTCATGTAATGATTCACGAGCACGCGCCGGTAACAGTCGCGACTGCGGTTCTTCCGGGAGCGATGCAGCAGGTAGCCGTTGAAGAACACGACGCTGCCTGCCTTGACCTCCACCGGGATCTCCTGCGCCGCGTCAAAGCCGTAACTCTCCGGCGCAAAATCAAATTCGTCCGGATTGTCATGCGGGCGCTGCGGGTAGAGATAGCCCGCGCGGTGCGAGGCCGGCACGATCCACAGGCAACCGTTCTCGATGGTGGCGTCATCCAGCGCGATCCACGCCCCGATCAGCGAGCGGTCGCGCGTCGGAATGTAGGCTTCGTCCTGGTGCCAGGCCTGCCCTTGAAAATCGGGCGGCTTTACGAAGAACATCGACTGCATGCACTTCACGCTGCCATCCCAGTGCGCCAGATGCGCGCCGGTGATCTGGCTCAGCACGCCACATAGGGCGGGATGCTGGACGAACCGCGTCACCACGGGGCTGATGAAATGCGGGTTGTGGAGGCACAGGATGTTGCGCAGGACCTCGGCATCGGAAAGCGTGTCCGGCAGCGGCTTGAGCGAGTCGCACGGGTACTGGCCACGCGCCAGGGCCACCGCATCCCGGCGCAAGTCCTCCACCTCCGACCTCGACACCAGCCCGGGGATGATCAGGTAGCCGTCATCCACGAAGGCCTTGACCTGCTGGGGGGGAAGGATCCTGGGGACCTCGATGCGTGCGGCCGGACTGCCTGCGGCGGGGGTGGTGTTCATGCGGATTCCCGATCGGGCCGGCTGTTGCGGCCGGCACCATAATGCCTATGATTGATTACACAACTCGCGCGGCGCTTGCGCCCTGTCTTCATGACATGCATAATCATAACGGTTAGCCGCGTTTTTGCCATGTACGCGGCTGACCTAGACATATCTGAAATTGATGCACTCGCCTTGGCCACCGCTTGAGGATTTGGACGTGTCCACCGCCAACGTGGCGGTCTATCCGCCCGGCGCCACCCTCGCCCTGCGCCATACCCGGGACTATGAGTTCGTCTGGATCATGGAGGGTGCCTCCATCGCCTACTTCGACGAGGCCCCCATTCCGGCGCCACCGGATACCATTCTCCTGCGCCGCCCGGGCATGACCGACCGCTATGACTGGGCACCCGAAACCCGCACCGTCCACGCCTTCTGCCACTTCTCCTGCCGCCTCCCCCGCCGCGGCTGGCCCCCGCCCGCCACCTGGCCCGTGGCCCACCTGGCGCGCGGCGACGACATCCTGCGCCCGCTGTTCCGCTTCCTGCTGAACGCCCATCTGCTCGCCGAACCGCTGCGAGCGACCGTCCTGCAGCCCGCGCTGGACTTGATGCTCAAGGCCTTCATCACCGGCCGCTTCGCGCTCGCCGCCGAACCCCAGGTGGATCTGCCGCCGCCCATCGAGAAGGCCATGGCGCACATCCGGCGGGTAACCTTTTACGAGACGCCGCGACGCGTCACCCTCGCCGAGCTGGCCCGCGCGGCGCACGTGTCCCCGGAGCATCTGTGCCGCCTGTTTCGCCGCCGCCTCAGCCTGGGCCCGTTGGAGTGCGCGCGGCTGGCACGGTTGCAGTTTGCGTCCACCCTGCTGGCGCGCAGCGCACTGACCATCAAGGAAGTCGCCGATGCCGCCGGCTTCGCGACGCCGTACCATTTCTCGCGCGTCTTCCGCCAGACCTACGGCATCCCCCCGCGCCACTACCGCCGCGCCGTCTCCGAAGGCATCCCCGTGCCTCCCAACCCCATCGTGCGCATGCTGCGCCTGGAGGAGCGGCGGGAGGTCAAGGAAGCATGAGAAACGGGGGCGAGAGAGATGGAACACACGCCTGCGGACGCGGCCCGGCAGGGACGCCTCGCCCCACCTGCGGTCTGCAATGATGGCGATGGCATCCGAGGTGGGGCCAAGCCTCCCCCCGAGCCGCTCCGGCCTGCCCGCCGCTACCGCTTGCGCAGGTAGACAAACCAGTAGACCGCGCCGACGAGCAGCGCACCGCCGATGATGTTGCCGATCGTCACGGGCAGCAAATTGCCCATGAAGCAGCGCTCCCAGGTCAGCATGGGGTAGTCGGCGGGCGTCTTGCCGATGGTCGTCCAGAATGTCTCCGACGCCCCGGCCTTGACGAACAGGGCGAACGGGATGAAGTACATGTTCGCAATGCTGTGCTCGAAGCCGGCCGCAATGAAGCACGTGATCGGCCCGATGATGCACAGGATCTTGTCGGCCGTGGCGCGCGCGCTGTACGCCATCCACACCGCCATGCACACCAGCGCATTGCACATCGTCCCCAGCGCGATGGCCTGAAAGAATTCCCGCGAGCACTTGTCGTTCGCGATCGACAGGGCGGCGGTCCCCACGGCACCGGTCCCAAAGGTGTATTGGCGCGTCGCGTACATGAGCCCCGCCGTCAGCATGGCGCCGACGAAGTTGCCGGCATAGACGACCGCCCAGTTCGTCAACAGGCTGCGCGTGCTGACTTTGCGGCTCGCCCAGGCCATCACGATCAGGGTGTTGCCCGTGAACAGTTCCGCCCCGCCCACGACCACCAGGATCAGCCCGAGCGAAAAGGCGATGCCCGCCAGCAGGCGCACCACGCCATAGGGCGTCGCGCCGGCTCCCGACACCAGCGTCGTGCAGAATATGGCGCCGATCGCGATGAAGGCGCCCGCCAGGATCGCCAGCGCGAAGACGCTGCACATTTCCAGCGCGGCCTTCTTCACGCCGATGTCTTCCGCCCGGCTGGCCATGGCGGCCGGCAACAACGCGTCGACGCTGATCGTATGCAGCCCCGCATGGGACCCGGCTACTGGCTCCTGCCCACTCATGCAAACTCCTTGAACATCCGCCCCAAGGGCACCGGTTAAACGATTAACAGAGCACGACGCCGGCACTATAATCACCGGCCGCCCCGAATTCCAAGCTCCCAATCGCATTGACATTGCCCGCGGTGGGTGGCTAACTCCCCGGCTCCTAGCCCTGATAGGCTAGGTCAAAAGACAAAGGAGCTCGCCGTGGCCAACCCCATCCCCGCTAAAACCCTCATCTTCAGCCCCCGCACCTGGGACCTCAAAGAGTTCGAAGCGCTGTCCGCCGCCGCCAAGGACGCCGGCTTCACCCACATCGCCATCTCGGAACTCGCCGAGCGCACCGACCTGCAGGGCGCCGAGAAAGACAGCCCCTGGACCGAGTGGTCCGCCCTGCTGCCCACGATCTTCAAGCACGCCACGCCCCCCGGCCTCGAGGACGCCTTCCCCGCCGACTTCGTCCGCCGCCAGATGGACTTCATGAAGGCCAAGCACCGCATCGTCGAGAAGCTCGACATGCGCGCCGCCTACTTCGGCCAGGAGCCGCAGTGGCTCAACGATCGCGTCTATCGCAAGCACCCGCAATGGCGCGGCTCCCGCGCGGACAACAGCCTGCGCACCACGGGCATCTACTTCTCCCCCAACACCGATCACCCCGAAGTGCGCGCACTCTACCGCACCGCCGTGTGCGAGATCGTCCGCCAGTGCCCCCGCCTGGACTTCTTTGCCTTCGGCACCAATGACTCGGGCGGCTTCTATCCCTGGGACAAGCGCCTCTTCAGCGGCCCCAACGGCCCCACCGGCTACGAAGGCCGCGACATGGGCAAGCGCGTTGTGGACTTCCTCGCCGAGCTGCGCGCCGGCGCCAAGGATGCCGGCGTCGATGCCAAGATCTTCACGAACATCCACGGCTGGTTCACGGATGATGAGAAGCACCTCGTCATGCGCAGCCTCACGCCCGGCTTGGGTTGCGCCAACGGCTCCGTCCCCCCGCCCTACACCGCCGAATGTTCGCTCCTCGGCTGCGGCGTCTGGGGCGGCTCCAGCGTGTGGCACCCGGGCAACATCTTCCACAACTTCCCCGCCCCCATGTCGGTCATCGGCGGCGTCTCCGCCGTCAAGACCCACCCCGCGCTGCAGTTCTGCTCGGGCGGCAACTCCGTCGACTACTTCAAGGCCTTCAAGATCGCCATGTCCATGCCGCCCGCCACCACGCCGCGCACCAAGGTGGACGTGCTGACGCGCATGGCGCAGGAGATGTACGCGCCCGACGTGGCCGAGGAGATCCTCGCCGCCTGGTACACGCTGGAACGCGTCGACCACATGCTGGACGTGACCGCCTTCTCACCCCTCGTGACGGTCATGCTGCGCTGGCTCACGCGCCCGTTCGTCGCCCACCAGGAACGGCTGACCGAGGACGAGAAGTCCTACTGGGTGCCCTACATCTACCAGTCGCAGAAGTCGCACCCCGACAAGTGGCTCGACTACCTGAACAACGTCGGCTACCAGCTCATCTCGAACTGGGCGGAAGCGTCGAAGGTCTGCTGTGCGCTCGACAGCGTCGAGGGGGCGCTGGCCGCCGCCGCGGCGCAACTCGAAGCCGCGGCCGCGAAAACCGCCAACCAGGACGCCGCGGAGCGCCTCGTGCAGGAAGGCCTGCAAATCCGGGCCATGCGCAGCGTCGCCCTGACGTACCGCCACTACCTGCAGCTCGGCACACTCATCTACGTGCGCGACCAGCAGAATGCCCTCGCGCCCAAGACCACCGCCACGAGCCCCGAACTGACCCCGATGCCCAAGGGCGACCTGGGCGATCAGGGCCTCTGGTATCTGCACCGCGCCATGCGCTGGGAACTCGACAACACCAATGAACTGATCGACCTGATCAAGCGCGCCAAGAAGCCGCTCTTCTTCACCGCCCCCGTCCCCTCCTGGACCGGCGCGCTGGTGCTCGAGAAGGATCTGCTCGCCAACTTGGAACGCAAGGTCGAGATCACGCTCAACCACTGGCGCGACGCGGAGAGCGGCTGGTACCGGCCCACCTACGGCGGCTGAGCCACACCCGCCGGCCACACACACGGCTCGGCACGGACGCCTCGCCCCACCTTGCACACGGCATCGGTGGTGGGGCGAGGCGTCCCGCCGAGCCGCTCCAGGCGACGCCCAAAACTCCATCTCGATTTCCACGCCCCGTTCTGCCACCGTCATGGCAGGTTCGTGACACCCTCAGGAGGATGCATCCATGCATGTTGGCGTCGATTACTATCCCGAGCACTGGCCCGAGTCGCGCTGGAAGACTGACGCCAGGCTCATGCGGCGGGCCGGATTCAATGTCGTACGGCTGGCGGAATTCGGCTGGTCGAAAATGGAGCCCGAGGAAGGGCGCTTCGATTTCGCCTGGCTCGACCGCGCCCTCGACGTCCTGCGCCGCCAGGGCATCGACGCCCTGCTCGGCACGCCCACGGCCTCCATGCCGGCGTGGGTCGCTCACCAGTACCCCGAGACGCTGGTGCAGGAGACCAGCGGCCGTCGCATCACCTGGGGCATGCGCAAGGACAACTGCTTCACGAGCCCCATCTACCGCCGCCTCTCGCGGGGCATCACCCGCGCCATGGCCGACCACTTCCGCCACACGCCCAACGTGATCGGCTGGCAGACGGACAACGAGTTCGGCTGCCAGGGCAATATCTGCTACTGCCCAAGCTGCCGCGCGGGATTCCAGGCCTGGCTGCGCCGCCACTACGGCACGCTCGACGCGCTCAACCGCGCCTGGGGCACGCACTTCTGGGGGCACACCATCTCCGCGTGGGAACAAATTCCCATCCCCGACCGGATCGGCGACCACAACCCCGGCGCCTTGCTCGACTGGAAGCGCTTTGTCTCCTGGCTCAACGTCGACTTCCAACGCGAACAGACCGCGATCCTGCGCGCCGCCTGCCCCACGCATGTCATCACCCATAACTGCATGGGCCTGTTCAAGGAACTCAACTACTACGACCTCGCCGCCGATCTCGATTTTGTCTCGTGGGACAACTACCCGGTTTTCGGCGTCCCGCAGACGCGCTACGGCGCCTCGCTCGCGGCCGACGTCATGCGCGGCCTGAAGAAGCGCAACTTCTGGATCATGGAGCAGAGCGCCGGCCCCGCGGGCTGGGGATCCTTCGGACGCAACACGCGCCCGGGCGAAATCCGCAGCGTCTCCTACCAGCAGCTCGCGCACGGCGCGGACGGCCAGATCTGGTTCCGCTGGCGCAGCTGCACGGCGGGCCGCGAACAGTACTGGCACGGCCTGCTCGGCCATGACGGGCGGCCCCTGCGCCGCTACCGCGAAGCCGCCCGGACGGCGCGCGAGTACCACCGCCTCGCCAAGCTCCTCGCCGGCACCACGGTGAAAGCCGAGGTTGCCATCCTGTATGACTACGAGAGCCTGTGGGCGCTCGACATCCAGCCCGCCTATGCGGAGGCCAAGTTCGGCCCCCACCGTGCCGAGAACCTGGGACATGCCGCCATCAAGCGCTACTACAACGCCCTGTTTCGCGCCGGCGTCAATGCCGACATCGTGAGCCCCGGCGACGCGCTCGACGGCTACAAGGTCGTCATCGCCCCGCATCTCTACCTGCTCCCCGATGCGCTCGCCGCGCGGCTTTGCGCGTTTGTGAAACGCGGCGGCGTCCTGCTCACCGATTGCCGCACCGCCGTGAAGGACGCGACCAGCCTCTGCCACGCCCGCACGCTGCCCGGCAAGCTCGCGCCCGCCCTCGGCATCGAGATCCAGGAATACGAATCCATTGAAGACCCCAGCGGCTACGCCGCCACGGGAACCGAAGCGTTCCCCGGCACCTACACCGCCGTGCAGGTCGCGGACTGGATCCTCGCGCGCCGCGCCACGGCGCTCGCCGGCTACACGCCGTGGCACATGCGCGCCTACGCCTTGCTGACGCGGCACGCGTTCGGCAAGGGCGCGGGCTGGTATTGCGGCGCCGTCGTCAAAGAACCGGCATTCTACGACCAGCTCATGGCCGCGGTGCTGCACGACGCCCGCATCAAACCCGCCGTGCATCCGCCCGAAGGCGTCGAGGCCTCGGTGCGCGAGGGGCAGGGCCGCAGGCTGCTCTTCCTCATCAACCACACCGAGGACGCACAGCGCGTCACCGTGCCGGCGGGCAAGCGCGAACTCCTCAGCGGCAAGCGCACCACCACAACCCTGGCGCTCGCCCGCCATGGCGTGGCGGTCGTGCGGCTAAGTTGATCCGCCTGCCTGGCGCCCGGTTTTATCCACGGGCGCACAGGTTGCAGGGGCCCCATGCGTGCATGGAGCCCCATGGAAACGCCCCTCCCGTGCGGCACTAGAATTGACTAAGGGAATTCCCTAGTCATTAATAAAGAATTTCGCCATACTTATACGTTGCATATTATAACAGCGGTCCAGAACCGCTGGTAACGCATAAGGAGTTCACCATGCCTAACGTCGCCGTCATCCTGAAAGCCGAGATCACGCGCCTGGCCCGCAAGGAAGTTCGCAGCGCCACCGGTCCGTTGCGCGCCGCCTGCGTCGCCTTGAAGCGCCGTGCCGCCGCACAGGGCCGCGAGATCGCCGCGCTCGTGAAAGAAGTCCGCCGTCTGCGCTCGTCCACCAGCCAGTCGGGTACGGCGCCGGTGGCATCGGCCGCCAATGAGACGCAAAGCGCCCGTGTCACCTCCGCCATGGTGAAGCGCGTGCGTGCCCGCCTCGGCATCTCGCAGGCGGAACTCGGCCGCCTCGTTGGCGTCAGCCAGATCGCCGTCTACATGTGGGAACGCAAGGGCGGCCGGCTGCAACTTCGCAATGCCACGCGCGCGGCCTTCGTGGGCATCCGCAAACTGGGCAAGCGCGAGGCACAGCGCCGACTGGCGGAACTGGCCAAGACGGCAAAGACGGCCAAGCCGTCCCGCAAGCCCAAGGCCCGCAAGGCGGCCAAGGCGCGCGCCAAGACGTGATCGTCCATCCATCTGAACCGGCGGCGACAAGATCGTGACCGAATGGGTCGACGTCGGCCGCGTGAACACGTTGACGCGCCCGCCGCTGACGGCTTAAAAGTCGCCATGGGCAGCCCACTGGAAATCAACGACACGCTCAAGCTCACGCCGGCCGAGGGCTTGCCGCCCTCACCCGCCGAGGGCCAGCGCTACACGTTCCGGAAAGCCGGCCGCCGCCTCTACCACCTCGCCCCGACGCGCGTCTTTCTCGTGGAAGATCGCGCCGGGACGTGGAACTTCATCGGCCACGCCCTCGTCGTGGCGTTGACCATCGACGCCGAGCGGGACGAGACCCGCGGCACCTTCGTGCTCTCGCGCCTCTACCCGCGGGAGTACGCGCAACGGCTCAACCTCTACGAGACACCCCCGGGAAAAGCATGCACTTCTGGCTGATGAAATCCGAGCCCGCTGTCTTTGCATTCACGGACCTCAAGCAGCGCCCCACGCGGACCGAGCCCTGGTCCGGCGTGCGCAATTACCAGGCCCGCAACTTCATGCGCGCCATGACCGTCGGCGACCTCGCCCTCTTCTATCACTCCAGCTGCCCGCAGCCCGGCGTGGCCGGCATCATGCGCGTCTCCCGCGCCGCGTATCCCGATCCGACCGCATGGGATGCCGCGAGCGAAGCGTTCGACCCGAAGAGCACGAAGGCGCGCCCGCTGTGGGACATGGTCGATGTCACGTGGCATGCAGACTTCCAGACACTCGTACCGCTGGAAGCCTTGCGCGCTGACCCGGCGCTGGCCAACCTCCTGGTCCTGCGCCGCGGCAACCGCCTGTCCGTCACGCCTGTGACGACGACGGAATTCCAACGCATCTGCACGCTTGGAGACGCTACCGTCGCTACGGCGCGGGCATGGTGAGGGTGAGCGCGCCGACGCTGGGCGGGCCACGGTGGGCCCGCGCACGCGACGGTTCGCCTTCCACTTTTTCGCACTTCACTCTTGCCATATCCGCGTACGCGGACGAACATGCGTTTGGGAGAACGCGACAACGCAAGGCGGCGGTTCCCGGGAGGTTGCCGAATGAAATGAGCTTGTGGCGTGCAACCAACACCAATCATATTGCTGGCTGAGGACAGCCCGACGCAGGCCGCTGCGGTGTACCGGATCCTCGAGGATGCAGGCTTCCATGTACGCGTCGCCACCGACGGGGCCTGCGCCCTTGACGTAGCGCGCGCGACGACGCCCGACCTCGTCATCAGCGATGTTGTGATGCCGGAACTGGGCGGCCTCGGCTTATGCGCCGCCCTGAAATCCGACCCGGCGCTGCAACGTGTGCCCGTCATTCTCCTGACGTCACGGGATGAGACGCTTGATGTTATTCAGGGGCTGCAATCCCGCGCGGACCGGTACTTGATCAAGCCGCCGGACCCGGAGCAGCTTATCGACGCCACACGCGCCCTGCTACAGGCGCCACCCGCAGCTGAGTCAACGCCGCCAGACCCCTGCGACGTCTCGGTGCATGGCGAAGTATATCACATTACCGCCTCCCGTTCCCAGATTGTTGCACTGCTCCTCTCAACGTACGAGAGCGCGCAGCGGATCAACCGGGATCTGCGCCGCGCGCAGGAGAACTTACGCCACCAGCAGGAGGACCTGGAGCGCAACGTGCGCACCCGCACGACGGAACTCGAGCACGCCAACGCGGTTCTGGGCGCCGCCGTCGCGAAACTCGAAGCACACGACCGGGCGCGAGCACAGTTCATCGACAACGTGTCCCATGAACTGCGCACGCCGCTCGCCTCCATGTCATACGCCATCACCAACCTGCTGCGAGGTGTCGTGTGCGCCATACCGGAGTCGCTCCGCACCTACCTGCTTATGTTCCAGGCAGACTGCGAGCGCATGAAGGCCACCGTGGCCGACATCCTCGACCTTCGACGAATTGACGCGCAGGCGCTTGTCCTGAACCGCATGCGAATCCGTCTTGTCAGCCTCGTCCAGCGCACGGCGCATAAATTTGCCGCCGAGGCCGCAGACAAAAATCTCACCCTGACCGTCGAAGGCCGGAGCATCCCGGGATTCGTCGATGCAGACCCGCTGAAACTCGAACGCATCCTGACGAACCTGCTGCAAAACGCGATCCAGTTCACCCCGGCCAAGGGCCACGTGCAGATCACCGTGGCGCCCGCGCGCGATCACCACTGGATTGAGATCCGCGTCACGGATGATGGCATCGGCATCGCGCCCGAGCACCTGCCGCACCTCACCGAGCGCTACTTCCGCGTGGGTGAGTTCGTGGCAGGGACCGGACTCGGGCTCTCGCTCTGCAAGGAGATTCTGGAGCAGCTTGGGGGTGAGTTGGACCTCAAGAGCCCGCCACCGGATCGGGACCAGGGGACCCAGGCGCTCGTCCGGCTGCCGCTGGCTCCCGCCCCCATCCTGCTCGCCGTGGATGACAGCAAGACCGTGCGGCTCCTGATCGAACACCAGTTGTCTGCACACGGTTACCAGTGTCAATTGGCTGAAAGCGCCGAGCGCGCCATGGCCATCCTGAGGACCGCCACGCCCGACGCCCTCATTGTGGACGCCGTGCTGCCCGGCATCGATGGTGTGCAACTGATCATTCAGATCAAGGCCGACCACCGCCTGCGCCATATCCCGATGGTGGTCATCACCGGCGCGGAAGTTGATCGCGCCCGGCGCGAAATCCTGGAGGAATTCCGCATTCCCGTTATCGGCAAGCCCTGGCGGGAGGACGAACTGGTGGAATGCCTGGAGGATGCCGTGTTTGGCAAGCACTACCTCCAGCGCTGAGGTCACGGCACCCAAGGAGCACACGGACGTGCAGACAGACGGTCGCACCGCGGACGATACCATTCTCGTCGTGGAAGACAGCTACACGCAGGCCACCCTGCTCCGACGGGTGCTGGAGGCCAGTGGCTACCACGTCGCCGTCTCCACCGATGGCGAGGCCGCACTCGACCAACTGGCGCAGGTGCAGCCCGTCCTCGTGATCAGTGACATCGTGATGCCCCGCATGGATGGTTACACCCTGTGCCACCGAATCAAATCCGACGTCCGGATGCCGCAAGTGCCCGTGGTGCTTCTCACCAGCCTCTCAGACCCCCACGACGTCATTCGCGGGCTGGAAGTCGGCGCCGATGCCTTTGCCACAAAACCCTTTGTGGAGGCCACGCTCCTGGCGCGCATCCGCAGCATTCTCCAGAACCGCCGCCGTGGCGACGACGACGGCGCCGCGGGCACCATGGTTTACTTTGCCGGAAAGGAGTACACGGTAGCCACCAAGGCGCACCAAATCCTGGAGTTTCTCCTGTACACGTACGAGGATGCGGTGGATCGCAACCAGGATCTGATTGCGGCACGCGACCAACTTGCGGCCGCCAATCTCGCGCTGGAATCCCAGACCGAGCAGTTGCGGCAGAAGAATGCCCAGATGGAGGAGGACCTCCGCTTGGCGCGCGATCTCCAGCACGCCCTCCTGCCGCGGCCGTTCCCCGGCCTCCCCCCCGCCGTGCCGCCGGCCGCGAGTGCTCTGCGCGTTGACCACCTCTACCACCCCAGCGCGTCTCTTGGTGGCGATTTCTACTCCGTCCTGCGTGTGTCCCCCACACAGGCCGGCGTCTTCATGTGCGACGTGATTGGCCACGGCGTGCGCGCCGCCCTTGTCACCGCACTGATCCGCGGCCTCATGGAGGACCTCGCCCCGGTGGCCAACAATCCCGGGAGCTTCCTGACCGAACTCAACCGCTTGCTCGCGAGTGTCTTCCCCGGAACGGACGACGTGATCTTTGCGTCAGCCTTCTACGGCGTCGTCGATGCATGCTCCGGCAGCCTGGTCTATGCGAATGCCGGCCATCCTCCGCCACTGCGACGGCGTCAGGCGCCGCTGTCGGTCGACGCGCTCGACCTGGGGCCCGACCCCAGAGCCCCGGCTCTGGGCTTGTGCCGCGACTACCGCTACGCCACCCGGCGCACCCAACTCGCACCGGGCGAGGACCTCCTCGTGTTCACGGACGGCCTCTTCGAGGCGGAGAACGCCCAGCGGGAATCCTTCGGCGAGGCGCGTGTCGCCGACGCACTCCGCGCTGGCCACGATCTGCCCATGCCCGAATTGCTGCCGCACCTGTTGACCGATGTCCAACGCTTTGCAGGCCGCCAGGACCTGGAAGACGACATCTGCCTGCTCGCGCTCCACTGGGCTGGTACGCCTTCTGGCACGTCGGCAACGACCCGCGACACCGTTGAACGCCACCCCCTGCAGATCGCCACCATCACGGGACACGAGACGTCGTAAGCGTCGCGCCAGCGAGCGCGAACCGATCGTCATGGGAGTGCAACATGGACGCCATCCTGGTCTCCGTGGAGACTGAGGCTGCCTATATCCGAGTGGTCGGGCGCGGATCCTTCGCCATGGGTCCCGCCCTGAAGCGCTTCGGACTGGCCATGGTCCAATGTGGCCGGCACCGGTTCGTCGTGGATATGGCGGACTGCGTCAGTCTCGACAGCTCGTTCATGGGCGTCCTCGCCGGTCTCGCCCTCCGCGTGAACCCCATGCCCCAGGGGTGCGTGAAACTGACCCACGTGCAGGCCCAGCCCAGCCGCAGCTTGCGGGCCCTGGGACTCGCTTCACTGTTGGACATTCACGAGGATGCCGCGCCCGGCACCGCATCCCCGGCTGCGCCAAACACCGTGCCGCCGGACCTCGCCTGTCTCGACCTCGCGGCCGCTAGACGCGACCGCCGCGTCACCGCCGAAACGGCGCTGCAGGCACACGAGGATCTGGTGGCCGCACACGCCGAGAACTTGCCGAAGTTCAAAGATGTGCTCGCCTACCTGCGGGAGGATCTCGCGCGCCTTCCGATCGACACGGGACCAACCGCCCCGGGAGAGGACCCCCGTGCTTGAGCCGCACCAACTGCTCGTGATCACCATGGGCGAACAGCGCGTCGCCCTGCCTCTGTCCGCGGTAGAACGCGTTGTGCGCCTGGTCGACATCACCCCCCTGCCCGACGCGTCGCCTCCCGTGCTAGGCGTCATCGACGTGGCCGGGGACATCCTGCCGGTCGTGAGCCTGAGACAACGCCTCGCCATCGCGGACCGGACGCCGGCTCTGACGGATCGCTTGATCATCGTGCGCACGCCGGCGCGACGTCTGGCGGTCCTCGTCGATGACGTCCAGGATGTCGCGGCGCCAGCGGCGGAGGCCGTCACGCCTGCCACCCCCCTCCTTTCCGCGCACGGCGACGCGTCGGGCCTGCTGCGCATGCCCGACGGACTGGCCGTGATCATCGATCCGCACGCCTTTCTCTTACCGCAGGAAACCGCCGCCCTTGACGCCGCGCTCGGCCGGGCCGCCCGCACGGGAGACGCTCGCACACCATGACCATGGTCACCATGAACACCGCACCCGGCAATCTCGCAGGACTGAGCGACGTCGTCGCACGGCGGTTCGGCTTGCACTTCCCGCCCGAGCGCTGGCGTGAACTGGGGCGCGGGCTGGCCTCTGCCGCCCGCGAACTGGGCTTCAAGGATGCCCAGGCCTGCGGCCAGTGGCTGCTGAGCGCCACGCTCACGCGCCCGCAGATCGACATTCTCGCCAGCCATCTCACCGTGGGCGAGACCTACTTCCTGCGCGATGCGCACATGTTCGACATCCTGGAGCGTCACATCCTCGCACCGCTGATTGCCTCCCGGACCGGCGCCGATCAGCGGCTGCGGCTGTGGAGCGCCGGGTGCGCCACGGGTGAGGAACCCTACTCGATCGCGGTCATCCTGAACCGCCTGCTGCCGGCCCGCGCCGGCTGGGACGTGACAATCCTGGCAACCGACATCAACCCGAGCGCCCTGCACGCGGGCCGCACGGGCCGCTACCGGTCATGGTCCTTCCGGCAGACACCACCTGAGTTCCGCACCAACTACTTTGCCGAAACCGGCGACGGCAGCTGTGTGATCCAGCCGCGCTTCCGTCAGATGGTGACGTTCGCCTATCTCAATCTCGCCGATGATCTTTACCCCGCCCTGCTGAACAACACCTGCGCGGTGGATCTCATCTGCTGCCGAAACGTGCTCATGTATTTCTCCGACGAGCAGAGACAACGCGTCATCGAACGTTTCCTGCGCTGCCTGACCGACGATGGATGGCTGATCCTCAGCACCGCCGAGGTCCCGAACACTGCCGCGCCCGGCCTGCGCACGGTGACCTTGGACGGCCTCACGCTCTATCGCAAAGCCCCCGCCGCGCGCGCCGCCGCGGAGCAGCCCGCATGGGGAGCGGCGTCCGCGTCCAGCGCACCGCCCGCCCGCCCCGTCGCCGCGCACGCCTCGCCGCCGGCCCCGACCCCCGCCGCTGACTGCGCCTGCGCCGAGCAATGCTGCGCGGCAGGCCAGTACGTGGCGGCGGCGAACGTGCTCACGCGCCTGCTGGCGCGAGTCCCTGAGTACCCGCCCGCCATCCTCCTGATGGCACGCACCTGCGCGAACCAGGGGCACCTGACTGACGCCCGGCGCTGGATCGAACGCGCCGCCGAACTCGACAAGCTCAACCCGGCCATCCACTACTTCTGGTCCACCATTCTCCAGGAAGAAGGCCACCTGCCGGCATGCCGCGCCGCCTTGCGCCGCGCCCTGTATCTCAATCCGCACTTCATCCTCGCCCACTTCATGCTCGGCAGCTTGGCCTTCCAGCAGGGCGACGCGCACATGTCCGGCCAGCACTTCGACACCGTGCTCGCGCTCCTCGACACCATGGCGGACACGGACGTGGTACCCGAATCCGATGGGCTGACTGCGGCTCGATTGCGGCAGATCGTCGCCGGTATGGCCCCGCGGAGGGCCCCCGCATGAGCGCACCCCACCCCCCGCTGCGTGACACGGACGCCACGGACAACCACATGTCGGACGCCTTGCGCCACAGCCTCGACGCCGCACGGCGCGCCGTGGAACTCGCCGCGACCCCCTCGCCTGCAACACAGCGGGAAATCCTCAGGCAGCGCGCACGCGCGCTTGCCCGCCCCGCCTGCCCGGAGGAACCCGCCTCCGGCCTTGTCGAGGTGGTCGAGTTCCAACTGGGCCGGGAACGCTACGCGTTCGACGCCTTGTGCATCGGCGAGGTGCTGCCGCTGCGCCCTCTGACCCTCGTTCCGGGAGCCCCGCCGCTCGTGCGCGGCATCCTCAACGTACGCGGCCGCATTGTCGCCGTCCTCGATCTCAAGATCCTCCTCGACCTCCCACGGGGCGGCATGACGGATCACCCCCGGATCATCCTGCTGCGCTCGCCCGCAACTGAGTTCGGCTGTCTTGCCGATGCCGTCATCGGCACCCGCACCCTGCGCCTGCGCGACCTGCAGCCAACGCTCCCCACGCTCACCGGCATCCGCGCCAAGTACCTCGGCGGTGTAATCGACTCCGACCTCGTCCTGCTCGACGGTTTCAAACTCCTCACTGATCGCACGCTCGTTGTCGCTGACGCATCGGAAGACCACCCGCCCATCACCGGCACGGCAGTTGCCGGTCGCGGAGCGGATCTGGAAGGAATACGACCATGAAGAACATCAAGGTGGGCCTGAAACTCGCGCTGGCGTTCGCCGCGCTACTGATTATCATGAGTGTCCTCGGCGGCATGGCCAGCCGCATCATGCAGGTGGTCCAGAATCACTCCCGGCAGATGGCGGCAGCTTGGGTGCCGGAGACCTCGCTCACCACCGCGCTGGAGCGCGCCTCCTGGCGGGCCATGTACAACCTGCGGGGCTACGGGCTGAGCGCGGACCCGCGTTACCTCGACGAAGGACGCCAGGCCCTCGCCGAAGTCAACGATCGCCTCCGTCAAACCACCGCCCTCATGCAGCGCAACCCGGAACTCAAGCACTTGCAGGCCCTGGTCAGCGATACCCAGACGAAGCTGACGGAATACGAGCAGCTGGTGGCGCACACTGAGGACGAGGCGCGCCGCATTGAATGTAACCGCCAGTTGCTGGATGAGGCTGCCGCCCGGTTCATGACCAACTGCCACGCCTATGTGTCGAATCAGCAGGGCAAGCTTGAGCAGGAAATCGATGACGGTCTCGATCCCGCGTCGCTCACGGACCGCACCCTGAAACTCGCACTGGCATACGCCGTGGTTGGTAATGGCAACGCGATCCAGCTGCACAATTTCAAGTTCCAGGCGCTGCGCGACCCCACACACGCCAGGCAGGCGATCCCCCTGTTCACCGACATTGACGCCACCCTCGCACGCATCCGCGAGATGACGACGGATGACGCCAATGTCGCACAGCTTGAAAACATCCAAGGCGCCGCCCGGGCCTACCAAGCGGCGCTGCAGGGCCTGCTGACGGCTTGGGAAGAGCGCGAAGCCCTCAGCGTCAAACGCAATGACACAGGCACCTATGTCCTCTACGCCTGCCGGGCGCTGGCCGAGGCCGGCCTGGAGCAAGTCGTCAACGCCGCCAACGAGGCCGTCGACCGGCTGGCCATTGCGCGCACGTCCGTGCTGGCCGGACTGGCCGGTGCCGTCCTGCTGGGACTGCTGATCACCATCGGCCTCACCCGCAGCATCACCCGGCCGCTCTTGAAAGCCGTCGCGCAGGCGCGCCAGATGGCCGCTGGGGACTTCACCCAGTTCCTAACCCTGGACCGCAAGGATGAACTGGGCACCCTCGCGGCGGCCCTGAACGGAACCTCCGACAGCCTGCGCCGGCAGATCGCAGAGATCAAGGGCGCCGTCGGTGTGCTGGCGGCTTCGGCCGGCGAGATCTCCGTTTCCGTCTCGCAGGTGGCCGCCGGATCCTCCGAAACCGCCGCCGCCGTCAGCGAAACCACCGCCACCGTTGAAGAGGTTAAACAATCGTCCCGGCTCGCCAGCGAGTCGGCGCGCACGGTGGCTGAAGCTGCCACGCGCACGGCCGAGATCGCGCACACCGGCCGGAAGGCCGCAGAGGAAACCGTGGACCGGATGGCCGACATCCGTCGCCAGATGGAAGCCATCGCCGACAGCATTGTGCAACTCAGCGAACAGAGCCAGGCCATCGGCTCGATTATCACGACAGTCGATGACATCGCCGAACAGTCCAACTTGCTGGCGGTGAACGCGGCCATCGAGGCGGCCAAGGCCGGTGAACAGGGCCGGGGGTTCGGCGTGGTCGCCCAGGAGATCAAGAGCCTCGCGGCACAATCCAAACAGGCGACCGGACAGGTGCGGACGATCCTGGCTGACATCCAGAAGGCCACCAGCGACACCGTCATGGCGACGGAGCAGGGCAGCAAGGCCGTCGAGGCCGGCGTCGCGCAGTCGCGCCAAGGCGGCCAGTCGATTGAAACGCTGGCGGGCAGCATTCAGGACTCGTCCCAGTCGGCACGGCAGATCGCCGCCTCCAGCCAACAGCAGGTGGCCGGCATGGACCAGGTGGCGCAGGCCATGGCGAACATCAAGCAGGCCAGTCAGCAGAACGTCGAAAGCATGGTCCAACTCAAGACGGCGGCGCAAAGCCTGCAGGATCTGGGCGAGCGGCTGCGCACGTTAGTGGCCCCGTACAAGGCCTGAAATTCGGCGGGTGAAGGAGGCATGGGCGATGAACGGGCTTGACGAAGCCTTCATGCAGGAGCTTCTGGCCGCCTTTCACGCCGAGGCTCGCGAACACCTGGCCTCGATCTCGGCGGGACTGATGGACCTGGAGCGGCAGCCCGATGGCGCATCACACGCGCCCGTCCTGGAAACGATCTATCGGGAGGCCCACAGCCTGAAGGGCGCGGCGCGGGCCGTCAGCTTGACCGGGATCGAACGCACATGCCAAGCCCTAGAGAGCGTCCTGGCCGCCTCGAAGCGTGGCGCGCTCGCCCTGCAGGCCGGCCAATTTGACCTGCTCTACCGGGCGCTGGACGCCATCGCCGACACGCTGACCGCCGGTCAGGGTGCCCCCCCGGAGACCCTCACGGCCCAACTCACCGCACTCGCCGCGACGGCCGAGGAAGGTCATGCACCCCCGACGCCGCCCGCCGCGCCAGTGGTGCGCCCGCCGCCCAGCTCGCGATCGGTCGCCACCACGGCTGACCCGAACGGCCCGCCGTCCGCTCCACAGCCCGGTACCAGCTCGGATTCGTCCACCACCGTGCGCATCGCCACCGCCAAACTCGACGCCCTGTTCCTTCGGGCCGAGGAACTGCTCGCGGTGAAGCAAGCCCTTCGGCAGCGGGCCGATGACCTCAAGGACCTGTTGAACACCTGCGATACGTGGCATCGGCGCCACGACAGGTCGGGTGCGGCCCGCCGGGGCACCAGCCCGTTGCCCACGCCAACGGACATGCCCGACGGTTGCGCAACACCGTTGGGCTTCGTCCAAACGATGCGCGAACAGCTGGCGCAGATGAGCGGCCAGACCATCGACGACGAGCGCGCTGCCGGGCGCATGATCGACGCCCTGCTCGACCACGCCAAGAGCGTCCTCATGCTGCCCGCCGCCGCCCTGCTCCAAGGCTTCCCACGCATGGTCCGCGACCTCTGCCGCAGCGAAGGCAAACAGGTGGAACTGACCATCAGCGGTGGCGACATGGAAATCGACAAGCGCATCCTGGATGAACTCAAGGCTCCGCTCACGCATCTCTTGCGAAACAGCATCGACCATGGCATTGAGACCCCGGTTGAGCGCACCCGCCGGGACAAGCCGCCCTGCGGCCATATTGCACTGGCCTTCACGCATGCGGACAGTCGCACCGTTCGCATCCGACTATCGGATGACGGGGCGGGCATCGACGTGGCCGGCGTTAAGGCGTCGGCCGTCCGGCAGGGCGTGATCACCGCTGATGAAGCCGGTCGACTGACCGGGCCTGAAGCGCTAGCCCTTGTCTTCCAGTCGTCCGTCTCCACATCCTCCGCCATCACGGAACTCTCGGGGCGCGGTCTCGGCCTGGCCATCGTGCGTGAGAAGGTGGAACGGCTCGCGGGCCGTATCGCCGTTGAGACCGAAACCGGCACCGGCACCACCTTTCAGATTTTGCTGCCGCTGACGCTGGCCACCTTTCGCGGCATTCTGGTCGAGGCTGGCGAAGCGCGATTCGTCATCCCCACCGCGTGTGTGGACCACGTCTTGCGCGTGCGCCCCGGGGACCTGGAATCGGTTGAAGGCCGCGCAACGATCCCCCACTGCGGGCGCACACTCGCCTTCGTGCGGCTCGATGCGGTCCTGCGCCTCGCCCGGTGCCGGCCGCTGGCGATGCCCGGGGACAGGGCCTGTCCGGCCGTCGTGGTCAGCCTCGGGGATACGCGCGTGGTCTTCGGTGTCGATCGCATCCTGGGCGAGCAGGAGGGTGTGGTGAAGGACCTCGGGAGCCAGATCCGCCAGTTACGTCACGTCGCGGGCGCAACGCTGCTCGCCACAGGGGAACTCGTCCCCATTCTGGACCCGGCCGGCTTGCTCAAGTCCGCCGCCGACATGCCCACGGCGGTGCCCGCCGCCGGCAGCGACGGTCCGACACCCGCCGTAGATACCGTGCGCAAGACCGTCCTGCTCGTCGAGGACTCCATCACCTCACGGATCCTGATCAAGCATATCCTCGAGTCGGCCGGCTATGCCGTCACGACCAGCATCGACGGCGAGGCCGCCTGGCTCTTGCTGAAAACGCGCCCCTTCAACGCCGTTGTCTCTGACGTCGAAATGCCCCGTCTGGATGGCTTTGCCCTCACCACCCGGATCCGCGCAACCCCTGCCATCGCCAATCTGCCGGTGATCCTGGTGACGGCACGCGAGTCCCGCGAGGACCAGGCGCGTGGCGTGGATGCCGGCGCCAATGCCTATATCATCAAACGCCGCTTCGAGCAGAGCGATCTGCTCAGCACGCTGGAACGGTTGATCTGACGCCACAAAGCTGCAGCCCTTCGGAGAGATCAATGTGCACGCGCCGCCTTTCGGAATGGCTGCACACGAGGCCCTATGATCAATGTGCTTATCGTGGATGACTCGCCGCTCGCACGCCGGCTGCTGGCGCATATCCTCTCGGAGGACCCCGAATTGCGCGTCATCGGCATGGCCGCCAACGGCCACGATGCCCTGGCCGCCGTCCGTCGCGACCAACCGCAGGTGGTCACGATGGACATTCACATGCCCGCCATGGACGGCTTCGAGGCAACCCGCCGGATCATGGAATCGCATCCGGTGCCGATCGTCATGATCAGTGGCAGTTACGAACGGTCTGAGGTCAACAAGGCGTTCCGGGCTATGGAAGAGGGTGCGCTGGCCATCCTGGCTCGTCCCGTTGGCCCCGCGGATCCGCATTACGAGCAGGAGGCCCGCGAGATTCGCGAGACGGTACGGCTGATGGCTACCGTCAAGCCTGTTCGCCGAATGCACCCCCTCCCTCCGCCAGAGCCGCAGAAACTCGACGCCGCGGCCCCACCCGTTCCGGTCAAGGTCGTGGCCATCGGCGCATCCACCGGCGGGCCGCCCGCGTTGCAAGCCATCCTCTCGATACTCCCCCGCCACTTTCCGGCACCCATCTTGATCGTGCAGCACATCGCGAGCGGGTTCGTCGCGGGACTCATCGACTGGCTCAACCAAACGTCGGGCCCGCGCGTCTGCCTGGCCACCCACGAAACGCCTCCGCAGCCTGGCCACGCGTACGTGGCCCCCGACGGTCTTCAGATGGGCGTGGACGCCATGGACCGGCTCATCCTCGTCAAGGCGCCGCCGGAACACGGACTCTGCCCTTCCGTCTCCTTCCTCTTCCGCTCCGTGGCCGCGCACGTCAAGTCCGGCGCAGTGGGCATTCTACTGACTGGCATGGGGCGGGACGGGGCCCAGGAACTCGACGCCATGCGCCGAGCCGGGGCTCTGACCATTGCACAAAGCAGAGACAGCTGCGCCGTATTCGGTATGCCCGGCCATGCGGTCAGCCTCGGCGCCGCCATGCATCAACTGCCACCCGAGCAGATTGCAGGCCTCCTGATCTCGCACGTGCGCCCGGGCGCGACTGCGGCCGGCACCGCTTTCCGCTTTCCAGCCCGCCCCGACCATCGGTAGTATCGCCGCCTTACAACCACTCAGGAGTCATGCATGCCCAAGATCACGTTCATCGGCGCCGGCAGCACCGTCTTTGCCAAGTCCATTCTCGGCGACAGCATGCTGACGCCGTCGTTGCAGGAATCGCATATCGCGCTTTACGACATCGATGGCACCCGCTTGAAGGAATCCCAGCTGATGCTGGAGACGCTCAACGCGAACATCAACCACGGGCGCGCCCGCAT
Source organism: Lentisphaerota bacterium (assembly GCA_021413965.1). Lineage (GTDB taxonomy): Bacteria > Verrucomicrobiota > Kiritimatiellia > UBA8416 > JAIOPI01 > JAIOPI01. The sequence goes on along the minus strand of JAIOPI010000030.1, from coordinate 152,637 downwards.
CACCGTCCACCTCGGTCCCGCCCGGCGTCGCGACGCCTTGCGCGGCGCGGACTACGTCGTGAACGCCATCCAGGTCGGCGGCTACAAGCCCTCGACCGTCATCGACTTTGAGATCCCCAAGCGCTACGGGCTGCGCCAGACGATTGCCGACACGCTCGGCATCGGCGGCATCTTCCGCACCCTGCGGACCGTGCCCGTGTTGCAGGACATTGCCGCCGACATGGCGCGCGTCTGCCCCGACGCCTGGTTCTTGAATTACGTCAACCCGATGTGCATGGTCACCGGCGCCCTCCTGCGCGACGGCATCAAGACCGTCGGGCTCTGCCACTCCGTGCAGGTGTGCGCCCGCGAGTTGCTGACCTCGGTGGACATGCTCAGCCGGCTGGACCGCGTGCAGACGCACATCGCCGGCATCAACCACCAGGCCTGGCTCCTGTCCATCTCCGACGGCGGCCGGGACCTGTATCCGGCCATCAAGCGCCGCGCCGCCAAGAACGTCGCAGAGGTCCAGCGCCGCGGCGTCAAGGCGATCGAGGCGGAAGCCAAGGCCACCGGGGACGAGAACTGGGGGAGGCACCCGCTCGTGCGCACGTCGCGCGACATGGTCCGCCTCGAGATGATGCGGCGGTTCGGCTACTACATCACGGAATCCAGCGAGCATAGCGCCGAGTACATGCCTTACTGGATCAAGCGCACGCACCCCGAGCTGATCAAGCGTTTCAACATTCCGCTCGACGAGTACCCGCGGCGCTGCATCAACCAGATCGCGCGCTGGAAGCAGCAGCGCCAGGAGATCGTCGGTAACCGCCAGCTCACCCACGAGCGCAGCCGCGAGTACGGGTCGCACATCATGGACGCCATCGAGACCGATGTGCCCACCCGCATCCACGGCAACATCCTCAACACGGGGCTGATCACGAATCTGCCGTCCAAGGCGATCGTGGAAGTGCCATGCCTGGTGGACCGCAATGGCGTGCAGGGCTGCTTCGTCGGAGATTTGCCGGAACAGTGCGCCGCGCTGAACCGCACCAACATCAACGTCCAGCTCATGACGCTCGAGGCGGCCTATTCGCGCCGGCGCGAGGCCGTCTACCAGGCCGCGTTCCTGGACCCGCACACGTCGGCGGAGTTGTCGCTGGACGACATGGTGAGCCTGTGCGACGACCTCATCCGTGCCCACGGCCGCTATCTGCCGACGTATCGCTGAGGCGGGGCGCGGGGGACGGCGTGCCACGCGCACCGGTCCACGTCAGGGCGTCGCCGCGCCTCATCCGGGCGGCGAGGGCGGGGGCGAAGCCTGCCGGCTGGCCGTGAACTCGCGGATCAAGGCATGGCCGACGGCCAGCAGCACCGGGCCCAGGAACAGCCCGATGAAGCCGAAGGCAATCACCCCGCCAATCACCCCCAGCAGAATCGTGACGAATGGCAGGTTGCTGCCGTACATGATCAGGTAAGGCTTGACCACATTGTCGATGCCGCTGATCGCGATCAGGCCCCAGATCGCCATGAAGATCGCCCACCCGGTGTGTCCTCCCGCAAACAGCCAGATGGCGGCGGGCACCCAGATGAACGGCGGGCCCGCCGGAATGAAGGACACCATGAACGTAATCAGTCCCAGCAGGAACGGCGACGGAACACTGGCAATCCAGAAGCCCAGCCCAGCCATGATGCCCTGCGCCAGCCCCGTGCCGAGCACCCCGTAGACGACGCTGCGGATCGTCCGGCCAACCAGCGTCAGGTGCCGCTGAACGGATTCGCCGGCGATGCGGTGCCCGCCCACCAGGATGCGCGCGATGAGGCGCTCCCCCTCGCGGAAGAACGCAAAGGCCACCAGCATGCTCACCACCATCTGGGCGATGCCCTTGCCAAAATCCAGGCCGTGCCGCAGCCCCCACTTGCCCGCTTCCAGGACCGCGTCCTTGATCAGCCCCGAGGTGCGCTCGGTATCGAGCACGATCTGCGTCCAGGAGTTCTCGATGGCGGGCCCGAGCACCGGCAAACCGCCGACCCAGGCCGGGGCTTCGTGCGGCAGGTTGTTCTGCAGATACCGGAACCAGTCTTCCATGCGCGAGACGTTGCTCGCCAGCGTCACGCCCACGAGCACGAACGGCGCCACCAGCACGATGCTGATCAGCAGCGTCATCACGGCGGCCGTCAGGGTGCGCCGCCGGCGGAAGAACCGGTTCAGCCGCAAAAAAATCGGCCACGTGCCGTAGCACAAAACGCCGGCCCAGAGTATGGCCGACACAAACGGACGCAGGACGAGCAGGCAGCCCAGGATGACCAACACCACCACCGCGATGGACGCCACGGCTTCAATTCGGTTCGTTGTCTGCATCGCCAGTCCGCTGCCTCCCGAAACATGCTCTACGGCGGAACGGCCTCCGTGTCGACCCCGGTGACCGCGCCGTCCGGATCCGAAGCGCGATCGCCGCGTGAGAACCGCCACCCCATGATCATGACGTCGAGGGCCAGCCCGACCGCAACCGGAACATGCAGGCGGTCAGCCCACACCCCGAGCCAGCCCCGGACGATGTGATCCTGGAAGATCATGTCCACCGCCACATAGCCCAGCACGCCGCCGCCCAGCCAGATGATCCAGGGAAAGCGGTTCATCAGTCGCGCCAGGATCCCGCTCCCCCAGACCACGAGCGGCAGCGAAAGCAGCAGCCCGAAAACCACCAGCACCAGGTCCCCATGCGCCGCCGCAGCAATCGCCATGACATTGTCGAGGCTCATGATGATGTCGGCCAGAATGATAAATCCGATCGCCTCGAGCAGGGATGCGCCGTGCCGGACGGCCGGCCCATCCCCGGCGCGGGGGCGCACCAGCTTGAAGGCAATCCAGACCAGCGCCAGGCCGCCGCACAGGCGAAGCAGCGGGATGTTGAACAGCACGGTGACGATGGCAATGAACATCACCCGCAGCGACACCGCGCCCAGGGTGCCCCCGATGCGTCCCCAGAACTGCTGGCGCGGCGGCAGTGAACGCACCGCCATGGCGATGACCAGGGCGTTGTCACCGGCCAGCGTGAGATCAATAAACACAATCCCCAGCCACCGCGCCCAGAATTCGGGACTGAACAGGCACTCGAGCATCGTGCGGGAGGATGGCGCAGCCCCCTGATCCAGTCAATGCAAACAAGACGGAACACTTGACGGGCGGGGGCCGCCAGGTGCTACGGTCAAGGCAGGGAGTGCGCCGCCATGACGTCAACGGGGAGAGACCAACATGCTGCTGATTGACCAGGCCGTGCTTGTGATCGTGGACGTACAGGGCCGTCTCGCGCAGATGATGTACGCGCGCGACCGGCTGTTCGACAATCTCCAGCGCCTGGTCAAGGGGGCCCAGGCGCTCGCGGTGCCGATCCTGCTGACGGAGCAGAACCCCACGCGCATGGGCGAAACCATTCCCGAATTGCGCGCGCTGCTGAAGGATGTTCCCGCCATCGCCAAGTTGAGCTTCGGCTGCGCAGGCGACCCCGCCTTCCTGTCGCAGCTGGACGCCACCGGCCGCCAGCAGGTCCTGCTGGCAGGCATCGAGAGCCACGTGTGCATGTACCAGACCGTGGCGCAACTGGTTGGCAAGTCGTTCCAGGTGCAGGTCGTGGCGGACGCCGTCTCGTCCCGCACGGAGGACAACTACCGGCTCGGCCTCGAGCGCATGCGCACCGCGGGCGCCTCCCTGACCAGCGTGGAATCCGCCCTCTTCGAACTCATGCAGACCGCCGCCCACCCCGCCTTCAAGACGGTCCTCGGCATCGTCAAATAGCCCGTGACCGCCGCGCACCCGGGGGCGGCGCCACGCCTACTTCCGCCACCCGACCCGCATGGCGCGGGGAAGCAGATGGCGCGGCTCGCGGCGCCGGACGCCATGCGAGTGCAGGAAGTACACGCCCAGCAGCACGTCGATGTCATCGACTGGGCCCAACTTCGCGGGCTCCCAGCCCCGCCGCAGCATCGAGAGATACCAGACCCCCACCCCAAATTGCTCGTCGCGCCAGACCAGGTCGGGCAGAAACGCCTCCGCATCGCCGCCAAACGTCACACCCCAGTTGAGCGCGGCCAGCCCCACCGCCAGCTCGAACACGGCTTCGACGCAGCGGTCGAGCTTGTGGGCCTCATACGCTTCCTGCACCTCGCGCGTCTTGTTCGCGAGGCGCTCGCCTTCCTTGCCCATCCGGTCAGCGGTAACCTCCCCGATGTCGCGGCGCATCTCGCGCAGCATGCGATCCACCTCGGTGCCGCGCGTCTGCTGCTCCAGCAGCAGCACGCGGTAGAACCCCTCGCGCTCGCCGAGCAGGTCGCCAATGGCCACCGCCAGCGAGCGCTTGAGCACCGGGTTGCGCGCCTCCTTCATGCGCGGGAGAATCTCGTAGATCGCCGCCAGATCGCCCAGGCGGGCCAGCGCTTCGCTCGACGCCGAGAGCACCTTGGCGTCGGACGTCTGCTCCAGCAGCTCCAGCAGGGACGGCACGGCCCGCCGGTCCCCGATGGCGCCCAGCGTGCGCGCGCTCTCGGTGCGGGTCTCGCGGTCGGGATCCCCCAGCTTGCGCACCAGGGCGTCGACGCTGCGCGGGTCCGGCGCCTGGCGCAGGGCCCGGGCAATCTGGGGCGCCAGGTCGGCGTTGGGGTCGTTGAGCTTATGCAGCAGGGCGTCGATGGCCTCCGCACTGCCGATGCGGCCCAGCGCGAAAGCCGCCTCCTCGCGCACATCCGAGGACGGATCGTCCAGCTTCTCGATCAGGTCGGAGACGGCAATGGCGGTTCGGCGCTCGCCAATGGTGCGGACGGCCGCCGCCCGGCGGCGGCTGGTCAGCGCCGTGCTCAGCATGTAGATGTTGGTCACGGCGCGCACGGGATTCGGCATCATCAGCCGGGACAGGGCGCCGGCAAAATCCGGCTCGCCCGAGCGCCGCCGCAGGCGCAATTGCATGGGCAGCGCCAGCCCCCACAAGACCACCATCTGGACCACGACCAGCACATGAAAGAAGGACATCGGCGTGCCGTTGGGCAGCACGAGGTGCAGCGGGTGCGCGACGAAGTAGTCCATGACTTTGCCGGAAATGAGCGAGCCGGCGGCGCCGATCAGGCCCACCGTGCACCAATGGACGGCCATGGCCACCGTGCGCCCCTCGCGGGGAGCCAGCGCGCCGCACATGTTGATCTGGCACAGGCTGATGCCGCCGTGAACCACGCCGGCAAAGAAGTTCACGCCCAGCAGCGCCCAGATCACCTGGGGCAACACCAGCCCGGTGACCTGCTGGTCGAGGCCGAACGGCAGGGCCTGCACCAGCTCCCGCAGCACCGCCCCTGGCCAGCCATCGACAATCTGCAGCAGGTTGCAGGAGTAGTCATGCACCGCGAACCACACCAGGCTGAGGGCCGGCGCCAGCATGAACATGATCGCCCCGAAGGCCCGACCGCCAATGCGCTGCAGCACATAGCCGCCGCCGATGCCGGCCAGCACGGTGCCCACGTTGGCGCTGATCGTGATGGCCGACAGCTGCGAGTACGACACATCGAAGTCGCGTTTCAAGTAGACGATGCCCAGCGACACGAGGCCCATGGCAAACGTATACACGCCCATGGTCAGCGTCAGGCGGCGAAAATCCGGGTACGTGAGCGGACGCAGCAGCCGCGTCGGCCAGCGCAGATCGGGGCGCGCCGGCGTCGCTTTCGGCTCCGGGATCGTGGCGTGGATCAGGATATCCGCCACGCCGATCGCCGCCGCCACCAGGAACAGCCACTCGAACCCGCGCCAGCGCAGTTCGCCCGGAGCCCCGGTGTACGCGTCGAGCACCAGCCCCGACAGCCAGGTGGCCACGAGGTAGGCCGCCACCGTCCAACTCTGCCGCATGCCCCAGAATCGCGCCCGCAGGTGGTCGGGCACCAGGTCCGCCATCCAACTCCACCAGGCCGAGCTTGAGACGCTGTTGAGCGCGGCGGACACCGCCACGAAGACGAGGGTGATCTGGGCCACCAGCATGGGCTGGCCGCGGTAGAAGAACAGCAGCGCCGGCAGCAGCACCCACAGGCCGCGTGCCGGCAGGTTCAACCAAAACCACATCGGCTTGCGCGTCGGCAGGCGGTCCGCCAGCAGGGCCCCCGGCACCTGCATGACCATGGAGACCTGGATCAGGGTGGCCACGGCCCCCATCATCACGCCGCTGGCGCCGAGGGCTTCCAGCAGCATGGTCAGGGGCATGCCAAGGATGACCGCCCACCAGGCCGTGCCCAGCGCACCGGAGAAGATGTTCACGCGCAGACTGCGCCGAATCTGAATCTCCGAAAGCCGGGGGCCATCCGCCACCACCGTGTTCTCGTTCATACGCGCGCCGCAGGAGAGGGACCGTCAACATGGGCCCGGCAGGCCCAACGGTCAGAAGAGGGTGTAAATGAAGGGCGCCGCGGTCTGCGTGGTGGTGATCAACAAGGCGAGCAGGAGCAGCACCAGCACGATCGGAATGATCCACCACGCCTTGTTATGCCACGCAAAGCCCAGAAATTCCTTCAGCAGCCGACCCAAATGTTTCAGAAATCGCATGATATCCCCTGCCCACGGGAACCGCCTTGGAGGCCGGTCCGACGCGAGAATCTAGTCCAGAACGTAATCCTGCCGCCAGTCTTTTTTGTCCTGCCACGGCGGCTGGTCGCGCTTGCTCACCAGAAACGACTGCAGCACCAGGTAATCCATTTCCGTGCGCATGAAGCAGCGGTAGGCGTCTTCGGGCGTGCAGACGATCGGCTCTCCGCGCACGTTGAACGAGGTGTTGATGATGATGCCGTAACCCGTGCGCTCGGCAAACCCCTGGAGGATCGCATGAAAATCCGGCTGCGTGTCGCGGTCGACTGTCTGCACGCGGGCCGAGTAGTCCACGTGCGTGATGGCCGGGACATCGGAGCGAACCTGGTTGATGCGCTCGCGGATGGGCTGCTGCGCATCCGACGCATGCGTCCAGCGGTCGCGGCGCACGGGCGCCACCAGGAGCATGTAAGGCGACGGACGGTCCAGGTCGAAGTACTCGCTCACCCGCTCCACGAGGCAGGCGGGCGCAAACGGCCGGAAGGATTCGCGGTACTTGATCTTGAGGTTCATGATCGACTGCATCTTGGGCGAACGCGCGTCGCCGATGATGGAGCGGTTGCCGAGGGCGCGCGGGCCGAACTCCATGCGCCCCTGGCAAAGTCCGATCACGTTCTGCTCGTCGATCAGCCGCGCAATCTCGGCCCCGCGCTCGTGCGGCGCCAGCTTGCGCGCGGGGTAGCCGCGGGCCTTGAGAAACGCCTCGATTTCATCGTCATCGAACGCCGGGCCGAGGAAGGAGCCCTGCATCTGGTCATGCACGCCATCCGCCGTGCGCGGCTGTTTCTGCACGGTATGCCAGACGGACAGGGCCGCCCCGAGCGCACCGCCGGCGTCGCCGGCCGCCGGCTGGATCCAGACGTTGCGAAACGGCCCCTCCCGCAACAGGCGGCCATTGGCGACGCAATTCAGCGCCACGCCCCCGGCCATGCACAGGTTTTCCTCGCCGGTCTTGGCGTGCAGATGGCGCGCCATGCGGAGCACGATGTCTTCCGTCACCACCTGGATTGAACGCGCCAGATCCATCTCGCGCTGCGAAATGTCGGCCTCCGCCTTGCGGGCTGGCCCGCCGAACAGCTCCGCGAATTTCGCGTTGGTCATGGTCAGCCCGTCAACGTAGCCGAAGTAGTCCATGTTCATGCGAAAGGACCCGTCCGGCCGCAGGTCGATGAGATGGTCGAGGATCTGCTGCACGTACGTCGGCTCCCCGTACGGGGCCAGGCCCATGAGCTTGTACTCGCCCGAATTCACCTTGAAACCCGTGAAGTAGGTGAAGGCCGAGTACAGCAGGCCCAGGGAATGCGGGAAATGCATCTCCTCGAACAGTTCGAGCGTGTTTCCCTTCCCGTGGCCCGTGCTGCTGGTCGCCCACTCGCCCACGCCGTCCACGGTCAGCACGGCGGCGCTCGGGAACGGGGACGGGAAGAAGGCGCTGGCCGCATGCGATTCGTGGTGTTCGGGGAAGTACATCGGCGGCGGCTTGACGCCGCACCTCTCCAGCGCCGTCTCGATTTCCATCGGAATCCAGAGCTTCTCCCGCAACCAGAGCGGCAACGCCATCATGAACGACTGCAGCCCGCGCGGCGCCGTGCCGAAATACGTCTCCATGATCCGCCCGAACTTCGTGATGGGCTTGTCATAGAACGCCACGGCGTCCAGGTCGTTCGCGCCAACCCCGCCCTCCGCCAGGCAGTAGCGCACGGCGTTGACGGGAAAGCGCTCGTCATGCTTCTTGCGAGAAAAGCGCTCCTCCTGCGCCGCGGCGATGATCTTGCCGTCGCGCACCAGGGCCGCCGCGGAATCGTGATAGAAGGCGCTGATACCAAGAATGTTCATGGGGGCGAGAAGATGTTAAAGGCCCGCGACCGTGGCAACACATGCACGCTCATAGAGTCTCATCCCAACGACTCACAACACCGGCCTCCTGCCGGCCCTCGACACGAGGCCACGCTAAAACTGCTGGCGATACCGCTCCACGGACTCGGGTGACCGATGCTTGATCCAGTAGGTGTCCAGTTGGGGATCATACTTTCGGTTCAGCGGATCCCTCCCTCGCAGGGCAAACAACAGGCGCCCGATGGGGAAGCAAATGAAGAAGAACGGCACGAGCAACAACCAGGTCATGCCGGAGCCGGTCATCTTTCCCAACCAGAGCATGCCACGGTGAAAGCGATGGTAGAGCGCGGGCACGAACAACCCGGTGAGAAAAACGAACGCAGCCAGCGTCAGGACGACGCGCGGCACCCACACCTTGTCAAAACCGTATTTCAGCACCAGCGCCACCGTGACCATGACAAGCGCTTCAAGGGTCGCCCGCATTCGCGGCGCCGGCGCGGCGACCGGTTCCCGCGACTGCCGCCACGGCCAGACGACTTCAGCAACGCGTGCGCTACTCATGCGGCGTGTCCTGTTGATTGGCCACGCCGCCGGATGGCGGCACGGACTCGCGAGCCGCCGGCAGCCCCATCACCTTCCAGAGCTTGCCGTTGGTCCACCACCCCGCGCCCGTCACGGTATTCAGGACAAACACGCCTTCGCCGCTTTGATTCTCAAATGGCATGTACGTGCCGAGAGGCCCGGGCGTCGCGCCTTGTGGTTGGCCGAAGAAGACCCACGTCATGGCCGCTGGATCGGCCCACCAAAGGCGACCCGTGGTGGTCTCCACCCAGAAAAGCCCGGCCCCACTCGCGTTCTCGCAGGCACGGAAACGCGTGGGCGGCGTACACACATCCCCGGCCGGCGCGCGCAGGGCGAGCAGCGCGGCCAAGGCAAGGCCGGCCATCAGGGATTTAACGTTGAAACCTCGTTGCGTCATGTGCGGCCCCACAGATAACCGACTCGCGCCCCCGCGTCAATCCGCCCTGCGCCCATGTCGTGTCGTCAACTGGTAGGTGATCATCTGTTTGCTGCGGGCCTCCAGCGCCAGCCTGAACTTGACGCTGTCCAGATCCACCTTTTCGTACAGCCCGGTATCCCGGCCGGGCGTCAGATCCCAGGAGGAGACCGTGACGTTACGGATCACCTCCACCTTCACCGGCAGGTCGCGCGTATTCTTCACCTCAATCTGCCAATCCTGCACCTCATCCCACCCGTCGACATTGCCGTCGTCATCGAACGTGAACTGTTCCGTCCGGGTATTCATCAGCTTGGGCTCGACCACCAGGTTCGCCACCGCGCCCAGCGACAGCTCGACATCCTCACCCACCGGGATGTACGCGAACGCCGATTGCCCCGCGTAGCTCAGCCCGCCTTCGCCATCCACCGCGCGGAACACCTTGAGCTGGCCGCCCGGGATCGGCGTCTGCCCCAGCTTGTGCGCATCATCGTTCTTGAAACTCAGGAAACGCATCACCGACCGGCCATAGCGCTCTTCCTCGTACTTGTAGAGATTGACCACCGGCACGTCGTCCGCCTCGAAGCTCGGGAGCCGCTTGGACCACCCGCTCGGGATCGTCTCGGTGCCCTCGATCGTGTAGAGGAAGTACTCGCTCAGGCCCTCCTTGCGGATCTCCTTCTTGTCGGCCAGGGATTCCGCTTCCAGGCGGTCCCCCAGGCTCCGCCGGAGCGCATCAAGCCTGGCCCCATTCCGGTCTCTTCTTGCGCCGCCACCAGCGCGCCCGGACGCCTGCGGCATGGGAATCGGCGACCCATACGGATGCGGCCGCTGCGCCAGCGCCGCGATCTCGTCCAGCATATGCACCTTGCCGACGATTAACCGCGTCTGCGCGTTCTCGTAGTCCTCGCCCGAGTTGTTCGTCACGCGCACAAAGCCCTCGAGCCGCATGGTGCGCTCGTCCACGCTCAGGGTCCCGAGGTAGAAGGCCCTCCACGCGAGGCCGCTGGTCAGGTAGCTGATCTCCACCGGCACCTTGCCGCTGGTCCGGCTGACAATATTCCAGACCCCCAGGTTCCTCACCCGCGGAGGGAAGGTGAGGTCCCGGATATCCAGCTTGTCCGCCTGCGCCTTCGGCAGCAGGTCCAGGCTGGTCGGATCGATCAGCGTGTTGGCCCACGAGAACTGCAACCGGTTGGCACCCTCGCGCAGCGTCAGCGCCCGGCTCTCGCGCACCAGCGTCAAATCCGCCGAGTTGTAGATCGTCAGCTGCACCGTGTCGCGCGTCGGCAGCGTGACCAGGTCCACCTTCGCCTGCACGGTGGCCGCCAGGAGGACCATCACGGAAATGATGGCGTGACGTTTCATGCCGGTCTCCAGCCCTGTTCGCCGTCCCGCGGAACGCTCAGTCCGCCCGGCGGCCGTAACGCGTGGTCAGTTGGTACGTCAGCGTCTGGTTCTTGCGCGCATCCATGGCGAGCGTGAACTTGACGCTGTCGACATCCACCTTCTCGTACTCGCCGTAGTCACCGCCCGGTTTCAAGTCCCACTTCAGTCCGGGGAAATTGCGCGTCAGTTCAACCTTCACCGGCAGATCGCGCGTGTTCTTGACCTCCAGCTTCCAGTCCTGGACTTCTTCCCAGCCGTCGATGTTGCCGTCGTGGTCGAAGGAGTAGTTCTGCGTCTTGGTGTTCATCATCTTGGGTTCAACGATGATGTTCGCCACGCGGCCCAGCACCAGTTCCACGTCCTCCTCGACCGGGATGTACTTGAATTCCGACTGGCCCGCGTAGCTCAGGCGCCCCTCCGCATCGGTCGCGCGGAACACCTTGAGCACACCGCCCGGGATCGGCGTCTGCCCCAGCTTGTGCGTCTCGTCATTCTTGAAGCTCAGGAAGCGCATGACCGAATCGCCGTACCGCTCCTCCTCGTACTTGTAGAGATTCACCACCGGGACCTCGTCGGCCGCAAAGCTTGGCAGCCGCTTGGACCAGCCGTTCGGGATCGTCTCGGTCCCCTCGATCGAGTAGAGGAAGTACTCGCTCAGCCCCTCCTTCACGATCTCCTTCGGGGCCATCGCGAAGTCCGCCGAGGCCCCCTCCATCATGGCCGCCTTGGCCATCATCATCGGGGCCGGCGCCGAGGCTGGATAGCTCAGATCCTTCTCCTCCGCGCCGTATGCCCCCACCGGCGAGCCATAGGGATACGGCCGCCGCGCCAGCGTCGCAATGTCGTCCAGCATGTGCACGTTGCCGACAATCAGCCGCGTCTGCGCGTTCTCGTAATCCTCACCCGAGTTGTTCATCACGCGCACGAAGCCCTCCAGCCGCATGCTCCGCTCGTCGGGGCTCAGCGTCCCCAGGTAAAACGCGCGCCACGACAGCCCGCTGGTCAGGTAGGAGATCTCAACCGGCACCTTGCCGCTGGCCCGGCTGACGATGTTCCACAGCCCCAGGTTCTGCACCCGCGGCGGAAACGTCAGGTCCGCGATGTCCAGCTTGTCCGCCTGCGCCTTCGGCAGCAGGTCCAGGCTGGTCGGATCGATCAGCGTATTGGCCCACGAGAACTGCAGCCGGTTCGCCCCCTCGCGCAGCGTCAGCGCCCGGCTCTCGCGCACCAGCGTCAGATCCGCCGAATTGTAGATCGTCAGCTGCACCGTGTCGCGCGTCGGCAGCGTCACCAGGTCCACCTTGGCCAGCGCCATACCGGCCGCGCCGCTGCCAACCAGCACAACCATCGCCAACTGCTTCAAAAACCGATTCATGAGTAAGCCTCCCCATTCCGGAGCCGCGTCAGCGGCTCCTACCGCAGATTGCGGCGGTGATAGTGCATGTTCAGGGTTTCTTTGCCGTGCGGCGGCAGCGTGACCTTGAACTCGAGCAGTTCGGCGTCCTTGCGCTCGTACGGGAGATTGCACGCTTCCATGTCCCACTCGCCGGGAATGTGCTGCTTCATGGTCAGGACCGCCGGGGCGTCCTTGAAGTTCTCGATCTTGGCGGTGATCAGTTCATCCGTGTCGTACAGCACCACCTGGTTGTCCCGGTTGCGGCGCAGGTTGATGCGCTCCTCGCGCATCTTGCGCTGCGTGACCACGATGTCGCGGCTGTCGCCGATGTAGACTTCGAGATCCTCACCCACCGGCACGAGTTCCGTCTGGTCCTCGCCCAGCACGATCGTGCCGCCGTGCCCGTCGTCCTGGTAGACGCGCACCTTGCCACCCCACAAGGCCGTGCGCCCGAGCCCGCCGGCCGTTGCGTTCTTCACCTTGTACTGCACGGGAATGCCGACATTGCCCTGCACCTTCTCCGGATCCCACGGCTGCAGGGCCGAATCAAACGTCCACACCTTCTCGACCGGAAGCCCCGGCGCATGGAAAAACAGGAGTTGCTTCGTCTCCTCGTGCAGGGTGCCCCGGTCAAACGCTTCCCCGTAATCCAGCAGCACGCGCGCGGAGTCGAAGTCCTCGCCCGAGAAATTCCGCAGCACCACGTGGCTCTGCAAATCGAGCTTGGTCTCGTCCTTGCTCGCCACGCCCTTGTAGGTGATCAGGCGATCGATATTAAACAGGATGTAGCTGATCCGCACACGCTCCTCCCACGCATCGGCGCTGCTGATCTCCCAGACCAGCGCCGCCTCGTTGGGCGGGTAGCTCACGTTCAGCAGCGTCACCTGCCCCGGGTGGGACTGGATCGACAGCCGGATGGAATCCACGTCCAGGTTGACCCCATTCCACGCAAAGTCGACCTTGTTGAGGCCTTTCTGAAGGGTTAACACGCGCTCCTCTTCGATCAGCGTCCCCGCCGGATTATCCAGCCGGATAACGGTCGGCCCGCGCTCAGGCAGGGCCACCAGCTTGATGCGCGCGTACCCCGGGCGAGCCAGCCCCGCCAGGAACAGCACCATAAGGATCACGGTCAAACGACCTTTCATCGGCATTCTCCCGGTTGCGTTACGTCCTTGCTACATCTGCTGATACGCTGGCCACCGCCGTGGTCTTCACACTTTTTTTCGTTCGGCGAGCATCTCGCGGGCAATCTGGTTCACGGCTTCCGGCGCCAGCCGCTCCAGGCAGGCCCCGCCGTGCCGCTGGCACTGGCGCTCATAGCAGGGAAAGCAGGGGGGCGGCGCCCGGAGCACACGGTGGCCGGCGCCATAGGGCCCGGTGCGCGTGGCGTCCGTGGGGCCGAAGAGCACCAGCGTGGGCGTGCCGACTGCCGCAGCCATGTGTACGGGGCCGGAATCATTCGACACCAGCAGGTCCATGGCCTGCAGGGCACTGCCCAGTTCGATCAGCGACTGGCGCCCGGCCAGCATCTGCACGCGCGCGGGATCCAGGCCCGCTGCAATGTGCGCGCAAACCGCCGCATCCCCGCGCCCGCCCATCAGGTACACCGTCACCCGCGCATCAGCTAACAGGAGTTTCGCGAGCGTGGCGAAATGGGCGGCCGGCCAGTTCTTCGATGGCCAGCGCGACACGGGCAACAGCCCCACATGGAGGGCGCCGGCGGCAAGCGGCGCCGCCGGGAACCGCAGGGAGAACGCGGGCGTGCATCGTGCGAGCCCCAAGGCCGGGATGACATCCAGATTCTGCTCCACCGCGTGCCGCGCCACATCGCGCGGGCCGGCAATCCGGTGATAGAAAAGGCGCGTGCCTTCACGCTGAAACGACGGGCCGATGCGCATCCCGCCGCGCGCCATGCGCGCCACGATGGCGCTCTTCAGCAGCCCTTGCAGGTCAACCACCAGGTCGTAGCGCTCGAGCCGCAGGTCGCGCCAGAGGCCCGGCGCGTGGCGCATGAACGCGTGCCGCTCGGTCGGGATCACGCGACGGATTCCCTCCACGCAGCGGACCAGATCCACGTATTCCGACTGCACCGCCCAGTCCACGGTGGCGCCGGTCGCCATGCGCAGATTGTGCACGGCGGGCAACGCATGGACAATGTCGCCCAGCGAGCTGAGCTTCACGATCAGGATGCGGGAGCAAGGGCCCTGGGGCGCGTCGTTCATCGTTCGGCGAGTCTAGCGAAGCCGCCGGATGGCGGCAAGGATGGCGGACGGGCTTCAGCGCACCCGCAGCACGAGCCCGACATCGACGAGCACCGGCGCCACGTACGGCACATGATTGAACGCCGTCACGGTCAGGGTCAGCGGCGTGCCCGCGCGATGATCAACGGGCACCAGGGCATCGCCGTCACCATCCGTGGCGGCGGTTCCGAGGAGGACATGGGTGGCGGGGTCGTAAAGCGCGCAGAGGGCGCCGGCCACCCCCGGCACGTGGACGGCGTAGGCACGCTGAGCCTGCTTCAGGTGCCCCGTGTGCGTCACCGTCAGCGGGCGCGGCGTGTCCGTCCAGGGCATCAGCGTGACATCGCCGAACAGGTGGGATTGCTCGTAGAGCTCTTCGCCGGTTGTCCCGGGCGGATCGGGGTTGGCGTCCGTGTGGATGCTGACCGCCTTCATCATGGCGTTGAAGCCCAGTGCACCCAGGGTGCGGAACGTCTGCCCGACGAGCAGGTCGACGAATTCGGCCTGCGCCGTGGTCGGCGGCAAGGCCCACTGCAGGTGTGTGGAGGCGCTCACGGCGACACCGCCGCGCGGCGCGGCCACGGTCCCGCCCTTGAGCCAGGCTTCGGCGTGGCAGTCGGAGGCATAGTGAAACGCGCCATTCTGGCAACCCACAATATAGACAAAGGGAAGCCGTGCCGTGTTGGTCAGGGCCAGGAGGTCCGCCGTTGTCAGGCGGGCGGCAGGCGTGAGCCAGGCCGTGATGATGCCGTCGCCCTGGTAGTTGACCAGGCCACGCCCCGCGTTCAGCGCCGCCAGCAACTGGGGCAGGGTGGCGCTTGGGTCGTAGATTTGATCGACCAGCGTGTAGGTTGAGTTGGTGAGGGCCGCGCGAATGAGCTCCATGCGGTCGTAGTCGTGGGAGCCGCCTGCGAGCAGACTGCTGGCCACGCCGCACGCCTCGTGGTGCCAGGTCCCGTTGGTTGACGCCGCCAGTTCGTACTGGATGGACCGCTGCACCATGTTGGAGATCTCGGCCACCGTGCGCCCCGGAAAGCGCCCGATGAACGCATCCGCGTAATAGTCGTCACCCGCCAGCAAGACATAGAGGGGATCGGCGGGCGTGAATTCTCGGCTCATGATGCCCTTGACTCCGGCAAGCGACCGCACCTGGTCGGCATCCCCCACCAGCTGCACATACGTCACCCCGTTTGACGCGTAATAGGCCTGGATGAAGCTCTGCAGGTTGCTGGCCGTTGGGCCAATCGACGAAACCGGCACGATCTCCGTGGGGATCCCCTTCTGCCGCTTCCAGTAAACGTATGGCAGTGTCGCGTCATAGAAGGCGTCATACGCGACGACGAGCATGCTCCCCGTGTCGGGGACGTGGTCGTACGTGACCGCGCGCTCACGGGCATTCACGAACTGGTGACGGTACGTGTCGGCAAACGCCCCGTCCTGTTCCCATGCTCCGCTCGCCGCCAACGCGTTTCGCCCTCCCGTTCCAACCGTTCGAACGCGGATCAGCAGGTTGGTCGTCACCCGCATGCGCTCCGCCTGCACATCATGCTGAAACGGGTGAATCGCCAGCGAAACACCGCGAACGCGCCGAAGGACAAACGGTTCGCCGCAGCCCGCGACGGCGGGCGGATAGAGGCCGGATATCAACGCGCGAGGTGTCCGCTCCTGCGGGATGGATTCGGGCGGCTGACCGTGGCGCGTCACCACGGCCAAGCGATAATGGGTGACGGAAACCGTCTGCGCGTCCTGTTCCAGGACCTCGCACGTGACGTTTCCCTCCCCGGCAACCATCAGGTCCACTGCCAGGCGTGGGACCTGCGGTCTCCCCTGCTCCCATGTCCACGACCAGCCGGGCAGACTCCATAGCGGCGAGCCATCCGGGCCATCACGGCTGACCACGTACCCCGGGACGGTCACGCGCACCAGTGTTTCTCCCGGTCCATCCGACACAACCCGCACCGCGGGCGGCGCGGGGGCGTCCGATGTCAATCCCACCCAGCGCGTATCCGCCTGGGCCGCAGCCATCAGCCCGATCCAGGGAAGAAGACACATCGCGCGCATGACAGACGTCACCAAACCCAACCTCCCCCACCCTCGGCCACAGACAGTTTATCACGCCGGACGAGGTCTGGCACGCGGTTACCGCCTGCGACCGCGTCAATCACGGCCCGACGGCCGGAGTGTCGCGATAATCAGCTTCGCCATTTCCGGCCCCACGCCGGGGACGGCCGCCAGTTCCGCCTCGCCCGCCTTGAGCAGTCGCCGGATGGAACCGAAATGCTGCAGCAACTGTTGCTTGCGCTTCGGGCCAATGCCTTCGATCTCGTCCAGCGCCGACTCCCGGATGCGCCGGTTGCGAAGGGCGCGGTGGTAAGTCAGCGCAAAGCGGTGCGCCTCGTCGCGCAGCCGTTGGAGCATGCGCAAGGCCGGGGACTCACGAGGCAAAAACAGCGGGGCCTCGCCGTCCACCCAGTAAATTTCCTCCAACCGCTTGGCCAGGCCCGCGGTGGGCAGCGCGCTGAGCCCCAGTTCCGCCAAGGCCTCGCGGGCCGCGCGCAGTTGCGTCAGGCCCCCGTCCACCAGCACCAGGTCCGGCAGCGGGGCCTCCTCGGCCTTCAGCCGCGCATAGCGGCGCAGCACGACCTCCCGCATCATGCGCGGATCGTCGCTGCCGACCACGGTCTTGATCCGAAAGCGGCGGTAGCGGTTCGGTTGCGGCAGGCCGTCCACGGCGCAGACCATGCTGGCCACGGCGAGCGTGCCGACGATATTGGAGATGTCAAACCCCTCGATCACGCGCGGCGGGCGGGGCAGGCCGAGGACCCGCTGCAGGTCCTGGACGCCCGCCTCGCCCTGCGCGTGCTGCCGTTCGGGCGTCGAGGCGACCCGGGCGTTCTGTTTGACCACGGCCTGCAGCCGCAGCAGCGTGTCGCGCAGGGCGCCGGCCCGCTCGAAATCCTGGCGCGCGGCGGCCTCCTCCATGGTGGCCCGCAGTTCGTGCAGCACCTGCGGCCGCCGCCCGCGCAGAAACTCGCAGGCCTCGTGCACCCGCGCAAGGTAGTCCTCGCGCGAGATCCGGGCGATACAAGGCGCGGAACAGAAGCGGATGATGTCGTTCAGGCAATGCTGGTAAGTCTGCGCATCCGGCACGCGCGGCGCACACTTGCGCAAGCCATATTTCTTCTCGGTGAAGTCCAGCGCGGCGCGCGCGGCGGCGGAAGAGGCATAGGGACCGAGGTACAGGGCGTCGTCATCGCGCTTGAGGCGGCAGAGCTTGAGCATGGGAAACGGTTCGCGCGGATCGATGCGCAGGAGCAGGAAGCGCTTGTCGTCGCGGAAGCTCACGTTGTAGCGCGGCCGGTAATCCTTGATGAGCTGGCCTTCCGTGAGCAGCGCCTCCGCCTCGTTGCGCACCACCAGGATATCGAAGTCGTCGACACTGCGTACGAGGCCGCGCAGTTTGGGCGATCCGCGGCGCAGGTTCGCCTCCCGGAAATAGGACTGCACGCGCTTACGCAGCGAGGCGGCCTTGCCTACGTAGATGATCTTCCCGCGGCGATCGCGGAACAGGTAGCAGCCCGGCTCATCAGGCAACTCGCGCAATTTCTGCTGCAGTTTGGAGGGTATGTCCATGGCGCCGCGGGGACGCCGACGGTCCCGTCCCCGCCGCTATGATGCCAGAGGCGTGCGCCCGCGGGAATCCCGAAGCGCGGGGCCGCGGGTCGGCGACCCGCGGCACGGGCGAACGTTCAGTAACGCCCCCGCCAACGCCTTCCCTGGATTCAACACCACACCACCGTAGGGCGGGTCGCCGACCCGCCATCCCCCGCCTCTTAGTCCAGCTCCGGATACGGCACCCCGAGCAGGCGGCTGATGGCGGAGTGGAAGCGGCGGCGCTCGGCGCGCACGAAGGTGCGTTCGCCGCGCACGCGCGTGGCAAAGCCGCGGAAGTCGAGCCCCGCAGGCGCTCCCAGGTGGGTCTTGCGGCGCACGGCGGCATGGGCATCCACCATGCCCAGCTCGCCCAGGTGCGCCTTGACGTGGTCGTAGGCGTCGCGAAACGGCATGCCGCCCGCCACCAGTTCCAGCGCGCGATCGGTGGCGAAGACCGGCGGCGTGAAACCCGCCAGCAGTTTGTTGCGATTGACCTTCAACTGCCGGACCAGCGGCGCCAGCACGCGCACGCAGCCCGTCGTCACGCGCAGCCCTTCGAGGAAGGGTTCCTTGGTCTCCTGCAGATCGCGGCTGTACCCGCTCGGCAGCCCCTGCACGATCGCCGTGACCGCCGCCGCCTGGGCCGAGACGATCTTGGCGCGCGCGCGGGTCAGTTCCAGCACGTCGGGATTATTCTTCTGCGGCATGATGCTGCTGCCGGTGCCGAACTCGGCCGGCAGGCTGAAGTAGCCGAACTCCGGCATCGTGAACAGAATCAGGTCCTCGGCAAAGCGCGAGAGCGTCACCATCACCTGCGAGAGCGCGGCAAGAATGGACGACTCGCACTTGCCCCGCGCATTGCCGGCATACAGCACGCTCTGGTGCGGCGCGCGGAAGCCCAGCAGGCGCGACGTCAGCGCCCGGTCGATCGGAATCGAGACCCCGTAGCTCGCGGCGGATCCCAGCGGACAGCGGTCGTTCACGTCATAGGCGGCGCGCAGCAGGATGGCGTCGTCCAGCAGACTTTCGGCGTGGGCCGTCGCCCACAACCCGACGGAACTGGGCATCGCCGGCTGCAGATGCGTGCGCCCCACCATGGGCAGCAGCGCATGGCGCCGGCCAAGCGCCGTGAAGGCATCCGCCAGGTCCGCCATGCCGTCCAGCAGCACCAGCAGCTGTTCCTTGGCAAAGAGGCGCAGATCGACGGCCACCTGGTCGTTGCGGCTACGGGCCGTGTGAACCCGCTTGCCCGTGTCGCCCAGCTTGGTGGTCAGCAGGCGCTCCACGGCAAGGTGCACGTCCTGATCCGAAGGCAGAATGTGAAACGCCCCGCGACGCGCCATACGCATGATCCCGACGAGTTCACGGACCACGGCGTTGCGCTCGCGCGTGGAAATGATCGTGAAGTTGGGCAGGCTCGCCAGCATGCTGACGTGCGCGGCCGTGCCCATGCAATCCGCCTCGGCCAGCGCGACGTCGAGGACCACGTCCTTGCCCGCGGTGAATTCCAAAACGGCCTCGTTGATGCTCCCGACAATGGTTTTCCGTATGGTCATGCGCACACTCTCCCCCACGCCTCGGACGGCGTCAAGTTGGTATGATTGATGCATACTGAAAGGCGTCGCCACACGCAGGGAAGGGGTGCCCGCAGGGCGGGATGGGCGTCCGCCGGGCACACTCGCAGGTGCGCCCCACCCCATCCGGGCGACGCGTGCCCTCTGCCGGGATCCGCCATGGCCGCTACTCCGCCCCAACCGGCGTGGCCGACGCCGGTTGGCCGCCCGGCGCCGCCTGATAGGTGCGCCAGGATTCCTCGGCGGCGGTCCATAAGCGCTCCAGCCGCCTCTCCTTCTTGCGTTCGGCGAGCGCCGCGAGGTAGGCACAGTAGGCTTCGCAGATGTCCTGGAACGCCTCATCCTTGCCGAGCGCGAGCGTGTGCAGACGCAGGGACTTGATGCTCACGACCGTCGGAATCCAAGGCGCGTCGCGGGCCGGCAGCAGATCGCGCATGGTGCCGCGCGCCGGAAAGCCGCTGGCCTCCGGAATGCCCAGCAGATTGCGGTCGAGAATCAGCTCCGCCCGCAACCGCACCACGTCCAGCGCACGCGTCTCGCCGGGCGCGTAGATCATCCGGCCCTGGGCCAGAATCCACGCATCCCACCGTTCTTCCAGGTCCACCACCGACCCGCTCCCCTGGATGTTTTCGACCAGCGCTTCGGGCGTGATGCGCTCTCCCGCCGCGAGACGGGCGCAGAGCATGTCCAGGCGCGTGTCGGGGGCGGGCTGGTTCAGCAGCCAGCTCACCAGCATCGTTTCATACGCGCGCTGCAGGGGGGACTCCATCGCGACGTCAGCGTCCGAGGCCGCCACCAGCCGTCCCCCCGCGCGCAGAAAGCCGACCAGCGGGCACAGCTGGCCCTCCCGCCAAGCCGCCAGCAACTGGTCACTGCTGTCCGCCCGGCTCGAAGAGTCCAGGCAGCCCGCCAGCCCGCGCCACAACCAGGTGGGCACCCGCTCCGGGACCCCGCACGCCACCCACTCCGCGTAGTCCCGGCCCGTCGCGGCTTTCGTCCAGTGATCCAGCACGTAGCCGTAAACCAGCAGCTGGCAGAGCCCGGCATCGGCGGCCTGGCGATCGAAATCGTCCGTGCCGCGCACCATCAACGTCTGGGCCACGAGTCCGTATTCAAGGCGCTGGCTGACGGAGGCGGCGGGCGCTCCCGGAGCGGGGGGGCGCTGCACGATGCGAAGCGTGCGGCCGTCGCTGTTGCGGGCAATGCCGGTGAGTCGCTCGATTCTGTCCATGCGGTCGTCAGCCCAGCGCAGGAGCCGCAGCTTGAGGAGGCTGTTGGTCGCCACCACCCACGCCCCGCGCGTGGCTGTCCGCGCCAACGTGGGCCATTCCGGGAACGCGACCTGCGCCGGCACCGGCGACGTGTCGTCGGCGCGGGCCGCCGGGAGGGGGGAGAAGATGGCCAGCGCCGAGGCGAGGACGGGCAGGAGGGCCCCGGCCAGGCGGCCGTGACCGCGTGAAAGAGGCGAGGATCGGGGAACGGCGCGGCGGCGAGGCCCGCGCGGAGGCACCATGGCCAGGTTTTGGAATTCGAGTTTCGCGATTCTCACCCTCTAAGTGAGACCGGCGGACTAGCGCTGCAGGGAGACGTCCAGCGCATCGCCATGCGCCTGGACATCCGCGATGGACTTGCAGATCGCCCACTCGTCAAGCGCGGCTAACCGCTGGTAAACACGCCGGATGGCCATGGTTTTGAGGGGGCCCACGAGCGGCAGGAGCCCCTGCCGGGCACGGCCAAATCGCAGACTCTTCCCGCCAGGTGCAACGGTCAGATCGGTCGAGAGCCGCGGCCGGAGTTGCCAGGACCCGATGTCCATCCGCCCCAGGGTTTCCACCATCCGCACCCGGATCGCCCCTTCCGTGATGTCGATGGTGAACGCGTCCACCTTCATGCGTCGAAGGGAGTCGCCCTTGAAAAATCCGTTCAAATCCGCCTCGGATACCCGGCGGCCCACCATCTGGCCCCGCGGCAGATGCTTGGCCGTGCGCGACAGGGCGGCGACCGTGCCGTACCCCGCCCCACTGCCCTGCACGCCTATGGGCGTCGACTGCGGAATGCAAGCCAGCACCACGAGCACGACGACCACCGCCAGCGCAAAACCAAGAAGTTTCAGCATGATCGGCAAGACCACGCTGACACTGCGCTGCTGCGACACGTTCTCGCGCGTCATGCCCCCGAGATCGAGCCGCCCACCGCAGCTGCCGCAAAAGACCCGTCCGAGCGGACTGACATTCCCGCACTTGCTGCAGGTAAGACCGGTTGTGCCTGGTGGTGCCACTTAAGCGGCCCCCTTCTTGTGCTTGGCCGGGGAACTCGTGTCCTTCTTGCTCGACGAGTCCGAGGAGGACGCCGGCGCCTCGGCCGATCGCTTGCCCTGCTTGTAGCTCTCGCTGCGATAGTCGGTCTGATAGAAACCGCTACCCTTGAAGATAATGCCTGCACCCGTTCCCAGCAAGCGCCGGACCTTGCTTCGGCATTTCGGGCAGCGCTTCAGAGGCTCCGCCGTAATGCTTTGGAAGCGCTCAAAGTGGTGCGCGCACTTGGTACATTCGTATTCGTAAGTCGGCATGGATTATCTACCCCACTGATGCAATCCAAAAGGATAGGCGGTGGAACGAGTTTTGTCAAATAATGCACGCGCGCGCCGCGCCTATTGATCCCCCCGCGCCCCCCCTGTACTATGCCCCTGCCAGACGCGCCTCGCCCTGGCACGGGAGCCGACATGTTTGACTGTGATGTCTATCTGAAGCACCAGCGGGAGTGGATTGACCGCGAGTTGGACCGGCGCCTTCCCGCCGCCGAGAACCGCCCCGGCGTGCTGCATGCCGCCATGCGCTACGCCCTGTTCACCGGCGGCAAGCGCCTCCGCCCCATCCTCTGCCTCGCGGCCGCGGACGCCGTGGCGCCCACCCCCAACGGTCAGATCCGCGAAGCCGCCCTTCGCGCGGCCCTCGCCTGCGAAGTGCTGCACACGTATACCCTCATTCACGACGATCTGCCCTGCATGGATGACGACGCCATGCGGCGAGGAAAACCGACCGTCCACGTGGTCTACGGAGAAGCGAATGCCGTGCTCGTTGGCGACGCCCTGCAGGCCCTCGCCTTCGAATGGCTGGCGGGCGCAGAGGAGTCCGGAAGCCCGGTGGCCGGGCGCCTGGTGGCTGAGCTGGCTGCGGCCGCCGGCAGCCGGGGCGTCGTGGGCGGGCAGGTGGAGGATATCGCCGCGGCCGGCACCGCACCCACACCTGAAACCGTGGCGTTCATCCACCGGCACAAAACCGGCGACCTCTTCCGCGCCGCCGTGCGCATGGGCGGCCTCGCGACCGGCGCGACCGAGGCCGCGCTCGCGGCCCTGACCCGCTACGGCGAGGCGTTCGGCGAGGCCTTTCAAATCACCGATGACCTGCTCGATGACCCGGCGGTGGCGCCCGCCACCCCGGCCGGCAAGTCCGCCAAACCGCCGCCGTTGTCCTGCCTCTCGGTCATGACCCGCGCGACCGCCGAGGACAGGGCACGAGCCCTGATTGCCGTCGCCGTGTCGTCGATCGCCGGCTTCCAGCCTGACGCACGCCGGCCGCTCGAGGCCATCGTGCGACGGATCGAGGACCGCAAACAGTAGCCGCACGCGGACACCAGGGGTGGCGGCCTGCGGCTGAACCAATAAACGACGCATGACGCAAGCGAATCGACGGCGGCGCCAGCCGCGAATGCCAGGGGCGCCCCACCGGTTCATGCCAATGGGATGTTGATCAACGCCGAGGAAAGGACAGCATGGACACCAATCTGGCCGCCGGGGCCGCTCTCATCGCCGCCTATTTGATAGGTGCCATACCATTCGGGCTGATCGTCTCTCGCGCGCGGGGCGTCGACATCCGCAAGGTGGGCAGCGGAAACATTGGCGCCACGAACGTCTTCCGATGTGTCGGAAAGCCCTGGGGCATGCTGGTCTTCGCCCTGGACATGCTCAAGGGCCTGGCACCCACGGCCTGCTTCCCCGCGCTCGTCGGCGCCTTGTCCGGACATACCCCGGGGCATCTCGGCCTGGCCTGTGGACTCGCCGCGGTGGCGGGGCACAACTGGCCGGTCTACCTGGGATTCAAGGGCGGCAAGGGTGTGGCCACCACGACGGGCGTGCTGCTCGGGGTCTCCCCCGCCGCCATGGGCATCGGCCTGCTGGCGTGGATCGTGACGTTCGTGCTCGCCCGCTACGTGTCCGTGGCCTCGATGGTGGCGGCGGTCGTGGTCGCCGCCGGCGCCTGGTGGATGGAGCCGGCAGGGGTGACGCGCGCCGTCTTCACGCTGCTCGCCGCGTTCGTGCTCTGGCGCCACAAGTCCAACATGCAGCGCCTGCGCAACGGCACCGAGAGCCGCTTCGACTTCAAGAAGAAGCCGAAGCCCTGACCACGCCGGCTATTTCTTCTTCTTCGTCTGGTACTTTGCCGGGATGGGCAGCGGCGGCTCCTGCGGCCCGCGCTTGGTCGACCAGACCAGTTGCAGGATCGCCAGCCCTTGGCTCACCGTCCAGTACAGCACCAGCGCCGAGGCCATGTTGTAGAAGAGGAACAGGAACATGATCGGCATGAACGTCATGATTTTCTGCTGCTGCGGGTCGCCGGTGCTCGGCGTCAGCTTCTGCTGAATCACCGTCGTGGCGGTCATGAGCAGCGGCAGGATATTCAGGGGGATCGGCAGCACGCCCGCCAGCAGATGTTCCGGCTCGCTCAAATCCTTGATCCAGAGAAACTCCGCAAACCGCAGCTCGATCGCGCTGCGCAGCACCACGAACAGGGCGATGAACACCGGGATCTGCACCACCATCGGCAGGCAGCCGGACATCGGGTTGACCTTGTGCTCGCGGTAGAGCGCCATGATCTCCTGGTTCATCTTCTGCGGGTTGTCCTTCAACTTCTCCCGCACCTGCGCGACCAGCGGCTGAATCCGCTGCATCTTCTTCATGCTCTGCGTGCTCTTGTGCGTGATCGGCCAGAAGAGCGTGCGCACGATCACCGTGACCAGGATGACCGCCACGCCGTAGTTCGGAATCACGCCGTGAATGAGGTTCAGCGTGTGCAGCAGCAGGACGCAGATCCAGCGGAACCAATCCCACCACCCGAACTGCATGACGTCGCCCTGATACTTGCCAAGCTTGGCGAGGATGTCGTACTGCTTGGGGCCCAGATAGTACTGCGCCTTGCGGGTGGCGCTGGCGCCGGCCGCCAGCGTTTGCGGCGCGAACAGCAGTTCGGCGGAAACCGACGACACCTTCAGGCCCGACTCGACCGGGTCGCGGCTCACGTGCAGCCGGCAGTCCGCGGCGGGCGTTTCCGGCGCGAGGATCTGCACGAAGTACTTGTTCTTGGCCGCCACCCAGTCGGTTTCGCCGCCAATCAGGCGCGAGGCCGCCATCGGCACATTCAGCATGCTCTGGCGCGCACAGCCGAAGCCGCCGCCCTTGACGCCAAACACCTCGTTGAGCTTCTTGCCCCAGTGTTCAACGCGGCTGCCACCTTGCGCGGCCAGGGTGTCGAGCCCGAGGAAGACCATGCCCTGCACGACCGTCTCGCCCGCGTTCGTCTGCATCGGCGCCACGCTCAGCGTGTGGGCCGGGAGCACTTGCTCGTTCGTGCCCGGGTTCGAGAAGACGTCCGTGATCTCGAGGCGGTACGACTCCTTGAGTTCGAAGCGGCGCTCCAGCGTGATTCCGCTCGCACTCTGCCCCCGGGCCGTGACCGTGGTGCCCGCGGCATCGCGTTCCAGGTTGAAGTCGCTGAGGGTCCCCAGACCGGGCACGCCATCCAGCGCCAGCGCGGGGGTGCCGTCGAAATCGAAGCGCATCGGCCCGCTGTCCCGGCTCAGTGACGCACGGAAGGCCGGCAACTCCGCCTCCACCACGACCGCGCCGTGCGAGGAGATCACCACCTGCATGAGCGTGTTCGAAAGCACCATCAGGCGGGCCGCGGCCAGCGGAGCCACGGGTTCCGAGGGTGGCGCGTCCGGGGCCTCGACCAGCGCCTCCGGCATGTCCCCTTGCGCCCCGGGAAGCGTGGCCGTGGGCGCGTTCGTCTGCTGCGCCGCCGTCACCCCCGCGCGGGGCGGCGGGCGCTGGCCCAGCGAGTGGCGGTTGAAGATGCCCCAGCCGACCAGCAAGGCGAACAGCAGCACGACGATGGAAATTTCCTGTTTATTCATGCGGCATGCTCCTGAGGACAGTGGCCCGGCACGGGATCATAGCCGCCGGGATGACAAGGGTGACACTTCAACAGGCGCCGCACGCCCAGCCAGAGGCCGCGCACAACGCCATGGGTCTGAATCGCTTCCATGGCATAGACAGAGCAGGACGGGTAAAAACGGCAGTGCGGTCCCAACCACGGCGACACCAGCAGCCGGTACCCTTTGATTACGCTAATCAGCAGCGCCTTGAGCATGCGCCTTTCCTCGTGCCGGCGACTCCATCAACCCCGCCTTGCGGGCCACCTTCAAGAGATCCTGCTCGACCTCCTGCCGCGTGGCCCCATGGATGTATTGCCGCGCGATCAGCACCACGTCACAGGACGGGTTCAGCAACGCCCGGTTCAGACGGAAGGCCTCGCGCAACAGACGCTTGGCCCGCGATCGGTCCACGGATCGCCGCAGGGCGCGCTTGCTGACCACCACGCCCAGCCGCAGCGACGCCCCGGGGCCGCGCCGCAACCGCATCACCAGAAATCGTCCCGCGTAGGCCGTGCTCTGGTCAAAGGCTTCCTGAAACACCGCTTTGTCGGTGATCCGCTGGCGGCGCGTCAGGGTTTGTCCACGCGAGGCGGGACGAGAGCCTGCTCCCGGCCCGGCTTCCGGATTGCCGCAGGATGCGGAAGCACCCATCCACGGCCCCTCAAACCGACAGCTTTACGCGACCTGTGCGGCGCCGGCGCGCGAGCACCTTGCGGCCATTTCGCGTCGCCATCCGGGCCCGAAACCCGATTTTGCGCTTACGCTTGATCTTGGACGGTGTATATGTGCGCTTCATGCTTCCCTCTCGCTTCGGTACAAAGGGATAAACCGTAGCATGTCCCAGGCCTTTGTCAAGATCAGGGATGTGACGCCGAGCCGTTTGCGCCACCCCCAAAACGCCTCAGATCCCCCGCCCCCACCTTGCCCCGCTTCCCGCGTCCGGGTATCCTTGCCGCATGTTGCGAGGGATATGGGGACCGGGCGCGCACGGGCTCACCGTACTCTGTGCGCTCGTGCCGCTCTGCACGGCGCCGGCAGCCAGCGTGCGCGAGGTCGACTGGGCCATTCACTACAACCTGCCCGACCAGGATACCACCGCCGGCACCAGCAGCAACCCCGACGAATGGGCGATCCGCGATGCCCTCCTCACCCGCGTGAATGCCCTGCAGGCCGGCCAGGAAGGATTCCTCACCACCTACACCTTCTCCGGATCCAGCGACTGCTGCGGCGCCGCCGGCCCCATCCTTAAGGCCGTCAACGCCGCCCTCGATCGCGGCGCCATCCTGCATATGGTCGTCGACAGCGAGGTCTCGCTCACCGCCACCAATGGCGGACTGACCCTCGCCGGACTGGCGACGCGTGCGTCCAACGCGCTCGACCTGGAGCAGGAGCAGGACGGGGACGGCATCATGCACGACAAGCTGGGGCTCTTCGATTACGGCCCCGGCGATCGCTGGGCGTTCATCGCCTCGTGGAATGTCACCGGCGGCGCCAGCTCCCAGCAGTGGAACATCGCCCTCGAGGCGCGCAGCGAGAGCCTCTTTGCCGCCTGCAAAGCGGAGGTGGTCGAACTCCTGGCTGGCCGCTTCCACAACGTGCCCGCCAAATCCCACGCCCATGACAACGCGCCCGTCGACCTCACCGGCGCCTGGGCGCCCGGCCGCGTGCGCTTCAGCCCCTGCCTCGACGGAAGCACCGGCGGAAACAACGCCCTGACCGACCTCACGAACGCCATCGCCCAGGCCAAGCAGGACGTCGTCTTCTCGCTGAACAAGCTCACGCTGGCGGCGGTCCGCGACCAGCTCATTCAGGCGGCCAATCGTGGCGTCGCCGTGAACGGCGTCATGCCCCGCAGCGACACCGACCCCGGAAGGGACAGCGCGGCCACCTTCAACTCGCTCACGAATGCCGCAAACTACACCACGACCAATGTGGTCCATATGCACACGGCCTTCGCACGCGCGGATGGCACCATGATCGATACCGGCCAGACCGATCTCGTGCACGCCAAGTACATGGCCATTGACCCGTTCGGATCGCAGCCACTGTTGATTCACGGGTCGGCGAACTGGACGGCCTCGGCGCTGCTCGCCACCAATGCCAACGACGAAACCCTCGTTTTCATCCGCCACGCACCCATTGCCCGTCTCTTCTACGCCCACTTCAAGCAGGTGACGGGCGCCCTGCAGGACCAGCGGGATTTCTGGATGGACATTTCAGGCGCCGCCACCGGCGTGACCACGCGCCTTTGGGTGACGGATACCCACGCCGTCGTGGTGCAATCGGCTCCGAGCGCCGCCGGCCCGTGGGTCCCGCAGTGGACCAACACGCCTGCCGCGGCCGGCTTCACCGCCACCAATGCCGTCGACACCCCCACCCGCTTCTACCGCGCCGTGCGGGCGCCATAGCCACGCGTTCCGCTCAGGCCAGGTCGCCCGCGCGCCGCACGCCCGAGACTTGCCGGAGGACGATGCGCACGACGTTGGAGAAGTCGGTTGCCCGCGTGAAGCCCAGGCTCTGCAGCTTGTCCGTCGACAGCCGCGAATTCACCGGGCGCGGCGCGGGGCGGGGAATCACGGCCGTGGATGGACGAATATGGTCGTGGCTCTCGCCCAGCACGCCGGCCACATCCACGGCCGACTCGTAGCGTGTCGCCGCCCGCGGGCCGGCCACGTGCACGCAGCCCAGCGTCCGGCGCCCAATCAAGAAGGCCAGCGCCTCCGCCACGTCCTCGATCCACGTGGGGACCCGCACCAGCACGTGGTCCTGCTCGACCGGGGTCTTGTTGCGCACCGCGGCCACCAGCTGTCCGATGTAGCCCGAGGACTCCAGCGTGGGCCCGGCCCCCACCAGAACGGGAATCCGCACCACGAGCCCGCCGGCATGGGCGGCCACGAGATCCTCTGCTTCCACCTTGTAGCGCCCGTACACGTTCATGGGGTTCCGCACGGAATCCTCCGCATAGGGCGGCTGGGTGCCATCGAAAACATAGTCTGAACTGATGAAGATCAGCTGCGTCTCGCGCGGCAACATGGCGGCCAGCAGGCGCGCGGGGGCCACGTTGAGCCGCTCGGCCTCCACCGGCTGCGTCTCACAGAAATCCGGCTCGCGGTACGCCGCCGTGTGCACGACCACGCGGGGATGCAACTCGTCCACGAGCGCGCGCACGGCATCGCCATCGCGCAGGTCGCACGTCACCAGCCCCGGCGCTGGATGCTGGTGCGCCAGCCCGGTCACCGTGTGATCCGCCGCCAGCCGCCGACGCACAGCCCGCCCCAGAACCCCGGTGGCCCCTGTTACCAGTATCTTCATGCCTGCTCTCCTCCCGCCTAGCTAATCTTGTTGCAATCGGAAGGCAAACGCTTTTTCAATACACCCACCGTTGCCTTTCCCCCACGGATCGCCGCCCCCGGAGCACCGCATGGATCTGCAGCCTTGGTTGCATGGCCTCGACTATCTCGGAACCGCCGTCTTCGCCGTGTCCGGCGCGCTCGCCGCCGGCCGCAAGCAAATGGACCTCTTCGGCGTCGCCGTGCTCGCCATGGTCACCGCCGTGGGGGGGGGCACCCTGCGCGATGTCATTCTCGATGCCGCCCCGGTCTTCTGGGTGGCGCACCCGGTCTATGTGTGGATCGCCCTCGCGGCCGCCCTCACCACGGTCTACGCCGTGCGCCATTTCCGCCTGCCGGGCAATCTGCTCGTCGTCGCGGACGCCCTCGGCCTGGCCGCCGTCACGGTCATCGGCACCGAGAAGGCCCTGGCCGCCGGCACGGCCGGCACGGTGGCCGTGCTCATGGGCATCATGACCGCCGTCGTGGGCGGCATCGTGCGCGATCTGCTGGCCGGCGAAATCCCCCTCATCCTGCGGCGCGAAATCTACGCGACGGCCGCCCTCTGCGGCGCGCTCACCTACACCGCCCTGGCCGCCCATCCGTCAACCCGCGTCGCGGCCCTCCCCGCCTCCATCGCCGTCACGCTGGGCTTGAGGCTCGCCGCCATCCGCTGGCACCTCTCCCTGCCCGTCTTCCGTTCGCCCCACGCCTGAGCCCCGCCCAACCCCAGCCCGCGGCGCTTCTCCCCCCCACGATCAAGGCTTGGCCGGCGGCCCCACGCGCGGACTGCTCGCCTCCTGGAACCGGGTCACCAAGTCCGACGGCGGCACCAAAATCGGCTGGCCGCCGCCACTGGGCCAGTCAAACACCTCGACGCGCTTCGTGTGCCCGTCCGGCCGCCGCACCACCAGCCGCGGCGTCTTGCCGCAGTGATACTCGTCGATCAGCCCGCGCGTCCGGGCGTCGTTCTGCGCCGCGTCGATCCGCACCTTGATGTACGTGCGCATCTGCTTGAGCACGTGCGACTCGTTCAGCCCCTTCTTCTCAAACCAGTGGCACAACCCCTTCTCGTCCTTCGGGTCTTCCCGGAAGAAATAGATGAGCATGTCCATGCCCGTCGCCTGCTGCAGTTCCAGCGCCTTTTCATAACCGCTGGGCCCCACGCCCCGCAGCCAGCCCGCCG
Organism: Lentisphaerota bacterium; assembly: GCA_021413965.1. Classification (GTDB taxonomy): domain Bacteria; phylum Verrucomicrobiota; class Kiritimatiellia; order UBA8416; family JAIOPI01; genus JAIOPI01. The sequence goes on along the minus strand of JAIOPI010000030.1, from coordinate 122,240 downwards.
GCACATTGGCGTCGGACTTCTCCGCCGCACCCGCCGCACCGGCCCCGGCGCCCGCGCCCGCCTCTGCCTCGACCACCGCCGGATCGGCATCCGTCACGCGCCGCCCCGCCCTGATGTCCGCCAGGCTGCGCGACTCCGCCTCCGCCGGCAGCGCGACCGACCCGAGCAGCACCAGCAGCATTCCCGCACGCCGTATGCGCGTCATCTCCATCGTCCTCCCCGTTCCGGCCCCATGGCCGGCAACTCCGGCCTGCCTTCCCGCCATGCGCCGCAGTATAGCCCCCGCCTCCGGCGATGCAATCCCCCGCGCAACGGAACTTGCCTTTGGTGCCAATGGTCCTACACTGACCTCCTGTAAGGGGGCGTTGCCATGAGCAAGAAACACGAGGCGGCGCGGGATCGAGAATCGGATGCGGGACCGCGCAAGAAACTCAAACGCAAAACCTACGAAAAAGAACTCGCCAAGCTCCAGCTCGACCTGGTGAAGCTCCAGGAGTGGATCAAGTACAAGGGACTGCGGGTCGTGGTGCTGTTCGAGGGGCGCGATGCGGCCGGCAAGGGCGGCGTCATCAAGCGCATTACGGAACCCCTGAACCCCCGCATCTGCCGCGTGGTGGCCCTCGGGACGCCGACGGAAAAGGAGAAGACGCAGTGGTACTTCCAGCGCTATGTGGCGCACCTCCCGGCCTCCGGTGAAATGGTCCTCTTCGACCGCAGCTGGTATAACCGCGCCGGCGTCGAGCGGGTCATGGGCTTTTGCACGGATGCGGAGTACGACGAGTTCCTGCGATCCTGCCCCGAGTTCGAGCGCATGCTCCTGCGCTCGGACATCATCCTGATCAAGTACTGGTTCTCCGTCAGCGACGAGGAACAGGAACGACGCTTCCAGGACCGCATCCATGACTGGACCAAGCGCTGGAAGCTCAGCCCCATGGACCTGCAGTCCCGCGCGCGCTGGGTGGAGTATTCGAAGGCCAAGGACGCCATGTTCAAGGCCACGGACATCAAGCAATCGCCCTGGTACGTGGTCGATGCGGACGACAAGCGCCGGGCCCGCCTCAACTGCATCCACCACCTGCTCAGCCTGATCCCGCACAAAGACCTGACGCCCGTGAAACTGAAACTCCCGCGCCGCCAGCGGGATCCCGGCTACAAGCGCCCGCCGATCACGTCGCAGACCTTCGTCCCGGAAAAATATTGAGCCCCCGGCCGCCGCCGGCGAAGATGGCCGGCTTGGCCGTGCCAGCGAACCGAACCTTGAGGTGCCCCTCCTAACACCTGCTCGACACCGGAGCCGTGCCGACTATGCAATCAAAAGAGCGCGTCCTGATCACCCTGTCCCGGCACGCCGCCGACCGGGTGCCCATCAACTACGAGGCCAATGCCGGCATCGACGGGCGGCTGAAGGCACACTTCGGACTGCAGCCTGACGATCACGAGAGACTGCGCGCACGGCTCGGCGTCGATTTCCGTGGCGTCAGCGCGCCTTACGTGGGACCGCGCCTGCACGCCGACATCCCGGAGCGCGGCGTGATCGTCAACAACTGGGGCATTCATAAGCGCTGGGTCACGCACGAGACCGGCGGCTATTGGGACTACTGCGATTTCCCGCTCCGCGATGCCGAGGCGGACACCGTCGCCGCGTGGCCCATGCCCTCGCCGGATCAACACGATTACAGCCAGATCCGGGCGGAGTGCAGTCGGCACCAGCGCTACGCGGTGCACGTGGGCGGACCGGGGCTCGCCTGCATCATCAACATGGCCGGGTTCTTTCGCGGCATGGACCAGGTCTTCATGGACCTCGCCCTGGGTGACCCCGCGGGACTGTTGTTGATTGACCGCTTCCTCGACATCCAGTTCGAGGTCACGCGCCGCACGCTCGAAGCCGCAAAGGGCGGCATTGACTTCATGTGGATCGGCGAAGATCTCGGCTCGCAATATGCGCCGCTCATCAGCGCGGCGCTCTTCAACGAACAGATCCTGCCGCGGCACCGGCGCTTCTTCGAACTGGCGAAGGCCTATCGCCTGCCGGTGATGATGCACACGTGCGGATCCAGCAGTTGGGCCTATGACGCCTACATCGCGATGGGGCTGGCCGCGGTAGACACGCTCCAACCGGAGGCCGCCAACATGTCGCCCGCTTACCTGAAAGCACAATTTGGCGATCGCCTGGCGTTTCACGGCTGCATCAGCACCGGCGGGCCGGTGGCCTTCGGCTCCGTCGCGGACACCGTACGCAACTGCCGCGAAACGCTGGAAATCATGATGCCCGGCGGCGGCTACTGCTTCGCCCCCACCCACGCACTGCAGGACAACTCCCCAACCGCGAACGTCGTCGCCATGTATGAAACCGCGATGACGGGCGGACGGTACGGTTGAGCCACATCGATTCCGGCACGACGCGACGGCGCGACCGCAACCTTGCCTTTAGCCTGCGCTCCTCTAGAGTGACCACCCGCAGCGAAAGGAATCAATGACTCACAACCCCACCACCTTGTGCAGGCTGCTGGCCGCGCTTGGCGCCATCATGGCCGTCTGCACACCGCGCGCGGCCGCCGCGGAATTGAACGTGGGCATCGACAACCCGCCCGCCACCGGCACCGTATTCGCCGTCCTGTTCAACTCGGCCGATACCTTCGTCGATCTGCGCAACCCCGTCGCGGTGGTCTCGCTGCCGCCGGGCAGCAACGCAACCGCGCGCATCCCGGACCTTCCTGACGGCACCTACGCCCTGGTGGTCTACCACGACCAGAACGGCAACGGGCGCCTCGACAAGAACTTCATCGGCATCCCGCGCGAACCGCTTGGCTTCTCCAACCGCTACTGGGCGCAGGGCCCGCCCTCCTTCTCGCGCGCCTCGTTCCCGCTCCACGGCGCCGAAACGCAATCCGTCGATGTGGCCCTGCAGTCGGTCTTTGGCAAGCGGGGCCTGCTCGGGGTGGGCGTCGGAGTCATCGCGCAGACCAGCGCCTACCGCGATTCCGATCATGTCACGGTCCTGCCCATCCCGGCCATCAGCTACATCGGCGACCACCTGCAGATCCTCGGCCCGCGCGCCCAATACGGGCTCCTGCGCCGCCGCGAGGCCGCCCTCGCCATGACGGCCAGCTATCGCCTGGGCGCCTATCGCGAGGACGACAGCGACTACCTGCAAGGCATGGGCGACCGCGATGGCACGCTCATGGGCGGACTGGCGGTGCAGGCCAAGGCGCCCGCCGGCATCAAAATCGGACTGGCCTACGAGAACGACCTGCTCGACCGCTCGGGAGGTGGCCGCGGACGGCTCGGGATTGACCGGAGCGTTCAGCGCGGCCTGCTGACCCTGTCGCCGCGGATCGCGCTGAACTGGCTGACGGCGGACCTCGCCGACTACGAGTATGGCGTGCCCGTGGACCGCGCCCGCGACGGGCGCCCCGCTTACGAGCCTGGTGACGCCATAACGGCGGACGTGGGACTGAGCGTATTCGTGGAACTCCGGGGCAACTGGCGCGTGATCGTGAGCGGAGGCGCCGAGCGCCTGCCCGAGGCGCTGACCGACAGCCCCATCGTCGATACGTCAGTCGTGTACAGCGGCTTTGCCGCCATCAACCGCCAACTCTAGCGCGGCCAGCGGTTGCGCAGCAGTTCGAAGGCGCTGAGCGACGCATAGTCCGCAAGCCCCGCCAGCGATTGCACCACCACCTCGTGCCCGCCCTCACGCAGGGCCGCAATGGGATTGAGCCCGGCGGCCACAATCATGCCCGTGCGCCCCGACGCCACGGGCACCCCCAGCAGCGGCTGCCCCGGCCGCCCGATCAGCAGAATGCCGCCCAAACCCGCGCGCTCCATGGCCACCCGCGCACGGTCCACCCGGTCACCCGCATTGGCCGGGAATTCGCGGAAGCTGGCCCCGATCAGCCCGGCCCCCGTGCGCGCGCAATCGCGCACGCGCGTCATGCCGGCCTGGATGAAGATCTCCAGCGGATCGAGCGTCGTGCCCTCGTATTCGATCAGCTCGGCGAATCGCAGCGGCCGCCCGTCGCGATATTCCAGCAGGCCGCCAAAGCGCGAGGTGACTGGCACCCCCTGGCGCATCAGGATGCCGTTCACCGTGATGCTGCACACCGTCGCGATCGTGACCTCGCCCGCACCACGCGCGTCCGCCTGCAGCGAGAGCAGCTGCCCCATGCTCAGACGCCGCGCGAATACGGCCTTCATGTCCTCGAGTGCCCGCGCCACGCGCGCGCCCGGAATGCGCGCGCGGTTCGTGACGATGGTGCCGGTGCCCAGCCCCGCCTCGCCCGACATCTGGCAGACAAGCGTGTCAATCCGCGCCGCCACGGAGCCGAGCTTGCCGATGGCATCGCCGCGGCTGAGTTCGTCGCGACCACGCTCGGTCAACTCCCTCCCGGCACGGCGCGTCACCAGCCGGGTGAGCCCCGAGCGGTCGAGCGCGGCCAGCCGCAGGCGCACGGCGCGCGAACTGTAGGGAATGCCCGCGATGGCCAGCGCGTCGGCCAGGTGCGTCGCCCCGGTCGGGCGGCGCGCTTCGGCCAACGCCGTCAGGATCGCGCGATCCAACTCCACCTGCGGCTTACGCATTGCCGAATCCCCTGCCGTTTCGAAGGACGTGATCGGATGCACCGCGGGATTCCACGCGGGATCCTGCGCCACCCATGCCCCTCCATTACGGCAGGATTGCCGTAATGATTCAACAACAATTTAACGATTACGCGTGCATGGGCCACACGCCGTCGGATAATACGGTACAGCATTACCGTTCGTAATCAGGCACACATGTATGAAGGACCGGTGACCCATGAGTTATATTCAGGACGTGTTGGCGCAAGTGGAACGCCGCAACCCCGGTGAGCCCGAATTCCTGCAGGCCGCACGCGAAGTGCTGGAAACCCTCGAGCCGGTCATGGCCCGCCATGCGACCTACCAAAAGGCACGCATCCTGGAACGCCTCGTGGAGCCGGAACGGCAACTCATGTTCCGCGTGCCCTGGCAGGATGACGCCGGCGAGGTGCAGGTGAACCGCGGCTTCCGCATCGAGGTCAGCAGCGCCATCGGCCCCTACAAGGGCGGCTTGCGGTTTCACCCCAGCGTCAACCTGAGCATCCTCAAGTTCCTGGGGTTCGAGCAGGTCTTCAAAAACGCCCTCACGACCCTGCCCATGGGCGGCGGCAAGGGCGGGTCGGACTTCGACCCCAAGGGCAAGAGCGACAACGAAGTCATGCGCTTCTGCCAGAGCTTCATGAGCGAACTGTTCCGCCATATCGGCGAGAACACCGACGTGCCGGCCGGCGACATTGGCGTCGGCGGGCGCGAAGTCGGCTTTCTCTTCGGCCAGTACAAGCGCCTGCGCAACGAGTTCACCGGCGTGCTGACCGGCAAGGGCCTCGGGTGGGGCGGCTCCCTCATCAGGCCGGAGGCCACCGGTTACGGCGCCGTCTACTTCGCCGAGGAAATGCTGAAGACACGCAACGAATCCATGGCCGGCAAGGTCTGCACCGTGTCGGGCTCCGGCAATGTGGCCCAGTACACGGTCGAGAAACTGCTGCAGCTCGGCGCCAAACCGGTGAGCCTGTCGGACTCGGGCGGCACCGTCTATGACCCCAAGGGCTTGAACGAGGAAAAACTGGCCTGGGTCATGGATTTGAAGAACGTGCGCCGCGGACGCATTCAGGAATATGTGGCACGCTGGGGCGGCGAATTCCACTCCGGCGCAACCCCCTGGGCCATCCCCTGCGAATGCGCGTTCCCAAGCGCGACCCAGAACGAAATCACGGGCACCGACGCGCGCACCCTGCTGAAGCATGGCTGCAAGCTGATCAGCGAGGGCGCCAACATGCCCAGCACACCGGCCGCCGTGGATCAGTTCGTCTCCGCCAAGGTGCTCTACGGCCCCGGCAAGGCCGCCAACGCCGGCGGCGTCGCCACCTCGGGCCTCGAAATGTGCCAGAACTCCATGCGCCTGTCCTGGACGCGCGACGAAGTCGACGCACGCCTGCGCGAAATCATGGTGAACATCCACGCCGTCTGCCACCGCACCGCGGCGACCTACGGCCAGCCCGGCAACTATGTGCTCGGCGCCAACATCGCCGGATTCGTCAAGGTGGCGGACGCCATGCTGGCGCAGGGGCTCGTATGAACCCGCCGGACCAGGCGCGGGGAGCCGCCGGTCCCACGACCGGCCTCCCCGGACTGGACCGCGTCATGCGCGAACTCCAGCCCGGCGACAACGTCGTGTGGCAGGTGCAGGAGATCGAAGACTACCGCGCCCTCGTCATCCCGTACGCCAACGCGGCGCGCGCGGCGGGGGCCCACCTGATCTACTTCCGCTTCGCCCCGCAACAACCCCTGTTGCCGGACAACGTCGGAGCCGAAGTCCACACCCTGAATCCGGAGGTCGGCTTCGAGGCCTTTGTCGATGCCGTCCATGCCGTCATCGAACGCGCCGGCACCGGCGCCTGGTACATCTTCGACTGCCTCTCCGCGCTGGCCGAGGAGTGGCACACCGACCAGATGATGGGCAACTTCTTCGTGCTCACCTGCCCGCGCCTCTTCGACCTCCAGACCGTCACCTACTTCGCCCTCTACCGCAACCGGCACACCGTGCATGCCACCCGCGCCATCCGGGAAACCACGCAGTTCATGCTCGATGTGTTCCGGCACCGCGGCGGCCTCTACGTGCGCCCCATCAAGGTGCCCCACCGCTCCCGCGACGCCATGAACCTCATCCACGCCTGGGAAGGCGACGCCTTTGTGCCCGTCACGGACAGCGCCACCGTGTCGGACGTGCTGGCGGATGCGGAGTGGCCCGGCCTGCAGGTCGAGTCGCACCGGGGCTACTGGCGCCGGTTCTTCGCCGAGGCGCGCGCCTGCGTGGCGCAGCACAAGTCCGCCGCCCCCGACTCCCAGCGCGAGGCCGTGCTCTTCGCGCGCGCCACCTCGCTGCTCTTCGGAGAGGAGCCCCGCGTGCGGGACCTGGCGCGCCGTAACCTGACCCTGGCGGATCTCCTGGCCATCTGGGATCGCCAGATCGGCGTGGGCCGGATCGGCGGCAAGGCGGCCGGCATGCTGCTGGCCCGCGCCATCCTGCGGCGCGAGAAACCCGACCTCCACGACCAGCTCGAAGCCCCCGATGCGTTCTATGTCGGCGCCGACGTCTTCCGCTCCTTCCTCGTCCAGAACGGACTCTGGTGGGTCCGACGGCGGCAACACGACCCCGCCGCCTTCCTGCAGGGACTCGATGAGGCCCGCACCCGCATGCTGTCCGGACGCTTTGCGGACCACACGGTCGACCAGTTCGAGGGCATGCTCGAGTACTTCGGCGAGTGGCCGTACATCGTCCGCTCCAGCTCGCTCCTGGAGGATGCCTACGGCAATGCGTTCGCCGGCAAGTACGATAGCGTGTTCTGCGTGAACCGCGGCTCGCGCGAAGCCCGGCTCGCCCAGTTGCTTGAGGCCGTGCGCCGCGTCTATGCCAGCTCCATGAGCGAGGAGGCCCTCCAGTATCGCCTGCGCCGCGGCCTCCTCGAACGCGATGAACAGATGGCCCTGCTCATCATGCGCGTGTCAGGCGCCGCCCATGGCCGGCACTTCTTCCCGCAAGCCGCCGGCGTGGGCTTCTCCTACAACCCCTACCCGTGGGACCGGCGCATCGATCCGGCGGCCGGCGTGATCCGCCTCGTCCTCGGACTCGGCACCCGCGCCGTCGACCGGGCCGACGACGACTACACGCGCCTCATCGCGCTCAACGCGCCCACCGTCCGCCCCGAGTCCACCTTCGAGGACATCTGCCAGCATGCCCAGCGCCGCATGGACACGCTCGACCTCGAGGCCGGCGAACTCGCGTCCCATCATGTCCTCGACGTGCTCGAGCAGCCCCCCGGCTTCCCGCTGGAGCGCTTTGCCACCGTGGCCCCCGGCGCCGACGGCACGCCACGGCAGGCCCTGACGTTCAGCGGGCTCGTCGAGGACACGCCCTTCATCGCCCAGATGCGCGAAATCCTCTCCACGCTGCAACTGGAATATGCCAACCCGGTCGAGGTGGAGTTCACGCTCAACTTCCTGCGCCATGGCCACTACCGCATCAACCTCCTGCAGTGCCGCACGCTGCAGTTGCGTGGCGTCCCGCTCGTGGTCGAGGGAACCCTCAAGACGGCCTCGGCAAGCACGCTGCTGGAATTCGGCGGCGCCGTGATCGGCGTGGGGCGGGACCGGACCATCGACGCGCTCGTGCACGTGGTGCCGGCACGCTATGCGGCCCTGCCGCAGCAAAGCCGCTACGAGGTGGCGCGCGTCATCGGCCGCCTGAACCGCGCGCTCGGCCGCGGGCGGCCATACCTTTTGCTCGGTCCGGGACGCTGGGGCACGCGCGACCCCGCGCTCGGCGTGCCTGTGCGCTTCTCCGAAATCAACCACGCCGCCGCGCTGGGCGAGATCGTGGCCATGCATCACGGGCTCGTGCCCGATGCCTCCCTCGGCGCCCACTTCCTGAGCGAACTCGTGGAAATGGACATGCTCTACCTGGCCCTGGATCCGGCGAAGCCCGGCAACCGGCAGGATGCCGCGTGGCTCGAGGGAACCCCGAACCAACTCCCGCAGTGGCTGCCCGACGACGCCGCCTGGGCCGAGGTCATCCGCGTCCTGCGACCAACCCCCAACGTCCTGCGACTCACAGCCGACAGCCTGACCCAAACCGCCGCGCTGCTGCTCGTGTCCGCCCCGCCGCAACCCCCGGAAACATAGGAACCCGGCGCGGAATCCGTTGCAGTCTCGACTTGCGCGTGTCATCCGCGCTAGGATGCCTCGAAAGACGGGGGGCGGCATGCTTGATGGCAATCACACGACCGTTGACTGGCAGCAGCATTCAACCGATATCCTGGTGCTGCCCGTCGGCGCCTTCGAACAGCATTCCGTCCATCTGCCGCTGGCCACCGACACGCTGCAGGCCGATTTCTTCGGACAGATGGTGGCCGAAGCACTCGACGCCGCGCTCCTGCCCGCCATCCCGATCGCAACCAGCATGGAGCACACCGGCTATCGCGGCTCCTTCTCCCTGCGGCCCGAAACCCTCATGCAAATCGTGCGCGATGTCGTGGACGAGGCCACCCGTCAGGGTTTCCGCATCCTGGTCGTCCTGAACGCCCACGGCGGCAATCACGCCCTGGTGCCCGTCTGCCGCGACATCAACCGACGCGATAGCGCCCTCAAGATCATCCTCGTGAACTACTGGGAGCACGGCGAACTGAAAGTCGTCGGGGCCTCGCCCCGCCCCGGTCTCGACATCCACGCCAACGAGTCGGAAACCTCCATCATGCTGGCCCTGCGGCCGGACCTGGTTCGCCCGGCGCGGGCCGACGCCCAGTACGCGTCCGAGGAACGCCCGCTGAAGCAGGCCGACCTCACGACCTTTGGCATCGGGCACATCAGCCCATCGGGCGCGGCGGGCTGGCCCTCGGGCGGCAACGTGGAGCAGGGCCGGGCGCTCATCGAAGGCATTCGCCACGCCCTGATCCCCCACCTCCGCGACCGCATCGAACGGCTGCGCGACCAGCCGCGCTACGCCGGCCCGGGCGGCCTCACCATCCGGCCGCTCCGCCTGGCCGACATTCCGGCCGGCGTGCACCTGAAATCCCTCGCCGGCTGGAACCAAATCGATGCCGACTGGGCCATGCTGCTCGCCGCCGCTCCCGATGGCTGCTTCGGCATGGTCCACCAAGGACGCGTCATCGGCACCGTCACCACCACGACGTACGGCCCCTTTGCCTGGATCGGCATGGTCCTCGTCGATCCTGCCTTTCGCGGCATGGGCATCGCGACGCGCCTCATGCACGCCGCCCTCACCCATCTGCAAGCCGTCGAGACCGTCAAACTCGATGCCACGCCCGCCGGCCGCGGCGTGTATGCCAAACTCGGCTTCGTCCCCGAGTACGGACTGCAGCGCCTGACGCAGGCCGCCGTGCCCGCCGTCACCGGTGACATGGACGGTGTCCGCCCCATGGAGGCGCGCGATCTCGAGACCGTGCGCGAGGTCGACCTCGCCACATTCGGCGGCGACCGCGGCAGCATCCTGCGCACCCTCTGGGAGGCCGCGCCCGACTTGTGCCGCGTCCTCGAAAGCGGCGGACGCATCACCGGCTATGCCTTCGGCCGCCCCGGCGCCACCTTCAGCCAACTCGGCCCGCTCGTGGCGGAAACCGCTGACGATGCCCAGCGCCTGGGCCGGGCCGTCCTGAAGGCGCTGCGCGGCCGCTCGGCGCTCGTTGACGTACCGGACGCCCAACCCGCCTTCCATGCCTTTCTCGGCAGCCTCGGCTTTGGTGTGCAGCGCGCCTTCACCCGCATGTACCGCGGTGCCAATCCGCAGCCCGGACTGGTGGACCGCGTCTACGCCGCGGGCGGGCCGGAAATCGGGTGATGCTATGCCGTTCGCCATTCCCAGGTGGCTGGCCGCCGTGACGGTGGCCGGCGCACTCGCCGCCGGGTCCGTCGCCGAAGCTGCAACCAACCGGGTGCGAAATACGGCGCAGATCAAGGCCGCGCTCGAAACCTTGCGCCCCGGCGACACGCTCCTGATCGAGCCCGGGAGCTACAGCGGAAACATCCGCGCCACCGCACTTGCCGGCACCGCCGCCGCTCCCATCTGCATCCGCGCCGCCGATCCACAATCGCCTCCCATCTTCCAGTCCGGCTCGAGGGCCTTCCACTTCTCCCGCTGCAGCTTCCTGCAACTCCAAAATCTGCGCATCGTGGGCATGGCTGACTCCGGCGTGCGCATCGACGATGGCGGCGATGAAAACTCGCCGTCCCACCACATCTTCATCGACGATCTGTCCATCAGCGAAACCGGTCCCCACGGCGATCACGACGCGCTGCATCTCGCCGGCGTCAACGACTTCGTGGTCCGGCACTGCCAGTTCGAAGGCTGGGGCGGGGCCGCCATCGATCTGGTGGGCTGCCAGCGCGGCGTGGTGGAGGACTGCCGGCTCATCGGGCAGGATGGCAGCGATCAGGCCAGCGGCATCCTGATCCGCGCCGGATCGAGCAACGTGCTCGTGCAGACCTGCTTCATGCGCTGGGCCGGCCAGCACACCATCAGCATCGGCGGCGTGTCCGACCCGGCGGAGTTCCGGCCGGCGAATGCCCCCTATGAAGCCACCGCCATTACCGTGGCCGGCAATCGCATCCTCGGCTCGCCCGCCCCCATCGTCTGGTCCGGCGCCGATGGCGGCTACGTCCACCACAACACGGTGGTCTTCCCGCACCGCTGGGTCGCGCGCATCCTGCAGGAAAACCCGGAACCGCGCCTGGAGCACTGCCACGGCGGGCGTTTCGAACATAACTTGGTGCTCTACGACCAGCGCGTGTTCAGCATCGTTAATCGCGATGAGGACGCCGTCGCCGAATCCTTCGCCTTCCGCAGCAACGCCTGGCACCGCGCCACCGGCCCCCGCCCCTTGCGCCTGCCCGGCCCCGACGAGGACAATCTGCTCCAAATCGACCCGCAGATCACCGTCGAAGGCCCCAGGGCCTTCCGCGTGACCTCAACGGACCCCCGCCTCGCGTCGCTCGGCGCGGACGCCTATACCCCCGCCCCCGCTCTGCTCTCACCGCCCTGACGGTTGCTGCTCGTTGCGCTTGTCCTGCCACCCGACAGTAGCGTAGACTAAGCGGTTGAGGGAGTAAGAGTTACCATGTTTCAACGCTTATGGCGCATGTTGGTGGCCGTGACGCTTGCCGTCGGCGTCCTGCTCTCGTTCTTCGCCATCATCGAATTGCTGCGCGCCTACGTCATCCTGCGCTCGGTTCACCCCATGCTCGGCGCCGCCTTCGCCATCGCCATGCTGATCGGCATCATCGCCGGGGCCGTGTGGTACGTCGTGACCATGGGGAGCCGCCCCTGCGCCCTCCGCCAGCCCCCGCGCGTCGACCCGGGCACCGCCGACGCCCGCGCGCTGCGCACCTACGCCCGCTACCAAGTCAGCCTGCTGCGCCGGCTTTCCCGCAATCCCCAACTCCATGCCAACCTGCAGGACCGCGTGCGCCGCCAGCGCGCCCGCCTCCGTGAAGCTCTCGCCGCCGGCGACGACGCCGCCGACCTGCGCCGCTGCGTGCGCGACGCCGATGACCAGACCATCGCCGCGGCCCTCGACCCGCTCGACGCCCTCGCCCGCCACGAAATCTCCCGCACCGTGCGCGACGTCATGCTCGCCGTCACCCTCAGCCCCTGGCGCTCCGCCGATCTGGCCGTCGTCGTCTATCGCAATCTGCGCCTCGTCGCGCGACTCTCGACCATCTACAACACCCGCCCGCCCCTGCGTGAACAGATCGCCATCCTGCGGGATGTCTTCGCCGTCGTGGCCACCGTCAACTTCCTCAACTACGGCAGCAACCTCCTGCAGAACCTGACGTCCTCCGTTCCGGTCCTCGGCCGTTTCGCCGACGACGTCGCCGAAGGCGTCGGGGCGGGCCTGCTGACGTCCGTCGCCGGTCATGCCGCCATGGGGCGCTGCCGCTCCTACGGCCGCTGGGATCAGGATGCCGCCGCCCACAATATCGGCACCAAGCTGCGCCTGTTCCTCGACGACGTGAAACGTATTGTCACCCACGACGTGCTCGACCGCATCCGCAGGCCGATCGAAGCCCAGATCCCCGAACATGAGCGGTCACCGCATATGACCGACGACTTGCGCGGCGGGATCACCGAGGCCATCGATGCAACCACGTCCGTGATGGATACGTTTCTCCTGCACCCGCTGGCCGCCGCCGGGCGCGGGGTCGTCGATACCGGCACCGTCGTGGGGCGCGCCGTCGCTCAAGGCGGCGCATGGACCTGGCGCGGCATGTGGTCCGGCGTACGGTCAATGGGCAGGGGCATGCGACGCTCCATCGGCCAGGTACAGCGATCTAAGCCGGCAACAGATTCGCAGCCACACGTGCGGATTTCGCCGCGGCTGCAATAGGGATGCCCCGCCCGCCCGACGCGCGACGGCGGCTCAGCGCCTCGCGTGGTGCCGGATCGCCTTGACCATCACGTCCAAGTCAAACGGCTTCGGCAGGAATTTCACGACGTTGGTGAACTGCTTCATCTCCCGCTCGTGATAATCCCCCGATCCCGCCATTACAATCACCGGAACCCGGATGTTCTCCGCCTGCATCAGCAACAGCAGTTCGACGCCGTTTATGCGCGGCATCTTCACATCGAGGACGAGGCACTTGCACGCGGGCGAACGCACCAGCCGGTAGGCCTCCACCCCGTCACCCGCGGTCAGCACTTGGAAACCCTCCACCTCCAGCGCGGTCCTCAGCAGCTTCGCAATCCCGGCATCGTCATCTACAACTAAGATCATCGTGTGCCCCCGGCATTTCGGTCATGAGGTCATCCTAGTCACCAGCCAACGGTCGAAACAAGTCCATTCCCTTCCGACGCTGGCCCGTTTCTCGTCGCGGGGTGGTCCGGAATCCGTTATCATTTGCGCGTGACACCCGTTCCACCCCCACCACCGGCGCGGTCGCCTGCCGCCCCCACCAAACTGGCCATCGTCATGTCCGCCCTCGTCTACCCGGGGGTCGGCCAGTTCATCCAGAAGCGCTGGGTGGCTGGCGCCATTTACACATTCGCCTTTACCGCCACGGGCGGTTACTTCGTTTTCGAGTTCGCGCGCATCATGATTGTTTACCTGAGCCAGATGACCTTTGACGCTCCCGCCCAGCCGGCTCCCGGATTCAGGGGCTTACTCGTCGGGTTCCTGCTCGCCCTGCTGGCCTATGCCGCCTCGCTCATCGACACCTATGCGGCCCACACCCGCGCCCTCCGGGCGCTCCAGGCGGCGCATCCCTCCATGCACCCATAGCCTCGCCCTCCTCCGCATCGCGGCATCCCCTGCTGGTTCCGTCCCCGGAAATGTACGCCGGGACGGGGGTGGCGGCCGCATCAGGACGCATTCCGCATGTCGAAATCTCCCCCGCCCGTGTATACTGCCATCATGGATTCGGGCGACGAACCTCTACGTCCCGTGTCGGCAACTCCCGCCGCGCCTCAGGCCCCGACGCCGCCGGAGTCGATGGACCACGCCTGGATCGGCCGGCGCGAAATCGCGGCCATCGACGGCGCTCTCAAAGCCAGCGCCTACGTCGCGCGCGCCTATCATCACCAGAAAGAGCATGGCGACCCGCCCGCCTGGGCCCGCAAGCTCACGGGCGGCCAGTGGCTCTTCGATCGCCGCTACATCGCCGCCGATGCGCGTGAAAACCTCGCCACCATCGGCATCACCGAGGCCGCCACCCTCGTCGGCGCCACCCGCCGCGCCGTCCAAACCTGGGTCGATGAAGGCCTCATCCCCACCCTCACCGGTGACCGCCCCAAGGGCGAAAGCCGCCGCATCCCCCGCGAAACCTTCATGCAGGTCCTCCCCGATCTCAAACAGCGCCTCCGCACCGCCGCGCCCCCCGCTCCCCGGTCTGCCTCATCCCCTCCGGCCACCCCCGACACAACCCCGGCCGACACGACGCCGCTGTCGGAAGACGCCCTCCGCGATGTCCTCCAGCGCAAAGCCGCCGCCGAAGAATCGCGCATCGCGGCCGAAGTCAGCCGGGAACTATCGGAGGCCGAAGACCTCCGCCACCAGTTGGCCCGCAAGCGCGCCGTGGCGGAGCGGCGCCTGCGCAAACTGGCTCGCGACGAACAGCGCGCCCAGGAACGCGAGGCGCGACTCAAGACTGGCTATGCCGAACGCCTGCGCGAAGCGCGGCGCGAATCACGCGCCGCCGATCGACGCCGCACCGCCGCCGCCGAACGCGCCCGCCGCACCGCCGCCAAAGAGCAGCAACTCCTGGCCACCGAGCGCAAACTGCGCGACTCCCTCGGCGAGCGCATCGCCGAATGGCGCCGCCGCAGCGCCGCGCTCATCGCGGCTCAGCTCCAGGAAGCCCGCGCCATGCTCAGCAAGGCGCCGCCCACGCCCGCCCCGCCGGAACCGGCCGCACGCACCGACCAGGATCGCCGCCGCAGTGCCGCCGCCGTCGCCGCCCAACTGCACGCCGCCCGCGCCCAGCACCAGCAACGCTCCCAACTGGAAGACGAAATCGACCGGATCGCCGCCCGGCTCGCCGAAGAAGTCGCCACCGGCCGCCGCGACCGCTATGATGCCGCCATCCTCTTCAACGAAATCATGGAACAACGCGCCGTCCCCGACGAGCTACGCATCGCCGTCATGAAACGCCATTTCAGCAAAGGCTAAGTGCCACAACTTTTTCCGCACTGGCGGAGGGTGATACATGACCACGCCCCAGAAAGCAGGGGGAGCGTCCAGCTCCCCAAAGACGCTCCCGCCCCCAAACCTTAGCAGGTCATCATGGCCGATCTGAATCATGCAGCAGGCGATGCGGCGCCCTGGTGGCCGCGCAACACGTTCCTCGTCGAGGAACAGGCCGCTCCGCTGCGGGCGGCGTACGCATTCGACATCCGCGACCCGGCCACCGGCGACCTGGTGCTGACCTGCCGCGAAGGCCCCCTCGGACGCCTCACGCGCCTCTTCCGCTTCTCCGACTACCGCCGCACCACGCCCTTCGACATGACCGTCTGCGACCTCGCCGGCAAGCCCGTCGTCCGGCTCGTGCGCGGCGTGCCGGTCACCGCCTCGCGCGTCCGCGTGCTCGACGCGGACGGCGACCCCATCGGCAGCCTGCTGCAGCGCGCCTTCTCAATCCGCGGCGGCTTCACCGTGCTGGATGCACAGGAGCGGCCGCTCTGCCGCCTCCAGGGCCGGTCCCACGGCAACGCGTTCGCCCTGCTGACCCCCGACGGCGTGACGCTCGCCCGCATCACCAAGCAGTGGGCCGGCTGGCGCAAGGAACTCTTCACCAGCGCCGACCATCACGTCCTGGATATCGACCCGATCGTGCCGCCCGACCCCGTCCTGCGCCAGCTGATCCTGGCCTCCGCCATCAGCATCGGCCTGATCGTTAAAATCGACATCCCATAGCGCGTTCGCGCTAAAGGATGTCAACTTTATCCAGATACGCCGGCACCGACACGTTCCACTTCGTGCGCTCGCGCAGCCAGCCCGCAAACTCGGCCGCCACGCTGGCCTCGCCGTGTGTCAGGAACAACTGCCGCGGCGCCTGCTTGAGCGCCGACAGCCACCGGAACAGCTCGTCGCGATCCGCGTGCCCCGAAAAGCCGTTGATCTTCGCAATCCGCGCCCGCACCGGGTACGTCTGCCCCAAAATGCGCACCTCGGCCGGCTTCTCCAGAATCGCCCGCCCCAGCGTCCCCACCGCCTGGTATCCCACAAACAGGATCGTGCTCTCCGGTCGGCTGATGTTGTTCACCAGGTGGTGCTTGATGCGCCCGCCTTCGCACATGCCCGAACCCGCCATCACGATCACCGTCCCCCGGATGTGGTTGATCGCCTTCGACTCCTCCGACGTGCGCGTCATCGTCAGCCCGGGGAAATCGCACGGATGCCGCCCCGCCTTCAGCTTCGCCAGCATGTCGTCGTCAAAGCACTCCGGATGGCGCTGGAAAACTTCCGTCACCCGCACCGCCATCGGGCTGTCCACAAACGCCGTCAGGTGCGGCACGCGGTTCTGCGCCAGCAAGTCGCTCAGCCGGTACAGCAGCTCCTGCGTGCGCTCCACCGCAAAGGCCGGAATCACCAGATTGCCGCCTGCCGCCCGCGTCTCGTTGATGATCCGCGCCAGCTTGTCCGGCACCACGTCGGCCGTCTCATGCAGCCGGTTGCCGTACGTGGACTCGCAGATCACATAGTCCGCCTGCTCGAAGAGCGTCGGATCCTTCAGGATCGGCACGTCCCAGCGGCCGACGTCGCCGGAAAACAGCACCGTGCGCGCGTCCCCGTTGCGCCCCACGCGCGCCTGGATCATCGACGCGCCCAGAATATGCCCCGCCGTGTGGAACGTGGCCTCCAGCCCGTCGCCCAGCTTCAGCGGCTCGCCTTCCGTGATCACCTTGAAGCGGCGGATGCAGCGCTCGGCGTCCTCGATCGTGTAGAGCGGTTCCAGCGGAAACGGCCCCGCCCGATTTTCCTTCGCGTGGCGCTTCCGCTTGAACGCGATATCTTCCTCTTGAATCTTCGCCGAATCGAGCAGCACGATCCGCGCGATGTCCGCTGTCGGCGCCGTGCCGTAGATCGGCCCGCGAAACCCCTCCCGCACCAGCTTCGGCAGCAGCCCCGCGTGATCGCCGTGCGCGTGCGTCAACAGCACCGCGTCCACGCTCGACGGCTCCACCGGAAACGGCTCCCAGTTCCGGCTGCGAAAGTCGCGCTCCTGGTACAGCCCGCAGTCCACCAGCACCCGCGTGCCGCCAACCTGCAACAGGTAACTCGACCCCGTAACATTCTGCGCCGCGCCGAGAAATTGAATGGAACCACTCATCGCGTTTCGTCTGCCTCCCGCATCCTGTTTACCGCCCCAGCCGACCGCCCCAGCCCGTCCGGAATCCCCTCCTCCGGAGGGGTCCGCGCTGCGGGAGGTGGGTCCGCCTCAACTCGGCAGCCGGCTCAGCACCAGCGCCACACGGCAGGGCACGTACACCCGAATCCCCGTGCGCGGGGCCTCGCGCGTGCCGATGGCCTGCGTCTCAAAACGCTGCCGCGCCGCCAATCGCCCCAGCCCGCCAAAGCGCCCTTCGTCCGTGTCCAACTCCAGCTGGTAGGTGCCCGCCGGCAGGTCGATGCCGTAGTCCGCCACCGATTCTGATGGATGAAAATTCGCGATCACCACCAGGTCCCCTCGCGCAAAGGCCACCAGCTTGTGATCGTTGCGCGTGTACAGCAGCTGCGGCTCGCCGGCATCGAGCGCCCCACGCTCGCGCTGCAGGTGGACCATGGCACGGTCAAATTCACCCAGGCCGTGATAGCGCAGGGTCGGGTCGTCGCGCAGGTGCCACTGCCGCCGCGCGTAGTGGTAGGACCACCCGTTGCCCTCGCGCGGAAAATCGATCCACTCGGGATGCCCGAATTCATTCCCCATGAAGTTCAGGTAGCCGTGGCCTGCGGTCAACAGCGTCGTCAGCCGGATCATCTTGTGCAGCGCCACCGCACGCTCCACCTGGAGGTTGGGAATCGAGACCGCCATGGCGTCGTACATGGCCGCATCGGCCAGCTGGAAGATGATGGTCTTGCCCCCGACCAGCGCCTGGTCGTGGGACTCCGCGTAGCTGATGGTCTGCTCATCCCGGCGGCGGTTGGTCAGCTCGTGCCAGAGATAGTCCATGTGCCAGGATTCGTCCGGCATCTCGCGCATGAGCTTGAACCACATGTCGGGAATGCCCATCGCCAGCCGGTAATCGAAGCCGCACCCGTCTTCCTCCTCCGCCGCCGCCAGCCCGGGCATGCCGCTCACATCTTCGGCAATTGTGATGGCATCGGGACGCACCGCGTGAATCACGCGGTTGGCCAGGGCCAGGTAGGCGACGGCGTCCTCGTCCACCGAGCCATCGAAATAGGCGTCGTACGACGTGAACGCCGGTCCCAGGCCGTGATGCAGGTAGAGCATGCTGGTCACGCCGTCGAAGCGGAACCCGTCCACGTGAAACTCGTCGAGCCAGTAGCGGCAGTTGGACAGCAGAAAATGCAGGACATCGATCTTGCCGTAATCGAAGCAGCAGGATCCCCACGCCGGATGCAACCCGCGCGCCCCGTGGTGAAAGTACTGGTAGGGCGTGCCGTCGAAGCAGGCCAGCCCTTCGACCGCATTCGCCGCCGCATGCGAGTGCACGAGGTCCATGATCACGGCCAGGCCGCAGCCGTGGGCCGCATCGACGAGGTGCTTCAACTCGTCAGGCGTGCCAAAACGAGATGACGGCGCGAAAAAGTTTGCGACCTGGTAGCCGAAGGACCCGTAATAGGGATGCTCGGCGATCGCCATGAACTGCACGGCGTTATAACCGGCCGCGACAATGCGCGGCAGCACGTGCAGGCGAAACTCGTCGTAGGTGCCGACGCCGCCGCGCTCCTGCGCCATGCCGACGTGGCTTTCGTAGATCAGCGCGGCGCCCGGCGGCCGGTGATAGCTTGAATGTTGCCACTCATACGGTTTGGGCGGCGCCCATACCTGCGCGTTGAAAATCAACGTGTGCGGGTCCTGGACGACACGGCGCGCGTAGGCCGGAAGGCGATCCCCCTCCCCGCCGGGCCAGTGCATGCGCAGTCGGAAGAGGTCGCCGTGCGCCAGCGCCCCCGGCGGCAGACGCAGCTCCCAGCGCCCGTGGTTGTCCAACCGCCGCAGGCGATACGCCTCCGACTTCGCCCATCCCGTGCGCTCGCCAATCAGGTAGATCGCATCCGCGTTGGGCGCCCATTCGCGAAAGAGCCAGCCGTCCGGAGTGAGATGCAGGCCATAGTACTCATGCGCCGAGGCAAAGTCCTGAAGCGCCATGTGTCCGCCCGTCAGGCGCTCGGCCAGGGCGCGCGTCTGAACGGCACGCCGATGCAGCACCGGGCGGTACGGATCGAGGTACGGATCATCCGCCAGCTTGGCGGTGCGGCGTTTGGGTGGCAGCATGGTCATGTGAACAGCATCCCGCGCAGGCACCCGCGCGTACCGGCAAGCATGACGCCCACGCCCCCGTCTGGCAAGTCCGGATGAACCGCCGCCGGGCGTGGGAGACGTGCAGGGACGCCTCGCCCAACCTGCCGGTCGCCTCCGGAAGCTGGCTGCCGAAAGGTGGGGCGAGGCGTCCCGCCGAGCCTCTCCCGCCACGAACCGCTGTCGCGCGGGCGAGCGGCCCCGGCCTCAGAACGGCGGCAGGATCGGACGCTGGAGCATGTCCTCGTAGACGTCGAAGTAACGCTCGGCGGTCACCTCGTGTGTGAAGCGGGCGGCGCTCTCACGCATGATGCGCGCAATCTGCTTCTCTTTCCAGTCTGGCGCCCCGCGATAGAACGCCATGGCCTGGTCGATCGCCCAGTGCAACCCGGCGCTGTCGTAGATGCGGAACATGAAGCCGTTGCCTTCGTTCCGGGCCGGATCCAAGTGCGCCACCGTGTCGTGCAGGCCGCCCGTGTCGTTCACGATCGGCAGGCTGCCGTAAATCGCCCCGATCATCTGCGGCAGGCCGCACGGCTCGAACAACGACGGCACGAGCGTGAAGTCCGAGGCGGCATAGGCCAGGTGCGACAGCTGCTCGTCAAAATCGCAAACCGCCACCCGCCGGTAGAAATCGTGCTGGCGAACAATGTCGTGAAAGATCGACTGATGCTGCCCGTTGGCCACGAAGACCATCTGCAACCCGTCCGCCCAGTACTGCGAGACCACCTTGTACAGGATGTCAGCCAGCAGCTGGCACCCCTTCTGCTTCGGGTCCAGGCGCGACGGCCAGTAGAGCACCGGCGCGTCGGGCCGCTCCTCAAGCCCGAGGCGGCTCTGCAAGGCGCGCTTGTTCTCCAGCTTGCCCGCGCGGTGCGTGTCCACCGTGTAGGTCGTCTCCAGCAGCGCGTCCGTCGTCGGGTTGTTCGACGGGTCCGGCGCGTTGAGAATGCCCGTGGCGCAGCCGGCGCGCACCTTGTTCGACACCTCGTGCCGGATGTGTCCCGGGATGAACGGATGGAGGCCTTCGACGATCTCCGAGAGAAACTTGGGACTCACCGTGTTGATGTAGTGCGCGCCGAAAATGCCGCTGTTCAACAGATCGACCGGCACGGCGTTGCGCGTCTGCTCGTAGGTGCCCGGCGGCCGCGTGTAATAGAGGTACGGCCAGAACTCGGCCGCGTCGATGCCCGAGTCCTCGATCTCGGCCAGCGACAGTTCCTGCGTGTGGATGTTGTGTATCGTGAACAGGCAGGGCACGCCCAGCCGCTTCGCCATGGCGGGGATCAGCCCGGTCATCCAGTCGTTGCAGTGGATCAGGTCGGGGCGGACGACGGGCAGGATGTTGTTGATCACCTCGCGCTGGAAAGCGAGGGCCTGGCGGCGCCCGTCGCGGTAGTCATCGCCGTACACCGAGTCGCGGTAATAGAAAATGCGGTCCTGGGCCAGGTGGATGCGCGAATCCGGCAGCACCTGCTTGTAGACCCGCAGCTCCTCGTGGATGAAGCGGCCGACATCGATGTTGAACATGCGGCGGTAGTGCGGCAGCGCCACGTGCACATCGGCCCCTAGGCGGAAGAGCGCCGCCACGAGCGAGGCGGACACGTCCGCCAGCCCGCCGGCCTTGGCCTTCAGGTAGTTGGCCATGTTGCCCATGCCGGTGGGCAAATACGTGATTTCCGGCGTGACGATCAGGATGCGCGGGCTCTTGCGACGGCGGCCCTTGCGAGTCCAGGTCGTGCTCATGGGGTGCCATCCGCCCACGTCATATAGCCCGGCATCGCGCTGTGCCAATCCTCACCCGCCGGCAGCGCGCGCGTCGTGAACCCGAAGCGGCCGGTGGATTCGCACTGCAGCTCCTGCTCGTAGACGAAGCTCCCGCTTTCCTCGCCAATCAGCCGCATGGGCTGCACATGGCTGGCCGTGATCTCATTGGTCGTGCTCACCGGGCCGTAGAACACCTGGACGCTGACCTCCTCGGGCTTCAGGCCGTCGAGATGAACGCGCGTGCGTACCGTGAAGTGCTCGCCCACATGGATGTGCGCGATGTCGCGGTTGGCCACCGGCTGCTCCACGTGCACCTTGCTCCACAGCGCCTGCAGGCGCTGGCGCTGCGCCACGAGGGCTATCGCGCGGGAGCCACTCTGGGCCATCAGGCTGTCGTAGGCCTCGCGCGCCTTGCGGTAGTAGTGCTCGTGATACTGGTCGACCATCCGCCGGCTTGAGAACTTGCCGAGCGCCATCTGGATCGACGCCTTCATCATGCGCACCCAGTCGGTGGGCACGCCCGCCGCGGTGCGGTTGTAAAACGTGGGCACCAGCTCGTTCTCGAGCAGGTTGTACAGCGCCTGCGACTCCACGCTGTCCTGGTACTCGGTGTCCTCGTACTCCTCGCCGTCGCCGATGGCCCAGCCGCACGCTTTCGTGTAGCCCTCACACCACCAGCCATCGAGCGTGCTGACGTGAAGGCCGCCATTCATGGCCGCCTTCATGCCTGACGTGCCGCTCGCCTCGTGGGGCCGCCGCGGATTGTTGAGCCAGACGTCGACGCCTTGCACCAGCGCGCGCGCGATGCCCATGTCGTAGTTCTCAAGGAACACGAGGCGTCCCGCCACGCTCGGCCGTCGCGAAAATTCGATGATCTGCTGGATCAAATGCTTGCCCTGGTCGTCGCGCGGATGTGCCTTGCCCGCGAAGATGATCTGCATCGGGCGCTTCGTGCTGCAGAGGATCGCCTCCAGGCGGGCGGCGTCCCGCAGGATCATCGACCCGCGCTTGTACGTCGCAAACCGCCGTGCAAAGCCGATCGTCAGGATCTGCGGATCCAGCGCCGCCCGGCACTGCTCAATCACCTGCCGGGGTGAGTTGCGGTCGCGACACTGGCGCTCCAGCGCCGTGCGCGCCTGCGTAATCAGGTGCGTCCGGCACAGCTCATGCGTCCGCCACAGCTCGGCATCGGGAATCTGCTCGACGTGCGACAGCACCTCCTCCGAATCGGGGTGCTCCTTCCAGTTCGGCCCCAGGTAGCGCGCAAACAGGTTCTCATTTTCGTGCGAGATCCACGTCGCCATGTGGATGCCGTTGGTCACATGCCCGATCGGCACCTCGTCCTGCGGATGCCCCGGCCACAGCATCTGCCACATGCGGCGGGCCACGCGCCCGTGCAACTCGCTCACCGCGTTGGCGTTGGACGCCATGCGCATGGCGAAGATCGTCATCGAGAACTCGTGCCAGTTGTCGGACTGCGGCGGAAAGCCCCAGGGGATGATCGTTTCCGGGTCGAGCCCGAGCTCCCCGCGCAGCGCCTCGAGGTGCGCGCGCAGCATGTCCACGGGGAACGTCTCATTGCCGGCCGGCACCGGCGTGTGCGTCGTAAACACCGAGGAGCGCGCGGCGATTTCCAGCACCACCTCCAACGGCTGGCGCGTGACCTGCATCAGGTGCGAAAGGCGCGCCAGCCCGGCAAACGCCGCGTGACCCTCGTTCAGGTGGCAGAGCTTTGGCTCGATGCCCATGGCCAGCAGCACCCGGTAGCCGCCGATGCCCAGCACCATTTCCTGGCGCAGCCGGTGCTTGCGGTCGCCCCCGTAAAGCTGGTCCGTGATGTGCTGAAACTCAGGCGGATTCTGCGGGATGTTGGTGTCGAGCAGCAGCAAGGGCACGCGGCCCACGTCCAGCCGCCAGACGATGGCCTCGACCATGCCTTCGGGCAGCGGAATGCGCACGCGCACGTCCTGCCCCTGCGGATCCCGGGCGCGCACCAGCGGCAGCTGATCGATCTGGTTCTCGACGTAATGCTCCTGCTGCCAGCCGTCCTGGTTCAGGTGCTGCTGGAAAAACCCCTGGCGATAGAAGAGCCCCACCGCCACCAGCGGCAGATCCAGATCCGACGCCGCCTTCAGATGGTCGCCGGCCAGGACGCCCAGGCCGCCCGAGTAAATGCGCAGGCTCTCGTGAATGCCGTACTCGAGCGAGAAATACGCCGCCCAGCGCGTGGACGGCTCGCTGCCGTTGCGCTCGGTCGTTTCCACGACCGCCTTCTGGAAAAGGTCGCGGACCTGCTCCACGTGGGCGACAAACGCCTTGTCCTTCGCCAGCACTTCAAAGCGCTTCTGCGGGATGGCGCTCAGGAATCGCACGGGATTGAGCCCCACGCTTTCCCAGAGCTGCGCGTCCATGCGCTGAAAAAGCTCGGCGGCGGGCGGATTCCACGACCACCAGTAATTCCGGGCAAGCACCTCCAAAAAGCGGATCTTCTCGGGAATGGAGGGGGCGATGTTGAAAAGCTGTATACGTTTCATGGTACTCCATCGTGCGGGCGGGAGGGACTCCCCAGAGGCCCCCCTACGCAACCCGCAGAACACTGTTGAGGGTGCCGAGTCGGTTGGGCACCCATTCCGTACAATAAGGATCTATGCACCAGTAGCCGTCGATGACGTATTTGTATTCGTATCGGCCTGGCGCCAACATGAGATTGGCACAATAGGATGACGTCTTTGCATTCCACTTCAGCGGCGTCGCCGCGGGCTCCCAGTTGTTGAACGACCCCGCCAGACAAATGTGCTTGCCCCGCTGGGCTGGCAAACTGAACCGAACCCGCTTGAAACCCTTCGATGGCGTCTTCATCGCGTCTCCCGAAGGTGAGGGGCCCGGGTCCCCCCTGCCCTGCCGCAGGATTCGTCACACCCATGTGAAAAAATGACACCCCGGGGCTCAAACGTGGAAAGAGTTTAGCTTAGGCCAGGCGCGCCCCTGAAGCAAGCCCGCAAAAATGCGCACATGCCCCCGCGTGACCTCCGGCCGCCTCAACCCGTTGCGTCGCGCGCGGACGTCTCCCGAGACAGCAGCACCAGGACGCGATGCAGTTCCGTGCAGCCCCACGCCTGTGCGCCGCAGCCCCGCCCGCGATGCGGCGCGTCTCCGTCCAGCACCTCCGGAACGTGGCGGAGGCAATCGCGATTGATGATCAGCGCGGCGCTGCCGAGCAACGCCGCCGCCCGGGCCCGCAGGCGCTCGCCAAACACCGTCACCAGCGCCTCGCTGTAGGACGGGAACAACCACGTCCAGGCGGTTCCGTTGTGGTAGGCCGGCTTGCGGCGCGTATCCTCATCACCCGTGTACTGGCCCCAATACGGGCGCTGTGGATCATTGAGCGCACGCCCGTCGCGAACCACCGGAATGGGCCGTTCCACCGGCCGGTCGGCCAGGCTGCGCAGCGCCCCGGGCACCAACAGCGCTTCGCACGCGCGCAGGATGTCCGCCGCCAGCGCCGGATCCTGCACCGCCCCCAGCGTGATGGCGAGGAGCTGATTCGGACGCAACGCGTCGTCCGCGACCGCCTCGGCCGCCGACTGCCCGGGGCGCGCATGCAGGCAGTCAGACAAGTACCGGCCGTGCTGAAGGCCCGCACCGCCCTCGCGCGGGTAATAGCGCAGGAGCGACTCCGCCACGCGGCCGGCCAGGTCGCGCCAGGCGCCGGAACGGTCATGCGCGCTCAACAGTCGCAGCGCCGCGTGCCACAACGCCTGGATTTCCACCGGGTAGCCTTCGCGCGGCGTGCCCGCCGGGTAGTTTGTATCCATCCAGGTGAAGTGCGACGGGCTGAAGATCAGCCCGCTCTCGGCGTCCATGCGAATGCCGTTTGCGGTGCCCGCCATGTAGCCGCGGGCAATCGATCGCATCACGTCGCGAACCGTGCGCCCCCCCACATCCGTATTCAGGAAGCCGGCATGACCGTCCGCCGCCAGGACATCCGCGCAGGCCGTGAAGAACCAGAGCGGGGCGTCCGAGGTGTCCCGGTTGGTGGCGTCCGCGCCATGGATCACATTCGGCAGCGTCCCCTGTTGTTCGAAGCGGGCGAATTCCCCCAGGATGGCCTTGGACTCGTCGAGCAACCCACCCGCGATCAGCCCGCGCAGGCAGATCATCGTGTCGCGCCCCCAGTCCAGAAACCATGGATAGCCGGCGATCACGGTGCACCCCTGGCCACGGCGCACCACGAAATCGCGCAGGGTGTCGAAAGTCGCGGTGCGCAGCGAAACCGGCTTGCCGCCGCGGATGGCGGACGGCTCCGCCGCGTTCACGAATTCGGGCGCCGCCCCGTCGGTGACAAT
Organism: Lentisphaerota bacterium; assembly: GCA_021413965.1. Lineage (GTDB taxonomy): Bacteria > Verrucomicrobiota > Kiritimatiellia > UBA8416 > JAIOPI01 > JAIOPI01. Next base: position 96,579 of record JAIOPI010000030.1, on the reverse strand, counting down.
CCCGGCCTGCACCTGCAGGGCATGGGCGCCACTCAGCGTCGCCGAGAAGTAGCCCGGACTGAAGAGATCGGAACTGCCGTCCAGCCCGCGTTCGCTCTCCTCCGGGTGCGCCACCATGTAGCTCCACTCAGGGGCCGGCGTGAATGTGCCGCCGGGCAGCTGCACATGCAACGCGCGCCCCGGGGCGGGTGTGAACACAAATCCGTCCGCGGCCGCGCGTACCGCCGGCGGCCACGCGTGCTCTGGCCCGAGGAAGGCCTTCGTCTTCTCGTGCGACGTACGATCTTCGATGTCCGGCCGCAAGATCAGGCGCACCGGCCGGTCGTCGGCGAGGTGGTCCGGGCTCGCCGACGGGAGCCGGCGGAACGCCAGTCGCGCGACGTTGCGATCCTGCGCGAGTCGCAGCGTGACGGCCATCGGCACGAGCTTGCCAAGCCCGGCAGGCACGAGGAAGCGCCAGGTCACGGCGCCGTCGGAGCCCTGGCCGAACCAGTCGAGGCAGCGCTCGTCCAGGGGATGAGAGTAGCCGCGGAAGACGAGCCAGGCACGACAACGCGTGAACATGACGCGGCGGTCGACGGGATAATCCGGGTGCAGATTGCCCGCCAGCAGCGCGTCGTACTGGCTGCGCACGCTGCCCCACGCCGCGCGCACCTGGGCGAAGGTCCCGATGTGGTTGGCGCATATCGCATAGGCCCCACACGCTTGCGCATCATGCGCGGGGCAGCGCGTGCGCACCAACGCCCGCTCCAGGGGCGCCAGATAGACGAGGGGCACGCTCGTGCGCACCACCCCGGATGCGCAGAACACGGTCAGATCCAGGTCGACCGACTGCGCCGCGTCCGGGTCCTCCCGGCTGGGGACCAGGGCGGCGTACAGCCCCTCCGCCCCGGGGAGCGCCCGCGCACGGTACAACACGCGGCCACCCGCCCGAACATCAGCCGAAAAATCAGCGTCAGCCCGGATCATCAACGCGTGCCCGGGCGGCACCATCACGGTGCGGTGCTGGTCCTGGGGCCACGTCCACATCACGACCGGCGCGGGGCTCTCACCACACAGTTCCTCCATGAAGCGCAGCGGGTCCCTCGCCAGGGAATCCGCCAGGCGCTCAAGATCCAGCGAGGTGGCGTCGCCCCCCCCCTGCCGCGCGCGGTGCAGCTCCAGCACCTTCGCGCGCTGCCGCTGGCGCACGCTGCGCGCCGCTTCGCTCCCGGCACGACGGGACGGGGCGGGCGAATCCGCCAGCCGCGCCAGCCAGCCGGCATCGGCGGTCAGGCAGAGGGCTTCCGCCGGCGCCAGACGATGAACGTGCCGTCCGTCGCGCGTTTCCACCGCAATCGGGCTTCCGCTCAGCAAATCAACCAGCGTGCCGCCACCCGGAAAGCAGTCGGCTGACCACGTGGCTGTCGCGGGCTGATGGTCGTCGAGATTGATGAGAATGAGCACGGGATCGGCGTGCGTCTCAGGCTCGCGGCACAGCACCAGCGCCGCCCCCGTGTTCCCGCCCATGACGCGCAGCCGGGCCCCGACCGCAAAGGCGGGATGCCGGTGAAGCAGCGCGCCCAGCCGCTGCAGGCGGGCGACCTGGTTGGAGGCATTGCCCCAGGCCAGCGGCGCCGCGCCATGCACGTCGACTTTCACCGTCGCGTGCCACTCCACGCCCGCCGTGATGCCGAAGGCTCCCGCCGGCGCACACAGGGCCGCCAGCGCCGTACGCATGTCGGCCCACGCCGCTGAATGCGCCGCCAGCCGGCTGTTGTCGTGCGTCTCGGCATAGTGCACGTATAGGCCGCGGCTCGACGCCTGCTCCGCCGCTTCGAGAATGCAGGACTCAATCTCCTCGCGGCCGAATTTCTGAAACAGCTCCGAATACGCCCAATTCAGATTGCTCACGGTCAGCAACCCATCCACCGTGACCGCCGGCCCCCCGAGCCCCTCCAGCAGGAACACGGTATCGGGGAATTGCGCGCGCACTTCCGCCACAATGTACTCCCAGACCGGGCCCGGAATCATGTAGCCGGCGTCGCAGCGAAAGCCGTCCACCCCCTGCCGGCACCAGTGCAGAAAGACCTCGGCCATGTAGGTCCACAGCCCGCGGTGTTGAAAATCCAGCTTCGACAGATCCTCCCACGTCACGCCCCACGCGCCGGGCGACGTGAACGTGGCATCGGCATTGCGGGCAAACCACTCGGGATGTTGCACCTGCAGCCGGGATGCCCACCCCGTGTGGTTGATGGGCATGTCCATGAACAGCTTCGCTCCCCGCGCGTGCACGGCATCAATCAGTTCGCCAAACTGGTGCAGCGGCGTGGTGCGGCGATCAAACTCCGCCAGCGCGGGATCGACGCTCCAGTAATCCAGCGCGGCGAAGGGACTGCCAAAGCGCCCCATGCGCGCGTAGGTCGTGGGCACCGGGTGGATCGGCAGCAGTTGCAGCACGCGAAAACCCAGCGTGCCCAGAATGAAGTCGAGTTGAGCAATCAGCTCGCGAAACGTCCCCGAACGCGGAATGACCGTGTAGTCCTGCGCATCAAGCGCACGCACGGCCGACTCGATATCCGCGGTCGCCGTGGCACGCTCGCGATTGGGTCCGAACTGACGCACAAAGGCCGTGTAGAGGGTGTTGGCGCAAACCGTATCGGCCGGTTCCACCTTGACCACGGTGTTCTCCCCGGGCGGCCACAGAGGCTCGTCGCTGCCCGGTTCGAGAAAGAACGCCTTGGCTTCGAAGCGCCCGACGTCCGTCAACGGCAGGCTGATCCGGAACGTGTGGTCATCCACACGCGTCATCGGGTAATCGTGCCAGTCACGGTGCCGGATCGGGTCGCCGTGGCGCACCAGGCCGATGATTTCCTCGCGCCGAACGGTTGCGCCTCCCAGGTTCGTGCGCACCCAGGCCTTGCCCCCCCGTCGGTCCGACAGCGTGAAGACGAGCTCCAGCACGTCCCCGGCATGCCGCACATGGTGTGTCCCCGGCGCCGGCTCCTGGTGCAAAGTCGTCATGAGGCGAGTGTAGAGCCTGGCCCCGCAAATTTGAACCTAGAAAAAGGAACGGGGAAGAACGGATGGCTCAAATCCGGCACGGCCCCTCGCCCGGCCGGACCCGTCTCATCCCGGATCGCGCCACCTGCTGGGCGCACGCGGTCCGTCTCACCGCATGCCAAATTCCTTTGCCCCTTGCCCCCAAAAGCGGCAGAGTGGCGGCTTTCTGGCACCCGCGACCACCCATGACCACGCGCCTGTTGAATCTGCCGGATGACGTCACGCCGCCCCCGCCCATCGTCTCGTGCGAGGCCATCAAGGTGGGCGGTACGGTGTATCGGCATTCCGCCGCCAAGTTCTGGCCGCGGCTCGTGGACGAGTCCTTTGCCAGCTTCCCGTCCTGCACCCGCATCGAACTCACGGCCCTCACCGCGGACGGTTTCGACCCGGTCCGCCTCGACCCCCATGCCGAGTTGCAGCGCGACGCGGAACGCCTGGCCGGGGCCCGGTTGCAGGATGTGATTCAGGATACGCTGGCCCAGCTTGAGCTGTTGGGACCGCCGGGATTGATCGGCATCCGGCTCCTGGCAAGCGGCCAGGAACTCTACAAGAGCGAACTGCCCGCGGACTGCGTCGATGCGGAAATCTTCATGTACCTCGCGGGATGGCTGCTGGAATGGGCGCGCATTCCCCATGCCGATTGGAGCGCCGACCGCCACGATGGTCAGTTCGTCGCCCGCGATGCCCGCGGACGCACCGTGTACCTCTTTCGGTTCGATACGCTCCGCCAGCATGTCAGCGAAGGCCTCCACCGCATCACGCTCACCCTCGATCCCCGCGTAGCCGGTCCGACGGAACTATGACCCCCACGTCATCCCCCCCCCGCCCCGCCCACTTGCCGATCGGGGCCGTCATCTATCCGGCCGCCTTTGCCATGGCGCTCACATTGATGCAGGCGAGCCTGGGCATCATCTTCTTCGCGCGCGATGTGCACCACGCCCAACCCGGACAAATCGGCTGGCTGGCCGGCACGTGGGCCATCACCTACACGCTCGGGTGCCTCTGGCTGCGCCCGCTGTTCAAACACCTGGAGCCTCGCCAGCAGGTCGTCATCTCCACCGTCTGCCTCTGCGCCATTCTGATCGGCATGCAGGTCGTCCCCACCCTGGCCGGCTTGTTCGTCTTCCACGGGCTGTTTGGACTTCTGCTGGCACTGTACTGGCCCTCGCTCATGGGATGGCTGTCGACCGGTTCGGAGGGCGAGCGTCTGGGACGCCTCGTCTCGCGTTTCAATCTGTCATGGTCGTTCGGCAACATCATCGGCCCGTACGTCTGCGGCTGGCTGCTCCACCTCAACGTGCGGTTGCCGCTGGCGGTCGGCGCGGCCACGTCGCTTGTGATCGCGGGCTTCGTCGCCGCCGCGGGGCGCCGGCTGCCCTCATCAGCCGAGGAAGCCAGCGCCCACGCCGCGGCCGGCAACGCGCCGCCGCGGGTCGACCAGAGCACGCTCCTGCGCTACCCGGCCTGGCTCGGACACTTCGCCGCCTATTTCACCGTCGGCGCCGTGGCCGGCATCTTTCCCGTCGGCGCACGCGACCAGCTCGGCTGCTCCGAAACCCTCATCGGCTTCATTTTCCTGGTGCGGGGCTTGGCCAACACCGTGGCCTTCCTCGGCATGGGGCGCACACCGTTCTGGCATTTCCGGCTCTGGCCCATGCTCGTCGGGCAGACCGTGGCCATCGCCGCCTTTGCCCTGCTCACGCACGCCACGTCCCTGATCGCCGTGACGCTGCTGCTGAGCCTCGCGAACTTCGCCGCCGGCATCAGCTATTCCGAAAGCATTTTCCACGGCGCGTCAGGCAGCATGGACCGGACGCACCGCATGGCCATTCACGAAGCGCTGATCGGGATCGGCTTGTTCATTGGGTCGGCGGTGGGAGGGATGGTCTACGAGGCCACGTCCCTGCAGGGCCTGTTCGCCCTCTGCGCCGGCGCACTCGCCCTCGCCACGCTCGGGCAGGCCCTGCTGCACCGCATGCTGCGCCCGCGTTGAAGCGGCGTCACGGGATTCGCCTGCACGCCAGGCCGCCCCTCAGCCCGCCATCTCGGCGTAGCGGAACATGGCATTGATGCAGCGCAGGGCGCCCTGCCGCACGTCGGGCGCCACCTCGACGATGTCGTCCGCCTCCGGCGCCCGCAGGACGCGCCGCACGTCCTGCAGCGAGTTGGACTTCATGTAGCGGCACTCGACACAGGGGCCGATGAAGGTCTTGCCGGGCATCTCCACCTGTGCCCGCCCCGCGAGACCGCACTCGGTCAGCAGCAGGTAGGCGGGCGCATCCGTGTCGCGCAGGTACTGCATCATGCCCTTTGTGCTCGCCACGTGATCCGCGTGCGCGATGATCTCGGGGCTGCACTCCGGATGGCTCAGCACCTTGAGCCCCGGATGCTTCGCCTTCAACCGCTGCACGCGCTCCGGGTCATACTGCTGATGCACATAGCAGGTGGCGTCGAAAATCTGCACGTCCTTGCGCACGCCGCGCCGCTTCATCTCGTCCTGCACGTTCTCGCCCATGAGCTTGTCCGGCAGAAAGTAGATCCTGTCGTTCTCGATGCGCTGCACGATGTCGTAGACGTTGGAACTGGTGACGCACACGTCGCACAGCGCCTTGACCGCCGCGGACGTGTTGATGTAGCAGACGAACGTGTGCTGCGGAAACTGCTGGCGCAGCTGGCGCACACGCTCGGCGGAAATGGCGTCCGCCAGCGAGCAGCCATTCAACTTGCTGGGAATCAGCACCGTCTTTTCGGGATTCAAGCACTTCGCCGTCTCGGCCATGAACCGCACCGCGACGAACACGATCAGGTCGGCCGTCGTGGACTTGGCATCCTTCGCCAGTTTGTAGGAATCCCCGACGAAATCCCCCACCCCGACGGTGATCTCCGGATGCACGTAGTAGTGCACGAGGATGACGGCATTGCGCTCGCGCTTGAGCCGGTTGATGTCGTCCACGACCGGCGCCAGTTCCGCACAGCGTTCCCGCGAGTAGGGGCCGCTCGTGCCCGCCGCCACGTTCCGCAGCTTCTCGTACAACCGCTCCGCCGTCGGTGATCCCGTTGCTGTCGCTGTGCTCATGCTCGCCATCCTGTTCAGGCCCGCCCCTGTTCCCAGGCCCGTCCTCCGGTGGGCCGCAACCTCCGGGTGCGGCCGCCCCATCTCCGCCCCTGCCCGCGCCCGGCGGGCGCGGGCCCCTGACGGCCCTATTGCAGAATCTCCACTTTGATCTCGGGATCGAACTCGTCCTTCAGGATCTGCTGGATGATTTCGAGCGTCCCGGACGTCGAGGCCGGGCAGCTGCCGCACGTGCCGAGGTAGTTCACCAGCAGCCGCTTGGTTTCGGCATCATATTCCAGCAGTTCCAGCTCGCCGCCGTGGCTGCGGATATACGGGCGGATCGTCTGCTCGAGCACGCCGTCGATCACCGCCAGGTCGCCGATCGTCGCACGCGTCGTGCCGGCGTTGGGGTCGCGCATGCTCGGATCGTGCGCCTCGATGTGCCGGGCGATCTCCTCGCGCAGGCGCGCCTCGAGCATCTGCCAGTCCGCGCCACGCCCCGCGGTGACCGTGATCACGTTGCCCGCGAAATGCACGTCGCTCACCCCCACCCACGACAACAGGGCGGCGGCCAGCGGCACATGCTTGCACTCGTCGGCGGTCGTGAAGCGGATCGGATCCCCCGCCCGCACGTCGCGGTCGAGAATGAATTTGCGCGCGCGCGGGTGCGCCGTCGGCTCAACCAGGATGTCGAAAACTTTCATGTTATCTCCCTCGCGCAACCGGGCCCGTTCAGGCGGACGCCCCACCCCGCGCCTTCGCGGCTACAACGCATCCTCGGTCGACGTCTTGCCTTGTCCGTCCAAGGCGCTCTTCATGGCGTGCCAGCTGAGCGCCGCGCACTTCACCCGGGCCGGATATCTCCACACCCCTGAGAATACCTTAAGTTTGCCCAACTCACAAGGCGGCGTGGCCGCCTCGGCCTTGCCCAGCACCAGCGCATGGAAGGCGTCGAACAGGCCGTGCGCCTCGGCGATCGTCTTCCCCGCGAGCGCCTGGCTCATCATGGAGGCGGACGCTTTGGAAATCGCGCAGCCGTGCCCCTCGTAGGTGACCTCGCGAATGATGCCGCCCGCATCCACCGCCAGGTACACCGTGTACTCGTCCCCGCACAGGGGGTTGATCCCCTGCGCCTGGTGCGTGGCGTTCGCCAGCGCCCGCATGTTGCGCGGCGACCGGTTATGATCGAGGATCACCTGCTGATAGAGCTCGTCCGACACCGTCATGCGAACATCTCCTTCACCGCCCGCACGGCCTCGGCCAGTTGCTCCGCCTCGGCGCGCGTGTTGTACATCGAGAACGACGCGCGCGCGGTGGCGGGAATGCCAAACCGCTGCATGACCGGCTGGGTGCAGTGGTGCCCCGCACGCACGGCCACGCCGCGGCTGTCCAGAATCTGCCCGATGTCATGCGGATGCACGCCCTCCAGCACGAACGAGATGATGGCGGACTTCTCCGGCGCCGTGCCGTACAGGCGCACCCCCGGAATCGCCGCCAACAACGCGGTGGCGTAGGCCCGCAAGCCCTCCTCATGCGCGGCCACGCGATCCAGTCCGATGCCGCGCACGTAGTCGAGCGCGGCGCCCAGCCCGATGACGCCGGCAATGTGCGGCGTGCCCGCCTCGAACTTGTTGGGGAGCGCGTTGAAAACCGTGCGCTCCAGCGTGACCGACAAAATCATGTCGCCGCCGCCCAGGAACGGAGGCATCGCATCCAGCAGATCGTACTTGCCATACAGCACGCCCACGCCGGTCGGGCCGAAAACCTTGTGCCCGGAGAACACGAGGAAATCGCAGTCGAGCGCCTGGACGTCCACCGGCCGGCAGGGCACGGCCTGCGCGGCATCCACGAGCACGCGCGCCCCGTGTGCGTGCGCCGCCCGGATGATGCGCGCCACCGGATTCACGGTGCCGAGCGAATTGGATACGTAGACCACCGACACCAGGCGCGTGCGCGGGCCGAGCATCGCGTCGTACGCCGCCAGGTCAAGTTGCCCGTCGTCCGTGATCGGGATGAAGCGCAAGACACACCCCGTGCGGTCGCGCAGCATCTGCCACGGCACCAGGTTGGAGTGGTGCTCCATGGTGGACAGGATGATCTCGTCACCCGCCTTCAGGCCGGCGCCGAACGCGTGCGCCACGAGGTTGAGGCCACCCGTGGTGCCGCTGGTGAAGATGATCTCCTCGCGGCGGGCGGCGTTGAGGAAGGCCTGCGCCTTGTCGCGCGCCCCTTCGAAAGCCTCGGTGGCCTTCTGGCTGAGGTGATGCACGCCCCGGTGGATGTTGGCGGACTCTTCACGGTAGTGACGGCAGACCGTGTCCACGACGCTTTGCGGCTTCAGACTGGTCGCCGCATTGTCCAGGTACACCAGCGGATACGCCCCAATGCGCTGCTGCAGCGCCGGGAAATCGGCTCGGATGCGCTCGATCGGATAGCCTGTCGCCTCTGTACGCATGGTCAGTCTCGTGAAGCCCTACTTGCCGAAATACGTCGCCAGCAGGGCGCGTAAGCTCTCCTGCAGCGGTTTGTCGTGTACCAGGAACAGCACATCTTCCACAAACGCGCGCGACAGCATCGCCACGGCCGCATCCTTGGCGATGCCCCGCGATTGCAGATAGAAGACCTGGTCCTCGTTGATCTGCCCGATGGTGGCGCCGTGCGTGCACTTCACGTCGTCGTTCGCAATTTCCAGCTGCGGCTTGGTATTCACCGTGGCCGAGCGGCTCAGCAGCAGATTCTGATTGATCTGGTAGCCGTCGGTCAGCTTGGCCCCCGGGCGCACCAGCACCTTGCCGTTGAACACGACACGCGCGGAGTCGTTCAGAATGCCCTTGTAGATCTGGCGGCTGAGGCCGCGCGGCACGCGGTGGTCCACCGTGGTGTGATGGTCCACGAGCTGACGGCCCCGCACGGCATAGAGCCCGTCGAGATGCAGCTCCGCGCCCTCGCCGTCCAGGCCCGCGTACAGGTCGTTGCGCGCCAGCTTGGCCCCAATGGTGAAATCCAGCAGCGTCACCACGCTGCTGGCCGCCTGCCGGCTCCGCACAAAGCTGCAGTGATACGCCTCGGGCGCCTCGGACTGCACCTTGGTGTAGAACACATTCGCGTTGTCCCCCACGTGCAGGTCCGTGACGACGTTGGTAAAGGCCGCCGCGCCCGACCGCCCGATATGGCTCTGGGCCAGGCGCACCTGCGCCCCCGCCCCCACGTCAACCACGACGCGCGGCGACACCATCACCCCGGGCTGCAGGCCGGTCGTCAAAAACAACAGGTGGATGCGCTTGCTGACCGTCACGCCGCGGTCCACCCGCACGTACACGCCGCACCCCGACAGCGCCGCATTCAGGCAGACGAACGGGCTGTCATCGCCCGGCAGGGACTCCGCCAGCCGCTGCCGCAGCGCCTCGCCGTCCCCGTTGCGCAGTCCGTCCTCCAGGGACACGACATGCAGGCCCGACTCCGGCTCGAAGCGCGAGTGCTCCGGCGCGTAGCATCCATCGACAAAGATGAGTTCGTTCTCGTCCTCCAGGTGATGGGGGATGAGGCTCTTCACTTCCGGCACGGGTTCGCGCCGGGGCAGCGTGAACGTGGCATCCAGCAGCGACCGGATGTTGGTGTATTTCCAATCCTCGGCCCGCGTCGTGGGAAAGCCCATGGCGCGCAGGCGGTCAAACGCGCCATGGCGCCGGGTGGCCAGCCATTCCGGCTCGCCCCGCCCCGCCCCGTCGCGCAGTACCGCCGCCAACAGTCCGGCATAGCCGTCCGGCACCGCCAGCCTGGTCACGACCGCATTCATGCCGCCCCCGCCCCCTGCAGCCAGTCGTACCCCCGCCGCTCGACCTCTTCCGCCAGACTGTAATCACCCGTGCGCACAATGCGGCCGGCATCGAGCACGTGCACCACGTCCGGGCGGATGTACTTCAGCAGGCGCTCGTAATGCGTGATCATCAGCGTCGCGTTGGTCGGCGTGCGCAGGCGGTTGACGCCCTCCGCCACCAGCTTGAGCGAATCCACATCAAGCCCCGAATCCGTCTCGTCCAGCACCGCCAGGCGCGGATTCAGGATGGCCATCTGCAGAATCTCGTTGCGCTTCTTCTCGCCGCCGGAAAAGTCCACGTTCACCGGCCGGTCCACGTACGCCGGATTCATGTCCAGCATCGCCAGCTTCTCCTTGAGCAGGTCGTCGAAATCCAGCGGATCCAGCTCCGGCAACCCCTGGTAGCGGCAGACCGCGTTGAATGACGCCCGCAGGAAGACGGCGTTGCTCACCCCCGGCACATCGACCGGATATTGGAACGCCAGAAAGATCCCCGCACAGGCGCGCTCGTGCGGCTCCAGATCCAGCAGGTTCTGGCGCCGGCGGTTTACCTCGTATTCGATCGTGCCATCCGTGACCTGGTAGTCCGGGTGCCCGGCAATGATGCGCGCCAGCGTGCTCTTGCCGGAACCGTTGGGCCCCATGATGGCGTGGACTTCCCCCGCCTTGACCTCAAGGCTGATCCCCTTGAGGATCGGCGTTCCCTCCACCACCCGCGCATGCAAATTCTTGATCGTCAACATAACCGCTCCCGCTGAGAAGGGTTCAGGGTTCAGGGTTCGAATCCGCTGCGCCGCATCCTGAACCCTGAACCCTAAGCCTGTATCCTCGCCGCCCCGTTCCTCACCCCACGCTGCTTTCCAGTTTCATCTCGAGCAGCCGCACGGCTTCGACGGAGAATTCCAGCGGCAGCGTCTTGAAGACATCCTTGCAGAACCCGTTGACCAGCAGCGAGACCGCCGCCTCCTTGTCCAGGCCGCGTGACTGCAGGTAGAAGAGCTGCTCCGCGCTGATCTTGGAGGTCGTCGCCTCGTGCTCCACCACGGCCGTGTTGTTGCCCACTTCGATATATGGAAAGGTGTTGGCCTCGCAGGCGTCGCCCACCAGCATCGAATCGCACTGCGAATAGTTGCGCGCGCCTTCCGCCCCCGGCGTGATCCGCACCAGGCCGCGGTAACTGTTGCGCGAGCGCTCGCAGGCAATGCCCTTGGAGACTATCGTGCTCCGGGTATTCCGGCCGAGATGGATCATTTTCGTCCCGGTATCGGCCTGCATGCAGTGGTTCGTCAGCGCCACCGAGTAGAATTCGCCCACCGAGTTGTCGCCCTTCAGGATGACGCTCGGGTACTTCCACGTGATGGCCGCCCCCGCCTCCACCTGCGTCCACGAAATTTTGGAGTTACGCCCCGCACAGCGACCGCGCTTGGTCACAAAGTTGTAGATGCCGCCTTTCCCGTCCTGGTCCCCGGGATACCAGTTCTGCACCGTCGAATACTTGACCGTCGCATCGTCCAGCGCGATCAGCTCCACCACCGCGGCATGCAGCTGGTTCTCGTCGCGCATGGGCGCCGTGCACCCTTCCACGTACGACACGCTGGCGCCCTCCTCGGCAATAATCAGCGTGCGCTCGAACTGGCCCGTCTCGGCGGCGTTGATGCGAAAATACGTGGAAAGATCCATCGGGCACTTCACGCCCTTGGGGATGAAGACAAACGAGCCGTCCGTGAATACGGCCGAGTTGAGCGCCGCGAAGTAGTTGTCGTTGAAGGGCACGACGCTCCCCAGGTACGACTCCACCAGCGCGGGATGCTCGCGCGCCGCCTCGGAAAATGAACAGAAGACGATGCCATGCTTGGCCAGCACCTCCTTGTGCGTCGTGCCGACCGACACGCTGTCGAACACGGCGTCCACCGCCACGCCCGACAACCGCTTCTGCTCGCCCAACGGAATGCCCAGGCGCTCGAACGTCGCCAGCACCTCCGGATCCACCTCACTCAGGCTGCCCAGCTTGGGCTTGGCCGGCTTCGGAGCGGAGAAATAGCGGATGGCCTGGTAATCGATGGGCGGAAACGTAACGTGCGCCCAGCGGGGCTCGACCTGTTCCAGCCACCAGCGATACGCCTTCAGCCGGAATTCCAGCAGGAACGGCGGCTCCTGCTTCTTCGACGAAATGAGCCGGATGACGTCCTCATTCAGCCCTTTCTGGATCGTGTCCGCCTCGACCGCGGTCACAAACCCGTACTTGTAGCTGTCAGCGGTGCTGGTCATCGTGTCCGGCATGGACGGCTCCTTCAAGGCAGGCTCGCGATCCCCCGCCCTATCTTGCGTCCATACTAGGATCCGTCGCCGGCCCTCGCAAGCTCAAAATAGGTATTTTATATGCGTATATAAACCACCCGGCGATGCCATGCGCAACTCCTTACGCACCAGGCCGATAGAATAATCCGGTGGAGCGAATTGGGGCCCCCGCCTGACACCGCCATGCGGGCAGTGCCCACTCGGATATCCGCGTCAGCGCCCCGTTCAGTTGCGCCGGTTTCGGCTGGGGATGAGCAAAAGCTCGAGTACGGAGGTGCCGCGATAGACATCCTTGAGCTTCCGGTCCAGTGCCAACATGGATTCCGATACGTTGCAGCAATGCTCCAGCGGACACTCTTTTCCATCCTTCAGGCAGGCTACGGCCCCCACGGAGCCCATGATGGCCTCCATCAGGTCGTATAACGTCACGGCTGACAGGTCCTTAATGATCTGATAGCCGCCGTTGACCCCCTTCACCGCCCGCAGAATCTTGGCCCGCGCCAAACGCTGCATGGTCTTGGACATGACGTCAAACGGGACTTGATGCGCTTCGCACAGGCCGCGCACGGCGAAAAGTTGGCCGGGGTGGGCCTGGTGCATGTCCGCCAGTGCCATCAGCGCATATTCGACTTGGCGTGGCAGTGCGGCCATCCGATCCCCCATTCCGGCATTGATGCTACCTATTTCAAAATCCTACTGAAAGCCAAGACGCGTCGCAAGCAGAATGCACGGCCTCTGGCGTAGTCTAAAATAAGACTTGTGACAGCCTATATCGATTTGAGATGCTAGTCCTGCCGTCTGGGACAGGGAGCAGCCGGGGACGAACGGTTTTCGAGAGGATGTCCGGCCGGGTGGCCGGCGGAGGAAGCGAACATGCAAATCGAAGTATCCGATGTGGCGAAGTCGAAATTGCTGGAGTTGGGCCTGAACCGGGAGAAGTTCCTGCGTATTGGCGTCATTCCCGGCGGCTGCTCAGGCATGACCTACGACGCAGTTATCGATGATGTCCTGGAAACCGGCGATTCCGTGGTCTTCGAGTCCGGCGATGTGCGCATCGTCAGCGACCAGTTCAGTTCGCCCTACGTCGAGGGACTTTCCATCGATTACTCGGACGATCTCGTTCAGTCCGGTTTCCGCCTGACCAACAAGCGCGCGGTGAAGTCCTGCGGTTGCGGCTCCAGTTTCCAGACGGCCGATGCCGAACCGGCGGTCGCCAGCGGCGGGGGCTGCGGCAGTGGGGGCTGCGGCAGCGGAGGTTGCGGTTCTTGAAGCAGCCGGTTTCCATCAAGGGCGGCGAGTCGGTTTACTGTATCAACGAAAGCCAGCTCAAGGAGTCCTTGCGCCTGGCCAACGAAGACCCCGTCTCCTCGCCCAGGATCCAGCAGGCGCGCGAACACGTGGAAAGCACGCTCACACGCAACGAGCGTGCGGCCCTCGCCTTCCTCCTCATCGAGCGCCTGCGCACACACAATCACTGACGCAAAGCCAAACGCCGTACACGGCCCGCCATGGATCAGGTCATCCAGATCGGCGCACGCAAGCGCCCCCCGCTGCCACCGTGGTTTCGCATCAAGCTGCCGGCCGGCGACAAGCTGCTGACTTACCAGGGCACAGACGCCGCCGTACGCGACCACGGGCTCCACACCGTCTGCGAGGAAGCCCATTGCCCGAACATCCACGACTGCTGGGCGCGCGGCTCTGCCACCTTCATGATCGCGGGTCAGACCTGCACCCGTGACTGCCACTTCTGCTCGGTGGAGCACAACCGTGCCCCCGCCCCGCTGGATCCCGCCGAACCCGCCGGCCTGGCGGCCGCCATCGAACGCATGAAACTCGCCTACGCCGTCATCACGGTCGTCAACCGCGACGACCTCCCCGACGGCGGCGCTTCGCACTACCGCGCCTGCCTGGATGCCGTCCACGCGCGCCTGCCGGAAGTCGGCCTGGAACTGTTGTGCAGCGATCTCGACGGCAACGAAGCCGCCCTCGCCGCGCTGCTCGATGGTGCGCCGCTGAAGGTCTTCGCCCACAATGTCGAAACCGTGGAGCGCCTGCAGTCGAGCGTGCGCGACCGCAAGGCCTCGTTCAAAAAGAGCCTGCGCATGCTTGCCGCCTCGAAGGACCTGCATCCCGAACTGATGACGAAATCCAGCGTGATGATGGGCATGGGCGAAACCAACGCCGACGTCACGGCGGCTCTGAAGGCCCTCAGCGACGCGCGCGTGGACCTGCTCACCTTCGGCCAGTACCTGGCACCGACCCCGCAGCATTACCCGATCATGTCCTACCCGCCGCCGGAACAGTTCGACGCCTGGAAGGAGGAAGCCCTGGCGCTCGGCTTCCGCGCCGTCGCCTCCGGCCCGCTCGTCCGCTCCTCGTTCCGGGCCGGCTCGCTGTACAGCGAAGCCGTCGCGCGCGCGGTGGCTACGCCGTAAAGAACACCTCGGTGTGTACCTCGTCGTGGCCAACTCCCTGCGCCACGAGCCAACGCGCCACCTCATCCACCATGGCGTCCAATCCGCACAGGTAGTACTGCGTTCCCGGCTCCAGGGGCAGCTGCGGCAGAAGGTCCGTCACCCGCCCGTGATGATGCCCCGGCGCCGCGTCGTCGCGCGAGACCGCCACGCGCAGGTCGGTCACGTGCCGCAACAGGTCCACATGCACGGCGTCGCGCAAGTGGCGCACCCCATACAGACAGAGCGGGCGCGGGTTGCGAAGCCCCCCCTCCTCCCTGGCGGACGGCCGCTGGCGTGCAGGGAGCATCTGGTGCGCCCAACTTAGGAACGGCGCAATGCCCACGCCCGTGGCCACGAACACAGAGGGCGCGCCCGGCGGACCTTCCTGCCCCGGATGAAATCGACCAAACGGCGTGCTGATGCGGACACCGTCGCCACGCCGCCGCCCGGACAGCCAGGTCGAGACCGCCCCCTTCGGGAGGCGCCGGATGAGAAACCGCAGCACGTCCTCTGCCGGCCCCGAGGCCAGGCTGTAGGGCCGAGATTCGTCGCCCCCGTCGAACAGCACGGCGCATTCCCCCGGCGCAAACGGATACCCGCGCCGCTCGAGCTCCAGCTCAAAGATGTCCGGGGCCAGAAACTGCACGTCGTGGACGGGGAGCAGAAACATCCGTGTAACCCAGCTTGGCCTTCACCGCGGCGCCGCCCCCCGCCCGCGGAGAGGTTACGGCCGGGCAGGGGGAGACTCCCGCATGACCTAGAACTGCTTCATCAACTCCCGCAGGATGACTTCAATCTGCGGGTCGGACGTCATGGCCGCTTTCGTGCGGCCGTTCAGACTGGCCACCACAAAGATGCCGTTCGTCGTCGCGGCATCGCGCTTGAGCGTGAACCGGTTGTCCTCAAAGAATCCGCTGTCCACCAGGTGCTGAAAACAGCCCAGCGTGTACATGCCCGACACGGGCACCGCGTCCTGGTGAAATTCATCCCACTGTTCCGTCTGGCGCTCAGTCCAGAAGTCGTTGGCCACCCGCGGACTGCGCCCCGACAGGAACGTCAAGTAGCCCGTCCCCAGCAGTTCCACGCGCTGCAGGATCATGCCCCGTCCCAGGCGGCTTTCCTTGCCGGTCATGAACTGCACGTAGTCCAGGGGGCTCAGCGTCACCGTCCAGTGGGGCGGCTTGAGAAACACACTCTGGCAGCCCAGCCCGGCGGCCACGACGAACCATAGGGCCAGTCGCGGGCGCAGCAGGCGGGCGAGTGTCTGGCGTAAACGCATGTCGGTTACGTAGCGGCGGGAATCACAACCCCGGCTCGCGTCGGCGGCTGCAGCAGGTGACGCGCATATTCAATGAGCTCGTCGCGATACGGCGGCCGCATGTGCGTGCGGCGCAGCTTCCGCGTGGCGTCTTCCAGCAGGCGCGCCATTTCGCCCGAGGAGAAATCCAAGGCGCCAGACCGGTCGATGATGTCGGCCGCCTTCTGGATGGATGCCTCGTCAGCGCCTGGATTCTCCAGCACCCGCTCCAAGACCTTCCGCTCGGACGGCTTGCAGACGCGGTAGGCATGCCATACCGGCAGGGTCTTCTTGCCCTCGCGCAGGTCGATCAGGACCGGCTTGCCAAATCGATTGCCAGCCCCGTACAAGTCCAGCAGGTCATCCCGAATCTGGAAGGCCCGGCCGAGCGACGTGCCGATCGCCGCCAGCGCCTTCACATCCGATGTCGCAGCGCCCCCGAGTGTGGCCCCCATGGACAGCGGTGAGGAGAAAGTGTAGTGGCCGGTCTTCCAGTCATACACGCGGTAGATGCCGCGCGGATCGACGTCCGCCAGCGGTCGCAGCGTGTAGAGCAACTCATCGAGTTCGCCGCATCCCGTATAAAGCGCGGTCTGCGTCAGCAATTCCAATGCGCGCTGCTTCCGCACCGGGCTCTCGGCGATCGACAGAAACCCGTTGATGGCCATGGCATACAGCATGTCGCCCACGATCAGGGCCAGGTCCTGGCCACGGAAACGCAGGCCGCGTTGCCCGTTGAGAAGCAGGTCCAGCGACTCGTGCATCGACGCCCCCCCGCGGCGCAGCGAGGCATGGTCAATCAAGTCATCGTGGATCAGGATGAAATCATGCAGGAGTTCGAGCGCCGCCGCCGAGCGATACAAGTTGCGCGGTTCGCGCGCCGAGAACCCCCGGTACCCCAGCACGAACAACAGCGAGCGCAGACGCTTGCCGTCGCGACGCAGAAACTGCTCGATCAGTTCGCTGAATGGCCGGGGAATGGCCGACAGCGGTGGCTGCTGGAACTGGGCCGCAAATCGCCCGATTTCGCGCTCAATGCGACCCTTAATTTGTTTCAGCATGCACGGCCCTTTGCGAATGCGACCTGATGGAGCCATCAGAAATGATGACCGTTCTCCTAGCATACCGCATGGAGAATGAGAACTTCTTTATTGGGGACCGCGCCGCGCCCCCCCCCTGAACCCGGCCGGCATCATCCCACAGGACCCGCCCCCCCCTCCAACAAAATCCGCTCGGTCTCCGCCGGAGGCGCGTCAACGCCCCTCGTTCACCCGGAGATGCTGACGCCAGGCCACAGAGACCGCCGCAAAATGCCTGCCGCTGCCCGAATCACGAGGCTCCTAATGCGCCTCGAGCCAGTTCTCCCCCACCCCCATGTCCACGACGATCGGCACGGCCATCGGGATGGCCGTGCGCATGCAGTCGCCCACCAGTTCACGCACGTCCGCCTCCTCGTCGCGATACAGGTCGAAGACCAGTTCGTCGTGCACCTGGAGTAACATGCGCGTCTTCAAATTGCGTGCGGCCAGCGCGCGGTGGATGCGAATCATGGCCAGCTTGATCATGTCCGCCGCGGTCCCTTGAATCGGCGTGTTGATGGCATTGCGCTCCGCGGCCTGGCGCACCGGCCCGTTGCGCGAGTTGATGTCCGGCAGCAGCCGGCGGCGCCCCATCAGGGTCCGCACATAGCCCTCCTGGCGGGCAAATTCAATCGTCACGTCCATGTAGCGCTTGATGTCCGGATACTGCTGAAAATAGGCGTCGATGATGCGGGCCGCGTCCGTGCGCGCGATCCGCAATCGCTGCGCGAGCCCGAAGGCCGAGATCCCGTAGATGATGCCGAAGTTCACCATCTTGGCCTGCCGCCGCATCTCGGGCGTCACCTCCTTGAGCGGCACGCCGTTGACGCGCGCCGCGGTGGCCGCGTGCACGTCGAGCCCGTCGCGAAACGTCTGCCGCAGCGCCTCGTCGCCGCTCAGTTCGGCCACCACGCGCAGCTCGATCTGCGAGTAGTCGGCAGACAGCAGCAGGTACTCCTTCCCGCGCGGCACAAACGCCTTGCGAATCTCCCTCCCGCGCTCCGTCCGGATCGGGATGTTCTGCAGGTTCGGATTCTGCGACTGCATGCGCCCCGTCGCCGTCACCGCCTGGTTGTACGTGGTGTGCACGCGGCCCGTCTCCCGGGCAACCGCCAGCGGCAGCGTGTCCACGTAGGTCGACTTGAGCTTCTGGCACATGCGAAACTCGAGCACCAGCTCCGCAATCCGGTGTGTCGCGGCCAGGCGCGCCAGCACCTCCTCGTTGGTCATGTACTGCCCGGTGCGCGTCTTCTTCGGCTTCTCCGCGATCTTCATGTAGTCGAACAGCACGTCGCCCAGCTGCTTGGGCGAGGAGATGTTGAACCGGGTCCCCGCCTCCTTGAAGATCTCCGCCTCGAGCGTGGCCATGTCCCGCTGCAGGACCTCGGAATATTCCGCCAGCGCTCCGCTGTCGATGCGGATGCCTTCCGTCTCCATGTCCACCAGCACGGGAATCAGCGGGTTCTCGCATTCCGCCAGTGCGCGCTCCGCGCCCCGCTCCCGCACCAGCGGTTCCAGCACGCCCCGCAGCTGCAAGGTCACGTCCGCATCTTCCGCCGCGTATTCGGCGACCCGCCCCACCTCCACGTCCGCCATCGTGCGCTGATCCTTGCCCTTCTCGCCGATCAGATCGGTGATGGGAATCGGGGAATAGCGCAGGTAGCAGCGTGCCAGGTGATCCATGTTGTGGCGCTGTTCGGGCTCGATGACGTAATGCGCCAGCATCGTGTCAAACAGCGGCCCGGCCACGGCGATGCCCTGTGCCCGCAGAACGCCCATGTCGAACTTCAGGTTGTGGCCGCTCTTCTCGATCGCGGGATTCGCGAAGACCGGCTGAAACATCGCCAGCACGCGCTGCGCCTCGCCCGGATCGGCCGGCACCGGAACGTAAAACGCGGCGCCCGGCTCCAGCGAAAACGAAAGGCCCACGAGGCGGCTGTGCCGCACGTCCAGGCCGGTGGTTTCCGTATCGAAGCACATCGTGGACGCCTTCAACAGCCGCGCCACCAGCAGGTGCCGCTGGGTGTCGGAGTCCACCAGCTCATACGTGTGCGCGACGTCGCGAATGCTCTTCAAGTCGGCCATGGGCGGCTCCGCGGGCGTGCCGGCCTCGGCTCCATCCGCCACTGCGGCGGCCTCAGGCTCGTCCTCGGGCGACGCCTCGGTCGCGGCCCCGGGGCCGGCGGTCGCCGGCTTCCGGCGCCCCCCCTCGACCTCCGATTCCAGCACGAGTTCGCCTTGCATCGCCTGCCGCGGCGGCTCTCCCTTGCTCCCCGCGCCGGCCCCCGGGCTGACGAGGCTGAAGGCCTCGCCCAGCAGTCGCTTGCCCAGGCTGACAAACTCCCACTCGCGCAACAGCTGGGACAGCCGCGCCCGGTCCGGCTCCGCACGCGCCAGCGCCTCCAGCCCGATGGCCACCGGCGCGTCGCGCGAAATCGTGGCAAGCTCCCGCGACAGGCGCGCCTGCTCGGCAAACTGCTCCAGGCTCTCTTTCTGCTTGCCCTTGAGCTGGGCCGTGCCCGCCAGCACCGCCTCCAGGCTGCCAAACTGGTGCAACAGCTTGAGCGCGGTCTTTTCGCCCACGCCCGGAACCCCGGGAATATTGTCCGTCGCGTCACCGGCCAGCCCAAGCAGGTCGATCATCTGGTCCACGCGCTGCAGGCCCCATTTGGCCAGCACGGCCGGCACGTCCAGAATCTCAGGGGGTTCCGTGGACTTGCCCGGACGGTACAGCTTGGTGTGCGCCGTTACGAGCTGGGCGAAATCCTTGTCGGGCGTGACCATGTACGTGGTAAAGCCCTCGGTCTCGGCGCGCGCCGCCAGCGTGCCGATGATGTCGTCCGCCTCGAATCCGGGACAGCGCAGCATCGGCAGACGCAGGGCCTCGGCCAGCTCGCTCGTCATCGGGATCGCCCGCGCAATGTCCTCGGGCATCGCCTCGCGCTGGGCCTTGTACGCCGGATACCGCACGTGCCGGAAGGTCGGTTCCGACGTGTCGAACACCAGCGCGATGTGCGTGGGATTTTCCGCTTCGAGGATCTGGAGGACGGAATTTGCCAGCCCGTAGAGCGCGGACGTGTTCAGCCCCTTGGAGGTGACGCGCGGATTTCGCATGAAAATGAAATGCCCGCGGTACAGCAGCGGCATTCCGTCCAATAAGAACAGGCGCTTATCCCCAGCCATAAATCTCCCCTCGTCAGGGCACGATAGGTCTGGATGACCGCAAAAGTCAATTGGTGGCAACGCCGCGGGATGGTCGGCGCGGCCGCAATGGGTACCGGGGGTTGCAGCCCCGCCCGGGACCTGCCATAGTAGATGACTTCTGGCGGTGCGTCCGCCGGACTGCGCGAGAACGGAGAGAGGTCTTTATGCCCATTCTTGATGAAGAATTTCTGGAACTGACCAAGGATCTCGACATCGCCGCCTTCTGGGACGAGAACGCACGCTGCCGGGTTCCCACCACAGCCAAGCCACGCTGCGAGCTGCACCTGGTGCCGGATGACCACTGGCTTCTGGAATTTTCCGCCGTCCCCTCCACCGTCCGCTACTATCGCGACAAGCCGTACCGCGACCTGCTTCATCGGGATGCCAACGCCCTGCTGACCCGCTATGTCGGCCGCGCCTTCTTCGACGAGGACACCTGGGAGCACCAGCCGCGCCGCATCGAGAACCTTTTTGGTTCCGAGTTCCAGTACACCGAGGGCGGCACGCCCTGGCTGGGCCATGTGACCGACAACGCCGACGCCTTCGGCCGCATCCTGGACCGCGCGGAAGCCACCGACATGCAGCAGTGGGCCCTGCCGCCCGCCTACATCGCGGAGTGGGAAGCCCGCCGCACCGCCGGCAAGCCATTGCCCCGCCTCGGCGTGGGCAGCCGCGGCCCGGCCACCATCATGACCTCGGTGCTCTCCTTCGAAACGGTCATGTTCTGGCTCCACGACCGCCCCAACCTCATGCTCCGCTTTCGCGATGTGCTCGCGGCCAAGATGATCGAGCTGAACCGCGTGCTGCGCGCCTTCAGCGGCAACACGACCCCGGGCTGGAACATTGCCGATGACAACTGCGCCCTTTTCAGCCCGGCCCTGTACCGCGAGTTCTGTGCCCCGGTCCTGCAGCGCGTGATGGACGCGCTGGCCCCGAGTGGCGCACGACGCTACCAGCATTCCGACAGCGCCATGGGGCACCTGCTCGACCAGCAGCGCGCACTTGGGATCGCCGGGGTCAACTATGGCCCTGAAGTGGATGTGGCGTTGATTCGCCGGCAGATGCCCGAGGCCATCATCCACGGCCACATGCCGCCGTTCCTGCTGCGCAATGGCTCGGCCGAGCAGATCCGCCAGCGCACCATCGACGACTTCGTCAAGGCCGGCGCCGAAGGCCGGCTGATTGTCACCACGGCCGGCTCGTTGGCGGCCGGCACGGGCTTGGGCCGCATGCGCTGGCACATGCAGGTCGTTCAGGACTGCTGCCGGTATAAGCCGTAACCGCCCCGGCCGGCGCAGAAGCGTCCCGCTGGAGGCGGTGGCCCCCTCCGCGAGCCCCTCCGCCTCCTCGAGTCCAGGCTCACGCCTCCCAGCCGCCGAACAGATCCTCCCAGTACCGGCGCGCCTTTTCCGCCTGCGCCGGTTCGATCTCGCGCGGGAAGGGAATCGTCGGGCACGTCGCGAGTTCACCCAGGAGCCCGGCCGAACCGTCAAGCAGCGCGGCGACCAGCGGGAATGAGACGCGCGACAGATCGTCATCCGGCCGGTGGTGGAAGAAGCGGCCCGCGATGCAATTGCTGCGGTGCAGAAAGACGCTGGGCACACCGGCCACCACGAAGGGGAAGTGATCGGAGTAGGGATTGATGTTGGGCTGCGGCACCGCCCACAGATCGTCGCGCTCGAACCGCTCCAGCAGCCAGGCCGTCATCGCCGGGGGCCCGTTGGCGATCAGCTGCGTCCAGCCCATCGGCGACCCGATTGAATCAATGTTCCACATGAACCGCGCATGGCGTTGCAGCTCCTCGCGGTGCTGTCGCACATAGACGGCGCTCCCGACGGAGAGCTGCTCTTCGGCGCCGAAACTGATCAGCCGGATGCCGCGCCGCCGCGGGCGCCGCGACAGCACGCGCGCCAGCTCCAGAACCGCTACCGCACCCGTGCCGTTGTCATCCGCGCCCACCGAGTCGGCCTGCGTGTCGTGATGCCCGCCCACCAGCAGGAACTCGTCGGTGGAGCCATCCCCCGGCAGATCCAGGACCACGTTGTGCGACGTGCTGTCGCGCATGCCCCCCACCACGGTCAGCCGTGCCGCCGTCGCGCCGCCGACCCGCCATCCCCAGGCATCCTGGTATGCCACGTTCACGGTCGGGACCGCTCCGATTGCGCGCGTGTAGGCGGGAAACATACCATCCGCCAGCGGCGTCGAACCGGGGTACCGAATGTCCACGAACATGAGGAAGGCGGGCTGCGCGTCGATCAGTCGCTGGTAGTGCGCCCGCGATTCAATGTGCGTGCCCAGGTGAACCACCCCCTTGCCCCGGAGATGGCTCAGGTCGGGCCGCCGGTACTCAGCCGGCGCTTCGAAAAAGCACAGCGGCACGTCGACCGGGAGGCCTTCCGTCCCCGGCGTGTTGCTGAACAGCGAACAGGGAAACCGCGTCCACGCGCCCCCCATCTGGATGTCCACGTGCTCCTCGGTCACGTGGCGCTCGCGCACGGGAAAGGGCTCCACACGGACGCTGGCGCCAAGCGCCCGCCCCTGCGCCGCGAGGTAGTCCGTGGCACGCCGCTCGCCTTCCGCCCCCGCCAGACGCACCCCGATCTCCTCCGTGAGCACGCGCAAGTGCCGCTCAAGATTGGCCGCCAGAACCGGTTCGATTTCACGCATAGGGTAACTCCGGAAACGACAACAGTGGGACAGACTCAGGACGGATGCCACGGATAACACGAAACGGTGCGGCACGAAAGGCCCGTGGCCTTTGCGCCATGCATGGTTCCCGTGCCGGACCGGATGCCTGGAAGAAAAGAAGGCCCCAGCTTGAGGCCGGGGCCTTTCCTCCGGAGCTTCCGCGAACACGGTGTTAGAACGTTCCTCCGGAAGCGCCACACGAGGAAGATTGACTCACGTGGACCACCTCCTTTCCAGGGATTACCAACGGCGTGGCGGGTCCCCAGATGACCTGCCCCGCAACACCGGTTGAAATCCTAATCCGACCGCCGCCGGCGCGTCGACCAAAATTGCAGCGTGGGAACTCCGATTCGGCGGGCGGGCCGCCCGGCCCGCCCGCCGTCGTCACCCCTTGCAGGTCCGTCAACCTCCGGAGGAGACCGGGCTGTCGAAGTAGTACCGCAGCCCGAGCGTGAAATCCCAGTTCGTATCCGAGAGGCCATCTTCCTCGTCGAAGATATCCTCACTGGCGAACTGGTAATTCAACTGCAGGGCAATCGCGAGGTCCTCTGTGACGAAGTACTTCGCGCCACCCGCCAAGCCGAGCACCAGCGCATCCTCGGAGTCGCCCCGGTCCGGATCGGCGTAGGCCCAGGCCAGGCCGGCGCCCACAAAGGGCACCACGGGCAGATCCTCCACGGGAAGGTTCAACTCGCCGAAGGCACCCAGCCGCCACAGCGTCAACCGGTCGTCGTCGGCAAGGCCGGCCACGCCGCCCACTTCCAGGTTGTCGGCAACGAAATACCCCAATCCCATATCCAGCTGAATCGAATCGCCGGCCGCGGTATCGAAGTCGATATCGCCGTCCAGGCGCAGTTCCTTCGTGCCCTGATCGAGATTGGCGGCCACGGCCGATAGCGAACACGCCACCACCATGGCGCCGGTCATCCAGACGTTCATAATGCCTCCTGAGTTGTTGTGAATGTGACCCGGCACACCCGCCTCCGGGTCGCTGCTCAAACCACCGCGCGAGTCTGCGTGTCGTGTCACCTCCTCTGCCAGACGCCTGCGTGACAGCCAAATTTTAACCATTGGCCCGGCCCCGTCAAGCCGGCCGCGTTCGCCGGCCGGATTCGCCGCCCACCCGCTCCCACGTTTTTGTCTAGGCCGCCCCCCGGTTGCTACAGATATGTCTCACGCAAAGCGAGGGGGAATCGCCTGCGTCGCGGCCGCCCAACATTCCTAACCGATTCGCCGGCAACATGATGCCGACACCCCGCACGAGATGCCCGCACCAGCTGGCATGGCGGCTGCTTATGGGCGTCAACACAACTATGCGGGCCACCACCCGCGCAACGGAGGTTCGTCCATGAGACCTATGAAGCGGTTAAGCCTGGCGCTGGTGCTGGCAGGGATCTGTCACCTCGGCGCGGCAGGCGTGGTTCGAGCAGATGAATTGGCGGTCGCGGCCGACGCGACGGCCGCCGTCGCGGCCGCGGCGCCAGCCCCGGCCATCGACGCCGGCAACACGGCCTGGCTCCTGGCGAGCTCCGGGCTGGTGCTGCTGATGACCCCCGGCCTGGCGTTCTTCTACGGCGGCCTCGTCCGCAAGAAGAACATCCTGTCCGTCCTCATGCAGTGCTTCATGGCCATGTGCCTGGTGACGCTGGCGTGGGTGACGGTGGGCTATACGCTCGCCTTTGGACCGGACAAGGGCGGCCTGATTGGCAATCTGGATTACCTCTTCCTGAAAGGCGTGGGTACCGAGCCCTGGCCGGGGTACACCATTCCCCACCTCCTGTTCATGGCGTTCCAGCTGAAGTTCGCCATCATCACGCCAGCCTTGATCATCGGCGCGTTTGCGGAACGCATGAAGTTCTCGGCGTTCTGCATCTTCACCCTGCTGTGGTCGCTGTGCGTCTACTCGCCCCTCGCGCATTGGGTCTGGGGCGGCGGCTTCCTCTACAAGCTGGGCGCCCTCGATTTCGCGGGCGGCACCGTCGTGCACATCAATGCGGGTATGGCCGCCCTGGCCGCCGCGCTGGTGCTCGGCAAGCGCGTGGGCCGGCTCTCGCCCCCCCACAACCTCCCCCTCGCCGTGCTGGGCGCCGGCATGCTGTGGTTCGGCTGGTTCGGCTTTAACGCCGGCAGCTCGCTGGCCGCCGACGGCATCGCCGTCAACGCCTTCGTCACCACCCATGTCGCCACCGCGGCCGCCGGGCTGACCTGGGCCCTCGCGGACTGGCTGCACCACAAGCGCTCGACGACGCTGGGCATGATCACCGGCGCCGTGGCGGGCCTCGTAGCCATCACCCCGGCCTGCGGCTTCGTGTCCCCGATGAACGCCATCTGGATCGGCTTCGGCGCCTCCGCGATCTGCTTCATCTCGGTCACCTTCGTGAAGGCCAAGTTCGGCTATGACGACACGCTGGACGCGTTCGGCGTGCACGGCATCGGCGGAATCTGGGGCGCGCTCGCCACCGGGATCTTCGCGAGCAGCAGCGTCAATGCCATGGTCACGAACTCGCCCGGCGTGCAGTTCATGATCCAGCTCAAGGCGACGCTCGTCACCATGGTCTTCTCGTTCGTCGCCAGCTACGTCCTGCTGAAGATCGTGGACCTGCTGGTCGGGCTGCGGGTGTCGGAACAGGATGAGCGGATCGGGCTCGACCTCACCCAGCACCGCGAAGTCGGCTACACCATGATCGATTAACCGGGAGGAGGAACCTCATCATGAAATACATCATCGCCATCATTCAGCCCGATCGGCTCGATCCGGTTCTGCACCTGCTCGAGCAGAAGGAAATTCACCTCGTCATGGTCTCGAACGTGATGGGACGCGGCCGCCAGAAGGGCGTGGCCGAGGTCTACCGCAGCCACCAGGAGGCCGGCAACCTGCTCAAGAAGGTCAAGTTGGAGATCGCGGTCAACGATGCCTTCGTCAAGGCCACGGTGGACGCGATCACGGAAGGCGCCCGGACAGGCAAGATCGGCGACGGCAAGATCTTCGTCCTGGATATGGCCGAGTGCATCCGGATCCGCACCGGCGAGACCGGCAACATCGCCATCGGCTAAGCACGACCAACATCAAGCCAGGACAGGGCGGTCCTCCGAAAGGGGGCCGCCCTGTCTGTTTATCCCGATCTTGTCCCGCCCGTCTCCAGACGCGCCATCCGCGTATGCCCGTCTCCATCGGACCGGAACGGAAACGCGCTCCTCGCTTGACCTGCCCCTTGTGCCCGACTAAACAGGCGGAGTGTTCGCGCAACATCCTGCCGGGGGAGGACAACCTGTCATGTCGGATACGGAAGGCATCGCCATCGCTCATCTTCATCGGGCTCTGTCACAAGAGCAGATTGATTCCTTTATGGCCCAGGGCTACCTGAGCCTCGGCCGCATCCTCGACGACGACACGCTGGCGCTCCTGCGCCAGGAATACGACGCCGAATTCAAGCGTGCCCAGGAGTCCGGCCGCTACCGCAATCTCGCCATCGACGACACCAACGACCTCGACAAGAAGCGCAAGGCCCCGGTGCAAATGCTGCAGATCATGCAGATGTGCGAGCGCAACATCCACTTTCGCAAGATCCTCCACCATGAGCGCCTGCTCGACATCGTCTCCGACCTCATCGGGCCCAACATTCAACTCTTCCACGATCAGGCTCTCTACAAGCCCGCGCACCACGGCGGCGCCGTGTACTGGCACCAGGACAACGGCTACTGGCACTGCACCCCCGCCAACCTGATCAGCTGCTGGATGACCCTGGACGACGTCACGGCGGAGAACGGCGCCATGCAGGTTATCCCGGGATCACACCTGCAGCCGGTGCGGCACGGCAAGGCCGAGCGTGCCGCCGCGCTGTATGACATCGAGCAGTTCGTCGACAAATCCAAGGCGGTCGTGGTCGACCTGCCGGCCGGGGGCGCCATGATCCACCACTGCCAGACGCTGCACTACACCCAGCCCAACACAACCGACCGCCAGCGCCGGGCCTTCATCACGCACTACATGACCCCGGGCACGCGCCGCGACGGCCAGCCCATGCCCGTGAGCTTCGAGCGCCCCATGTTGAGGATGAGCATGTGAACCGCGTGCCGCGCACACCCGCGCCAGGGAGACGACCGCCTTGACCACGCTCTTCGGCAGCGCCGACTGGGGCAGCACGCACTTTCGCTTGCGCGTGCTGGCCGATCAAGGCCGGCGCTGCGTCGCGTCGTTCGCCTCCGCGCAAGGCGCGGCCGTCCTGGCGGCGTCCGCCGGCGATGCCCACGGTGCCCGCGACGCCGCCTTCGCCGCCTGCCTGCGGGACGCCCTCGCCGCCGTTCGCGAGCAGGCCGGCACCGCATCTGCCGGCATGCCCATCGTCATCTCCGGCATGGCCGCCTCCGCTTACGGCTGGCGTGAAGCCCCCTATCGCCCCCTGCCGTTCGCCCTCGATGGCCGCGCCTTCGCCTCCGTCAGGCATGTGTTGGACATCCCGGGCGGCCCGTCCCATCCGCTCCACTTTCTCTCCGGCGTCAGCCACGCCCGCGATGTCATGCGCGGCGAGGAAACCCAACTCGTGGGACTTTGCCGGCAGCTCGGCGCCACCGACCTTCCCGCCGACTTTCTGGCCCTGCTGCCGGGCACGCACTGCAAGCACGCCGCCGTGCAGGGCGGACAACTGGTCGATTTCCAAACCTACATGACCGGCGAGTTGTACGCGCTCCTGTCAACACAGAGCGTGCTGCGTCACACGGTGCGTACGCCGCCGGGAAGCACGCCCGCACGGCTGCATGAGGACGGCTTCCGCCTCGGCCTCCGCGCGGCGCCGCATGCCGGTCTCGCCGAGGGCCTGTTTGAAATCCGCGCCCGCGGCGTACAGGGCACCGCGACACCGGAGGAACTGGCCGGCTACTTGAGCGGGCTGCTCGTTGGCAGCGAACTCAGCGGCCGGCTCATGCGGGAATCGCCGAACCGCCCCATCCTGCTGTGCGCCGATGCCGCCCTCGCCACGGCCTATGCGCTCGCGTTGCAGGAGGCCGGCCTGGGCGCGCACCTGCATATCATCCCGCCGACCATCATCCCCACCCTCGCCGGCCTGGGCCAGGCCGCCTTCCTGGAGCACGCCGCCGATTGAAGCGGCGGCGACCTGGCATTGACATGGGAAGTCTACGCGTCATCTCCAACCGCTTGATCACGCAGGATCTCTTCGCGCTCACCCTCGAGCGCGCCAGCGTCAGCTTCCAGCCCGGCGATTGCGTGGCGCTCGCCAATCCCGCGCTGGATTCGCGTCCGTACAGCATGGCCTCAGGCACCGGAGAGGATGGTCTGCGCTTCTACATCCGCCGCATGTCCGGCGGCGCCGTGAGCGCGTGGCTCGCCACTCGGCAACCGGGTGACACCGTCGATGTCAGCCCCCCGTTCGGCTGGTTCCGCCCCGCCCAGAGCGGCCCGGACGTCGCCGCGCGCGTCTTCATCGCCACCGGGACCGGCGTGGCGCCCTTTCTCAGCGCCCTCCGCAGCGATCCGGACTGCCGCCCGCTTGCCTTGCTCTACGGCGCGCGCGTTCTCGCCGATGTCGTGGAGTTGCCTTACATCGCCGAGCGCTGCCCCTTGACGCTGGCGATATCCCGCGAAAACGCGCCGCCCCATCACCATGGCCACGTCACGGATCTGCTCGACCGTCTCCCGCCACAGCCGCCAGGCACGCACTACTACATGTGCGGATTGAATGCCATGGTTGACGCCGTCGGAGCCGTGCTCACGGCGCGGGGCGTCCCCTTCACGCACCTGCACCGGGAAGTGTTCTTCAACCAGGCCCCGCCACCGCCCGCGCCGTAACATCCGCGCCGCGCCACACCGGCATCAGTCCATGATGCGGTGGCCTTCGGTCAGGTTGATGCCGCTCAACCGCATGCGCAGGGACTCGGGGTTCGTCGCCCCGGCCAGTCCGGCCTCGACGCTGAGGCGGTCGGATTCGATCAACACCTGAATGGAGTCATCAAAAGAGCACATGCCGCTTTCGGGATCGCTGCTGATGGCTGCCGACAGCTTCTCAAGCACATTGGTGGCCAGCAGCTTGCTGACCAGCGGCGTATTGATCATGAGTTCCACGGCTGGCACCAGTCGCCCGTCCACGCCCGGCAGCAGGCGCTGGCCGATCACGGCGCGCAAGTTGCGGGCGAGCCCCATGCGGATGACGTCGCGCTCGTCCGTGGGAAAGAAGTTCAGAATGCGCGTGATGGCCTGCGGCGCGGGGTCCGCGTGCAGCGTGCTGAGCACCAGGTGGCCGGTCTCCGCCATGCTCAGGGCCGCCGCGAAACTCTCCGCATCGCGCATTTCCCCGATCATGACGACATCCGGATCCTGGCGCAGCGTGTTGCGCAGGGCCGCCTGGAAAGAGCGCGTGTCGACGTTGATTTCCCGCTGCAGGATGATGGACCGCCGGTTGGTGAAGAGGAATTCGATCGGGTCCTCGATCGTGATGATCCGGCGGCTGTCCTGGTCGTTGATCCATTCGATCATCGCGGCCAGCGTGGTGGACTTGCCCGAGCCGCTGGCGCCGCTCGCCAGCACGATCCCGCTCCGGCTCAGCGCCAGGTCGCCGAGCACCTTGGGCAGGCCAAGCTCATCGAACCCCGGCACGTTCTGCTTCACCAGGCGCAGGGCCATCGACGGCAGCCCTTTCTCGCGGAACACGTTCACCCGGAAGCGCCCCACGCCGGGCTCCTCAAACGAAAAATCCACTTCGCATTCGGTGGCATACGTGTCGCGCAGGTGCGCCGGAACCATGGCCTCGACAATCTCGCCCAGGCGCTCGGTTGAGAGCACCAGGTCCTTGTTGTCGAGTTCGACCAGCTCCCCCTGCTGCCGGAAGCACGGCGGACGATTGGCCACCAGGTGGATGTCGGAGGCCTTGGCCTCCACCGCATACCGAAGCAACTGTTGAAATGAAAACATCAGTTTCCCGTTCCTAGATTTAGCGCCACACTAGCCCCGCCGGTCGCATAGCGTCAAGCTGGGCCGGTGCGGACGGCGGCTACCGCACGTAGCAGATCAGGCCTTTGAGATACTCGCTCTCGGGGAAACTGGTCAGAATGGGATGGTCAGGCGGCTGGCCAAGGATCTCCAGGATCGTCACCGTGCGGCCGGAGTCG
This sequence comes from Lentisphaerota bacterium, assembly GCA_021413965.1. Lineage (GTDB taxonomy): Bacteria > Verrucomicrobiota > Kiritimatiellia > UBA8416 > JAIOPI01 > JAIOPI01. The sequence goes on along the minus strand of JAIOPI010000030.1, from coordinate 66,524 downwards.
CGCGTTGCCCACTCCACGGAGGTCCGAAAGTCGCTGCTCGACACCAGCCCCGAGCAGGAGAACGTCGCCAGCACGCCGCCCGGAGCCAGCAGCTTGATGGCCATCAGGTTGATGTCCTTGTACGCGCGCAATCCCTTGTCCTTCTGCGCGCGGCTCACGACAAAGCGCGGCGGGTCGAGGATGATCATGTCGAACGTGCGCGCGGCATCGCGGTAGCGCCGCAACACCTGGGGCACGTCGCCGCGCTCGTAGCGCACGGGAATGGGCGACCGGTTGAGTTCATGGTGCCGGGCCGCCTGCTCGAGCGCCGGGGCCGCGCAATCGAGGCCCAGCACATCCTTGGCCCCGGCGCGGGCGGCATGCAGCTCAAAGGCCCCCGTGTAGCAGTAGGCGCTCAGCACCGTCCGGCCGGCGGCGTGGGCGCCCACGCGGCGGCGGTTCTCGCGCTGGTCGACATAGAAACCGGTCTTGTGCCCGCCCCCCACGTCAACGTCATACAGAAAGCCGCTCTCCCGGATGCGCACCGGCCCCTCGATCGTGTCGCACATCGGGGTCAGCACCGCCGGATCCAGCCCCTCGCGCGCCGCATGGTCCGGATTCAGTGACAGGTGCACGCGCTTGAGCCCCGTTGCGCGCTTGAGGTGCGCCAGGATCGCGGGCAGATACGGCTCCCAGATCTTGGCGCGCACCTGCATCGACAGCACGTCCGCGTAGCGATCCGCCACGAGACCCGACAACAGATCCGATTCCGAAAAGATGAGGCGATAGGCATCCGTTTCGCCGCCGGCGGGCTGCGCCGCGAACAACCGCGCACGCAAGGCCAGCGCCTGGTCCACGCGCGTCAGGATCAGCGTCTCGTCGACCGCCTCGTCCGGATGGCGCGTCAGCACCCGCACCGCGAGCTCGGTGTCGGGATTCATGATCCCGCGACCGATCCACTCGCCGGTCGAGGCCAGCACGTCGGTGACGGCCCCGCAACGCTTGGCGCCCTTCCATTCCGAGATGGCCCCCGCAAAAATCCAGGGGTGTCCCTGGCGAATCAGCGCATCCGGGCCGGCGCGCAGGCGAATGGTGGCGTCAATCTTCATGGTGCTCCGCAATCAAGGCGTCCACTCAACCACAAGCACTGCCAACATGCAATGACGGTTCAGCCGGCTCGCCGCCCCGTCACGGGGCCGGCTGTTGCTGCGTCAGGCAGTGGATGGCGCCCAGGCCCCAGATCAGGTCGCGGGCGTGGATGCCGATGACACGGCGGCTCGGGAAGCACTCGGCCACAATGCCCAGCGCCTGGCGGTCCTGCGGGCAATTGAAGGTGGGCACCAGCACGGCCGCATTCCCGATGTAGAAGTTGGCGTAGCTCGCCGGCAGGCGCTGGCCCTCGAACACCACCGGTTCAGGCATCGGCAAGGGAATCATGTGCACGCGTGCGCCGCGTTCGAGCCGAACGCCCTGCAACCGCTCGCGGTTCTCCTGAAGCGGCCGATAGTTCGCGTCTTTCGCATTGGCCTCCTGCGCCAGCAAGACGGTCGTCGGATTCACGAAGCGGCACAAGTCGTCGACATGCCCGTGCGTGTCGTCACCCGCCACGCCGCGTCCCAGCCAGATCGTATGGGTCACCCCGAGGTAGCGCTGGAACACGGCCTCATAATCCCCCCGGTCGAAGCCCGGATTGCGAACCTGCACCTTGGGATCCAGCAGGCACTCTTCCGTGGTCAGCAAGGCCCCCCGGCCATTCAGGTCGATGGCCCCTCCCTCCAGCACCACACGCCGTCCCTGGTGTTCCGGCACGATGCGCGGCAGGCGCAACCGGCGGGCCGCCATGCCCGCCACGGCATCGTCCTTGCGCCAGTTGCCGTACTTCGCCCAGGCCGTGAATCCGAAATCGGCCACGACGACCTGCCCGCGCCGCCCGCGGCCGGACCGCACAAAAATCGGCCCCGCATCGCGCGTCCAGTTGCGGTTGGTTGGAATGTCAAACCAGTCGAGCAGCGCGCCATCCACACCGGCGCGCTTCAGGATGTCGGTAGCCCGCGCACGGGCGGCGGACGATTGCACGAGGATACGCACGCGCTCGCCGGGGCTGAGGGCACGCACGAATTCCGCAAAGACCCAGGGGATCGGCCCCATGCGACCCGGCCAGTCCGAGGTCTGGTGCGGCCAACCGATCCACGTGGCCTCGTGTGGCTCCCACTCGGCGGGAAAACGATAACGGTCGGAGATCGTGGCGCTCATAGAATCTTCAGCGGGCAATACCCACCCCGCCCCGCGGGCGTCCCTCCCGCGAGGGGATCAGATGAATGTGGCAACCCGCTCCGGGATCGCCTCCACCGGAGAGGTGCCCAAAGGGCGGGGTGGGTTCCGCCATGGCGCGCGTCACCCATGGCCCGCGGACGCCTTTCCCGTGTCCCCATAGCGCTGCGTGATGCCGCTGTAGGCGTCCGTGCGCCGGTCGCGCAGGAATGGCCAGCCCCGGCGAAAACGCTCCACGCGCGTCAGGTCGATATCCGCCAGCAGCACGGCCTCGCGATCCGCCGGCGCCTCGGCCAGGAAATCGCCCTCGGGACTGCAGATGAACGATGAGCCCCAGAATTCAATGCCCTGGCCGGCGGCACCCGTGCCCGACGGCTCCCAGCCGATGCGGTTGGCCGCCGCCACGTATACGCCGTTGGCAATCGCATGCGAGCGCTGGATCGTGTGCCACGCCTGGCGCTGCCTGGCGCCGTACTCGGCCTTGTCCTGCGGCAGCCAGCCAATGGCCGTGGGGTACATCAGCAGGAGCGCGCCCTGCAGCGCCGTCAGGCGCGCAGCTTCAGGATACCATTGATCCCAGCACACGAGCGTGCCCACCCGCCCCACCTCGGTATCGAACGCCTTGAACCCGAGATCGCCGGGCGTGAAGTAGAATTTCTCGTAGTACTGCGGATCGTCCGGGATGTGCATCTTCCGATAGCGCCCCATCAAGGCGCCATCCGGCCCCATGAAGACCGCCGTGTTGTGGTACAGGCCTGGCGCGCGGCGCTCGAACAGTGACGCCACCGCGGTCACGCGATGCGCCCGGCAGAAGGCCCCGACGGCGTCCGTCGACGGCCCGGGGATCGCCTCCGCCAGATCGAACAGCGCCGCATCCTCGCGCTGGCAGAAATAGCGCGAGCGAAACAGTTCCGGCAAACAGATCAGCTGCGCGCCCCCGCGCACCGCTTCGGCCATCAGGTCCAGTGCGCGCGCCATATTCGCCGCGGGATCGTCGCCGCACGCCATCTGCACGAGCCCGAGTCGGAATGTGCTTGCCTGTGCCATGGCCGGCAGAGTATCGCATGATGCCGTTGATCGCAAGCGTCGGCAGGGGCGTATGGCACCAGACACATCGACATCTCCGCAGCCCCTCCTCGCCCCCGCCCAGCGGCGGGCGGTGGCCGTGGGACTCACCGTCCTGAGCGTGGCCGCCACGCTGTTCTTCACGGGCTTGCTGATGGCGCTCGTCGTGCGCTTCTGCCGCTTCTTCTCCGGCGTCTTCCTGCCCCTCGCCGTGGCCGGCATCCTGGCCTTGATTCTGAAACCCTATTACGCACGCCTCCGCCGCATGCGCCTCACACCCATCGCCGCCGTCGCCATCATCTACGCGACACTGCTCGTGCCCCTTGCGCTGTTTCTCTGGTTCTTCGGCAGCCGCGTGTTTGCGCAGCTCGTCGATCTGGTCACCCAACTGCCGGCCGCCTGGCAGGCGCTGCAGCGCGCCATCGATCAGCGCTGGCCAGCCATCCTCTCGTTCTGGCAGGAGCATGCCCTCGGCACGCGCCTGGCGAACGCCCTGCGTCAGCATGGCGACTGGGTCGCCAGCGTCCTCGACACGCTCGGAGGCACGGCCTGGAGCGCGGGGCAAAGCGTGGGGCGCCTGGTCGCCGCCACCTTGAGCTGGCTGGTGCTGCCGGTGTACCTCGCGCTCCTGCTGATGGGCGAGCCCCTGCCGGCGGGACGGCTCGAAGCGGCCCTGCCGTTCCTCAAGCCCGATACGCGCCGCGATGTCCTGTTCCTGGCGCAGGAATTCGTGACCATCCTGGTCAGCTTCTTCCGCGGCCAGCTGCTCATCGCGGTCGCCCAGGGCGTGATGCTGGGGCTGGGCTTCGCCCTCGTCGGATTGAGCTACGGCCTGACGCTGGGGCTCGTGTTCGGCTTCCTGAACATCGTGCCCTTCCTCGGCAGCATGCTCACCCTCGTGGTGACGCTTCCGCTGGCGATGCTTCAACCGGGGGGCGGAACGCATCTGGTACTGATGGTGCTTGGCGTCATCATGGCGGTGCAGCTGATCGAGGCCTACGTCCTGACCCCCCGCATTATGGGCAGCCGCACGGGGCTCCCGCCACTGGCCATCATCGTGGCCATCTTCTTCTGGGGCACCGCACTCGACGGCCTGGCCGGCATGATCCTGGCCATCCCGCTGACCGCCTTCCTGGTCGTCTTCTGGCGCCTGGCCAAGACCCGCTACGTCCGCCCCATTCTGTAGCAGGCGTCGCCGCGGCACGGGAACCACGGATGCCCCGGTGCACCGCGCCATCCATGGTCGCCCGGCCTCGCGTGCGGCTCGGCTCAGAGCTTGTAGACCAGCCCGGCCGTCACCGTGAGATCGTTCTCGTCGCGGTCCTCGGCCGGCTCGCTGTCGTACCGATCCTGCACGACGACACGCAGGCTCATGGATTTCGACATGAGGGCTTCGGCGCCCACCTCGGCGGTGATCAGGTAAACGCCAAAATCGTCGCTCTGCGGCAGGTATTCCGCCGATTCCCAGATCTTCGATCCGACCTCAAACGACTGCTCGAAGCGCTCGGCCGCCCGGAACAGGATCGCGTTGTCGGTCTCGTGGTTCACTTCCTCGCCCAGGAACGCCACGCCGGTTTCCACGCTCAGCTGCCGGTTCGCGCGCTTCAGCAGGTAATGCCCCAAGCCGGGGCCCCCAATGACCCGGTATTGGATATCCGCAATCGCGTCATGCACGGCGGTCAACTGCACCAGGGCGTAATTGCGGAGACTCAACAGATAGTTGTACTGGGCGCCGCCCTGCACGTTGTCCGTCGTCGTGTCATCAATTTCCTTGCCCTTATCGTCCTCAATCGTGGACTCGCCGTACTTGTAATCGACGTTGGCGCGAAACTCACCCGTCTCCGACCGTTCCTGCGTCGCCGCCCCCGCATTGATGGTCATGGTCTTGCTGTTACCCGCGGTCAGCCCCAGACCGCCGACCACTTCAGACTTCCACCCCATGGCCGGCGCTTCGTCCGCGGCCAGCGCCGCCCCCACGCCCACCATTGCCGTCGCACACGCCACGGCCGCCATCGTCACCCACGTCTTGATCTGCATACGCCTTGACTCCTCGTCCGATCGCTGTTGATTCCACACCCGCCGGCCACAGGCCATCACCCGCGTCTCTGTCGCCGCACCCGGGAAGGCGCGGCGTTCCTGAACACTCGTTACTGACGCTTCAAAAGGTCCCGAATCTCGGTCAGCAGAATGACGTCAGGCGGCGTCGGAGCCGGCACCGAGGGCGCCACCGCCTCTTTGCGCTTCAGCTTGTTGATCGCCTTGACCAGCATGAAGATCGCGAAGGCCACAATGACGAAATTCACCACCGCGTTGGCGAAGAGCCCCCAATTGAGCGTGACGCCCGGCAGCCCGCCCTCGACGGCCTCGCGCAGGGTCAATTTCTTGTCGGAAAAGTCGATGCCACCCATGATGTAGCCGAAAGGCGGCATGATGACGTCGTTGACCAGTGACGTCACGATCTTGCCGAACGCACCGCCGATGACAATACCCACCGCCATGTCAATGGCGTTGCCCTTGACGGCAAATTCCTTGAATTCCTTGATGATGCTCATGCCGGGCTCCTTGTGATTCGCGGACGTGACACGCAAACTTGCCGGACGCTGCTATTTACGACAATGCCGCATGGAATTCAAGAATGACTGTATCGCTTAAAACCACGTTGCCTCGCCTGCCTGACTGTGTAAACTGCGGCGCATGGCAGATCGCGAACTTGGAGCAGAACCGGAACCCGCCGGATTCCGGCCCGCCGCCGGCATCATCCCCATCCTGATTCTGGGCTGCATCGGGTGCGTGCTGTTTGGTATACGCGATTGTCACCGATCGTCACCTCCGGCGCCCGTGCCCTCGCTGGCGCCCACCAACACCCTTGCCCCTGTTGTCAGCGCCACCCCAACGCCCGAAGCCGTGGCACCCTCGTCACGCGAAGCCGCCGCCTTGCGCGGCGCCACGGAGGCCTTTGGGCGCTATCGCCAACTGGTCTTCAATGCCGACTTCATCGCCGCCTCCAACGCCTTCCGCTCCATCGACACGCGCCTGCCTTCCGCGGACCTGCAAACCAATTTCTGGGCCCAGACGCTGCCCGATGCGCACCGAGCCTCGCTGACGCTCGCGAGTCTGTGCCTCGTATGCCCCGAGGGCAAGTGCTGGCGCTGCCGGGGTGAGGGCTCCTGCACGACCTGTTCCGGCAGCGGCACCTGCCAGACATGCAAGGGACAAAGCGCTCGCATGGCGCGCTGCAAAGCCTGCCTGTGCGCGACCTGCGGCGGCACGGCGCGCTGCCGCGCTTGCCGCGGCCAGGCGCTCGTCCTGTGCTCCGGTTGCGGCGGCTCGGGCTCCTCCTCCATCACGGAACGGACCCCGTGCGCCGCCTGCCAGGGCAGCGGCACCCGAAGCGGCCTCCAGCGCGGCGACCGCTATGCAACACCGCTCAAATGCCTGACGTGCCGGGGCACCGGGAAGCGCGAGGTGTCGCGCTTTGGTCCCTGTACCGCATGCAATGGGCGCGGACGCATCGCCTGCAGCGCCTGCCGCGGCAGCGGCCGCTGCGCCACCTGCACCGGACGCGGCCACCGCATCCCCTGCGCGGTCTGCAAGGACACCGGACAGGTCCGCCTCGAGTGCCGGCAATGCAACGGCTCCGGGCGCTGCGCCGACTGCGCGGGCTCCGGGCGCTGCAACACCTGCAACGGAGCGAAACTCTGCCCCAAGTGCGTCGGCACCGGACTCATACGGCAGATGTCGCTGGTCGTCGATCAGGCCTGGCTGTCCCAGGCGCGCGGCTACATCGTCAGCGACGCAAAGACGGGCGAGAAACTCGCCACCGGTTCGGGCGACGGCGAGCAGCTGATCACCATCCGCGATCGCTCTCTGACCATCTCCAACGCGCCCACCGAACTGATCTGGATCTCCACCGATGGCAGCTTCGGTGGGGCGAAGTCGCTGATGATGCCGTGGGTGGAGCGCAGCGACCTGTAGGCCCTCTTCACCAGCCGCGATGCGCGGCCGGGACGTCATGCCACGTGATGCCCAGGCGCTTGATGGGGCGCAGATACACCGGCAGCGGACGCGGGCGCAGGTCAGCGGGTATCCCGTCACATCCGAAGACACGATCCCAGCAGCGCTCGAAGCAGTGGGCCGCATCGGGATGGGATTGGCTGACCGCCAGCGCGCGCTCGTAGAAGGACTTCGGCTGCGCGCGCACGGCGTCGGAGGCGACGGCAAAATGCGCCCCGAGATAGAAGACGAACCGCGCCGGCACCGGCAACGGCCAGAGGGCTCGCCAGAATCCATCCATGTCGAGCGCGCGCTGGTCGTCGTTCTTGCTCCACGTGCGGAAGAGCCGCTGGCCCTGCGGATCGTCCCAGTCGATCACAAACCCCAGCCACCGAAAATCCGGAACCCGGTCCGTCCCATCCGCCAGCCGCGTGAGGCGGCGCTGAAGATCCGGAACGTGGTCGAACGGGCGCCCTTGGCAAAAGACGGTCGTCGCCGCGAGCGAGTCATAACGCGTGACGAGATGCTGCAGGTAGGTGTGCGCCTCGCGCCCCACGTTCGGAAGCGCCACCGCCCCGGACGCGCCGCCGCCCTTGTCATACGTCGTCACGCGAACGCCCGCCGGCACGCGCGGCACCCAGGCCAGGTCTTCCCGATACCGGGCGACCACGAGTTCGAGTGGTGTAATCATAACGCCTTCGCCATGGACGGCACGCGCGTGGCGCGGATCCCGCCCGCTCCCCGGCTGCCGCAGCGCCCCCGGGTGGCGCCTCCTACCGCCCTTCATCCCCCACCCGCCGCTCGCGGATCAGTTCCGCCGTGATGCTGACGGCGATTTCTTCCGGCGTGCGGCTGCCGATGGGCACGCCGAGCGGTGCATGCACCCGGTCCAGCAGCGCCTTCGGCAGGCCCTCCGCCGCCAGGTCTCGCATCACCGTCCGGACTTTGGCCAGACTGCCCAGCATGCCGAGATAGCGGACCGGCTTGTGAATCAGCGCGCGCAGCACGTCGCGATCGTGGCGAAAGCCGTATGTCATGATGCAGACATAGCTGGCCGGCCCGTCCGGCACCTCGTCCGCAATGTGCCCATAGTCTACAACGCGCCGGGCATGCGCGTAGGTGTTGGCCTCGAACGTGCTCAGCCCGGGACGATTGTCGAGAACCGTGACGTGATAATCCACCAGGGCGGCCATGCGGGAGAGTGCCAGCCCGACATGGCCCCCGCCGATGATCGTCAGCCGGTCGCGTCGGCCCACGTTCTCCTCGTAGCACCAGGCATCGCCCGCGCGCTTTTGCCAGCGCATGACGCCGTCGGCCAGCGGCGTGGGATCCAGGGACAGGCCCTCAGGCGTGAGCACCAGCCGCGTCACGCGGGCCTCGCGCTCGGCCTGGGCGGCGGCCGCCAGCGCGGGCACGTCCGATGCGTCGAGATACACCAGCACGTAACGCTGCGAGCCGCCACAAATCATGCCCGAACGCGAATCGGGCGCGCACTCGTCGTGGTTGAGCGTCAGCGTCTCCGGGCGCCGGACACCGGCGGCCAGCGCCTGCGCCGCGTGATCCACCAGTTGAAACTCCGACGCGCCACCGCCAACCGTGCCGGCGCGCGCCCCGCGGTCCGTCAGGACCAGCTTGGCGCCCGGCCCGTTCGGGGCCGACCCCTGGCGGTCCACCACCACCAGCAGGCACGCGCGTCCGCCGGCGGCGCAGGTCGCCCGTGCCAGTTCCCAGCATGCATCCGGGTTCATTGAAACATCACGCGGCTCAGGGCGTAGTACACCACCATGATCGCCGAAAACGTGGCGCTGCCCAGGAAACGATGCCGCAATGGCAGCTTCATTTGAATGACAAAATTACCCACCAGGGCCACGGGGATATTGAACGCCCAGGACAGCGTCGCGGTTCGCAGCAGACTCCAGCGCAAGGCGTCCCATTGCGCCATGAAGGCGGCGATGAAGGCGAGATGGCGCGCGATCCACAGCGGGTTGAAATACAGCATCGCCAGCCCGGTGCGCAACACGGCGCGGCGTCCCGGCGGCAGGCTGTCCGGCGTGCGCCGGTCGATCCAGCGGAAGTAGGCGGGGATCTCCCAGGCATACAGGATCGCGCCGAGCGCCATCATCCCCGCAAAGCGCAAGGCCCCGAATTGCCCCGTGAGCAGTGCGCCGATGGAGTCACCCAGCGGAAACACAATCAGGCCGGTCACGATGTCGCGGGGGGTCGCGTGCAGGCGCATGGGGCTCTCGTTGTTGCCTGCTCATTAGGGCACCCCGACGCTTTCTGCAAGCAAAGTCCGCTCGGCCACAGGGCGGATGCGCGCCGGTGCCCCGAGGGGTTCGCCGCCGGCGGCGCGGCCGGCCTGGCGCCGCCGGGGTGACGGGCGACGCGCTACGCGTAAAGAAACCGCAGCACCTTCTCGGGTGTGAGCGGCGCGTCGTATACGCCGGGGCGCCCGGGACGAAGGGCGCGCAGGGCGCTGAGGATCGCGAAGTACGTGCCAATGCCGTACATCAGCGGCGGTTCGCCAATGGCCTTGCTCTGCAGCACCGCGCGCGGGTTGCCCGCCTCCTCCAGGAACGCCACGTCCACCTCCCGCGGCGCGAAGTGCAGATCGGGCACCTTGTAATTCGTCAGGGAGTTGCTCATCAGCCGGCCCTTGGCGTCGAACAGCAGGTCCTCCAGCGTCACCCACGCGATGCCCTGCAGCAGCGCGCCCTCGGCCTGCCCGCGATCGATCAGCACGTCCAGGCTCGCGCCGGCATCGTGCACCATGCGCACCGCATCAAGGGTGTACGTGCCCCGCAGACCGTCCACCGTGACCTGCGTGAGCGCCGTGCCGAACACGTGGTAACGGAACGGCTCGCCCTGCTCCGTCGTCTTGTCGTAGTGAATGTCCGGCGTCGCGAAGTAGGCTTGTGCCGACAGGTTGGTCCGCCGCATGTAAGCCGCCGCCACGAGTTGCTCCCAGGTGAGATCGGTCGCGCGCCCGTCCACCTGCACACGCCCGTCGTGTATGGCCAGGCGGCCGGCCGCGCCCAGCAGCGCCGCCGCCACGCCGCGCAGGCGCTCGAGCACCGCCTGGCAGGCCAGCTGCGCCGCCATGCCGTTGAGATCCGCCGCCGCGCTGGCCGCCGTGGGCGACGTATTGGCCACGCGGCGCGTGTCCGTGCTGTCGATCGACACGCGCGCATCCGGTATGCCCAGTGTGCGCGCGACCACGCGCAGGATCTTCGTGTTGACGCCCTGCCCCATCTCCACGGCCGCCGTGCTCACGCCGACGCTGCCATCGGTGTACACGTGCACCAGCGCACCGGCCTGGTTGAGCATCGTGTTGGTGAACGAAATGCCAAAGCACACCGGCATGGCGGACAGCCCGCGCTTGAAGCGCCGGTTGGCGGCGTTGAACGCCGCCGCCTCACGCTGCCAGTCCTCCCAGTGGTAACGCGCAAGGGCCTCTTCGAAGCACCGGCGCGCCCGCGGATCGTACACGCGCATGCCGTAGGGGAAGACGCTGTCGGCCTCGAGCAGGTTCCGGCGCTGCAGCTCCCATGCGGGGAGCCCGCATGCGTCAGCGGCTCGCGCGATGGCCGACTCGATCACGAACATGCCCTGCGGCCCCCCGAAGCCGCGGAAGGCCGTGAACGGCGGCAGGTTCGTGCGGCAGCTCATCCCGGTGACGCGCACGTTCGGGATGTGATAGCTGTTCGTGGAGTGAAAGAGCGTGCGCTCGAGAACCGCCGTGGACAGATCCGCCGCGGCCCCGGCGTTCTGGTAATACGTCGCCTCGAACGCCAGGATCTTGCCCGCGCCGTCCAGGCCGATGCGGTAGTCGCTTGAGTAAGGGTGGCGCTTGCCGGTCATGCGCATGTCTTCGCCGCGGCGCAGCACCACCTTCACCGGCCGCCGCAGGAGGCAAGCGCCCAGCGCCGCCAGCACGGCCCACGCCGTGGCCTGGTCTTCCTTGCCGCCGAACCCCCCTCCCAGCCGGCGCACCTCCACCTGCACGGCGTGCATGCCGAGCCCCAGCACGCGAGCCACCGTACGCTGCACCGCCGTCGGCCCCTGCGTGCTCGAGTACACGCGCAGGTGTCCCTTCTCATCGGGCACGGCCATGGCCCCCTGCATTTCCAGGTAGAGATGCTCCTGCCCGCCGGAATCCACGCGTCCCTCAAGCACCGTCTGGCAGTGCGCCCAGGTGGCATCCACGTCGCCCAGGACGAGCCGTCGCGGCGGGGCGATGAAATGGCCTGCGGCGGCCGCCGCGCGCGGATCCAGCACGGGCGGCTGCTCGTCGATGTCCAGGCGTACGCGCGTGACGGCCTCGCGCGCCGCTTCCGGCGTGCGCGCGACCACCAGCGCCACTGGCTGCCCCACGTAATGCACCGCGCATTCCGCCAGCAGCGGCTCGTCCGCGATGATGTTGCCGATCTCGTTCTGGCCGGGGATATCGGCCGCCGTCAGGATGCGCACCACGCCGGGACACGCACGCGCGTCGTCAAGGTGAATGGCCCGAAGCCCGCCGTGCGCCACCGGCGACGCGCAAACCGCGCCGTGCAGCGTGCCGTCCGGCTCGGGCAGATCGTCCACAAAAACCGACTCGCCCCGCACGTGCAGGGGGGTGTCGACGTTCCTCAGCATAGCGCCTCCACCGGGCAGGCTTCGGGGAAGAGCTCCACGAAATGCGCGTAGATCAACTGCCGCAGCAAGAGGCGCTTGTAGTCCGCCGAGCCGCGCACGTCGCTGATGGGCCGCACCGCCGCACAAGCCGCCGCCGCACAAGCCTGGGCCGCCGCCGCGGAAACGGGCTGCCCGCGCAGCGCGCCCGCCGCGGCGGGGATGACCATCGGAATGGGCCCCACCCCGCCCGCGGCCAGCGTGGCGTCGCGCATGACGCCGTCCACGAGCTGCACGCTGAGTGCGGTATTGACGCTGGCGATGTCGAGGTACCGGCGGCGCGACACCTTCTCGAAGTGAAAGCAGTACGACCGCCGCGCGGCCGGCAGCCGCACCCACTCAATCCATTCCCCGGGTCGCAAATCGCGCTGCTTGTACCCGAGGAAGAAACGCGCCAGCGGCAACGTGCGGAACTCCTCGCCCAGCCGCAGGCCAAGCTCGGCGCCAAGCGCCAGCAGCATGATGGTCAGGTCGCCGATCGGCGAGGCGTTCACGATGTTGCCGCCCACGGACGCGCGGCGACGCACGAGCTGGGACGACACCAGGCGCAGCGTCGGCTCCAGATCGGGGATGAACGCGCGCGCCAGGTCCGAGCGCAGCAGGTCTTCGGTGGAGGACATGGCGCCAATGTAGAGGTCGCCATCGCGCTCGCGCAGTCCCCGCAGATTCGGCTCATGGCTGAGCAGCCGCAGGGGCTGCCCGGCCAGCGCCTCCGCCTGCTGCACCAGGAGGTCGCTGCCGCCACCGACGATCACGGCGCCCGGCGGCGCGGGCGGCAGCGGCGTGACCGGGCCAAGGCGCGTCAAGGCTTCCGCAAAATAGGGCGGCACCACGCCCAGGGCCATGAGCGCCGGCAGCCGGTCTCCCGTCGCGGGCACCTTGTCGCGCAGGGCCGCCAGCATGTCGCGCACGGCGCGCACGATGGATACATAGCCGGTGCAGCGGCAGATGTTGCCTTCAATCGCCGCCAGCGCCTCAACCTCGGTCAGCGGCGCCTCGCCCAGCAGGAAGCCCGTCAGGCTGACCACAAACCCCGGCGTGCAAAACCCGCACTGCGTGGCGCCCTGGTCCACGATCGCCTGCTGAATGGCATTGAGCCCGGGACCGTTCAATCCTTCGATGGTCACCAGGTGGCGCCCATGCAGATCGCCAATGGGCATGAGGCAGGAAGTCATGGCCTGGTAGCGGAAGCGCGCACCGTTGGGCTCGCCCAGCAGCACGGTGCAGGCGCCGCAATCGCCTTCTCGGCAGCCTTCCTTGGTTCCCGGGCACCGGCCGACGCGTCGGACGTAATCCAGGACGACCATGCCGGCGGGCAAATCCTCGTCGCGACGGGCATCGTTAAACAGGAATTGCAGCATGCCGGCCCCCGCCCAGGCAGACCTCGCGAAATGACGTGCTCACCGCACGTTTCTCCGGAAACGCCCGAGTATAGTCCGCCTCCCGGCAGATCGCAATGCCCTACCGTTTTGCGGTTTTCACGCCTGTGCCCCGCGTGGTATACTGTGGGCATGAAGACGATGAGGGCTTGCCTTGTGGTCCTTTGTCTGGCGGTGCGCTGCGCGTCTGCGGACGAGTGGGACGACGCGCTGCGCGGCGGCCTGGTCGGGGCGGCACTGGGTGCCATCGTCGGCCATAACAGCGACATGCGCGATGAATTCGCCATCCCGGCTTTTGCGGCGGCGGGAGCCCTCATCGGCTATGGGTCTGGCGACGGGTGGTGGGGCAACGATCACCACCACGACGGCTATGCGTACGGCGATGACGGCTATTGGGCGGATGATGGCTGGCGGGATGGCTGGGGCCGCTACCACTCCGGCCCACGCTATTATCGCTATGACGACGTCTATGGACCGCGCTATGACGGCCATCACCGCTACAGCAAAGCGCCGAAGCCCCACAAGCCGAGTCCCTCCGAACTGGCACCGCGCCACGATCTGACGCCTGGCGTTGAACTCGTCGACGTGCCCATCACCTTGCCCGGCGGAACCGTGTACAACGTGCGCTTTATCAAGCTCAGTAACCTCTACATCGGGCCGCAGGGGGAAACCTACGCGGAATTGCCGACCACCGACATGCTGGCCCAGCGCTACCTGCCCAAAAAGCAGGCCGCGACGGATGCCGCCACGCCCTCAGCACGCGTAACCTCTCCTTGACGAGTGGGTGCCTCCGGTAATCCCCCGGCCCTGTGCGGGACATTCTGCGGATGCGCCCGCGTTGGCGCCACGACCGTCGTGATTCCTCCCCTTTGCGTGTGTACACGGCGTCAAGGCTTGGTACAATAATCCGATTACCTGCCGCGTTGATGATCTGGGGTTTTGGCGACTATGCGTGGTAGCTGGATAATGGTGGGTGTGATCCTGTGTGCCGGCGCACTGGCCTCCCGTGCCGAGTTCCCCGTCCAAGTTGGCGATTCGGACGCCCATATGCGCGCCAGGCTCGGATCACCAACCCGCGTCATCGACACCGACGACGGCCAACTGTACTTCTTCGGCCCCACATTGATTTTTGTGACCCAGGGCGCAATCGATTTCATCAGCGTCAGCTATGGTCTGCCGCAGGACCTGCCATCCGCTCCCCCGCCAATCTCCGCTCCCCCGCCCACGCCTCCCGGACGTCCACGGAACCTGGCCCCTGCCCGCATCGAGGCCCCCGTCTGGGACGCCGCGCTGACCGATGCCGAGCGCGCCCTCAGCGAACGGGCCGAGCGCCAGCAGCGCATCGCCAGCCGGACTCGCCGCTTCTCCATGTCCAAATCCTACGTGTCCCTGAGCCGCGATTTTAACCGCGCGTTGCCACTGGCCTTGGCGGACACCGGCATCGGGTTTAAGGACGCCCGCGGCCACGCCCTGCCTGCCTTCGGCGACAACACGTGGTCAACTTGGTATAGCGTCGGCATCGACATCCGCGATTTCATTCTGGCCGAATGATCCGCCGCGCTCACGCTCACGTGACCGGGCGCGTCAGCCCCGCGTGAATGGCCAGGGCCAGCTGCGCGAGCGAATACGGCTTGGCCAATGTCGCCCCCACCCCCAACTTCTGCACGTCGTCAATCTGTTGAGCATGCGCAAAGCCGCTGGCCACGACCGCCCGCAACCCGGGGCGAATCGCCAGCAACCGCCGGTAAGTTTCAAGACCGTCTATGCCGGATTCCATGACCATGTCGAGCAGCACCAGATCGACAGGCTGACGCTGGACGTAGGCCACGGCGTCCACTCCCGAACTGGCAGAGGCCGTCCGGTAACCGAGGTGTTCCAGCATGCGGGAGGCAATCTCCCGCTGCGAAGCCACGTCATCGACCACCAGCACCATCTCCCCGTGACCTCCCGGTGCGCCTTCGACTCCGTCCAATCGCGGCTGGGGCGGCGGTTGTCCCTGGCATGGAAAGTAGAGCGTGAATTCGCTGCCTGGCCCGACGTTGTTGCGCACCGTGACGGTCCCCCCATGCTCCCGCACGGCATTCCACACGATGGCTAATCCCAACCCCGTCCCGCCGCCCCCCCGCACCTTGCGCGAGTAGTATGGCTCGAACACGCGCTCCAGATCCGTCGCGCTGAGTCCGACGCCCGAGTCGGACACCGTCAAGGTCACGTAGTCGCCCGGCTCCACCGCACCGCCCGGGGGGCCGGCCTCGACCGGACAGCGGTTGGTTTGAATGGATATGACCCCTCCCGCTGGCATCGCGTCGCAGGCATTCAGGACCAGGTTCATCATCACCTTGGTCAAATACGGTGCGGATCCCACGATCACGGGCAGCGAGTCGCGCAGGTCTGTCTGGACGGTTACGCCCGGATGGTCGGTCATGATGCGGCGATGCTCGGGGCTGGCCAAATAGGCGGCCACCAGTTGATTCACCGCGATTGGCATCCGCTCGTGAGCCACGCCCTGCCCCAGCGTCAGCAAGTCCCGCACGATGGCCGCCGCCCGCTCACCGGTCTTGCGGATCGTCATCAACCCGGACGCGAGCGCACTGCCCGGCGGCGCATCGGTCAGCAACAAATCGGGGTAGCTCACCATGCCCGAAAGCAGATTATTCAAGTCATGCGCCACACTGCCGGCCAGCGCGCCGATCGCCTCCATCTTCTGGCTTCGCCGCAGCTGGGTCTCCAGCCGCTGCCGTTCCGCCTCCACGCGGTGGTGTTGATCCACTTCCTGCTGCAGGCGCTCATTGGCCTCGGCCAGGGCACGCGTGCGCTCCGCGATGCGCGCCTCCTGCTCGGTAGACAGGGCGTGCAGCCGCGCGGACAGATCGTTCAAGGAACCCGCCAGCTCGCTCAGTTCATCGCCATGACCAAGCTCCACCCGCCGCGATAAATCCGAGGGGCCCCGGATCGCCACCGCATGCCGCTTCAACTGCAGCACCGGCCGCACCACCGTCGCCTGAATGTAGATGAGCATCACCCCGCTGATGAGCAACCCGGCGCCGCACATCAGCGCCAGCGCAACGCGCGTCGCCCGGGTGCCCGCCAACGTGATCTCGCGCGGCACGTAAGCGCGGATCAGCAGCGCTGGCCGGCCGTCGATATCCCGCAACACGCCGTAGCCGTTCAGGAGCTCCGCGGACGCCTCCTCGACGAGCACCTCGCCGCGACGCACCGCACGGCTCAGAGACGGATGCCCCAGAAACGTCGCCCGAGCCGGCGACACCAGGCGCACACGAAAGTCCACCCGGGTCTGCTCCCGCAGACGCGACAGCATGGCGCGATCAAGAAAGCGTCCCATGATGACCGTGCCGTGCAGGGGGCCCTTGGATTCGGAATCCAGGATCGGGACGGCGGCCACCAGCATGGGGCCGCGACGCGTCACCAGGATTCCGGAAACCGCTTGCGTCTCATCGCGCAACATCAGGGGGCTGCCCGGCGGCAACCGATCACCCGACAGCTCCGCGACGGTGACACGTTGGCCGCTGGCGGGATCGCGGACCTGTCCCCAGATCACCCGGCCATCCACATCGCTGAGAATCAACGCGTGCAGCGCATTGAGTCTGAACGCCTCGGGCGTCAAGTTGCTGGTCTCGTAATCGGCGTTATGATCCTGTACGTAACGGTAGGTGTCATTCCAGGATCCCCAATCCTGGGCCAGGATGATCAGGTGCTTCAGCTCGCGATGTATCGCCTGTGTGCACCGCGCCACGTCACGACGAGCCGCGTCCTGCTCGAGGCGAACATAACTGGGCTGGAGCACCCGGTTCTGGATGATATAGGCGACGGCGCCAAAGCCGGTCACGGTCACGAGAAGAATGACAAACAGTCGCGACCGCAGTCGCATGGAGCGGCCCACCTTTCGCGCCAGCCGTTGCAAATCCCGACAAGCGGGATCGTACATGGCGATCATCCGGTGGTCAATCGGTTCATGACGTCACCCCCGGTCTTCACGCTGTACACTCGCCGGCGGCACGAGGGCATGCTACAGTCCGATATGGACGTCGTTCTCAACCAGCACCCCATCCGCCATCTCTACGTTCACATTCCGTTCTGCAGCGGGAAGTGTTCCTACTGTGTGCTCTACTCCGTGATGTATGATGAGCAGCGCGCGTCCCGCTATGTGGAGGCCCTGTCCGGCGAGATGGACCAATGGCGGCGGACCGGCCCACCGCTGAAGCCCGAGACGATTTTCATCGGCGGTGGCACGCCGTCATCGCTGGCCGAGGACTCTTTTGCGCGTCTGCTCCAGCACGTGCGATCGCGCATCGACCCCTCCGCGCTGGTGGAGTGGACGATCGAGGCGCAGCCCGGCACACTGACCCCGCGCAAGGTGGCCGCCATGCTCGCCGCGGGCGTCAATCGCATCAGCTTTGGTGTGCAGGCCCTGACTGACGCCACGCTGCAGCGCATCTTCCGCCGCCACTCGGTGGCTGACGTCGAGACGTCGCTGGCCTGCGCGCGGGAGGGGGGCATCGACAATGTCGGCATCGATCTGATCGCCTGCCTGCCTGGCGTGACGTCCGACGAATGGCGGGCCTCGGTGGCCCAGGCGGCCCGGCTCCCCGTTCAGCACCTGTCCGTCTACGCCCTGACCATCGAGGATGGCTCCCTCCTGGCGGACCAGGTCGAGCGCGGCGAATTCACCCCGGCGGACGACGACACGCAGGTGGCGGAACTGGATGTGGCCGAATCGATTCTGGGCGAAGCCGGCTTCCATCGCTATGAGTTCTCCAACTACGCGCGCCCGGGGCGCGAATGCCTCCACAACCTGGCGTACTGGCGCGGCAACGACTATCTCGGATTCGGCCCCGCCGCGTCCTCCCGCGTCGGCACGGAACGCTGGACCAACGTCGCGGATGTCAATGCCTACGTCGCCGCGGCCGAAGCCGGCAACCCGGTGCGACGCGAGCGTGACACGCTCGATGCGCGCGCCGACCTGACCGAACGCCTCATGTTCGGCTTCCGCCTCGCCGAAGGCGTGAACCTCGATCGGTTCGCCGACGCCGATGCCGACCTGATCACGCATTGGAAATCAGCCTTGGCGCGCCTCAGCGACCAGGGCGTGGTCACCCAGCAGGGCGCGCGCTGGACCCTCACGCCCACCGGCCGGCTCCTCGCCGACCATGTCGCCGAAGAGCTGATTCCCGCGCACCGCGATTGACAGGGCGGGTGGGCTCTGCTAATCAGTCACGTTTATTGCCTGCTCGGCGGGGGATTAGCTCAGTTGGTAGAGCGCTTGAATGGCATTCAAGAGGTCGTGGGTTCGACTCCCATATCCTCCACCAATTTGCACCACACCCGGTGCCGTTGGCCCGCCCGACGCTGGCTGGCTCAATCCCCATTCCGCGGAAAGTCAAACGCCGCGAGATGGCCGCCCCCGATGTCAATGCCGGCCCAATCGTCCCCGTCGAACACGATTTCCATGATCCCGCAGGTCGGGACGTTTTCGACGATCTCATCGGTCAGCGCGTTGACCAGGTCGGTCATGGCCGGGTTGTGACCGACGACCATGACGGTGTCCCACTGGCGATCCAGAGCGCGCACGATGGCCAGCAAATCGCCGGCATCGGCTTCGTAGATGCGATTGTTCTCTTCGATCGCGCTGGCGGGGTACTTCAGCGCCTCGGCCAGGACGCGTGCCGTCGTGATGGCGCGCACGGCGCCGCTCGACAGCAACCGGTCGGGGCGCACGCCACGCCGCGCCAGGCGCTCCGCCATCTGCGGGGCGTCCCGCTCTCCGCGCCGGTTCAGGGGCCGATCAAAATCGCTGAGCGTGGATTCCTGCCAACTCGACTTTGCGTGTCGCACCAAATACAGCCGTTTCATGCTAGTCCGGTTTCCGGCCCTCCGCCGAGAGGCGCACCTTCGGCTTCGGCGGAAAATCGGCCAGCAGTCGATCCACCGCCTGCCGCACCATCCGGCGCCGGTACGTGACGTCCGACGCGTCCGGTCGCTGGCGCCACTCGACGTCGCGGATATTCTCCACATCCATCACGCGCCGCAACCAGCCCTGCCAGACCGGCTCGCCACTTTCGCGCTCGAACATGTTCAACAGCAACGTGCCTTCCTGTAGCTCGCGGTTGAGATCCGAATTGTCCATTTCCGTCACCGAATACGGCGCCAGGACGAGCGGGCCCAGCTTCTGTGAAGGAATATCCGAGTGGCCGTCCGCGTTCGCATCGGGCGCCGTGTGGTAGTCTGCCAGCTCGAGATGCACGGTCAGCAGGAGGTCGGCATCACCAGGCTCAGCCAGGGTGAGTCCCTTGTGGACGAGGTTGGTGGCCACCATCTCGCGAATGTCGGCGAGCAGGTGGGGATAGTCACGCTCCGTCGCACTCTCGGCTTCGCGCTCCGGCGCGTTCCAGGCGAAGCGCGTGTAGGCTGTGAAGTCCGTGTAGGGATCGTAGTCCGTTTCCGCGCGCTGGCACCCGGTCATCATCGCGGCCAGCCCGAGAGCCGCCAACCCGCTCCATGTCGACACACGCATGATCGGAGTATAGCGTGTTTCCACGCCAAAACAAGCCGCGCGGCTCGCCCCACTCGTAGCCCCGCCCAGGCGTGCGGTCCGCACGTCGCCCCCGCGCCATCCCCGGATGGATGCTAGCGGATCCCCTTCACGACATCGAAGACCATCTCGACCGCGAGCCCGGCCAACCCCTCGGCGCTTTGCAGCACGCGCACACCGTCTCCGCGTGGCCCCCAACGCGCCGGATCCGTCGGGCCAAAGAGCGCCACCACGGGAACGCCGACCGATGCCGCGAGGTGCGTGACGCCGGAGTCATTGCCAACGTGGGCCCGCACGCTCGCAAGCACGCCTGCCAGCGCGGCCAGATCGCAGGCGGGCAACAGCGGGTGACGGCACCCGGCCCGCGTTAGGGCCTCACGCTGCAGCCTTTCCGCTTCGCCCAGCACCATCACGGGGCAGAGGTCCAACTCGCCGGCCAACCGGTCTGCCAGGGCGAGGAAACGCTCCAGCGGCCAGTTCTTCGTGCAACTGCCGCTGCCAGGGTGCAGCGTCACCACGGGGCGCCCGCGGCCAGGCAGCAGTGCCCGGCCAGCCGCGATGAGCGCCGGCGGAAGGTTCAGCCGCGGCACCGCCGGTAACGTCACCGCCACTCCCAGGTCGCATAATGGCGCGGCAAGGTCGTCGGCGGCATGCCCCGCTCCCGCAGGCGCCGGGCCGGCCATCGGTGGCGCCACCGCCAGGACCCGAGCCACCCCTCCCGCCTGCAATTGCGACCGCACGACCGCACCGGGATCATGGAGAAAACTCACGGCCAGATCGCAGGCGGCAAGCACCGCGCGCAGCGGCGGCGCGAGGTCGGCCCCCGGCGAAAACAGCGCCGCCACGGCGGCGTCGTCCAGCGAGCGCACGCGGTCGGCAAGCCCGCCGGCCAAGGCCAGCCGGCCGGTGCGGGGATACGTGACCAGCTCGATATCGGCACGTAACCCGTGCGCGCGAAGGGCGCTAAGCGCGGGCAGCGTCAAAACAAAATCGCCGACGGCGCCGCCACGCAGGACCAGCAGGCGCCGCCACGTGTGGGAGGCCGCGCTCATGCGCCGGACATCCTCGGCAGGGCTCCCGTCATGCCTCCCCCTGCGAGGCGCGCACCCCTGGCGTCTCGTTGACAAAGCAAAGCAGGACGCCGCCGCCAATGAAGAGAGCCGACAGGGAGAGGATCGAGAGGCGGGCGCTGCCCGTCAGCATGCTGACGCCGCCCATCAGCAACGGGCCGATGACGGCGGCGAACTTGCCGAGCATGTTGTAGAAGCCAAAAAACTCCGCCGCCTTGTCCGGCGGGATCAGCCGCGTGTACAGCGAGCGCGAGAGGGACTGCACGCCGCCTTGCACGCAGCCAATGACCACCGCCAGTCCATAGAACTCGGCGGGACGGCGCATGAAGTAGCCCCACACGGTGGCGCACAAATACACGCCGAGTCCAATCAGGATGCCGCGCTTGGCGCCCAGCCGGCCTCCGATGCGGCCGAAGATGATGGCAGCCGGAAAGCCGACGAACTGTGTGATGAGCAGCGCCAGGATCAGGTCCTTGCTCGCCAGTCCGATGGACTGGCCATAGTTCACGGCCATGCGGATGATCGTGTCGACCCCGTCGATGTAGAGCCAGTAGCCCAGCAGAAACAGAAACACCACCTTCAATCGGCGGATCTCATGAAACGTGGCGCGGATCTGGCGCAGGCCCCCGACCAGCACCATCCAGCCGCGCTGCGGACTTGGCTGGTTCGGTTCCGGGACCCAGCGCCAGAGCGGCAGGGAGAACAATGCCCACCACACGGCGACCGTCAGAAACGAGAGCCGCACGGCCTGCCCGGCATCCACCAGTCCGAACGCCTGGGGCTTGAGCGTCATGGCCACGTTGAGCGTGAAGAGCGCGCCGCCCCCCAGGTAGCCCAGCCCGTAGCCGAGCGCGGATACGCGGTCCACGTCCCCTTCCCGGGCCACCCCCACCAGCAGGGCATCGTAGAAGATCAGGCTGGCGGCGAACGCGCTTGCCGCCAGCACGAACAGCGTCGCCGCGGCGAACCAGGCGCCCCGGGGCACCCAGAAGAAGGCTGCCGTGCTGCACACCCCCAGCGCAGCGAAGGCGAGCAAGAACCGCTTGCGCGCCCCCCCGCGGTCGGCCATGGCACCCAACAGCGGCGCCAGCGCCGCCACCAGGATCCCCTCGATTGAATGGGCCGCGCCCAGGCGGAACGTCACCACGGAGGCGTCAACGCCGTGGTTCCAGTACTCCGCGAAGAAAACGGGAAAGAAACCGGCCATGACGGTGGTGGCGAAGGCGGAATTCGCCCAGTCGTAAAAGGCCCAGCCCCAGATTTGCCTGCGTTGCGCGTTCATGCTTTCACGGAACATAGCGCAGGTGGCGCGCGACGTGCACGAGCAAAGCCATGACCCCGCCCAGCACCGGCGTGAGGACCCAGCCCACCACGATATGCAGCAGCATCCTCGGGCGTACGGTGTTGATGCCGCGCACCGCCCCCACCCCCAAGATGGCTCCGATGACCGCCTGGCTGGTGGACACCGGAACGCCGAGTTGGGTGTAGATGTGCACAGTGATCGCTTGCGCCAGCAGCACCACGAAGGCGCCGTAGGGATTGAGGCGCACCAACCCCCTGCCCACCGTTTCGATGACGCGCCGGTTACACGTCAGGATCCCCAGCGCCATGCTCGCCCCGCCCGCCAGCGCGGCGGTCGGCACATCGATCACGCCGGCGCCTGCAAAGACGCCCATCACGTTGGCCACGTTGTTCGCGCCCAGCGCATACGCTCCGTATGCGCCGGCCAGCAGCAACCCCAGACGCAATGCCGCATCGGATTGAAAGAGATTCCAGCGCAGCCGGTTGTAGACCACCCCCAGCACGAGGTAAAGGCCCATGGCGATGATCGCGCCGCCCAGCGGCGTGCCCACCCAGCACATCGCCACTTTCGTGAACCCGGCCAGATTGCATTGCCCCTTCAGCAGGCCCACCGCAAGAATAGAGCCGACCGTGGCCTGCGACGACGAGCTCGGCAGTCCAAACAGGCTCAGCAGCGTCACCGACAGCGCCGCGCCAACGGTGACGACAACAGCGTCGCCCAGCGTCAGGTGTGTCAATCGGGAATACGTCTCGATGCCAGGGCGGCCTTCAAGAACCGCCCCCAGCACGACGAAGACCGCCGCCAGCAGGATGGCCGTGCGAAAGCGCAACATGCGCGTCGCCACGGCTGACCCGATCACGTTTGCCGCGTCGTTCTGCCCAAGCGACCATCCCAGAAAGACCCCGCCCAACAGCCACATGCGCGCTTGTCCTCTCTACCCGGTCGCCGCGCCGCCTGGCGCCGTCACACGCGTCGCTTCACGCTGATGATGTACACGCGACGCGACAGCTGGTGCGCCAGGTCGGAGATGTCCGCCAGTTCCACCAGCAGGTCCTTGGTCTGAATCTTGGCGAACGGATCGATCGGCGAGTCGAACAGCTGGCGCATGACATTCCGCTCAATGTGATCCACCTGGCTCTCGTTGCGATTGATCAGCTGTATCAGGGGGCGGACATCCTCGTGCGCCGTAAACAGCCCGCGCAGCTGTTTCTCAAACGCCTCCACCGCCTCCACGGACACCTGCACCATCTCGCGTAGTTCCGCGATGAGAAACTCCGGCACCTGAATGCGGCGGTTGTCGATGGTGTACAACGTGCGGTCGAAAATGCCCGGCACCGCATCGACCGCCTCCAACAATCCCAGGATGTCGCCCCGCGATTCCGGCAACAGGGCCTGTTCGTACATCATCGACTCCACGGCATAGCGCACGTCGTCGGCCTTGGACTCGGCTTTGTGCGTCTGCTCTGCAAGAAAGCGGAAGTTGTCGCAGAGCCCGTCTCGAAGGTAGACCTCCATGGCCTTGGCAAACCGCTCGCGCGCCTCGCCCAGGTAGTCGATGTAGCTGAAAATGAACTGTTCGACCTGCCGTTCCTTGCGGAAGAGAAAACGGAGCATCTCGACCTCCCGGCCTGCCGGCCTTCGTGCCCGTCAGCCTAGCAGAGCGAGCGCCAGACTGACAACGTTTGGGGTTGTTCGGACTGGGGGAATGGCCTAAGCTGCGGCCCATGATGCTTGGCAATCAGCAACCCAGGAGCTCGACAGCTCCCTGGCGGCGCACCGCGCTCGGCCTGCTGGCGGCACTCCTGGCGTCCGGCTGCTCGGGGCACTGGATGCCGTCCGAGCGCGCGATCTACGCCAAGGCCTGTGCCGCCATTCAGGCACTGCCGGACCTGCCGGCCGGAAGTCAGCCCATGACGCTCGATGACTGCCGCTTCTTTGTCGGCAAGAGCGCCGGACGCATCGACGTTCCGGTTTCTCTGAACGGAGCCACGACATCCTACACGGTGTGGTTCAAGCGCGTGGCCCGCACGTGGGAACCGTCTGGTCGCGCCTATCTCACCACGAATCCGCCCCCTGGCGCCGGCAGCATGTCCCCAGACCTGTAGCCGCCTCGCCCGCGGTATGCCCGGGCAGGCCGGCATGCCTGCGCAACCGCGGCCGGTTCACGGCAACACCCCGGGCGCCGACATACCGCGACGTCGCCGCGGGTATCCCCTCCGCGACATAGGGGGCGCGTTGCCGCGATTTGAATATTCTCGTCCCGCTTGGCGTCCTACCGTAGAATAGCCTTGGTGGCGATCATGGAGGTTGTCATGCAGACGCGAGCCCATATTCCAACCGGCCGGCTGATCCTGTTCCTGACCGCTGGCCTGACCGTGGCGACCGCGCTCGCCGGTGACATCAACGTCGGCGACCCGGCGGAGCGCGTCCGCACCGTACTGGGCGAGCCCCGCGGCCACATTCGGTCCGGCACCTACGAACTTCTGCAGTATGATCGTGGCCGCGTGGAAGTGCGCGACGGCGTGGTCACCCAGGTGACGCTGGTATCCGCGGAGGAAGCCGCGACGCTGAAGATCGAGCGCGAACAGCAGTACCGCGAGGCGCAGGCGCGCCAGGCGGCCAAGCGCGAACAGCGGCGCGTGGAGGGCCTGGCCGCGCGTGACCGTGCGCTGGCGAACCCCGACTTCCTTGCCTCCAGCGGCGAGCGCCAGGTGGAGTACTGGAGTTCATTCCGCGGCCAGTATCCGGATGTCCCCGTCGATTCCGAATACGCCGCGGCGCTGGCCAAGCGCGACCGCGAGCGCCAGGAAGCGGAAACGCAGCAGCGGTTGGCCGCCATGGAGCAGCGTGTGTCCGAGGCCGAGCAGCGGGCGCGGGATGCCGAACAGAATGCCGAGGAAGCGAGGCGCAATGCCGAACGGCGCTACGTGTACGTGGCACCGCCCTATTATCGTTACCCCACCCCCTATTGCCCGCCCGTGCCGCCACAGACCAACCGCACGGCCTGGCAGCCGACGTATCCCGCCACGGGGTGGAACGCCGACCTGCCGTACACGCACGGCTACACGTCCTGGGCATCGCCACACTACGTGGTCCGCCCTTCGTCGGTCTGCACGCCGCCCCCAAGACCGTCACCCGGCATGCGCGTCAGCGTGAATTTCTGAAGGCCCCCCGCGTGACGGATGGGCAGCCACTCAAGGCGGCCCGCCGGGTCCAGCCGCAATCGCGCTGAGCGCTTGCACGATGTCCTGATGCAGCCCGCCCTCGGCCTGGCGCAGCAGCTTGCGAAGCGGCTTCACCGCCTGCTTCGCCCGCATCGCCCCCAGCGTCCGGACGATCTCGCGCTGGGCGAGGCCGCGGCTCGCCGGCAAGGCCGCGAGCAACGCCTTCTCCGCCGGCCGCCCCAGTAACGCCAGCGCCCGCGCGGCCACCTTGCGAACCGTGAAGATCGGATCGTCGAGCGCCGCCATCAGCGCCGGCACGGCGCTCGCATCGCCGATGTCGCGCAGGGCATTGCCGGCCATCACGCGGCGCGGCTCCTTGTCGCTCTTCAGCATCGCGCTGATGGCGGGCGCCGCGGCGCGCACCTTCCACTTGCCGAGCGTTCGGGCGGCGGCCCCGGCCGTCAGTTCGTCGTCAAGCAGGGGCATCACGCGCGGGGCCAGGTTCGTCGCCTGCGTGAACCCGAGATAGTACGCCGCCGCGCGACGGGTGACACCATCAGGCGCAGCCAGAAAATCCGCCAGCACCGGTGCCGCCTCATCCGGCGGCATCTTGTACACAATCAACTCATAGGCCAGCTGGCGGATGGTGTCGTTGGTCAGGGCCAGATGCTCGAACAAGTAGCGCACGCTCTCGCCCCGGCGCGCGAAGAGTTCATCGCGGGCACCGTTGCGGGCCTCCTTCTTGGCCGGCGTGGATACGTAGACCTGCGCCCACGAGACCAGTTCGTCAAGCGAGGCGTTTGTTGGATTGAAGACCTCGGGCGACGGATCGGCACTGGCCTGTCCACCTGCCAGCAGCAGTGCCGCCGCCACGGGCGCCAACACCCAACCGCCGCACGTGCCGCTCACGGCTCCCCCTTTGCGGATTCGGCCGCCCGATCGAAAATCACGCCGAAGTCGGGGCGCTCGGTGCTGGCGCCGTTTGTCGCCCCGCAGGTGTAGCGATCCGTCCCCGCCAGATCCAGGATCAACGCCACGCTTCCATATTCGCGATCGCCGCCATTGTCCCCAAGGCCCTGCGCCTGATCCGGCTGCCGCGCCAGGTAGGCGTCATCGCCGGCGCTATCCAGCAGGACGGCGCAGGCATTGTTGATGGCGCGCCCCTGGACGAAATGATCGCCCGTGTAGGTGTCGTCGCCGCCCTGGTCAATCAGCCATCCAACCGCGTAGTCGTGCGCGTTTCCCTGGCACAGGATGTAGCCCGTGTACATGTCACGCCCGCCCCCGTCGGCAAGGAGGCCCAGGCTGAGATGAATCCCGGAGCCCTGGCCGTATTGAAACAACTGGTAGGAATCCTGCCCGCCCCCGTCGAGCAGCATGCCCGCGGCGTACCAGTACCCGACGCCCTGGCCAAACACATCGGCCTCGTACGCGTCATTGCCCGCCAAGTCCACCAGCGCCGCCACGCCGCCACCCGCATAGGGACGCATGCCAACAGCACAGCCTTGGGCCACCGACAAGTAGCGGTCCTCGTTGCGATCGTAGTCCACGCGCACGCCGCCCGCCGCGTACCGGTCATTGCCCGACTGGTCGATCAACAGCCCCACGCCTCGCACGCCGGCATAGCCCTGCCCGATGAAGCCGAGGTCGTAGCGATCATTCCCGGCCGCATCGCGCAGGCAGCCGAATCCCACGACCCCGGCCCCCTGCGCCATGGACTGGGCCTGATACGCGTCGTCGCCCGCCAGGTCCTCCGTGTAGGCGACACCGAAGATCCCCGCCCCGGCCCCCACATAATTCGCGCCATAGGCATCCGCGCCGCCCCCATCCACCAGGAGCGCCACGCCGAACAGCGCCGCTCCGGGGCCCAGCAACTCCGACCCGACGTAACGATCGTCACCGCTCAAATCGAACACGACGCTTAACGGTTGCCCCAAGAGCCCGTTCGCCCGGCCTGCCGCCGCGGTGTAGAGGTCATTGCCTCCCGGATCCAGAATCAGCGCCGCCGCCTGATCAAACCGGTCGTCGCCCACGGTTCCCACGACGATCCGCGTTCCTGCCACCTCAAGGCGGCACACCGCCGTCGGCCAGGCGATAGGCTCCCCGCTCACCTGCAGATCGTCCACCGCCTGCCGCATGCCGGCGGCGGCCGCGAGCACGTCCTCGATTCGAACGCCCGCGCACACCCCCAGGTAGCGACTGACGCCCGGCTCGGGATCAATCAAGCGCTCTTCCGCCACGGTGCCGGCCACGACCGGTTCCGGCATGCCCGCCGCCGATAACAGCGGCTGCAGATCCGGATGGTCCCCCGCCAGGAAGTTGCCCGCCAGCGTCGACGCCGCCGCGTACACGCGATCCTCACCGGCAACCTGGGCGAACGCGTGATCGATGCGCGCACGCGCCCGTTGCGCCGCCGCCGCGAACCCGCGCAGCGCCTCCATCAAGCGGGGATCGAGCACCGGCTCCCCGTCGGCCCCCGTCGGCCCCGCGACCTCGGGCAGCGATTCCGCGACGGGCAGTTCCAGCCAGCGGGCCGCCACCGCAAAATCGCCGCGCGCCGGTTCGGCGGCCGCCCGCATCGCCTCGTCCGCGAGCTCCGGGAACTCCAGGGGACTGGCCAGCAGCCGCCGGACACGGGCCAGCGCCCAGCGCGGCTCCGCCACATCCTTGAGAAAGCCGGGATCATTGGTGGTCAGGTTCAGCACATCCAGCGCGCTCGCCAGTGCCGTGCGATCGGTATCGCGCAGCGTGGTCCACTGGGCCTGCGCCCGAGCCGTAAGCTCCAATCCAACCGTGCTCGCGAACGCCAACGCGGCGAGGGCCGGCACGCGCCTCATGCCGCGACTCACCCGCAGAATCCGACCATCCCGCGATGGATCGGCTGCCGAAATTCCACCCATCCTCTGGCGCATGGCCGAAGTCTATGGTAGGCTGCCCCGTCTGTCAGGGAAATTGGGGGGGAACACACGTCGTCCACCGGGAGGGAATGCACCATGCATCGTCGCCACGCGCTGTCCATACTCATCCTTGCCGCCGCCATCCGCCTCACACCGCCACTCGCGGCGGGCGAATTGCCATACGCGGACAGTCCCGACCGCGTCCGCCCGCTTGACGTGGGCGACTCCGTTCCCGATGCCGCCCTGACCACGCTCGACGGCAAGACCGTGCGGCTTACCGACGTGCTCGCGGACAAGCCCACCATCCTGGTTTACTTCCGCGGCGGCTGGTGCCCCTACTGCGTCAAGCACCTTGCCGGCCTGCAGCAGGTGCACGAACAGCTGAAAGCAGAAGGCTACCAACTCGTGGCCATCAGCCCCGACGGCAACGCCAGCGTGAGCAAGGCCGCCCAGGCGAACGGACTGGACTACACCCTGCTGGGCGATCCAAAGATGGAGGCGATCCGGGAGGCCGGGCTCGCCTACCGCCTCGACAGGGACACCATGGCGACATACAAGGGCCTTGGCATCGAGCTCCCGCCAGCACCCGAGGCTGATGACATTCTCCTCCCCGTCCCCGCACTCTACCTCGTCAACGCCAAGGGGCAGATCACCTACCGGCACTACGATCCCGACTACACGCGCCGCCTGGCGCCCGATCGCGTCGTGGCCGCCGCGCGTCTCACGCTGGAGGTCATCGAGTACCGGGACGACGGCAAGGTGTACCAAGGCTATCTGGCGCGCCCGCGCCGCGCGAGCGAGTCCAGTCCGGCCGTGTTGGTGGTGCACGAATGGTGGGGCATCAACGACTACACCCGCGAGCGGGCCCGGCAGCTGGCGGAGGCCGGGTACGTGGCCTTTGCGGCCGACATGTACGGCAAGGGCCGCCGGTCGGACACCTTCGAAGGCGCGGGCAAACTGGCCGGGGAACTGAAGGGCGACCGGCCACTCATCCGCCATCGCGGCGAAACCGCGCTGCAGGTCCTGCGCGCGCAACCGGGCGTGGACACCAACCGCGTAGCCGCCATCGGGTACTGCCTGGGAGGCCTCTGCGTGCTTGAATTCGCCCGCGGCGGCACCGACCTCGCCGGCGTGGTGAGCTACCACGGCGGGCTGGACACGCCACTGCCCGCCAAGCCCGGCGACGTGCGCGCACGCGTGCTGATCTGCCACGGGGCGTCCGACCCCTACGAACCCGCCGCCGATATCGTGGCCATCCAGAAGGAACTGACGGATGCCGGCGCGGATTGGCAGTTCATCTCCTACGGCGGCGCCGTGCACGGCTTCACCAACCCGCACAACGGCAGCGACCCCAGCCAGGGCCTCGCCTACAATCCCGCCGCCGACCGCCGCTCCTGGCAGGCCACGCTGGATTTCTTCGCCGAGATCTTCGCGAAATAGTCCGGCTCGTGGCGCACCGCTAGGCGACCACCAGCTCGCCGTTCGTGACGCGCACCGTGAACCTGCCGCCAGCGGGCAGGTCGCCCGCCACGAGCTTGCGGGCCAGCGGGGTCTCCAGGTGCTGCTGGATGAAGCGCTTCAGTGGTCGCGCCCCGTAAACCGGGTCAAAACCCGCGCGCGCAATATGCTTCGCCGCGCCGTCAGCCAGCTCCAGCGACACGGCCTGCGTCGCCAGCCGGCGATTCAGGTCCGCCAGCAGCAGCCCCACGATGGTCTCGATTTCCGGCTCCGTCAGCGGCTTGAAAAGCACCACGTCATCAACCCGGTTGAGGAATTCCGGACGGAAGCTGGCCTTCAATTCCTGCATGATGCGCTTGCGCACGTCCTCGCGAATGTGCCCGGCTCCGTCAATGCCCTCGAGCAGGTGCGGAGACCCGACATTGCTGGTCATGATGACGATCGTGTTCTTGAAGTTCACCGTACGACCGTGCGCATCCGTCAGCCGCCCGTCGTCCAGGATCTGCAGCAGGATGTTGAACACGTCGGGATGCGCCTTCTCGATCTCGTCGAGCAACACCACGCTGTAGGGCTTGCGCCGCACCGCCTCGGTCAGCTGCCCGCCCTCCTCGTAGCCGATGTAACCCGGCGGCGCGCCCACCAGCCGCGACACGGCGTGCTTTTCCATGTACTCGCTCATGTCGATGCGCACCATGTTGTCCTCGGCGTCGAACAACGACTCGGCCAGCGCCCGCGCCAGCTCGGTTTTGCCGACGCCCGTCGGCCCCAGGAAAATGAAGGACCCGATCGGACGGCGCGGATTCTGAATGCCGGCGCGCGAACGCAGCACGGCGTCCGCCACGGCCTGCACGGCCTCGTCCTGCCCCACGACCCGGTGGTGCAACTCCTCGCCCAGCTTAAGCAGCTTCTGCCGCTCGCCTTCCAGCAGGCGCGTCAAGGGAATGCCGGCCCAGCGGGAGACCACTTCCGCAATCTCCTCTTCGGTGACTTCCTCGCGCAGCAGCGCCGGCCCGCCTTCGCCCGGCCGCTGCTTGCGCTCGCCTTCCGCCAGCTCCCGCTCGAGCTGCGGAATGACGCCATGGCGCAGCTTGGCCACCTTCTCCAGGTCGTAGGCGCGCTCAGCCTCCGCGCTTTCACGGCGCACCTGTTCCAGCCTCTCGCGCGTCTCGCGCACCTTCTCGATGGCCCGCTTCTCGTTCTCCCACTGCGCCTTCATCGTGGCGGAGCCGGCCTTCAGATCCGCCAGCTCCTTGCGCAGCGCCTTCAGGCGCTCCTGGCTGGCCTTGTCCTTCTCCTTCTTGAGCGCGGTCTCCTCGATTTCCAGGCGCATGACCTTGCGCGTGATTTCATCCAGCTCCGCCGGCATGGAATCCATCTCCGTCCGGATCGAGGCGCAGGCTTCGTCCATCAGGTCGATGGCCTTGTCCGGCAGGAAGCGGTCGCTGATGTAGCGGTCGGAGAGCACGGCCGAGGCCACCAGCGCGGCATCCTGAATACGCACGCCATGGTGCACCTCGAACCGCTCGCGCAGCCCGCGCAAAATGGAAATCGTATCCTCAACCGTTGGGGCATCCACCATCACGGGCTGGAAGCGCCGCTCAAGCGCGGCATCTTTTTCCACGTGCTGCCGATACTCGTCCAGCGTGGTGGCGCCGATGCAGTGCAGTTCGCCGCGGGCCAGCATGGGCTTGAGCATATTGCCGGCATCCGGCGAGCCCTCCGTCTTGCCCGCCCCCACGATCATGTGCACTTCGTCAATGAACAGGATGACGCGGCCCTCCGCCGACTTGATCTCATTCAACACGGCCTTCAGGCGTTCCTCAAATTCGCCCCGGAACTTGGCCCCCGCCATGAGCGAGGTCAGGTCCAGCGCAAAGATGGTCTTATCCTTCAGCCCCTCGGGAACGTCGCCGCGCACGATGCGATGGGCCAGCCCCTCGACGATGGCGGTCTTCCCCACGCCCGGCTCGCCAATCAGCACGGGGTTGTTCTTCGTCTTGCGCGAGAGAATCCGGATGACGCTGCGGATTTCACTGTCGCGCCCAATGACGGGATCCAGCTTACCGGAGCGCGCAAGCGCCACGAGGTCCGCGCCATACTTGGTGAGGGCCTCGTATTGTCCTTCGGGATTGTCACTGGTCACACGTTGGTTGCCCCGGATATCCTTGAGCACGTCCAGCAGGGCCGCGCGGTCGATCCCGGCTTCCTGCAGCAGCCGGCTGCTGCAGGCGCTGCGCCCTTCATCCACCAGCGCCAGCAGCAGGTGCTCGACCGACACGTACTCATCGCGCAGCCGCCTGGCCTCATCGGCCGCCTTCACGAGCAGGCGGTTGAAGCGCTGGGTCACATAGAACTTGCCCGCCTCCGTGGCGCCGCCGGACACCTTGGGGCGCGCGTCCAGGTCCTGCTCCACACGCGCCTTGAGCGGCACCACGGGGACACTCATCCGCTCCAGAATGCGCGGCACCAGCCCGCCCTCCTGCTCCATCAGCGCGAGCATCAGATGCTCACCATCTATCTCCTGATGGCCCAGCCGCGTGGCAACCGTCTGCGCCGACTGAATGGCTTCCTGTGCTTTTTGCGTAAAGCGATCCTGATCCATGGCTAATCTCCTTGCTGGATTATAGCACGGCTCGTACCAACTTGGTTACAAGCGATTCATAATCGATGTAAGTGTTTTGTATAAAAATATTTACATCAGTCATAGCAATGGCATATGCGAGACATAGAGACTCAATACAGGATTCGAACGCCTGTCGAACATGAGTCATGATGTCCCATCACCAGTCCCCGCCCCATACTCCGGTAGAGGGGGCCGGGGCGAGGGGACCGCTGACCGAGCGCGCGACACTTTAGAAGGGCAGCCCCAGTTCCTTGATGCGCCGCTGAATGGTGCGTCGGGAGAGGCCGAGTTTCTCGGCTGCGAGGGTGCGATTGCCGCCCGCGCGCTGCAGCATTTGGGTCAGGATCTCCTTCTCCATCCGCTCCATGGTCCACCCTTCGGGCACCGACAGCGGCACCGCCGCCGCGCTGCGGATGACGGACTCGCGCAGTTGGAGATCCTCGGCACGCAGCGTGGCCCCAGTCGCCATTACGACGGAAGACTCCACCACATTGCGCAACTGCCGCACGTTGCCCGGCCACTCCTGACGCTCCAGGATATCAAAGCATGCCGGCTCGATGGCCTGGATGGTCCGCCCATGATCGGCGCAGGCGGCGGCCGCAAAGCGTTCGACCAGTGGCCGGATGTCCTCGCGGCGCTGGCGCAGCGGCGGCAGGTCGATGGTCACCACCTTGAGCCGATAAAGCAGATCGCCTCGAAAGTCCCCCGCCTCCACCAGTTCGTCCAGATCCTTGTTGGAGGCCGAGATGACGCGCACGTCCACACTGATGGTCTTCTGCCCGCCGACCCGCGTCACTTCGCGCTCTTCCAGCACGCGCAGCAACTTGATCTGCACGCTGGAGGGCGCGTTGCCGACCTCGTCGAGAAACAGCGTTCCGCCATCGGCCCGCTCGAAGGCGCCCTTGCGCTGCTCCGTCGCGCCGGTGAAGGCGCCCTTCTCGTGCCCGAACAGCTCGGACTCCAGCAGTGTTTCGGTGATGGCCCCGCAGTTGACCGCCACAAAGGGACCGCCCCGGCGGCGACCGTCCGCATGCAAGGCGCGCGCCACGACTTCCTTCCCCGTCCCGCTTTCGCCCTGGACCAGCACGGTGGCGCTGGTGGAGGCGATGGCGCGGATCTGCGTGACGATCTCCTGCATGGCCGGCGATACCGCCACCATGGCCTGTACGCCATAGCGCCCCTGCACGGCGTCGGTCAATCGCTGCACGTCTCCGCGCAGCCGGCGCGTTTCCAGCGCCCGCGCCAGCTTGGCCTGCAGATCGTCCAGGTCGAGGGGCTTGGTGATGTAGTCATAGGCCCCCTGCTGCATGGCGCTGACGGCCGAGGCCACGCTGCCGTAGGCCGTCATGATCAACACGGGGACGTCAGGGTCGCGCCGACGGATGCGGTTCATGACTTCAACCCCGTCGATGTCCGGCAGCACGAGGTCGCTCAGCACCGTATCCGCGGGAGCGGCCTCGAAGCGCCGCACCCCCTCCGCGCCTGTGGCGGCGGTGTCCACGGCATAGCCCATGTCCGCCACGGCCTCGCGCACCGAGCGCAGCCCGTGCGGATCGTCTTCAATAATCAGGATGGTCGGCTTTGGCATGGTGTCACTCAGGGCAGCGGCAGTGTGATGCGGAAACAGGCGCCTCCCGAGGGGGCGGCATCCAGCACGCGAATCGTCCCCCCGCACCGCTCAATGGCCGTTCGCGCCAGGAACAGCCCCAGCCCGGTGCCGCTGGGTCGGGTGGTGTAGAACATCTCGAAAATGCGCTGCCGCTCCGACTCCGGCACGCCCGGGCCCGCATCCACAATGTCCACGGACACGGTGTGGTCGAGATGCAGCACGCGCACGCGCACGGCGGAGCCCCGGGGCGAGGCCTGTTCCGCGTTCGTCAGGACATTCATGAAGGCGCGCTGCAGGGCCGAGGAGTAGGCCAGTACGGGCATGGGCTGGGGCGGCAGGTCCAGATCGAGCGTGACGCCGGCCTCCTCAAAACGCGGGCGCAGGATGGTGGCGCATTCGCGCAGGTTCGCACACAGGTCGGTGGCCTCCCGCTGATCGGACGGCGGCTTGGACATGTAGAGGAATTCCTGAAAGACCTTGTCCATGCGGTCGAGTATCTGTTGCACCCGGCCGGACAGCTCGGAGACGCGCGACAGCCGGCACTCCGCCCCCTTGGCGGCCTCACGGTTCAGCATCTGCACGTCCAGCCGCATGGCGGACATCGGATTGCGGAAGTCATGCACGATGCCATTGGCCAGCACGCCGGCAAAGGCCAGGTGCTCCTCTTCGCGCCGCTGGCGTTCGCGCCCGGCCTCCCGCCGCATCATCCACGCCACGAACACCACGCACACGCCAAAGCACCCCAGCACGGTCACCAGCGAGAGCTTGAACATCGACCCGATGGCGTCCGTGGTGGCCTGCTCCTCCCGCACCACGGTGTCCTTGCGCACGGCGACTTCCACCTCGCGTGCCGTGCCATCCTCGCCGATGAAGTGCCGCGTAAACACCACCACCGGCACCGTCTCGCCGCCAAGATCCAGCAGCCGCCGGCTGATCGCAATGTCGCCCGCTCCGGCGGGCGGCTCGGATGGCGGCGAATCGGCCAGCCCCTGGGTCTGCTTCTGAAAAACGGTGACTCCGTGCTTGGTGACAGAGACGTACTGCAGGCCATTTTCCAGCGCGTGCATGGCGCGCACCTGCTCAGCAAAGGCCGCCCAGTCCGCCGTTTCCTCGGCACTACCCCGCACGACCGGCTGGTCCGCCAGATGGGTAACGACCAGACTGCCCTTGTCGAGCACATGCCGCGCGGCTTCGGTGTGGGCCGATTGCCCATGCATGCGCCGTAGGATCCAGAGGCTACCTCCGGCCAGTACACCCATCAGGAGTACGGACAGGGCCGTCACCGCGACCAAAGATTGGTTCAACCGCCGGGGTTTGATCATCGACCACGCCTCCGAGGGTATTTCCAGACAGCAGTAACTGTACCCAACCCATCCCCGCGCCCCAAGCCCGAACCCATTCCCCCTCTTCCCCCTCACTTTTACCTGTCCCTATTCGCCCCTGTCCCTATTCGCCCCTGCATCCCATCCAACTGCCTGCCGTGTCTGCCGCTGATATGCCCGCCAATGCCCCAGGCCAACTGGCGGTCGCCAATTTACCTGTCCCCATCCCGCGCGCCTGCGTCTCAATCTGCCGTGTCAATTTGTCGCACCTGCGTGCCTGACTGTCCCGCAAAAACCGCCAAACCACCCGCCCACAGGCCTTTTCGTGGCTGGCATAGTCCCTGCATAGGAAGCGCCCAGATGCGCACGTGGTTCCATAAGCCTGAAGTACCCTCCCCCCCCCAAGGAGGGCTGCCCCCCCCCATTCCAGGGTGGCGCCGGGTGCGCGTCGACCGCTTCTTGATGGTGCTGATCCTGATGATGCAAGTGGTCATCATGGCCCTCTTCTTCCACAGCCGACGGCAGCATGAGGATCTTGGCAATCGCGACGACGCCAAGGCGCCCACCCCCACCCAGGGCGCACTCGTGCTGCCGTCGGCATCTTTGTCTCAAACCACCGCTCCCACCGCCCTTGAATCGCCAGGCGACATCACGGCGCTGGAGCAGCACGTTACCCAGATGCGCGCCGAGATGGACCGCCGCATACAGGAACTGTCCCAGACGCCCACCGCCAGCCATTTTCACCCAACGTTCCCCAGCCTCGATTCCGGCTTCGACTTGCAGATCCGGCACATGATGGAAAATGCCATGCAAGAATTTCGCGCCCTGGAAAGTTCCGCGCACTTTGACGAAGGCTGGACCCGGCTGATCCGCTCTCCCGCCCTGGACATGCAGGACAAGGGCAGCCATTACCTGGTCGTATGCAGCTTGCCGGGCCTGGGTCAGGACGATGTAGAGGTCACGCTCGAAGGGAGGCTATTGACGATCCTTGGCCAATCGTCAGCCGGAGCCCGGCAGCCCGTTCAGCAGACCGCGCACTACGAACGCCGCGTGTGGCTTCCCGGCCCCGTGGACACCGGCGACAGTGCCCATGCCACGATCAGCAACGGCGTCCTGCGCGTCACGGTGCCGAAGGCGGAAGCCATGCCCCAAGTCGCAAAACTCACTCGCCTGATGTGACCAGAGGACACACACATGAACCCGTTCCCATCACGAACATTGAGCGCGGCGGTGCTGGTCGCCCTGACCCTCCGGCCCGCGTTTGCCACGGCGGCGGACAATGACCTCGCCATCCTGCGCAAGACCAGCCAGGCCTTTGCCTCCTTGGCCGAGAAGGCGTTACCCGCCGTGGTCTCCATCACCGTGGAGAAGACGATCGAGCAGCCCGGTGCGCCCGGATTCTTCTATAACGATCCCTATGGCTTCTTCGGCGAAGACTTCCTGCGCCGCTACTACCAGTATCACGGCCAGCCATACCGCCCACCCACCCTCAGGGGGCAAGGCAGCGGCTTCCTCATCAGCAAGGACGGCTACATCCTCACCAACAACCATGTCGTGGGCGACGCGGACAAAATCCGCGTTCGCACCAGTGACGGCAAGGAATACGACGCAACGCGTATCGGCTCGGACCCGAAATCCGAGGTCGCGCTGATCCGGATCGAAGGTGACGACTTCCCGTTTGTGCCGATCGGCGATTCGGCCGCGCTGCGGATCGGTGAATGGGTGGTCGCCATCGGCAACCCCTTCGGCATCGGCGAAACGCTGACGGTGGGGGTGGTCAGCGCCAAGGGCCGGCGGATGGACATTGCGGACTACGAAGATTTCATCCAGACGGATGCGGCCATCAATCCCGGCAACTCGGGCGGGCCGCTGCTCAACATCGATGGCCAGGCCGTCGGCATTAATACGGCCATTTACTCGCCCAGCGGCGGCAACGTGGGGATCGGGCTGGCCATCCCCATCAACATGGCCCGCGCCATCAAAGACCAACTGGTGGAGAGCGGCCACGTCGTCCGCGGGTACCTCGGCGTCCGCATCAAGGATATGACACCTGATTATGCCGCCTACTTCGGACCGGAATCCGCCACCGGCATTCTCGTGGACGCAGTCGAATTCAACTCCCCCGCCCAGCAGGCCGGCCTGCGCGATGGCGACGTCATCGTCCAACTCGGCGACGACGACGTGCATGACGTCGCCACGTTCCGCAATCAGGTATCCGGCCTGAAGCCCGGCACGCCCGTCACGTTGGCGGTCATCCGCGACGGTGAGCGCCAGTCCATCCCGGCACGCATCGGCAGCCTCCCGGGGGAAGCATGGCCGGGGCCGGCAACCCCTGAGCCGGAGTCCGGGACCATGACCCTCACCACCTCGGGCAAGCTGGGGCTCTCCGTCAGCAACCTGACCCCGCCCCTGGCCCAGGCCTACGGGGTGACGGCTCGTACGGGTGTGGTGGTGACGCAGGTGGACCCCAATGGCGTCTCGGCCACCGTCGGCATCCAACCCGGTGATCTGATCAATTCTGTCAATCGCACCGTCGTGTCCTCCGTCGACGAGTTCCGCCGGGCCCTGAAGGGGTCGGAGCGGACCAAGTCCGTACTCCTGCGCGTGCAGCGTGGACCCGACGCGCAGTATGTCGTGATACGGATAGACTGAGGGCGCTTGCGGGTCGGCGACGTATGCGCTAAAACGTTGCGCGCAAACGAGATCACAACACAAGGAGAGCGAGCATGCTGGAGGTACGTGACCTGGCCAAACACTTTGGCTCCATTGCGGCCGTGAAGGGCGTGTCCTTCTCGGTTGGCATGGGCGAGGTGCTGGGCTTTCTCGGGCCGAATGGCGCGGGAAAGACCACCACCATGCGCATGATTACCGGGTTTCTGCCGCCGACGTCCGGAACCGCCCTCGTGGGCGGGCAGGACGTCACGCGCAACCCCGTGGCCGTCAAGCGCCTGATCGGTTATCTGCCCGAAAACGCCCCGGCCTATCACTCGATGACCGTCACCAACTTCCTGCGCTTCATCGCGGATGTGCGGGGGCTGCGTGGCGAGGCCAAGCGCAAGGCGGTGGACGGCGCCATTGAAAAATGCCGCCTCGAATCCGTGCGCCACCAGTCCATCGGCACGCTGTCCAAGGGCTATCGCCAGCGCACCTGCTTCGCGCAAGCCATCCTGCACAACCCGCCCATCCTGATCATGGACGAGCCCACGGACGGGCTGGACCCCAACCAGAAACACACCGTGCGGCAAATGATCAAGGACATGGCCGCGGAAAAAGTGATCATCGTCTCCACGCACATCCTGGAGGAGGTCGACGCCGTGTGTACGCGCGCGATCATCATCAGCAGCGGCCAGATCGTGGCCAACGGCACGCCCGCGGAATTGCGGGCCCGCAGCGCCACGGGACGGCTTGACGACGTATTCCGGAGCTTGACGCTGGGCGCGGCGGAAGCTTCGACCAAGGAGGGATGAACACCATGGAAAGCATTCAAAACACAGGCGCGGTTTTCAAGCGCGAGCTGAAGTCCTACTTCGAGTCCCCGGTGGCCTACGTGTTCCTCGTCGGCTTCCTGGTCCTCACGGGTTTCCTGACCTTCTCGGTAACCCGCTTCTACGAGCGGCAGGTGGCGGACCTGCAGCCGTTCTTCTTCTGGCACCCGTGGGTTTACCTGCTGCTGGTGCCCGCGGCGACCATGGGCCTGTGGGCCGAGGAGCGGCGCACGGGGACCATCGAACTGCTGCTGACCATGCCCGTCACCCTGCTGCAGGCCATCATGGGCAAGTTCCTGGCCGGCTGGCTGTTCATCACCATCGGCCTGGCCTGCACGTTCCCGGTGGTGCTCACGGCGTCGTACCTGGGCCGGCCGGACATGGGCGTGATCTTCTGCGGCTACGTCGGGTCCGCGCTCATGGCCGGCGCGTATGTGTCCGTCGGCATGCTGACGTCAGCCATGACCCGCAGCCAGGTGATCGCCTTCGTCGTGTCGCTGCTGCTGTGCCTGCTCCTGCTGCTGGCCGGCTGGCCGCCCGTGACGAGCCTGTTCACGCAATGGGCGCCGTCGTGGCTGGTGGAGGCGATCGCCGCCTTCAGCTTCACCCCGCACTTTGAGTCGCTGCAGCGCGGCGTCATCGATGCGCGGGACCTCACCTACTACCTGAGCGTCATGGTGTTCATGATTGCCGGCACGCAGATCGTGCTCGCGAACCGCACGGCGGCATAAGGCGTTATTACCATCATCAAGAGGAATGGAAGCATGAAGACAAACACGGTTAAAGCTCTCTGGCGGACGGGTGGCGGCCTCGCCGCCCTCGGCCTGCTGTTGATCATCCTGGTGGCGGCTAACGTCATCGTCGGCCGCGCGCGCTGGCGCACCGACCTGACATCCGAAAAGCTCTACACGCTCTCGGATGGAACGCGCCAGATCCTGCAGAAACTGGACAAGCCGGTGACGCTGAAGCTGTTCTTCAGCCGCAGCGCGCCCGAAGTGCCCGTGCATCTCAAAGCCTACGCCAGCCAGGTCGAGGACTTGTTGCACGAGTATCGCAACGCGGGCGGCCAGCAGGTGACGATCGAGGTGATCGATCCCAAGCCGGACTCGGAGGCCGAGGAGTGGGCGCAGAGCTACGGCGTAACGGCACAGAACATGGACGTCTTCGGCCAGCCCGTCTTCTTCGGGATTGTCGCCGTCGCGGGCGAAACGGAGGGCGTCATCGCGGCGCTGGATCCGCGCACGGACAGCTTGTTGGAATACAACCTGACCCGCCTCATCTACCGCGTGACGCACCCGCAGCGCCCCGTCATCGGCGTCATGAGCAGCCTGCCCGTCATGGGCGAGGAAGCGCCGCCCTACGGCATGCCCTCGCCGAAGGCAGCCAAGCCGTGGCTCGCCTTCCAGCAACTCCAGGAAGACTACGAGTTGCGCAAGGTGGATACCGACGTCGAGACGATCCCCGACGATCTCCAGGCCCTCGTCGTGGTCCACCCCAAGGAGCTGCCGGAGAAGACACTCTACGCCATCGACCAGTTCGTCCTGCGAGGCGGCCACCTGCTCGCGTTCCTCGACCCGATGAACGTGGCCGATCTGGAGTCCGACAACGGCCAGAACCAGTTTGGCCGGATGAAGGCCTCGTCGACACTCGGCCCGCTGCTGACCGCCTGGGGCATCGGCTTCGACGACACCAAGGTCGTGGCGGATATGAAATCGGCCTCGCGCCTGCGGGGGGCCGACAACCGCGTCGAAGACAGCCCCGTCTTCCTTACGCTGCGCGCCGCGAACGTCAGCAAGGACGACATCCTGACGTCACGCCTGAACATGTTGATGCTGCCGTTCGCCGGGTCCTTTGTGGACCAGACACAGGGCAAGCTCACGGTCACCCCGCTGCTGACGTCATCGGACATGTCGGGCCTGGTGCCGGCCATGACCGCGCAGTTTGGCGCCGATTCCGTTAACCGGGAGTTCAAGCCCGAGGCCAAGCTGCAGAACATGGCCGTGCGCGTCAGCGGCACCTTCCATACCGCCTTCCCCGACGGCAAGCCCGCGGCACCTCCGGCGGGGAGCGACACGGAAAAGGTGAAGCCTGAGGACGCAACCGCCGCGGCCCTGCAGGAAGGCAAGAGCACCATCATCCTGGTGGCGGACGCGGACTTGCTCTACGACCGCTTCTGCGTGGAGGAACTGAACTTCTTCGGTGCGCGCGCCTTCCAGCCACTCAACGACAACGTCAACTTCTTCGCCAACGCGGTGGAGCAGGTGGCCGGCAGTTCGGATCTCATCGGAATCCGCTCGCGCGGCGAGTTCTTCCGGCCCTTCGACCGCGTGGTCGCGCTCGAGGAGCAGGCCCGCCAGCGCTGGCATGAGAAGGAGCAGGACCTGGTCGGCAAGTTGCAGGCGGCGCGCGAACAGCTCAGCAAGCTGCAGAACCAGAAGGCCGACGGGCAGCAGTTCATCCTCAGCCCGGAACAGAAGGACGCCATCGCACGGTATAAGCAGGACGAGCTGCGCATCACGCGCGAACTGAAGGACGTGCGCAAGAACCTGCGGCAGGAAATCGAGACCCTGGGCGTCAAGGTGAAGGTTGCGAATATCGTGCTGATGCCGCTCCTGATCAGCATCGGTGGCGTTGCGTATGGCTTGCGGCGCCGGCGCCGGTGAACCGGCGCCGGATGGCCGGGCAGTTTTGGGACAACGTGATGGAACGCAAAGGAATGAGTCGATGAGTGCCAAATCGTTAGGAATCCTGTTTGTGCTCGCAATCGTCCTGGTGGGGGCCGCGGTGATGACCACTCGCCGCGAGCAGCGCGGTGCCGCGCCCGCGGCCGAAGGCCGGCTCGTACTGCCCGACCTGCCCGTGAATGACGTCACCAAGATGATCGTGGTGAACCAGGGCGCTACGGCTACCGTGGAGAAGATCGATGGCATCTGGAAGGTGGCGGAGAAACATGGCTACCCGGCCAACTTCGACCGCGTGCGCACCACCCTGATCACCCTCTCCGAACTCAAGGTGGGCGACCAGCGCGCCACCACGCCGCAGACGCGGCAGGAGTTCGGGCTGGTGTCGCCGGATGCCGAACACCCGGATGCGACGAGCCTCCGGCTTGAGCGTGCCAATGGCGAGGTCGTGGCCAGGGTGCTGCTCGGCAAACATCACGTCCGCAAGGCCCGCGAGGCCACGCCCTACGGCGGGGATTTCCCGGACGGACGCTATGTCTCGCCAAACGATGGGACCACCGCCTACATGGTGAAGCAGACGCTGAGCGACGTGACAGCCTCCAGCATGGCTTGGATTGAAACCGAACTCCTCAACGTCGATGCCGCCGAGTTGACCCGCCTCTCCATCACCGGGCCGGATCGCGCCACGCTCGAGTTGGCGGCCCACGACGGCGGCGAGTTGGAGGTGACGGGACTCGGCTCGGAGGAAGAGGCCGACGTCGCCAAGCTGGCGTCGTTGCGCAACGCGCTGACGTACGTCAACCTGCAGGACGTCGCCGATCCCGCGCAGGCCGATGCCGCGCTCGGTTTCAACAACCCTGTCGCCTTCACCGCCCACACCAAGGACGGCCGCGTCTTCACGGTCCAGGTTGGCGGCAAGGCGGACGGCGATGCGCGCTATGTGCGCTGCCGCGTCGAATTCCAGGAACCGCCGCCGGCGGCACCGGCGGCGGCCACCAATGCGCCGCCGGCGCCGGACTACACGGCCACCCGCCTCGCCGT
Organism: Lentisphaerota bacterium; assembly: GCA_021413965.1. Lineage (GTDB taxonomy): Bacteria > Verrucomicrobiota > Kiritimatiellia > UBA8416 > JAIOPI01 > JAIOPI01. Next base: position 23,960 of record JAIOPI010000030.1, on the reverse strand, counting down.
CGATACCCTGAACAAGAAGATCACTCCCTGGACGTATATCATCCCCACCTACAAGGCTGAGGCCATGGTGATGACGCGCGAAGAACTCGTGAAGCCCAAGACGCCGCCCGCGGCCGAGGCCGCCGTCACCCCCCAGCCGGACGCGCCGCCGCCCGAAACAGGCCCGTCCGCGAGTGAACCGCCTGCCACGCCGCCGGCCGTGGCCAATCCGGAACCGGTCGCCGCGCCGCTGGCAGCAGAGACAAATGTGCCTAACACCGAGGTTCATCCATGAGTACCGACATTGAAAAAACCACGGGGCTGATTGCCGAGCAGGCCCGTATGATCGAAACCGTGCGCCAGGAGGTCAACAAGGTCCTGGTTGGTCAGGAAAAACTGCTGGATCGCATGCTGATCGCCCTGATCACGGGCGGCCACATCCTCCTCGAGGGCGTCCCCGGGCTGGCCAAGACCACGGCGGTCAAGACGCTGTCGCAGGTGCTGGGCCTCGATTTCCATCGCATTTCCTTCACGCCCGACCTGCTGCCGGCTGACGTGATCGGCACGATGATCTACAACCAGAAGGATGGCGTGTTCACGCCCAAGCGCGGCCCCGTGTTCACGAACCTGCTGCTCGCGGACGAAATCAACCGCGCGCCGGCCAAGGTGCAATCCGCTCTGCTGGAGGCCATGCAGGAACACCAGGTCACCATCGGCGACCAGACCTACCCCATCCCGGAACCCTTCCTGGTGATGGCCACGCAGAATCCCATCGAGCAGGAGGGCACCTATCCCCTGCCCGAAGCCCAGGTGGACCGCTTCATGCTGAAGTGCAAGATCGTGCACCCGTCGCGCGACGATGAGCGCCGCATCATGAACCGCTTCACGCGCCGGCAGGACGTCACCCTGAACCGGGTCATGTCCGCGGTCCAGATCGCGTCGCTGCGCAGCGTGCTCGACCAGGTGTACTGCGACGAGAAGGTCGGCGACTACATTCTCGACATCGTGTTCGCCACCCGCAACCCGGCCGAACACAAGCTCGACATCGCACACCAGATCCAATACGGGGCGTCACCCCGCGCCACGCTCTACCTGAACATGGCGGCGCGGGCCAACGCCATGCTGCACGGCCGTGCCTACGCGACGCCGCAGGACGTGAAAGACATCGCCTACGATGTCCTGCGCCACCGGATCATCCTGACGTACGAAGCCGAGGCCGAGGAACTCACGAGCGAAGATATCATCTCGAAGATTTTGAACACGCTGCCCGTACCGTGAGCCTGGGATTGCCAGCGGCCGGGGCCGCCCGGGCCCGGCCGCAGCTGTTCTGGAGTAGCCATGCCAGTGGATGTCAAAGAGCTGATGCGACAGGTCGGTCGAATCCGCGTGGTGACCAAGCGCCTCGTGGATGAGCACCTCTCTGGCGAGTACCACTCGGTCTTTAAGGGTCAAGGCATCGAGTTTGACGAGGTGCGCGCCTACACGCCCGGGGACGATGTGCGCTCCATCGACTGGAATGTCACCGCGCGCATGGGGCATCCGTACGTAAAGCGCTATGCCGAGGAGCGTGAACTCACGGTCATGTTCGTGGTCGACGTCTCCGGCTCCCAGTGCTTCGGCTCGGGAGCGCGCTCGAAGGCCGAACTCGCCGCGGAGATGACCTGCCTGCTGGCGCTTTCAGCCATACAGAACCAGGACAAGGTCGGCCTGATCTTGTTCAGCGACCGCATCGAGAAGTCTATCCCGCCCCGCAAAGGACGCACGGCCGCCATGCGACTCGCGCGCGAAGTGCTCGCCGCCGAGGAAACGCGACACGGCACGAACATCGCCGCGGCGTTGCGGTTCTTGAACAACGTGCAGAAGCGGCGCGCGGTCGTCTTCCTGATCTCGGACTTCATGGACAAGGACTACACGCGGCAGCTGCGCGTGACCGCCCGCAAGCATGACGTAATCTGCTGCCCGATCTCCGATCCGCGAGAATTGGAGTTGCCGGATGCCGGGCTGATCGAAGTGGAGGACCCCGAGACGGGCGACCTCGTCCTGCTCGACACAAGCTCGGCGTCTCTGCGCCTGCGCTACCGGGCCCAAGCCCTTGAATCGCGCGAGAACCTGACCGCTCAATTTCGCAAACTGAAGACCGACACGATCTCCCTGTCGACTGACCGCCCCTTTGTGGACGACGTCCGTAAGCTCTTCCACATGCGGCAGGTGCGCGCCGGGCGCGGGTGATCGTGCCGCGGGTGACCGCGTGTGGACATGAAGACGCTCACAACCATCTTGAGACCGACGGCCGATCAGGCATGCCTGCCTGACCGCTCCGCGTGCCGTGGTGGCGTCCGGCGGCTCAGCCCCGCCGTCTGCCTGTTCCTGCTGTCTGGATGGATGAGCCTTCTGGCGCCGGGGTGCTCACGCGCGAGCAAGCCTGCAGCGACGGCGGACGCCCCCGAAGCCCAGTCACGGCGAGAGACGGTCACGTGGGGGCCTATCGAACTGGCCCTGACATTCACACCCGCCGCCGTCTCCCTCGATCGCGACGTCATGCTCGACGTGCAGGTGAAGAGTCCGGAACACATGGAGGTGGTGGTTCCCCCGCTGGATGATCGCCTCGCGGGCCTGTCAGCCAACGGGCACTACGACAGCGATCCGGTGACTCGCGACAGCGTGACCACGCGCACCCTGCATTACAAGCTGACACCCAGCGTGGCGGCTGAATACCGGCTCGCTCCGTTTGCCGTTTCGTATACCGATTCGCGCACGCAGCCCCCGCTCGCCGGCTGGTTCCCCACGCGCCCCATCGTGCTGGAGGTCAAGCCTCTGGTCGACGGCCAACCCGGCGCGACGCTCGCCGGCGACCTGGCGCCACTCTGGATCCGGCCGCCCTTCCGCGTCGTGGCCGGCTACATCCTGCTCGCCCTGCTGGGAGTCGCGGCCCTGGCGTTCCTTTGGCGCACCCTCCGTCGCGTGAGGCGGGAGGTGGCCCTGCGGCGCCTCTCGCCGCGCGAGCGCGCCTTGCGCGAACTGCATGAACTGATGGCCAAAGGGCTGATCGACCACGGACTGGTGAAGGAATTCTATGTGGAACTGACCATGATCGTGCGCCGCTACATCGAGCGGCGACACGGCGTCAAGGCCCCGGAGCAGACCACGGAGGAATTCCTCCAGGCCGTGAGCCAGGACGCCCGGTTCGGCCCCGATGTTCTCGCCCGGTTGCGCCAGTTCCTCCAGGCGGCCGACATGGTCAAGTTTGCCGCCCAGCACCCGTCCGGGGACGCCATCCACCAGGCGATTGACACGGCCGAGCGATACATTCAACAGGACGACGCGACCCCGTCTCCCGCGGTGGACGCCGGCCGGGAGGCCCCTTGATGTTCAACTTTGCCTCTCCGTACTACTTCCTGCTCCTGTTGCCGCTCGGCGCGCTGGCGGCCTGGGTCTACCGGAGGCGCACGCACACCGGGATCGTGTTTGCCCGCACCCACGAATGCCTCGGGCAGCAAACCACCTGGCGCACCCGCCTGGCGCTCATACTGCCAGCCCTCACGCTGCTCGGACTCGCGCTGCTCGTGGTGGCCCTCGCTCGCCCGCGCACCGTCTTCTCGCGCATGCACCGGGCCGTCAACGCCATCGCCATCGAAATGGTCGTGGACATGTCGGGGTCCATGGAGGCGCTCGATCTCTCCGAGATTTCCGGCGGCCAGATCGTCAAGCCACGCACGCGCCTCGACGCCGTGAAGGAACTCTTTGGCGAGTTCATCCGCCAGCGCCCGGACGACCTCATCGGGCTCGTGACCTTCGGCGGGTTCGCCTCGACGCGCTGCCCGCTGACCAGCGACCACGACGCCCTGCTCCACATCCTGTCCGGCGTCCAGATCCCCAAGCCAACCCAGGATGCCGGCGGCAACATGATCGATCAGGAGGAACTGATGACGGCCGTCGGAGACGCGCTGGCGACCGCCTGCGCACGTATCCGAGATGCCGAGCCCAAGAGCAAGATCATCGTCCTGTTGAGCGATGGCGAGTCCAACACGGGCATCATCCCCCCGGACGAGGCGGCCAAACTGGCCCGCAAGCTCGGATTCAAAGTCTACACCATCGGCGTCGGGACTACCGGGCAGGCGCCGTTCCGCGTACGCGACATGTTCGGCCGCGACGTCGTCCAATGGGCCGACGTGACCCTTGACGAAGCCCTCCTGAAGCGCATGGCCGCCCAGACCGGGGCGAAGTACTTCAACGTGCGGGACCCGAAGGGCCTGAAGCGCGCGCTGGATGATATCAGCGAGATGGAAACGACTCGCATCGAGCGCGAGGTGTACCAGCAGTATCGCGAGTTATTCAGCCTCGCGCTGCTCCCCGGCTTGGCGCTGGTGGCGCTGGGATGCGGGTTCAATATGATTGGCGCCCGGCGGCTGCTGTAAGCCCGCCCGGCACGCACGTGAGAGTGGACATATGGATGTGCAGGTTGCCAACCCGAAAATGTTGCTGCTGATCTGGCTCGTGCCGGCGGTGGTGGTCTGGTGGTACCATCTCGACGCCCGGCGTGAGCGCGCCCTGCGCGCCTTCATGTCCGATGCGCTGCAGAAACGCCTCCGCCCCGCGGCCTCGCGCCTGCGGTTCCGCTGGCAGGTCGGCCTGCTGTGCACGGGCCTGACCCTGGCCCTCGTGTCCGCCGCCCGCCCGCAGTGGGGATCGCAGGAGGAAAAAGTCTTCCAGCGCGGGCGCGATCTCATCGTGGCGCTTGACGTCTCGCGCTCCATGCTGGCCACGGACGTCCGCCCCAACCGGCTGCAGCGGGCCAAAACCGACCTGATTGACCTTGTCAGCGAACTCAAGGGCGACCGAGCGGCGCTTCTCGCCTTTCGCAGCCGCGCCACCCTGCTCTGTCCGCTGACGACCGACTACGCCTACTTCCGCCAGGCGCTCGAAGGCGCGGGACCGGACTCCGCGCCGCGCGGCGAAACGGATATCGGGGCCGCCATCCGGGAGGCACTGCAGGCCTTCGATTCGGAAGGCGGCGCGCACAAGGCCATTATCCTGATCACGGACGGCGAGGACCTGGCCGGGACGGCTCGCGCCGCGGCCGAGGAGGCAGCCAAGCGCGGCGTGGTGATATTCACGGTGGGTCTCGGGAGCCGGGAAGGCGCCACCATTCCCGATCCGCAGCAGGGGTCGGGCGCCACACTCTACCGTGGCGAACCGGTCCGCACGAAACTGGACAACGCCACGCTGCACGATGTGGCCACCTTGACGCACGGGGCCTATGTGCCGGTGGAGACCGCGGGCATGACGACCACCACACTCGGCACCCTGTACCGTGACCACCTGCGCAACATCACGGAGCAGGATATCGAAGAGAGCTTGCAGCGGCGCTACGTTGAACGTTACCAGTGGTTCCTGTTCCCCGGGGTGCTTTGCCTGCTGGCCGCGGCCGCGCTCAGCCGCGGACGCCTGGCCGCCCGCAAACCGGCCCCTGCACGCCCGGCCAGCGGACCGGCTACGTCCGCGCCGCCTGCCGGTCTCAAAGACCTGACGCCGCCCCCGCGCCCCCTGAAGGCCATCGCGCTCTTCTTCGCCGTGTTGAGCCTGGCCCTAAGCGGCTCCGCCGTGGAGACCAATGAGGCGAGCACCACGGTGCCAGCCGGCACCAATGCGCCGGCCCTGCCCGACCTGCCGCCCGGTCGATCGGGGGCACGCGTGGCCCAACGCCTCTTCCAGAAGGGCGACTACGCGGCTGCCGCTCAGGCATATCTGGCCGCCGCGCAGGGGGCGACGGAGACCTCGCAACAGGACTTCCGCTACAATGCCGCGGTGGCCCTGTACCGTGACGGCAAGTTCAAGGAGGCGGCGGAGATTCTGCGCGAACTCGCACAGAGTCCCGGCCAGACACCGGCGCGCATCCCCATGGGCATGGGCACCGCCCTGTTCCACGCCGCAGATGCGCTCAAGGAGCAGGACGCCAAAGCGCTGCGGGAGCGCGCTACGCTGACACACGAGGCGGCCGAGGCGTTCCGGTTGGCCACGCGTGCGTCACCGGGAAGCAACGCGGCGCGGCAAAACGCGGCGGTGGCCGTGCAGGCCCTGCCCGAACGGGAAGACGCGGCCCATCTCGCCGAAATCCTGGCGAAGCATCAGGGCGCGGATCCCGGGCGTCTCGCCGCGGACATGCTGCTCGCCCAGCGCGACATCAATGCCGGCATCGAGGCCGCGTCCACCAACGCCTCCCCGTCGCGCATCCACGAGCTCGAATCGCTGGCGACCCGGCAGCGCGATAACGCCGACCTCTGGATCCCGCTCAAGGGACTGCTCATGCAGGCACAGGTCGCGGCGGGCACCAACGGGCCTGCCAATCCCGCGGAGTTGGCCCAGGTCATCGAACTGACCCGCGACGGAATGCTCGAGGCGTCCAGGCAACTGCGGGACCTGGACCCGGCCGCCGCCTCCAAGGCGACCATGTCGGAGGCGACGATCTACCGGCTGTGGAAAGCCACTGCCGGCTACGCCGAATTGCTGCGCGAGGACCTCTGGCGGCAAACCAACGCCATCGCGGCCAGCCGGCAACCCGAGTCGGCCCGGAGACCGGCGCAGATCGAGGCCGAACAGCGTGAGGCCCGGGAGCTGACCGACCTGTTTACCACGCGCTTCGAACAGCAGGTGCCCGCGCCCGGGGCGGCGGGCGCGGCCGGTCCGTCGGAAGGCACGTCCCCGCCCGGCCAGGGCGTCGCAGTCGACATCCCACCCAGCGGGACATCGACCAACATCGACCGCGCCAAGATTCTCGAACTGTCCGCGCAGGCAAAAGCGGTCCAGGATTCCGCGCTTAGCTTCCTTGGTACGGGCGATCTCGAAGAGTCGCAGATGCAGCAGGAACTGAGTTATAAGATCCTGAAGGAGATCGAGGCCCTGCTGCCCAAGTCGCAGTCCTCCCAGCAGCAGCAACAGGATCAGAAGCAGCCCAGCGACCAGAAGCAGCAATCATCCGATCAGTCGAAGTCCAAGCAGGACCAGCAGTCCCAGAGCCAGGCGGATCAGAGCCCGGCGAAGGGCGAAAAGCCGCCGGAGCCCAAGGAACAGCAGGCGGAATCTCCGAAAGAGGACGAAAAGAAGGACGGCACGCCGGTGAATGTGCAGCGCCTGTTGGAACGGGCTCTGGAGCGCGAACGCGAACACGAGGCCGAACAACGCCAGAAGCAGGAATTCGTTCCGCTTTCGCCGACGGACCGCGACTGGTAAGCCAGCCGCACCGTCGAAGGACCGGCCATGCGCAGAATGCCACGACTGTCCGGTGTGACCATGGTCACCTTGCTGACCACGCTGGCGTCCACCGCGTGGGCACAGCTGACGATGAACGTCACGGCCAATCGGACACAGCTGTACGTGGGGGAATCGGTGCTGCTGAGCGTGGAAGTTCGCGGCACGGATGAAATCGAGCCGCCTGACTTGTCGCGGGTCGTCGGGGCCACCATCGCGTCACGCGGCAGCCGCAGTCAGAATTCCGTCGCCTACAGCATGAGTTCCGGCAGCGCGCCGACCGTGCACCGGCAGTTCGGACGCGACTTCATTTACGAACTGACCCCGACCAACGTCGGCAGTTTCGTGGCGGGACCGGTCTACGTGCGAGCCGGAAAGGAGACCCTGACGGCCGCCGGCCCGTCGATCTATGTCATGGGCGTAGAAGCCCAGGACTGGGTCAAAGTCTCCGTGACCGCGTCGCGCGACGCGGTTCTTGTGGATGAGGCCTTTGAAATCGAGCTGTCGATTGGCCTGCGCCAATTGCCGGCCCCGTACGCGGATCACGACCCGCTGAACCCGCAGGATCCCCCCCGCGTGGAAGCCCCGTTTCTGAACGTGGCCCCGATTGACGGCCTGGAGGGACCTAACGTTCAAGAGATGCTCCAGCGTCTCCTCGTGTCGCGGCGCGACCAGCCCGGATTTGGCATCAACGACTTCACCGTGCGAGCCGACCCCTTTGACAGCATGTTCAATATGGGCGCCTTCATGGAGCAGAATGCCGCCCGGTTCGCCTTTCCCCGCCGCACCGTGCCAGGGCCTCAGGGCACCTACCACACCTACACGGTGAAGCTGAAGTACGTGGCCAAGAAGGAAGGCGACTACACCTTCGGCCCGGTTGAACTCAAAGGGCAGCCCATCATCGATGTCGCGCCCGGCGGACAGATCGTGACGCGACCGGTGTTCGCCGTGGGGCCAGCCGTGGTGGTGCGCGTGGTCCCGCCGCCGGAGGCCGGACGTCCCGCGAGCTTCATCGGGGCTGTGGGCAGCAATCTGGTCGTGACGGCCAGCCTGGACACCCAGACCTGCAACGTGGGCGATCCCTTGACCCTGACGTTGAACGTCGGCGGCGACATCAGCCTCGACAACTTGCGCCCCCCAGTGCTGAGTGACCAGGCCTCGCTGGCGCAGAAGTTCCGCATCTATGACGAGACCGTGCAAGTTCGAGCTCGGCCCGGTGGCAAGCTTTACAGTTACACGGTGCGCCCGACACAGGCGGGCACCTACGAACTGCCGCCCATTGCGGTGTCGTATTTTGATGTCCGCGAGCGCGCCTACCGCACGGTCAGCACAGACCCCATTCCGCTCCGGGCCAATGAGTCGGCCCAGGTCGGCGGCAGCATGATTCTCAGTGCCAGCACCAATCGCATCTCGCAGCGCGTCAGTTTCTCCGCCTCATCGGGGGAGCGGCGCGTGGCCCCCATCACATTGGATCCGGCGGGCGCGGAAGCGATCCCACTCGTCTCGTGGCCACTGCATGGCCCCCTCGCCTTGGCAGGGCCGGCCGTGCTCCTGCTGGCAGGCGTCGCCAAGTCCGCCCGGCACCTGCTGCGGCAGCGCGCCCATGCCTCCCGCCCCCGTGGCGCCAGACGCGCCGCGTTGGCGCGCCTGGATGAGGCCGCGCGCGAACCCGACGCGCGCCGGCGCCAGGCCCGCGCCAGGGCCGCCCTCGCCCTGTACGTGGCCGATCGATTCAAGGCCCCGACCACCGGGCTGACACCCGCCGATGTGCAGCGACTGCTGGCCTCGCCGCGCGGCTTGCCGCCGGATCTCGTGACGCGATACATCGGACTGTACGAACCCCTTTTCCTGGCGGAATTCGCACAGGCTCGGGCGACGGAGAACAGCGGCCGCGCGGTGATTGACGACGCGCGGGAATTGATCGAGGAATTGGACAAGAGACTGGCCGACGGCGAGCGCAACGGCCAGGCGAATGCGCCGACTCCCGAGGTGACACCATGAGCGCCACCGTGACGTTGCCACATCGCGCGTGCGGCCTGGCGCTGGTTCTGTGGGGCATGATCATGTCCCGCGCCGTCGCACAGCCGGGTGCCGAACACCGCTTCATGTGGGACCAGGCCAATGCCCGCGTCGCCGCGGCCCAGACGCCGGCCGACTTTGCCGGGGCCGCCAATCTCTATCACCAGTTGATCCTGCGCGATGTGCGCAACGCGCCCCTTTTCTACAACTATGGCATTGCCCTGCTGGAGGCCAACCGTGCCGAAGATGCGGTGCGTGCGTTTCAGCGGGCCGAGCGATATGCAGGCAATGACCCCGATGTCCGCCAGAACTTGACGACGGCCCTCTCGCGGCTGGACGCATCCCAGGACTCGCCACTGCCTTGGTACCGGGTGTTCATGTTTTGGCATTTCGGCTTGGATCTCTCCACGCGCCTGGCCGTGGCGCTGGCCGGTTTCTCGCTCCTGTGCCTCTCCCTCGCGCTCCGCCTGTGGAACCTGCGCGGTGCCGCAACATACCTGCACGGCATCGCGGTGGCCGTCCTGGTGATTTTCGGGTCCAGCGTTGGCGCCTCCCTGCACGCCGAATCTCGCGACCAGACCCGCGAGCGCGCCCTGCGCACCATTGAAGCGAAATCCCCAACCTCATCCGGACCTGCCCACGATGATGCGACGCATCCATAACGCCACGAATGACCTCCGGCTTCGGCATGCATGGCCGCACCGGCGGGCCGTGCTGTGGCTCGTGCTGGTGGCCTGCCTCGCGCCGCTCACGCTGCGCGCCCAAGGCCCGGAGGGTGACGTCCGCGCCGAGCTGAGCATGGACCCGGAACGCATTTACCAGGGGCAGACTTTCGCGCTCACTCTGACCATCCGTGCGCAGGGCATCTCACTTGGGCGCCAGTTCAATCTCGACGGGTTGCCCGACAGCGGCCTGATCGAACTGGAGGCGTTCCAGGAATTGCCCAGCCGGCGGGAGCAGGTGGGGGCCGCGTCCGTGGAGGCGCGCCAGTTCCGCTGCCGCGCGTACGCCCGACTGCCCGGCCAGGTGGACCTCGCGCCCACGCTGCAATACGAGCGGTTGACGCAGGAGCGTACGTGGTTTGGCACCACCACCTTCCAAAGCACGCGCCGGCTTGCCCTGTTGCCGCTGGAACTGAAGGTACTCCCCCTGCCGGCGGACGGCAGACCGGCGGCGTTCTCGGGCGCCGTCGGGCGTTTTACCTTCAAGATGGAAGCGTCGCCGCGGGACGCCGCCCCCGGCGATCTCGTGACGCTCCTGCTGGCCTTGCGTGGCGATGGGCGGCTGGATGCCATCAGCTGTCCACCGCTGGCTTCGAACGCCTTGTTTCGCGTCTATCCGCCCCGCGCCCTGTCGGACGGCAAGGCCGGCGAAAAGCGCTTCGAACAGATTGTCATTCCCGAAAGTACGAATGCAGTCATCACGCCGGCGGCGACTTTCTCGTTCTTCGATCCGGTAGCGGGGGCCTACCGCACGGTCACCGCGGCGGGTATTCCGCTGACGCTGCACGTGCGTTCCGCGGCGCCACTCTTCACCCCTTACCACCCGGATGCCTCGACGCCGCCGAGCGCGTCGCCCCATATCCCCGAGGCTGGCTCCCAGCCTCCCCTTCCGCGGTCGGGAGATGCCCTGAGCGCCACATGGTGGCGGGCAACGGGATCGGGCGTGCCGCCGCTCCTGCTTCAGGCACTCGCTCTACTTGCCATTCTGATGGGGTTGATCTTTGCCCTGGCGGCCGGGCTGAGACACCGCCGCCGCTTGCCGGCCGCCGGTGCCTGGACTTGGGCCGCCACGCTGATGCTGGTCGCGATCGTGCTCGTGGTCACAGCACGCCGGTTGGACCAGCAGCGCCAAGCCGGGAGGCCCGATCACGCGACCAATCAGGCCGTGACGGCCCGCCTGGCACCATCGTCCGCCGCGCTCCCGCTCTTTGAACTGCCCCCGGGAGCCGGCGTTCGCGTAATGGAGACGTGGGACCAGTGGCGACGGATCGCGCAAGATGGTCAGCGCGGATGGGTCCCCGCCGACGCCTTGAACGCAACCGACACTGGCACCCGCCCTGAGCACGGCCCCTGACCATCGCCCGTGAGTCCTTTTTAGCATTGGAATGCGGCAAGTCTCCCTCTATGCTGTCGAATCGGGCGGGTCGCACGCCGGAGCGTGTTCTCGCTCGGGCCGGAGCGTGTCGGCATTCCGTACAACTATGCAAGTTCTGCTCAACAGGTCGCGGATCGCCGGGCGTCGCCAAGGCGGCAGCCTATTCGTCGTCAGCGCGCTGCTGGCCGGCGCCCTGACGCTCACCGCACAGGCGATCGTCGGCACGAGCGAAGACATCCACCGGGCGGTTCGGGACAACGATGTCGGGTATCTCAAGGACCTGCTGGTCAACGCCGACCCGGAACTGGTGAATGCCGTCGTGGGTCGCGGGGTGACGCCCTTGCATGTGGCGGCGGTGTTGAATCACGCCGACGTCGCGCGCGAATTGCTGGCGCATGGCGCCAAGGTCGATGCGGTGACCGACAGCGGCTTCACGCCCTTGCACTGGGCCGCGAGTCGTGACGCCACCGCCTGCGCCGCGATCCTGATTGAAGCCGGTGCGAACATCAATGCCCCGTCATCGAAGGGCATCACCCCCCTTCACTGGGCGGCCAGCCGCAATGCCACCAACGTCGTGGCCCTGTTGCTGGACGCCGGTGCCGACACCGCCGCCAAGACCGACACGGGTGCCGAACCCTTGCACTGGGCCCATCTCGGCGACCAGGAAGATGCTGCCTTGCTGATCGCCGACCGCATGGTCTCCCTGGAGATGGAATCCGAGCGCACCAATGTCACGTTTGTGGCCGACGAGGAGTTGGTCCCCGAGTCGCAGGTCGACGTTGCTGCCCTGCCGACTGAGCCATCCCCCTTGGAAAAGACCGACATCTTCATCGCGCCGATGGGGACCAACGAGAGCCGCGCCCTGATCGTCAATATCGGACTGGGACAGACCATGGTCTTCGAATGGATACGCCCGTTGAAACTTTGGGCGGGTAAATACGAAGTCTCCAACGGCCAGTTCCGCCGGTTTCGCCCCTCGCATGACAGCCGGTTTCGCGAGAACTACACGCTGAACGGATCGGAGCAGCCGGTCGTCTTTGTCAGCTGGCAGGACGCGCAGGATTTCTGCGAGTGGCTCAATCGGACGTACCAGGATCGCCTGCCGAAAGGCTTTCGCTTCCGGTTGCCCTACTCGGTCGAGTGGACGGTGCTGGCGCGATGCGGCGAGAACCGCAAGTATCCCTGGGGCAACCGCTGGCCGCCGGCCTACGGGAATTTCGCCGACCTCACCGCCCGCGAGCACCTAGCGGAATGGAATGGAATCACCCATTATGATGACGGGTCGGTCGTCACGTGCCCGGTGTCGCAGAGCGGCATGAACGAATGGGGCCTTTACGGGATCGCGGGCAACGTTTGGGAGTGGTGCGATGACTGGTACGATCGCGGCCATCGCTACCGGGTGCGCCGCGGCGGATCGTGGGATTTCGATGGTGAACCGAACCTGCGCATCAGCGCCATCGGCTTCGACCGCCCGGCCGTCAAAGACGACACCATCGGCTTCCGCGTGGTCGCCACGATGGAGAAGTAGGCCCAGCCGCACCCGGCGCTTTACGCCAGCAGCAAATCCCCGGTGATCGCCAGCTGCGGCGAAATTTTGCCTTTCAGCACATCCGCGCTCATGGCAAAGACGGGGTCGATCTCGATCCGGTAGAGCGGATCCCCCGCGGCATTGCGGGGCACCGAGACCCCCGCCTCCGCCAGCCAGCGCGCGAATTTCCGCGACAGGTCACGTTGTGCGGTGGCCGGTGAATCCTCGCCCTCGCCGTTCTTAACCGGCGAGAACTCATCCTCCCTCGCAAACTCGAGGTTGAAAACCCGCTCACTGTTCGGCAACAGGTCAAAGATGAACTTCTCGAACTTGTATGCGTTCGGCTTCGCAGGCGTGACCGTCACGCCGTCCGCCGTGCACATGGCCACTTTTTTATGCGCCAGATGCAAGGGGAGATCCACCGCGGCCTGACGCTGGAGAAACCCGAAGTCGAATGCGTGTATGGCCACGCTGCCATGACGGAAGAGCAGCTCCCCATCTGGCGTTCGCGCGTGCTTCTGCGAGGGCGTCAATTCCGTGTATTCGACCATGGCGTACCGACCCTGCATCTCCACGACCACGCCCAACTTCTCCTCCGGGTCGCGCTTGGCGCAGACCTTCAAGGAAATGTCGGCGTGATGCATGCTGTGGAAGCCGAGAAAGACGGGGTCGGCCACATCCACCATCGGGTTGTCGACCTGGAAGTAGTACAGCACGCGCAATCCCCGCGCCGCCATGTTGTCGAGCATGCCCGATGCCTGCAAGGCCGACACCGTGCCACCGTGTCCGTCCGGGCTCATGAAGATGTGATCGGGCCGGTCGAGAATGATCTGGCCATCCTCGCTCAGCGCGGGCCACATGCCCTGGACAAAGAAGTGGACGCGGTCGGCCGTCAGCCCAAAGTACTTGTGCCGGGCAAAGAAGGCGCGCGTGTCGGCATCATTGCTCTCTGACGTCATGATGTACAGGGGCACGGGGGCACCGTACCGGCGTTCGAGCGCATGGATCTTGCGGGCATGAATGGCAAAGAGGCTGGCTCCGGACACGGGGCCGACGGAGAAGGCGCCCTTGGGGCCGTCAAAGCCGAGCCGTGAACCCTGTCCCCCCGCGACGAGGATCACGCCCACGCCGCCGGTGCGCAGGATCTTCTCGCCCATCGCATGTGCCTGCTGGCGGGCTCCCGCATCCAGTGTTGATACGGGAGCCGGACGGATGCCGCTCAGGTCCTGGGTTGACACCCGCTCCTTCAACATGCTGCGCATGCGTGCCAGGCTGGCAAAGTCCAACTGCGCGACCTGGTGCAGCAACCCCGCGCGCTGGGTGCTGTCCAGACGCTCCCAGAATTGGAGGACGTGCGACTGGCCGTGCGTGGCCAGGAGCTGGCGCGCTTGATCAATGCTTACGGGTGACATGGCATTCCACCTTCGGATTTCGAGATTTGCGCCAGTCGACAGGACTCGCGCGCTAGAACTGACGTCTCAGCAAGTCGAGGGCTTTTGTATCGGCCGTCGTGAGGTCCTGGCGCCGCGCCTGCAAATCTTCCACGCGTTGCGCCGCTTCCGCCCGGCGCCCCTGCTTCAAATCCAACGCCGCCATGTGCAGCGCCACGGGCACGCTGTCGGGCTTGAGCGACAAGGCCTTTTCATACGCGGACCGCGCCTCTTCCAATCGATCGGTCTTGAACAAGATTTCGCCCAGGGTATCCCACGCCTGGTAGAGTCCCGGCCGCAGTTCCAGCGCCGAGCGGACATGCTGTTCGGCCTCCTGGTACAGCCCGCTTTCCTGGAGCAGCCAGGCCAGATCGTTGAGCGCTTCCGGCGTCCGCTGGGTTTCCACGCTACGGGTCAGGGAATCGCGTGCGAGATCGAACTGGCGGCGGTCCATCTGCATGGCGCCCATGGCGTAATTGCCGAACGCATTGCCGGGGTCCAGCTGCAGCAAGTGGCTCAGGCGGGACTGCATCCGCTCCGGCCTGCCCTGTACGATATCCAGACGGATGACCCACTCGAGGATCTGCGGATCGTCCGGACGCAGCGAGAGCGCCTTCTCAAACGAGGAGGAGGCCGTGCTCAGATCATCCTGCATAATGGCCAGGTAGCCGTTGGCGATGGCCAGCAGCAATTCGTTTCCCTGCTTGAGCCGGTTTACCCGGCGGATGGTGTCGTAGAGTCCCAGGGCATCGTGCTCCTGGATGTTGATGGCGGTCATCATGGACCAGGCGCGCAACAGGTCCGGCTTCTCCTCCACCAGCTTGCGCAGGATATCCTTCGCCTGCGGCAAGTCGTCTGTACCCATGTAGAAGGAGGCCCACTCCATGCGCATCAGCACGTCCGGAACCCCGGCCTGTGCCGCGCGCTCCAGGTACTCGCGCGCCTTGTCGGCATGGCCCCGCGCGAGTTCGATGCGCGCCATGCCCAGCAAGGCCCCGTGATTCCTGGGGTTTTCAACCAGCAGCTCGAAGAAGAGGGTTTCGCCTTCGTCGCCCTGGTTCTGCATCATGTACAGGCCCGCGAGAGCCTGTTTGAACTGCGAACGCCCTTTCTCGGGGGACAGACCCATGGCGCGCCGCAGGCCAGCCGCGGCCAGCTCCGGCTGGCCGGACAGCGCCCACTCCCACCCCATATTCGCGAAGGCCGTGGGCGAGCGCACGTAACCATAGTACTGTGACAACGCCCCGATGCGCGGAGGCCGGGCGGCGATGACCTTGGCAAACTCCGCCAAGGCGCTGCGTACCGCCTCCGCGTCTGGGGCGGCGAACCCGTGCTGAATCAGCGTGTACTGATTCATCAGCGCGCTGACGTTGCCCGGGTCGATGGTGCGCGCGTGTGTGTAGGCTTCATACGCTTCCGGAACCCGGCCCAGATCCTCCATCAGCACGCCAAGGTTGTTGGCCATCAGGCCGAGGTGCCGCACGACATGCCGCCGGTACGGATCGAGCGGGCTGCGCACGTTGTCCTGCGTCAGGGCCGGCATCTGTTCGAGTCGGCGCCAGAACTCGCGGTTCTCCCGCATGCAGGCATCGGCCGATACGTTGTTCAGCGCCCGCGCCCCGAGGAACACCATCTTGTTGACGACCGGCTGAAACCCGCTTTCCACCCAGTAGTCCGCGCCACCCATGATGGCGACCTGGTTGATGACGTTCGTGTCCTGTTCAAGCCAGGTGCGAACCAGGGTGTGAATGCTGAGCTGCCCCACATTGCGCAGGCGCGTGTCGTCGAACAGTCCTGCCGCGTAGCGCCGCATCAGCGGATTCTTGTCGGACGAGAGATCAATGAGCCGGACCGGCACGCCCTGCCGGCGCGCCTCGACCATGATGGCCCCGTCGAGCGTGCCATCCGTCAGCAGCCAGGTGCGCCCCGCCAGGCTCTGGACGACTTCAGCGGCAATCTGCCGGATAAACGCGGATGACTGGCCATCCGCACTGACCCGGTTGCGCACCGCGGCATAACCGGGAACCGCCACGCCGAGCAGCGCCACGATCACGCCCAGCACGTAGCGCAAGCGCCTGACCGTGGGCCGCGAGCTGAACACATTCCAGGGGGACAGCAGCAGCATCCAGTAGGCCACGATGTATCCCCACAGCGCGCCCGCCAACACGTAGGGCATGACGAGAAAGCTGCGGTAGCCGAGGAGCGGCCACGGCGCGAAGCGCACATTCAACATGACGGCGACGGCCAGGGCCGTGAGCACAATATGCAGCAGGTAGTACGTCCAGTCATGCTCAGCATTCAGCGAGCGGCGGCAGATCATCAGCGCGACAGCGGCAGGGAGGATGGTGGAGACGATGACGACGAGCCAGCCCTGCCCCGGCAGGCTGCGCGCCAGCAGGTACCACTGGTCCCGCCACATGCTCCACAGCACGTCGAAGTATCCCTGCTGTTCCCGCAGCACATACCCCGGGGTCTGGTAAAACGACCACGCCGCCAGCGCGTAGAGCCCGAGGGCGGCGAGCAGGGCGACTGAGGCGACCGGGGCCCACTCCTTGAACTCGAGGGCTTCACGGTGCCACAGGAGCGCCAGGTAGACGCCGGCAAAGAGGGGCGCAAAGACGATGAGCCCCGGGTACTCAACAATGCCGATTCCGTAGAGGAGCCCGAACAAGATCATGATGCGATGGCGGAGGTGGAAGACAAAGCGCAGAAACCAGTGGGCTAGGAGGAGCAGCATCGCCACATGGAGTGACGCCCAGTGGCTGCGCGTGGCGACGACCCAGAAAGGAACGGAGAAGGCCAGCGCGAGGGAGGCGCTGAGGGCGCCGGCGCGTGCCGCAAAGCGTGCATAGCGCTCGTTCTCGTCATCGACTCGCGTGGAGCCGAAGATGAGCGTGGCCACCACATGGTACATCAGGCCGACGCTCGCCGCGCCAGCAATGGCACTGGCCAGATTCAGCGGCAGGGCCACATCCCCACTGACCGGCGCGAGCGTGCCCAAGAGTCGCGCCAATCCAAACCAGACCGGGTAGTCGGGGGCCAGGCGTGGAAACAGGCCGGCGCCTTGCGCCAGCGCGCTCGAGAACTCGCCCGGGTAGGCACCCACTGCCAACGTCAGCCAGTAGACCACGAAGGCGCAGAGGCCCACGGCTAGCGCAATGAATCCATCCTGCTTGCTAAGACGGCCTGTCTCCATATCGGGTTCGTCGTAGCACGGCACGCCCTACCCTTACAACTCAAAAGGGTCGTGGCTACTCCATGATGGCGGGCGGTGAAGGTAACGCTTCCCGGCTGGGCGGGCACAGGTTCGGGGCCTTCAGATCAACGTCCTCCAGGGTGGCCGAGGCGTGCATCACGCACAGCAGGAATCCGCAGGGCTGAAGCCCCAACAGGCGGCCGGTCGCATAGGTGACCTGCTTGTCGACGCGCATGAGCCATGTTTCGGCGTCCTGAGGAGAGGCCGTCTGCGCGCCAGGCTTCAACCCATCTGCCCACACGGTGGCGCACTGTTGTTCCGGCTTAATCTCACAGGCGATTTCGACCCGTGACGGCGGCGTCACACCGAAGACCAGGCAGACGCGGAGCTGACGAGGTTCTGGCTCGGTCGCCAACGACTGACAACATTGAAAAGCGGCGGTTGCGGATGGCGCTCCGGTCTGCACCGTCACGATCACGGGAACGGAGAGCGTCTCTTCGACATGCCTGGCGATGCGCTCCGGCCACGCGGGATCCGAGGGTGCGGAAACGATCAGATGGATGGTGCTCGGAGACGCGGGGGCGGAACCGTCAGCCAGACAGAGAACGGGAGCAAGAAGACCGAGAAGGAGGAACAAAGCCGGGATGCGCATAGCAATGACTCACCTCTTGAAAAAGACAGGCCCCGATATTGCTATCGGGGCCTACCTTGAACGTGTTAACGAACGGACCTAGCTACCAGACCTACTTGCGACGACGACGCGCGGCAATGGTCAGCATGCCGATACCGAAGAGCGCCATGGAGGCTGGCTCAGGCACAACAAAATGCGTCCCCATCAGGGCGGGCTGCTCTGGCGCCAAGTCGATCGTAGGGGGCGTCAGCAATGGATTATCCGGATCCGACCACGTCGTGGCCGGCAACGGATAGATCTGACTGCGAATGTAGGACGATCCCACGGTCGGCGTGTTGGAGTCATAGACGTATACATACACAAAGCCGCTCGAGGGCTGTGCGCCGCCAACGTCTGTGGTCTCATAGCGCTGGTACGCGTCACTGCCACCCCAGCTGCCTGCCTGCGGCATGTCCGCTCCGGAGCGGAGGACGTAGTCCCCGTAGAGCGAGGGACCGCTGCCCTTCGTCAGGAGCGCCGTCGCCGGATCCAGTTGGCCAGGCGAAGCGCCAGTCTGGTCTGCTGTGTCGGCGTAGTCCTGAGTGGGCGACCACCACACTTGATAGAACGCATCCTGCGGGATGTACGTTGTCCCATCGGACTGGAACATTTCCCAAGATGCTTCCAAGTTGAAGTTGATCGCCGTTGCCATTGCGACAGAGCCGCTTGCGCACAAGACCGCTCCTGCCAGCAGCCAATTTCTGAACTTCATTGAGGCCAACTCCTTATACTGCGTCACAACCGATCAGATGAATCCCACCTGCAGATCAGATCAGTTCTTCGGATACGGACGGGCTTCGACATCCAGCAGCGGCGAGTTCGTCGTGCTCTTGTACCAGAACCCCTGCCCCTGCTTGATCACCAGCGCCTTGGCCGTGGCACCCCAGCCGCCGCCCAACCGCGTGTACGTCGTATACCCGGCAACCGGGTCATAGACAATCATCTGATCCGACGGGCGTCCGAGGTTATACAGTGCCGTGTTCGTGAAGGCAACATCGGCCGTGTAGGGGAAGCCCAGCATGTTCAGCCCGCTCACGACCACGTTCGAGACCGTGCTCTCCATCGGGACCTGACCCTTGAACACGACATCGTACGAGGCCAGCGCGGCCGTCGGGTTTACTTTCACCCAGAATCCCATGAAGCCGTGGTACACGATGTTGGTGCCCCAGTTGGAACCGACACGCGTGTCCGTCTTGTAGCCTTCCTGCGGATTCTTGTACCAGAAAATCTGCGAACCGATCGGCAGCTGTGTGCCAATCACGTCCGATGTCTTCAGGGTCTTTCCGTCAATGTCCTCAAAGGCCGTTGCCACGAGGTACAACTTGCCCTTTTCGAACGTAAACTTGTTGAATCCAACAACGTTGACGCTAGTGACGTCAGCCTTTGCCATCACCACCGCCGCCAACAGTACTCCGCACATGCCCAATACACTGCGCTTCATTTTACCCCTCCGTACGTTTGACACGTTCTCTATCAAACTACCCTAACTATAGGCAATCAACCCACGCGGGTCAACGGAAAAAAATACCGAGTTTGCTCGGCCTGAGCCGCTTTGCCAACATGGTGCCCTGTGTACATGGTTGCAGTCATATGGTACGTCGCGTGCCTGCAGGCCTCAAGTGTTTTTTCACGCCAATCGCTTACTCCTGAGGCGGCAAAACCCCTTCCGCAACCAGCTGTTCGTCCATTTCCGGCGTCAGTGGAATCGGCAGTGGCGGCTCGCCTCGGCGGATGACGTCGAGTTGAAATTGTTGCAACGTCTTTTCCAGCTCTTCCGGTGTCAGCTTGGGCTGCGCTTCCAACTCCCTTAAGCGGGCCTCTTCGGCTTCGCGGCGCTTCCGGAGGCGTTCCGCGTAGGATGTCCGGCGGGAAGCGGGTGAGCCAGCGGCCGCGATGGTTGTCACCTCGGAACCGGGCGAAGCGCTGGCCCCACCCCCACCGCCGCCGGTGGCATCCATGGAGAGCCAGTATTCCTCGCTCCCCTTACGCAACAGGGCCCGTTCCGTGGTATAATCGGCTTTGACCAGTTCAATACTATCCTCCGTGTCACCCACATAGAGGAAGTAGCTGCGCGGCGGCTTGCTTGCCAGGTCGATCAGCCCCACGCGAATGCCGGCAGCGTTCTCGGTAATGGCGCACAGACGCAGGTTCTTGACGAAGGAGTCGGCCGGGGCCACCTGGGCGGCGACGGGCGCCGCAACGGCAGCGGCCGCGGGTTCGCCAAAGGGCTTGCGCTGCAGAATCACGCTGTAATACGTGAAATCCTGCCGCGCCACGGCCAGCGACGTCCCCGTCAGCAGGATGGCGGCGGCGACAGCCCGTATGTTCATATGCGTCTTCAAGGACAAACCTATTGGCGGCATGCAGTTCGCTACGACGCTAGGATACAGCAGGCGCCGGTGCGATCCAATAAGAAAAGCAGGCGCCTCGCGCGGCGGGGCGGTCCATCTACAGCGTGTAGGGATGAACGGGCGTCATCAGATTGAGGTAGGCATCCCACCAGAGCGGGCCCCAGAACATCCAGAGGATGGCGGCCAGGGCCAGGTAAGGCCCATAGGGTATGCGGCTCTGCATCTGCTTCTGGCCCACCGCGACCATGGAAATTCCCGCCACGGACCCCATGAAAGAAGACAGGATGATGGTGAACAGCACGGCACGCCAACCGAGGAAAGCGCCGATGGCCCCCAGCAATTTGACGTCACCAAACCCCATGGCGTCCTTGCGAAAGATCAGGCGCCCGAGCACCGAGACGAGCCACAGCGTCCCCCACCCCAAGGCCATCCCCAGCGCACCTTGCATCACGCCGCCAAGTACCGTGGACTGTGCATGCAACGCCGGGACGGCGGCGCTGCAAAGCAGCCCCGCCACGATCCCGCCCAAGGTGACTCGATCGGGGATGATCAGATGCTCGAAGTCCACGAACGTTCCCAAGACCAGGCCGCTGACGATCAACCAGTAGACGGGCACGAGCGCCAGGTGCGGTTGCGGCATGAGCCCCAGCGGCGGCCGGTCCCCGATATAGCTGCACTGCTCCCACGCCAGCCAAAACAGAACCGCCACCAGCACTTCGACCAACACGTAGCGCGGTGAAATGGACTTGTGGCAATAGGCGCAGCGCCCGCGCAGCATCACAAAACTGAGGACAGGCACATTGAAATACCATGGGATCATACGCTCACAGTGCGGGCAATGCGACCGGGGGCGGACGACGGAGAGTTCACGCGGAATGCGATAGATGCAGACGTTCAGGAAGCTGCCCACGCAGGCTCCCCACACGAGAACCAGTGCGGAGAAGAAGATGTTCCACGCGCCCAGAACCTGCTCCATCGGGGTTGCCATGACCGCCCTTGCCTTTCCGCATCCAAACCGACACCGGCTGTTCAGGCGTGCGTGCCGTAGACCGCGTGCTCGAGGGCCTTGCGCATGGCCACCACATTGGCCGTGCTCCCGGTCCATATCTCAAATGCCCGCGCGCCCTGGTGTAGCAGCATGCCCAACCCGTTGCTGGCACGCGCGCCCCCCGCCTCTGCGGCCTGCATAAACGTGGTTTTGGGAAACATGTAGACCAAGTCAAACGCCATCTGCCCGGGGCGAAAGGCTTCCGGCCCCAGCAGGGCGGGATCCGTGGGCTTCATGCCTACCGGCGTGCACTGCACCACAAGTCCCGCCGCCCGGCTCGCCATCGCCCAGGAGTCCGCCCCCGATTCCACGCACGTCAGGGCGCAGGCGGGAAAGGCCTGCCTCACGTCTTTTGCCAGCCGCTGTATCCGCTCCGATTCGACGTCAGCCAGCGCGAGCGATCCGGCCCCTGCGGACGCGGCCGCCAGCGCCACCGCGCGACCGGCGCCCCCACAACCGAGTACAAACAGTTTCTTGCCGGCAACCCCCTCGCCAAAGGCCTCGACAACGGCGGTCAGAAATCCGTGGCCGTCCGTATTGTGCCCTCGCATGGTCCCGTCCGCGCAAAATTCGACCGTGTTGACGGCGCCCAGTTGGCGGGCGGACTCGCCCAGCCCCGTCAGGCCGCGAAAGGCGACCTCCTTGAGGGGCACGGTGAGGTTCACGCCACCAAACCCCATCTCTCGCATCGACGCCAGCACAGGCAGCAGGCGGTCCGGGTGCACGTCGAACGCCAGATACAGCGCGTCCAGCCCCAGCGCCTGGAACGAGGCATTGTGCATGACCGGCGAGAGCGTGTGCCCAATGGGGTGTCCCAGCACGGCGTAAGGCTTGGTATGTCCGCTGATGTTCATGGTGTCCCGCGACGATCCCCTGCCGCGCCTCTGGCGCGAAGGCGGATACGCTAGCGTACGGCCCCGCTCCCCAACAAGCCCATTCTATGGCGGCCACGCGTGTCGCGCTTTGACTTGGCGCGGGTACACGGGGTACAATCTTAAGGATAACTACTGGAGCATTGCATGCCATCACTGATTTGTCGCCTGTCCGTCCGCGCCTTCTCCCCGTCACGCGTACGCCGATTGGCCCTCCTGGCCAGCGCATGCGCCTTGGCACTCGCCCCCGGCCGCGGGCTTGCCCTGAGCCTGTCCCAGGAGAATTTCGAACAAGCCTCAGACGGCACGAACTACGTTGTCTTGGGCGAGCACGGCCTCGGTGATCCTTTCATTGACGAATATTTCAAGCGCGGCACCAACGGCGACTTCAGCATGGGCCTCACGCTGCTGAACCTGCACGGCACCAATTTCTGGGCGGGAGAAGACACCGATTTCGATGGGCCCGGCGAGTGCCGTGTGACCGTGCGCGCTCTGGACGTGCGCGGGTTTCAGAACCTGCGCGCCACGTGGGCACTGGCAATCGGGCGCGATGCGGCATACGGCGGCACGCCATTCGAAAGCAGTGACTACATGATCCTCCAGACGGCCCTCGATGGCAGCGCCTGGACCAATGTGTCGGTGTTCCGCGGTCCGGCGAGTTCGGGGTATCTGCGGGAAGACACGAACAAGGATGGCATCGGTGACGGGACCCAGCTGACGCGCACCTTCCAGGATTTTCAAGCCAACGTGTCCGGCCTCGGCACGGGATTGCAGGTTCGCGTCATCCTGTACATGAACAGCCCGGACGAAGAGGCCGCGTTCGACGACATTCGGGTCACGGGCGACCCGATTCCGCCGATCATCACGATCACGAACCCGGCGCAGGACCTCGCCGTGACGGAATCCGTCTCGACTTATACCGTGCAAGGCACCGCCAATCTGGGCGTGGTGGAGTTGATCGCCTGGACGAACAGCCTGACCGGCCTGCAGGGAACGATCCCGGCCGCTACCAACTGGAGCATCCCGGGCATCAGCCTGGGCGTCGGGGTGAACACCATTACCGTGAGCGGCTCCAACACCGTGGGCCAGGTCAACAGCAAGAACGTGTCGATCAACCGCGTGCTGCCGCCGACGCTGTCCATCACGGTTCCCCCGTCCACCTTGAATGTTCCCGACACGACCACGGCCCTCAATCTGGCAGGCGTCGCCAACACCTATGTGGCTGGCTCGCTGCGCTGGACAAACGCGCTCACGGGGGCGACGGGGTCAGTCCCGGCGGCCACGAACTGGACAATCACCGGCGTGGGCCTGGCCCTCGGCACCAACGTTATCACGGTTACGGGAACCAACATCGTGCAGCAGTCCGCCAGCGCCGCCGTGAGTGTCTACCGCGTGCCGCTGCCCGCGCTGGCCATCACCAGCCCGACCAGCGGGGTCGCCGTGGCGCACGACGTGACCACCATCACCGTCTCGGGCACCGCGAGCGCCGAAGCCTTCGGCCTGCTGCGCTGGACGAACAGCCTGA
>JAIOPI010000029.1 GCA_021413965.1 Lentisphaerota bacterium | reverse complement strand
CGAAAAAGACGCCCCCCGACATGTGACAGTGTGTCGGCGGCGATGCGCGGCGGCCACGCTCCGCAACACAGGCAACAACAAAGACTTACTAGCCCGCATGAGCACAAGCGCGAAGTGCTTGTGAGAAATGCGGGCTAGGCGCGCCGCCGCAGGGAGACGAGGGTCAGATCGTCGTCGAGGCGAATGCCCTGCGCATGCTGAAGGATGGCCGCCTCCAGCCGCTCGAGATCCGGCATCTTGTCGGTATCCAACTGGCCGCAGAGACGCACCAGTCCTTCCACCCCGAGCGCCATGCCCTCGGGGTTGGCCACCTCAATGGCGCCATCGGTGAACAGCAGCAAGGTGTCGCCGATCGCAAACTCGCCAACGGACTCCTCGTAGGAGGCTCCCGGCAGCATGCCCAACGCCGCCCCCTGGATGTGAACCTTTTCAAATGCCCCCGTGGCGCGACGTAACACCGGCGCCGGGTGGCCCGCCGCGGCACAAGTCACGCGTCCGGACGCCGTGTCGACAACCGCCAGACACGCCGTGGCAAAATAGCTGTCGCGGCCGGTCAGCCCGCGCAGCCGGTTGTTGAGACGGCCAAGAAAGGCGGACGGCGTCGGCAGCACTTCGCGCAGGTCGTCCCACAGCACGCGCAGTTGCATCGAGAACAGGGCGGCCGGCAGTCCCTGCCCCATGACTTCGGCCACCATGGCGACATAGCGATGACCGTCCAGCCGCTCCACGCGCAGAAAATCGCCGCCCACCACATCCACCGCCGTGTGACGCAAATCCACCTCCACGGGCCCGCCATCAGGCGGCCGGCACTCGAGCGTGTGTTGCTGGATAATGGCGGCGGCGCGCAGCCCGTCGTGCAATGCCGTGGCATCTCGAAAGACTTCAATGCCGCCGACGATCTGTCCGGCGGTATCCCGCAGCGGCGCCGTGGAGACTTCCACCGGAATGCGCCGGCCGGTGCGATGCTGGGCGAAGACGAGCATGGGCACGCACTGGCTGCGCCCCGTGGCCATGGCGCGTTGCAGCGGGCAAAACTCCTCGCCGCACAGCGGGTGTCCCTCCTTGTCGACATGCACCAGCAGATTGTCCCGGCAGGAACTGCCAAGGACGCGCTGCTTGGACCAGCCCGTGATGGCCTCCGCCGCGGCATTCCACATCACGATCCGACGGTTGACGTCCGTGATGTAGACGCCGTCCGGCATGGTCTCGACGACGTCGGCAAGCCGGAGACTGAGCACGTCAACGCCCCGGCCCTGGCTGGAAGAAAACGGTGTGTCCGGTGCAGGCACGACAGTCTCCTTGAGGCGACGCCAAGCCGGTCAGTTAATGCCCACTTGCCTGCTGCATGCATAGCACCACCCGCGGGAGGGCGTCACGCGAAATGCGAAAAAAAAGGTGTGCGGCCATGCTTGGCGAAGCCGGCGACCGCACACAAAGCGGCAGGCGTCTGCTAGAGCAGCCGCCCGCCGCGCCGGCCGGTCAGCTGGCCAGCCGCGAGCGTGGCCACGCCGTTGACGAAGACGTGGTCCACGCCGGAGGAGAGCTGGTGCGGGTGACCGTAGTCGGTGTGCTCGCGCAGGTTCGCCGGATCCAGCACCACCACGTCCGCCAGCATCCCCCTGGCCAGCACGCCGCGATCCTTCAGGCGGAATTGCTTCGCCGTCAGGGATGTGCACTTTCGCACAACCTCCGGGAACGGCACCGTCTGCCCATCGAGCGCGGCCCGCAGCAGGCGCGTGAGGCTGCCATAGGCGCGCGGGTGCGGGTGGTCGTGGCTGAGTGGCCCGTGCGGGGCGCGCAGCGACGCGTCGCTGCCAAACATCACGTAGGGGCGCGCCAGGATCGTCCACATGTTGGCTTCGCTCATCGTGAAGAAGAAGGCGCTGGTCATGAGGTTGTCCATGTCGGTCAGGTGGAGCACGGTGTCCACGGGGTCGAGCCCCAGCGCGCGCGCCACGGCCAGGAGCGGCTGCCCCTTGAAGCGAGCATGGTCCGGGTGGCTCGTGGAACCGATGCGCACGCTCTCCCAATAGTCCTCGTCACGTTCCTTCAGGATGGACTCACGTATTCGCCGGCGGATGGATGGATCGCGCAGCCTGGCGAGCACCGCGTCCCGCCCGCCATCGGATGCCCAAGCGGGAAACAGGATATCCAAGTCCGTGCACGACGCCGTGTAGGGGTAGCGATCCGCCGCCACCTCGAGGCCCTCGTCCCGCGCGGCTTCGATCAGCGCCAGCGCGCGGTCGATCAGTCCCCAGTTGGCTTTGCCGGCCGTCTTGAGATGCGACACCTGCACCCGGCAGCCCGTGCGGCGCCCCACCTCGATCGTCTCCGCCACGGCCTCCACAAGCTGACTGCTCTCGCTACGCATGTGCGAGGTGTAGATCTTGCCGCGCGCCGCCACCGTCTCCGCCAGGGCGACGACTTCGGCGGGCGGGGCAAACATGCCCGGCGAGTAAGCCAGCCCCGTGCTGAACCCCGCCCCGCCCTCGTCGAGCGCCTGGGCGAGGCGCTGCTTCATCAGGGCCAGCTCATCCGCCGTGGCGGGCCGGTTCTCGTAGCCCATCGCCCCGGCGCGCAGCGTGTTGTGTCCGATCAGCAGCACCGTATTGGGCGCGGGCGCGATCTCCTCCAGCAGCCGCCGGTATTCGGCCACCGAGTGCCACGCGCGTGGATACGTCTTGTCCAGCCAGTCGGAGGGCAGACGATACGGGTCGTGCAGCGGGGCGGCCGAGGCGCCGCAGTTGCCGACGATTTCCGTGGTGATGCCCTGGAATAACTTGCTGTCCGCGGACGGCTCGATGAGCAGGTAGGTGTCGGAATGCGAGTGGGCGTCGATGAAGCCCGGGCAGACAAGCCGCCCCGTGGCGTCCACCGCGTGATGCGCCTCCGCGCGCGACAGGTCGCCCACGTCGGCAATCCGCTCCCCTGCCAGCCCCACGTCCGCCACCCGCGGCGCGCCGCCGAGACCGTCGTGTACCGTGCCGTTTCTGATGATGACGTCAAGCATGGGTCAAGTTTCGTGGCGGAAGCCGCGCGTGGCAAGCGTCAACCGCGGGGAAGAGGGGGAGACCTGGGTTCAGGGGACAGGGGACACCAAGGCGCGCGATCGCCCGCAACCCAAATCGGCGTCGGGGTCGCGATCGGAGTAGATTCCGCCCCCGTAGGATGCACGCGTATGCATCAGGCGAGGATTGGCCAGACTGTGTCCCCCTGAACCCCGAACCCTTCCCCCCCGCTCCCCCCTCACCTCCACCCCACCACATAGGCGAGCCATCCGATTTCGTTATCGAAGCGATCGACGCGGCGGTAGATGCCGTCCGAGAGCCCCTGGCGCGTCCATCCGTGCGTGTGGACCTCCACATCGCGAAAGCCAGCCTCCTGCAGGAGTTCGCGCAACTCGGGAATGGACCACAGGCGCCAGTCATAGGTGAAGGCCTTCGGATACCGCTTCCCGCCGAGCACCTCGAAATGCATATGACAAAGCACGTCGTGCGTGACCGCATCGAAGTGCGCGTGCTCCCAGGTGAACCGGAACGGTGGCAACCGCTCTCCCGCCGGCCCCCGCGCACGGCGGATGACCTTCTGCTCGCGCGTCGCCGTGATGGCGCCCGTGCCGCCATAGATGTCCGCGACGAATGCGCCCCCGGTGGCCAGCCCGGCCCGCGCGCGTCGGAAATAGCGCCGCAACGCCGCGCGCTGCTTGAATATGCAGTAGGAGAAATTCAGGGCCAGGATCATATCCGCGGGCGGCGTGCGCGCCGTGAGCACGTTGCCCCGGCAGAGTTGGACGCGCTGCGCGGCCGCCCCGAGCGCCTGCCGGTAATGGCGCTCGCCCCAGGCCAGCGGCTGCGGATCGAGATCCACCCCCCAAGCCTCGCGCTTGCGCCCGCCGCGCACCCACGCGCAGGCCAGCCGCGCCGTGCCGCAAAAATCCTCCCGCAGCCGCCGCGGCGCGACGCCGTGACGCCGGCGATAGAGCGCCTTTGCAAAGTCGAGGTCCGCCTCCACGTTCTGTGCGGCGGCGCTGTACAGCGCATAGCGATCCGGTGCTGGGCGGGGCGTTGACATGGACGCAAAGCGTACACCCCCTCTTTCGGTCCGGATACACGTTTTTGCACGGCAAGGCGTTTCCCGCAACCGGCGCCGACCGCCGGCACCATCCGCGCCCCCCGGAGCCCGCCATCCCGCCCGTCACTCCGCCGGAACACGGGGTTACCAAATCTTAACGAATCGAGATTGCGCACCCGTTCCGCGCCATGCTATACGCCGGGGACATGAGCAGCGCGCACGCCACGGCGAAGAATGCCCGCATCGGAATGATCCTCTTCCTCATCTACCTGGCGTTCTACGCCGGGTTCGTCTACCTCAGCGCTTTCGATGCCGCATTCATGGCCTCCCACGCCTTCGCCGGCATCAACGTCGCCGTCGTTTACGGCTTCGGCCTAATCGCGGCCGCCTTCGTGCTCGCCCTGGTCTACCTCACCCTCTGCCACCCGGTCGACGAACCGGCGCGCGGGGGGCCAACGCCATGATCTACTCCGGTTCCCTCACCGCCCTGATCGTCTTCCTGGTCTTCGTCGGCCTCGTGCTGGCATTAAGCTTCTGGCTCGGCAAGCGCGCCCGCAGCGCGAGCGGCTACTTCGCCGCCCATGGCCAGGTCGGGTGGTTCGTCAACGGCGTGGCCTTCGCCGGGGATTACCTCTCCGCCGCCTCCTTCCTCGGCATCTGCGGCATGATCGCCTTCTATGGATACGACGGCTTCCTTTACTCGATCGGCTACCTCGCCGGCTGGGTCGTGGCCCTCTTCGTCATCGCCGAACCCGTCAAACGCCTGGGCCGGTTCACCTTCGCCGACGCGCTCGACAGCAAGTTCCAAAGCCGCGGCATCAAGCTCGCCGCCGCCATCAGCACGCTCGTCGTCAGCATCTTCTACCTCATCCCCCAGATGGTCGGCGCCGGCGCCCTGATCAAGCCCCTGCTCGGCCTGCAACATGAATACGGCGTCCTGATCGTCGGCGTCACCGTCACCCTGATCGTCGTCACCGCCGGCATGGTCAGCACCACCTGGGTCCAGTTCATCAAGGGCTCCCTGCTCGTGATCTTCTGCCTCGTCCTGTGTGTCATGATCCTGCACCGCGGCCTGCACGTGACCCCCGCCGATGTTGCCATGCAGCCGCAGACGCTGACCGTGATGCCCGATGGCACCCGCCTCGCCAACGGCGCGCCCCAGACGCGTGGCGACCCGGCGCGCGGCCTCCCCCCGCACGACCTGCGCCCCGTCGGCAACGTCATCGCCCTGCCCGGCGGCATCGAGGCCACCGGCCCCCTCAGCCCCGTCGGCTTCCTCGCCACGCTCCACGACAGCCGCCTGGTCGTCTGGGACAGCAAGAAAACCACCGGCGACAACCACGCCGTCACCACGACCTTCACGCCCCGCGCCCTCGACGGGAAAGACATCCTCATCGCAGGTGCCAGCCCCACCTTCAAAGGCGTCCGCTCGGACAAGCTCGCCGACAAGCTCGATTTCATCTCGCTCATGCTGGCGCTCTTCTGCGGCACCGCCTCGCTCCCGCACATCCTGATCCGCTATTACACGGTCAAGGACGCGGCCAGCGCCCGCAAGAGCACCATCGTCGGCATCGCCAGCATCGGGTGCTTCTACGTGCTGACCCTGTTCCTCGGCCTCGGCGCCATGACCAGCGGCACCCTGGACGTGACCAACAGCAACATGGCCGCGCCGCTGCTCGCGCGCAGCTTCGGCGAATTGCCCTTCGCCCTCGTCAGCGCCATCGCCTTCACCACCGTGCTCGGAACGGTCAGCGGTCTGATCATGGCCGCCAGTGGCGCCGTCGCCCATGACATCATGGAGAACGTGCTGAACATCCGGCTCAACGACCACGCCAAGGTGGGCGCCGCACGTTGGGCGGCGGTCGGCGTCAGCCTCATCGCCATGTGGCTGGGCATCAAGTTCGAGAAGCTCAATGTCACCTTCCTCGTCGGCTGGGCCTTCAACGTGGCGGCCAGCGCCAATCTGCCGGCGCTGGTCATGCTGCTGTTCTGGTCCGGAACCACCAAGCGCGGCGTCGCCGTCTCAATTCTCGTGGGCATGGTCAGCTCGCTGGCGTGGCTGCTCCTGAGCGCACCCGCCTACAAGGACCTCTACGGCCTCGATCCCGCCCGCGCCATCGCTCCCTTCAGCCAGCCCGGACTCGTGACCATCCCCCTGAGCTTCCTCACGCTCATTCTCGTGTCGCTCGCCACCCGGTCATCCTTACGGCCGGCTCAGGATCGCCTGCCCGATCGGTGATCCCGGCGTGTCCGGCGGGCCGCCGCCGCTTCGCAATCCCCTTCCCCGCCCGCCCAACCTGCGCTAGGATAGGTCCGTTCGATTGGCGCCACCCGCCGCGCGCCAGGAGTCCTTACGTGTCCAGCAAGACAACCGCGGTCGTCCTCGTCAGGTGCGTCACCCTCGCCGCCTGCCTTTCCGGCGTTCGGGCGGCGAGCATTCTGACAGACGACCCGCCCAACGCGGTGGCCAGCCTCGGCGTGCGCACCCAATCCCTCGCCCCACCCGCGTCTCCCGCCGCGGACCTGCCCCCCATCGGCGTGCGCGTGGCCACCGTCGACCCCACCGGCCCCTCCGCCACCGCCCTGCAACCCAACGACATTCTGCAACAGGTCAACGAGCAGCTGCTCTTCACCCCCATCCAGCTGGCGGCCCTGCTCCAGTCCCTGAGCCCCGGCGAAACCGCCGCCGTCGTGCGCGTGCGCGGCGACGCAACCCAGACCGTCGCCGTCACCTTGGGACGCGCGGCACCGGATGAATCCGCCGAAAACAGCGACGCGGCCCTCATGTCGCCGGATCCCGGATGGGACAGCGGCGCGTCCACGGCGCCAGGCGCCCTCGACGGCGTCCCGATCACCAACCTCATGCAACATCTCCAAGTCGCCTTCGAGGAAGTCAGGCCCCATGACCGCCTGAACGCCTCCGATGACGCCCCCTACATGGAGGCCCTGCGGCGGCAGCTCGAGGACGTCTACCTCTCGCCGCCGACGACCAACGCGGATGACTACCGCGTGCGCCAGTATGCCGTCTACACGCCAAACGATGAACGCAACCCCGTCACCCAGCGCAGCGCGGACGGCAGCCTCACCGTCACAGAGCAAGAGGGGCAGCGCATTTACACCTTTCAGAATGACGCCGGCGAAATCATGTATGAAGGCGCCGTGCAGTCGCGCGAGGACCTGGACAAGATGCCCGCCTCGGTCTGGAAGCAATTCTACAAACTGGAACGCGACCGGCGCGAAGCCCAGGCGCACGCCGAAGAACCGTAGGAGACGCCCCCATGAAGCTTGCCCTCCGCCTCAAGGATCCTCGCCCGCTCGTGATTGACGGTGCCATGGGCACGCAGTTGGAGGAGGCGGGGCTGCACCCCGGCGGCCAGAACAACATCGAGACCCCCGACGCCGTGCGGTCCGTGCATCAGCGCTACGTCGAGGCCGGCGCGGACATGCTCATCACCAACACGCTCACGCTCAACCGCGTCTACGGCGAAGCGCATGGGCTCGGCGGTGAGTGGCACGCCGCCAACGTCGCCGGCGCGCGCCTCGCCCGCGCGGCCGCCGGACCGGCGCGTTATGTGCTCGGCGATCTGAGCGCCACCGGCCAGATGCTCGAACCGTATGGCGACTACACGGAAGCCCAGTTCGAAGCCGCCTACGCCGAGCAGGCCCGCGCACTCGCCGAGGGCGGCGTCGACGGCTTCATTGTCGAAACCGTCTATGACCTGCGCGAGGCGCTCTGCGCGCTGCGCGGCTGCCGCCAGGCCGCTCCCGATCTGCCCGTGCTCGTGTCAATGACCTTCCAGACGGCCGAACGCGGCGGCCGCACCATGATGGGCAACACCGCCGCCGACTGCGCCAAGGCCCTGTCCGAGGCCGGGGCCGACGCCGTGGGCAGCAACTGCGGCGAACTCACCCCCCTCCAGATGGCCGACATCGTGCGCAGTTTCCGCGCGCACACGACACGCCCCATCATGGCTCAGCCCAACGCCGGCCTGCCGACCCTCGAGGGAACGCGGGCGACGTTCAAGATGTCGCCGGACGAATTCGCACAGGGCGTCGCCGCCTGCCGCGCCGCCGGCGCCACGCTCCTCGGCGGCTGCTGCGGCACCACCCCGGCCCACATCCACGCACTCGCCATAGCGCTGCGGGCTGGTTGAATCCGCCACGACCAACGCGGAATGGATCATCGTCGACACCGAGACGGACGGCATCTCGTGTGCTGTTTCACAATGGCCTACACATTTCCGTCTTCAGGAGGATCAGGATTCACTACTCGCTGCGCTGGAGGCACGGAGAGCGGCAGAGGGGGCGGCGTCCACGCTCGGTCGTCCGTCCTCCTTGTTTCCGTGCCTCCGTGGTGAATCCGCCTCCCGTTTGGACACCCATGTGTGAAACAGCACACGGGTGAATCCTCCCCCCCCTCGGCGCCCCCGACCGTCGCACAACAGGGCATTGGACATGGCGCTCCGCTCATACTATCGTTCCTCGACAGCGCTGCTATGAGCTCTTCCGCCCAAGCACCCACCGGTCTGATGTGCGACTTGCTCGCGGCGCCCGAACGCACCGTCATCAACAATCCCGCGCCCCGCTTCAGCTGGATCGTCAACGACGCCGCACCCCAAGCGAGGCAGAACGCGTACCAGATCCTGGTACGGACGACCGCCGCGCCACCCGGCGATGACGGCGGCGTCTGGAACTCCACCAGGATCGCCTCGGCGGATTCCGTGGCCGCCCCCTATGCCGGCACCCCGCTGGCTCCGCACACCACGTACGCCTGGCAGGTGCGAACGTGGAACGACCGCGACGAGCCCAGCCCCTGGTCCGACTGGCAGGAATTCCGCACCGGCGCCCTCAAGGGCCCGCCCACCTTCGCGCGCTACCCCGTCGTCCAGACCGAGGTGCCGCCCCGCAGGATCGTGCCGCGCGCCCCCGGCCATGTGTTCCTCGACTTCGGCCGTGCTGCCTTTGCGACGCTGCGCGTCACCCTCGAGTCGCCCGCCGACGGCATCGCCGTCACCGTCCACCTCGGCGAAACGCTGGCCGCCCCCGACGTCGTCAACCGCCAGCCCGCCGGCACCATTCGCTACCGCCGCGCCACCCTCACCCTCCGGCAAGGACGCCATCCCTACACGCTCGCCATCCCGCCCGACGCCCGCAACACCGGCCCCGCCGCCGTCCTCATGCCCAAACACATTGGCGAGGTCCTGCCGTTCCGCTATGCCGAATTGGAGGGACTCCCCGGCCCCCTCGCCGCAGACGACGTCCGCCAGCTTGCCGCGCATTATCCCTTCGACGATCGGGCCGCGCAGTTTTCCAGCGACAGCGACGTGCTCAACGCCGCTTGGGAACTGTGCCGCTACAGCGTGAAGGCCACCAGCTTCTGCGGCGTCTACGTCGATGGCGACCGCGAGCGCATCCCCTACACCGCCGATGCCTACCTTAACCAGCTCAGCCACTACGCCGTCGATCGCGAGTTCACGCTCGCGCGCGTCTCGGCGGCCGCCTGCATCGCCACACCCACCTGGCCCACCGAATGGATCCTGCATGCCCCCCTGATGGCGTGGGCGGACTACCTGCACACCGGCAACCCCGACCTGATCCACCGCCTCTACGCTGACCTCGAGGCGTCAACGCTCTGCGCGCTGCGGCGGGCCGACGGCCTCATCAGCACCCGCACCGGACTCGTCACCGACGCGCTCATCCAGGGCATCCACATGGAACACGCCCCTCGCCCTCTGGAGGATATTGTCGACTGGCCGCCCGCCGCATTCACCGACGGCGGCCAAGGCGAGCGCGACGGCTACGACATGGTCGCCATCAACACCGTGGTCAACGCCTTCCATTACCGCGCCCTCGTCCTGATGGCCCGCATGGCCGCCGCCATCCACCGCGGCGACGACGCGGCCCGCTTCCACGCGCTCGCCACGGCCACGGCGTCGAGCATCAACCGCGTGCTGTTCGATGCCGCGCGCGGCGTGTATGTGGACGGCGAGGGCTCGTCCCACAGCGCGCTGCACGCCAACCTGTTCCCGCTGGCTTTCGGCCTGGTCCCGCCCGAGCACCTGCCCGGCGTCCTGGCCTTCATCCAGTCGCGCGGCATGGCCTGCAGCGTCTATGCCGCCCAGTACTTGCTCGAAGCGCTCTACCGCGCCGGCGCGGATCGCGACGCCCTGGAACTCATGACCGCCACCCACGACCGCAGCTGGTGGAACATGCTCGCGGTTGGCTCGACCGTGACGCTCGAAGCCTGGGATATCCGGTACAAGAAGAATCTCGACTGGAACCACGCCTGGGGCGCGGCGCCGGCCAACATCATCCCCCGCTTCGTCGTGGGCATCCGCCCGTTGGACCCGGGATTCGCACGCGTGCTCATCCAGCCGCAGCCGGGCGGTTTGCGCCGCGCGGCACTCACCCTGCCCACCATTCGCGGCCCCATCCGCGTTCGCTTTGAAAGCGCACCGGAACACTTCGAGCTGGAACTCGAGTTGCCGGCCAATGTCACGGCCCGCGTGATCCTGCCGCCGCGCTTCCGCACACCCGCGCGCGCCTGGCTGGATAACCATCCCCGGCCGGATGCCGTCACGCCCGAAGGCGTCGTTTTCGAGGCCATTGGCTCCGGCCCCCATACGGTGCGAAGCGCGGGGGGCGCGTCGTGACGATCGGCGCGGACGCCCCATGACCACCCCCCTCGCACAACCGGTCGACGTCCTCGTCGCCGGCGGCGGCCCCTCGGGCTTTGGCGCCGCCGTGGCGGCCGCGCGGATGGGTGCCCGCGTGGCGCTGATCGAGCGGCACCCCATGCTCGGCGGTATGGGCACGGCCGCCCTCGTCAACAATTTCTGCCGCGCCCATCTCGACGGCAACCGGCTGATCATCGGCGGCATCTTCGCCGAATTGCGCCAGCGCCTCATCGACCGCAAGGCCATCTATCTGACCGACGATATCGAGCCCTATGACCCCGACGTCTTTGCCGCCGAAACGCGCGCCATGTGCGACGGAGCGGGCGTCCACCTGTGCCTCGGCCAGGGCCTCGCTGGCGCGCAGTTCCCCGTGGCCGGCTCGGCGCACGTGACCCTCACCGACGGCACGGTGCTCACGGCACGGACGGTGGTGGATGCCACGGGCGATTCATTCCTGGCCGCACGCGCCGGCGCGCCCTTTCACATGGGGCGGCAGCGCGACCAGGCCGTCATGCCGCTGACCCTATGCTATGAACTTGGCCCCGTGGACCGCACCGCCCTGCGTCGTGACATGCCCGAGCTGCTGCGCCAGGATCCCCTCACCGGCGAGCATTACGTTTACCAAAGCAATCACCCCACCGTGAACGCCTGGCTGGCCGAAGCCCGTCGCACGGGCGACGTCTCGATCCCACGCGACCACGTGGCCTCCATTCTCAGCATTCCGGGCCGCCCGGATTACGCCACCGTGAACTTCGGGCGGGTGTTTATCGATGACCCGACAAACGCGAAACAACTGGCACGCGCCGAGATCGAGGGGCGGCACCAGGTGGCCGAAGGCCTGGCGTTCTTCCAGAAATACATCCCGGGCTTTCGCCACGCACGCCTCACGCAACTGGCGCGCCAGATCGGCGTGCGCGAGTCGCGGCATATCGTCGGGCTCTACACCCTGACGGCCGAGGACCTGCTCGCCTACCGGCAGTTCGAGGACGTCGTCGCCCAGTGCCGTTACTCCATTGACATACACGAACCCGGCAGCGATCGCACCACGATGACATCCTTCCCGCCGGGCACGCACTACGACATTCCATGGCGCTGCCTGGTGCCGGCCGAGGGCCCGCCGAACCTCATCGTCGCCGGGCGCAGCATCAGCGCATCGCACGAGGCCGCCAGCTCGTTTCGCGTGTCTCCCTCCGTCATGGCCATCGGCGAAGCGGCCGGCGTCACGGCCGCCCTTGCCGCCCGCGACGCACTCGACATGGGCGCCGTCTCTCCAGCTGACGTGCAGCAGCGCCTGCGCGCCTCGGGCGGGATTCTGGCGTAACGCGGAATCCCCGGAAAGAGACTCGAACGCGGGCCCGTGGCCGGCCCCCGGCGGGCCGCCTCCAGGGGGTGCTTCACAGGGCGCGGCTCAGGCACGCCGCATCCAGCCCCCTGGCGCTACCGCCTGGGCGTCAGCGGCTCCAGCTCCAGCACCCGCCATGCCAGCCAGTCAATCGGCAGCTCCGCGCGGGACGTGTGCGCACTCGTCAGAATGCGCTCAGGCGCCCCCAGCAGGGACAGGGGAACCTGGACGATCAACTCGCGCGACGTGCGCCGGACCAGGATCCTGTCGCCCGCCAGCGCGCGCGACTGGTCGAAGACATGGTGGTACAGCGGGCCGATCATCACGCGCAACTTCGGCATGCGGGCAAAGGGCGCGTCTCCGCGGTACCCGAACAGGTTGAGTTCAAAGGTGATCGTGTCATCAAGCGGGCGCGTCAGGCGAAAGTGCAGGTCCAGCATGCCATCGTGCCGCGCCACGCGCCGCCCCTCCACACCGTCGAACGTCGCGGCTTCCTCCACCGTCAACTCCTCGGAGGCCTCCGCCAGGCCCGGCTCGGCCTCCAGGTTGACAACGGCATCGTCCGTGCCGGACGCGAGGCGCACCGTCGGCATGTTGCCGAACAGTTCGTTGCGGCGGATGAAGGACATCAGGTACTTGCCGCTGTACTCCGTCTGCGTCCGGTGCCGGCGCAGGGCCGCCTCCTTGGCCGCCGACTGCTCGGGTGTGAGCGGCAGAACCTTCCACGCCACGGTGGCCCCCAGCCGGGCCGGCGGCAGCAGCGTCCCGTCCGGGTGCCGCCCTCGCGGTTTCGGCCAGCGCGGAAAGTGCACGAGGTAGGGCGATACCTCCGGCTGCATCTCGTCACGCAGGTCCCACAGGGCCACCGTCGTGAACAGGTAGAGCGCACGATGGTCGGGATTGTGGTCCGCCGGATGCGAGACGAACACCCGCGTCGGCTTGAACTCGCGCAGGATGGTCGTCAGATCGCGCAGCACGTCTTCGCCCTTGTACGGCGCGCCGGCACGCAGGGCATCCGGATACGGCACGTGATTCACACGCGTCAGCATGCTGCGCAGCGGCGGTTCGTCCGCCCAATGCTGCGTCCAAATGCGGTAGGTGCCGAAGTCCGGGTAGCCCAGGAACGTGAGTTGCCCCGGCACCAGCCCCAATACCTCAGCCGCGTTCAGCGCCTCGGTACGGCGCAGCTCGCCCATGCGCCGTACCGAGGCCGGCACCAGCACGGGATGCTTGCGGTACACCGTGAACGACCATTCGTTGTTATCGCCGTAGGTGAAAAAAACCACCCGCACGGGCAGTCCCATCGCCTGGGCCGTCTGCAGGACGCCCGCGCATCCCAGCACTTCGTCGTCGGGATGCGGCGCCAGCACCAGGATCCGATCCGTCGGCTTCAGCGCCAGCGGCTGATACATGGTTTCCGGCATGCCCTCCGGTTGGTCGCACCCGGGGGCGAGGACGCAGGCCAGCGCCACGGCCAGGATTGCCCCCACCGCTTGCACCACTCGCTGTCGCCTGAACGCGGTCCTCATGCTGCTCAGTGCCCCCGCCAGCCATTGTGCGCACCGAACGCCTCCCGACAAGCCCAATCCGAATGCCTCGCCCCCCGCAGGATGGCGCCGGGTGAGTGCACCCGTCAATTCCCGTGCGCCCAGCCGCCGCCTGCGCTATGGTCCACGTCGTTTACGGGTAAACAACGCATGCCAACCATCCGCCCCTATCAAGCGGCCGACGAAAAGGCCGTCCGGCGCCTGTGCTTCGAGACCGCACTCTACGGCGACTCCATGGCGCCCGTCTGGAACGATCCCGAACTCGTGACCGAAGCCCTCATCGGCTACTACCTGCGCTGGGAGCCTGAGCATATCCTCGTGGCGGAAGCCGGCGGCATTCCCGTGGGATATCTGACGGCCTGCCTGGACCACGAGCGCTTCCAGCACCGCTACCGCCGCCATGTCACGCCGCATCTGCTCCGCCTCATGCTTCGGCATGGGCGCTGGCACGATGCGCAACTCTGGCGGCAGCTTCCGCGATTTGCCACGCATGGCCGTCAACGCCGGGCCCTGCTTGCGCTTGCCCTCCCCGCCTACCCCGCTCATCTGCATATCAACCTCGCCGCCGCCTTTCGCCAGGCCGGGCTCGGCGGCCTGCTGCTCCGCACGTTCCAGGATATGGTCGCGCGCGCCGGCGTCGTGGGCGCCCATGCCGTGACGACCTCACCCGCCGGCCGCGCATTCTTCGAACGCCACGGCTTTCGCACCCTCGCCTCGCGCCCCACCCCGTCCCTGCGCGACGGAACTCCCGTCATGCTCCACCTGCTCGCCTGGCCCGCATCCCCTGCCGTCCGTCCGGCTGCGTGACCTTGCTCGGCGGCAGCCAATGCTCATGCAACCGTCCTCTTCCGCATCGCCAGCCGCCCGCCTCCTCGCTATGGTGCCCCATGCTCACCAGCGAAACGATCCGCCTGGCCCTGCCGTCGGGACTGGGCCGCGAACTGATGTTCGACGGACAACAGGTGCGAACCACGGCGCTGACCGCCCCGCCATCCGCCACCCGGGCCCCGCTGACGCCTGCCATCGAATTTGCGCTGACCGTCGACGGCGAGCGCCTGACCAGCTCCGCGTTCACGTGCGCCACCCCTGCGTCACTCGAGGGCGGCACCACCTTCATCACCCACCACGCCCTCGCCGCCCGCGACCTGCAGGTGCGCGTCACATACTCGGCCCACGCCGAACTCGGCGTGCTCCGCAAGCGCCTCGCGGTCACGGGCCGCGGCCGGCTCACGGCGATCGAACTGGAAGGCTGGGACGTCGCGGGCGCGCGCGGCGCCAGCAGCCGGATGGAACACAAGCAGATCGGCATGGGGCCGCTGGGGATCGGGCAGCCCATTTTCTGGAACGGCTTCTTCCTCGGGGTCGAACACCCCGGCGCGGAGAACTGGGTCACGCCCGCCGGCCTGCTCTGCCGCTTCCCCTGCAACCGTGCGCTGTCATCCACCGCGTTCGCCAGCCCGCCCTGCGTGCTCGGCACCGCCCACGCCGGCCGCGAGGCCGACGCCTTTCAAGACTACATCGACCGCCTCCGCCCGCACGCCGAGCCCCCTTTCGTGGCGCTCGTCAACAACTGGTACCAGTTTGGCCGCGTCCGCCACC
The DNA here is from genome assembly GCA_021413965.1 of Lentisphaerota bacterium. Lineage (GTDB taxonomy): Bacteria > Verrucomicrobiota > Kiritimatiellia > UBA8416 > JAIOPI01 > JAIOPI01. The sequence goes on along the minus strand of JAIOPI010000029.1, from coordinate 12,933 downwards.
GCGGCATCGCCCAACTCCCCGGCTCCGTCGTGCTGGATGAGATGCGCGACTTCTCCGTGCACGCCCGTGACGTCGGCCTGCCGCTGGATTTCTACTGCCTCGACGATCCCTGGGCGGACGCGCCGCCATCCCCCGCGCCTGGCTTGCCCCGCCTTCACCCAAGCGCTCCGGCGGGGCAAGCCGGCCACGGGCTCTGGGACCGCCTCAGCCCCGAACTCTTTCCCGGCGGCCTGCCCGCGCTGGTCGCCGCGGCCGCCCCCATGCGCATCGGCCTGTGGGTCGGCCCCATCGGCGGCTACCTCGGCCGCGGCCCCCTGGTGGCCTTCGGCAAATCTCTCGGTTACGAGACCTGGACCGATGTCACCGATGATTCCGGCTTCGGACAGGACAAGCTGTGCGCCCACGGCACGCACTACCACGCCCACCTGCGCGAAAGCCTGGCGCACTGGGCGCGGGCCGGCGTGCGCTACTGGAAATTCGACGGCATCGAGTTCCACTGCAACGACGCCACCCACGGCCATGACGTCGGCCCCGGCGCCTGCACGGCCCAGATGGACGCCTGGATCGAACTCATGCAGGTCATCCGCCGAACGGCGCCGGACAGCCTCATCGCCTTCACCACGGGATCCAACCCCTCGCCCTGGTGGCTGCTGCACGTGGACTTCGTCTGGCGCGGCGGCGGCGACGATCGCACCGTCGCACAGGACGCCCCCAAGCGTGAACGCTTCGCCACCTACATCGACGATTGCCTGCACCTGCTCCGACACACGGCGATGCCCGTCGCCTCCGTGGTGACCTTTGGCCTCATTCAGAATGCCGCTCTGACCTACGCCTCCGATGGCGAAACGCCCGAAGCCTTCGAGCGCGCCCTCTGGCTCATGGTCGCGCGCGGCACGCATCATCACGACCTGTATGTGTCTCCGGACACCCTCTCTCCCGATGCCTGGGCCGCCCTCGCGCGAGCGCTGCACTGGGCCCGCCGCCAGCGCCGCGTCCTGGCGCGCAGTCGGATGATCCTCGGCGAACCCATGCGCGGCGACGTCTACGGCTTCGCCAGCTGGCGCGACGGCCGCGGCATCGTGGCCCTGCGCAACCCCTCGGGCGCCGCGCGGACGCTGACCACCACGTGGCGCGACCTCCTGCCGGAGGCCACGCTGGACGACCTCTCGCCCCTGACGGCAACCCCCGCCTACGGCCCCGCCCCGCGCCCGCCGCGCACGCCCGCCCCCGGCGACACCGTGCACGTCGACCTGCCCCCCTTCGGCGTCGCCGTCTGGGACGTGCACGCGTCACCGTAGCCGCCCGCGCCAGCCCCTTCCGGGGCTAACCCGAGATTCCGTCAGCATCGACCCGCCCGCGTTTTGCTTTGCAGCCGCGGCCTTCCGGTGCATCATAGGCGCCGACATGTTTCGACGCCCGGGTACCTGCGCAATCCGCGCCGGGGGCGTCATCGATCAAGGGAGATGGAGATCATGCGCAAGGTTCTGCAGATCACGATGGCCGTTGTGCTCGCGGTCGGTGTCGCCGGCTGCGGAGGGAAGAAGGAAAAGGCCAGCCATGCCCTCGGCAACAAACTCGCCGAGAAAATGGCCGAACAGGCCATGAAGAACAACGGCCAGGAAGGCACCGTCAAGATCACGGATGAAGGCGTCAACATCCAGTCCGAGCAAGGCGCCTTCAAGATGTCGACGGGAAAGGATCTGAGCATCCCGGACGACTTCCCCAAGGCCGTCCCGGTCTACACCGGGGCCAAGGTCGCACAGGTCGTCACCACACCCGAAAGCGCCCATCTCATCCTGAACACCGCCGATGCGCAGGCGGACGTCGTCGCCTTCTACAAGCGCGCGCTCGACGGCGCCGGCTGGACCTCGCAAATGGCCATGCAGACGCCTGATGGCGACATGTTGTCCTATCAGAAGGACAAGGAAACCATGGCCGTCATGGTCAGTCACAACGATGACGGCACCATGGTGACCGTGACCTACGGAACGAACTGGCCCGCCTGCCCGTTCTCGCGAACGGCGGCGCACGGGCATGGAGAACCACGGATCAAACGGATAGCGTCATGCCGGCCAGCGGTGCAAGCGGTGTCAGCCATGGTGGTTGCCTGCCCGCCATGACGGCGTGGTTCACAACCTGCGCGTGCCTCTGCCTGTTGCCCGGCGCGCTGCTGGCGGCCGACACGAACGCGCTGCCGCTTCCCGATGCCATCGCGCGCGCCCTGGAGAACAACCAGCGCGTGCGCGCCGCGCAGCTCTCGGCTCAGTCCAGCGCACTCGGCATCGAACAGGCGGATGCCGAATTCGATTACCGCCTGACGCCCGCGGCGGAAACGGCCGCCGGCTCCGACGCCCACTCGGTCGGCTACGGCGTGGCCCTCGGCCGCAAGCTCGCCTGGGGCACGGACGTCTCGGCCGGCGCCGACGTCACCCACACGGAGTTCGATGAGGCGGACGACGTCAATGTCGGCCGCGTCAGCGTGCGCCTGGACCAGCCCCTCTTCCGCCAGGGCGGCAAACTGGTGCAACTGGAGCCGCTGCGCCTCGCCCAAAGCCGCTACAAGCAATCGCTCCGCCTGCTGGAGAACACCAAGGCCGACCTCGTGCTGGACGTCGCCGAGCGCTACGAACGGGTGCTTCGGGCCGAGCACCTGACGGCCTCGGAACAGCAGACCGTCCTGCGTCTGGAGAAACTCCTGCGCCTCACCTCCGCCCGCGAACGGCAGGGCCGCGCCACGCATCTCGATGTGCTGCGCGTGGATCTGCTCCTCGGCCAGGCGCGGGGCCGGCTGTCCGTCAACCAGGAGCAGGTCGCGTCGCAGCAGCGGGCGCTGGCGGAATTGCTCGGCGAGGCCCCCACGCAGACCTACGTGCTCCAGCGCCCCCCGCGCCTGGACCTCGACCTGCCCCCGCCCGACCTGGCCGCCGCCACCGCGCTGAGCAATCGCCTCGAGTATGCCCAGGCGCTGCAGGACATCACCGATGCGCGGCGCGGTGAGCGCGTGGCCGGCCGCCAGCTCTGGCCCGACCTGCGCCTCACCACGCGCGTCGAGCAGACCGGCGCCGGCCCCCGCCAGGCCGATGCCTTCCACCCGGAGGACACGCTCTGGGCCGTCGGGCTGACGGGCGATACGGATCTCAATCCGCGCCGCGCCCGCGCCTCCTACGAGGCCGCCGCCGTCAACACCTCCGCCGCCGAACTTGATGCCGAAATCATTCGCGTGCGCATCATCCGCGATGTGTATGACCAGCTCGGGGCCTATCGCCGCGCCGGACTGGACTATGAGCTCGCCGAGCGCAACTACGCCCTCGCCCGGAAGCGCCGCGACCTGGCCACCCGCCTCTACGACAAGGGCCGGACCGACAGCATGTCCGTCACCGATGCGGAAGACGCCTTTCTGTCGGCCGAGAACGCACGCTATACCGCCGAAGCCGAAGCCTCCGTCGCCGGCTATCGGGTTTTGCGCGCCACCGGCACCCTGATCGCGTATCCTGACGAATTGAAAGTGCAAGTCCCATGAAAACCGCCACGCTCATCACCGCCGCGGTGTTGGTCGGCAGCCTCGTGCTGCTCTCCCTGCACGGGCGTCACGGCGCGGCCCCCGCGGGCGGGGACGCAACCTGGGAGCCCATCACCGCCGGCCCCATCGCCGTCTACACCGACTGCGAAGGCGTCATCGAGGCGCGCCGCACCTGGCCCGTCGCCTCCCCCCTCAGCCAGCCGGCCGTGCTGATCGAACTGGCCCCCGAAGGAGCCACCGTCGCCCGCGGCGACGTCTTGTCCCGCTTCGATCCCGCCGGCCTTGAACGTGACGTCATCCGCCTCGGGCGCGATGCGCTCCTGGCGCGCGCCAAGCGGGATGAGCTGCGCGATGCCACCCAGCCGCAGGAACTCGACGATCTCGAACTGAAACTCTCCGACGCGGAGGCCCAGCTGGCCGCCGCCCGCGAGTTGCTGGCAGACACGCAGGCCCTCCGTGACGAAGATCTCGTCTCCGCCCAGGAAGTGGCCCAACAGGAGCGCGAAGTCGCGCGCCTCACCCGCCTGCAAGCCGCCTGCAGCCGCCAGCTCGAGCGCACCCGCGCCGTCATCCACCCTGCCGCCCTGCAACGTGCCGAGGCCGAACTCGACTCCGCCGACCGCGAGCTCGACCTGATGCGCCAACAGCTCGCCGGCTGCGTCGTCACCGCCTCGGAGCCGGGGCTCGTGGTCTACAACCCGCTGCACCTGGGAGGCGATTACCGCACCGCGCGCGTCGGCGATACGGTCTATCGCAACCAGCCCTTCATGACCGTCGCCGACATGTCCGACCTCGTCGTCGGCTGCTTCCTGCCCGAGTCCGATCTCGCGCTCGTGCGCGCGGACCAGCCGGCCGAGATCACGCCCGTCGCCTATCCCGAGCTCCGCCTGCCGGCCCGCGTCGAATCCCTCGGCAGCATGGCCTACGCCATCGCCGGCCGCCCCGTCTGGCAGAAGTTCGTGCGCGTCTCCTTGCGCCTCACGGGTGTCAGCCCGGAGTTGCGCTCCGGCATGACCGTGCGCGTGCGCGTCCTGTCGTACTCGCGCGCACAGGCCGTGCTCATCCCGCGCCGTGCCGTGCAGTGGACCGGCGACAATCCCTCGTGCCAGGTTGACCAGCGCGGACGCCCGCACCCCACGCCGCTGAAGCTGGGCTTCGGCAATGACACCCATTACGAAGTGCTCGCCGGCGTGCAGCCCGGCGCCCGGGTCCTCGCCCCGTGAACACCCCCCCCCAGCATACCGGCGACGTCCTGCGCCTCGAGCACATCGACAAGCAGTTCCCCACCGCCGCCGGCGCCCTGTCCGTGCTCCGCGGCGTCACGCTGACGGTCCGCCCCGGCGAATTCGTCGTCGTGACCGGCCCCTCCGGGTCCGGCAAAACCACGCTGCTCAGCCTGGCGGGACTGCTCGAGCCCCCCTCCGCCGGCACGATCTGGTTTGACGGCCGCTGCGTGGCGGGAGCCGCCGGTCCGTCGCCCGCCGGGGACCGCGCCCTGCGCGAACTGCGCGCGCGCGACATCGGCATGGTCTTCCAGCGGTTCCACCTGCTTCCGCACCGCTCCGTGCTGGAGAACGTCCTCTTTCGCTTCCGCTACCTGCCCCATGACCGCGCCGCCGCCCGCCGCGCCTCACAGGCACGCCTCGACGCTTTTGGGCTGGGCCCCGCCGCCGACCGCCCCGTTCGCGTGCTCAGCGCCGGCGAGATGCAGCGCGTCGCCATCGCGCGCGCCGTCGTGCGCCCCCCGCGCCTGCTGCTGGCCGACGAACCCACTGGCAACCTCGACCGCGAATCCGCCGCCGCCGTGATGGACTGCTTCCGCCAGTTGAACCACTCCGGCATGACCGTGCTCATGACCACGCATAACGAGACCTGGCTTGCCCTCGCCACCCGCCACCTCCGCTGCCGCAACGGCACCCTCGAGGAGGCGCCATGAGCCATCTCCTCGATACCCTCCGCGACGCGATCGACGGGCTGCGGGCGCGGCCGGGGCGGGCGATGCTCGCCGCCGCCACCATGGCCACCGGCATCGCCATCCTCGCCGCGCTCCTCGGGGCGCTCGCCGGGCTGAACCGCCAGGCCGCGCAGATCGTGGGTGACTTCGGCGCGGACGTCATCGCCCTGCTGCCGGCCACACCGGCCGACACGCCCGGAGGCGGCCTGCCCGCGGACACGCGCGACGTGCTGCGCCGCAACCTGCCCGGCGTGCAGGTCAGCAGCGCCCGGCTCTACCGGAACCAGGCCGTGGACAACCGCCATGCGGATATCTGGGCGGGCGATGCTGACTTGCCGCGCGTGCGTGCCTGGCCCCTCCACGCCGGCCGCGGACTCGACCCGCGCGACGTTCGCAACGCGCGCCGCGTCTGCGTCCTCTCGCGCACCTTGAGCGACGACCTGCACCGCGGCCTCCACGACGCCGTGAACGTCATGGGCCTGTCGCTCACCGTGATCGGCATCGTCGCCCCGTCCGGTAGTGGTCGAGACGTTGACGCGCGCCTCGCCCCCGGCGACCGGTTCCTGCTCGTCCCTCGCAGCCTGCGGCCGGACTGGATCCTCAGCCCGCAACCGCCATCGGCCAACGACGACGTCCTGTTCCTGAAGACGGGCCGCCCGGAATCCGTGGCCCGCGTGCTGGCCGCGGCGCAGCGACTGCTGGCGCGCCCGGCAACGGGGCACACCCGCGATGATGCATGGATCACCCCCGAGCATCTGCTGCAGGGCATTCGCCGGCTGCAGACCACCCTGAGCTGGAGCGCCGGGTCGATCGCGGCGCTGTGCCTGCTGCTCGGGGGCGTCACGTTGCTCGGCGTCATGCTCGCCCGCGTGCAGGAACGCGTGCCGGAGATCGGCCTGCGCCTCGCGCTGGGCGCGTCGCGCGCCGATATCGCCGCGCTCTTCATCGCGGAAGCCGTGCTGATCAGCGCGGTCGCGGCCGTGGGCGGCGTGGGCGCCTGGCTGTCGGCCCTGGTGCTGCTCCCGGCCGCCGCCCTGCCGCTGGAACTGGTCGTCACGCCCGCCGGAATCCTCGTGCCCGTCCTGGTGTCGACCCTGACCGCCGTCCTCTTCACCGGCTGGCCCGCCCTCCTCGCCGCCCGCATCTCCCCCTACGCCGCCCTGCGCAACGAGTAAGCGCCCCGCCGCCGTCGCCGTGCGGCCGCAGGAGCGTGTGCCGTTCAATGTGGTGGGCGTTTGGTGCCAAACGCCCACCACGGTTGCCCTCGCCAGTCGCCCCGTGGCAGACGGGGCGACGGCGAGTTTGGAGCAAAGAATCTGGTGTGCTCATGACACGCTCACGACCTAAATCCGAACTCGCCATAGCCCCGCCCGCCGCGGGGCTATAGGCGAGGGCAAACGTGGGGGGCGTTTGGCTTCGCGCGCAGGCGCGATGCGTAAATGGGGTGGCCAGTTTGCCCCAGCCTCAAGGCGTCGCCGGCGGGGCTGTACTCCGGGTACGCACCGCCGGCGAGAACGCAGAGGATGGGGCGAAATGGCCACCCCATTTACGCACCAAACGCCCACCACATTGAGCGGTGCCCGCCCCCTTCCCCTCACCCGCCGCCGCCCCGCCGCCGTGCCGCGCGCTTGACTCCCGCGCCTGAAAGCGCGACTAATAACCGGTTTATGAATGAACGAGAACGCTTCCTGGCCACCGTACAATTCGGACGCCCTGATCGCGTGCCCATGATGACCATGGGGCCGCGCGAGTCCACCCTCGCACGCTGGCACCGCGAAGGCCTGCCCGAAGGCACCCCCTGGCGGCACGAACTCTTCCGCCAGATCGGCGTCGACTACGACTTTCCACGCCAACCCGTGCACGGACTCGGCGTCGACTTCCGCATGATCCCCCAGTTCGAGGAAAAAGTCCTCGAACACCGCGACGGGCATTACCTCGTCCAGGACTGGATGGGAAACATCACCGAAATCTCGGACGCATTCGACGTCACCTACATCCGCGAGGCGCGCGACTTCGTCACCCGCAAGTGGCACAAGTTCCCCGTCGAAACCCGCGCCGACTTCGACGCCATGAAGGCGCGCTACAACCCCGATGACCCCGCGCGCTTCGCTCCCGACTTTGCCGCGCGCGTCAAGGCCTGGCGCGAGCGCGACTACGTCCTGACCGCCACCGTCAGCGGCCCCTTCTGGCAACTGCGCGAATGGTGCGGCTTCGAACCGCTGTGCATGCTGCTCCTCGACGATCCCGCCTTTGTGGAGGAAATGTGCGCCTTCTGGAGCGACTTCGTGCAGGCCATGCTCGAACGCCTGCTCGACCGCGTCGTCGTGGATCAGGTCCGCATCAACGAGGACATGGCGTACAAAGGCAAGTCGATGGTCTCCCCCGCCATGGCCCGTCGCCACCTGCTGCCGCTCTGGACGCGCTGGGCCGCCACGGCGCGACATGCCGGCGTCCCCGTGATGGATCTGGACTCCGACGGCAAGATCGACCTGCTCATCCCCCTGTGGATCGAGGCCGGCATCCAGTGCTGCGATCCCATGGAAGTTGCCGCCGGCAATGACGTCGTCGCCCTGCGCGCCCGCTTCGGCAGGCGCATCGCCTTCACCGGCGGCATCGACAAGCGCTGTATGGCTCGCGGCGGCCAGGATCTCGACGATGAAATGGCGCGCCTCGCGCCCGTCGTCCGCGACGGCGGCTTTGTCCCCGGCTGCGACCACGGCATTCCACACGATGTGTCCTGGACCAACATGCTGCAGCTTGCAAGGCGCTGGGCGGAGATGACGGGCTGGGCATGACGCATCGCGACCACTTCTTCTCGATCCTCGAAGGCAAGCGCCCCAAGCGCATGCCGTTCTTCCCCGACATCACTGACTGGTACGTGGCCAACCGCGTGCCGCCCGGCCAGGCGCGGCCCTACGGGCCTGGCGATTTCATCCCCGACGACGATCCGATTCACAAGCTACCCGGCACGCTGCCCGACGCCTATCGCGACTTCACGCTGTTTGACTTCTACCGCCACTTCAACTGGGGCTTCCACGTCCACATCAGCAACTGGTTCGAGCGGACGTACGACGGCGGCGTGCGGCTCGACGTACGCGAGCAAGGCGACCGCAAGGCCTTCACCTATCACACGCCCCGCGGCTCCATCACGCGCGTGGACCGGCTGGCCTCCGATGGAAGCTGGAGCCGGCAGGAATTTTTCGTCAAGACGCCCGACGATTTGAAGACCATGCAGGTCGTGGTGGAGCACACCCACTTCGTGCCCCGCTTCGAACGGGTCGATGCCATTCGCGATGCGCTCGGCGGCTGGGGCCAGGGCGATATCGTGCTGTCCCGCTCGCCCTTCGGCAAGCTCGTCCACGAGTACATGGGATTTGAAAATGTCATTTACGCGCTCTTTGACAACCCGGATCCGCTGCTGGCCTACATGGACGTCCAGGAACGTCTGGACCTGGAGCTGGTCGCGCTGGCGGCGCAGGCCCCGGAGCGGCTGGTGATCCTCTCCGACCACGCCGACGAGACCCTGATCGCGCCGCGCTACTGGAAAGACTACTGCGCCCCGCACTATCGCAAGGTCTGCGCCATGCTCCACGGCGCCGGCAAGTTCGTCTCGACGCACCTGGATGGCAACTTCAAGGGCTTCTTCCCATATCTGCACGTCTCGGGCTTCGACCTGCTCGACGGCTGCACCCCCGCCCCCATGTTCAACTACACCGTGGAGGAACTTGCCGCCGCCATGCCGCCAGGCATGTCCGCCTTCTGCGGCGTGCCGGCCACCCTCTTCTGCCAGGGCCTGCCCACGGACGATATCCTCGCGTTCGGTGACCGCATCCGCAAGGCGCTGCGCGGCCGCGGCGTCCTCAACGTGGGCGATATCCTCCCGCCCAACGGCGACATCGAGCAGGTGATCGCGCTCGGACGCCATGCCGGTTGCGGGGCCTGACACACGCGCCGGTCCGCTGATGGTTCCGACACCCGACCGGCTGGCGGCGTCCTGCCCCGTCCGGACGTGCGCCCCCACGCCCCGCCCGCGCCACAGACCGGACGCGCGGATTCAGGCCAGCCTTCCAATGTTGACGGCTGGGGGTATTCGGCTATGCTCCGAACCCATGAGAATTCTGATCGTCGGCGGAGGCGGGCGCGAGCATGCACTGGCGTGGAAACTGGCGAACGACAGCCGCCGGCCCACCCTCTACTGCGCACCCGGGAACGGCGGCACCGCACAAATCGCCACCAACCTGCCGGTCGAAGCTGAAGACGTGGACAGCATCGTCAACTGGGCCAGATCGGAACGACCCGACCTCACCATCGTCGGCCCCGAGGCCCCCCTTTGCGCCGGCCTGGCGGATCGCCTCACCGAACTGGGCTTCCGCGTCTTCGGCCCCAGCCGCGCCGCCGCGCAGATCGAGGGCAGCAAAGTCTTCGCCAAGGACGTCATGCGAGCAGGCAAGGTCCCGACCGCCGCCTCGGGCGTGTTTGAAGAGCCGGAGGCGGCCAAGGCCTACGTCCGCCAGCAGGGCGCACCCATCGTGGTCAAAGCCGAGGGGCTTGCCGCCGGCAAAGGCGTCTTTGTCTGCGAGACGGTCGCCCAGGCCGACGCCGCCATCGACGAAACGCTCGTGGCAAAGGCCTTCGGTGCGGCGGGACGCCGCGTCGTGATCGAAGAGTTCCTGGAGGGCGAGGAGGCCTCGATCCTCGCGTTGGTGGACGGCGAACATATCGTCATGCTGGCCTCCGCCCAGGATCACAAGCGCGTCCACGATGGCGACCGCGGCCCCAACACCGGCGGCATGGGCGCCTATTCGCCGGCGCCCGTTGTGACCGACGCGCTGTGGCCCGTGATTCGCGAGCAGGTCTTTGAGCGGACACTGGCGGAGCTGAAGCGCCGCGGCATCACCTACCGCGGCGTGCTCTATGCCGGATTGATGATTGGCCCCACCGGCCCGAAAGTCCTGGAATTCAACTGCCGCTTCGGCGACCCCGAGACGCAGGCGATTCTGCCCCGCTTCCACGGCGATCTAATCCCGGCCCTCGAAGCCTGCATCGACGGCCAGCTGACCGACGCGCTCGTCACGTGGACGCCGCATCCCTGCGTGTGCATCGTCATGGCCTCCGGCGGCTATCCGGGCCCCTACAGCAAGGGCAAGCCCATCACCGGGCTGGAGGCGGCCAACGGAGTCGAGGGCGCAGTCGTCTTCCACGCCGGCACCCGCCTGCAGGACGCCGTCACGGCAACCAGCGGCGGCCGCGTGCTGGGCGTCACCGCCGTGGGGCCGACCGTGGCCGCGGCCGTGACCCGCGCCTATGAGGCGGCGGACAAGATCCGCTTCGAGGGCGCCCACTTCCGTCGCGACATCGCCGCACGGGCGCTCAAGCGGACCGCCACGACAGGCTGAAGCCGGGGACGCCTGGAGCGGGTTGTGGGCCATCCTATCCGAACACCTCATCTATAACGTCACGCGTTACCGCAACCCAGTTCTTCACGCGCTCCGGATCCTTCAGCGGCCTTACTGGAATGTGCTCCAGGAGATGACTGGCTGTCTTCTTCTTTTCTTGGTTCTTCGAGTGTGCCGACGAGAACTCCATCACCGATGGGGATCGTGACTTCCGATTCTGTGAAGCTTATTGAGAACTGCGCACTTGCTGAAGGGAATTGCAGTTCGTACATGGCCGACTCGGGTTCTGTGGTCACGGGTGGATCGCGTTCACCGTGGCGCAGATGCACGATGGTGGAAGACTCGAGGAATAGCAGTGATTCGCGTGATCCGAATCGTGATCCAGAGTCCACGATCTTCAGGCATTGATTTGTCGGGAACCAGTATGCCTTCAGATCAGGATTGTCGCCGGCCGATGTAGGAAGCAGCGAGAAATACAGATTTGTGCGGGAGGGTCGAGAGACTTCAAGAATCCGGTATTCACCCTCGTAACATATTGCACGCGGGCGCTGCTTCCGGAACAGGCTGATCGAGATGTCTGTCTCCGGGATCTGCAATGTCGACACCTTGGAGGGTTCGATCGAGTTGTAGTGGGATCGGGACGTGAACCAGAACATCGTTCCGATCAGGATCGGGGCGCACAGACAGAGCACAATCACCAAGGCAAGGGTTATCAACACAGTCTTGAGTAGTCTCATCTTATTCAGCCAACGTCCGCCGTTGAGGTTTCGAGCGGAGCGAGGTAACCTCCGACGGCTTGATGGCCATACGGTGTCATCTGTGCCCCATCAGTGTGTTCGCTTCGTTCCCCAGTCTGACGGAAGAAACAAGGTGTCGGTTACAGCTGACACAGGCAAGTCGATGACCGTGCCGATTCCGAACGCCCACGTCAGCGGACTCGTCCACCCCTCTTCGTTCTTGATGAAGCCAAAGTACCCCATGTCGAGATTGCATGCTGGGTAGATTCCGCCGAGTTTGGCCTTCTCCACCCGGCATGCGTACGTGGCGCAACCAGCGAGCGGGACCACAAGAATGAGAAGGGCAATCGTTCGGCACCAACATCTCGCGTTGCTATGTGTATTCATCGTCAGGGGCCAGCGTCGACAATCACGGGCGGCGAAGCCGTACCATGGATTTTCTGGTTCGGTGCTTTCATGTGCTCTCGATCAGTGCCTTGACCGTTGCCAGTCGACCCCAGTTATGGTTCTGATGTTGTAGAGTCATGAGCAGCCATTCACGAATCGCGTTGTCCCTATTTGGATCTCCTTCCGGTGGCTGCGGATGTGGGATAGTCTTCAAATCCTGATCCGTGATGCCCGCAAGATACGACGCTGTCTTGCCTCTGACTTCTCTCCAGTAGGATATCAAGTCGTCCTTCGAGCGGATTGCAGCACGCACCTGCTCCTCGGTTGCCGCAGCAGGAGACTGATAGCCGTAGAACACGTTGTACGCATCGGGGATGTCATCTATGTGCTGCAGAACGCGACCAATGTGGGCGCGTTCCGCGACAGCGATGTGGCCGAAGGTCCAGCCGGGAGATGGGACCCCTTTAGCGGGTTGCGCGGCCAACCGTTCATCTGGAATGGAACGGAAGATGTCGATGATCCACTTCATGCTGTAGTCGAGGCCCCAGAGAATGAGCCCGCGCTCGCCGAGGTCGGTATACATGAAACCTGGTTGATCATTCATCTTCTACTCTCCGTGTCACCGAACGCCCGGCGTGTGCCTCCGAGTGCCCACCGCGGCCGCGAGGTAGCGCACCACGCCGTTGTTCGCTGTCCTATGTTCCTAATGCTGCGAAGAACTCCTTTTCCATCTTCGTCAGCGCCTCAGGCTTTCCGTGTTTCCAGTCGGCGAATGCTTGATGGAAACGAAACACCCTAGCGCGTCTGAATGGCTTGATGACGACCGCCAGTGGGTTGAAATCACGGTATCCTCCAAAATGATGGAACACCATGGCGGCCAAGCTTGGCCGCCACTTCTTGCGCTCGGACCAATTCAAGACAATGCTTCGCTTAGGGAGG
>JAIOPI010000028.1 GCA_021413965.1 Lentisphaerota bacterium | reverse complement strand
GGGCCTCGTGATCACGGCGATCATCTCGCTGATCCTGATCGGTCTGCTCACGCAGCAGTACCTTGGCTTTGACCGCACGCTGACGACTGTCACGGGCAGCTTCACCGGCATGTCGCTTTATCTTTGCGGCGTGACGGGCCTGGCAGTGACCGGCCTGCTCGTGTGGATCACGGAGTACTACACGGGTACCGGCTATCGTCCGGTGCGCGAGATCGCGAAGGCGTCGGTGACCGGTCACGGCACGAACGTCATTCAGGGTCTTGCGGTGTCGATGGAATCGACGGCCCTTCCGGCCCTCGTCATCGTGTGGGGCATCATTGTCGCCTATACGCTGGCTGGCCTGTTCGGCATTGCGATTGCGACCACGACGATGCTGGCCCTCGCCGGCATGATCGTTGCGCTCGACGCCTTTGGTCCGGTGACCGACAACGCCGGCGGCATCGCCGAAATGGCGGGCCTCGACAAGGACGTCCGCAAGACGACCGACGCACTCGACGCGGTCGGCAACACGACGAAGGCCGTCACGAAGGGCTACGCGATCGGTTCCGCCGGTCTCGGCGCGCTCGTGCTGTTCGCGGCCTACACGGCCGACCTCGGCTACTTCCGCGAACACGCAACGGAGACGCAGTACTCGTTCTTCCTGCAGGGCGGTGAGAAGGTTGCTGTGAGCTTCAGCCTTGCCAATCCGTGGGTCGTTGTCGGTCTCTTCCTGGGTGGCATGCTGCCGTACCTGTTCGCCTCGATGGGCATGACGGCCGTCGGACGCGCTGCCAGTGCGGTCGTTGAAGAAGTGCGCCGCCAGTTCAAGGAAAAGCCGGGCATCATGAAGGGCACGGACAAGCCGGATTACGCGCGCTGCGTGCAGATTTCGACGAAGGGCGCCCAGAAGGCGATGATGCTGCCGGCCCTGATGGCGATCACGGTGCCGGTGGCCTGCGGGTTGGTGCTGGGCATCCCCGGCATCATGGGGCTGCTCGCGGGCAGTCTCGCGGCCGGGTTCTCGCTGGCCTGCTTGTTGAACAACGCGGGTGGTGCCTGGGATAACGCCAAGAAGCACATCGAGAAAGGCAACCTGGGCGGCAAGTATCTCAAGAACGCCAAGGGCGAGTACGTGGACGTTGAGGGCAAGGTGGTGACGGACCGCGCCAAGGCCAAGAATCCGCGTCATGGCGCCACCGTCATCGGTGACACCGTCGGCGACCCGTTCAAGGACACGGCCGGCCCGTCGCTGAACATCCTGCTGAAGCTGATGAGCATGGTGGCCATCGTCTTCACGCCGGTGATTCTGCGCTATTCGCCGGTCGTTCAGGGCTGGCTCGGGCTTCACCAGTAAGTCCTGCCGTGTGTTTGCATGAAGGGGCCGACTTCGGTCGGCCCCTTTTTTTTGTCTACGACCAGCCGCTGGCAGTCTAGGATAGGCCCCATGAACGTGACTTTTCTGGGGACCGGAACTTCCGTGGGAATTCCGGCCATCGGCTGCCAATGCCCGGTATGCCAATCGACGGACCCGCGCAACAATCGCCGGCGAACCAGCCTGTATGTCCAGGCAGGTGGCACGCACCTGGTGATCGACACGCCGCCCGACTTCCGCGAACAGATGCTGACCTACCGCGTCCCGCGCATCGACGCCGTGCTGTTCACGCATGCCCATGCGGACCACATTTTCGGTTTCGACGACATCCGCCGCTTCAACGCGATGCAGGATGCCGTGATTCCAGCCTATGGGTCGGCGTCGACCATTGCGGATCTTCGGCGCATTTACAATTACGTGGAAAGCGAGCAGGACCCCGGTGTCTACCGGCCGCAGATTGATTTTCGCACGATCGACAGGCGGGTGCAGGTTGGCGGTGCCGTGGTCGAGGCCCTGCCGGTGGAGCATGGCAGCAAGCCGACTCATGGTTACGTGGTGAGGGCGGGGGGGGTGGGGATCGGGTATTTTCCCGATTGCCATCGCCTTGAGGATTCCGTCGTGTCGCAATTGGCAGGGCTGGACGTCATGATTCTGGATGGGCTGCGGCATCGTCCGCACTCAACGCATCTCACGGTGGCCGAGTCCGTGGCGTATCTCACGCGCATCGGCGCGCGGCAGTCGTACCTGACGCACATGTGTCACGATCTCGACCACGCGGCGACGGAGGCCAGTCTGCCGGGCGGCATCCGGGTGGCGTATGACGGACTGGTGCTGGACGTCTAGTCGCGCATGTTCACCGATTCACACGTCCATTTCGACATTGCGGATGGCCCGACGGGCTATCTGGCGATGCTCGAGCGCGCGCAGGCGGCCGGCGTGGGTAGGATGGTCGCCATCGGTGGCAAGCCGGCGATGAATGCGGTGGCGCTGGAGGCGGCCCAGCGCTTCCCGGAGCGCGTACGGGCCAGCCTCGGGTTGGATCGCGATCAGGTGCCCGCGCTGGGGCACGACGACGCTGCACGGGCTGCCGCGCTGAGAGTGTTGCGCGAGACCGCCGAGACAGGCCGCACGCACATGGGGGCGATCGGCGAGATCGGGCTCGACTACCACTACGACGCCGACACGGCGGATGGGCAGAAGCGGCTCTTCACCAGCCAACTCAGCCTGGCACGCGAGCTGGACCTGCCGGTGGTCGTTCATAGCCGCGAGGCGGACGACGACACGATGGCCGCGCTGACTGAATTTGCAGGGCCGCGGCGTCATGGCACGTGCGGTCCAGGCGTCTTGCACTGCTTTACCGGCAGCGATACCTTTGCCCGGCGGCTGCTGGACGTGGGGTTCGATATCAGCTTCAGCGGCATCCTGACGTTTCGCAATGCGGAGTCGCTGCGTACGGTGGCGCGCATGATCCCCAAGGACCGGCTGCTGATCGAGACCGACACGCCGTATCTGGCGCCCGTGCCGTTGCGCGGCCAGCGCAATGAGCCGGCTTTTGTGCGCCACGTCGCGGAAACCTTGGCGCACCTGCGCGGCTGTACGGTCGAAGACGTGGCCCAACTCACGAGCGCGAATGCCACGCGGTTGTTTGGATTCAGCAGCCCGTTGGGCTGCTAAATCCGGCGTCCCGGCCGGCCCGCACTCCCGGTTCAGGAGTTTCCCAGCAGGCGCGCTTCAGCCGTCGCCGCACGGATGCCGGTGACGCGAACACGCTTGTTGCGGCTCGTCTCGCCGGCAATCAGGGCGATCCGGGACATAGGAAGGGCGAGGGTGTCGGCCAGAAAGCGCAGCAGGGCGGCATTGGCCTTTCCGTCCACGGGCGGCGCACGCAGCCGGATCTTGAGCGCGTCGCCGTGCAGGCCCTCAACGCGATCTTCCCGCGCGCGGGGCACGAGCCGGATGGCAAACTCAACGCCGTCCGGGCGGGGAGTGAACGTGCTCATGTCGGATTGAGCAGGCGGATGTAGCTTTGCAGCAGGATGCCCTGCAGCAGGCTCTGAATGGCGCCCAGGATGAAGATATAGACCACGGGCGACAGATCGAAGGCACCAATCCGCACGGGGTACCGGCGCATCGGCCCCATCAGCAGATCCGTCCAGTCCCGGCAGGCGTGGCTGATGGACGGTGAACCGGTGAACATGGCGATCCAGGAGCCCAGGATGAGAATGACGAGCGTCTGAATCATCGCCGAGAAGACTTCGACCCATCCGCTTAGCGCCGAGATGAGTGCGCGCCAGACGAGCGTGGCGTTGAGACCGGGCACGGCGCCGGCCAGTGCATCCGGGGGAAGGTAGGGATTCAACCGGGTGGGATAGCCCACGAGGTTCAGCACGATGGTCAGGCAAATGCCGCAGACCAGCAGGATGGCGGGGCGCAGCGGATAGGGCACCTGAACGAAGGGGCGCGACACGGCTTGCAGGGCGCCGTAGGTGTGGGACAGAACCGTCCGGCTGTCATCTCTCAGAAACAAGAGGGAAACGCCCCAGATCTTGAAGATGAAAATAGCGAACGAGATGACGGTGAAGGTCAGAAAGGTGGTCAGCCCGGCTTCATGGGCCTGTCGCCACTCGAAGCCCAGGTGCAGCACCCAGCCCGACTCGGCGCGTGGCGCCACGAACGCGCGCAGCGCCAGAATGAACAGCATGGCGATGAGCGAGACCAGTCGCTCCGGCATCATGAAAAACGCGGGGCGCAGGAAATGCAGCACGGCCCCCGTCAGACGGTTGGAGGCGGCGAGATACGGATTAAAGATCGTCTCGCGCTCATCGCGGGTCCAGACCCGTATCCAGAAGATCAGCAGCAGCAGATTAAACAGGGAGTCCCACGTGGAAAAAACCATGTGGCATGTTGCGAGCGGCAAGGGGAAAGGTCAAGCGCGTTTGGGGTGGCGTGCGCGGCTTCCGTCTTGCATTTTCAGCGGGCAGGGGCTATAGGACCCGCATGTTCTCTCCGGGTGAAAACAACTACCTCGCGCTGGCGGAGCGCTACGATATCATCCCGGTCTTCCGGGAAATCCTGGCGGACACGGAGACTCCGGTCTCGGTGTTGCAGCGCTATGTCGACCGGCCCAATACGTTTCTGCTGGAAAGTATGGAGGGCGGGGAGAAGTGGGGCCGGTATTCCTTTGTCGGCGTCGATCCCGAAATCCTGTTCGAAGCAGACCACTCGCAGGGACGCACGGGTTCGCTGGAAGCGCTGCGATCGGTCTACCGCGATCAGCGCGTGGCCGAGATACCCGGCCTCCCGCGGTTCTTCGGCGGCGTCGTCGGGTTTGCCAGCTATGAATCCATGTGCGAGTTCGAGCGCATGCCGATCCCGAAGGCCTCGGCCGACGGCGTGCGCCCGCGCAGCCGCTTCCTCAAGGCGGACCGGTTGATCGTGTTCGACAACGTGCGCAACACGATGAAGATCGTGGTCTGCACGCGGCCCGCGCAGCATGCGTCGCCGGGGGACGCCTACCGGGATGCCATGGCGCGCATCGACGCCATCGTGGGTGAATTGCAGGCCCCGCGCCGGATGCCGGACGCGCCCGCCAGCCAAGCGGTGGCGTTCACGTCCAACGTGACGCCGGAAGGCTTCCAGGACATGGTGCGCCGGGCCAAGGGGTACATCTACGCCGGGGACATCATCCAGGTCGTGCTGAGCCAGCGGTTCAGCGCCACGTGCGATCTGCCGCCGTTGGCGCTGTACCGCGCGCTGCGCCTGTTGAATCCGTCGCCCTACACGTTCTTCATCAAGTTTGGCGAGCAGACGCTGGTGGGGTCCTCGCCTGAAGTGATGGTGCGTCTGACGGGCAACCGGGTGGAGGTGCGGCCGATCGCAGGCACAAGGCCGCGTGGTGCCACCGAGCAGGCGGACCGCGCGCTGGCGGACGAATTGCTGGGCGACGAGAAGGAGAAGGCGGAGCACGTCATGCTGGTGGACCTGGGCCGCAACGATATCGGGCGTGTCGCGACGCCCGGCAGCGTGCAGGTCACGGAATTCATGGTTATTGAGCGCTACAGCCACGTCATGCACATGGTGTCCCACGTGCAGGGCGTTTTGCGTCCCGAGTTTGATGCGTACGACGTTCTCAAGGCGACGTTCCCGGCGGGCACCCTGACTGGGGCGGCCAAGATCCGCGCGATGGAGATTATTCATGAGTTGGAGCCCGGGCCACGGGGTGCCTACGGGGGGGCCGTCGGGTACATCAGCTACAATGGCAACATGGATTTCGCGATAACCATTCGCACCCTGGACGTGGCTGACGGGGTCGTTGCGATTCAGGCGGGCGCGGGCATCGTGTACGACTCGGATCCGGAGCGGGAGTTCCAGGAAACCTGCCACAAGGCGCGGGGCATGCAGAAGGCCGTGGAAATGGCGGCGCGCGGTCTGGAGATCGAGTAGGCAGGCGACGGGCAACGACGGAACCATGATTGTCTTAATTGATAACTACGATTCGTTCACCTACAACCTCGTGCAGACGCTGGCGGGGCAGGGGGCGGAGTTGCAGGTTTACCGCAACGATGCCATCACGGTGGATGAGGTGCTGGCGTTGCAACCGGAGGGCATCGTGGTGTCCCCCGGGCCATGCACGCCGCGCGAGGCCGGCATTTCGGTGGATCTGATCCGGCGGGCCTCCGGCAAGGTTCCGCTGCTGGGGGTATGCCTGGGGCATCAGAGCATCGGGGAGGCGTTTGGCGCCACCGTGTCCAATGCCAAGCGCATCATGCATGGCAAGGTGTCGATGGTGACACATTCCGGCGAGGGGCTCTACGAAGGGCTTAAGAATCCGTTTGCCGCCGGCCGCTACCACTCGCTGGCCGTCCTGCGCGATACGCTGCCGCCGGAACTGGTCGTGGACTGCGAGAGCGAGGACGGCGAGATCATGGGGATGCACCACACGGTCCACCAGACCTATGGGGTGCAGTTCCATCCTGAGTCCGTGCTGACGCCTGCCGGCAAGCGCCTGCTGCGCAATTTCCTCGAGGTCGTTGGCACACGCAAGGGGCAGGGCGGCGCGTGAAAGAGTTTCTCGAGACGCTGGTCAAGCGCCAGGACCTGACACAGGACGAGACCTCGCGCGCCTTCGACCGTATCATGGCGGGCGAGGCCACACCGGCCCAGATCGGCGCCTTCATCGCCATGCTCCGCCAGAAGGGCGAGAGCATCGCGGAACTGGCAGGCGGCGCCTCATCGCTTCGTCGTCACGCGATCTTCATTGATACCGGCGGGCGACGGGTCGTGGACACCTGTGGCACCGGCGGCGACGGATCCGGCACGTTCAACATCTCCACGGCGGCGGCGTTTGTGGCAGCGGGCGCGGGCGTCCCCGTGGCCAAGCATGGCAACCGTGCCATCACCAGCCAGTGCGGGTCGGCCGACGTGCTGGCCGAACTTGGGGTGAACATTGACGCCCAGCCCGAGACCGTTGAGGAGTGCGTGCGCGAGGCGGGAATGGGCTTCCTCTTCGCGCCGAAACTGCATCCCGCCATGAAGCATGCCATGGGGCCGCGCAAGGAACTCGGCATTCGCACCATTTTCAACATGCTGGGACCGCTGAGTAACCCGGCCGGGGCAAAGGGACAGATCATCGGCGTATTTGCCGCTGAGCTGACGGAGCCTTTTGCGCATGTGCTGCGTCTGCTGGGCAGCCGGCGGGCCTTCGTGGTCCATGGCCATGACGGCATGGATGAAATCACGATCACGGCGGCCACGCGCATCAGCGAGCTGGCCGATGGACGCGTCAGAACGTACGACTTCGATCCGCTGGAATTCATCGGCGACTACGCGCGTGCGGAGGATCTGGCGGGTGGCGCACCGGCGGTGAATGCCGGCATCATCCGCGAGGTGCTGGACGGCAAGACGGGAGCGCCGCGCCACATCGTGGGGCTCAATGCGGCGGCGGCCATTGTGGCGGGTGAAAAGGCGGGGACCCTGGCCGATGGCTGGCGCCTGGCGATGGAGTCGATTGACAGCGGCCGCGCGCGTAAAGCCCTGGCCGATCTGGTGCGCGTGTCACAGGCCAAGTGAGCGACGCCGGCCGCCACGGCAGTGGGCGGCGATCGGGGCATGTCGCCCGGCGCCAAGTGGTTGATCATTCCTACCCACGGAACATGGGTGCAGCGCGTGAACCTCAGATGAAGAACGTTCTGGATCAGATCATGGCCGAGCGCCTGGCGGATGTGGCGGAGGCGAGCCGGCGCGTGCCGCCGGATGGCCTCCGCCGTGCGGCCAACGCGCGGATCCACCACAGTCTGCGCGCCCGGCTTGCAAACGCCGGCTCGACGACCATTATCGCCGAGATGAAGAAGGCCAGCCCGTCTGCCGGCGTGCTGCGTCCCGATTATCAGCCCGTTGCCCTTGCGCGCGAGTATCATGACAACGGCGCCGGGGGACTGTCCATCCTGACCGAACCGCGGCACTTTCTCGGGAGCGACGAACACCTCCGGGCCGTTCGCGCGGCGGTGGACCTGCCGATCCTGCGCAAGGATTTCACCGGCGATGCCTACCAGATCCTGGAGGCCGCCGCATGGGGCGCGGATGTGGTGCTGCTCATCGTGGCGGCACTCGACGGCACTCGGCTTCGACACCTCTACGAGACGGCCATTGACCTGGGCTTGGACGTCCTCGTGGAGGCGCATACGGCAGACGAGGTGGACCGGGCGCTTGAGCTTGACCAGGCGATTGTGGGGGTCAACAGCCGGAATTTGAAGACCCTGAAGACGGATTTGGATGTGGCGCGTCACCTGGCCGCGCGCATCCCGCCGGAGCGGTTGTCGATCGCAGAAAGCGGGATCTCGGGGCGGGCCGAAGTGGTTGATCTGGCCGCGCGTGGATACCGCGGGTTCCTGATCGGGGAATCCCTGCTGGCCAGCGGCAGTGCCGGCGCCAAGTTACGCGAGTTGCAGGGCGTTTGAAGGCGCCATGACAACGGACGGCCGACATCAAAAAAAAGCACGGATACCGGCGTGCGTATCCGTGCGTTCCATGGTCGCTCCCGCCAAGCGGCACGCGACCGACCTTACTCTACTTCAACCACGAGGCGCGGCCCGTTGCCTTCGCCATTTGTGGCGATGAAGCGCATGTAGGTGCCGGGGTGCAGCGCCACCACCGCCCAGCCGTAATTGGGAATCGTGCCGTCGTACCAAAGCTTAACCACCTTGGTGACGTCAAATTCCGCGTCCATGCTCTCGGCAATCGTGGTGATATCTGTGCCAGGGCGCATGCCGTAGGCCAGGATGGCGGTGTCCCCATGTCGCTCGGCAAAATCGTAGACGTTGACGTCGTCCGCCGTCGTCGGGGCAGGCGTCAGATTCAGGTGCTCGGGCGAGGTATTCCACAGCCGCTCTTTGCCATCATGCTTGCGCATGCGCCAGTCCATGCGGTTGTAGTCCCAGTCCTGGATGAACGGGTAGGCCACCGCCTCGATTGGCTTCGGTCCACTGGAGTTGGAGCACTCCAGAACCAACTTGGCCTTCACGATTTTGCGTCCCTCGCCGATGCGCTCTTTCAGATCCTGAAAGATGATCGCGGCAACGCAAGTCTCGTTCGACGGGAAGTCGCGCTGCACATAAAGTTTCTCAGCAAAACGGCCGCGAAATTCACCGACGCTGCGGCAGAACGTGTCGTTGACTGACGAGTCTTCGGTGGGGGCTACCGTGTCCGTGCCGGCGGTGGCGCCACCTTCCTCGGTCAGCGTGATGGTCTCCCCGGCCATGGCGGATGGCGCCAACCAGACGGACAGCGCCAGCCCGGCGGCGGTCATGAGGATCAGACGGCTCTTTTTCATCGGCTTCTCCTGTGTTGTATTCGGACCGGACATTCGGCCACGCAGGCAAACCCCCGCAGGCCTGAAACCCATCACGAGGCGGCCAGCAGCAGTCGCAGGCCGTCCTTGATGTCGTACTTTGCCTCAAAACCGAGCTCGCGGCGAGCCTTTGAAACATCCGCCAGGGAGTGCCGGATGTCGCCGGCCCGTGCCGGTTTGAAGGCCGTTTCAAACTGGCGACCGGTGAGTTCACCCAGCACCTTCAGGAGGTCCAGAAGCGATGTCTGGCGACCGGTGGCGACATTGAAGACTTCGCCATGTCCGACGCGGGGCGAATCCATGGCCAGCAGGTTGGCCGCCACGATATCCTTGACGAAGATGAAGTCCCGCGTTTGTCCGCCATCGCCAAAGACGGTGGGATGCTGCCCGGCGGCCAGCACGTCGCAGAACTTCGAGATGACGCCCGAGTACATGGATTTGGGATCCTGGCGTGGGCCATAGACGTTGAAGTAGCGCAGGCAAACGGTTTCCAGACCGTACAGGGCCGCGAAAACGGCGAAGTAATGTTCCTTGGCCAGTTTCGCCAGGCCGTAGGGGGATTCCGGCGAAGGGCGCATGTCCTCACGCTTTGGCAGTTCCGGCGTGTTGCCGTATATGGCCGCCGAGCTGGCCACCACCAGGCGCCTGACGCCCGCCTGACGCGCGGCCATGAGCACGTTCAAGGTGCCCGTCAGGTTAATCTCGTGATTATCGATGGGGCGCTCGACGGAATCGAACACAGAGACCAGGGCGGCTTCGTGAAAGACATGGCGCACGCCTTGCATGGCCTGCTGCAGTGCGCTGGTGTCGCGCACATCGCCGCGGACGAACTCCACGCGCTGGCGAATGCCGTCCAGATTGCGTTCATAGCCCGAGGAGAGGTTGTCGAAGATGCGCACCTTGTCGCCGCGCGCCACCAGCGCTTCGGCGATGTGTGATCCAATGAACCCGCAGCCGCCTGTGATCAAATACATGGCTTCTCGTCCTTATCCGCGCAGGTGCTTCTGCACCATCGCTTCCATCGTATCGCGGTTATCCTCGATGCTCCGAACCAGCGCGAATTGGGTGCGCGCGCGGTCGAGATTCTCCCCCTCGCGGTGCGTGCGGAAATACACATCGCCCTGCAGGTAGTCCGTCAGGAAGCGGATGCCGATGGTGAACGTGATGAGAATACCAGAGAAGCAGAGCAGCTCAATCTCGCGCTTGGTGAGTGTATCGCGAGTGGCCGATAGATACCCGCCCACCAGCTGGTCGAAATACTCGAGGTCGACAAACACCTTCGAGAGGTCCCGCTCGTTTTCGGCGAAGTGGCCGATCGACGTGCGCATTTCGTCCCCGAAATCGTAGAGAATGGACCCGGGCATGACCGAGTCCAGGTCGATCACCGCGATGCCGGCGCCCGTCTGGTCGTCGAGCATGACGTTGTTGATCTTCGTGTCGTTGTGGGTGACGCGCCAGGGGATGGCCCCGCTCTCGAGGTCGCGCACGACGGTGTGGGTCAGCGGTTCGCGTTCGCGGCAGAACGCCATCTCGACGCCGCAGGTGCCGGCGCGCTTGCGCACATCGGCGGCGAGGGCTTCTTCCAGCTTCTGGAAGCGGCGCGGGGTATGGTGAAAGAAGGGGATGATGTCGTGCAGTGGCGGCGCCGGGAGGTCGGCGAGCATGCGCTGGAACATGCCAAAGGCGCGCGCGGCTTCATATGCCTGGCGCGGCTTGGTCAGCACGTCATAGGTGCGGGCCCCCTCGATGAACAGGTAACAGCGCCAGTTCTCGCCGGTCGGCGTCAGGTGATACGGGGCACCGTCGCGGGTGGGAATCACCGTGAGGGTGCCGCGCTCCAGGTCCGCCCCGGGAATGGCCGAAAGCTTGCTGCGGACATGTGCCGTCACCCGCGAGATGTTCGTCATCAAGGCGTCGACGTTCGTGAAGATCCGCGTATTGATGCGCTGGAAGATGTAGCGCGTGCGCCGGCTGCCGGCTTCCATGGTCACGGCGTACGTGTCGTTGATGTGCCCGGTGCCGTAGGGCTGGGCATCCACCAGGGTGCCGGGAATGGTGAACCGTGCCGCGATCAACCGCATGGCCTCGGGGGATACAGGCGCTCGCTCCATGATGACGTCTGACTCCTATATGAAGGTGCTCATGCCAACCACCCGGCGCGGGCGCGATCCGGAAGCATCACGACGCTGCTCGCGTTCCGCGGCCGCGGTGGGACTGCAGGGCGCCATGCCCCTCAGCACAAGGCGCGAAGAGTACCACTGGCGGCCTGTCGATCAAAGCCGATTCTGCGGCCTGATCCGTCCCGCTTGGACATCGATCATGGCATGGCGCCTGCTACAGGTGAGCCGCCTGCGGCGGGCGACATCGGGGTGCCGAGGGACGGCGCAGCATCGGCGACATGCTCACCAAACCGGCGGACGGACAGAATCGCGCACCATGAATATTTGGATAGGCGAATTGTTGCATATCGTCCACGAGGTCCTGGGGTGTCCGGACATGCTGCATGAACAGTCCATCATGCTGCTCATTGCCTTCTTCACGCTGATGATGACGTTTCGCTTCTCGGTGGGCGTGGCCGGAATTTCGCATTTTAGCGGTTTTGGGGTTTTGATGGCCTTGGGCGTTGGCCTGCTGACCTTGCTTGGCACCGCGGCGGCGGTCGCCGCGTTCGTGTTCCCCCACGTGCCGCACGCTCCATGGGTCAGCTGGACCCTGATGCTACTGCCCATCGCGGTGACTTTTCTGGTCGGCATCCCGGTCCAGTGCCTGCTGCTGCGCGCCGGATACGTGCCGGTGGGCCTCGCGTTCGGCGCGGCGCTGATCACCACCATGCTCGTCCTCATGGGCACGAATGCGCTGATGGGATCGTTCAACGCCGGCAAGGCCGAGTCCGATTTGCTGCGCGCACACAAGACGGCGACGGAAGACTTCATCAACCAGTGAACCGCCCGCTCCCGAAGCCGGGATCGCCGCCCGCCCTCGCTCCACATTCGCACGCAGAGGGCTTGACCCGAGGCCGCCGCACCCGCATCATGGGGCCCGACATGCACATTCGCTTTTCCATACATTACGAGACGAAGTGGGGTGACGAGGTTCGACTCGTGGGGTCTAGTCCAGAACTGGGTGAGTGGAATGTGCACCGGGCGCCGCCGATGGTTTACACGCCCGGGGGCAACTGGGTGCTGAGCCTTCCGGTCACCCGCAAGACAGCCACGGCATTCGCCTACAAGTACTGCATCCTGCATGCCGGCGGCGGCGTCGAGTGGGAGTGGGGCGTCAACCGCGAGTCCCCGGCCCGTGTCGGCCGCGTCTCGCACGTCCTCGTGTCCGACATCTGGCGAGCCCAGAGCGCGCCCGAGAATGCCCTCTGCACGGCCGCCTTTTCGCGCGCCATTCTGGGCGGCGAGCGAGTGGCCGTGCCAGGCGGCGGCGGGCAGGACGGCAAGGGCGGGCTGCGTTGTCGCTTTCGAGTGACCGCCCCACGAGTGCCGGCGGGACACGTGTTGTGCCTGATGGGGAGCGACCCGGCACTGGGTGCCTGGGATGAGGGCTCGGCCTTGCCCATGGCCGGCGAGGCGTTCCCCGAGTGGACGATCGATGTGCGGCTGAAGACGCGCCATGCGCCCGTTTACTACAAGTACGGCCACTTTGATCCGCAGACGAGGCGGGTGACGCACTGGGAGGCGGGTGACAACCGTTCCATCTGGCCGGATCCCGTCCACAAGGGCAGCGTGTTCGCCCTGCGCAATGACGGCATGTACCGGCTGGAGGGCGCCGCCTGGCGGGGTGCGGGAGTCGCCATTCCCGTGTTCTCGCTGCGCAGTGACCGTGGTTTGGGCGTAGGCGAATTCGCCGACATCAAGGGGCTCGTGGACTGGGCCCGAGCCACGGGCATCAAGATGATCCAGCTGCTACCGGTCAATGACACGGTGGCCACGCACACCTGGGTGGACTCCTACCCCTATGCCGCCGTCTCGGTCTTCGCGCTGCACCCGATTTACATGCGCCTGGATGACATGGACGTGTTGGATGCCGAGGTCACGCGCGCCTTTATCGAGCCGCACCGCGCGGCGTTGAACGCCCTCGCGGAGGTCGACTATGAGGCCGTCATGGCGGCCAAGTCGCGCTACTACAAGATGGCCTACGACGCGGGACGTGACCGGTTCCTTGGGGATGCCGCCTATCGGCGCTTTTTTGAGGAGAACAGGTCCTGGCTGGTTCCCTATGCGGCATTCTCCTGCCTGAGGGACCGTTACGGGACGAGCAATTACGCGGAGTGGCCGGATCACCGGACCGTGAGCGAATCCGAATTGGCCGCGTTCACATCCCCGTCGGCGCCTCATTACGACGACGTGGCCGTGCACTACTTCATCCAGTATCACCTGCATCGCCAGCTGCTCGATGCCGCCACGTACGCGCGGGCGCACGGGGTGGCGCTGAAAGGGGACATACCGATCGGCGTCTACCGGCACAGCGTGGATACCTGGGTCGACCGGCGCAGCTTCAACTTGAACAGCCAGGCCGGCGCCCCGCCGGACGACTTCGCCATCGACGGGCAGAACTGGGGATTCCCGACCTACAACTGGGATGTCATGGCGGAAGATGGATTCGCCTGGTGGCGCCGTCGGCTGACGCATCTGGCCACGTATTTCGACGCCTTCCGGATCGATCACATCCTGGGCTTCTTCCGCATCTGGGAGATTCCGCTTGAGCATGTGCAGGGCATCATGGGGCACTTCAGCCCCGCCTTCACGATCTCGCGCGCCGAGCTGGCCTCGCGCGGGATGTGGTTCGACCGCGAGCGGCTGTGCCGCCCGTACATCCGGCGACACATGCTGGGCCCGATTTTCGGCCCCCACGCCGACCTGGTGGCGCGACAGTTCCTGGACGAGTACCAGCCCGGCTGCTTCCATCTGAAGCCCGGCTTCACCACGCAACGGCACGTCGAGGAGCGCCTTGCCCAGGACGCGCGCCTGCATCCTGAGAACCGCGAACTGAACGAGAGTCTGAAGTGGGGCCTGTTCCGGCTCATTGCCGAAGTTGTGTTTCTCGAGGACCCGCGAGACGCCGAGGTCTTTTACCCGCGGCATTCCTTCCAGCGCACGTACGCCTTCGCCGAATTGGACGGGGACACGCAGTGGAAGCTCAATGCGCTCTACATCGATTACTTCTATAAGCGACACGAGACGTTCTGGCGGGAACAGGCACTCAACCGGCTGCCCGCCGTGTGCAACGCCACGCACATGCTGATCTGCGGCGAAGACCTGGGGATGGTTCCCGATTGCGTTCCCGGGGTCATGCAGGCGCTCGGCATTCTGAGCCTGTTCATCCAGCGCATGCCCAAGGATCCCAGGCGGGAGTACAGCCACCCGGCGGACTGTCCGTATCTCTCCGTCTGCAGCCCGTCGACGCATGACATGTCGACGCTGCGCGGATGGTGGGAGGAGGATCGGGAGCGCACCCAGCGTTTCTTCAACGTGATCCTGGGGCGGTGGGGCACGGCGCCGACGACGGGCGAGCCGTGGATCTGCCGGGAGATCGTGGCGCAACATCTTTACTCGCCCAGCATGTGGGCCGTCTTTCCGCTGCAGGACCTGCTGGCGATGGACGGTGCGCGGCGCCGCCGCAACGCCGCCGAGGAGCGCATCAACGTCCCGAGCAACCCGCGCCATTACTGGCGGTACCGCATGCACCTGACGCTGGAATCGCTGTGCCAGGCGAGCGACTTTAACACCATGCTGAAGGATCTGATTTCGCAAGCCGGGCGGAATGTCGGGGCGTGATCCTTGCCGAAGCGGCTCAACTCCAAACGCGTACAGCCTATGACCACGATGGGCAGCAGTCGTCGCAGCGGCATTCTCCTGCATCCCACCTCGCTGGCGGGACCCGAAGGGGTGGGGACGCTCGGGTCGGAGGCTTACGATTTCGTTGATTTTCTCCACCGGGCGGGGCAGAAGCTCTGGCAGGTGCTTCCGCTGGGGCCTCCCGGGTACGGGGAGTCTCCCTACGCCTGTTTTTCGTCGGTTGCGGGCAATTCCCTGCTGATCAGCCTGGAGCGCCTCGAGCGGGACGGATGGCTCGAAGCCGGCGCGGCGCCGTCATGGCAACGGGGCAAGCGCGTTCATTACCGCCACGTGATGGCGCTCAAGCCGCGCCTGTTGGCGTTGGCGCACGCGCGCTTTGCCGCCACGGCGAACGCGGCGGCGCGCGCGGGGTTTGATGCATTTTGCGCGGCACAGCACACCTGGCTCCCGGACTATGCGCTGTTCATGGCGATCAAGGAAGAGCAGGGCGGGCGCCCATGGTGGCGCTGGCCCGCCCCCCTGCGATACCGGCGGCCGGCGGCCCTGCGACAGGCGGGGGCGCGCGTGGCCGGCGCGATCGAGCGCGAGAAGTTCCTGCAATACGTGTTCTTCATGCAGTGGGGTGACTTGCGCCAGCACGCCCATGCTCGCGGTGTGCAGGTGGTGGGCGACATGCCCATCTACGTGGCCCACGACAGTGCCGACGTCTGGGCTTATCCCGATGTGTTTCTCCTTGATCGCCGCCGCCTGCCGCGGCGTGTGGCAGGAGTGCCACCCGATTACTTCAGCCGCACCGGGCAACTCTGGGGGAATCCCGTTTACAATTGGGCCTATCTGCGGCGGACAGCGTTCGCATGGTGGGTTCAACGGCTGCGCGCGAATCTCGCGCTGTACGACGTGGTGCGGTTTGATCATTTTCGCGGTCTTGCCGCCTACTGGGGCGTGCCCTATGGCCACCGCACGGCCGTCAAGGGACGCTGGTATCTGGCGCCCGGCGCGGCACTGCTCAGGTGCCTCCAAAAGGAACTGGGCACCCTGCCGATGATCGTCGAAGACCTGGGGATGATCACGCCGGACGTCCGGCGCATGCGCGAAGCCTTCAATCTGCCGGGGATGAAGATTTTGCACTACGCCTTCGGCGGGGGCGCTGACAGCGAGTTCCTGCCGCACAATTACCCGCGTCACTGCGTGGTGTATACCGGCACACACGACAATGACACGACCCGCAGCTGGTATCGCCAGGCGCCGGCCCCTGTGAAGCGGCATGTGCGCCTTTATGTGGGTGAGGATGCGGCGCGCTCCGCGTGGCCGTTCATTCGGCTGGCGTGGCAATCGGTGGCGGATACCGCGCTGGTGCCTATGCAGGACCTCCTCGACCTGGACGGCCGTTCCCGCATGAATGTGCCGGGAACCAGCGCCGGAAACTGGGAGTGGCGCATGCGCGGCGGCGAGTTCACGCCCGCCCTTGCGCGACGGCTGCGCCAGCTGACCGAAGCCTACGGTCGGTGACCGGATTGTCGGGCGTCGCACGCGACGCGCCGACATGACAGTCTGCCCGGGTCACGGCCGCACGTTAACCCTGAAATACCGGTTGCTGGCGTTGCCCGGAATGGCGTAGGGGTAAGACTGGGTATTGGTCAGCGCCGTGGCATAGCCAAAGGCCGGCGACCAGTTCTGAGGCTGGGGCACCAGCTTGTCGGTGTACTCCAGCTGGTACGAGCGCCCGGGCTCAGTGGTCCACTGCACCTGCGCGCTCCCACTTGAAGGCGTAATGGCCTCAATCTCCAGCCGGTCGGCCGGGTCGTTGGGATTTGTACCGGCCAGGAATTCCTCGTAGTTCGTCAGACCGTCCTTATCCTTGTCGCCCAGGGCGCCCTCATCACCCGCCGGCGAGTTCGGATTCAGCCCGTGCTGCTGCTCCCACGCGTCCGGCAGGGCGTCATCATCGTCGTCCCAGTCAGAATAGTCCGGCGTGCCGTCGCCATCGGCATCGGGATACGTGGTGTTCACATCCACGAGTTTGAGGTACTGGGCCTGTCCGCCCTGGAGGGCCGGCTGGTTCAGCCAGACAAACATACCGCCGTCAATCAGTTCGTCGCCGGTCTTGTTCGGGCTCCAGATGTAGGCCGCCGGGTTGGTCGAGAGCAGATCGACGATGTTGTACTGCTTGCCGTCCTCGATGCCGAACCAGTTGCGCCCATCGGGCAGGGTGGGGTTGAGTTTGAAGGTGGCCATGCGGCTCTCGCTGCCCCAGTAATTGTTGTTCACAAAGGCGAACACGACGTCCTGCGTCGACGCGCTCACGCCGGGCTGCTCAACCTTGGCCACCGCGTACACGTCCGGATCCGGGGCGCTGCTGTCCGTGCGCTCCAGGAAGTACACGCCCTGACTGCGCAGGGCAGGGGACGCCGCCCGCGCGTGGTTGACGCGCCCGTAGAGCGCCTGCAGGCCCCAGTCGCGGTTGTTCCAGACATTGGTCATGGAGTTGAAGCGCTTGAAGTTCGGAATCGATTTGCCGAAGTTCACCTCGTAGCGCGTGAAGTTGTGCAGGTTGTTCGGCAGTTCACCGCCGTAGTTGTACACCGTGGTGTCATTCTGAGCGCCCGCCTCCTGCCCGTAGAAGAGCATGGGAACCCCATCCAGAGACGCCGCTTCGGCATAGCAGTAGAGGATGCGGTAGGGGTCGTGCGACGGGTAGATCTCGTCGTGGCTCGTGAGATTGAGCAGGATGGGCGAGGCGTCGAACGCCTGGCGGCGCAAATCGTACTGCGTGCGCGTCGGGCTCGTAAACGGGGCGGGCGTCCGGCTGACGCCACCCAGGTAGTTGAAGAACGAGTCGCGCCAGTAGAAGACGAAATTCTCGTTCAGGATGTCGAAGTGCCGGGAGGACCGGAAGCCGACGCCGTGCCGGTTGCTGCCCGCCACGGTACGGTATCCGTCGAGTGACTCGGCCATGAACAGGAAGTCCCACTTCACGCTGCGCGTCCGGTTGATGCAGTACTCCCAGAAGGCGCTCGGGAGCCCCTGTGCGAAATCGCAGCGCAGGCCGTCGATTCCCCTGCCGGATTGCGTGGCGGGCGTGCCGGCCGGGTGCCCGGTCTTCTCCAGCCAGTAGAGCGGGTAACGCGCGAAGTACTCCCAGAGCTCTCGCGTGTAGGCGTCGTGCCCTTCAAACGCATCGTCCTCCTGCAGGTATTGGTGGTACCAGGGACTCGACCAGGCGTTGTTCGTGTCCGTCGCCGGGAACTGCACCAAGGCATCGTACTTGCCGAAGAAGAAATCGGCGGCGTCGGTCCACTTGCCGAAATCGATGCGGTCCGGTGCGGGGGCGACTTCCCAGTCCACCGTGGCGTGCTCGCCGTAGCGGTCCTTCCGGGAGTACCACTGCGGCCGCGCGAGACGTATTTCCTGCGACGCGTCGGGACCGATCCCCATGTCGACACCGACCTCGCCGATCTCGCAATCCCACGCGCTGTGATTGAAGGTGCCGTCCAGCATGACGCCCACGCCTGCCGCATCCAGAGCCGCCACGAAGCCTTGGAACTCGGCCAGGGCGCCGGCCGCGGTGTCGTCCGCGCCCAGCGCGGGGTTGACCTTCCAGTAGTTCTTCACCGCGTACGGGCTGCCCGGCTCGTAGGGCTGATTGCCGTTGCCCGGATCCGGCTCGCGGCCAACCGTGCCGATGGGGTGGATGGGCTGCAGCCAGATCATGTTCACGCCGAGCCCCACGAAGTGATTCGTGTTGATGCGGTCCGGCTTGTTCGTGTTCGACAGGTACATGTCCGCGAAGGTGCTGCGGCCGCTCTTCTGATCCGTCGTGGCCTCGGCCACCATCGGATTCAACTCGTACATCGAGAGGCTGAGCGCCTTGGTGGGCGATACGACCACGGCGCAATCGCGCCGCAGCCCATGATCGGTGTAGTACGCATAGGGCCGCCCGTTGACCCGGTAGCGCGCATTCACGCGGTAGGCCCCGCACTTGCTGACTGGCAGCGTGCAGCTGTAGAGCCCGCCGCCCAGATCCTGCATGGGATACGCGCGGTAGTACGTGTCCACGCTTGCGGTGGTCACATCCGCCGGATCCTCCTCGAGTGCGGCGAACTCACGCCGGTTGACGTTGGAAAACAGCTCCACGTGGGTGACGGCGTTCGTGCCGCCCGCGTTGGGCCGCAGCAGGACGGTGAGCGTGGCCGTCTCGCCGGCCAGTTCGTTGATGAAGAATCGCCGCAGCCCGTAGTTGGCGTCATTCGTATTGCCGCCCACCACCGTCCACATCTGCGGTTTGCCGTCGTCGAAATAGCCATCCTGATCGTCATCGCGGATACTCGCGACCGGAACGCGCTGCAACTCCATGGGCATGATGTTGTTGTCGGCGTCCCAGGCGGGCGGGCCTTGCGAGACGACGCTGCCGCCATCGCTGGTCTGGAAGGCGACAGCCGCCACGTACAAGGCCTCGGGCACGTGCCCGAAGACACTCTGCAGATTGAGTTCGCCTTCCAGCGCGACCCCACTGTTTGCGATCACGGCGCCCGGGGCGTGATTCCAGGTGCAGAACGAGTTGGCCCCCTCAGCCGCCATCCAGGGCTTCGTGTCCGTGTTCATGAAGATCGAGCCCGGCTTGTTCCAGGCCGGAGCCGGGTTGTGTGCGTCGCCCAACGTGTCGGTCACGTAGACGTAGTGATCATTGCCGCCTCCGCCCGCGGAGTGGGTCGCCACATAGAGGCTGCCATTCTTCACGGCGGCACGGATTTCCATGAGCCCGGCGCCGCCCGGAACAATCACGTAATCATTGCCGTCGAAGGCGCCGTTCATCGTGAAGTAGCGGTTGGTGCTGCCCTGAACCGCCGCATGCCAGTCCGTTCCGCCATTGTTATCCCACGTGGCGGCGCCGTCGAAGAACACGAAGTCCACCGACGTGGCCGTGGCCGGAACCGGATACGCCGCCGTCCAATGCGGTCCCACGAAGGTCATCGGCAGATCGAGTACGCCTTGCCAGCTGCCCGCCGTCCCAGCCGAGTGGCCGACGTGCGCGATGATCTGCGTCGCCGTGGCCAGTGGCCCCTGGTTGGGGGTGTAGGAAATCGTCATCGGCTGACCCAGCGCCACCGGGTTCGGCACCCAGGAGACGGCGGCCGGCGTCGTTGAACTTCCCGAAGGGTGGCTCGCCGAGTTGAAGATGCTGTACTTGTAGATGTTGCCATCTTCCGTGTACCCGGCGCGGACTTCGGCACCATTGCTGTAGCCGTCGTTGTCCGAGTCGAGTGCGTCATCCCAGGCGCCAATGTAGAACGTCGAATGGTTATAGGGGTTCAGGCGGGTCCAGTTCTCGTCCTTTGGAATGTAGTCCGGGTTGCCTGCATCATCGCCGGGGAAGGGCTGGTCGCCGCCGGGGGCCCCGTCATCAAAGAACGGCAATTCGACATTATCAGGCAGGGAGTCGCCGTCGCTGTCGATGGCGTTGATGCCGTAGAGGTTGAAGGTCACGCGGGACACGGCGCGGCTGGTCACGCCACCGTCCACGCGGACCGCCTCGAAGAAGTGCTGGCCGTTGACGAAGTTGCCCCAGAGGCGGCTGTTCGACACATTGCCCAGCGCGTCGCGGTACACGACTTCGCCGTTGAACGTGTTGGTCAGTCCGCCGTCGTTGAACGGGAGCTCATACCCATCCCAGTAGAGCTTCACGTCCGCGGCGCCGGGGGCGCTGACAACGGTCTTGAAAAACGGCAGCGCGAGCGTGGCGCCGTCGGGATGGCTGAGCGCGATCGGTTGCGGATTGGCCGCCACCGTCATGTTTCGTACCGCCACGCTGCCGTTGATCACGTTTCTCGGGCTGTCCCAGTCGGCCTCCGTGGCGCTCACGGTGATGGCCTGGGGACCGGGCGGCAGGCCGGCCAGGCTGAACTTCCACAAGCCCTTCATGATCTCGTGCGCCGTGTTGGTGACCCCGTTGATGCCCACGGTCATGCCGTAGGCCGTGAAGTCGGGATTGCGGATGACCATGACGGCGTCGCCAGTCACCGTGGCGCCCTCGGCCGGGGACTCAATATCCAGGTCCGGTCCGTGCACATCAACGTAGACGACTTCAGTGGCCGTGTTGTAGAGGGCGGGCAGAGACGCGGCGCGCTGGTTGAAGGCCCGCGCGCGTACGACATTCAGTCCCTCCCGCAGAGCGCTGCCGTTCACCACATCCAGCACCCAGTTTGTGGTGTTCACGGCGTTCGCGAGTTCATAGCCGGACGACACGAGGCTCACCGTATCCGTGGCCCAGTAGTTGCCGGCGGTAAGCCGCTGCCTGCCCTGGCCCCACCGGACCATCACGGCATCAACCGGTCCGCCCGCGGGGTTGAAGCCCACGCTGACCGTAAAGTTCGTGTCCGTCAAACGCGGCAGGTGGCGCGTGCGAGGCGTCCCCAGCGCGCCGCCCGGCACGATCCACGTCATCGTGCCAACGGGGGCCCCGCCCTGGCGGAACGAAATCGCCAGCTGGTCTGCGCAGCTGGGCGCATAGCACACATAGCCCTGGCCCCCGTTGCCCGGCACGGTGACGTTGACCTGGTTGAACGATCCGTTCTGGTACACGGTGATGTCGGTCGGATTGTTGCCCGTGTAGTCGTGCAACACCGTGCCGACCGGGAAACTCACGGTGACGTTATTGCGCGTGGTGTCACCGCCCGAATCGTTCAACGCCACCAGTAGAAGCCCTTCGCCGGAGTCCGGGTTCTGGTTGAAATTCCGGTCGTCATAGCGCTCGTAGGCCAGGACATCCCCGTCCGCCCAGCGGTTGTATTCCCGGCCGCGCGCGAAATTGCGGTTGATCCAAAGCAGGTTGACGATGTCGTCGCCGTCGTCGCCGAAGGCGTGCGAATCGAATCCCGGCACCATCCAGGTGCGGGAGTTCGGGTAGGCCGACCGGCCGCTGTCCGACCAGGCCAGGTTCTTGCCGGTGGTGTAGATCATAGGCAGGCCGATGTGCGTCATCAGGTAGGCGTAGGCCAGCACGGGCTTGTTGGGCCGCTTGCCGGCATTGTCGTCGTCGTGCCCCCAGCAGTAGTTCACGCTGATGTCGGGATCCAGCGCGCCGTTGTTCTCGAGCAGGCCGATGTTGCCACCGTTGACCGCATCGAGCACCTTCTGATGAATGGGATAGTCCAGCAGGCGCATCGGGTTGCGCGAGTTGTCCTTGGTGTAGACGTTGCCGTACCAGTAGTTCAGCTCGCCCTGGTAGCTCAGGATCTCGGCAAAGATCAGCGCATCGTTGCGGACAATGTCGTTCTGGAACAGCTGGTCGGCCTCGTCGGGATTGGCGTCGCTGTAGCCGCGGCGCTGGTTGAAGTTCCACTGCGCCTCGTGCAGAAAGCCCCAGCCGCGCTGGCCGAAAAACTCCCACGGCGTGTGCTTGGCGGCATCGATGCGCAGGCCGTCGTAGTCGATGGCGTTGCCGAGCCAGGTGATCCAGCGGTTGAGCATGGTGGGCGCATTTTCGTTGGTGTAGCCCGCGGGGTAATAGGGGTACTTGTCGGGCTGGCCCACATGGCGCAGGAAGGATGTGCCGGCGACGAGGTTGTATCCCGGCGTGTTGTTGCCGCCCGTGAAGCGCCCGGGATCGGCATTGTCCTCGGTGCGGATGTCGATCAGATTGGCCAGGTCCTGCCACATCGTGCCGCCATAGCCGTTGGCCGGGTCCCACTGATACATGCGCGGCGCCCGCTTGTAGTTGAGCGTGTTATAGTAGCCCTGCTGCCACTGCAGGTGGAAATCCTCGGGCACCATCCCGGGATACGTGCGGAAGTCGGGGCCGTTGCCATTGTGGTTCATCACAATGTCCGGGATGATCTTGATGTCGAGCTGGTGCGCCTGGTCGACCATGTTGCGGAGCGACCCGCGCGTGCCATAGCGGGTTGCCAGGGAGCCGCGCTGGGGAACGTCGCCGATGTCAAAGCGATCGTAGAGGCTGTAGCCGACGTTGCTCCACTTTGTGCCCTTGCCGGTCGGCGCCTTGGTGGGCGGGGGAATCCAGAGTAAGTCGTAGCCGGCTACGGCCGCCTCGGGCAACCGGCGGTACATCTCGTCCCAGTCGGTCTCGAACCATTGCAGCATGACCTCCGCCGAGGCGACGGACGTCACGAGGCGGAGGGCGAGGGCGGCGGCCAGCATTCGGCAGCGGTGGGTCCGAGGGCGCATAGGAGTCATGGCGTTCCTTTGCTAGCGTCACGCGGGCCGGCCGGCATCGTGCCCCCGCCTTCGTATACTATACGGCGTGGTGGCATGGCCCGCAACTCCGACAATCCGCCATTGCCACCGATGAAGCGATCTAGGATAATACTAGTATATGTCAACGGAAGGGGGTGCGCAATGCGGATTTTCGGCCACCGTTCACCATGGGGCGCGCCGCGCCCAAGTCACACACCAGGCGGCCCGTTTCGATGCCGCGCCTGGCGCCTTGACCGGGGCCTTCTGCTCGCCTTGCTCGCCGCGGTCCCGGCCCTGGCGCATGCCGGCACGTACAGGGTCTACTCGTCCTACCTCTGGCACCTGCAGCAGCCGATCTACTGGCCGGAAAAGGCCGCCGGCCTGAATCGCTACCAGTTCGCCTATGAATCCCTGGGCGGCAGTGCGGCCTACCCCGGACATCCGCAAAACAACCTGGCCGACATCTTTGGCCTGGACGACCGCAAGGCCGCCTACCAGTTCCGCACGCGCGACGCCGTGGCCGCCATGACGGGGCCCGACTCCGGCGCGCAGCTGTCCTACGCGGCGAGCCTGATCGAGAATGTCTGGAGCCTGGGCGACAACCAGTCCCTCGGCTACGGGCCCACCTGGTACGGCTGGATTCGCGAAGCCCGCGGCTGGAAGACCACGCGCAACGAGTCGCGTCTCGAGCCGGTGGGCTTTGCATACCACCACGCGCTCATGCCGCTGGTGGATGCGGAGGCGCGCCGGAGGGAAATCGCGATCAACCGCGAGATCTGGTGGAAGGCCTGGGGCGGCAATCCCGACAAGTCGGATCATCCCAAGGGATTCCGCTGCTCGGAGGAAGCGTTCTCGACGCGGATCATCAAGGAGTTGGTCGAGGCGGGCTACGAGTGGGTGATCGTTCCCAATCACCACCTGTCGCGCACACACCCGAACTACGTTCGGCAGCATGGAAAAGGCGTTTACGATCCGCCCAATCGCGCCGATCAGATCAACGCTCCGAACGGCGGAACCTGGTACGCCGGGGAAATCGACGGGCGCGGCTCGACGGAGTCTGTGCCCTTTTCCTTCCAGGCGCATCGCGCGCAGTACGTGGATCCCGCCAGCGGACAGGTCTATACCATCATTGTCGTGCCCATGACCGATCTGGGCAGCTACCGCGATGGCTACAGCGCCCAGGGCATGGATCTGCTGAACCTGCTCAATGGGTATGCCAGCACCGGCCAGCCGTGCCTGGCCCTGTTCTCCCACGACGGAGACAACGCTTGGGGTGGGGGCTTCAGCTACTATCAGGAGGCCGTGCCGAACTTCACGGCGCAGGCCACCGGCGCGGGCTACCGCCCGACCACGATTCAGACATTCCTCGACGAAAATCCGCCGCCCGCGAACGACGTCGTTCATGTGGAGGACGGGGCCTGGATGAATGCCGAGAACGATTGGGGCCACCCGATGTTCATCAACTGGCTGTGGCCGCCCCAGCGGAACCGGAATTCGCCCGCCTACAACGTGAACGATCCGTCCACCTACGCGGATATCGCGGCCGGGTGGGCCGAGGACTTCCGGAACTGGGCCGTGATCATGGCGGCCCAGAACTACGTGAGCACGGCCGAGCAGATTCACAAGCTGGCCGGGGGCGCAGTGGCCGACTGGAAGATTCAGGAGCCCGTGCAGCGCAACGGCACGGACAATGGGGCCAACCCGGCCGAACTGGCCTGGCATTACTTCCTTGCCGCGCTGGACAGCGGCTACATGTATTACGGCGCGGCCATTGACATGGAGGTCAAGCCCACCCTGGCTTGCAACCAGGCCATGGCGTATGCCAGCCAGATCATGGGGGCACATCCGGAGGGCGACGATCGCACGGGGCCGAGCGTCTTCATTCCCCAGCGTTACCCGTGGAATCCGGGTTCGACGAACTACAGCGCCCTGACCGGCTACCGCACCTGGGTGGCGCCTTCGGATTTTCACGTCTGGACGCTGGCCTATGATATCGCGGGGATCACGTCGATGGTGCTGCGGGTTCGAGCCGATGCGGATGGCGTGAATCCGCTCTCCGGCACCGACAACGAAACGTACGCCGGAGGAGCTGCCGTCGGGCCCTGGCAGAACGTCCCCATGCTCAAGCGCCCGGGAAGCAGCTTCGTGAGTAACATCTATAGCAATGCCGAAATCAATTTCTTCATCATGCCCACGGCGGTGGCGGACGAATACTGGACCCCGGTCACCGGCTATTTCAACCAGCTCCTGGACTATTACATCGAGGCCTACGACGCCCATGGCAACGTTCGACGCACCGACATCCAGCATGTGTACGTCGGCGGGCAGGGCGGGGGAACGCCGGTGACGTTCAGCCCGCAGTTTCCCCGTGATTGCGACCCGGTGGTGACGACGTACGACGCCACCGGCCGCAGCCTGGCGGGCATGGCGTCGGTTCGCATGGCGACATCCACCGATGGCTGGGCGACAACGAACACGGTGGACATGGCCGCCTTGTCCCCCGACCACTGGGTTGCGACGAACACCTTGCCCATCGGGACCACCCTGCTTCGCGTGCAATTCCTCCATGCGTCGGGCTCCACGATCGACAATAATGGCGGTGGCGGGTGGGCGCTCCCCATCACGGCGTGCGTAACCAGTTTGCCACCAACGGTCGCCTTCGAGCCGGCGACTCCGAACGGGTGCGACCCCGTGACGGTCCGCTATCAGCCCGGCAACGGACCGCTGCAGGGCGAGAGCCAAGTATTCATTCACATCGGTCGAAACGCGTGGCAGGACGCGCTCACGCCAGACCCCACCATGGATTTTCACGCCGCGAATCCGCCCGATGCCGCGCATTGGACGTACACCTATGTGCCGCCGCCCGGCACGCTGCAGATCAATTGCGTCTTCAACAATGGCCAGGGCGTCTGGGACAACAACAGTGCACGCGACTGGCAGGTCACGGTTCAGAATTGCAGTGGCGGAGGAGGGGCCGGCGTGGCGTTGGTTCCGGGCAGCCCGGCCATCGCAGCGGATCCCGTCAACGACGCCGATCAGAATAACGCCGGGATCGACCGGTTCAGCCTGGATCAGGCCGGCGGAGACGCTGTCACCGTCAATCAGGGAGGCTTCGGCAGCTTTGGGCATGTGTACCTGAACTACGACGCCACGAACCTGTATATTGGCGCGATAGGCGCGGATGTCGTGGACGGCGCCAATGCCATGATCCTGTTTCTGGACGTGAATACACTGGAGCACAATGCGGCCACGCTGTGGACGTTGTCGGGGGCCCCGAACGGGCTCGATCACCTGCACAACGTCGCGTTTGATCCTCCCATGGATCTGGCGATCGTGCTGGGGGATGAACATGGCGACGGCGAGTATCCGGACTTCATCCTGGAAGGCGGATACAATTTTGGGCAGGGGGTCTATTTCCTGGCGACCAACACGGGCACGTTCACCCCCGTGGCGGGAGCGCGTCTCGCCCAGTTCGACGGGACCTCCACAAATGCGGTGCAGTCGGCCGACGACGATGGCAACCGCCTCACGGATCGTTGGCAGTGCGCACTGCCCTGGAGCAGTCTGAATGCCACCGGGGTGACCTCCTTGACCTCCTGCACGCTGGCCGGACTGATGGCGAGCTCCGGCACGAATGGACCCGACCGGTATCTCTCGAGCAACTACCTGGGCAGCAGCGCCACGAACAGCGGCCCGCGCGATCTGAACAATTTCGGCTTCACGTTCGTCACGCTTGGCGGCTTGCCGATCGCCTTGCCGAATCCCGACCGCGATGGCGACGGACTGCCGGATGACTGGGAATGGCGCTTCTTCGGCGGGCCAACCAATGCCGTCGGCAGCGCCGACGATGATGGGGATGGCCACGTCAACGCAGATGAGTACCTCGTGGGGACGGACCCGAGAAGCAGCCTGTCCACCTTGCGCATCACGGGACAGGGCGTGACGAATGGCGCGTCCATGGTCACGTGGCAGACTATCGGAGGAAAGCGCTACACGGTGGCCCGGGCGACGAACCTGGCGACGGGAGCGGTGGGCTTTCTCCCGATGACGAATGTGATGGAATCCGACGTCCCCGTCGGCATCGGGGACACGCAGACCTTCACCGCTGACGGGATCGGCAACCTGCCCGTCTTCTATCAGATTCAGTGGCAGCCGTAAGTCGGCCCAGCCCGCGCTGCGCGCGACGCGGCTGCCGGTGCGCTACTTGAACATGAAGACCGTTGGCGCCGTCAGGGTCCGCACGGTGATCACATTGGAATCGGCGGTGGTGCCGGTCTCCAGCTCTGCCCGGACCTGATACATGTAGTCTGTCTGCTGCGCCACGTTGGTCACGGCGTCCGATGTCGTCGTCACGATCTTGTTCGAGTACGTGGCGACGTAGTTGTCATCCCCCAGCAGGATGTTGTCGATATACACGCGGCGGTCAGCGGCGGCGCCGGCGTTGTCCATGAAGACGCCGAAGTAAGACGACGTGCTATGGGTGGTGTTTGTCAGGGTGCCGGCGTTGTTCGTCGGACTGAGCCCCCCCAGGAAGCCGGCCTGGTAGTAGAGGGTGAACTCACCAAGCGCCGAGCGCAGGACTCGCACGTTCAAACCGTTCTTCAATGCGTCAGCCTCGAAATTGGGCGTGTTAAAATCGCCGATATGCGTCGACGAGCCCCCGGTGCGGCGGAAGAGCATCACCCGGTCCGGACTGTTGTTGGTGCCCACGCGGAGGTAGTAGCCATTCCAGCTGGTGGCATCGACCGGCCCGCTGATGGCGGTATCGGACATCAGTAGCACGCCGAAGTTGTTCAGCGAGCTCAAGTCCGTGGCGCCCCAGTCGGCACTTCCGAGGGAAAACCGCCACTGGCTTGTCTCCGTGGACGGCGTGGTCAGGGTGACATCACCGGCCGTGGCCTTGGTGGCCAGGTAGGCGCCATCTGTCGCGGCAACGCCACTGGGCAGGTTGGCGTTGCTGATGATCTCAAAGTCGGCCGTGTTGCCGCTCCAGGCCGGATAGGCGCTGAAATCTCCATCCGTGAAATCCTCATCCGGACGCATGACGTCCAGCCGATAGCGCAAGGCCCCCGCCAGCGCGTTCCAGTTTGCCGTGAAGCCATAGTAGTCGATGCCGGTCGCCGCCGTTGCCGTGGGCGCCACCGTCAGGGTATCGACGGCAATCGTGTTGGAATTGGAACTGGTGCCGAAGGAATTTGTTGCGCGCACTTCGTAGAAGTAACTCGCCCCTACGCTCAGCCCTGACACCTGTCGCGTGGTCGGCGCCACCATCAGATCCTGGTAGCCAGACACGTAGTTCTTGCTGCTTCCAAACACGAGGTTGTCGAGGTACACGCGGCGATCCGCGGCGGGGCCGCCGAGGTGCGTGCCGAGACCAAAGTAGGACGAGGTGGTCACCAGCCCATTCGTCAGCTCCCCGACAAAGATATTGGGAGGATTCGTGTACACGAAACCGGTCGAGTAATAGAGTGCGAAGACGCCGGCTGCCGAACGCGTCACGCGGATGTTCAGGCCGTTCTGCAGGCCGCCGGCCGAGAAGCTGGGCGAGCCCGGGAAGATGCCGAGGCCTGTTTCTGAGTTCCCGACACCGGTTTTCCGAATCAGGCGAATCTGATCCGTGCCGCCGCCGCTGATGCTATCCCCAATGCGCAGGTAGTAGCCGGTGAAGTTGTTCGTCGACGGATCGCCGTAGAAAGGCGCACTGGCCATCAACACCACCATCAGGTAGTTCTGGTCCGACATGCTCCAATTCGGCGTGCCGACCGAGATGTGCCACTCGCTGACTTCGGAACTCGCCGTGAAGACTGAGCTGCTGGGGGCAACAGCCGAGCCCAGGTATGTCCCATCCGTTGCCGCGCTGCCGGTGGGCACGGTGGCCGCGGTCAGCACGCCATAGGAGCCCACATCGCCCGCCCAGGCCGGGCTAGCGGTAAAGTCGCCATCCGTGAAGTCCTCGTTGGCCTTGAACACGTCGAGCCGGTAGCTGATCGCTCCGGCGGCGGCGTTCCAGTTGGCGTAGAAGCTGCTGGAGGTGACGTTGGTGGCGGCGGTGGCCACGGGCGGCAACGGCGCGCCCTGCACGCCCGTAAAGACGATGTCGATGAAGCTGCCATTCTGCTCGACGCTCCACGCGCCGCCGCCGGTGCCGTTGGAGAAGGCGGAATCGTCGATCGTGAACACATTCGGGGAGAAGCCGCTGATGGCGCCGCTCACCGTGGCAATGTGCTGCGTGTAGTACGACGACGTGCTGAAGTTGGCCGCGTTGCCCGGCGAGCTGCCCGACAGCGACACGATCTGGATCTTGAACGGCTGTCCGGCCGTGGCGGTTATGTTGAGCGTGCCCGTGATATCCAGCTTGTCCCCCCCCGGGTCCGTCCCATACGCGCCACCAAAATCGT
Source organism: Lentisphaerota bacterium (assembly GCA_021413965.1). Taxonomy (GTDB): domain Bacteria; phylum Verrucomicrobiota; class Kiritimatiellia; order UBA8416; family JAIOPI01; genus JAIOPI01. The sequence continues at coordinate 155,306 of JAIOPI010000028.1, read as the reverse complement.
TGATCTCCCACACGTTCGTGCCGCTCGGGGCCCACGTTGTGCTTCCCGCCGACAGGGTGCCGACGCTTGCGCCCGGAGCCACCGCACCACTCACCGTCAGGGCGGCCACCGTCCCCGTTCCGCCAAGCGTCCCGCCGGCGGCCACCGTCGTGAGCGGGCTGGTCGCAAGGCTGCCGTTCACCCGCAGCGTACCCGCATTGACGGCCGTGTTCCCGCTGTAGGTGTTCAGTCCATCCAGCGTCAGCACGCCCGTGCCCGCCTTCGTCACCGCCAGGGTCCCGGCGGTGTCGGTGATCACGCCGCCGAACGTACTCGTCTGGTCATTGTTGCCGACGGACAGGGTGGGGGATCCGCCCGCCACCGTGTCCACCGTCCCGTTCCCTGACAGCCCGTTGATGGTGGTGCTGAAGGTGTTGATGTCCAACGTTCCGTTCACCGCCACGTTGCCTTTGCCGACGCCGCCTGGAATGGCGCTGGCCACGCCCTGCCGCAGCGTTCCCAGGCTCACGGTGGTGTCACCGCTGTAGGTGTTGACGCCAGACACCACCCAGGTGCCCGATCCCGACTTGGTCAGGCTCGTGTTTCCACTGGCGCTGTTGGACACGATGCCGGAGAGCGTGCCGACGCCGCTGCTGGACGCGTTCAACGTCAGCGTTTTGGCGCCGTTCACCGGAATATTGACGGTTCCATTCAGGGTCAAGCCACCGGCCCCCGAAACGTCGAGCGTGGCCCCCCCCGTGCTGCCCATGATATCGAGTCTACGATTGCTGGTGGATGCACTTCCGCCCATGTGCCGCAGCGTGGCGCTGGTGGAGCCGGAGCCAATGCCGATGGCGCCGTTCACCGTGCTGGACGGAGCACCCAGCGAACAGGCCACGCCCAGATTCGCCAACGAGGCAATTTCCAGCACGCCGCCCTGGACTGAGCTCTGGCCGGTGTAGTCGCTGGTCGTGTTGCTCAAGGTGAGTGTGCCGATGCCGTTGGTCTTCACCAGTCCGAGCGTCACGCCGGCATTGTTGCGAATGACGCCCGAGAACGTGCCGCCCCCGTTGTTGTCGCCCACGGTCAGCACACGGCTGCTGGAACTGGAGTTGGTGATGGTTCCGGCGCCGGACAACCCGTTGAGCATCTCGGAGTTGAAGATGTCCAGCGTCGCCCCCGCGGCCACGCTCACATTGCCCTTGCCCGCGCCATTCGGGATCGTGTGACCGCCCGCACCGATCTGCAACGTGCCCGTGCTGACGGTGGTGTCGCCACTGTACGTGTGGCTCCCGCTCAGGTTGAACGTGCCGGTGCCGGTCTTGGTCAGGGCCAGCGTCCCGCTCGTGTTCTGGATGAGACCACCAAAGCTGCTGCTCTGATCGTTGTTCCCGACCGTCAGCGTGTACGTCCCGGCGCCGAGCGTATTGTCAATGGTACCCGAACTGGACAGCCCGTTGATCGTGTCGCTGAAGCCACCCAGGTCCAGAGTCGCTCCGCCGCTCACGGTCACGTTGGCTATCGCGGCGCCATCGGGAATGACGTTGTCGGCGCCCAGCCGCAGCGTTCCCACCGAGACCGCCGTGGTACCCGTGTACGTGTTGGCACCTCCGATGACAAAGGTTCCGGCTCCCGTCTTCGTGAGGTTCAGGCTGTTTTCGTTAGCCGCTCCGCCGCCCAGGTTTCCGTTGAAGGTACTGGTGCCGCTCGCCACATTGACGGTCAGCGTCGCCAGCCCCGGCGCCCCGCCGACAACGGCGTTGTTCAGCCCCGATCCCGATACGGTCAGCCCGCCCACTTCCTGACTGCGCGGAACCGCGCCATTGCCCAGAATGAGCTTGCCGCTGTTCGCGCCGCTGCCCAGCGTCAGGACCGTCCCGATGGGCAGTCGGTCGGAAGCCGAAACAATGGCGATGGCGCCATCGTGGATGGCCGTGGGCCCTGTGTAGCTGTTGGAACCCGACAACGAGTTCGTACCCGTTCCGATCTTCGTGAGGGACCCGCCCAGGCTCATGATTCCGGAGTAGGTCGTGTTGACGCCGTTGCTGCCGACCGTCAGCGCCACCGGGTTGCCACCATTATCCTGCAACGCCAGATCCGTCGAGCCGCTCAGGCCGCCGAAGGTGAACGCGTGCGTTCCCACCGATTGATCGAAGACGATCCCCGTGCCGCCGCTGACCACGGTGGTATTCTGCAGCGCCAGGCTGTGGGACACGTTCAAGGTCCCCGTGCTCACGGTCGTGTTGCCACTATGCGTGTTCGCCCCCGACAGCGTCAGCGTGCCGGTACCCGTCTTGGTGAGCGCCAGGGAGCCGGCACTGTTCTGCAGGACACCGCTGAAGGTGCTGCTCTGATCGTTGTTCCCGACGGTGAGCGTGGGGGACCCGCCCGCCACAGTGTCCACCGTCCCGCCACCCGAGAGCCCGTTGATCACTTCGCTGAAGGCATTCAGGTCCAGCGTCCCGGTCACGCTCACATTGCCGTAGCCAGCCCCGTCCGGCAGGGTGCCTGCCGCGCCGAGCCGCAGCGTCCCCGCGCTGATCGTGGTATCGTTGCTGTAGGTGTTGGCACCCGAGATCACCCATGTGCCGGAACCCGTCTTGGTCACCGCCGTGTTGCCATTGGCACTGTTGGAAATAACGCCGGATATGGTGCCAATCCCGCTGCTGGAGCCGCCGAGCGTCAGCGTCTTCACGCCATCAACCGGGACGCCCAGCGCCGTGCTCAGCGTCAGATTGCCCGAGTTCGCGACCTCCAGCGTGGTGCCGCCCGTAACGCCATTCAGATCGATGCGGCGATTGCTGTTGGCATTGCCCGTGCCGATGTAGCGCAGCGTGGCGCCGATCGCAAATTCACCGACGGGAATCGCGCCGTTCGCCGTCGATGCCGGGGCACCCAGCGAGGAAGCGCCGCCGCCGACTGTCGTGAGCGAGGCGAATTCCAGCACGCCGCCCTGCACCGACGTCTTCCCCGTGTACGTGCTGCTCGTTCCGCTGAGCGTTATGGTTCCCGCATTGTTGGTTTTGATCAGGCTCAGGGCGCCGCCCGAGTTTTGAATCACGCCGGAGAACGTGCCGCCTCCGCTGTTATCGCCAATCGTGAAGTCGCGGCTGGATGCGTTGCTGTTGTCGATGGTCCCGGCGCCCGAAAGCCCGTTGATGATCTCGGAGGAATTGATGTCGAGCATCGCGCCGGACGCCACGATCACGTTGCCCTTGCCGGGCCCATTGGGAATCGTGTGCCCGCCCGTGCCGACCCGGAGAATGCCACCGTTGACGGTGGTGTCGCCACTGTACGTGTGCGTGCTCGACAACACGATCTGACCCGTGACGCCGGGAAGCTTGTCGATCGTCAGGCCGACGCCCGCACCGCCGGAAATGACGCCCGCGTTCGTGTAACCGCCGTTGCCGCCGATCGTGATCGTGCGCGTGGCGGCGCCCAGGTTGACGGGGTCGCTGAACGTGATATTGGCCGTGCTCGAGGCGATGGAAACATCGCTGCTCAGGACCCCCAGTTGAAAGTGCCCGCCGACGGTAATGCCAACGCCGTATTTGCCACTCAGGTTCATCGTGCTGGCGGCGCCGATCGCGCCGCCGTTGATCGTCAGCGGGTTGTAGGTTGCGCTGCTGCCCATCCCGTTCACACTGCGCAAGATGATGTATCCCGCGTTGAGCGTGAAGCCATTGGTGAAGGTGCCCAATCCCGACCCGAGTGCGCCCGGCCCGTTCTTGATGAACCCGGTTCCGGCGGCGGTGGACAGCTGCTGACTGTTCAGATCGAGAAGCTTGCCGCTGGCGACGGTGATGCTGCCCACCGTCCCGCCGGTGCCCAAGGTGCCGCCCGCCGTGAACGTCACATTCTCCGTCGCCGTGATATTGGTAAAGGTCACCGTCGCGCCAGTGATCGTGCTGGCGGGCACGTTGAACTGGGCATCATTACCATTGGTCCAGGTCGAGGTGTAGGGGCCACCGCTGACCTGGCTCCAGGTATTGGCTGCATTCCAGGTTCCAGCCCCGTTCCAGTACTGTGAAACCGCCTGGGCCTGCTGGAGCGCCAAGGTCGTGCCGAACACGACCGCGAGCAGGTGCTGCCGGAAGGCGGCGGATGGTCTACGCACAGTCGGCACACGTGACGTCACGGCCTGCTGCGCCATACGCAGCGAAAGACAGATGACGCGCCTGAAACTGAAACCTCCGACTTCACGCATGGTCATGACGGGCCTCCAGCTAGTGATACGGTGCGATGCCAACAGCCAAAAATGAATCAGGGGACAAGGTTACAGGTCCCGGTGAGCGTTGTATGAGGATGCCGTTCACAGTTCGTTGCTCGAATCCGGCGCCCCAGAGGCATGGTTGAATAGTGGTGGGGTGCATGGGGCAGGGGGGACGCGGGATGGGCGGCTATGCGCAACGTCGCGCGGGCTGCGCGTGAATGCTGCCCCAGTGTCGCACATAGTAGCCCTGAAACACGTTGAAATGCCGCAATTCGACTGAGGTGGCTTATACAGGTTTCGAGGGGGTTCGTCAAGGTTTATTACGCAATCAGTGGCATGTCATGTGCTTCGGATGACGCACTATGCAAGCCTGAAGGAAAGTGGGCCAGAGCCCCCAAAAAAAGATCGGGGGCTGCCCCGGGTCGAGCGGAGCAGCCCCCGCGGTTGGGGACCGAATGACATGCAGCCTGACCTACTTAAACTGAATCACGGTCGTGGCCGGAATGCCCGTAAAGGGTGTGAAGACCAGCTCAAGATCGTTCACATTCTGCTGAATGGACCACGTTCCACCGCCGGTCGGATTCGTCAAGTTTGCCGCGTTGATGGCGAACTTGTTGGCCGCAAATCCGCTGATACCACCGCTCGCCGTGGCAATCTTGAGCGTGTAGGGGAGGGCGTTGTTGAAATTCGCCGCGTTTCCGGGCGACGCCACGTTGAGCGACCAGACCTGAATCGTGAACGGCTGTGCCGCCGTCGCCGTGATGTTCAGCGCGCCCGTGATGTTCAGCTTATCCCAGCCGGTCGGCCCCCCGTAGGTGCCGCTGAAATCATTGACGTCCCACGCATTGGTCCCGCTCGGGCCGAAGGTCGTGGCCCCGGCATTCAGCGTTCCCACGCTCGCGCCAGGCGCCACCGTGCCGGATACGCTCAGCGTGCCCACGGTTCCATTGCCCTTGAGATACCCGCCGGCATTGACCGCCGTGGTGCCGAAGCTGGCGCCACTGCTGACGTGCAGCGTGCCGCCGTTCACGGTGACCGTCCCGTCCAGTGCATTGACGCTCTGCACCGTCAGATCCCCGTCGCCGGTCTTGAGCAGGTTGCCCGTGAAGACCCCGTCGTTGATCGTGTTTGGCACCGTGAACGTCACGCCGCTGTCCACCTGGATCGTGTGCGTGTAGCTGCCGGTGAACAGGATGCCCAGGCTGGCCGGGGCGCTCGACACGCCAATCCGGGTGGTTGCGCCACTGGCATTGACTTTCAGCTTGTCGATGTAGGATGTGCCAAAGCCGTTGGCGTTGTTGATGAACAGCGTCCCGCCGCCATGCTCGAGCTGGAACCACTGGCCACTGTTGTTGCCGGACAGTGTGACCGTGCCGGAACCCTGCGTGAAGAGGTCCATGCCTCCGTTGGCCGCATTGAGCTGCCCGCTGAAGGTGATGTCGCCGGGGCCACGAGCATAGATGTCATTCTCGCCGTCGACGGTCACGTCGTAGTCCATGTCCATCGTGCCCGACAGCACCAGCGTGCTGCCATTGGTGGAGGAGAGGATCAGATCCTCGTCGTCCTGCCGCACGGTGCCGCTCATCGTCTGCGTGCCGGCGACCGTCGTGCGAATCGTCCGGACCTCGCCGCCAAGGGCATCCTCGACCTCGGTGGTGGCCCCGATATCAAGGCCGTTGGCCGCCAGTTCAAGCGTAGTGTCGTTCTGGTGGACCGACGCTCCCAGGTAGAAGACGCTCGAGGTCTCGAGGTCGCCACCGGAAACCACCCGGATATTCCCGTCATTGAAGTAGATGTTGCCAACGCTAATCGCGCCATTGACAATCAGCGCCCCGGGAACGCCGACGGACTTCTGGAGAATGCCCGAACCGGTCACCGACCCGATCGTGACGGTCTCCGTGTTTTCCACAAAGAGGGTATAGGCATTCAGCGTGATGGGGCCACTGATCGTGAGCGCGCCGCTGCTCGTCTGCGCCGCGATCGTCAGATCATTGTTCATGGTGATGGGGCCACTGAAGGTCGACGTGCCGGACGTATTGCTCGCCCGGATGAAGCGCGTCCCGGCCGTCCCGCCGCGTACGGTGATCGGGTTCGAAAGCGTCACCCCGCCTGTGCCGATCGCCAGCGTCGCGTTACCATCGGGATCGCCGCTCGTGCCGCCGACGTTCAGCGCCCCGGTGAAGCCGCCGGCCTGGGCCACGTTGTATTGCAGCACGCCGCCCACGATGTAGGTCTGCCCATTGTAGCTGTTCGCCCCGCCGAGGGTGAGCGTTCCAGTCCCCTTTTTGACGAAGCCGCCGGTGCCGCTCATCACGCCGGTGAACGACGGGCTGCTGGTGTGGTCCACGATCAACAGCGCGGAGCCCAGAGCGACATTGCCCGCGCCCGCGATGGACTGGACGGTCTCGTCGTTGTTGTTGAGGTCAAAGGTCGAACCGAGCCCGACCGACACGTCCGTGGTGTCGGCAAGCATGGGGGACCCGTTCAGCCGCAGGGTGCTGGAGGCCGACAGAACCGTGTCGCCGGTGTAGCTCTTGGCGCTGCCGCTGAAACGCGTCACGCCCCCGCCCTGGACCAGGACGTTATCGTCACCGTCGAGCGACCCGGTGTAATCCACCACGCCGCTGCCGGTTGCGGTCAGGGTCAGCGTCTTGTCGTTCCCGCCGCTGCGGCCGATGTTCCCGCTGAAGGTGTTGACGCCGCTGCTGTTGGCGCCGCCCAGCGTGCGGTTGCCCGCGGTGCCATCGTTGATGTTCATTGTGCGCGCCACGGTCGTGCCCCCGTCGGCGTCCGTGATCACAAACTCCGCGGCCGCGCCGGTCAGGGTTCCATTGCCGACCCACGCCGTGCCCGCCGCCACCGAGCCGCCGCCCTCCACGTGGATGGCGCCCCGGTCGATCTCGATGTCGTTGGCCAGCGTGTTGGCCGCGGCGATTTCCACCGTGGCATTCTGCCGCACCTTCAGCTTGCTGCTGCCCGTGCCCTGGCTGACCGTCCCGCCGAAGCGCACCGTGTTGCCGCCGGCACTGTCATCGCTGTAGACCACCAGGTCCGCGCTGTTCACCGTCACGGCCGCGCCGAGCGTCAAGTCACCGTCCACCGGGTTGACTTCGTTCGTAGCGGGGGCGTTGAGGGTGACGGCTGTTTCAATGGTCTGCGCGTTGACGCTGTTGTTCTCGATCTTGTTGGAGATCGAGAGGCTGTTGCCGCGCAGCGTGAAGGAAGCCGCGCCGCTGCTGAAGAACAGCCCGTTGAACTGCTGGCCCGCCGTGTAATCGTTGGTCGCGTAGGTCCGCAGGGCGCCCGCGAAGTTCAGGGTGGCCTTCCCATCGGTCTCGGGCCGCGCGTCGTCCACCCAGTTCGTCTGGCTGGCCCAGTTGCTGTCCACGGCATCGCCACCATCCCAGGTGGCATTGTTCGTCGTGGGCACGGTCACGGTAATGAGGATGCTGTAGTAGCTGCCGCCGTTGTTCGCCACGGTGGTCGCCGCATCGCCGGTGCGGTCCGCGTCACTGTCGGCCGCTGACACGTAAAACTTGAGCGTGTTGCCGCCCTGGCCTGTCTGCGGCGGAATCGTGAACGTGTACTCGCCATCGCCTGAGCCGGTCGTCTCGGTCAGCGGAGTCGCGGGCACGCCGTAGCCGTAATACAACACCGTTGTGCCGTTGTCGGTCGTGCCGGTGACGTCGTTGATCTGTACCGTCACGATGCAGGAGGCCGTCACGTCGACGGATGCCGGGAAGTCAAATCCGGTGATGTCGGGGCCGGCGCTGTCGTCGTCCGTGACCGTAAACGTCGTCACCTGGGAATCCACCACCGCCGTGCGGTCATTCGCCGAGGTCGAGGGGTCTTCGTCGTTGTCGGTGGCCGAGACGCGGATCTTGTAGGTGCCGAGGTCGATGTTGGCGGGGAGGATGCCAGGAGCGGACGCAGACAGGGCCCCGGTGCTGCCTTGGGCGGCACCATCAGCCGGGCGGGTCGTGAAGACCTGGTCGCCGGCCAGCTGCGTGTTGGCGTTGTTCAGGAGGTCATAGTTCGGCGAGAAATCGTCGCCCGACACCGTCGCGCCGTTGTTATTCACGCCGCTGCCCGTGTCCTGGATGCTGCCGCCGATCGTGTAGCCGCCGGCATTGATCGCCGCGTCAGTCTGGTCGGCCACCGTGAACGCCGTGAGCGCCGGTGCCGTGGTGTCGTCGTCGGTGACGCTGTAGGTCACGACGCTGGATTTGTTGATCGCGATGACGTCGAAGTTCAGCAGCCCGCCGGTGAAGGCGCTGACGGTTCCGGACGAGGAAGGTCCCGTGCTGGCGAGCACCCACTTCAGCGTGTCACCCTCGCGCAGGACCGGCGCGCTGGAACTCAGCGCCACACTAATCGACTCGTTGGCCGAAATGGCCGTGTCCTGGACGAAGTTTTTGGTGGTGAAATTATCGACCGTCCACTGGTACCAGAGCTCTTCGTTCGAGCCGCTGTTCTCGGCCGTGGAGGTGGTTTGAAACACGATATTGTTGCCCGAGCGGCTGTTGGAGAGGCCCGTGGTGCTGCCGTCCGGGGTGGAGGCGAGCGCTGCCTGGTGGTTGATCTCCGTCAGGCCGAGCTGGATGACATCGGTACCCGGCTCGCTGGACAGCGTTGAGCCCGTGTCCGTAACGTTGAAGATGTACTGCTTGGTGCTCTCGACGTTGGCGACCCCGAAGTTCCCGATGTGGCCCCAGCCGTAGCTCGTGCCGCCGATATCCATGTCACCACGGATGGTGACGTCGTCGCTCATCGTGAAGGTCGGATTCCCGTAGAATGAAAACTCTTTGGCAAGGCTGTCCCAGTTGAAGGCCACCCACGCGGTGCCGTTGCCACTGCCATTCAGTCGCCACTGGTAGCGGATGTTGCCATTAACGGTGGCGGCCTTGCTGGACGGGCTGTTGAGATTGCCGTCCGTGGAACCATCATCCACGTTGGCGGGCCCGTAAAGCTGCCCGCTGTACTGCGCCCGCGCATTCCCCGATACCAGCGCGATAAGGATCGCCACCACGCACACAACTTGATGTCTGCGCATAATACACGCTCCTGTCTAGCCTACGCATTCCCCCATGACACTGCTGGGCACATCCCCCCCGTCAAGCGGCTTACGGCGGCGGGAAACATGTACGACCCCCATGTCAAAAGTGTAGGGAGATTAACAAATATGTCGGAACCGGTCAAGCAGTTTTGTTAAGGAAACTGATGGTATAGCTTCCCTGTAGTATATACTAGTATGCAACTGGCACTTTGATAAGCGCTTGGCGTCAATCTGGCCCTGGCGCCGGTGCCGGCGCCGGTTGCGGGACCGTTGGACGGGCAGCGACCGAAAACGGGTCCAGGGGGGCTTGGAGGCGTCAGCAGGGGTAACGCGGAGTGTATCCGACTCAGGGGGCGGTTTCGACGTAGGAGTCGCCCCGCGCGTAACGGGTCAGGCGGTCCTGCACCGCCGTGCGGTAGGCCTCGGGCACGTCCGCCAGCGTTACCGTCGACAGCAGCTTCTCCGCCGCCTTCGGATCGCCCCCAGCCGCGGTTGCCGCCGCCTGAATATCCACCCGCATCCAGGCATCGGTCCCGGCGGCGGGAAGGGATGCCGCCCAGTCGAGCGCTTCGGCGGGCTGGCGGAGGGCCGCGTCCGGATGCGTCGCCAAGATCCAGGCCAGCCGGCGCCGCCAGGCCCACTCCGTCGGGACGAGGGTGCAGGCACGGCGTAACTCATCCAGGCCGGCGGATCCGTCTCCGAGTTGCAGCAAGACCTGCCCCAACCCAAACCGCGCTGGCGCGAAGTCGGCATCCAACGTCAGCGCCTTCTCAAACGCCGCCCGCGCCGCCGCCTGCCGGCCGTCATAGGCCCGGGCGGAGCCGAGCCCGTGCCAGGCGGATGGCGACTCGGGCGCCAAACCGGTGGCGGCGGTGTATGCCGACTCGGCTTCGCCATAGCGCCCTAGCCGCAGCAGGCACTCACCATAGTGCTCCTGAAACGCCGGCGTGGACGGGGACAGCCGGATGAGCCGGTGCAGGTATTCCGCCTGGGCCTCCGCATCCCGCGCGGCCTCCTCGATGAGCACCGCACTTTGCAGGATATCCACGGCAAGGGGGCGATCCAGCAGCGCCAACCGAATGTGACGCCGCGCCAGATCCACGTCGCCCTGGCCGAGGTACATCATGGCAAGGCTGTTCCGCGTTTCGGCATTGTGTGGATGGCGTGCCGCGGCACCTTCCAGCGCGGACAGCCCTTCCGTCTTCCGTCCGATCCGATACAGGGCCACCCCGAGGTTGGCGAGCGCAATGTCGTCATCGGGGCGATGGCGCACGGCGCTTTCGAACAGCGGAATCGCCGCGGACGTGTCGCCGCGGGAGGCGCGGCTGACCGCCAGGTTGACCAGCACATCATGATTGCGCGGGTTCGCTAGACGCGCGCGTTCGAAAAGCGCGCGGGCGATTTCCGTATGCCCCTGCGCAATGGCACTGGCGGCGAGCAGCGACCAGATGACGTCGTCCGCGAGTTCCGGGGAGGCGGCATGGCGCTGCCGGAACGCGGCATCGAAGCGTCCCGCGAGGGCCAGGGCGGCGCTTTGCATGTGCTGCAGTGCCACGTGCTGCGGAAGCAGGCAGGCGGCTTCGCCAAAGGCTTCGGCTGCCGCCGGAAACTCCCCCAGGTGCATCTGCGCCTGTCCCAGTAGTTGCCACAACACCGGATCCGCCGCGCGTGTCTCCAGGGCGCCGGTCAGCATGCGGACCGTCGGGGCCGGTTCATTCGTGGCGAGCGCCCCCTGGCCCGCAAGCAGGCGCTCCATCCATCGGCGCTCGACGTCCGCGCGGTCGACCTGGTTGGCAAACGGCGGCAGCAAACGCCTCCCGTACATCCCCATCAGCGCGGCCTGTGCCTGCCAAGGCGTCCACCCCAAGGCGGCCGCGCACACCGCAGCAGAGGGGAGGGGGGGTGCTGCCGCGAGGTCCGGCAACAGGGCCTCGGCCACGTCGCGGGCGACGCCATATTGCCCCTCAAAGGTGAGATGGACGTGATCGTAGAAGGTGCTTTCCCCGCAGAGGCCATCAGGCGACTGATCCGCGAGGTGCCGCTCCACGTCCACCAACCGCAGGGGCATCGCCGAGTTGGCGGCATACCGACGGATCCGATCATTGATGGCGGTATCGGCGCGAAATCGCAGCGTGTCGAGCTCCCGCGCCTGAATGAAGGCCTCCCGGGAGGGGGCGCCGCCCCCGAGAGCCGCCAATGCCTTTCCCTTAAGGTAGTGCCAGTCGGGCAGTCCGGGATCGAGATTCAGCCCCTCCTCGATGACGGTCAGCGCGCGCGCGGCATCTCGGGGCAGGAGGGTGAGGGCCTGCTCCACGCCTGCCTGCATGCGCGCCCTGTCTGCCTTGGACAGCGCCGGATCGGGCGAGGAGCCGAGCGGCGCGCAGTCGCGCAGGTTAACCGCGACGGTGCAGAGAACGACCGCCGCCCCAGCGTCGGACCCGGCGCGACACATGGCGTCCAGGTTGGCTTCGAACAGGCGGCGCGTGGTGGCCAGGCGAGGGTCGTCGGCGCGCACCTGGCGGTCGAGAAACATTTCCATTCCTTCCCATTCGCGATAGCGGGAAGGGTGAAGGCGCTCCATGGCTCGCTCCACCAACTGGCCCGTGCGCGTGCCGCGCCACCAGGTCAGTGCGTGGATCAGCGCGGGGCGGCTGCCGATTCCGGGGAAGACGGTGCCGGGGCCATACGGGCCGACCACTTCGTTGTTGCCCATGTAAATGACAAACGCATCCGGCTCGAGCCGGGCGCACTCGGTCGCAACCTGGCGGATCACGTGCGAATTGATGGCGGTGATCGCGGCATTGATCACGCGCACGCGCCGCTGCGGGAGCGCCGCGGTGAGCAGCACGTCCAGCTGGCGTGAAAGGCCGAACTCCGGGATGGGATCCCCCATGGCCGCCGATTCGCCCAGGACAAAAACGCGGAACTCACCCGGCGGCTTCTGCCGCGGAAAATGGGCGGGAAAGGGGTTGCGCTCCAGCCGTGGGCCGAAGTAGGGGCGGGTGACGTGCGGGTTCTCCGACATGTACGCCACCCCGTCCTCAAACGACGTGAGGAAGAAATGGGGAGCGGTGCCGAATCCCCACAGGCGAAGGCCTCCCTCCAAGAACAGCAGCAGGATGACTGGCCCGCCGAGTACCAACAGCGAACGCAGCAGGGGCTTGCGCATGTGCCCAAGCATACACCGGGCGTCGCGCGCGGGTAATAAGAATCCGGGAAGGGCCCCGTCGAGAGGGGGCCATGCCGAGTGTGCGCGGGGCGCCTGGGTCGGCCCTACATGTTTTCTTTACCCGTTCACTGGCGGCTGACATAGTACGCTCCTATGCCAGTGGATACTCACGGATCGCCAGACCTGTACGTGATGACGCGCGTGGTTGCCTGGGCACTGGCCGGCAGCCTGCTCCTCACCGGCTGCGGACGGCAAGCACCTCCGCCCCCGCCGCCCGCAGCTCGCCCCACGGTCGCCGCCGTCGAACCATCGGAAGCAGATACCGTCATCCTGACGCCCGATTTCCGTGCGATTCCGGGCGCTCATGCGACCCGCCTGCTGCGGTTTTCGAACCCGGCCGCCCATGAGGTCCAGGTGGCCGGCTCATGGGATTACTGGTCGGCGCCCACGCCCATGGTCCCTCACGAGGGGGTCTGGGAACTCGATACCGCCCAGTTGCACCTGGCCATCGGCCGGTACGAGTACAAGTTCGTCTCCGACGGCGTGTGGGAACCGGGCGATAACCGCGTGCTCTATGTCAACCTCATGGGCCTCTTGGAGCGGCCTTCTGACATCATCTATGCCGCCCGCCTGGAAGCGCTCGACCGTATCGACATCCTGTTTCGCCGCGACCCGCCCCATACCAACGCCGTGCAGGTACGCCTCCTCCCGGACATCCCCGTCACCAGCGCGATCTGGCGCGCGGCACGCGGCACCCACCGCACCATGGGCTGCGCCGTCGCCGGGGACTTCGTCACGTTCACCATGGACGAGGCTCGCTACGACCTGAGCCTGGACACCAACGAACTGGTAACCGTGGCCGGCACCTTCAATGGCTGGCGGCCGGATGGCGTCAGCGGCCAGTGGCAACTGCACGATGATGACAACGATGGAGCCTGGACCGGCACCGTGCGCATGGACGGCTTAAGCGTCGGCCAACTTCGCGACGACCTGCTCTTCAAGTTTGTCATTAATAACGAGCGCTGGCTGCCGCCGCCAGTTGCCGCCCTCAACGCCGTGCCTGACGGTCGCGGAAACCTGAACCTGCGCATCGACCCGCAACTTTCCGCCTCCACGGTGCTGGAAGTGCACACCGCGAAGCCGCTCACGCTGTCCGAGTCCTACATTGTCGTGGTGGACGGTTTGTTGCCGGGCACAACCTTTCGCGAAGTCAGTCCGGGAGGGGCGCTCGACGGCATCCGTTCCGATCTGCCTCTCGGACCGCAGCTGGGCGGCAGCGGCAAGACCACCGAATTTCGCCTCTTTGCACCGCGCGCCAGCCACATCGAGTTGCATCTCTATGATGGCCCGTATTTCCGCCCCCCCGAGGGCGGCGATATCCTGCCTCCGCGCAGCGCCTTTACCATGCAGCATCGCGACGACGGGGTCTGGGATGTCGAGGTGCCCGGCCTGACCCCGGGACAGTATTACGTGTTCCACGTCGACGGGCCGCCCGGTGCCGGCGAGGGGTTCAGCCCTTTTGCGCGGGTGGGGGACCCCTATGCCCGTGCCGTGGCCCACTCCGACAACAACTCGATCGTCATCGACCCGCTGGCGACCAATGATTGGTTCTCCGGCTGGAGCGACCAGGGCCACCGCATGACCACGCTCGCGAATGCGGTCATCTACGAAACCCATGTGCGCGACCTCACGGTCGATCCGTCGTCCGGCGTCGCGGAACCATTGCGCGGCAAGTACGCCGGGGTGTTGGCGTCGGCGGGGACGGGCACCGGACTCGACCATCTGAAGGCGCTGGGCGTTAATACCATCGAGCTGATGCCGATTTCCGAGTTCATGAACGGCAGCAACCGGTACGACTGGGGCTACGGGCCGACGTACTACTTCGCGCCGGAGGCGTCCTATGCGCAGGCCCCGCTCCAGGGCTCCCAGTACTACGAGTTCAAACATCTCGTGAATGACCTTCATCGCCAGGGGTTCACCGTGATCATGGACGTGGTGTACAACCACATCGGTTCGCCCAATGTCTTCCAGATGCTTGACCGGAAGTACTTCCTGCGACAGGACCAGGATTACAACCTGAGCAACTTCAGCGGCTGCGGCAACGATGTCCGCAGCGAGGCGCCGATGATGCGGCGGCTGATCATCGACAATATTCTGTACTGGATGCGCGAGCACCACGTGGACGGGTTCCGTTTCGACCTGGCCGAGCTGATTGACATGGAGACGTTGCTGGCGGTGCGCGACGCGGCGCGCGCGCAGAACCCGGACGTGATCCTGATCTCCGAGCCCTGGAGCTTTCGCGGCGACCATCGCCAGCAGCTCAAGGGCAAGGGCTGGGCCGCGTGGAATGGGGACTTCCGGCGCGTCGTGCAGCGCTTCGTGCGCGGCGAAGGCAACCGCGATGACCTGGTGGGACAGATTCGCGGCTGCGTCGACAGCTGGGCCGCCACGCCGTTGCAGGCCATCAACTACCTGGAGAGCCACGACGACATGGCCTTTGCCGACGAGATTTCATCGGCCGCCAATCGCGACGGGCGCCAACTGTCGGCGCAGGACGCCGCGCGCAACCGGCTCGGCGCCACGATCCTGTTCACGGCGCTCGGGGTGCCGATGCTGGCCGAGGGGCAGGAGTGGATCCGGAGCAAGCAGGGGCTTCATAACACCTTTGACCAGGGCGATGCGGTCAACGCGCTGCGCTGGAAGGAGCGCGAGCGACCGGAGGCGGCCGAGACGCTCGCTTACTACCGGGCGCTGGTCCGGTTGCGGAGCAGCAAGGCCGGCCAGTCGTTCCGCTGGACGCAGGAGATTCCGCCCGATTACATCGACTGGATCCGACCCGACGACGGGCGCGCCATCGGCTATATCATCAATGGCAACCGCAAACGGCCCGGCACGGGCTTCGTCATCCTCTTGAATGCGGCCGACAAACCCGTGGACTTCAACGTGCGGTTCCCGCCGGGCGGCAGCTGGCGCCTGATTGGCAACGGCCGCCGCATGGATGCCCGCGGCATCCCCGAAGGCGCCCCGCGCCCGCTCCCCGACGGAACTCGCACCGTCACCGTTCCGGCGGGCGCCAGTTTCATTTTCGCCGGGGTCTAGAATCGGGAAACCTTGAGCGTTGCGAGATTGCCTATGAGCACATCGTGGATACCGGGTGCCATCATCTACCAGATCAACCTCCGCTCGCTGGCGGCGCGGGAGCCGCGGAATGCGATTGAGGCGGCGGGGGAGCGCGCGGCGTCGGAGTCACCGTTGGCCTACGTGCGCCGGAATCTGCCGGTCCTGAAGCGCCTCGGCACCAACGTCCTGTATCTCATGCCCCCATATCCAATGGGTCTGACGGCCCGCAAAGGCATCGGCTCTCCCTATGCCATTCGTGACTTCCGTGCCGTGGACCCCGAGTACGGCACGCGCGCCGAGCTCGCCGCCCTCGTACGGCGTGCGCACCATCTGGGCCTGCGCGTCATCCTGGACATCACCCCGAATCACAGCAGCCGCGACAACGTGTGGACGCGCCAGCATCCCGAGTTTTACTTCAAGGACGAGCACGGCAGCCTGCGGTTTGACTGGGACTGGTCCGACACCGCCAAACTCAACTACGGCGCCCCTGGCCTGCGGCGTGCCATGCGCGACGTGCTGGACTACTGGCTGGGCTTTCTCGGTCGGCCCGCCACCGCGAGGAGGCGGATGCCGGCCGATGGCGTCGATGGCTTCCGCTTCGACATGGCCCACATCATCAGCGACCTGTCCTTCTGGAACGAGGCGCTCGCCTGGCTCAAGACCAAGTACGCGCCCCGGGACCTGCTTTTTATGGCCGAGTCCTACGGGTTGCGCAACAACCTGAACCTGTTTGCGCGCGGCATGAACGCCGCTTACGATGACGATCTCTACAAGGTGTGCCAATACCTCTACGGGGTGGATGCGCAGGGTCAGACCGTCGTGTCCCTTGCGCCCGAGGCGGCGGGCAACGGCGACTTCCAGAATCTGCTGGCTGGTTTTCGTGCCGGCGGCATTGCCGGGGCCGTGGCCGAGGCCCTTCGCCAGTACGAATCGGTGCTGCCGCCAGACCCGCGGGGCCCGTGGCTGGCCCGCTATACGGACAACCATGACGAGGGCCGCGGGCTGTACCGATTCGGCGCGGGCGGCGTGCGCGCCATGATGCAACTGGTCTTCCTGACCGGCCACACGGTCCCGTTCCTGCTCACCGGGCAGGAGTTCGGTGCGGTGAACCGGCCACCCATTCATGAACGGCTGGGTGTTTGCGACAAGGGGCACCGCCTGATCACGGCCGCGGGTTCGCGCTCACGCGATGGCATCGAATTCGAGGGCAATCTGTTCGCGCGTGGCACCCGCGCCCGCCAGGACTGGTACGGCTTCTATCGGCGCCTGTGCGCGCTGCGAACGGCCACGCCCGCGCTGACCGCGGGGCGCTTCGAACCGCTGGAGGCGGGGGAAGTGGCACAGCCGGACGGTCGCGCCGTGGTGGCGTTCAGCCGGACGCACGGGAACGAACGCCTGGTCTGTGCCGTGAACATGGGCCCTGAACCGCGGCGCCTCTCGCGCCTCGATGTATTTTCCGGGCGCCGGCTTTACGGGGAACTGAAGGACGGCTTGCTGCCACCCTTTGGCGCAATCGTCATCCGGCAGAAATCAACCTGAGCCGTTGGCGGGGGAGCCGTTGCCCCGCTCGATTCCGCGCGTGACGACGTCCACCGTCGTCACGTATACTCCGCTCATGAATACGCGATTCCGCTCGGCTTTCACCTTGATCGAAGTCCTCATCGTCATCGCCATCATCGCCTTGCTCATCGGACTCCTGATTCCAGCCGTCAGCCGCGTCCAGCTGTCGACAAAGCGGACGAAAGCCGCCCACGAGATCGGGCAGATCAACACGGCTCTGCGTGCGTATCTGGATGAATATGGGGCCCCGTTTGGCAACATCGCGAACTACGCAAACTGGCCGGTGGATCAGAAGTCGGTGGAAGCGCTGATTAACGGCATCGGCATGGAACCGGGGGTCGTGACCATGCTGGGGGGCAAACTGGTCAAGGATTCACTGGGAAAGTCGTACAACGTCAAGCGCTTGCCTTTCTTTGAGGTCAGTTCCAACAGCTTGAACGGTGCCGGCCAGTACATTGATCCCTGGGGTAACCCCTACAAGTTCATGATGGACTACAACACCGACGGCAAGATCGAAGTCAATTTCACCAGTTTCGACGGAAAGACCAACCTGACGAGCGCCCGCGTTGCCGTTTGGTCGCGTGGTCCGGACGGCAGCGACAAGGCCAGCGACATGGGCTACAAGGACGACATTCGGAACTGGTAGCCGCCGCTTGCCAACGCGCCAACGCGCCAACCGTACGACGCCCTGTCGCCCGCGATCGCCGTTCGTCGTGCGTGGGGCCGGTGCCTACGGCTCCGATAGCGCGTTCGCCAGTCTCCGCGCGACATCTGCGGGCGGGAGTTCCGTCGAGACCGGCAAACACTCGATGACCAAGGTGTTCTCGAGGCTGTCACCCGGCTGCAACAGCACTTCCGGAGACAGGGTCTCGATTTCGGTATAGCCCAGGCCACTGTTCGAATAGACCTCGATGGCGCAGCCGCCATCCGGACGCGGCCCGGCTACCCGGCTCGTCTCGCGCTCCGTGATCGCCACCGTCCCGCGCTGTGCGGCCACCCATGCATTCATGGGGCCGCCGCCGAACTTGTACTCGCCGCCGGCCGCCGCATCAAACGACAGGATATCGCCATATCGCGCGAGGTGTGTAGCCGGAGGCGCCGCGAACAGAAGGGGGCGCAGCCCATGCTCCAGCGTGGGATCGGCCGGCAGATAGACGCGTTCCGCCCCGCCGATCTGGGACACGTTCCAGAGTGTGACCGGCAGCTTGGACAGCCCCACGCACAGCGCGCGCTGCAGAATGCGGATGCGTGCCTCGTGTTCATCCACCGTGATCAGGCGTGTGACGATCACATTCAAGGGGGCTCCGTATTTGCGCATGAGCAGGCAAGACGCGCTCCCGTCGCGATTGCGCCACGCCTCGACCTCCCAGGGACCGTCGGCCAGCAGCTCAGGCGGCGGCCAGTCCGTTCCCTGGTTGTTCATCCAATGCCGCTGGGAAACCGGCCACAGCCAGTCTCCGCCGAAGTTGGTGAAGGCGGACGTCTTCGAGGGGCGCTTCCCCAAGAGCTTGGGATCGTTGCGAAGCAGGTTGTCCACGCCGGCAGGACGGATTTCCATGATACGGCCGATGGCCGGCACGACGACGACACGCAGGACCGAATTGGTGAGCACATAGCTCTGTTTCCAGCCGGCATAGCGAACGGGCAGGAGGGGGGTGCGATCGGGCATGACCGACGGCTCCAGCGAGGCGGGCGCGGGCGGCGACGGCGCGGGCGCCGTCGCACAGCCCATCCACGTTCCGCAGGCCAGCAGCGGAATGAGCATACACCATCGTCGCCACGGATTTGAATGCGTCTCGTTCATCGCGTGAGTAAACCGGGCGCTGCTCACGCTGTCAAGCGGCCGGGGCTCAGGCTCCCGCCCACGGCGGTATATCGGGCAGCAAGGACTCGAACTCGCGCACCAGTCCGTCCTGATACGGTCCGAGGAACGTGCCGGCCAGAAAGCGATCATACCCCTCCTCGAAGAATCGTTTCCATGACGCGTCCTCGTGCGCCGGGTTGATGGGGAAGAAGCAGGCGCCGTTTGATTCAGCCGCTTTGCGATCGCCTTGCGCGTCGCCGATCATCAGCACGCGCTCGGCGGGATAGCGTCCCTGGGTGGCGAGCGCAAGGTGTTCAGCTTTGGTTCCGAGTTCCTGGCCCGCGATCAAATCGATCAGCCCGGCCAGCCCGTTCTCCTCCCACTCACGCACCAGCGCCTCCGTGGGCGTCTGCGAGACGCAAGCTGCGTCCGAGTGACGTCGAATTCGCTCAAGGCTCTTGTGCGCCCAGGGAAAGGGGGGGATGCGCTTCACGGTGCGCGCGATGGCCGCATTGACTTCGAGATTCCACCGGTAGAGGAGCGCCAGTTCCGGGTCGCCGGTCTGCTCCATCAACCCCCTCAGCGCCGCCTCGGTCAGCTTGCCGCCGGCGACAAACCGCTGCAGGCCGCCCACGGATGGCAAGGGGAACCCGCGGCGCCGGATTTCCGGATGATCCGCCAGCAGATGAAACATCTGGAGCAGGGCCATGAAGCGGTTCTGGCCGCGCCACGTCGAGTAGAGATTCACAAATTCCGCGGCCTGCCGAACGGGTTTCTCCACCGCCTCCAGCTTCCAGTGCGAGACGATCAAGCCGTGGAAACACTGCTTCTGCTTGATCTCCATGGTGTCGAAGACGCAGCCGTCCGAGTCGACGCCGACAAAGCTGTCGTGCCGAGGTTGGAACCCGGTGAGATCGGCCATCGTATGCTTGACCTGCAACGCCACGCCTCCTCGTCGATGCGCCATTGGTATCCGCCGTTCGAGCGCGCGGATCGTAAGCCAACATGCGAAGCAGGGCCAGTGCAAAGGAGGCGCCCCGCGCAGCGGACCGCTCCTTTTTTGCGTGTCACCCTCGACCACATCCGCTAAAGAGGCGGGCAATGAGGAGGTCGCGGATGGCGACGGACGCGAACAGGCTGTTCGAAGATTGCAGGGGCATCACCTCCGCCGTGTGCCTGCTGTCGGGCGGCGTTGACTCCACCACGCTGCTGCACGGACTGCGGGCCGCAGGGGTGCGCGACCTCCACGCCCTCTCGTTTATCTATGGCCAGCGCCATGTGCGCGAACTGGACATGGCGCGCTACCAGGCGGGCCTTGCGCGCGTGTCACGCCACGACGTCATCGATATTTCGTTCCTGGGCGCGCTCACCGCCGGGCGGACGGCCCTGGCGGCAGATGGCCCACCGGTTCCCGACTTGTCTGAACTGAGCGAGTCTCAGCGCCGTCAGCCACCCACCTATGTCCCGCACCGCAATCTGCTCTTTCTGGCCATGGCCTCCGCGGCCGCCGAGGGTGCCGGGCTGACCGAGGTCTTTTACGGCGCGCAGGCGCAGGACGACTATGGCTACTGGGACTGCACGCGCGAGTTTGTCGTGCGCCTCAACGCCACCCTCGGCCTGAACCGCGACCGTCCCGTGACGATCCATGCGCCATTCGTCGGACTGGCGAAGGCGGAGGTGGTCAAGATTGGACTGGCACTGGGCGTGGACTATCAGCATACTTGGACGTGCTATCGGGGCGGCAAAACCGCATGCGGCACATGCCCCAGTTGTATGGAACGCGCAGCTGCTTTTCGTGGTGCCGGCGTGTCGGATCCGCTGGCGGCCGCGCGATAGGAATCGCATCAACGTTCATCTAATCATGTGCAGGGGAGAATAGCTTCATGCCGAATACGGTGCTGGTGGGCGCGCAGTGGGGGGACGAGGGCAAGGGCAAGATCATCGACGTCCTGGCCGACGAGGCGGACATTATCGTTCGCTATCAGGGCGGAAACAATGCCGGTCACACCGTCACGGTGGGCGCTGAGAAATACGTGCTGCACCTGATCCCGTCGTGCATCCTGCACCCGGGCAAGCATTGCGTAATCGGGAATGGGGTCGTCGTGGATCCGGTGGCCCTGGTCAAGGAACTGACCGAGCTGCAGGCGCGAGGCATCTCGGCCGAGGGGCGTTTCCACGTCAGCGATCGCGCGCACATCGTCTTTCCGTATCATGGCCTGCTTGACGCCACGCGCGAAGGCAACGCGCGCAAGGAGCGCAAGATCGGGACCACCAAGCGTGGCATCGGCCCGTCCTACAGCGACAAGGCGTCGCGTATCGGGCTGCGGATGGGGGACCTGATCGACCCGGCCTTCGATGACCTGCTGGGGGTGCGCGTGGAGGAAGTCAACAAGGTCCTGCAGGCCATGGGGGCGGATCCGGTGGATCTGGCGCAGCTGCTGGACGCCTATCACGCCGCAGGCAAGGTTCTGGCGCCTTACATCGTGGATACGACGTCGTTCCTGGATGTGGCGTGCCGGGCCAACAAACGCATCTTGTTTGAAGGCGCGCAGGGCACCATGCTCGATATTGATTTCGGCAGCTACCCCTACGTCACGTCTTCCAGCACGACCGCCGGCGGTGCCTGCACGGGCACGGGCGTGCCGCCGCAGCGCATCAGCCGCGTGATTGGCGTCATCAAGGCGTATACGACCCGCGTGGGCGAGGGACCGTTTCCCACCGAACTGCACGACGAGGTGGGCAAAACCCTGTCGCGCGAAGGCAACGAGTTTGGCGCCACCACGGGCCGGCCACGACGCTGCGGCTGGTATGATGCCGTCGTGGCGCGCTACTCCGCCATGGTGAACGGGCTCGATTTCCTGGCCGTGACCAAGCTCGACGTCATGGACAGCCTGCCGGTGGTCAAAATATGCGTGGCGTACGAATGCGATGGTGTGCTGTATGATACGGTGCCCGCGAGCATCCGCACGCTGGAGCGCTGCAAACCGGTCTATGAAGAGCTGCCGGGTTGGCTGACGCCGACGCGCGACGTGACCGACCTGAAGGACTTGCCCGCCAAGGCGCGCGCGTACGTGGATCGGTTGTGCGAAGTGACGGGCGTGAAGCTCGGTATTTTGTCGGTGGGCCCCAAGCGTGCCAGCACGCTACGCGTGGCGCTGTAAGAGAGGGAGACAGAAGCGTTCGGGGTTCAGGCCGGCTGCCGTTTGTCCTAACCATCATGTTAACGTCATCATGCCTCTATGAGTGCAAGCCTCCCGTATTCGAATCTCATCCAACTCGACGTTCGAAGCTGGATGTTGAGCGTTGGATGTTCGACGTTTTCGCATCCCCCCCAGAGCCTTGAGCCCTGAACCCTGCGTCCCCTCCTATGTCCGACTTACCCAAAATTCCCCGGCACGTGGCGATCATCATGGACGGTAATGGGCGCTGGGCCAATCAGCGCGGGCTGCCGCGCCTTCGCGGCCATGAGGAAGGCGCGGAATCCGTACGGGCGGTCATCCGGGCTTGCCGCGAAGTGGGCGTGCATTACCTCACGCTCTATGCATTCAGCGTGGAGAACTGGGTCCGTCCGCGCATGGAAATCCGCGGCCTGATGCGGCTCCTGCGGAAGTTCCTGCAGGAACGCGAACACGAACTGCACGAGAACCGCGTGCGCCTGCGGGTCATCGGCCGCGTACACGACCTGCCCTTGCCGGTGCAGCATGGGCTCTCCCGGGTCACCAAGGCCACGGCGTCCTACGATTCCGGACAGCTCATACTGGCCCTGAGCTACGGCGGGCGGGCCGAGCTTGCCCATGCTGTGCGCGCCATTGCCCGGGATGTTGAGGCCGGACGCCTGGCGCCCGACGCCATCGATGAGCGCACCATCGGCGCCCACCTTTACGCGCCTGATATTCCCGATCCGGATCTGCTCATCCGCACGAGCGGGGAAATGAGGCTGAGCAATTTCCTGCTTTGGCAGATCGCCTACACCGAGCTCTATGTGACCAACGTCCTCTGGCCGGATTTCCGCGAACCCGAGTTCGCCAAGGCCATGGAAGCGTACAGCCACCGCCACCGCCGCTTCGGCGACACGAAGGACCGCGATACGATTCCGGAGGTGAAGCATGCCGGTCGCTGAGGGCGGGGCTGGCCGTTCATCCGATCCACGGCCAGCGCCTGGCGTGACACGCAGCACGCGCCCGCCTGAGGCGCTGGTGAACGGTGAGCGTGCGCTCGTCAGCGTGCGGAGTTTCGCATGCTGAAGCACCGGCTCATGAGCGGCACCATTCTGGCTCTGGCGCCGGCGCTGGCGGGCATTTTCCTGCCGGCCATCTACATCTGGGTTCTGCTGCTCGTCGTCTCCGGGCTTGCCCAGCTGGAGTTCTACGCACTGCTCAACCGCGGTGGCATCCCGGTCTTCCGCGTTCTGGGATTGATTTCCGGATCGGCGATGATTTCGGCAACCTTTTTTGCGTCGTGCACCTCGATTGGCCAGGTCGCCACCCGGTACACATGGGAAAATGCCGTACTGCTGCTGACGCTGTCCGCGGTCTTTGTCCGCCAGTTTCCGCAGAAGAACAATCCCAAGCCGCTTGAGACGCTGGGCTGCACGCTGCTGGGTGTCCTGTATGTGCCGTATTTCCTGAACTATTTCACGCGCCTGGCGTTTGCCTGGGAAGGCCACTCCCTGTGGTCGCCGCTCAGCACCACCGGCCGCCTGCTCATCTTCTATTTCGTGGTGGTCACCAAGTCAGCGGACATCGGTGCCTACTTCGTCGGCATGCGCTTCGGACGTCACAAGCTGTTCCCGCGGATTTCGCCTGGCAAGACCTGGGAAGGCCTTGCCGGCGGCATCGCGACCTCGATCTTTGCCAGCTTCATGTTCTACCATTTCACCCGCGGCCATATCGGTGCCGTTAGCCTCCATCCGCTTGATGTCGTGATCCTGGGCGCTCTGTTGTCCGTCGTCGGGGTCATCGGGGATTTGTTCGAGTCGCTGATCAAGCGCTCCACGGGGGCCAAAGACTCGAGTGCATCCATTCCGGGCATGGGCGGGCTGCTTGACGTTCTGGATAGCTTGCTTTTCGGCGCGCCCGTCATGTACCTTTACGCCCGGGTGTTTCTCTAAGCGCGCGGCGCGGGCTGCGTTGGCGCTGTACCCGGAGATACCCACGGATCGCACGGTGACACGGACGTGCCGGTCCGATCTCAGGGCATGCCCCTGCAAGCCCGTTTCTGCCGTGGTGGCGCATGATTCGATCCGATATTCATGGCAATGAACTTGATTCTTGAGCTGCTTGGTAACGTGTGGACGGGCGTGCTGCTGGCGGCGTTCTTCGGCGTCAGCATCTTCATTCACGAACTCGGGCACTATCTCGTCGCCCGCTGGTGCGGCCTGCAGGTGGACACCTTTGCCATCGGGTTCGGGCCGGCGATCTGGAAGCGCACGTACGGCGGCGTCATCTATAAGATCGGCATTTTCCCGATCGGCGGCTACGTGGCCTTGCCCCAACTCGACCCGTCCGGCATGAGCCGTATCCAGGGGGCAGCCGAAACGGGCGCCAGCCCCGCGGAAGCCAGCCTGCCCAATCTGCCGGCCATTGCGCCGTGGAAGAAGATCCTCGTCTCCGTCGCCGGTGCCGTCGGCAATGTGATCCTGGCGTTCATCATGGCCTGGGCCGTCTACCTGATCGGCATGCCCGCGGGGCCAGCCGAGCGCAGCAGCCTGGTCGGGTTCGTCGACACCAAGGGCGCCGCCTATGAGGCCGGGCTGAGGGTGGGGGACACCATTCTGTCCGTCAATGGCGTGCCCGTCCACAAGTGGAGCGACGTGCCCATGGAGGTCGTCTATCACCAGATGGTCGAGCTGCGTGTACGCACGGCCGCCGGCGAGGAACGCACCATTTCGGTTGCCACGGAGAAGGGGGCGCTCGGGGCGCAGCAATTGCCCGGCGTCGATGGACCGAGCCTGTGCCTCGTGCAGCGCGCTGATCCCGCCATGGCCGCCGGCAAGGCCGGCATCAAGCAGGGCGACGTCATCGTGAAGTTTGCCGGACAGGACGTCTTCAGTCGCGGACATCTGATTCAGCTGGTGCAGGCTTCGGAGGGGCGTCCCGACGATATCGTCGTGCGACGCGAAGGCCCGGAGGGCGTGCAGTTGCTCACGCTGAATGTCACGCCCGCGAAGGATCCGGAAGGGCGGGTGCGGATTGGCGTCGAATTCAACCTCGTGGCCGTGGAACACGACACGGTGGTCCGCCCGCGCCCGCTCGAACAAATCAAGAGTCACGCCCTGCTGATTTTCCGCTTCCTGGAGGCGCTGACCACACCCAAACAGGCCAAGGCCGCCTCGACCGCCGTGGGGGGGCCCGTAGCGATTCTGGTGAGCTACTGGTACATCGTGAAGACCAGCCCGATGCTGGCGATCTGGTTCACGGGCCTGCTGAACATCAACCTCGCCATCATCAACCTTCTGCCGATTCCGGTGCTGGATGGGGGCCATATCTGCTTTTCGCTCTACGAGATGATCCGCCGCAAGCCCATGCATCCGAAGCTGGTCAGCGCCTTGGTCAATGCCTTTGCCTTCCTGCTGATCGGGCTGATCCTCCTCATCAGCGTGCGGGACGTGGACCGTTTCACGCCGGTGGGCAAACTTGTGCGCGGACTCTTCGGCCATGAAAAGCCAGCCGCCACGGGCTCCGCCACGAATGCCCCCGCGCCAGCGTCGGCACCCGCCCAGTAGTTTCCGTGCGCAGATCCGCGGGCAGGCGGGCCGTGGCTAGAGCGGGAATCACCAGGCTGGCGGTGCCGGCAACCGCCCCATCTGCATCCCCTTGCACCCTCCATCGATTGCTTTGCGTTGCGTAATCGGCTGATTGCCAACACGTTGCATTAGTCGAGAAAGCGCTTGTAGGAGAGGGCGTGGCCGCGTATCCTTACCCCTTCGCGAAATTTGCGGCCTCCCGGCCTCGGGGTTGGGGATGAAGGCGCAAGTTGGACGTCATTGGGGTATTATGGAACAACAAACACAAAAACGGCACGTAGACTTTGACCTGAGCAAGTTCACCGAGGACGACAAGGCGGAACTGGCCAAGCTCTACGAGCAGACCATGAAGGACTTCGTCGAGGGATCCATTGTTCCCGGCAAGGTCCTCGAAGTTCGCAGCAACGAAGTCCTCGTTGATATCGGCTACAAGTCTGAAGGCGTCATCCCGGCGCACGAATTTGCAGACATCACCGCCGTCAAGCCCGGCGACAGCCTGAGCGTCCTGCTCTCCCAGATCGAGGACGACGACGGCATGGTTATTCTCAGCAAGGAGCGCGCCGACGAGCAGCTCCGCTGGGAAGGCATGCTGCACAAGTACCAGGAAGGCAGCATGGCCGAGGGCGTCATCAAGTCCCGCGTGCGTGGCGGCTTGATCGTCGACGTCGACGGCGTGGAAGCGTTCCTGCCCGGCTCACAGATCGACGTGGTCCCGGTGCGCAACACCGACGCGCTGATCGGCAACCGCTACGAGTTCAAGATCATCAAGATCAGCTCCGAGCGGAAGAACATCATCCTCTCGCGCCGCGAATTGCTCGAAGAGCGGCTGCGCGACAAGAAGAAGCGCCTGATGACGACGATCGAAGTCGGCCAGAAGCGCAAGGGCCGCGTCAAGAACATCACCGACTTCGGCGTGTTCGTGGACTTGGACGGGCTCGACGGCCTGCTCCACATCACGGATATGAGCTGGGGCCGTATCAAGCACCCGTCGGAAATGGTGGCCGTGGGCCAGGAACTCGAGGTCATGATCCTCGAGGTCGACCAGGACCGCGAGCGCGTGTCCCTGGGCCTGAAGCAGGCGCTGCCGAATCCGTGGGACGACATCGAGAACAAGTACCCCGTGGGCAGCCGACTGCGCGGCAAGGTCGTCAACCTGGTCCCGTACGGCGCGTTCGTCGAAATCGAGCGCGGCGTCGAAGGCCTGGTGCACGTGTCCGAACTGTCGTGGACGCGCCGCATCGCCCGTGCCTCCGACGTGCTGGCCGTGGGCCAGGACGTGGACGTGGTCGTGCTCAGCATCAACAAGACCGAGCAGAAGATCGCGCTGGGCGTGCGGCAGACCGCGGATAATCCCTGGGACACCGTTCAAGAGCGCTACCCCGTGGGGTCGCGCGTCAAGGGTACCGTGCGCAACTTCACGTCCTACGGCGCTTTCGTGGAGCTGGAAGACGGCATCGATGGCATGATCCACATCTCGGATATGTCATGGACGCGCAAGATCAACCACCCGTCGGAACTCCTGAACAAGGCCGACGAAGTGGAAGCCGTCGTACTGGAAGTCGATCCGAGCAACAACCGCATCAGCCTCGGGCTGAAGCAGGCGCAGGACGATCCCTGGAACGTCATCCTCTCGCGCTTTGAGGTCGGCAAGATCGTCAAGGGCAAGGTCACCAAGGTGGCATCCTTCGGCGCTTTCGTCGAAATCGAAGAGGGCGTGGACGGGCTCGTCCACATCTCGCAGATCAGCGATGATCGCGTGGAGAAGGTCAAGGACGTGCTCAACGTCGGCGACGAGATCGAAGCGCGCATCATGCGCATTGATCGCGCCGAGCGGCGGATCGGGCTGAGCATCAAGGCTGCCAAGATGCCGGACGACGAGTTTATGCGCCAGCGCGACGACCTGGTTGAAGGTCTGCGCCGTGGCGAGGACATGGTCGACCTGGCCGGTGCGTTCGACGAGGCCTTGGGCGGCGGCGAGGAATGGAAGCCGGGCCAGAACAAGGACAAGGACAAGCGCCGGAATCCCCGCGACGACGAGGATGAAGAGTAGGGAATCGCTCCCGCCCGGGTGACCCCCGGGCTTCGCGGTTCCGTTGCGAAAGGCGCACCCCGTGGTGCGCCTTTCGTGTTTCCTTATCCGTGAATTCCGTGTAATCGGTGGCGGCATGATGAATATCATCGAAACTCTCAGGGCACGCGGGCTGGTGGAAGACATGACCAGTCCGGAACTGCCGCGCGTCATGGAGAAGCCGGCCGTGGTCTATGCCGGCTTCGATCCCACCAGCGCCAGCCTGCAGGCCGGGAACCTGGTGGCCGTCATGACGCTCGCACATTGCCAGCGGGCCGGCCACCGCGTCATCGCCCTCGTCGGCGGCGCCACCGGGATGATTGGCGACCCGTCGGGCAAGGACCAGGAGCGGCAGCTGCTGGGAGTTGATGAGGTTCGCCGCAACGCCGAGGGCATCCGGGAGAACCTGGCGCGCTTCCTCGATTTCGACCATCCGACGGCCCCCGCCAAAATCGTCAATAACCACGATTGGCTGGGCAAATTCTCCTACCTGGAATTTCTGCGAGACGTGGGCAAGCACTTCCGGATGGGCACCATGCTTGGCCGCGAAAGCGTTCGGGCCCGCCTCGGGAGCGCCTCCGGCATGAGCTACACCGAGTTCAGCTACCAACTGCTGCAGGCGTACGATTTTCTGCACCTGCACGACGCGGAAGGCTGCACCGTACAGTTGGGAGGCTCGGACCAGTGGGGGAACATCACGGCGGGGATCGACCTCATCCGCCGGCAGCGCAGCGTGGAAACCTACGGCCTGACAACCCCGCTCGTGTGCGACAGTAATGGCCAGAAGTTCGGCAAGAGCGAGGGCAATGCCGTCTATTTGAGCGCGGCCCGCACGTCACCTTATGCCTTCTATCAGTTCTTTTTCCGCAGCGCCGATGCGGATGTCATCCGCTACCTGAAGACGTTCACGTTCCTCGGGCTGGAGGAGATCGCCGAGCTTGAGCGCCTCACGCAGTCGGAGCCGGAAAAGCGGTCGGCGCAGCGCAAACTGGCCGAATCCGTGACGCTTGCGGTGCACGGCGAGGCAGGCCTGCAGGCCGCGCAACGGGCCACAGCGGTCCTATTCGGGGACTCCATGGAAGGCTTGGACGCCGACCTGCTGCTGGACGTGTTTCGCGACGTGCCGTCGACCGAGATGGCCCGCGCGGCGGTGGACGGGGTCCCTGTGATTGGCGTGGCAGAGGCGGCGGGCTTGTGCGCCAGCCGCGGCGCGGCGCGCCGCCTGATCGAGAGCGGCGGGCTTTACCTGAACAATCGTCGGGTCACCGAACTGGGCGCGGTCGTGTCGCCGGCCGACGTGATTGGCGGCCGGCTGCTCGTGCTGCGCTCGGGGAAGAAGACTTTCCACCTCGTGCGCGTCGCCTGAGTGGCGCTGCGCCATGGCGGCCGCACATCGCCGTTGCCGCACCGCGCCCCTGCCCCCATAATGGCCGGGACTATGGAGCCTGACTGCATTGTTGTGGCCGGTGCGCGCGAGCACAACCTGAAGAACGTCACGGTGCGCATACCGCGTAACCGCCTGACCGTCATCACGGGGCTCAGCGGTTCCGGGAAATCCTCGCTGGCCTTCGATACGATCTACGCCGAGGGGCAGCGCCGCTACGTGGAAAGCGTGTCCGCCTATGCACGCCAGTTCCTGCACCAGATGCACAAGCCCGATGTCGATTACATCGAAGGGCTGTCTCCCGCCATTTCCATCGAACAGCGCACGGCGGCGTCAAATCCACGCTCCATCGTGGCGACGGCCACCGAGATCCACGACTACCTGCGCGTGCTCTACGCGCACGTGGGCAAGCGGCACTGCCCGACGTGCGGTCAGCCCGTCGCTCGCCAGTCTGCCGAGCAGATCGTCGGCGCTCTGATGGCATTGCCGGCGCGCACGAAGCTCTCCCTGCTGGCCCCCCTCGCACGCGGACGGCGCGGCAGCCACGACGAGTTGCTCAAGGCCGCCCAGAAGCAGGGCTTCATCCGGGTGCGCATCGATGGCGAGATGTACGAACTGGAGAGCCTCCCCGAGATCAACCCCAAGCAGGCTCACGACCTGGACGTGGTGGTGGATCGGCTTGTGGTCTCGGACCAGATCCGGACGCGCCTGACGGATTCGGTGGAGCTTGCCCTGCAGCGCGGCGACGGGTTGCTCAGCGCCCTCATTCAGCCGGATGGGGAGCCCGCGCGCGAAGTCATCTACTCCGAGAAGCAGGCTTGTCACGCTTGCGGCTTGAGTTTCGCGGATTTGTCGCCGCGCAGTTTTTCGTTCAACAGTCCGTACGGCGCCTGCCCCACCTGCGACGGACTGGGGACCCAGCTGATCATGGATGAACGCCTGATTGTGCCGGATCCGACGCTGTCGCTGGACGACGGCGCCATCCAGGCCTGGCGCGGGATGGGACGGCGGCTGTCTATCTATTTCAAGCAGCAGTTGCGCGGCGTGGCCAAGCATGCAGGCGTGAGCATGGAGACGCCGTTCGGCGAGTTGCCCGAGGAGGTCCGGCGCCTGATCCTGTGGGGCTCTGGCGAAGAGGTCCTCGATTTCGGACAATGGCGAAAAGGGGTCTATCGCAAGTACCAGCGCGTGTTCGAAGGCGTCGTGCCCAACCTGATGCGGCGGCTGCAAAGCACGGAAAGTGAATTCATGCGCGCCCGCCTGCGCCGCTACATGAACCGCCGCCTGTGCCCCGATTGCCAGGGAGCCCGCCTGCGCCCCGACGTGCTCGCTTGTACGATCGAAGGGGTCTCGATCATGGGCATCACCGACCGGCCGGTGAACCAGGCCCTGGCTTTCTTCGAGACCCTCGCGCTGTCGGCCCAGGAGACGATGATCGCGGCGGACGTCCTTAAGGAAATCCGCCGTCGCCTGCACTTCCTCAACGATGTCGGATTGGGCTACTTGCCGCTCAGCCGCGAGAGCGGCACACTGTCGGGCGGTGAACTGCAGCGCATCAGGCTGGCCACGCAGATCGGTTCCGGACTCGTGGGCGTGCTGTACGTCCTCGACGAACCCACCGTGGGGCTCCACGTGCGTGACAACGAGCGGTTGATCGGCATTCTCCAGCAACTCCGCGACATCGGCAATACGGTCATTGTGGTGGAACACGATGCGGCCATGATCCGCAGCGCGGATTACGTCATCGACCTGGGCCCCGGGGCCGGCCGACACGGGGGCGACGTGGTGGCGGCGGGGACGCTGACGGACGTGATGGCCACGCCCACGTCCGTGACGGCGCCGTTCCTGAAGCCGGCTGCACCACACGCGCACGTCGTCCGGCATCCGAGGACGCACGGTAGCCTGACGATCGTCGGAGCAACGGCCAACAATCTGAAGAACATCGACGTTGAGATTCCACTGGGGCTGCTGGTCTGCGTCACCGGGGTGTCCGGCAGCGGCAAGAGCACGCTCGTGGACGATGTGCTGCGCCGCGCGCTGGCCCGGCACTTCCACGACTCGAAGGAAGAACCGGGCCAGCACCGCCGCCTTCTCGGTGTGGAGCAGCTCGATAAAGTCATCGTCATCGATCAATCGCCCATCGGGCGGACGCCGCGCAGCAACCCGGCCACCTACACGGGTGCCTTCGATGACATTCGCGCGCTGTTTGCAAGTACGCCGGCGGCAAAGGTTCGGGGGTATGGCGTGGGCCGCTTCAGCTTTAACGTCAAGGGAGGGCGCTGCGAGCCCTGCAAGGGCGACGGCATTCTGCGGCTGGAAATGCACTTCCTTCCGGACGTCTACGTTCCATGCGAGTCCTGCAACGGCAAGCGGTACAACCGGGAAACCCTGGAAGTCCATTTTCAGGGGCGCAACATTGACCAGGTGCTGGGGATGACGATCGACGAGGCGCTCGACGTGTTCGGCAACATGCCGCGTATCGCGCGCAAGCTGCGCACGCTGTCCGAAGTCGGCTTGGGCTATCTGCAGCTCGGTCAGTCCGCGACCACGCTGTCCGGGGGCGAGGCCCAGCGCATCAAACTGGCGTCGGAACTCAGCCGGCAGGCCACGGGGCGGACGTTGTATGTGCTCGACGAACCCACGACGGGGCTGCATTTTGCCGATGTGCAGCGGCTGATGGTCGTGCTGCAGCGGCTGCGGGAGTCGGGCAATACGGTGGTGGTCATCGAACATAATCTGGATGTCATTCGCGCGGCGGACTATATCATTGATCTGGGGCCGGAGGGGGGCGACGCGGGAGGACGCGTGGTGGCTACGGGAACGCCGGAAGCGGTGGCGGCATGCGGGGAGTCGCATACCGGGCGATATCTGCGAGAGGTGCTGACGTGACGCGGCTGTTGATGGGATTCGCATGGCCGGGCTGGCGGTGGCGCGCACCGACGCGGCTTCACGGCGCGCTCGCTGTGGCCGGACTGGCGGCGCTGCTGAGCGCGGGGGGGTCTGCACGCGCGGCAAGCGAGCGCGAGCAGGCGCGCGAGGCGCATTGGCGGGCGGGGGCTGCCGCATTTGAGGATGGCTTGTTCCCCGTGGCGGAGCAGGAGCTGCAGAAATATCTCAAGTCGGTTGTTGAGGACGAGCACGCCACGGGCCGCGCGAGCGAGGCCGTCACGCTCCTGGCGCGCACAATGCTCGCTGAAGGCCGAACGGCCGACTTGCTTGATTTCCTAAAGGAACAGCGCTGGTGGATGCGCCACGCCGCGCCGGGCGCCATCCCGTTCTGGCGGGCGTTGGTGTTCTACGAAACCAAAGACGCCAGGCGGGCCCTCGACGAGCTGGACGACTTCGCCAAGGCGTATCCCGGCAGCGCCTACCTGCCGCGGGCACAGCGCCTCTCGGCATGGTGCCAGTTCACGCTTGGCAATACCAATGGCGCGTTGAGGGCGTTCGCCGATTTTGACCAGGCTTACCGCGGCACGCTGGAAGGGGCCATTAACCGCCTCGAGTGGAGCCAGGCCCTGGTCAGCGCGGGTCAGCTGGCAGAAGCCGTGGCGCTCCTGAAAGACATGGATTCGCTGACGACGGATCCGATTCTGCGGGCGAAGGGGATTCTCTGGCGCAGCCGGGTGATGATCACGCAGCGCGACTGGCAAGCCGCCGTCAACCTGCTGGACCCGCTGTTGAAAACCGAGATTGGCGATCCCAATCTGAACGCGGACTGTTGGTACGCGCTGGCGAGGGCGCGCGCCGGGCTCGGCGATCGCGATGGTGCTGCCGACGCGCTCACGCGCGGCCTGCGCTATGCGCAGGATCGCGAGCGGATGCTGAGTGGCAGCCGGCGATTGGGACTGCTCTATCTGGATCTCGGCCAAATAGACGAAGGCGTGGACTTGCTTCGCAAGTTCGTCGCGACGGTGCCGTCGGATCCGCGTGCGTCAGATGCCCAGCTGGCGGTAGCCGGCGCGCTGCTCGAGGCCGAGCGTTTTCCGGCGGCGGCGGACGCATACCAGTTCTACCTGGAGTCGTTTACCAACGAGGTTGGCGTTGCGCAGGCACACCGCGGGCGCGGCTGGGCGTTACAGGGGGCTGGGCGATATGCCGAGGCGGCAGCCGCCTTTGAGAAAGCCTATGCCGGATTCACAGCACCCGCCGAGCGCGAGGAATGCCTCTACAAGGCTGCCGACGCCTACTTTGCCAACCAGCAGTACAAACTTGCCGCGCAGCGCTACGAGCGGCTGCTAAACGCGTACCCGGAGTCGGAACGGACGCCGATGGCCCTCTACCAGCTGGCCCAGAGCCAATCCCTGGGGGAGGACGCCGCCGACGCCGTGGAGACCTACGGCAAGCTCGCCGCCCGCTTCCCGCAGGATCCGCTGGCGGAAGAGGCCTTGCTGCGCCTTGCCCAGCTGCACGAGGTGCGAGGCGACGCCGAGGCTGCCGCCCATGCCTATTCCGCGCTCATGCGTGCCTACACCAATGGCACCTTCATGGCCACGGCCCTGCTCGGGCGCGGGCTCGTGCATTTCCGACTTGGGAGGCAGACCGAGGCGTATGACGACTTCGCCCGCGTCGTCAACGAGTTCGGCAGCAGCCCGGAGGCCGAGCAGGCGCGCTACCAGATGATTATGAGCGACTACGTGCTCGGCCGGACCGACCAGGCGCTCGCCGGCAGCCGGGATTTCCTGGGGCGCTATCCGGGGTCAGCTTATGCCGCCCGCGTGCAGTACGGCCTGGGCAAGCACGCCTTCAACGCGGGGCAGTACGCGGAAGCGGAACGGCAGTTTCTTCAGTTCCACGCGGGACATCCGACCGATCCCGATGCTGAGCGCGCGCTGCTTTGGGCCGGGCGCGCTGCCGCGCGGTCGGAAGACTACCTGCGTGCCAACGAAATCCTCACCACGCTCCTGCAGGATTTCCCACAGGGGGCGTTGATTGCGGAGGCCCGCTTTGAGCAGGGCATGGCCCTGACCGCCCTGGCCAAGTTTGCGGAAGCCATCCTGGCCTTCCAGGAGGTCATCAACCGATTCCCGCAGTCCGACCTCATCCCGGAAACGTGGCTGCGCGTTGGCGATTGCCGGTTCATGCTCGGCTCGGACGATCCCGCCCGCTACGAGGCCGCCATGTCCGCCTACCGTGCGGCCTCAAGTCACCCGAATGCCAAGGTGGACCTGATCCTTCAGGCGGAGTATAAGATTGGTCGCTGCATGCAGAAGCTTGAGCGGCCGGACGAGGCCATTGAGCAGTATTACAAGCACGTCATGCTGCGCTTCCTGGAGGACCACGAGAAGGGGGTGCCGCAGGGCGAGGCGGCACGGATGTGGTTCGGGCGCGCCTCGCGCGACGCCGCCGGGATCCTTGAGGAGCGCGGCGAGTGGCGGAAGGTCGTCGGCGTTCTCGATCGCGCCGTGGCGGCGGGCGTCCCTGATGAAGCGATCCTGCGCCAGCGCATCCAGGACATCCGCACGCAGCATTGGTGGTTGTTTTACTAACCTCAGAGGATTGACGCTATGTTGCTGGAACTGATGCGGCAGGGTGGGGCGATCATGTGGATCATTGCCGCCTCCGGCCTGGCTGCCCTGTTTGTCTTCATCGAGCGCTCGCTGCATCTGCACCGGGCCCGCATCAAAGCCGACGACTTCTTGCGCGGCATCTACAACATCGTGGGGCGCGGCAACATCACCGAGGCCATCACCATTTGCGAAGAGACACCGGGGCCCGTGGCTTACATCATCAAGACCGCCATCCTGCACCGTCAGGACGCCAAGGAGGCGATCCAGACGGCGGTGGCGGACGCGAGCCGCGGCGAGATTTCGCGCATGGAGCGGCGGCTGGTGCTGCTCGCCACGGTGGCGCAGACCGCGCCGCTGCTTGGGTTGCTGGGCACCGTGCTCGGCATGCTCCAGGCCCTGCTTGCCATGGAAAGCGCCGCCCCCCTGATCCATACCGGTGACGTGCTGGGGGGCCTGCGCAGCGCGCTGCTCACCACGGCCGGCGGGCTGTCCGTAGCGATTCCGTGCTACATGGCCTTCAACCTGCTGATCATCAAGATTGACCGCATCGTGTTGGACATGGAGCGCGCTGCTTCCGAGATGATTGCCTTTCTGAAGGGCGGCTGGCAGAGCGGCGAGCAGGAGAGGAGTGCCCCCGATGTTGGCCGCGAAATCGCACGCTGAAACCGTCAGCGGCCTGCGGACGCGCTATCGCCCGCGCAGCCGTCTGGGTCAGGGCCTCATCAGCATGGCGCCCTGGCTGGACTTCGTGCTGCTGATGATCTTCTTTGTCCTCATCAAGGGCAACTTCATCATCGAGCCGGGCGTGCGCATTGAGCTGCC
The DNA here is from genome assembly GCA_021413965.1 of Lentisphaerota bacterium. Lineage (GTDB taxonomy): Bacteria > Verrucomicrobiota > Kiritimatiellia > UBA8416 > JAIOPI01 > JAIOPI01. Next base: position 119,879 of record JAIOPI010000028.1, on the reverse strand, counting down.
ACGTGCCCAGATCCGCGACGGCGCGCCGCAGGGCCTGGCCGCCGTCGTCCTTTCCGTGGAATCCGGGACGCCCGGCGTGCGCGATGAAATTGTGGTCTTCAATGACTTGAGCTTTCGGCTGGGTGACCGCGCGCAGGTCCTGCGGCTGAAACTTGCCCTGCAGGACGAGGCACACCGCCGCGGGGTGACCAGCCTGCTCCTGGAAGCCGATCGCCACGTGCAGCATGGGACCTTGGTGGAAATTTACGGGCTGGCCCGCGATATCGGACTGACGGAAGTCAATCTGGCCGCGCGTCCGGGAGAGGCAGCCGGGCGCGGGCTTCAACCCTCTCGCACGCCATGAACCGTCGCAACTTTCTCTACTCACGGTGGCCCTTCGAATTGCCGTCACTGCTGCTGGTCGCCTTGTGGATCGGGCTGTGGTTTGCCTGGCCCCGCATGGACGCGCCAGCGGAGCACACGCGGCCGTCCACGTCGACTCGGATCCGATTCGTCGACATGGCCGACGCCGCGCCACGACGCGACGACCTCCTGGGATTCCTGTTCCAGTCACGGGACTGGGAGTCTATTGCCGACGACCCCGTGCCGATCGCGCCGGTGCCGACGTTGGCCTCGCATCCGCATCTCCTCGGCTATCGTGAACATGCCGGTGCATCGGACGTTGTTGACGGGCACGCTACCGCGCTGGCCCAGCAGGCCGCGGCGGAGATGCGTGGGTATCGCCCCGCCTGGCCGGCCCTGAATCCGTATGGCGATGGTCCGGCCTACGCCCTGGCCACGGACATTCAGCTTTGCCGGGAACTGGCCGCCGCCGGCTTTATGCTGCCGGCCCAGTCGTTGAACGAGTTGAACGACGGGGACAAAGCGTGGGAATTCACGTACTATGTCGTCTGTGATCAGGAGGGGCGGGCCCGCGACGTGTTCGCGCTTGGCGATCCCGTCGTGACCGGCCTGCAAAGCAACGTGACGCGGGTCCTCTATCAAGCGCGAGTACGCCCCGGTGCGGCCTGCGAAGGCCGGGTGACCGTGCGACGCGTGTATGCGCCGGTTTCGGCGGGCAGCCCGGCATCAACCGGCAAGGAGCAGATATGGCCAGCAGAATCGTAACGTGGAGCCCCCGCGCCCGCAACGCGCGCGTGGAAGCCTTTCTGAAACGGCCGGCGTTTGACCGCAGGGCCGAAGCCGTGGCGCGCCAGGCGCTGGACCAGATCCGCCTGCAGGGCGAGCCGGCAGTGGCGGCCTGCGTGCGCAAGTATGATGGCATTACCCTCCCGCCCGCCGCGTGGCGCGTTGGGGCCGACGAGCTGCGCGCCGCCGCCCGTCAGGTGACGGCGACCGACCGTGCCGCGATACGTGAAGCACACCGCCGCATCGCCACCTTTGCGCGTGCCGGCATGAAGCGAAACTGGTTCATGGCGAGCCCCCGGGGCGGCCGCCTCGGGGAGCGATTCGTGCCGTTCGAGCGGGTGGGGGCCTACATTCCGGGCGGGCAGGTGCCCCTGGTGTCGACGGCCTTGATGACGGTCACGCTGGCGCACGTGGCCGGCGTGCCTGAGATTGTCGCCTGCACGCCGGGTGATCGCGACGGGAAACTGAATCCCATGCTGCTCCACGCCCTGCACGTGGCCGGCGCCACCGAGATCTACCGAATCGGGGGCATCCAGGCGATCGGCCTCATGGCGTACGGAACCCGGCGCGTGGCGCACGTGCAGAAAATTGTCGGGCCCGGTGGTACGTTCGTGACCGCCGCCAAGCGCCTGGTCTATGGCGATGTGGCGCTGGACCTGGTGGCAGGGCCCAGCGAGATTGCCGTGCTTAGCGATGGATCCGTTCCCGCCCGCTGCGTAGCCGGGGACTTGATCTCGCAGGCCGAACACGGCACGGGGTGGGAGAAGGCGCTGCTGGTCACCACCTCGGCGGCACACGCGAGGGACGTGGCGGCCGCGATGGAACACCAGCTCACCACCCTGCCGCGCGCGGACGCGGTTCGGCGCGTGGTGGCGGCGGGTGGCATCCTGTTGGTGGTGGTGCGTTCGCTGGCCGACGGTGCGGACCTGTGCAACCGCTTCGCCCCGGAGCATCTCGAGCTGATGGTGCGTAAGCCGACCGCGCTGCTGAAGGCCATCCGCTGTGCCGGTGCCGTTTTCCTCGGCGCGTGGACGCCGGAGTCGGCCGGTGATTTCGTGGCCGGCCCCAGTCACGTCCTGCCCACGGGCGGCGCAGCGGCCATGTTCTCAGGACTTACCGTGGATGACTTCCTGCGACGCAGCAGCATCATCGCCTTTTCGCGGGCCGATCTGTGGGACACCCTGCCCGTGATCGAGGCGTTTGGCCGCATGGAACGCCTCGAGGGCCACGCCCGCTCCGCCCGCCTGCGATTCGAAACCGACTGATATGGCGACCCGCGACGGAATTCCGCGCCGGAGCCGACCCACGAAACGAGATGCCGCCACATGCCCGCCGGACGCTCCATCGAATCCTTGTGCCGCCGCTACCACAATGAGGACGTGCATACCGAGCATGTCACGCGGCTGGCGTTGGTCCTGTTCGACGCCGTGGCTCCCGAGGTGGGGCTCGACGCCGACGTGCGTCACGTGCTGGAGAAGGCCGCCCGCCTGCATGACATTGGCTACGCCCAGGCGCCAGGTGACCATGTGCGTCACGGTGCCGCCATCATTCGACGGCATGGCGTTGCCGGGCTGAGCCGTTCCGACGTGCCCCTGGCGGTGGGCGTCATGTTGCTGCATTCCGCGCGCTGGGAGGAGCTCTGTCGCGAAGTTCTGAAAAGCAGAACCATGCCCCGGCCCGTGCTGCTGAAACTCGGGGCTTTGCTGCGAGTCGCGGACGCCTTGGACCACGGACATCTGCAGAATGCCGAGATTGTCGACGTTCGACGACGACGCCCCGGCACCGTCCTGCGGGTGCGCGCGCCGGGGTTCGAAGGCGTCGCGACCCGGGCACAGGCCAAGGCCGATCTGTGGGCGAGGGCGATGGGCGAGCCCATGACGGTGAGGCTCGTCCCGTCACCCAAGGCCAAGGCACCCTACGGACACTTGCTGGGCCCCTCGATGAGCGCACCTGAGGCGGCGCGCAAGTTGCTATTCTATTACTATCGGTCCATCACCAGCCACGCCAAGCTGGCGATGGTCGAGCGTGACGCGATTCACCTGCACGACATCCGGGTCGGGATCCGCCGGTTTCGTTCCGTCCTGCGGCTGTTCCGTGCGGTGCTTGCCCCGACATCGGCCGAGTATATCAACGATCACCTCCGCGATCTTTGCCAGCGCCTTGGCCCTCTGCGCGATGCGGACGTCTGGATGGAGTTGCTGGCGTCGCCCCGTGTGCGCCAGTCGCTGGCACACGACCGCCGCTGGAAGCCGTACCTGCAGCGGCACCAAAAACTGGCCGAGGCGAACCTGAGGCGCTTGCGCGCGATCTTGACGAGCAGCACCTATCGCGAAACGGCCATGCGCATGGCCGTGCTTGTGCGTGTGGAAATTCCGGAACTGATGCGCCGGGGCGAACACCGCAAGGCCCGGCGCGCCGTTTCCCGCAAGCTCGAGAGCGTGGTGCGCCGCATCGCGGAGCAGGGCGTGTTTCGCAAGAATCTCAATCCCGAAACCATGCACGATCTGCGCATCCTGTGCCGGCGCGGCCGCTATTGGACCGAGTTCGGCGCTCCGCTGATCGGGCCTGCGGTCACGGAGCTGGCCAGACGGCTGCGCGCCATGGCGGATGCACTGGGACATTTGCACGATCTCGACGTGGCGATTGAGTCCCTGCTGGATGACGCGGAGTGCCCGCGTCCGCTGCGCGGCCTGCTGCGTGCCGACCGCCGCACGGCGCTGCGTGAAGCGGCCGCCGCCTGGTCCAAGCTGCGAAAGCCAAAGCTGCTGTCGCAGGCCCTGCGGGAATTGGCCTGACCGCGGCTACACGGCGGGAAACCGGCGGCGGTAGAGGAGGCGTTGGAGCCAGGAGGCGCGCCGCAAACGCGGGTCATCGGTCCGCAGCGTGCGCGTCTTTCCGCGGCGCGTCGTGATCTGAATCTGCCCGGCCGATGGCGTCCCTGTCACCGTCCAGAATTTGTCGACGACGTAATCGTAGAACTCACCGCGAATACTCGGGTGGACGGCGTGCGCATGCGGTCCCGGATTGGGGGATACTTTCGGCATGCTGTAGATCACCCGGTCGCCAACGACGAACGGTTTCATATCCTCCCCCCGATCTCACGGCGCAGCTTATGCCGCCGACGGTACCGCCGTCAACGCCCGCCATGGTCCGTGCATCAAGACCCGGCGGGGCCCGGCTGTGGCGGCACGGCGGGTGCAACCGCGGGTGCGTTGGTCGAGCCGGCCAGCGCCTGTGCGAAGAACGCCACCAGGGGTTCGCGATAACGCGAGCCAAAGCGCATGAATGCCTCCGTGTGCCGACCGTGCTCGACGGTCCACAGCGTTTTCGGTTCGTGCGCGCGCGCGAAGAGAATCTCGGAGTGGCGGTACGGCACTACCACGTCATCCGTTCCGTGAATGAAGAGCAGGGGAATGGGGGGGAGCCGGTCGACCAGCGCGTCCGGGCTGTAGGCATTGCCGACCACGAGGAACGAGAGGGGCCAGCGCACCCAGCTCAACACGGGTATCAGCGCAATCTTGTCGCGTGCAATCCCCCGGTATGAGGAGAAGCTGGACTCAATCGCCGCAGCGCGCACGCCGGGAAACGGATGGCGGGCCAGGACGGCAATGGCATTGGCGCCGCCGAGGCTCTGGGCAAACACGACCAATCGCTGGGGGTCGACATCCGGCCGGCCGGCAACATAGCGAATGGCCGCCACCCCATCGGCATACACACCCCGCCGCTCCGGCTTGCCGCCGGACTGGCCGTAGCCTCGATAATCAAAGACAAACACATTGAAACCTGCCGCCGGGAGCCAGCCGACGAAGGAGAAATGGGCGGTCATGTTCTGGGCATTGCCATGAAAATGGATGACGGTCCCGATGGGTGGCCCGACCGCGGGAATGAACCACCCCGAGAGCGGTGTGCCGTCAGCGCTGGTGAACGTGACGGCCTCGTACGCCAGGCCACGACTCGCCGGGGTCTGGTACACCTTGTGGTTGGGCTGGTAGAAGACCCCGTTGGCGCAACCGGCTCCCAGCAAGAGGGCGCACGCCACCATCGCCGTACCAATCAAGCGCATGCCCCATTGGACTCTGCCCGTGAGGTGCGCGCAATGACTTTCTTCTTGAATCACGTGCCGCTCCCTGTCAGCGTTTCGGCGTGGGGTGGTGCGGCATGGTGTCGCCCGCCAAGTCCGGAACAAAAACATGGGGAGGGTGTAGTGAAGAAGCAAGCCTTGTTTCTGGCGGTAGCTCTGTCGGCCGCGGGCGCTTTCGCGGCGGGAACGATTCGCGACAACTGCGGGTGTGGACTTGGCACGATGGCTCTCGGGGATCAGGAACCGACGGTGCTGTCGCAGGTTGCCGCGACCTTCCTGAACGGTATTTGTGGCAACCAGACGTTCGGCATTTCTTCGGGCACGCTGGAGTGCGAACCTCACGCCGGCATCGCCTCGAACACGCGTGTACAGAAGTACGTCGCGGACAACATGGATCAGCTGATCCTCGATATTGCCGGTGGCCGGGGTGAGTCCCTGAACGCGTTGGCGGACCTGCTCGAAGTGCCGGCGTCCGCACGTACGGGCTTTGGCGCGACGTTGCAGACGAATTTCGACGCGATCTTTCCGACAAGCAACGTGACGGCGTCGGAAGTCGTGCAGAACCTTGACCGCGTCATCAACGGCTAAGCGCGAATGGCATTCGTTTCTGGAAACAGGCCGCTTCGGCGGCCTGTTTCATTTCTAACACCACGCCATGGCTACTGCGTCTGTTCGCATTACGCGTCGGCTGGCCTTCCTGGCGGCCTGGACCTGCTGGTCTGCGGCTGTTGCACCGGCGCAGGACACGCCGGCCTATGCCGATGAACTGGTGGCCACCGCGGAGGCACTGGAACTCAGCGCCGATCCGACCTGGCTCAATCTTCTGCATTACCAGCCGACCCTGATGGGCGGCTATTGCAGCCTGGTTGACGATCCCGCCTTTTTCAACGCGCGCGACGGCAAGACCAATCCACGCCACGAGCTGTCCGCCACGCTGCGCGCCTTCTTTCGCCCAGCCTCCACCAACGACCTCGAGCATCCGGTCTGCCGCTTCGTGGCGCGCTTCGACTGGCTTCAGCAGAAGCTCGCCTTTGATCCTTCGTGCATGCCGGTGCCGGCGTGCACGCGGTTTGACGACATCCGGACGTACCTCGCCGCGACATCCGTTACGCTGGTCTTCCCGGCCGCCTACATGAACGGGCCGGCGTCCATGTTCGGACATACGCTGCTGGTGTTTGATTCGGAAGGCAAGAACAGGCTGCTGTCGCGTGCCGTGAGCTATGCCGCGAAGACGGACCAGAGCATTGGCCCCCTGTTTGCCTTCGCTGGCATTGCCGGACTGTATCCGGGGTACTACGCCATCCAGCCCTATTACGACAAGGTCGAGCAGTATGGCGACATTGGTCACCGGGACGTCTGGGAGTACGAGCTCACGTTCACCCCGGCCGAAGTCGACCGCATGGTGCGCCATGCCTGGGAACTGCAGAACATCTGGAGCCGATACTATTTTTTCGATGAGAACTGCGCCTACAATCTGTACTACTTCCTTGATGTTGCGCGCCCGGAATTGCGCCTGAGTGCGCAGACCGATTGGTTTGTCATTCCCATCGATACGGTCAAGGCGGTGCAACGTGCGGGGCTCGTGCGCCATGTGTACTACCGCCCCTCCGCCGTCTCCCGCATCCGGCACCTGGCGTCTTCAATGGAGAAGAGGGACCGCCTGCTGGCGCGGGGCATTGCCCAAGGACGGACACCGCCGGCAGAGGTCACGAACCGGGTGGCCAACACGACCAACCAGATCGCCGTTCTTGAGCTGGCCTCCGCGTACACCCAGTATTTGTACACCGAGGAATTGCTGCCGCGCGCGGCCTACACGCCACGGTTCATGGATACCTTGCGTGTTCGCAGCAAGCTGGGGCGGCTGCCGGATGCGTTGGCCGACGTCCCGGAACCTCCCAGGCCGGATTTGGGGCACGCGCCGCTGCGCCTCTCGGCCGGCGTGGGCTTGCAGAAACGCGACGCGTACTCGGCCCTGCGCGGGCGCATTGCCTATCACGCCCTGCTCGATAACGACGCCGGCTACGACCCCGGGGCGGAAATTCAGTTCGCAAACACAGAAGCGCGGTACTTTCCCGAGCGCGACCAGTTCGTCCTCGAACAGTGTGATGTGGTGGATGTCCAGTCCATTGCGCCACGGGACGAGTTCTTTCGCCCGGGATCATGGAAATTCAGTGCCGGATTGACACAGGCGCACGTCAAGGACAAGTCCGACAACGTGCTGGTCCAGGCGCAGACGGCCGCGGGACTTGGCGCCCGTACGCCGCGCAAGGGACTCGCATTTGCATGGATCGAGGCGCGAGGCCTGTCTGGCGGAGGGCTGGGCGGCGCCGATTACGCAGTAGGAACCGGTCCAGCCGCAGGCTTTGTCACGCGCTGGGGACCGCGCTGCATGCAACTGATTGAGGCCCGCGCCACTTACTTTGGGGTTGGGAACGAGTTCTGGGACTACCAGGTGAACTGGGGCCAGGACGTACAACTCAAGCCCAATCGCAGCGTCAGTCTCGAAGCCACGGCGGCACGGCGCAATGACGAAGACCGGCAGGACGTGCAGTTGCGCCTCAACACCTATTTCTGAGCGCGTCCCCGCCGCCGCATTCATCTCACCGCCCGTGGATCAACCGCCTTCCCGCGGCAGCGCGACGCTCGCCTCGACGTCCCGCGATGTCGAGGGTGGTACTCATTGCCCCTGGGTTTGATATGCTGATAGAATAGCGGCAGTGAGGGGGATTGTGATCACGTCGCACAAGCAAGCCGTTTTGTGTCTGGGCGTCCTCTTGGCGCTGGGGATGGCGGTGTGCGCGCCTGCCGGCGTCGTGATCAGCGAGTTCATGGCCATCAACGACGGCCCGCTTACGGATGAAGATGGTGACAATTCGGACTGGATTGAGCTCCAGAACAGCGGGACGAACACGGTCAGCCTGGCGGGATGGTACCTAACGGACAAGCTCTCGAATCTGGCGAAGTGGGCTTTTCCCGCCACCAATCTCACCCCCGGTCAACTGCTGCTGGTTTTTGCCTCCGAGAAGAACCGCCGCGTGGCTGGGCAGCCGCTGCACACGAATTTCAAGCTCGATGGCGCCGGAGAATACTTGGGTCTTATCCGCCCCGACGGCACGACCGTTGAGTTTGCCTATGCGCCCACTTACCCCCAGCAGTACTCGGGCATGTCCTACGGCGCCACCCCGGACGCGAACACTTGGTTTGTGCCCGCCGGAGCCCAGGCTCGCGCCTTCGCCCCGCTTCTGAGCATTCCCGCCGGATGGACCGATCGCGTTGGCTTCAATGACAACGGGTGGACTCCAGTCGCGCGCGGCATCGGGTTTCAGAATCCCATCGGAGACTTCGGGCCGTATCTCAATTCGACCATGTCCGTCAGCCGGGCCACGTTCTGCACGCGCTACGGGTTCACGCAGAGCGACGCCGAGGTCTTCGATGTCTTGCGGCTGGCCGTTCGATTCGATGACGGATTCGTGGCCTTCCTGAACGGGGTCAAGATTGCGGAGTCCAACGCACCGCCCTCGCTGGCCTTGAGCTCCACGTCCACCGTCTCCCGCGCCAACGCCGAGGCGGTTGCATGGACCGAGTTCGACGCCACCGCCTTCCGCGGAGCGCTTGAGCAGGGGACGAACGTCCTCGCCATTCAGGCGCTGAACATCAGTTCAACGGATAGCGACATGTTGCTGGAAGCACGCCTGTTTGGGGCGCCCACCAATGGGACCGTCGCACGGCGGTACTTCTCAACGCCCACACCCGGCACCATGAACGCGGCGGGCTTAGCCGCACCGGCGGCGCCGCCGGACTTTTCACTTCGGGCCGGCTTCTACACCAACGCGCAGGCTCTTGTGCTCAATGCAACAGGGGATGGTGCCCTCGTCCGCTACACGCTCAACGGCGATGAGCCCACCGAATCGTCTGCCGTCTATTCCGTCCCCCTCACCATTACGAGCCGGGTCGGGCAGACGAACGTGTTCTCCCTGATTGCCACCGCGCCGAGCGGAGGCCAGAGCCAGTGGAGTTGGATGCCGCGCTGGGCGCCCCCGGCTGGTGACGTGTTCAAGGGAACGGTGGTGCGCGCGCGCACGTTCGCCCCGGGGCGGCTGCCCAGCCCGATCGTCACCCACACGTACTTCGTCGATACGAACATGCCCGCGCGCTACGGCCACCTTCCGGTGATATCGCTGACGTCCGACCGCAAGCATCTCTTTGATCCGGCAACGGGAATCTATGTACCGGGAAACACCTATGTCGGCACCGCATCGAGCGGCAATTACTACCAACGCTGGGAGAAACCCTGCAATATCGAGTGGTTTGAACCGGGCGGTGAAGTGGCCTTCAATGCCGTGGTGGGCATTCGCGTCCAAGGCAACACGTCATGTGCCAGCCCGCACAAGGGCATCAGCGTCTTTTGCAGGTCCGAGTATGGGACGAGCAGCGTGACGTATCCGATTTTTGCCACCGCTCAGGGCCGGGCAAGCAACGGAAAGGACTACAAACGCTTCATGCTGCGCGGGTGGGGGAGCTATCGGGGTCGCGGCATGCTGTACGATCCGTTCACCCACGTGCTGCTGGACCAGACCGACCTCGATGCCCAGAACTACCGGCCGTGCGTCGTCTTCATCAACGGAGAGTACTGGGGGGTGCAGGAGTTGCGCGAGGCCAACAAGAACTCACAGTATCTTGAAGACTACTATGGCGTTGACCGTGACGATCCAGGCTATGACGTCCTATATGGCAGCGGTCCCTACAGTGATTTCGACCCCGACACGATTACGGACTACTCGTATGTCGACGAGGGGGACGGCACGAACTGGAACGAGATGGTCACGTTCCTCAACAGTCATGACATGAGCCAGCCCGCGAATTATGCCTACATCCAGACCCGGATCGATGTGGATGACTATATTCTCTACATGGTCCACAGCGGGTTCGGCGTGAAAGCGGATTGGCCCAACCAGAATGAAGCCAAGTTCCGGGCGCGCACTCCCGACGGGCGCTGGCGCTGGCTCCAGTTCGACATGGATCACTGTTTCCAGGACTCCTGGTCCACGGACATGATGGGGCAGGTGCGCAACCACAACATCTTCAGCCGTCTCGACGACAATCCGGACTTCGTCAACGCGTTCATCAATCGGTATGCCGACCTCCTGAACACCGCGTTCCGCACGGACGTCATGTTGGCCCGTTTTGACGCCATGGTGGCCGAACTGCAGCCGTTCGCACCGGAATGGCACAGTCGGTGGCCCATCCTGGAAGGTTCAGGTTCGCAGATCGACCGCTGGAATTTCTGGCTCCAGCAGATGCGCGCCAACATCGCCAACCGCGCCAGCTTCGAGCGCGACAATGTGCGCCGAACCTTTGGCCTCGGGGGAAACGCTACCCTAACGCTGACCGTCGACAATCCGGCTCACGGACATGTGCGCATCAACTCGACAGACCTCGATCCCCATACGCCCGGCGTGACAAACAGTGCCCCTTTTGCATGGCAGGGCATCTACTATCAAGGCGTTGCCATGCGTGCGACGGCCATTGCGGCGGACGGCTATCAGTTTACAGGCTGGCAGGGACTCTCCACGTCCACAACCAACCCCGTAACCTTCTCGATGACTGGGAATGCCACGCTCACGCCGACGTTTGCACCGTTCGACCCCGAAGATTTTCCGCTGGCCATCAGCGAGGTCATGTACCACGGCGCGCCCGGGGACGGACTGCTGCAGTCCAACGAAGCGGAGTTCGTGGAGCTGCACAACCGTGGCGCTTCACCGCTGAATCTCAGTCAAGTCACTTTCACCGAGGGGATTGCCTTTGCCTTCACCAACTCCATCATCCTGCCACCCGATGGCTATGCCGTGCTGGTCAACAATCTCGCCACGTTTACGGCCCGCTATGGTGCAAACGTCAGTGTGGCCGGTGTCTACGCGGGACAGCTCGACAACAGCGGGGAGACCTTGCGGCTCAAGGCAACGCCCTTTGGTCCAACCCTCGCGAGCCTGACTTACGGCGACGGACGCGAATGGCCGGTGACCGCCGACGGGGCTGGTCACTCACTCGTGCCACTGGTCCCCAGCGACGCGACCGACACGCACTTGAATCATGGCGCTTTCTGGCGGGCGAGCGCATACCGGTTCGGCTCGCCAGGCATGGAGGATCCCGGACCCGTCGCTGATGTGGTGCTGAACGAACTGGTAGCCCACACCGACCTTGCCGATCCCACGAATCACCCGGGTTACGATTCAAACGACTGGCTGGAGTTGTACAACGCCACCGGTTCCGCCAAGTCACTGGACCATTGGTATCTGAGTGACGATCCGGAAGATCTGAAGAAGTGGGCAATTCCCGGGGAAACAGCCATTGGAGCGAAGGACTGGCTCGTCCTCGACGAGATCCATGACTTCCACAATCCCATAACCAACGGATTCGGGTTGAACAAGGCCGGAGAGACGGTCTTACTGTCCTACCTTCCGGGTACAGGCGCGGATCGCGTGGCCGATGCGGTCACGTTCAAGGGACAGGAGAATGGAGTCGCGCTTGGCCGCTATCCGGACGGTGCTCCCGCATGGTTTCCGCTGGTGCCCACGCCCGGTGCGTCAAACGGGGTTCCCATCACGCATGTCATCATCAGCGAGATCATGGCGGAGCCGGCGGACGACGACCAGGGCGCGACCAATGAATTTATCGAGCTCTGGAATCCTACCGAGGCTCCGGTCACGTTGGTCGGAGAGGGGGGGACATGGAGGCTGAGTGGGGGTGTATCATTCCATTTCGCGGCCGACATCACGCTGCCACCCGGCGGGTACGTGGCCGTGGTCGCCTTTGATCCCACCACGGACACGGATGCGCGGCAGGCGTTCCTGACCGCCTACGGGCTGACGAACGGACAGGTCTGGGTGGTGGGTCCTTACGAGGGACGGCTGAGCAACGAGGGCGAGCGTGTGTCGCTCGAGCGCCCCCAGGCGCCGGACTTGCCGGGGGATGGCTCATCCTGGATTATCGTTGATGAAGTGCTTTATGCGCCGTTCGCACCGTGGCCAACCACGGTGGCGGGCACGGGCCGTTCCATCCGGCGCCTTGGCGCAAGCAGCCCCGGGACGGCTGCGGATTCATGGATCGCCGAATTGTTTCCATCGCCCGGGAAGGCGCCCAACAAGCTGGCGCTGGCCAGCCCGGAGCCGGGCAGCCAGTTCCTTGTTCCAGTCTCCACCACCGCTACCGTTGCCATCGACGAGTCACAGGTGACGGGCACGGTCCACTCGGTCGAGTTCCGGCTGGACGGTACCACGTTGACCGTGGATGAGAGCGCGCCCTTTGCTTGTCAGGTTGATGGTCTCACGCAGGCAAAGGCCTACGTACTCGAAGCGTTCATGACCGATGACGGAGGGACGTACGGGTCCACTCCGGCCACGCTATACGGGCTGTCACTTGACCATGACGGGGGCGCGACGGATATAACCGAGACCACGGCACGGCTGCGGGGACGGCTAAATGGAAGCGGAACGGCCGCCGCCACTTTCTACTGGGGAACGTCGGACGGCGGCACGAACGCCGGGTCCTGGGATTATGCCTTGCCGCTGGGCTCCGGCATAGGCGGCTCGTTCAGCCGTGTACTGTCAGGACTCACGCTCGGCCAGACGTACTACTACCGGGTCTTCGCGGCGAACGACAGCAGCAGCTCCTGGGCGCCGCAAAGCGATACGTTCCGCTCCTCCTACGCCAGTTGGACCAACGGCATGCGAATCACGATGCGTGATCTGACAGCCGGCAGCACGCTGAGCAATTTCCCCGTTCTAGTTGCCCTCAGCACGAACATCCCTGGCTTCAGCTACAGTTCCTTCGCCTCTGCAACTGGCGGCGACCTGCGCTTCACGTTGTCCACGAATTCGGCCGCCCTCGCGCACGAGATCGAGGCGTGGAACGTGAATGGCACCTCGTACGCTTGGGTGCGCGTTCCTGAGCTTGGACCTGGCCCCACGACGCTCTATGCCTGTTGGGGCAATGCCGCCGCCTCACTCCCGTCGAGCGCCACCAACGGCAGCGTGTGGTCGGACGGCGAAGCGCGTGTTCTGCATGTTCATGGCTCGATGCAAGATTCCTCGACGAATCACGTGCTGGCCGTCGATACCGGGACTGTCGCCGTGGCCGGGGTTGTGGGGGAGGGGCGCTATCTGGACGGCGCGGATGACGCCATCGATCCGTCGCTACCCGCCGCCTGGTACGGACAGAATATCCAAAGCTTGACCCTGTCTATGTGGGTATTCCCGAGTTTAAAGCAGGATGCCACGGCCTTCGGAGCGTTGGCGGGGCCACTCGATTCCAGCCGCCTGGCCATCACTCAGTCCGGCGGGAAGTGGAAATTTGTGGTGCGAACCTCCTCGGCGGCGAACCAGGAGCATGCCGTTGACACGAACCGCTGGCAAATGTTGACCCTGGTGCTCGATCACGGGCAGGCATGGGCCTACTGCAATGGGCTGGCCTCGGCGTCCGCGCTTGCCTACACGACCTTCACGCCCAGTCGCCTTCCGTTGCTCGGCACGATGTCAGGTCAATCGCTTGCCAGCTACCGCCTCCAGGGGCGCCTCGACGAGGTGCGCGTCGCCTCGGTTGCGCGATCACCCGACTGGATTCGTGCCAGCTATCTCACCGTGGCCTCCAATGCCATGGTGACCGCCTACGCGTCGGGTTTTGACGCCCCCGCCGGCCCCGAGGATCTGGACGGGAATGGACTCCCCGATGCATGGGAGATCACCCACTTGGGGACGGTCGGGCTGCCGGATGGGGACCCCGACGGCGACGGCGCCCTCAACAGCGTTGAATTTATTGCCGGCACGGATCCGACGAATCATTCGGATGTGTTCCGACTGGAAATTGGGAGCACGGGCAGCGCCACACGCATCAGCTTCTACGGGATCTCCGCCGAACTGGCATTTGGGCAGGCCACCCGGTTCTACGTCCTGGAATCGTCCACCAATCTCTCACAGCCGTCTTGGGAGGGTATCCCCAACTACACGAATGTGCGGGGTGCGAACGCGGTGGTCACCGTCGTGACAAACAGTCCGCCCGCCAGCGCCACGCCGCAGTTTTACCGCGGCCGCCTTTGGGTCGAGCGTGCACCGGACTAGAAGCCTGTCGGACTTCGGCATGGGCTTCGCCTCGCCAGCGCCCACCAAGCTCCTAGCGTATGAAAAGCTTGAGCCCGGGGGGCAGATCAAGGACAAAGGGCGGCGGGGGATTGGTGGTTGCCGCTTCCACCGTGTTGCCATAGGCTCCCATGTCAATCCGGCCACTGGGGTAGTCAGGTTCGATGCTCCAATCAAACCCAGGATCGCCGGCATCCACGCAAGGGCTGTTGGTCTGCAGGTGCCAGTCGTGCAGCGCATAAGCGTCCCCGCTTCCGCCCGCTGATGCATCACCCCAGACCAGCAGCGTCGTCGCCGTGTTGGTAGCAATGTAGAACTCCAGGAACTGCCCCCCATCAGGATTCACGGTGCCGCCCGTCAGCCTGCCCGATGGCCATTGCGCGCTGACATCCGTCAGCAGGGTTTGTCCCGCGGCCGGATCATAGACGGCATTGGCCGTCCAGTTTCCGTTCTCTGTAAGGGCAAACAGCGGATTGACGTCCAGGTTGCTAATGCCCGCCCCGGCCGATCCCATGACGTCCGAGTAGGCATATTGCAGGTGCCCGAACCCCCCGATCTCATCCGTGTCACTCCACAGGATCACATTGGTCGCCACCGTGGTGGTCCCGCCCACACCCACAGCATTCGGATTGTTCAGGCTGAACGTGCAATTCACCATGGGGTTGGGTAGGTTGCGAATGTAGACCCCGCCACCATTTTCAGCGGACTGATTGCCGACGAACAGGCAATTCACGAAGGTGTTGGTGAACGGCATATGGGTGCTGTAGAAGGCGCCCCCGTAGGTGGAGCTGAAATTCCCGGCGAATCGGCAGTTCCGGAAGTCCACCGAGTACGCGCCGGCCTGTGCGGCGAGTCCGGCGCCCCCAGAACCGAAGTTGTGGTCGGCCGCCGTCGCACGGTTGCCGCTGAAGATACAGTTCTCAACCACGGCGCCAGTCGACCGTCGCAGGTAGAGTCCACCGGACCCATCCGCTGAGTTGTCGATAAACACGCAATTGGCGATCCGCAACGCCGCGGAATTATAGACCGAGACTCCGCCTCCATAGCTGTTGGGAGATCCATCGCCGGCATCACCGTTGCCGCCGCGGACGATGAAACCATCGAGGACGTCACCCGTCGGCAGAATCGTGTCGCTGTAGATCCGGAAGATACCATAGGCGTTGTCTTCGCGATTTCCCCAGTCAGGGCTGTCGTTGCCCGCGTAGTCTCCGCTCAGAATCGTGGGGTTCAGGGTCCCATTGCGCTCGTCACGCTGCGTCATGCCGTTGGTGAAACCGCCGTACACCGATACATATGATTCCACAATGGCAAACGACGTGGCGCGGTCGGTGCCAGTCGCCCCTGGCTTGTATGTCCCCCTGGCCACCCAGATCTCGGTGTATTTCGTGGCCATGCTGAGTGCGCTGGCGAGGCTGGCGTAGGCGTTGGCCCACGTCGAACCGTCGCCCGCACCGCCCGCAACCGACGCATCCACATACACCTGTGCCTGCGACACGTTCGCGCACAGCGCCAGAACAGCCGCCATGCATGCGATTCGAACAACAGAGGTTCTGCAGATCGCCATCACGGCTCCCCCCTTTTTGACAACGCCCGTCCCCTGAATCACCCCGCCACCGATGATGGTATCGCAAATGCCACTCCGCGGGCAATCATCCGTGCTTGATGCAAACGGCCCGAGCGGCTATTGCTGAGTCAGGGAGCGCAGCAGCCGGCCACGAGACCGGCGATCAGGAAAGGGGAGAGGGGTCATGGAGCAAAACGCGTATGCGGTCATTCTCGCCGGGGGCAAGGGTGAGCGTTTTTGGCCTCTGAGCACATCGCGCACCCCGAAGCAGGTGCTGTCACTTTTCGGAGGACGGACCTTGCTTGCCATGGCCGTGGATCGCCTCAAGGGACTGCTTGCCCCCGATCACGTGTTCGTCATCACCAGCGCAGAGCTCGTGGCCGTCACGCGAGAAGCCGCGCCCATCCTGCCGCCGCAAAACATCGTTGGCGAACCGGTCGGCCGAGACACCGCCGCCGCCTGCGCCCTTGCCATGGCCCTCGTTCAGGCGAGGGATCCACAAGGCGTACTTGCCATCGTGACGGCAGACCATATCATGGGCGACCTGGAAGTTTTTCAGAACACCTTGCGCCAGAGTTTTGCGCTCGCACGGCGTGAGGACGTCCTCATCACGATCGGCATCACGCCCACCTTCCCGAGCACCGGCTATGGCTACGTGGACGCCGGTGACGTGTTCGCCACCGAGTCAGGCATCACGTTTTGCCGCGCACGCAAATTCGTCGAGAAGCCCAACCTTGCCACGGCCGAGCAGTATCTCGCCGCCGGCAACTATTACTGGAACGCCGGCATGTTTATTTGGTCGGTGGACGCCTTCAGCCGCGCCCTCGCCACCCACCGGCCAGTCCTGCACACCATGGCCGGCCGACTCGCGCCCCTCGTCGGCAAACCTGAATTCCCGGCGGCGTTGGCCACTGAGTACGGCAAGCTCGACAAGATCTCCGTCGACTACGCCATTATGGAACCCTCGCGCAATATCCTCATGGCGCGGGGCACTTTTGCCTGGGACGACGTGGGATCTTGGCCGTCGCTGGCGAATCATTTTCCGGCTGACGCCTCCGGCAACGTGAGTATCGGGCAGTGCGAAACGGTCGACGCGGCCGGCAATGTCGTCATTTCACAAGGCCGTCTGACGGCCCTGCTTGGCGTGCGGGACCTCGTGGTGGTGCAGGCCGAGGGGGCCACGCTGATTTGCCCCAAGGAACGCGCACAGGATGTGAAGAAGATCGTGAGCTTGCTGGCGGGAAAACCCGAGTACAGGCATTTGCTGTAAGTGGCTCCGCCACCAATCGACGAAGCGCCCGGCACTCGCGGCCGTGCGCCCGCGGAATGGTGATTCATGGCTCGCATATTGGGCATCGATTATGGACGCCGGCGGGTGGGGCTCGCCGTCAGCGACGACACCGAGGAGTTTGCCTTCCCGCACGCCGTGCTCGACGTTCACAACACGGGCGAAGCCGTCAAGAAGGTGGGCGAATGCTGCCATCGCGAAGGGGTCGCGCGGATCGTGGTCGGGCTGCCCCTGAACATGGACGGCACCCACGGCCCGATGGCGGAGGAAGTCCGGCAGTTCACAACCGCACTCACACGCCAGACGGGCCTGCCTGTGGAACTTTGGGACGAACGCCTGACCACCTACAGCGCCGAACAATTCCTGATCGAAGCGGACATGAGCCGGCAGAAGCGCAAGGCCGTGCGCGACAAGGTGGCCGCACAGCAGATTCTGCAGGGGTATCTGGACGCCCAGACCCACAATCCCGCCAAGCCATGACGACAGCCTCCCCGCAACGCTACAAGATGCGAATCGCTTACGACGGCACGTCTTATGCGGGCTGGCAGTTGCAGCCCAACGCCCTCACCGTGCAGGAGGTCGTCGAGAAGGCGCTGGCCACCGTTTGCGGGGAAAGGCCCCGGTTGCACGGCAGCGGGCGTACCGACCAAGGTGTCCACGCACGCGCGCAGGTCTCCCATTTCGATCTCGGGCGGGCGGTGCCAACGCGTCGCACCATGGTCAGCCTCAATGCCGTCCTCCCTCCCGACATTCGCGTGCTGGGGCTGACGCGCGCCGCGGCGGATTTCCACGCCCGACGCAGCGCCCGCGGCAAGGAGTACCGGTATTTCATCTGGAACGATGAGGTCCTGCCCCCCTTTATCCGCTGCTACCGCGCCCATATCCGCAAGCCGCTGGATGTGTCTCTGATGCGTGAGGCCGCCCGCCAGCTGGTGGGGCGCCACGATTTTGCCGCGTTTTCAGCCAATCCGAACCGCGAGGTGGAAACCACGGTGCGCCAGGTCACCGAATTGCGCGTGACGCGGCGCGGGAGCGAGATCACCATCGCGGCGCGCGGCGAGGGCTTTCTCTACAAGATGGTGCGCAGCCTGGCCGGCTTCCTGATCCGCGTGGGGGAGGGGGCCGTGCCGCCCGCCCACGCGCGGGACATTCTCGCGTCACGCGAGCGAACCGCGCGCGTGCCCACCGCACCGGCCAGCGGCCTTTTTCTCTGGAAGGTCTGGTACTAACCTGTAATAATCACGCCGCATGAACGTGCTGATCCTCCCGTCGCTGCTGGCGGCGGACGTGGGACATCTCGAGGCCGCGGCCAGACAGGCCGAACGTGCCGGCGGCGATGCGCTCCACCTAGATATCATGGACGGGGTTTTTGTGCCGAATATCAGTATGGGACCGGCTGTGGTGGCCATGGCCAAGCGCTGCGTCACGATGCCCCTGAGCGTGCACCTGATGCTGCTGCATCCGGACCAGTACGTGCGCCGGTTTGCCGAGGCCGGCGCCACGTCCCTCCTGATTCACATCGAGGCCGCCTGCGACGTCCCCGCGACGCTGCGCGCCATCCGCGACGCCGGCGTGCGGCCGGGCATCACGCTGAACCCCGGCACGCCGGTCGAGCGCCTGGATCCCGTCTTCGACCTGGTGGACGAAGTGCTTTGCATGACCGTTGAGCCCGGCTACGGCGGCCAGTCGTTCATGCACGACGTCCTGCCCAAGATTCGTGCGGTGCGTGAGCGTGCGCGCCGGACCGGACGCCCGGACCTCGATATCATCGTCGATGGTGGCGTAGACCTGACCACGGCCCCGGCCTGCGCCCGCCACGGCGCCAATGGCCTCGTGGCCGGTACCGCGCTGTACAAAGCGCCGGACATGGCCGCCGACATTCGGACAATGCGGGCACAAGCCGCTGCGGCGCTCGCATGACCACTCCCGTCACCCCCATGAACCCACTCACGTACGTCCGCAACTTCTGCATCATTGCCCACATCGATCATGGCAAATCCACCCTGGCTGATCGCATGCTGCTGCTCACCCATACCATCGAGCAGCGCGTCTTTCGCGACCAGGTGCTCGATGCCATGGACCTCGAACGCGAGCGCGGCATCACCATCAAGTCGCATCCGGTGACCATGCAATACAAGGCGAAGGACGGCACCGCCTACACCTTCAACTTGATTGATACGCCCGGCCACGTCGACTTCACCTACGAGGTGTCGCGCAGCATGGCCGCCTGCGAAGGCGCGCTGCTGCTGGTGGATGCGGGGCAGGGGGTGGAAGCCCAGACCGTGGCCAACTCCTACCTGGCCATCGAGCGCGGCCTCGAAATCATTCCCGTCATCAACAAGGTCGACCTGCCCAGCGCCAACATCCCGGAAATCCGCAAACAGATTGAAGACGTACTCGGCATTCCCGCCCACGACGCGCTGCTCGTCAGCGCCAAGTCCGGCCTCGGCGTCGAGGAGTTGATGGAAGCCGTCGTGCACCGCATCCCGCCGCCCAAACTGCTGGGGAAGCCCACCGAAACCCGCGGCCTCGTCTTCGACTCTGTCTTCGACGCCTTTCGCGGCGTGGTGACGTACGTGCGCATGATGGACGGCAGCCTGCGCGCCGGCGACCAGGCGCGCATGATGGCAGGCGGCAAGGAAACGGAGATCAAGGAGGTCGGCGTCTTCTGCCCCAAGCCCACGGCGGTCAAGGAACTCATGGCGGGCAATGTCGGCTACTTCATCGGAAACCTGAAGGAACCGGCGGATATCCGTATCGGCGACACCGTCACCGTGCGAAAGCGTGAGGCCACGGACGCCTTGCCCGGGTTCCGCGATGTGCGCCCCATGGTCTTCAGCGGCATCTATCCCGTCAACAGCGCCGAGTTCGAAAAGTTCCGCGATAGCCTCGAGAAGCTGCGCCTCAACGACTCGGCCCTGACCTTTCATCCGGAATCGTCCCTGGCGCTGGGCTTTGGCTACCGCTGCGGCTTCCTGGGATTGCTGCACATGGAAATCACCCAGGAGCGGCTGCGGCGCGAGTTCGACATGGACATCATCAACACGCACCCCGGCGTGGTCTACCGCGTTCACTTGAAGAGCGGCGAGGTCGAGGAAATCGACAACCCCCAGCGGCTGCCGGATCCCACCCGGATTGACCACATCGAAGAGCCGATGGTGAAGGCCTTCGTGATCTGCCTGAATGAGAACATCGGCGACGTGCTCAAGCTGACGATGGACCGGCGCGGGACGGTCGATCGCACGGAATCGCTGGACACGCGCCGCGTCATGCTGACCTGCACGATTCCACTCAACGAGATCCTGGTCGAGTTTCACGATTCGCTCAAGAGCCTCAGCAAGGGGTACGCGTCCATGGATTACGAGCTGGCCGGCTACCGCGAGGGCGACATCGTGAAGCTGGAAATCCTGCTCAACCAGGAGCCCGTGGATGCCTTTGCCAGCCTGGTCCACCGCAGCAAGGCCGTCAGCCGAGGGCGCCGGATGTGCGAAGTGCTCAAAGACGTCATCCCGCCCCACATGTTCGCCATCCCCGTGCAGGCCGCCCTGAACAAGACGATCATTGCGCGTGAAACCATCCGCGCCTTCCGCAAGGATGTCACCGCGAAGCTGTACGGCGGTGACGTCACGCGCAAGCGTAAGCTGCTCGAGAAGCAAAAAGAAGGCAAGAAGCGGATGAAGCAGTTCGGCAGTGTGAACGTGCCTCAGAAGGCCTTTGTCGAAGTGTTGAAGTCGAGCTAGCGAGGACGGTCACGCGTGCGCGTGGCCGGACGGATACACCATGTTTGCGTGGTTGAAGAAAGATCATTCTCGCGAGCAAGCGCGTGATCTGCTGCGGCACGCGCGGCATTTCCGGCGCATGCGCGAGGACGTCATGGCTCCCGCGCGGGTCCGTGAATTGATCGAGCGCGAACAGGCCGTCGCGGCGGCGCTGGGCGAGGGGACCCGTGACACCGTTACCGCCGCCTCCCATGCGCTGCAGGACTGGCTCGGCCGCAACATGCCGGCCCGCCGTTTCCCTGGCGTGCGTGAGCACCTGGAGATTCTCGTGGTGGCCGTGGGTGTGGCCATGGCCTGCCGGACTTACTTCATCCAGCCGTTCAAAATCCCAACCGGTTCGATGCAGCCGACGCTGTATGGGATCATTTACGAGCCGCGTGATACCGTGACCTGGATGGATCGCCTGCCATTCAAACTCGTCAAGTGGGTGGTGTTTGGCGAGTGGTTCACGGAAGTCCGCACCCAGGAGTCCGGTTATGCCACGATGACGGCGGACATGAACGATCTGTCAAACGGACACGTCTCGGTCATTGTTGGTTCGCATCGCTACCGGATTCCATCCCGCGCGCCCCTCCGACTGTCGCCGAATCAGTTTCTGCCGAAAGGCACCGTGCTCTGGCGGGGAGTCCGCGTCGCCGGCGACCATGTCTTCGTTGATCGCGTCCGGTGGAATGTGAGTGCGCCACGACGCGGCCAGATCGTCGTTTTCAATACCGATGACATTCCGACGTTGCCGCCCAAGACGCATTACATCAAGCGCCTCGTGGGGCTGCCAAACGAGCTGGTGTCGATTGAGCCGCCAAATCTGGTCATCAATGGGGCCGTCACCAGCAATCCGAAGCCGATTGCCAGAATCGAGAACCAGGAGCCAGGTTACGCCGGTTACCGTCTCGTCGACCCCAAGACGGATTCAGAGCCGCTGCAGTGGGCCATGCGCCGTTCGACGGACGTGCTCAACCTGGGCCCCGATGATTTCTTCGCCCTCGGTGACAATACCCAAAACAGCCGCGACGGGCGCTACTGGGGCTCGGTTCCCAGGCGGAACTTGGTCGGGCCGGCTGTCTTCGTCTACTGGCCGTTCTCCAGGCGCTGGGGCCTTGCTGATTAGAGATCCTTAACCCCGCACGACATGGCGAACAAAGGCAACGTCGCATAATATATGTTATGTCTAGTCATTGACGTCATCAACCCCAAGGGGTTGGGCTTTCTATTGGGAACTCTCACCGGTTGCCACGAAGATAACTTTCCTCGGGTACAAGGGGGACCGCCAGATTCTGCCGCCGGACGACCGTGAGGCACAGAGCCGCGGCCGCGGGCACAGGATGGAGGCCCAGACCCGCCCGCCACCCGTATGGGGCGCCTGCCTAACGCACCTCGTAGACGAGGCGGTTGGTCGTCCCGCCACGCTCGACATCCAGCACGAAGGCGTTGGCGTCATTGCGCACAAATTGGCTGACAAAGAACTCGGCCCTGCGGCGGTTCGTCATCTCCACGTTGTTGACGCGGCGGACGACGTCGCCCTCCGACAGCCCCACGGCATCAAAGAATTCACGCTCGCCCTCGACCCCCAAGCGATAGCCGGAAATCCGATTGTCGGCCGTGTACACCGGCTTCAATGAATCGAACAGCTGAACCAGTCGCTCCGGCTGATCACGGAGATCCTGGTAGTAGCGGAGTAGGGCGGCCCGATTGAACGTCCAGCGTCCTTCCCCCACCCGATTGCCGCCAAAGCGTCCCGCCGGCGGGGCCCCATCCGCCGCGCCCTTCCCCCCTGCCCCACCCGCGGCGCCTGAGCCGCCTGTGAAGGTGAGCGTCAACTCCGCTTCTTTGCCGTCCCCGTCCCGCAGGATAACGCGATCCCGCTGGATTTGAACCACCAGCACGCCGTCGACGTCGTCTTTCTCGCGCACCAGCAGCTGTCGGTCTTGCGCCAAATCGTCCAGAATGGCCACGCGATCATCCTCGCCGCCGGCGGCAAGTTCGAAAAAGGTCCCGGCCAGGCGGAAGCGCTGACTGAGCGCACTATCCGCGGGAGCCCCGCTGCCAACCCGGCCGCGGAAGATCGACCAGTCGAGGGGGCGCAGGGCGGGAGGCGTGGCCGCGTCCACCGCCGGGAGCAGGCGCGAAGGGTCGGGCAGCAGGCTGGCCTTGCGAAAGGCCAGCGCACGCATGGACAGAAGCGCGGCCACGATCCCGGACACGACGACGAGTGCCCAGGCCACGCGGGCGACCCATTTCTCAAAAAAAGCGGCGGGGGACATAAGCCGGATTCTGTTTCCCGCCGAAGCGGGATCAGTCATTCATCTGACGCGATCAACCCGAAACCATTACGGGATCCCCCGTGAAGGGTCACCCGAGCGAGACGGGCCGCCTCCGGTTTCCTATTTGATCTTGCTCCGGACGGGGTTTACCAAGCGGCCACGCCTCGCGGCGCAACCCGGTAGTCTCTTACACTACCTTTTCACCCTTACCCCGGACTGGCCTTGCGACCGATCCGTGGCGGTATATTCTCTGTGGCACTTTCCGTCCCCTTCGCTTAACCGAAGGGTCCCCCGCCGTTGCGGGGCATCCTGCCCTGTGGAGTCCGGACTTTCCTCCCCGCGACCCGAAGGCCACGAGGCGACTGATCGCCCCCGCCGCAAACACAAAAATCAACGCTCGTACAACAACCGCCCGCAGAAGTTGCAGGTCACGAGGGTCCCCTGCTTCTTCATCTCATGCACGACGTACGGCGGCAGTTGCAGGTGACAGCCGCCGCATACGCCGCCTTCGATCGGCACCAGGGCATTGTCCTTGCGCGAAAAGACGCGCTGGTACAGCGCCAGCCAGGCCTTCTGCTGAACGAGGGCCGCCGCCGCGTCGCGCTGCGCGCGCAGGGTTGCCACTTCGGCTTCCAACGCCGCCGCCCGCTGGTCCCACGCCACCACGTCGCGCTTCACGACGCTGGCTTCGTCTGCCAGCTCACGCTTGCTCGCCGCCAGCAACTGGTTGGCCTCCTCCAGGAGCGCCATCAGTTCCAACTCTTTGTCTTCCAGGCCGGCAATCGCCGATTCGACGCTCTTGATCTCGCTGTCGATCGCCTGGAATTCCTTGTTGGTCTTCAGGTCGACTTGCTGGCGACGCAGCTTGAGGATCTGCTCACGCTTGCTGGCCACTTCAAGTTCCAGATCCTTGATGGCTGCCTGACGCCCCTTCTGGTGGTCATCGGCCTTGGCCGCATCAGCCTGATGGGTCGCGAGCCTTTGCTCCTCACCCTTCTTGCGCTCCGGAATGTCGCGCAGTTCGCGCTCGATCTGTCGAATACGGACGTCGTGCTCCTGCAGGACCAGGAGTTTTCCGATCTCGCTCAGTGTTCCGGTATCCACATGCCCTCCAAGCTCAAACCGATGAGTTTATGGCACTGTGTGCGCATGTGTCAACGGCGTCTTGCACCCTCATGCAAATCCGGCCCGCTCCAGGTCGTCCAGCGTGACGCCGGCGCGCGCCGCCGGCGCCTGTCTGGCAAGGCTCTTGGCCACGTATTTGCCAATCATGTCCGTCTCCAGGTTGACACGATCGCCCACCCGCGCGTCGCGGATGCTCGTGTGCGCCCACGTGAAGGGAATCAGGTGCACCTGGAAGCGCGTCGCCGTCAACGCCGCCACCGTGAGGCTGATGCCATCGATGGCAATTGAACCCTTCATGACCATGCCGCCACACAGCTCCGTGCCAGCGTCGGTCTCCAGCAGCCAATCGCTCCCGGTGGATTCCAGGCGCGTCACCACACCGGTCCCATCCACGTGCCCGGTCACCAGGTGACCGCCGAATCGGCCATCGGCGCGCAGGGCGCGCTCCAGATTCAACAGGGCGCCCGGACGCTGGTCGCCAAGGGTCGTCCGTGTGAGCGTTTCATTCAGAACGTCACACTGAAAATGTCCGGAGCCGCGCTCGGCAACCGTGAGACAAATGCCCTGCACGGACACGCTTTCGCCTGGCGCCAGCGGTTCCGGCCAGGGATCGTGCTCAATCACCAATCGCGCCCCCCCACCCCGCGCGTCCAAGCGCGCCACGCGCCCCACCCGTTCGACCAGCCCCGTAAACATGGTTACGCCTTCCTCCGCTGCGTCCGCGACACCCGCGCCGTCAGCAGCCAATCCCGCCCCACCTGCTCGGCCTTTTCGAACACCACGCCCGGTGCCCGGTCCAGCGACCAGCCTTCGCCCCCCACCGCCGGCACGCCGGCGGCGCCCAGAATCTTCGGCGCCACAAACACGTACAGCCGATCGACCAGTTGCGCCCGCAACAGGCTTCCCGCCAACGCCCCCCCCCCCTCGCACAGCACATGCAGAAGCCCCGCCTGCCCCAACCGCCTTGTCAGCGCCCTCAGCGACACGCGTCCGCCCTGCTGCGCGAGCACCCACACCTGCGCTCCGGCGCGGCGATACGCCGCCACGCGCGAGGCGCGACAACGCGACGTCGTGGCGATGATCGTCCTTTCCGAATGCCCATCCGTCAGCACTCGCGCCGAGGCTGGCAGCCGCCCCGTGCTGTCGACGACGACTCGCAGCAGAGGCGCCGATGGCCGCGTCCGGTTCGTCAGCGACGGATCATCGGCACACGCCGTGCCCGCACCAACAAGAATGGCATCGGCGGTGCGACGCAACTCCTGAACGCGGCGGCGGGAAGCCGGGCTGCTAATCCACCGCGACTGACCACGTCGGTCGGCGATCCGGCCATCAAGCGTCATCGCCAGCTTAAGCGAGAGCAGCGGCGTGCCACGGGTAATCCAGGTTGCAAAGGGCGCCAGCAGCGCCCGCCCTTCCGCTTCCAGCAGCCCCTGCGTCACCGTCACCCCCGCGTGGCGAAGCAGGTCGAATCCGCGGCCGGCATGTGCCGGATTGGGATCTGCCAGGCATGCGACAACGCGGCGCACGCCGGCATGCAGGATCGCCGTGGTGCACGCCCCCGTACGCCCCTGCGTTGAGCAGGGCTCAAGGGTGACATACAGGACCGCCCCGTGCGCGGCGCGCCCGGCCTGGCGCAGCGCGCCGATCTCCGCGTGCGGGCCGCCCGCCCGGACGTGATAGCCGCGCCCCACCACGTGGCCGCCACGCACCACAACGGCACCCACTGGCGGATTTGGCCGCGTAAATCCCTCGCCACGACGAGCCAGGGCCAGGGCTTCATGCATCCAGCGTATGTCCGCGCTCAAGGTCATGCCGCCCACGCCTGTATGTGATCCCGCCGCGGCTGACGCTCGCCGCGTTGGCCCCGCATGCGCCCGCGCCCTGAGATCGCCGGCCACTTGGACGCTGAAACCGCCATGCGTCTCCCCTGACCAGATTACGCGGCACGCTCACGTCACCCATGCGGCTTGGAGGCCGGCCGTCGAGGCGGGCGCTTCACATCCTTGCGGACTCGATCGAGAATGCCATTTACAAAACGTCCCGATTCGCTGCTGCTGAAGTACTTGGCCAGGTCGATGGCCTCGTTGATCGACACCACCGGTGGCACGTCGTCGCAGTGCCGCATTTCGTAAATGGCCAGGCGGATCACATTGCGCTCGATGGCGCCCATGCGACCAACCGCCCAATGTTCGGCAATGCCCGCCAGGTAGGCGTCAATCTCGGCCTGGTGCGACAGCACCCCCCGCACCATGGCCTCGGTGAAGACCCGACCGCGCGCGTCCGACTTGCGGTTGCGTTCTTTCCAGAACGAGGCAAACACCGGCTCCAACTTATCCGTGGCATTCAGATCAAGTTGGAACAGCAACTGCACCGCCCATTCGCGGCATGTTCGTCGTGTCGCCATCTCAGACCGGACCCAGCGCTTTGTAGACGTTGGCCATTTCGATGGCAGCCTGGGCCGCCTGCCACCCCTTGTTGCCGGCCTTCGTGCCCGAACGCTCGATCGCCTGCTCGAGCGTGTCCGCACTCACCACGCCATTGATCACGGGCACGCCATACCGGCTGGCCACGGCGGCAAGCGAACGCGCCACCTGCCCATTGATGAATTGCGCATGCGGGGTGGCGCCCTGGATGACGGCGCCCAACCCGATGATCGCCTGCATGCCGCCGCGCGCCGCCAGGCGCTCCGCCACCATCGGAATCTCGTTGGCGCCCGGCACCCAGACCACCGTGATCTGGTCTTCCGATGCCCCGTGCCGCACCAGGCAGTCCACCGCCCCGCCCACGAGTTGTTTCGTCAGGAAATCGTTGAAGCGGCTCACCACAATGCCGAAGGCCGTTCCCTGCGCCGACAGCGTTGCCGAAATCTCTTTTACAGCCATGGTCGTGCCTCCCGAGTTGTCCAGACCGCGCCTCGGCGCAGTCACAGCATGTGTCCCAAGCGTTCCTTCTTCGTCTGCAAATAGCGCTCGTTGTGCTTGCCGGCGGAGCAGACCACGGGCACCCGCTCCACCACCTGGATGCCGTGCGCTTCGAGCCCCGCCACCTTCGCCGGATTGTTCGTGATCAGCCGCACCTGGCGCATGCCCAGGTCCTGCAAAATGCGCGCCCCTTCGTCGTAGGTGCGAAGGTCGGCCCCGAACCCGAGGTGCAAGTTCGCCTCAACGGTATCCATGCCCGCATCCTGCAACGCGTAGGCGTGGATCTTGTTCGCCAGCCCAATGCCGCGCCCCTCCTGACGCAAGTACAGGAGAACACCCCGGCCCGCCTTCGTAATCATGTCCATCGAGGCCGCCACCTGCTGGCCGCAATCGCACCGCAGCGAGCCAAAGACGTCGCCCGTCAGGCACTCGCTGTGCACACGCACCAGGGCCGGTGTGCCGCGCGTCACGTGCCCGCGCACCAGGGCCACATGATGCTCGCCCCCGATGCGCGCGCGGTACAGCCGCATCCGGAAATCGCCCCACTTCGTCGGCAATCGCACTTCGCGCACAAAATCCACCAGCTGCTCGTGCTGTCGCCGATACGCAATGACCGCTGCCACCGTGGTGATCAGCAGGCCGCGCTGACGCGCGAAGGCGCGCAGCTGCGTCAGGCGCGCCATCCGACCATCGCGACGCAGGATCTCACAGATCACGCCTCCCGGCTCCAACCCCGCCAGCCGCGACAAGTCGACGGCCGCCTCCGTGTGTCCCGGACGCTGCAGGACGCCACCCGGCATGGCTTCCAACGGAAACATGTGGCCGGGACTCACCAGATCGCCAGGACGCGACCGCTTGTTCATCAAGACCTGCACGGTTGTTGCGCGGTCGCGAGCGCTGATACCCGTCGACACGCCCCTCGCGGCATCGACCGATTCCATGAACGCCGTCTGGTAGAGGTCACCCTTGCCCTTGACCGGCATGCGGCCGATGCCAACCCGCGCCAGGCGCTCGTGCGGCAGCGCGACGCAGATCAGCCCGCGCCCGTGACTGGCCATGAAATTCATGGATGCCTCGGACACCTTCGCCGCGGCAACGACGAGATCGCCCTCGTTCTCCCGACAGTCGTCGTCCGCCACCACCACCATGTCGCCGCGCTTGACGGCGGCGATGACGCGCTCAATGGGATCGAAGGCCGGGGCGGCTTTGGTCACCCCAGGGCGGCGGGCGTTGGCTCGGCGTACACGCATGGCATTCCTGGCTCTGGCGGACTTCGGGACAAAAAAAAATGCCCGGGGAGACATCAATCTGCCCGGGCATCGAGACACAATGCCTGTACAGAAGTTCTTCTCCCATCCAGACTTTACTGTCGGCCACGGAATTTCACCGATGTCAGTCCCGCCGCAAGAGCGAGAGTCGCGGGCTATCACCGCCGGTTCGGAGTTCCCTGCGCGAAGCGCAGCGTCACCGAGTCCCGAAGACTTCCACCAAACTTAAATTGTCCCGACACTATAGGACGCTCCCCGCCGACGTACAAGCCCAGACTCGGACCGCTCCCCCCGGCGCCGTGCGGTGGCCAGCGGTCGATCGTGGATCACGGAGGACCACGATCCGGACAGGCGCCCGATCGACAGCACGCGTGTCATCGGCAAGCGCTCACGCCTTGCCGCCCTTCCTGCCCGCCGCCCCCCGGCCTGTCTTCCGACGCCCCGTTTCCCTGGACGGCACGGATTCACCCGACTGCCGTTTCAGTTCCTGCAACTCGTCGCGAAGAATGGCCGCGCGCTCGAACTCCAGCGCGGCCGCCGCCTCCAGCATCTCCCGCTCGATGTCCTGGATCGCCTGGTGCACGTCGTAGTCTTCGCCGCCTTCCCGCACCACGCGGTCCTCAATCGACTTCGACGATTTCCACGTCACGAGGCTCGCGCCGACACTCTTGGCGATGCCCATCGGCGTGATCCCGTGCTCGCGGTTGTAGCTCGTCTGGTGCTCGCGGCGCGTCTGCGTGACCGAGATCATCCGCTGCATGGAGTCCGTCACCCTGTCGGCGTACAGGATGACCTTGCCGCTGACATGGCGCGCCGTCCGCCCGGCAATCTGGATGAGCGCGGTTTCGGAGCGGAGGAAGCCCTCCTTGTCGGCATCGAGAATCGCCACCAGCGCGACCTCCGGCAGATCCAGCCCCTCCCGCAGCAGGTTGATCCCGATCAGGCAGTCGAACTCGTTCAGCCGCAGTCTGCGCAGGATCTCCACGCGTTCCACGGCATCGATGTCGGAGTGCAGATACTCCACGCGCAGACCCGATTCACGCAGGTAGTCGGCCAAATCCTCGGCCGTGCGCTTGGTCAACGTCGTGACCAGTGAGCGCTCCTGGCGCTCCGCGTGCGCCCTCACTTCCTCCATCAAGTCGTCGATCTGGTTCTTGAGCGGCCGCACCTCGACGGGTGGATCGAGCAGCCCCGTCGGACGCAGGAGTTGGCGAACCGGGACCGGCGCCACGCTGGCCTCATACGGTCCGGGCGTCGCCGTTGCAAAGAGGATCGGGCCGACCTTCCCCAGAAATTCCGTGAAGTTCAGCGGCCGGTTATCCTTGGCGGACGGAAGCCTGAACCCGTGCTCCACCAGCGTCTCCTTCCGCGCCTGGTCGCCGTTGTACATCCCGCGAATCTGGGGGAGTGTCGCGTGCGATTCGTCGATGATCGTCAGGAATTCGCCGGGGAAGTAATCGATCAGGGTGGCAGGCGGGGCCCCTGCCGCGCGGCCGCTCAGGTGGCGCGAGTAGTTTTCGATGCCCGCGCAGTAGCCGATCTCCTTGAGCATGTCCATGTCGTACAGCGTTCGCTGCTGCAGGCGCTGCGCCTCCAGCAGTCGCCCGCGCTGCTGAAACCAGGCCACCCGCTCCTCCAACTCCGCCAGGATGCGCGCAATCGCCGGCGCGATCTTCTCCTCCGGCAGCACAAAATGCTTGGCCGGCGAGATCACCGTACGCCCCAGGTCCCCCAGCACCTTGCCGCTGGTCGCATCGAACGCGCGTACGGCCTCCACGGTGTCGCCGAACAAATCGATTCGAACCCCCTGTGAGGCGTAGGACGGAAACACGTCGATGCAATCGCCGCGCACGCGAAACGTGCCCGGCTCCACTTCAAAATCGTTGCGCGTGTACTGAATGTTCACCAGCCGGCGCAGCAAATCGTCCCGATCAACCTCCTGGCCGGGTTCGACGGAGACCAGCATGCCCACATAGTCCTCGGGCGAGCCCAGCCCGTAGATGCACGAGACGGACGCGATGATGATCACGTCCTGCCGGCAGAGGAGCGAATTCGTGGCGGACAGTCGCAGGCGCTCGATCTCCTGGTTGATCGAGGAATCCTTTTCGATGTACGTGTCGGTCTGCGGAATGTACGCCTCGGGCTGGTAGTAATCGTAGTAGCTGACAAAGTACTCCACGGCGTTGTTCGGAAAGAACTCCTTCAACTCGGCATAGAGCTGGGCCGCCAGGGTTTTGTTGTGCGAGATGACCAGCGCGGGCTTGCCCCAGCGCTGGATAACGTTGGCCACGGTGAACGTCTTCCCAGACCCCGTGACCCCTTCCAGCACCTGGAACCGCTCCTTTGCCTCCAAGCCCCGGCAAAGCGCCTCAATCGCCTGCGGCTGGTCCCCCGTAGGGCTG
Organism: Lentisphaerota bacterium; assembly: GCA_021413965.1. GTDB lineage: Bacteria > Verrucomicrobiota > Kiritimatiellia > UBA8416 > JAIOPI01 > JAIOPI01. The sequence goes on along the minus strand of JAIOPI010000028.1, from coordinate 88,931 downwards.
AACGGCGCGGCAAGCTGGAAAGGACGTGGAAGCATGTGAAAGACTATCAGGTTAACCGGCGACAGGGCAATGCGTGGGCACCTGCGGGCATTGGCGGCTCCCGTGCCCGTCCTCACCCCAGGCACAGGCGCGCGCCGAGCACGAACAGGATGAGCAGCGCCAGCGTTCGGAAGTTGGCGGGCTGGATGAATCGGTTGAGCCAAAAACCAAGAGCGGCCGCCAGTCCCAAGGCCGGCAGTGCCATGACGTAGTGGTGCCAGACCTGGGCCTTCAGATTCCCTGCCGCCACGTGGGCCGCGATGACGAACGCGTCCCCGATCAGGAAGAACGCCTGAAGGTTCTTGCGAAACTCCATGGGTGCCCAGCGTCGGCAATGACCGTACACAATGACGGGAGGCCCCGACGTGTTGTAGGCTCCGCCCAACAGGCCGGCCAGAAAGCCCGCGCCGTAGGCCCACCGGCTCGCATGCACTTCCGGCAGCCGCCACTGGCACAGGGCGTGAAGCGTGTACACCATGATGATGCCGCCCAGGACCGGCAGCAGATAGCGGGCATCCACCCCAGCCAGCGCCCAGACGCCCAAGGGCACGCCAAAGAACATGCCGAAACCAAGGTGCTTGATCGATCGCCAATCCAGCGGCGCTGGATGGTGCAGGACCATGATCAGCTCCAGCGTCGCGGCCAGCAGCGCCACAAGCGGCGCCGCCAGATGAAGGCCCATCATGTCAGGCAACAGCGCCATGGCGACCATGGCCGAGCCAAAGCCAACGGTGCTCTGCAGCAGGACGGCACCAAAGACTACACCGACGAAGTACCCCGTGCTTATGGCGCGTCCTCCACCCTGTCACGCGATACTGCGCCTGCGACGACCGGCCGGGGAAAGTGGATGAGTGGTGTGCCCAGCAGGAGTTGAACCTGCAACCTTCTGATCCGTAGTCAGATGCTCTGTCCAGTTGAGCTATGGGCACGCGAAAGGCTGTAATCTACGGTTGCTTAGGCCGCTTGTAAACCTCAAAACCACGCGACACGCACATTCAGCGCTCGTGGTGGTGATGCCGGCTGCGGTAACTGCGAAAGGCCGCGTCGTATCCCAGTTTGATCCAGAAAAACAGACACGTGAAGAGAATGAAGAACTTCAGGAACATCATGAGGTCCGGATCAAGCGGAAACATGGGTCACCTCGCATCCACTCCCCGTCGAGGGGCACGGCCACCTCCACGCAGTCGCCATCTGCACTGCGCCAGTATAGATTCTATCCGGCCAACTGCAAGTCAATGCAGATGACTAGGCATTGCCCGCCCCTCCCCCCCCGCGCTACAGTCCCTCCATGCCATGAAGATAGCCGTGCTCATATCGGGAGGCGTGGACAGTTCAGTCGCCCTGCGCCTGCTCAAGACCGATGGCGAGCACACGCTGACCGCCTTCTATCTCAAGATCTGGCTCGAGGACGAACTGGCCGGACTTGGCGAGTGCCCGTGGGAGGACGACCTGCGCTATGTCCGCCAGGTCTGCGACGATGCCGGCGTTCCCCTGCGCATCATGTCACTGCAATCCGAGTACCGTGAGCGCATCGTGGCCTTCGCGGTGAGCGAACTCGCCGCCGGACGCACCCCGAGTCCCGATATTCAATGCAACGAGCGCATCAAGTACGGAGCCTTCCTGGAACGCCTGCCGGATGCCGCCACATTCGACAAGGTGGCGACGGGACACTACGCCCGCGTGGAGCAACGTGGTGATCGGTATGCGCTCCTGCGCGCACCGGACCCAGTCAAGGATCAGACCTACTTCCTGTCACGCCTCAGCCAGCCCCAACTCGCACGCGCCCTGTTTCCGATCGGTCACCTGCACAAGCACGAGGTGCGCGCCCTCGCCCGGGATTACGGACTCCCAAATCAGGCGCGGCCCGACAGCCAGGGAATCTGCTTTCTCGGCAACATCAAATTTGCCGACTTCGTGCGCGTTCATCTCGGCGAACGTCCCGGCGACATCGTGGATGCCGCCAGCGGTCGCATCCTCGGCCAGCACAATGGCTGCTGGTTCTACACCATCGGTCAGCGCCAAGGTCTGCGCCTCGGCGGCGGTCCCTGGTACGTACAGCGCAAGGATCTTGCCGCCAATACCGTCTACGTGACACACGCTGACGCGATCGGCGCCGCCGCACGTCGGGAATTCGAGGTCGAGGATCTGCACTGGATCCGTGTCGTCCCCGTGGCCGAGCGCCTGCAGGTTCGCCTCCGCCACGGTCCAGCCCTTCCGGACTGTAGGATCGTCCCCCTGCCCGGCGGGAGATGGCGTGTGACGCTCGACGACGCCGACCCCGGCATCGCCGCCGGACAATCGGCCGTCTTCTACGACGGCGAAGAATGTCTCGGTGCCGGCACGATCTGCTGACCTCTCGACCCTCACGTCCTGGCGGCGAGCGTCAGCTTGACTGTCCGAATTTGGAATGGACCGAAGTCCAACCGCATCATCCCACCGCGCACCGTCAACCGCCGCTGTGTGCGTTCGAGCAAGTCCGTCTCCCAGGCCTGCCGCACCGGCCATGCCGTTTGAAGCCTGGTGCGCACGCGTGCGCCGTGAGCCTCGTACAGACGCACGATGATGCTCTCGTCGTCCTCCGCCTGCTTGATGGTATCGATGATGACGTTCTCGGCATCGATGCCGACGGCGCTCGCCAGGGCCCCAAGTGGCCCCGGGTGCGAGGCCACGGCATGCGCCTGCAGAGGCACATTCAGCGCATAGCCTTCACGGACAACGCCCTGCGTAAAGTCCCCGCCATGCGGCAGAATTGCGTACGTGAAGTCATGCACCTTGTTGATGTCCGCCGTCGGATCCGGATCCTTCGGTGCACGCAGGAGCGACAGCCGCATGACGTTGCCGCGAATGTCATGCCCGTACTTGCAGTCATTCAGCAGTGCGACCCCATAGCCCGTCTCCGACAGGTCAGCCCACTTCTGGCCCGCGACTTCAAAGCGACCGAAGTCTTCCGGCATGTTGGTGTGCGTCGGCCGCTCGACACTGCCAAACTGGATTTCGTAGCGTGCCTTCTCGGCATGCACGGCCACCGGAAAGGCCACCTTCAACAGCACCCGTGACTCGTTGCCCCATTCCACACGCGTCACAAAGTCCACGCGCGCACTCCCCATGGTCAACACGATGTCCTGCGTCACCCGGGACTTGCTCAGTCGCCTCACGGATCGCAGGACCCCGCGCACAGGCCCGGTCTCGACCACCGTCAGTGACTCCAGCTTGCCGTCCACCTCCAACGGCTTGTCGCGGTAGAAGTGGTCGACGTCCCACGCGTCCCAGTCCAGCGGCTTGTCTTCAAAGACGATCAATTGGTTGCCAATGGCACGAGGCGCCAGCACCTCTCGTCCGGCGCGCTTGTCGAATATCCGGCGCACGCGCCCCTGGCGGTCCAGCGTGACGCGTACGCGGTCATTCTCCAGCCCGCCGGGGGTGACGCGCACCGTCGCCCTGGTTTCCAGATGGCCGGGCACAAGCCGGCACACGGCGTGCCCAATCGCGGGCGCCGCTGCCACAAATCGCAGCAGCCCGTCCGCCCCCCGCTGCACCGGTTGCTCCGAGCCGTCGGGCAGCACGGCCTTCAGCGCCGCCCGATCCGACTTGCGTGCGGCCACGGCCACCACGCCCGTCCGCGGCCACGACAAGGCATTCGTCACCAGCACGGCGTCGCCCGGTCCGCGCGTATCCACCGCCCGCGCATACTGCGTGCGGGCGGCTTGCTGAATCGCATCAACCTTCGCCAGCGTGTCCCGGTAATCCCGATCCGAATCCCGGTAAACCTGCGCAATGGAACTCCCCGGAATGATGTCATGGAACTGATTCAACAGCACCGTGCGCCACGCAGCATGGAGGCCTTTCCGGTCATAGCGACCGCCGAGCCCCAGGCCCATCGCACCCAGGATCTCCGCTTCGCGCAGTCGCAGTTCACACAGCCGGTTGTAGCGCTTGTTGTGGCCCTGCGTGGTCAGGGTCCCCCGGTGCAGTTCCAGGTAAAGCTCCCCCACCCAGCGCGGCAGATCCTTCCCCCCTTTTGCCAGCCGGTCGAAGAACGCCTCCGGCGACATAGGCTCGAGCCTGGGCATGCCTTCCAGATTGCGGTAGCGCCGCATGCGCTCGATATGCCCCTTGGTCGGGCCGCCGCCGCCATCGCCGTAGCCGAACGGAATCACCTGGATCGCCGACCGGTCCTTCTCCCGATACTGGCGCTCCGCGAAGCGAATCTCGGCCGCGCGCAGTTCGCTGTTGTAGGTTGAAACCGGGGGGAAATGCGATAGCACGCTGGAACCGTCAATCCCCTCCCAGTGGAAGGAGTGGTACGGGAACGTTGTGAACTGGCTCCAGGAGATTTTCTGCGTCAGGAAATACGGGATGCCGCTCTGGCGCAGAATCTGTGGCAGGGCCGCGGAATACCCGAAAACGTCGGGCAGCCACAGGCAGCGCACCTCATAGCCGAACTCCTTTTTGAAATAGCGCGTGCCGTGCAGGATCTGTCGCACCAGGCTTTCACCGCTGGTCAGGTTGCAGTCGGCTTCCACCCACATGGCGCCGGTCGGAATCCACTGGCCGGTACGCGCCTTCGCGCGCATGCGGCGATAGAGTGACGGATACCGCTCCCGTGTGAATTCGTAGAGATGGGGCTGGCTCTGTACGAACGTGAATTCGGGATACTCGTCCATCAGCGCGAGGACATTGGAAAACGTGCGGCCGCACTTGCGAACGGTTTCCGCCAGTGGCCACAACCAGGCCACGTCGATATGCGCGTGCCCGATGGCCGCCACCGTCTGCGCCGACGGCACCGCCGCCTGGGCGTACAGCGGCGCGAGCGCGCGATTCAGGCGCTGGGCCGATACCCGCACCGCCGCACGCGACGTGTCCACGTAATCGTAGGCATCGACCGCACGGTTCAGGGCGAAGATGATCTTCGCCCGCCGCGTATCCTCGTGCTCCACCACTCGGTGCATGCGCTTCCAGAAGTCCCAGTGGTGTTCCTCCAGCATGTCCGCCAGCGCGACCAGGCTGTGATAGGCGTCCCACACATCGCGGTTGAGCACGGCCAGCGACGGCACTTGCATCTGACGTTTGACGAAGCGCCCCTGCCGGTCGTTGCACGCCGTCTCAACATACAAGTCGATGCGCTCGCCACCACGGGCGCGGGGGAACAGCATCAGGTCGCGACGATTCACATCCAACCCCTGAACCGGCACGCCGCTACGATAGATGAGGCCTTCACCATCGGGCCGGAAAAGCAGCGACACCGGTTCCCCCCGGAAGCCGGCTGGAACACGCCCCTGAACATGAAACCAGGCCGTGGACCACATTCTGCCCCAGGGCTGGCCATCCGCCGCCGGGTGGTACGGCAACCGCTTCGCCGCGTCCAGCGAGAGGTGATCCATGGTCTCCGCCATGGTCACATCCAGGGGCACGGCATCGCTCCAGATGTGCCCCTCGATTTCCTGTGCACGCAACCGGATCTTGCGGACAAACGTTTCGCGAATGCGATCCATCCCTTGATCAGCCATTCCCACTCCCTGGTTAAGCATTCGGCTTTACGAACTCCCAATCCGCCAGCCCCTCGCGGACCGCAGGCTCCGTGTCCGCAAGGTACAGAACCTTCACGTTTGGCCCGGCATCCATCGTAAAATAGACGGGCACGCCTTCGGCCCTGAGCGCCCAGACCTTCTGCATGACGCGCACGGATTCCGGCTGCCAGTACAACACCGGCGGTGACGCCGCCAGCATCGTGGCGTGCATGGCCAGCGCATTGCGCTCCGCCACCGCGCCCGTGCGCGTAAAGTCGCGCTCCTGCAACGCGGACTTCATCTCCGCCATGTCCCGGTGCACCGTGGCCGGCCACGCGGCGTACAGGGGGGACGTTTCCACGGTGCGCTGCATGGCGGCCCGCGAGCCGATGCCTTTTTCCGCCCGTGACAGGACGATCAGCGCCATGCGCAGGTCTGCCCACTCGACGCCCAGCGGCTCGGCGTAACTGTCCATGCCGTCGGCCGCGCATCCCGCATGCCACTCCACCAGCCCCTCGAAGATCGACCGGCTCGCGCTGCCGCTGCCCAAACGGGCGAGAATCGACAGCGCCCGCCCGTCCAGATGCCACCCAAACAGTCCGTCAAGGGCGCGCACCAGTGCGGCAAATCCGGAGGCCGACGATGCAAACCCAGCCGCCGTGGGAATCGTATTGCGCGCCGTCACCTCGAAACCCCACCCGGCGGCAGGACGGCAAAAATCAAGGTAGGAGCTGACCCGCCGGACAAAGCTGCTATCGTCCGGCAGGGGCTTTCCGTTTAGGGTAACGACGTCACGCCCCTGCCGGCCGCAGAGCCTCACGTCCGACCCCAACTTGCCAAGGGAAACCGACAAGCTGGAGGTTACGGGCAGATTCAAGCGCTCATCGCGCTTGCCCCAGTACTTCACCAGGGCGATGTTGGCGGGCGCGAACGCAGCGGCCGATGCCTGCACGGGCTCGCGACGATTCGGGGGGATCAGCGCGCGAAACACATCCGCCGGCGACGGGATCACAGCGCCACCTCCACGCCGCGGTCCGATGCCGAAACCGGCAACAGCGGAAAGGGCACGGCATCCGCCGTCGCACTCCCGATCCCGACAATGCAATCGCCCAGCCCGGAACCGGAAATCTTGGTTCCCGTCACCCCGGGTGCCTGTCGCAGTTCCGCCAACATCCTGTCGAGCATCGGCGTGCTGACGCCAATCGCCGCCATGAGCCCCTGCCCCATGTTGCACAATTGACCCACGCGCACCCAGTCCCGCGCGGCCAGGGGCGACAGCGCATCGTGCGCCACGGCATCCATGGCGCGATAGATCCGGTCCACGGCCTCAGGATGCGCCGCGCGCAGGCGCTCCACCTTGCCCACCACGACCGCCGTCTTCTCCTTCGCACCCGAGTACGCCACGGCCAGCGGCACGCCCACGGCCACACGCCGCATCTCGAGCGGTTCGGCCCGGTAGGCGACGACGCCGCCCAAGATGCTGGCCGCCGCATCGGCGCCCGATCCCAGCCCCTGCACGCGCCGGATGATGGCAAGGCACCGCTCCTGCAACGCGCGATGGGGATGCACCTGTCCGACCAACGCGTCGAGCGCCGCATGTGTGGCCACGGTAACCGCCGCCGACGACCCCAGCCCGAGATCGTCTCGGAACTCCGACTCTATCCGCACATCGATGCCGCCCGGCAGGACCTCGGCAAAGGCTGCCGCCGTGGTCACGGCGAACTGGAATGGCGGGGTCGCGTCTGGCGCTGCGAGCGGGGTCTCCCGCTCGCCCAGTGCAGACATGACGCGAAGGCGGCCATCCGTGCGCCTCGTGGCATGCACGGTCACGCGCAGATTGATGGCGCAGGATATGGCCAGGTATCCATGGAGCACGGCGTGCTCGCCGAACAGCATCAGGCTGCCCGGGGCGGAAGCCCGGGCGGCAACACGCGTAGAATTCGCATCGGGTGCCGTCATCAGCCGACGATCCGGGCGCCTAACGGTTCACCCCGAACCGCCACGATTTCGTAACCATACCGCCGGCAGAGCTCCAGCGGAGGCTGCGGGGCGACGATCAACACGATGCCGGCATTCTCTCCGCCCACGGCGCCCGCCCCGCAAATCTTGGCCGCCGCGCCCGTCCGCTCCACGTCCGCAATGAATTCCTGCACGCGCGGCGGCACGACGCCAATCCGCGTCAGCAGTCGATGATTCCGGCGCACGGCCTTCTGGAGCGCGTCCATGTCGTTCTTCACGAGCGCCACTTCAAATTCCGACGTCACTTCGCCAAATTCGTCCCAGATCGAGCTCTTGGAAAACGACTTTCCGACCTCCACGACGCACTCGCCAGTGGTCGTCGCCGGCGTCCCGGTCTGTACCAGGAAGAGTGGTCCTCCGGGCAGCGGCAGGCGCTTGATCTCGCCATTCTGAAAGCGCGCGCATCCCCCGTGCAGCGAGATGTACGAGTCGACCCCGCTGGCCCGCCCATGCTGCATGTTCTCCGCGTCCAGGCTGTAGCGGTAATGCCAGTCCGGGCGGAAATCGATGCGGAAAAAATGCCCCACCGCGCGCAGTTCGCTCAGCACCGTCGCCGCTGACGACCCGAGGCCGCATCCGATCGGTATGTTCGAGAAGAGCTGGACCTTGAGCCCATGCTCCAGCGTCAGGTGCAGCCCGTCCAGCAGCAGGATGAAGGCGTACTGGAACAGGTCGACCGGCTTGTGGAGCACCTCGCGGATCCCAAGATGGCCCTCAAGGAATAGCCGGTAGTTGTCCGCCACGCGTTGCCGCACGTCGCGCAGCGCCCGCAGCGTGAACGACTCGACGTAGTTGTAGTTCTGAAGATTGAAGGAAACCGAATCCGCCTCGTTGTGGCAGACAATGGCCTGTGCGCTGCGGTCGATGGCCATCGCCAGGGCGGGGCGACCGTAAACCACGGCATGCTCGCCGCTCAAAATGAGCTTGCCCGGTGCAATCGCTTTCATGTCGCCCTTTCGTAACGGCGCTTGTGTCCTTCAATTCCGCCGAAGCGGAACGGACCGGTGCGATACTGCGCAAACACGTAATTCCAACCGTCCCGAGGCACTTTCAGGTTAAAGATGTCCTCGTACTCATGATACTTCAACTCGGTTCGCTCCGCCAGCAGGCGGCGGTGATGCTCCGTCAGCAGCACCTGCCGGTAGCCGGGCTGCACGATGCCGCTGAAGAACTCCGCCATGCACCCGGATCCGTAGCTGAACAGCCCCAGTCGCCGGCCTTCCAGATTCTCCTGGCAGCCATCCAACAGGCAGGCCAGGCTCTCGTACAGGCACGCCGTATAACTATTTCCCGTCTGGCGATTGTAGGCCAGCCCTTCCGCAACGGCATGTTCAACCTGCTGCGGATCGACGGGGTGCCTGCCGGCTGCCTTCAGGAGGCGCTCATGCGCCTTCCGTGCAATATTGGTAAACGGGAGATGGTAACAGAAGCGGGCAAAATCGTCAATTGAGCGTCCCGACCGCGCCACGTAGTCGGCCCACGCCTTCTCGGCAGTCGTCAAGTAGACGCGGGTCGAATAGCGCCCGTCGACCAAGGCCTCGTCGCGATAATTCGGACGCCAGAAGTCCATGAGGTCTTCCGCATGCAGTCCGCACTCCGGCTCGATCGCCAGCAGGCGCGGATTGGCGGACACGAGCATGGCGACCGCACCACAGCCTTGGGTCGGTTCGCCCGGGCTCGCCAGGTCGTAGCGGGCAATGTCGGCCGTGAGCACCAGCGCCTTGCGCCCGGGGCGGCCCGCCATCATCGCCGCGGCCAGCTGCAACGCGGCGGTGCCGCCGTAGCAGGCCTCCTTCAACTCCACGACCCGACATGTCGACGGCAACCCCAGCAGGCCATGCGCGAACAGGCCCGCCGCCTTGGACTGGTCGATGCCGGTCTCCGTGGCGAACAGCACGAGTTCAATCTCATCCTTGCCGCCATCGCGCAGCAGTGGCTCGGCCGCATTGGCGGCCATCGTTACGACATCCTCGTCGGGTGGCGCCACGCCCATCCGCTCCTGCCCCAGGCCCGTGCGGAACTTCTCGTACTCGACCCCGCGCTGGTTCGCCAGCACGTCCAGTGGAAGATAATATCGCGACGTATAGAAACTGAGGCGATCGATCCCCGTCGTCATGTCCAGTCCCCGGCGCCAGGCATCCCCGCAATCACCCGGGGGTTCCCCAGCACGTCGAGCACACTCCCCGCGCCCAGCAGAAACAGCGCCGTGACGAATTCGCGCCGCAGCCTGGCGATCACGTTCATCACGGCCTCGGCCGACTCCATGGCCGGCGCCAGAAAGGGCCGCGCCACGCCGCACAGCGACGCGCCAAGCGCCAGCGCCTTCACCATGTCCACGCCGTCACGAATGCCGCCAGACGCAATCAGCGTCACGCGATCGCTCAGCGGCTGCAAGTCCAGCAAGGCCTGCGGCGTTGGAATGCCCCAGTCCTGAAAGACATGACCTAGCGGCATCCCATCGGATTTCGGCTGGCGCTGTGCCTCGATCCGGCTCCACGAGGTGCCCCCGGCCCCCGCCACGTCGATGAAACGCACGCCGGCGTCCGCCAGGAGCCGGGCATCTTCCAGCGCCATCCCGGCCCCGACTTCCTTCGCAATGACGGGCTTCCCCAGTTCAGCGGCCACACGGCCGATCTTGGCGGCCAGTCCGCTGAAATCGGTCTCGCCCTCGGCCTGGACCGCCTCCTGCAGCGGATTCAAATGCAGGTACAGCGCGTCAGCCCCCAGCACATCCACCGCCTCGCGGCACATGCCGGGCGTAAACCCGTAGTTCAGTTGCACCGCGCCAAGGTTGGCGAACATCAGCGCCGTGGGTGCAACCGACCGCAGTGCGAAACTCGCGCGCGCAGCCGGTACGGCAAACATGACCCGCTGCGACCCCACCCCCAGGGCCACCCCGCTCCGCTCCGCCGCCATGGCCAGGTTGCGGTTGACCGTGCGCAGCACCTCGTGGTCGCCCCCCGTCATGCAGGAAATGAGCAGCGGAAACGACAGCCGCTTGCCCATGAACGTCATGGTGGGATCAACAGAGGCCAGGCTGCGCTCCGGCAGCGCGCGATGCTTCAGGCGGATGCGGTCGAAGTAGTACTTGCGGCGATCGCTCTCGCGGTCCTGCTCGAGCACGCGAATGTGCTCCAGCTTGCGGTCGTTGACCGGGTCAGTCATTCCCCCTCCGCTCAAGGGTCTCATGCGCGCGCATGAGTTCCCCCGGATTCGTCTGGGCCGCCAGCAGGGACAACTCGCCACACAACACCGTGGCCGCGCAGATGGCGGCCAGGCGCCGCGCATTCTCCCCCGCCGGACGCTCGGCCGAACAGCCAAGCAACTCCAGATTCTCCCGCACATAGGGCAGCCCCTTGCCGCTGCCCACCGTCCCCACGATGATGCTCGGGAGCGTGACCGAAAAGCCCAGTGCCCCGCCGTCGCGAACCTCGGCAAACGTGATGCCTTGCGAGCCTTCCACGATATTCGCGGCGTCCTGACCCGTCGCCAGGTAGAATCCCAGCAGGATATTCGCGTAGTGCGCATTGGCGGTGCGCACGCCACCCGCCAGCATCGTGCCGATCAGGTTCTTCTTGATGTTCAAATCGACGACGCGGGCGGGCGTGGTCTTCAGCAGGGCGGCACAGCCGTCCGCCGGTATGGTCAACTCCGCCACCGCACTGCGCCCTCGCCCCAAAATGCCGTTCACCGCCGAGACCTTCTTGTCCGTACAGTAGTTTCCCGAGATCGACACATACGCCAGCGCCGGATATTCGCGCGACAGCCACGTCGCCAACCGATCCGCCGCCAGCGTGACCATGTTGTGGCCCGCGGCGTCGCCCGTCTGCATCTCAAGGCGGATGAACAGCATCCGGCCCAGGATCTGATAGTGCATATCGCGAAATTTGCCAAAGCGCGTGGATGCCTGCACGACGGCGGTCACCTCGTCGCGCCGGCGGTCGAGCGATTCCCGTACCCGCAACGCCTCGCCGGCATCAGCCGCTTCAAAAAGCAGCGACCGAGCCATGCGCTCGTCGAGAATCGTCACGCGGATGCCACCGCACGCCCGGGAGACCTTCGCGCCTCGATTGGTCGACGGCCACAGCGGTCGCTCGAGCGTCGCCAGCGGCACCCGCACCTCGCCATCAACCACCGGACCTGTAAGCTTGATCGGCCCGATGAGCTTCATCGGGATCTCGGCCTGACTACGCGGTTCCGTCACGCGGCTCCTTTCCTGGATCACTCCTGAATCGAACGATAACCCGCCACGTCCCGGCAATCAACAGGCGAAATACCGCGCCGCATGGCCGTTGACTCCCGCGCGCCGCGAGGCGTACCATTTGTACGATTGGAGTACCTGATGACAACACGAATGCCCGCCCGTCTCACACGCACACTTGGAGTGGCCCTGCTTCTGGCCTCTTGCCTGGCGGGCGCCGTACAGGCTCAGACAGACGCCTGCGCCCCGGGTATCGTCCTCGTGAAGTTTCGCCCAGGCATGGACACCACGCTCGTGAACCGGATCATTGAGCGGCACGGGCTGCGTCTCAACCGGATCCTGCCGCACATCGGTGCGCAGCGGTTTCGCATTCCCTCCGGCCATAGCGAGTGGCTGCTCGCCCGGCTGCTCGCCAGCTATCCCCAGGTGGAATACGCGGAACCCGACTACATCCGCTACGCATCGTACATTTCGAATGATCCACTGCTGGCCCAGCAGTGGGACGTCTTCAATATGCGCATGCCGCAGGCATGGGACGTCACGCGCGGCTCGACCAACGTCGTCGTCGGCGTCCTCGACACGGGCATCACCCTGGCGCATCCGGATCTGGCCAGCGCGCTCTGGATCAACACCGACGAAATCCCCGGCAACAACATCGATGATGACCACAATGGCTACGTGGATGACCGCAACGGCTACGATTTTGCCGGCGATGCCAGCATCCCCCTCCAGCGGGGGCAGGATCCGATTCCGAACGACACGGAAGGCCATGGCACCCACGTGTCCGGAACCATCGCCGCACAACAGAACAACGGGACGGGGATCTCAGGCTTCGCACCGCTGACCAAGATCATGGCCGTCAAGGTGCTCGGAGGCATCCTTGGCACCGGCTACACCAGTGATATCGTCGACGGCATCACCTACGCCGTCGATAATGGCGCCAAGGTGCTCAACATGAGCCTCGGTGGGGCTGCCAAGAGCATGGCCGAATACAATGCGCTGAAGTACGCCTGGGAGCACAACGTCTTGATTGTGGCAGCCGCCGGGAATTCCGGCAATGGGGCCAACCCCGTGGAATATCCCGCCGCCTACCCGTTCACCATCTCGGTCGGAGCCACCAGCGGCGACGACGTCATCGCCTACTTCTCCACCCACAATGGCTTCGTCGAGGTGTGCGCGCCCGGCGTCAACATACTCTCGACCGTCCCCCCAAACGCCTACGAGTGGGACGGCTGGTCCGGGACCTCGATGGCAACCCCCCACGTCACCGCCATGGCGGCGCTGCTGGCCGCCATGCACCCGGGCATTGCCAACTGGGAATTGCGCTCGATGATCCAGAACAGTTGCATCGAACTGGGGGCCCCCGGTTGGGATCCCTACTACGGGTATGGCCGGCTGGATGCGCTGCTCGCCGTCGGCAAGCAGCGCCCGCGCGTGGATAGGCTGGAAATCCTGACGCCGGCGCCGAACGCCGTCGTCCCGGCTGGTTCCATTCCGGCGGCCCTGTGGAATCCCGTGGCGGGCGCCACGTTCTACCGGATCAAAGCGACCCTGCCCGGCGGCGGGCAGAAGCTCATCTCTCTCTACGACACATACTACGCCCTGCTGCCGTCCACGTACCTGCAGCCGGGCACCTACACCCTGGTCATTGAAGCCATTGCCGGGAACGGAACCTTCATCACATCTGATTCCGTCTCGTTCCAGAAGGCCAGGTAACAGCCGCCAGGCCTCCGGTTCAAACGACGGCTTACCGTGCCTCGTAGGCGCCGAGATCCGGTGCCGCCCCGCGCATCCGCGTTTCGTTGATGCCGGCGACCAGCGTGCCCGCATCAATGCAGGGACTGCCGTCGCTCAGCCGGTAATCGCCCTGCGCCGGCTCGCGCAGCCGCGGATCCTCGCTGAGCCCATGCGCCAGCCAGCCAAACCGCGCGCGCACCTCCGCCAGCGTGTTCACCCGCTGTTCATACTCGATTCGCACCAGCGGCCCGTTAGTTTCCGCCACGTACAAGTTGTCGTAGTCGAAATCCATCGGCGAAATCGCAGGCCGCCAGAAATCCGCCCCCATCTGCTCGCCGCACCAGATGTTGTTGCGCATCGTGATCAGTCGCCACTTGGCCAGTTTCACCAGCATCGCCCGGCTCTCCGGATCCTGCGTGTGGGCCGTGTTGTGGTAGAAGTATATCGGCCCCGAGCCAATCTCCATGGAGGGCCCGCCGTTGGTCTTGAACGGATACCCGTAGTTGCCCTCGCGCTTGGCGGCCGCCACGTCCCCGCAGTTCGCCAGAACGTTGTAGGCAATATACGTCGGCCCATCCAGCGCCTGCGCGAGGGATATCCCCGACAGCGACCGGCTCAGGTAATTGTCGAATACCCGCACGTTGCGAGAGAATCCGTCCAGTTCCATGAAGTCATCGATACACCCGTCCATCGTATTTTCGTAAAAATCCGTCTCCGAGGTGCGCGCGTCGCACACCGTCCAGGGCGTGAGATGCATCCCATCGAACAGGCCCTCGACGTGATTGCGCCGGATCACCATGCCCCTCCCGGAATAGGACGCATCCACGTCGACCGCGCCGCCTTCAAAATAGCGGCCGGGTCCCGATTTCAGGTAGCCGAACGGCCAGTCCAGAATCCCATCGACAAAGCGACAGTCCTGCACGGTCAGTCGCGCCGAGGTGCCCTTGACGTAGATCTGGCAGTCATCGTAACGGAACTGACATTGCTGAATCAGGATGTCGGACGCGTTCTCCACATGCAGGGCGCAACTGGGTTGATCCAGCCCGAAATGATCGAAGGACAGTCCATCCACCTGCACATGCTGCCGACCGGTCAGATCCAACCCCATGGACTGGCGGGAAATGTACATCCGGTAGTGCGTCAAATCTGCCGGCAACTTGACGTACACGCGGGTCCCATCGCCATAGGCGCCGCCCGCAATGCCAAGCTCAGCGAACGTCCCGATTCCGTTGATGCGTCCGGCCTTGAGTTCGTCCAGGCTGGGCACGTCGAACAGCCGGATCATGCGGCCGCTATTCAAGTCCTCCACACACGTTCCCGTGTGGCTTCCCGTGCCTGGAAAACTGTACAAGCCGCCATCCTCGCTCGTCCACCCGGCCGGATCCAGCGCCCCGGGGTCGGCTCCGCTCACGACAACGCGTTCACCTGGATAGCCCCGCACCACCACCGGGGCCTCCGCCGTCCCGCTGACAGGCAAGCGCAAGCCGCCCTCGTAGTACGTCCCCTTGCGCAGCAGCACCGTCGTCCCCGCCTTGGCCTCGGACAGCGCCCGTGCCAGGGTCCGGTAAGGCCGCGCCAAGGTCCCCGCATGCGCATCGTTCCCGTCGGGGGCCACAAAAACCCTCGGCCCCGCCGGGTCGATCCTTGGTTCCGCGCGCGTGGCGCCTTCACCGTAAACCGTGCTACGGACAAATCCACTCGGGTCCAACACCTCAACCTTCACCTGGTACGTGCTGGCCGGTGCGAGCCAGAACAGGCTACTGGCAAACCAGGGGAACGAGCCGACCTGCACCGGGTCCTGAACGCGACTCCACGCGCCGCCAATGTTCAGAAACGCCCGCATGTGCCCCACGTCCTTCGCGGTGCTCCCCGCCGGCAATCCGACCACAATGCCCGCCGTCCGGAAATTGCCGTACACTTCCACCAGCGGTGAATTTGTGAAGTCAGCCGGAATCACATGTGACGGTGCCACCACGTTGGCCAACGCGGGCAGATCAGGCCCCGCCGTTCGCATCGTCAACGCTTGAACCGCCTGTCCCCCACCCGGCGTGCCCGCGGTCTGCTGCTCGCGCACGCACGCACTGGCCCCCAGCAACAGCACAGCCGCAACGGACGCCAAATGTTTCTGAACCATGTGGATCTCCTTAAGCTAAGGGCGGCCGTTAGCAGTATTACCGTGCCTCGTAGGCGCCCAGATCAGGGGCCGCCCCGGCCGTGCGGCCGTCATTAATCCCGGAGACCGGCGTCCCGGCATCGATGCAGGGGCTGTCGGCGCTCAAACTGTAATTGCCGGCGCCCGGCGCCGACAGCCGCGGATCGGCACTCAGGCCATGCTGGAGCCAGCCGAACTGGCGCTGAACCGAGGCGAGAGAGTGATACTCCGTGTGATACTGCTGCAGAACCAAGGGGGCATTGGTGTTCGCGACATACAGGTTGTCGAAATCAAAATCCATCGGCGAAATGTCCGGCCGCCAGAATTCCGCGCCAAGTTTCTGGCCACACCAGATGTTGTTGCGAAACGTCAGGTTGCGCCATTTGGCCACCTTCACCAGCATGGCCCGGCTCTCCGGGTCCTCCGTATACGCCGTGTTGTGGTAGAAATAGACCCGCCCGGTGCCCGCTTCCACATCCGGGCCGCCGTTGGTCTTGAATGGGTACCCATAATTGCCTTCACGTGTGGCCGCCGTCACCATCCCGCAGTTTGCCAGCACGTTGTAAATGAGGTAGGTCGGCCCATCCAGCGCCTGCGCCAGCGAGATTCCCGATAGCGACCGGTTCATGTAGTTGTCGAACACGCGCACGTTGCGCGCAAACCCATCCAATTCCATGAAATCGTCAATGCACCCCTCCACCGTATTCTCGTAGAAATCCGTTTCCTGGGTCCGTGCCTCGTCATGCAACCACGGGGTGAGATGCACGCCATCGAAAATGCCGGAGATGTGATTGCGCCGAAAGACCAGCCCGCGGCCGGAGTAATTGGCGTCCACATTCACGGCCCCGCCCTCGAAAGGCGCACCCGCACCACAGATCTTCATGTAACCAAACGGCCAATCCAGAATGGCATCGATGAACTCGCAGTTCTGGATCGTCACGCGGTCGGACTCGCCCTTCAGATAGATCTGGCAGTCGTCGTACGCAAAGCGGCAGTTCTCGATCAGGATATCCGAGGCATGGCGCAGCATGATGCCCGTGTTTGGCAAGCCCATCCCGTAATGACTGAATTCAATTCCGGAAATCTGGACATGGCGCCACCGGTCCAACTCGATACCCCGGTTGTGTGCCCCCAACAGCAGCCGATACTTGGTGAGCCCGGCGGGCAGCGCCACATGCACGCGCGCCCCGTCCAGGTACGTCGCGCCTTCGATGCCGTTCTGATCGAACGCCCCGCTCAGCGAAATGTCCGGGTTGCAGTTGGCCAGGCGACGCGTCGTAAATTCTTCCCGCGTTCGCACCGCGAACAGCCGGATCATCCGCCCCGTCGTCAGATCTTCCACACACGCGGTGACATAGTCTGCCGCACAGGGGTAGCTCAGGGTCCCATCCGCTTCGCGCGTCCATGCCGCCGGATCCAGCGCGTCCGGATTGGCTCCATTGAGGATCACCCGCTCACCCGGGTAGGCCTGAATGACGATGGGCTCGGTCGGCCGGGCCTTGCCGGACATCACCAGATCGCCCTCGTAGTACGTGCCGCCACGGATCACGATGGACTCACCGGGGCGCACCGTGGCAAACGCGTGCGCAACCGTCCTGAAAGGCTGTGCGATGGTGCCGGGATGGGAGTCGTCCCCGCTCAACGACACGTACAGGCTCCGAGTCCCTTCGTGCAGGACGGGCTCCTCCCGCGTCGTCCCCTCGCCATACCACGTCGCCAGCGTTTGATCGCCCCTGCCGATTACCTCGACCTTCACCTGATACGTGCTGGCGGGTTTCAACCAGAAGAGGCTCGAGGCATACCAGGGGAACCGGCCGACCTGCACGGGATCCTGTACCGCCTTCCACAGGCCATCCACGTTGAGCCAGGCCCGCATCTGGACAACGGCGTCCGCCGCCATCCCCTCGGGAAGCCCCACGACAATGCCCGCCGTGTGATAGTTCCCGTACACCTCGACCTGCGGGGAAGCCACGAAATCGACTGGCCGCGTGGCGCTCGGCTCAATCGCCTTGCCGCGCGCCGGCACAACCGGAGCCTGCACCACCGCGCCCACCGGGGCAAGCTCTCCCGCGGGAGGGGGCTTGCCGGACTCGGTCTTGCAGCCGGCCAGCACGACGAGCGCACTCGCCAGAGCCGCCAGCCGGCCACCAGCGCGCCGCCCGTTAGCGTGACTCATATGCCCCCATGTCCGGCGCTTTGCCCAGTGCGCGTCCTTCGTTGATGCCGGCGAGAGCCGTACCCGCATCGATGCAAGGGCTGTCCCCGCGCAGCGTGAAGTCGCCGGACTTCGGATCCTGCAAAAGCGGATCGGCTACCAGGCCATGCTTGAGCCACTTCAACCGGCGGCGCACCGTGTCAATGGACTTGAAGATCGTATGATACTGCAACACCACCAGCGGCACATTCGTGTTGCCGATGTAAAGCGTGTCGTAATCCATGTCGATCGGCGACGGATTTTCCTCCCAGATGTCGATGCCCGCATCCTGCCCGGCCCAGATGTTGTTACGCATCGTCAGGCTCTTCCACTTCGCCGACTTCACCAGCATCGCGCGGCTGAGCGGGTCGAGCGTGAAGGAGGTGTTGTGGTAGAAATACATCGGGCCGGAACCGACCTCAACCTCGGGGCCGCCGTTTGTCTTGAAGGGGTAGCCCGCATTCTTTTCGCGCTGCGCCGCCGGGACCATGCCACAATCACCAATGACGTTGTAAATCATGTATGTCGGCCCATCCAGCGCCTGCGCAACCGAGATGCCGGACAGCGACCGCACCATGTAATTGTCGAATACGCGCACGTTGCGCGCGTAGCCGTCCACTTCGATGAAGTCATCCATGCAGCCATCGATGTCGTTCTGGTAGAAGTCCGTCTCCTGCGTGCGGGCCTCGTCCAACGTCCAGGGGCCCAGGTGCGCGCCATCGAACAGGCCCCGAATCTTGTTGCGGCGGAAGACCAGCCCGCGCCCCGAGAAGGTGCCGTCCACGTTGATGCTGCCCGTCTCGAAGAAGCCGGATACCGCGCCATCCGACTTCATGTAGCCGAACGGCCAGTTCAGGATATCGTCCTTGAACAGGCAGTCTTGAATGGTGAGCCGGTGCGCCGTGCGTTTGGCCGTGATGTAACAGCCGCTGTTGTGGAACTGGCAGTTCTGAATCAGCACGTCATCCGAGTCGTCCACGAAGATCGCGCAGCTGAAGTCGTTCGCGCCGAAGCACTCCATGCGAAGCCCATCGATTTGGATGGATCGGCGCTTGGCGATCTGGAAGCCGCGCCCCTGCAGCCCGATGTTCACGCGGTAGTCGGCCAGCGAACCTGGGGTCGTGATGTAAACGCGGGTCCCGTCGGTGAAGATTCCCGCCTCGATGCCGAAGCTGGCAAAGCGGTTGTCCTTGAAGTTCTCGGTGTCGTTGATCTTGCGCGCGCGCAGTTCGGCGAGGCTCGGGATGGGAAAGAAACGCACGATCTGCCCCGAACGCTTGTCTTCCAGGTAGCCGCTGCGATAGCCCTCCGTGGTCGGGTGGCTGTAGACGCCGCTGCCCTCATCCTTCCAGGCTGCCGGATCGAGCGCGGCCGGATCCGCACCGCTGATGACGGGCTTCTCGCCGGGATAGGCGCGCACGATGAGCGGCGCCGCCTCGTTCGCCTTGGCGGCAAACTGCAGATCCCCCTCGTAATACGTGCCGCCACGCACAAACAGCGTCTCGCCGGGCTTCAAGACCTGCACGCCATGCGCCAGCGTCTTGAACGGCGCCGCCAGCGTGCCCGGATTGCTGTCATTCCCATCCGTCGCCACATAGAGCTTGTCCGTCGTCTCGCGGATGACGGGTTCCTTGCGCGTTGCCCCTTGACCATACCAGGTCGCCAGGGTGTTGCTCGCGGTCCCCAGGACCTCGACCTTGACCTGGTACGTGCTTTCGGGTTTCAGCCAGAACAGACTGGTTGCAAACCAGCCGTAGTTGCGCACTTCGACCGGATCCTGCACCTGCGACCACACCCCATTCACGTTCAGGTATGCCTGCATGCGACCAATCTGGGGCGCCTTCAGTCCCTCCGGCAGTCCCACAATGATACCGGCCGTATGATAGTTGCCGTACACTTCAACGGTGGGAGACGGGGCGAAGTCCGATGGGATGCGGGTGGACGGTTCGATCATGCGACCGCCTGACGGGATCAGTCCGACTGCCGGTCGCGTCGTGGAGGGCGGCGCAGGGGGGATGGTCGTCGTGGTCGCCGCAGGGGGCACAGGCGGCGGCATGGACTTTCGCCCGCGACATCCGGGCATCAGGGCGGCGAGCACGACAAGGGGGGCAACAACTCGCACATATCGGCGCATGAACACGCTCCTTTCCGAAAGCTGAATGGATAACCGTAGCACCGCACCATCGCAATGTCCATCCTACATCACGGGAGCTAGTACGCTTTAGTAGACTCCCGTCGCGCCCTGGTCCCGCTTGCCCCGCCCACCCTCCTCCCTGTACGCTCATCACGGTGCCGTCGCCCCAGTCTCCGGCTTCTATTCCATGCAGGAGGGAAACCTTGAAACTCGATAAGCTCATCAAGTCCGCCAGCAGTCTCTCCAAGGGCTATCGTGTTACCGATGGCGACCAATTCCGTCTCAAGGATTTCAGCCCGCGAGATACAGGCGACCTTCGACATGACGACAAACCGCAGGCCGAGGAGGCCCTTCAGGCAGGTGTCCAGGCACTCGCCGCCCTGCAGGATATGCTCTATGCCCAGGACAAGTGGTCCGTTCTGCTGATCTTCCAGGCCATGGATGCGGCGGGCAAGGACGGCGCCATCAAGCACGTCATGTCCGGGCTCAACCCGCAGGGCTGCCAGGTCGCCTCGTTCAAAGCCCCGTCCAATGAGGAACTCGACCACGACTTTCTCTGGCGCTGCCAGCGTCACCTGCCCGAGCGCGGCCGTATCGGCATCTTCAACCGTTCCTATTACGAGGAAACACTCGTGGTCCGCGTGCATCCCGAGCTGCTGGCCAGGCAGAAACTTCCTGCACGCGTGGTTGGCAAGGACATCTGGAAAACCCGCTTCAAGGACATCCGTGCATTCGAGCGCTACCTCGCGCGCAACGGAACCGTCGTGCTCAAGTTCTTTCTCAACGTGTCCCACGGCGAGCAGAGAAAACGCTTTCTCGAACGCATCGACCGCCCTGAGAAGAACTGGAAGTTCTCAGCCGCGGATGCCCGTGAGCGCACGTTCTGGAAAGACTACATGGCAGCCTATGAAGACATGATTGTCCACACGGCCACCCCGGAGGCCCCCTGGTTCGTCGTGCCGGCCGACAACAAGTGGTTCACACGACTCGTCGTGGCATCGGCCCTCATTCACGCCCTCGCCCGCCTCGACCTTCGCTATCCCGGCGTGGGCGCCGCCCAGCTCAAGGAACTCGCCGCCGCCAAGCGGACGTTGATGGCTGAGTGATCGTGCGGAGTCCCGGCTCAGAAGACGACGCCGCCCAGCCGCTGCGGATTCCCCGCCCCGACCTCGTAGCCCTTGCACCAGGACACCGCGTGGTTGCGCTTGATCGGCGTGTTGGCCGCCACATTCAAGCCCCAGACATCCCCCGCCCGCGGCACCTTGCCCAGGGCATCAAAAGCCAGCCTCACCGCCACCTCCCACGCCTGCTTCTCGTAGCGAAAGGCCGCCGTCACGCCCTCATCCATGCGCACCGCGCGCGAGTCGAATCCATTGCGCCCCTGGCATACCATCGGCCTCGCCACCACCGTCGGGCCATGGGGAATTGCGCTCCACTGTTGTAGCAACTCGCCCTTCCGGTCCACGTCCAGGAACACGCGCGTAATGCCACCGAGGTCATGCGCCCCTTCCAATTCCTTCCACCGCCGCCGCTGCGCCGCGGCGTCCACGTTCTCTTCGCGCAAACGCACCCACAGGGCGTCCGCGTCGCGCCGCACGGAGCACATGATGGTGAGCCCCTTGTCGCGCGGCATGGGCTCGAAAAACGCGAGGAAATCAGCCCACGCAAAGCCGCCGTAGTTGAAGCAGTTGTCATGCACCAGGGGCTGCCAGGCGGCCCATGCCTCACCGCAGTTGAACGTCGGTGGCGTCAGCCACGCCCGTTCCTGTGCCAGATACGTGGCCCACGCTTCCACCATCGGCTCGAACCGCGTGCCTGCACAGGCCCGCACGGCCTCCTGCGCCCGTGCGCCCGCCTGTTCCAGCAACTGCCCCGCCTTGCGCAGCGTCCGCGGACTCCATACCCGCCAGGGACGCACGTGACGCCGGATGTCGTTGTACGTCTTCACCGACGCCGCGTAGTGCTGAAACGCGCGCCACGGGTAGGCCTTTCCCAGGTGACGGCGCAGCCGCCGCAGGGCGTCCAGGTCGGGCGCCGGATGGTACGGCTCCTGCATATGGATGTACGGCATGCCATCGCGCCGGATGAGGGCCTCCAGCGATCGCAGATGCGCCATCGCCTCATCCACGTCGCGACGCACGCGGGCCGCGTTCCGGGGAAAATACAGGCGGAACAGCGCAAGGCCCGAGCGGATGTCGAGGCTGCACGCCTCTGCCAGCGCGCGGTTGCTGGTCACTTCCTTCACCCAGCGCGCGCCCATCTCCCGGCGCAGCGCCAGCGCGGTGCGCTCGCTGCGCACCCCCAGCCTCAGCATCTGCTGCGCCAGCTTCGCCGGATTGCGCGCAGACTTGGGTTGCGCAGGATCCGCGTAGTCGATCAGCGTCTGCAAATCATCCGGATAGCTGCGGTCCGGCACCGTCTTGTTGATGAAACTCCAGAAGGCGTGCGGATCTTCGCGATACTGTCCGTTCAACAGCACGTTCGCCGGAGGGTGGTACAGCGGGCTTTGCGCCAGCTGACGACGCGCCTCGACGGCATAGCCCTCGCTCGTGGTCAGCGGGAACTGCTCCAGGTGCATGATCTCCGCCCGCGACGAATCACGCATGGCGGCAAACACCCGCCGCGCCACCGGGCGCGTCAGCTTGAACTGCGCCGCGTGGCGGTCCACCCACTCGTCCGCGTTGAAGCGGCCGCCGCGCACGAAATCAACCACGGCATCCACGTGGAACTGATTCAGCCTCGCCATCTCGCGCTCACCCGGATCGACCACGGCCTTCGACGGGAACGTGTTTGCCAGCAGCTCGCAGATGGTGTGGAAGTTGAACCCGTCCGCGCCAAGCCGCTCCGCCTTGCCCAGCAGCGTGTAAAGGAATTCCGGATCGGACCAGTGCCGCCGCGAGATATTCGAGCCGCAGTTGTGGCAGGGCCCGACGAGGTAGTTCCAGTCGACCCGGAGCTTGCGCGCCGCGAACCACGCCTTCCATTCGCGTATGCGCGAGTCCGCCGCCGGGTACAAGTAGGCGTCCATCGTGTCCATGATCTTGTGGCTGACCATGCAATCGCCCGGGTATGACGCGATCCAATCGCAAAGGGCCTCCGGATTCGTCATGTACCACAGCCGGAAGAACAGGTTCGGCACGCGCGGCAGCGCCCCCAGCGTCGGCACCAGCACCTCGCGGCAGAAGTCCGTGCTGTTGGGCGCCGACTCGAAGTTGACGATCAACCGGTCCAGCGGGACATCGGCAAAGAAGCGCGCGTACATCTCGCGGTGGAAGTCGTAGACGCGCGGGTGCCGGAAATCCGCGGTCGTGGCCCCGGGGTCGCGGGAGTTGAAGAACGGAATGCCCACGTCCCGCCCCAGCGCCGCCGGAAACTTCGTGATGTACTGCTGCATGAGCGACTCCAGGCCGTAGCGGCGCGCCGTGGCGAGGAACACCTTGAACTGCCGGCGGTTGGCCGTGCGCACCTCGGACGGCAGCGCTGCGTAGCGCTCGTAGGAGCCATAGTCAGCCAGTTGCGGAAACGGCTCGCCGCTCAGGTAAATCGCGACCCCGTTGAAATGCCGGCGCACGATTTCGCGGCACAGCCCCGCCCAGAAGCCCTCTGTGTAGCGGGCCAGCGCCGGCTCACCGTCGGGCGCCCGAAAGATCTCGTGCTTGTAGAACCGGCGATTGAATCGAAGCTGACGGACAAGGACACGATCCCGTCCAACCAGGAACTCCGGCGCCGCCAGCAGCGCGCTCAGCCGGGCGGCCCGGGTCGCGGCCGCGATCGTCAGCACGCCGTCCGATCGGGACAGTCGGAACCCGTCCCGCCCCAGCGTGGCGGCTCCCGCCACCGCAAAGACCACGCGCAACGTTCCCACCCGAATCTCCCCGTCGCGCACCGACGCACCGCACTCTGTCAGTGTCTGGCGGTCCGGTTCCGACTCCAGATTGAAGTCCGGATCGATCGCCGTTCCCGCATCAGTCGGCAATTGCTTGTAAGTCATACTCTGTGGATACTGTCCGCCGGGTTTGGGATCAAGCGGTTTCAGCGCGGCACGCACCGCGTCCTTCGCAGGCGGATGTCCAACAGGGCGCCTACGCATGAGGGTACCAGGCCCGCAGATGTCACGAATGGGCCGCTCACGGGGCAACCGGTTATCACGGACTCAAGACCATGGATTCATCGACCAGGACTCGGATCGCCATCCTCGGATCTGGCTTCGGCGCGTTCAGCTTCCTGAAGCAGCTGGATCCCGAGGCCTTTGACGTCGTCCTGATCAGCCCCCGGAACCACTTTCTCTTCACGCCGCTGCTGCCCAGCACGACCGTCGGAACCATTGAATTCCGCAGCATCATCGAGCCCGTTCGAACCGCTCAGCCCAACATCCGCTTTTACCTCGCGGAATGCGAAGGCATCGATCCCGCCGGATCCGCCATCCACTGCAAAGGGTCGCTGGATGGACGCCGCTTCTCCCTGCCGTACGATACCTTGCTCGTGGCCGTCGGCGCGGAGAACAACACCTACGGAATTCCGGGCGTCGAAAAGTACGCCCTGTTCCTTAAGGAGATTGCCGACGCCCGCACGATCCGCCAGCGCATCATTGCCTGCTTTGAAGAAGCGTGCGCCCCGGGGCTGGCGGAGGACGAGCGTGCGCGCCTGCTGCATTTTGTCATTGTGGGCGGCGGCCCGACCGGCATTGAGTTTGCGGCCGAACTGAACGACTTCCTCAAGGATTTGAGGCGCTCGTACACCACGGTCATCAACGACGTGCGCATCACCCTGCTCGAGGCGTCCGATGCCATCCTGCACGTCTTTGACCAGAAGCTGCGCGAATACACGGCCCAGCGCTTCCATCGCAAGCGCATCAAGGTGCGCACCGCCTCGCGCGTGAAGGAAATCCGGGAGCGGGACATCCTGCTGCAGAACGGCGAGAGCCTCCCCTACGGCCTGGTGTTGTGGTCCACGGGAATCGGTCCGCGGCCCTTGGTGCGCGCCCTGCCGTTCGCGAAGGATCGCGCCGGGCGCCTCCTCACGGACGAGTATCTGCGAGTCAAGGGAACGTCCCATGTGTTCGCCATCGGCGATTGCGCCATCATCGAAGGCAAGGCCTTTCCCGCCACGGCTCAGGTGGCTCAGCGCGAGGGGCTCTACCTCGCGCGCACGCTCAACCGACGCGCACGGGGGCGACCCGAGAAACCCTTCCAGTACGTCCACATGGGCATGCTCGCCTACATCGGCGGGCATCGCGCGCTGGCCGATTTCCGCGGCGTCCAGAGCAAGGGCTTCGGCGCGTGGATCTTCTGGCGCTCTGCGTATATCACGAAGCTAGTCAGTTTTAAGAATAAGTTGCTCGTCATCTTCGATTGGCTCAAAACGGCCATATTCGGCCGCGATATCAGCCGCTTCTAGACCTGACCTGCGGTGATCTCACCTTGAGGCCATCCGGTATTTGCTCGCCTTGGCGGCGCAGATACGTTAAAATTCGGCTCGTTCCGGTGGGAGGCATCTCATGACGTCGCCAGCTAATCCGCACGCCCAGGCCCGCGCCCAGTTCGAGCGCGACGGTTTCTGCACCGTGCCAGCCGTCATCCCGCAGGACTTGATCGAACGCACCGTGCCGCACATGGATGCCGTCATGCTCGGTCACTACGAAACCGGGGTGGCACCCAAGCCGTTCTGGAAGCCCGGCGACGACACCAACGTCATGCGCAAGGTCGACCATCCGCACCTGGCGGACAACACGATCCAGGAACTCGTCTCGCACCGTGCCCTCGGCCAATGGGCGGCCGCCATCACGGGCGCGGACATGATTCAAGTCTGGGCCGTGCAACTGCTGTACAAGCCGCCGAGCGGGGCGATCGAAGGGAGCGTCGGCTGGCACCAGGATCTCCAATACTGGCATTACTGGCGCCGTGACAGTGAACTCTTCACGGCATGGATCGCCCTCAGTGACGTCACGGCCCAGTCGGGGCCCGTCCTCTTCGTGCCCGGGTCACACGGCTGGGGCTTCCTCAACCAGGGCGACTTCTTTGCGAGCAATCACGACAAGCAGTTGCAGGACTTTCAGCTGCCGCCCGGAGCCGAGTGGAAGGAAGTGGCGGGGATCCTGCCGCCAGGCGGCGTCAGCTTTCACCACCGGCATACCTTTCACGGCAGCGGCCCGAATGTGTCCAATACGCCCCGCCGCAGCTTCGCCCTGCACTTGCGCACCGAGAAGTCCTGGCCCAATCCCGGGGCCAACAGCGTCTACGTCAATCACCTCGACGATCCCCGCTATTGCCCCGTGATCTATGGCAACCGGTGATAAGGGGGAGACCGGGCGCCGGCCGACTTCCCTGCGCTGGCACCGATGGTCGACCAGGGCGGGCCAGAGGCGCACGACACACCCCGACGCGTCAGGTAACGCACACCGGCAGCGCGGGAATGACGTCCGCACCGAGTGCGTGATCGCCGCGCAGCCCGCCACCGGCTCCGGCCAGCCCGGCAATCATCGCCGCATTGTCGGCGCAATGCGCGGGCTTCGCGAGCAGAAGCCGTAACCCGCGCTGCCGGGCCAATTCCTGCAACCGCGCCCGCAGCCGGCTGTTGAGCGACACGCCGCCGCCCACGCACAGGGTATCCACATCCGTCATGGCCCGCTCGCAACGCTCGATCACGGTATCGACAATCGCCTCCTGGTAGCTGGCCACAATATCCGGCAGACGCGGATCCTCCGGTTGAAGCGGCTGGTCGCGCAGGTGATAGAGCAGCGCCGTCTTGACGCCGCTGTAACTGAAGCACAGATCGGGATCCAGTCCGGCAAACGTTGTCCGCTGCCGCTTGACTCGCCCACGCGGAAAGTCCACTGCGAGCGGATTCCCCTGCCGGCCAATCCGATCCATGACCGGTCCCCCGGGATAGCCAAGGCCCAGAAGGTTCGCGCCCTTGTCGAAGGCCTCGCCGGCAGCATCGTCAATCGTCTCCCCGAGCAACTGGTACTGCCCCAACGCATCGCACCGAACGAGGCATGTGTGGCCGCCAGAGATCACCAGGGCCACGAAAGGGCCAACCTCCTCCGGGCGCGGCGCGCCGTCCGCGAGAAACGGCGAATAGATGTGGGCCTGAAGATGATTGATGGCAATCAGCGGTTTGGCGAGGCGCAGGGCCAACCCCTTGGCCATGGAAAGGCCGACCAGCAGGGAACTGGCAAGCCCCGGTCCATAGGTGACCGCCACGGCATCCAGGTCCCCCCACCCCGCACCGGCGTCCCGCATCGCGCGGTCAACCACATCGGGCAGCATCTCGCTGTGCTGGCGGGAGGCAATCTCCGGCACCACCCCACCATAGGGAGCATGCAAGGCGACCTGGCTCAGGATAATGCTGGACCGCACCAGCCGCCCATCCTGTACCACGGCCGCCGCGGTCTCGTCACACGACGTCTCGACGCCGAGAATCAACATAAAGGGAGCATCCCGATCCGCCACGATACGTCAGCCACGGCAGGCGCTGCCGCGCCACCTTCCGCCTCCGTGGGCGCCGTGGTCGCCACGTCGAATCCGCGACCTGAAGAGGTCGACTCTATTTGAAGATCTTGATCGCCTGCAACAAGTCCACCGCGCGCTCCAACTGGGTGTCCACCGCGTCGGCGTACTTCTGCTTTTCTTCCTCCGAGAACATCCCGGGGCTCTCAACCTGCGCACGGTGCGTCAGCACGCCACGCCATTCGTCTGGCGACAGTTCCACGTCAATGTCCGGCGCAATGCCCTTCTCATGAATCAGGTTGCCGTTGGGCGTGTAGTAGTAGGCGATCGTCAGCCGGATCGCCATGTTCGTGTCCGCCGCCATGGGAATCACGCTCTGCACCGAGGCCTTGCCGAAACTCTTCGTCCCCACAATGACCGCCCGCTTGTGATCCTTCAGCGCACCCGCCACAATCTCCGACGCACTGGCACTCCCACCGTTCACCAGGATGGCCATCGGGAAATCCGTCAGATGGGTCTTTCCCGCGCCCCGCGTGATCACTTCATCCTGCACGCCCGGCCGGCCGCGCGTCGTCACGATGACCGCACCCGGCTTGAGAAACTTCTGCGCCACGTCCACGGCCGACTTGAGCAGGCCGCCCGGATTGTTCCGCAGGTCAAGCACCAGCGCGTTGAGGTGTTCCTTCTGCAGCAAGTCGAGCTGCTCCTGCAGCATATCCGCCGTCGGACGCGCAAACTGCGTGATGCGAATATACCCGATGCCATCGCGCAGAATGCGGCCGCCCTTGACGCTCGGCACCACGATGTCGTCGCGCACGATGGCCACCGTGCGCGGACTGTCGTCTTCCAGGCCCTGCACGGTCAGGCTGACTTTCGTGCCCTTCGCCCCCCTCAGGCGCTTGACGGCGTCACGCAGATCCATGCCCGGCGTCTTCTCGCTGTCGATCTCCAGGATCCGATCGCCGGATTGCAGTCCGGCGCGGAAGCCGGGCGTGTCCTCGATCGGGGCAATCACGGTGAGCAGGCCATCCTTCAGCCCGATGTTAATGCCAATCCCGCTGAACTTTCCCGCCGTGTCCTCCTGCATCTCCCCGTATTCCTCCGCCTCGAGGAAGGAACTGTGCGGGTCCAACGATTCCAGCATGCCGTGGATGGCGCCCAGCGTGATATCCCGGTACGACTTGTCCTCGACGTAGAACTTGCGGATATCGATCAAGGCTTCCGTCAGCAGCTCGATGTGAGGATACGCCGACGCGTCGTCCGCGAGGCGCGCCGGGTCCACGTAACCGCCGGCGGCCACATTCGTATCCGTCCCCGTCATCTCCGGAACCGAGACGTCAAGGTCCAGGTTGGTCTGGCTGCCGGCGTCTGCAGCCGGAGCCGCATCATCCGCCTCGACGACTCCACGCGCCCCCTCGTCGGCCGGGGTTTCGGCGACCGCCGGCGCCAATTCCTCAGTCTTGGCCTTGGCCACATCGTTCGTCTCGGCAGGCGCACCTGAGGGTGCGGCCGCCACGGGAACGTCCGGCGCCTGCACCGCCTTCGGCGATGCGCACCCACTCACCCAGCCTAGCGCCAGCACCGTGCACAGGCCCAGGGTTCCAATCCAATGTCCAGCCCGGCTCGAAGTCGTGTTCATGCTGTGCTTAATCCCTGTCTTGCCCGATTACACCCGGCCTGCCCGGCACTGGATAGCCGCACCCGGACGGCACACCAACGTCCGCCCGCCCGGATGCAGCGCCCTTTGAAGCGCGATCGACGGGCCAGCGAGCGCGTCATCTTTCCACTGCCGCATGGGGCTGTCCACTCATTTCCAGACTGTTCACACTCGCTTAATGCCATCAAGTCTTGCGCCCACGTTGACGTATGGCGAAGCAGCTGAGTTCCCCGGCTTTGTCGACTTTCCCTCACGCCATGGGGCGGCGGGTGGCCGCCATGGCTGGGCCGATCGTGAGGGTGTCACCGGACGTGCGCGAATGGCAGGTAGTACGATAGGCCGCATGCAGGTTCACGGAACTGCCAGTTGAGTTCTTCACCGGCTGAAGAAGTGAGCATCGCGTGGAAGTAGCGGGTCCGCACATCCATTTCAGGGTGATCCGGAACTGGACGGAACCGGACGCATACCAGATAGCCGTCCGACGCTTTCCTTGCCGTCACGCTCTTGATCGGCGGGACCGCTCGGGGTGACCGGCGCCCGCGCGGGGTTTCGGCCTCCCGGCGCATGGTTTGAATCAGACGATCCACCGCCGGGCCCGGCAATTCAGCCGCGAGTGTGAAGTGACGGGTCATGACGAGCATGGCGACCAAGCCCGCCCCCACCAGGATCGCCACCCCAGCCGCCACCGTCCGGGCCGACACGAGACGCGCCCTCCGCAGCCAGTCCTCACACGAGGCGCATGCCGCCGCGACAGCCTCGTCCACGCTGCAGACGCGGGCAAGTAGCACGCTGAGGCTCAGTCCCCACGCGATGAAGACCGGCGAGAGATAGCGCCCGCAACCTTCGTCGCCGGAGAAACTCAGCCCGTTCAAGACCGGGAGCGAGCTCTCGTACGCAGGAGTTGCCACAATAATGACGCTCAGGCCCAACGCCAGCGCGAAGGGGGGCAACGTGAGCAACAGCACGGTCCGCCTGCTGATGCTGAAGGCCAGTGCCAGCCCCACGGCCAGCATCAGCGTCAACCAGCCATAGCCGGCCGTCGGCAGATCAATCAGCGACCGCAAGCCCAACCAGCCGCCATCCCAGACGATGGCGGCACCGTCCGGCGAATACCACCGCAGCACACCCTCGTTCAGCCACTGGCCCGCCAGGTAGGCGCCAACGACATGCGGCACCGCTGATAGGGCCGCCACCGGATCCCCCATGAGCGCCGGGAACCACTCGGACTGCGGATGCAGTATCGGGATAGACGCCCGCATGGCCACGTAAGGCGCGAGCAGCAGACCGCCCAAGATCAGCCCGCACACCATCTGGCGGTCTGGCCGGAGCAGCCGACGCGTTGTGGGGATGGCGATCAACGCGGCGCCCCAGGCAACGAGGAGCAACAGCCCTTCGAACTTGCACAGCCCGGCCCCCAGCAGCATCAAGCCCCCGAGCACGAGCCGGTCCCTGCGCTGCTCGAAGGCAGCCAGACCAACCTGCACGGCCCCCAACGTGGCAAAGAAAAGCATGGGCATCGTGCCGCCCTCCATGCGCGCGTAACGCAAGGAAAGCGGCAGAAAGACGGCCGTGCTGGCGATGGCGACCGCATAGAGAGAGATCCCCTTGCGTGACCGGCAGGCACTCAGGATGCCCACGTAGAGCATGACCAGCATCCAGCCAGCCCAGAACTTGCTTACGAATTCATTGACTTCACCGATCACGCGATACGTCAGCGCCATGAGACTCGGCACGAGCTGGGGATAGTCGAGGTGCGCATATCCGAGCGCCGGGTTCGAAAACTGTGTGATAAGTTCGCGGCCCTCATAGTAGTACAGCAGCTTGGCCTTCACGGCCCATGCCATGACGGCATCGAATTCGCGCAAGCCGTCGAGCCCGGCCAGCCATAGCAGCGGGATAAAGAGCGCCGCCGCCGGCAGGAGCGCGATCGACGCAGGCCGGACGTACGCGCGCCAGGCGCCCGCACGCATCCGGGAGCCATGCCGGATGAGCGACCGGACGGTGAGGACGCCGGTAAGCCCCACCAGCCCCCAGAACCAGACTGGACCGGTGCCCAACCCCATCAGGCACGAAGCCAGGAACGCCTGCCCCGCAATCATGCAGCCCAGCGCAAAGGCGAAGACCAGGCGCTCGCCCCACCGGAACGTCCCATACAGACCGGGGAATAGCATGCGCAGCAGGGGAAACCCGAAAGAGGCGGCCAGCAGCGGCAATAGAAAGGCCATGACCGCGTCGCGGGGATATCGGGAGAGCAGACGGCAACCGTCGCGCTCTTGCAGATCCAATGGCCGCAGCGGGTGAGACGTCAACGGCCCCCCCGGCGTAGCCGTCAGCAGGACGTCATACCCGGCGCTCACCAGATCGTTTGTCGACTGCGGCGCCCGCCCGTCAAAGTCGAACGCGAACCGTGCCGGTCCATCCAGCGAAACGGACACGTCGCGGGGCAGCAGGTAGTAGTTCAGGAAGTAGTAGCTGGCCATGCTGGACACATGGCTCGGCCCCAGCATGTCACCCACAAAAACGCGCGCCTCTGGCGACAGAGCGTACGCCATGCGTCGCGCGGCACCGGAGCGGGGAATGCACTGGCTGTCCCGCTCACAGTCGCTGGAAGCCGACCGTTTCGTGCAAATGTCGCGGTAGAGTTCAGGCACCGTCGCGAACAGCCGGTAAGGGGAGAGTGATACGTAGCCGCCCAAAACGAGCAGCGCGGCATATCCACAACAGCTCCCGATCAACACATGGCCAACGAGTCGTTGCCGGGCCCCGTTCACCAAGCGACTGTAGAAGATCGCGTTTGTCACAAGCAACCACGATGTCACCGCAAATGATGTCTGACGTCGTCAGGCATCTGTGGTACAGGGATCGCGCCTCGGGTATGGAGTTGAAACGGGAGGTGGCGGCATGCCGCAATGGTTGCAGGCCTTGATGGATATTGCGCTGCTGACAGGCGAAGTCATCCTTGGAGGATGGATGCTGGTCGGGCTGCTCGCGCTGCTGGCGCGTCACACCTCAACCGCCCGGATATGGCATGCACTCGCTGTCGTCGCCTTTGGTGGGTGCACGTTCGCCTTCTGCGTCGGACGGCAGTGGCATCTCCCGGAATGGGGCGCCGCCGGCGTGGCGCTTGTGGCCACACTGCTGGCCACCATGGTGCTGTGCTCCACCACCCTGCGCCAGGCGGCCGTCATCGCCATTCTGATCGTTCCCCTTTTCGGCGGCATGCACGTGGGCGTGGCGACTCTCGCCAATCGACTCATCCCCGACCGCTGGACGTTTGTGGCGCAGTACCGTCTGGCGGAAACGGAGATCAACAAGGCAATCGACCCCAACTCACCCATCTTCCGCCTGCGCGAGAACCTGGCCCGTATAGTCGACGCCCTCGTCAAACTCACCATGCCGGGCCAGGCCGAACTCATGCAATCCGATGTGGCTGTCGGTCTGTCGGAACTGCGTGCCCGCCGCCTTGCCGCCACGAACCAGGAGGAAATCGCGGCAAATCGTCTGGCTTACGAGGCGTTGCGACAGGAGTTGCTCGGCACGCACGGCTCAACCGGCTCCGTCACCGTGGCCGAAATCCGGGACGCACTGGCCCAGATGCAGAAACGCAAGTTGCCAGGCGAGCCGGTTCCTGACCTTGACGCGGCACTCTCTAATCTGTGGATCAATCTCTCGTCCACGAACGGTATGCAGACCTTCTACATTCTCGGGCACACGCTCGCCGAGGTGCAACGCGAGATGGACGCCATGAAGACCAATGAGATCCTGGCCGCCGCCGCCCAGGCCGCCCCCAGCCCCCTTGGCACAAATGCAACGGCGATCGCCTCTGGCCTGCTGAATACATCGGCGGTCCATCCCGAGCATGAGGCGGCGGGCATCACCAATCATGCGCAACGCCTCCCGGGCACGACCGATGGAGTCGCCGTGGCGTCGCGGAGCATAACGTCGACGGTTGCCGTGAGCCGGGGGCCTGCTGTCACCTATGCCACCCCCCCGGCGGAGATGCACATCACGAGCGTGGTCAGTCGTGGTTCCCGCAAGGGTTTCGTCGTCTGCAACGGTCGGATCGTGGAGGTCGGCGGCCAGGTCGTGATCGAGACTCAGGGCGTCGAGATGCGCTTCAAACTCGAAGCCATCGACGACGCCACACCGCGCTGGTCCCGCGTCCGCCCCAGCGACGCCATCCTCATCCCCTTTGGCCGACGCTGACACCCACTCCGCGCTCAGAGTCACCCATGCCCCGGCGAAGGCCCTCCCATGGTCAATGGCGGGGCCTCCTGTTTCCGGTAAGTCCGTCGCGTTCAGTGAGGCGTTCGAACAACGCGAAAATCCCGGGACTTGTGCACAGGCGCGGAGACGCTATGGTCATGAGGTGTGCGCTTTTCATACACCCCCGAATGCCGTTAACTCGGTGGAGTCTTGCAGGTTCCAACGGGCAGCCGGAATGCATCCCACCTTGCTTGTACGCAATGAGCGCCGCATCGTGATCGTGGTCCTCGCGATGTTTGTGGCGCTCAATATGGCGACGTCCACGCTTTATCCCCCGATCAATGCCGACGAAGTGCTCTTTACTGACCCCGCCATCAATCTGGCCAACGGCTTGGGGTTCCGATCAACAGCCTGGTACACACAACCATTCGACGCCATCTTCGCTGGCAATGCGCCCCTCTACTCACTGCTCCTAGCCGCCTGGCTCCGGATGACGGCGTTCACGCCAATGGCGGTCCGCGCCCTGAACTATTTTCTAATGGCAGCGAGCGGCCTGCTGCTGTGGCAGATGATCAGACGAACGAGCGTGATCGCGTCCGTTGCGTATCGGCTGCTGTTTCTCTTGGCGGTTCTGGGCGGAGAAGGGACCGCACTTGCATACCGAATGGGGCGCTACGACGCCCTGGGAATTCTGGTCATCTCCGCAATCGTGGACCTATCGACTCGAGAGGTTAAATCCAAACGAACGCGAGCCATTGTGCTTTTCATCCTTGGGGCGTTGGTCGTGGCGGCCGGCTACCAGAACATATTCGCCATCTTCATGGTATCGTTGTTGACGGCATGGATGTTGTCACGCGAGCAACGTCTCGCGATGAACATCTCCGTCTATCTTGGCATGCTTTGCGGTGTCTGCATGCTGGGCTTCACTTACCACGCGATCGGATCGTGGGAATATTTCATGGCCTCGCTCATGCACCACGGTGAAGTGCCTGCCACTCTCGCTGGCCGTGTCAAACTCGCCATTGCCGCTGTCGGCAAGGACCATAGCAGTATCCTGTTGCTGACGGCTCTGGCGTTGCTGGCTCTGCCGGGGCGGTCAGGTCCTCGTGTCGCACCGCGCCCATTGCTTTTGGCTGGGGCCGCTCTCGTCGCCTTGCCCTTCACCATGGGCTTGCTGTGGCGATTTCAGGACTATTACAGTTGGATGAAGTATGTTCCCGGTCTCGCCTGCATCCTGATTGCGATCTCAGGCGCTCCTGATGTGGTGAGAGCACAGGTTCGAACCAGGACCGCGGTCGCGCTGATCGGCCTCGCCGCACTCGGGTTTCCCGCGCGGTTGGCGACCGCAGGCATTCTGCATGCACGCTGGGACTACTCGGCGGTACAGCGCTTCATCGATCGCGAGGTGGCGGCCGACGACATTGCCGTCATTTCCCCGGTGGCCTACTACGAAGCCAAGTCTCGCGCCAACGCCGTGTTTATGGACTCCTACGTTCAATTTCTTGGAGCTGAGGAGAAGCGCGGCATCACGGTGCTGCTCTGTCACCCGGCTGTGCTTACCCGCCTGGAGCAAACGATAGGCGGCGACTGGAGCGTCATCTCTGAGTATGGCGCTGAGACCATGACAGGAAATAGCGAACTGCTGCGAGTATTTGCCGGATGGCCTGCATACGACTTGGTTGCCTGCCGTCGCTCCGGAGTGACTCCTCAATAGGTTCAGATTCGAGAGACCGTCCCCACATCGACGACTACCATCTGTAACGCGCTAACCGGCAGGCACTTGCCTCGCTTTGAGGCCCCATAAATGACCTTGGAAGCTATTTTTTGGGGGCATTTATGGCTCACAACGGGTACCTGGCGGATAATCAGCTCCCGCCGTCAGTCGTCTCGGCGGCGACCGTCCGTTGACGCCGAGACCAGGCCGCGGCCGCAAGCACCGCAACGCCAGCATAGTAGAGCGCCATCGTCCACAGGGGCGGCCGGGACACAGGCATATTGGCGTAGGGCACGCGCGTCAGCAGTTCCGTGATCCACATGTAGCCTTGAATCAGAAGGCAGGCGGCATGATTGAAGAATTCGCCCAACAGCCCGATGCAGGAGCCCGCCACCAGGCTGAGGCACCCCGCGAGCACCATCAGGAACGCCAGGGGCACAACGACCAAATTGGCGACCAGAGAAATGGGCGTGAAACGCTCGAAGTAATAGGCGGTCAACGGCGCCGATGCGATCCAGGCCGCGATCGACAATGCCATGAGCGACAAGACCGCGTTGGCCCCCTCACGCAGCAGGCGCTCGAATGCCGTATCCGGACCCATCGCCAGCGCATCGCGCGGCCACACGTTAAGGCGCACCAGGAAGAGCGGATACATCGCGATCAATCCCGTCACGACGACGAAAGACAGCACAAAGCCGACGTCCACCAACTGACCCGGATCCACCACGAGAATCGCAATTGCTGCAAACGCCAGGGCCGACACCACGTCGGGCCGCCGCCCCAGCGCCGGCGCGAAGAAACAGGCCAGTGCCATCACGCAGGCCCGGATCGCACTGGCCTGTGCGCCCGTCGCAATCGTGTAGGCCACCAGCAGCGGCGCCAACAGGTAGATCCATCGTTCGCGCGACAGACCAACGGTGCGGAACATGAAGATGCACATCAGGGCGATAATGGCCACGTGCGAACCGGAAATCGCGATGATGTGCAGCGTGCCCGTGGCGGCCCCCAGTTCCTCGACGCGGTCCGTCAGCCGCTGCCGGTATCCCAGCATGATCGCCTGGTGAATGCCGCAGGCTTCTTCGAAACGCTCTATGCCGCGCACGAGGTGCTCCGCCGCGCGCTGGCGCGCCGTGTAACACCAGGTCCGCACGGCTGAGCCGTAGCCCGCGGCCAGGTAGTCGGCCTGGCGACTGTACAGGCGCAACGTGGCGAAACGGTTCAGCGGCGACGAGGACCGGCCGCGCATGGCCGGCCACGCCACCTCCCGCAGTCGCCAGCGCTCCCCGTATTGCGGCAATCGGACGCCCGGTGGTGCCTTCCACCAGACCACGCAGGGCCGGTTCACACCCGTCCAGTCCCGGTCTTCCCCCCAGCGCCACTGCTCGATTCGAAACGGGACACGCCAAGAGTTCAGGCGCGTCCCATCCCCCGGCAGGATGTCGGGTTCGTCCACCACCACCCCGATGGCATCGCCGCGCGAATCGGATGCGGCATGCAAGGGCGCTGCTGCGGTGATGCCAAGGAGCACCGGCGTGGCCGCCGTCATCGACAGCAGACAGGTGGCGACATGCAAGGCGCACGTGGCCCATCCAGTCCACCTGGGTGAACGTTGTCGCGCCGCCAGCCAGGACATCGCCACCCCCAGCAGCAGAAAGCCAATGCCAAGCGCGAGTGCCGGAAGCGAGAACCGAACGGCATGAAGCCCCAGCGCGGTGCCGGCTATGTAGGTCAACGCCAGCCCCACCATGGGCCGATGCACCATCACCCGCCGCCGAGCCGCCGGCGCCGCGTCCACGTCCGTGCCTGTCGAATCCGTCAATCCATGCATCGGGCCCGCCACCCACCCAACCCCGAGCTGATGCTATCGAAGCCCCTCCCCCGGCGCACCAATTTTCCGAATGCAAGGCAAGCCATTCCGCCATACGCGCTGGGCAGCGCCAGGGACGTTCGTCAGGTTGCAGAGCGACCGTGCAGCGGCGGCGCTTGCTGGCGCGGGGTGCTTGTCCAGCCTTCAGGTCAGCGGTTCAACGCTGATCGTCGCCGCGATGCAGTGTGTCGCGCCTGGTGCCACGACGCGCACATCGGTGGCCGTGTTCACCGTCTCCACGCAGATCATGCCGGGGTACTCGGTGTCGCCGAAATCGGGCATGCGCGCGGACTTCGCGATCCATGGATTCCAGACCACGGTCGAGCGACTGCCCTCCTTGGCAATCCGGATGCGGCGGCCCATGGACGGATCCTCAATCGTGCACGTGGCCTCGGTATCGACGTAGGCACGGTCAACCTCTTCTCCCACGGTCACGGCGCCGGCTTGCGTCTTCATCGCTGGCGGCGTCGTGAGCGTGTCGAGATACCGGCAGCCCTCGAGGCCCAACACGCGTACGGCGGTGACGTCGCCCACCGTGAAATACGTATGCAGGGCGGTGGCGTGAGTGGCCACCACGTCACCGCTGTTACACATCGTCAGTGCGACACGCAGGGTCTTGCCCACCGTGACCTGCAGCCTGAGTTCCCAAGGCTCCGGCCACATGGCGATGAGTGGCGCGCTGGCCGGAAGTTGCAGATCCAGCTGGGTGGAGCCATCCGCCAAGGCCCGCGTGGCACAGACCGACCAGTCGGCCAGCCGGGCGAATCCGTGAAAGGGCATGCAGTCCGGATCCTGGGGATGCTTGCCAAACCATGGCCAGCAGATAGGGATGCCACCGCGAATGGGCGCATTGGCCTCAAATTTGCTGTGCGCGCTCATCCAGAGCACCGGTGCCTGCCCGTGAGGCTGGTACGCCATCACGTGCGCCCCATGCAGACAGATCTCGGCCGTCGCATGCTCATTGCGAATCCGCGCCATCACGAACGCCCCGTGAAAGCCCTCAAAGGCCAGCGCTCCAGGAATCCCGTACCGGGCATTGAGCATGTCGATTTGGGTTGTCGTCATGGCGAACCTATACGCACCGCAGGATCTGGTGTCAACGACCCTGCCGCACATTTTCCGCGCACGAATTCCTCCACAGAAGTCCTCCACACTGCTAGCATGTACGTCACGTACCGGGGTGAAGGGTGAATCCGTCCGCGCGACGGAGTCGGAATTTCAATCGGGCATTTGGCTATGAAGACCGTAAAGACACTGTTTGACAACAACCGCCAGTGGGCCGCCAAGATCACCCAATCGAATCCGCTTTTTTTCCAGCAGCTGGCCCGTCAGCAGAGCCCGAAGTATCTCTGGATCGGCTGTGCGGACAGCCGCGTCCCTGCCAATGAAATTGTCGGGCTGCTGCCCGGCGAACTCTTCGTCCACCGCAACGTCGCCAATCTGGTGATCCATACCGACATGAATTGCCTGTCGGTGCTTCAGTACGCGGTGGACGTACTCAAGGTGCGGCATGTGATTGTCTGCGGGCATTACGGATGCGGCGGCATCAAGGCCGCTGTCGAGGAACGTCGCCACGGGTTGATTGACAACTGGCTGCGCCACATCCGCGATCTCTACCAGCGCAATCGGGCCGGTCTGGACAAGGCCGGGAACCGGGCGGCCATGATCCACCGCCTGTGCGAACTCAACGTCAAAGAGCAGGTCATCAACGCGTCCAACACCACCATCGTTCAGGACGCCTGGCGCCGCCGGCAGGATCTCAGCATCCACGGTTGGATCTATGACATCCACGATGGCCTTCTCAAAGACCTGGCCGTGACGGTCGGACTCAAGCGATAGGGCGCGCGGCGACACCGGCTGCGGGTCCGCAACTTTCTGTTACATTTCCCCGCCTGCGCGCATGAACCGCTGACATCAACCCTGCGAATGGAGAAGATTATTTCCGTGCCAACTTCATAAACAGCCCTGTTTGCGGGTGTTTTTAGACGTGGCATGCATCGTGCTATGTACCCCTTGTTTTCAACAACCAGAGGGTGCAACGATGTTAACAATACTCCGCAACGGCATGCTGATGTGGGCGTTGGTGACGACGACCTTCACCTGTGCATCGGCCGGGCAATACCGCCTGGCCTGGGATGCTCCGATATTCAATACGGATGGTTCAGCGATCACGAACCTCGCCGGCTATCGCATCCTCTACGGGACGGCCAGCCAGGATTACACCAGCCAGATCGACATCGGCCTCATCAATGACTACACCGTTTCCAACCTCGCCGACGGGCAGCGCTACTACTTCGCCGTTTGCTCCGTGAACAGTAGCGCCGTCTACAGCGCCCCGTCTCCCGAACTGATCGGCGATGTGGCGCCGGCTGCCGTCCCGGCGTCCCTGGCCGTGAGCACGCAAGTCGTGGAGATGTCCACCTTGTGCGGCTCGAACCCGGGCGCAGGCTCGCTTCTGGTTTGGAATCGTGGCGGCGGCACGCTGAGCTACACGCTGAGTTCCAGCGTGGCCTGGCTCTCCGTCCTTCCCCTCTCCGGCACCAGCACAGGCGAATGCGACACGATCCTCTTGGCCCCCACCTGCGCCAGCCTGCCCGCCGGCACCTACTCCGCCGCCATTGCGGTGCAGTCCAGTGGCGCGTCAACTGAATCGGCCACCGTGCAAGTCAATCTCTCGATCTACAACCGCTACTATCGCGATGCCGACCGCGATGGCTTTGGCAATGACGCCGTCACCACCCTCGCGTGCACCACGCCATCCGGCTACACAAGCCAGGGCGGCGACTGCAACGATTCCAGTGCCAGCGTGAATCCGGCTGCCGGCGAGCTCTTGAATGGCATCGACGACAACTGCAATGGCCTGGTCGACGAAGGTCTCGACGTGCCGGTTGCAGCCATGGATTTCGACGGCGACGTGCGCACCGATCCCACCGTCTTCCTTCCGTCGACCGGCGCCTGGTTCGTCCACGGCAGCGATGGTGCCGACCTGCAGAAGGTCCTCGGGACGGCCGCCACCTTCACAACCCCCGAAGACTACGACGGCGACATGGTGACGGACTTCGCCGTTTACGCTCCCCTGACCGGCACGTGGACGGTCTTCGACAGCAGCACGGGCCTGGTGCGTCAACGCACGCAGGGCGGCGCCGCCAGCCTCCCGGTGCCCGCCGATTACGATGGCGACGGGGCCGCAGACTTTGCCGTGTTCAATACGAACACCTTCGAGTGGGCCTTTATTCTGACCGGCGGTGGCACACGCGCTCCGGTGAAGTTGGGCACCGCCGGCGTGGTCCCCGCCCCGGCTGACTATGATGGCGACGGACGCGCCGACTTGGCCGTGTATGCCCCCTCCACGCGACGCTGGACCGTCGTTCAGAGCAGCAATGGCATCAGCAACCAGTACAAGCTGAGTTCGTCGATCGGCCTGCCTTCGCCTGCCGATTATGATGCGGATGGCAAGGTGGATATGGCCGAATATGACTATGCGGCAGGCGTGCTGCGCGTCCGGAACAGCACCACGGGCCGCGTCACCCAGTGGAAGAGCGGACTCAAGAACAACGTGCCCGTGCCCGGGGACTATGACGGCGATGGCGCGGCCGACCTCGCCGTCTTCAATCCGGCAAAGGGGCTTTGGACGATTGATTTGAGCCAGGGCGCATCCTACACCCTGCAACTCGGCGGCTCTGGGTGGCGGCCGGCCCATGCCGCCTATGCCATTAATCGCCAGGTCCTGTCCCTCAATTACTGATCGCGATGCATGGGCGGCGCCCCTGACTCCGAAGACGCTTCGCGTCCCGGCAGGGGTGCCCTCCAATCCCGCGGAAACGCCACCCGCCCGATTCGGATCGGCCACCGCGCCGCGACTCGTCCCCCCGCATGTTGCGCGATCCGGCTTCCCGTGATACAAGGCGCTCATGCTAAACACCCTGACGTCCTCATCCCCTGGGGCCTGGCGCACGGCAACGGCGCGGGCCGTCATTCTCTCACTGGCCCTGATGGTGTCGGGCGGCCTGGTCACCGGTTGCGCACTGCTCGGTGGCGGCGGCGTAAAGCCGAAGGAATACGCCGGAAAACCGTTTCCGGCCCAGATCGGCTTTCAAAATGTGAAGATCGGCGTGATCTGGGTTGGCTACGAGGACGCGGCTGTCGTCATCGTGGACAACAAGAATAAGATCCTCTTCAAGCAGATGGTGCCCCGCCCCGTCAGCCAGAACAGTTACGAGCTCACACTCGATGGCCCCACGGAGACGCTCCAGTACTCTGCCCGGTCCTATCGCGGCCTGACGAAAACCTCAAGCGACAGCACGTTTCTCTCAGGGAAAGTGACCGACGACAAGGTCACGATCCGAATTCCCGAGAGCCTGGTTCATCCCGAGCGTGCACGGGCGCCAGGGACCACGCCCCCCCCGGCCCCGACGTCACGCTGACGACAGGTATGGCACCGCCCCGCGCTCAGAATGAGCCGAGTGTCGCACGCATGCGGCGCTGCTCCGGTTCACCCAAGTCGGGCGAGATAATCGCCAGGCTCACGTTCGCCTCGCGCAAGACGGCGCGCGCGAGCGCCAGAATTTCCACACTCGTCACCGCTTCCAGCTTCGCGATGGTCTCTTCCGGCGGAATAAAGCGCCCGCGTGTCAGCACATTTTCGCCAGCCCACATCATCTGCTGGCTCGTGCTTTCCAGCGCCAGGCGGATCTGCCCGACGATATAGTCCTTGGCGCGACGCAGTTCGGCGGCCCCGATCGGTTTTTCCTTCAACCGCTGCAGCTCGCGCACAATCAGCTCCAAGGCCCGCGCCTTGCGCTTGCGGTCCAGGCCGGCCGACACGGTCAGGGCGCCGCTATCCTGGAAAAGCTGCACATGCGATTGAACCGAGTAGGCCAGCCCGTGCTTCTCCCGCACAATCTGAAACAGCCGCGAACTCATGTTCTCGCCCAGGACGGCGCTCAGCAGCTTCAGCGCATGGCGGCGCTCGTCACGGTGACCGAACAGCCGTATGCCGAGCGCGAGATGGGTCTGTTCGATGTCCTTCTGCTGAAAGACGGCGCGCTTGGGCATCAGGTGCGCCCGCACCGGTTGGAACGCCCGCGCCCGGCCAGAGGCGCGCCGACGGCCAAGCAGACGCTCGACCTTCTCCACGCACTCCGCGTGATCCACCTTGCCCG
The DNA here is from genome assembly GCA_021413965.1 of Lentisphaerota bacterium. Taxonomy (GTDB): domain Bacteria; phylum Verrucomicrobiota; class Kiritimatiellia; order UBA8416; family JAIOPI01; genus JAIOPI01. Next base: position 46,894 of record JAIOPI010000028.1, on the reverse strand, counting down.
CGAACGCGGCTACCGTATTCACCGGCACATACTGCTCGCCCACGAACCGGCGGAACGTGGACTGCTTCATCCCGGCCAGTGACTCCGGCGTCCCGATGATCGGCCGCCCCAGCGGATGTCCGGGCCAGAGGTTTTCGGCGAGCAGTTCCTGAACCATGTGCCGCGGCTGGTCGCGGTACATCATGATTTCCTCCACGATCACCCCGCGCTCCTTGGCAATCTCGGCCGGGGCGAACACCGAATTCACGTACATGTCGGTCAGCACGTCCAGCGCCGTGTCGGTCTGATCGAAGCCAACGCGCGCGTAATAGCACGTGTTCTCCTCTCCCGTAAACGCATTGAGGTAGCCGCCCCGACCTTCGATCGCCGTCGAGATGTCCCGTGGCGACCGCGACTTTGTCCCCTTGAAAAGCAGATGCTCGGTGAAGTGGCTGATGCCGCTGAGCGCGTCCGGTTCATAGCGCGAGCCCACCCCCACCCACAGGCCAAATGCCACGCTCTGTACGTGGGGCATGGCGGAGGTCACCACCCGCAGTCCGCTCTTCGTCACCGTCTTCTGCACATTCATCAACATGGACATATCCCCTGGTCAAATTCCTATTCGTGGTCCCGCACGTCACCCCGCCGCCGCGTTCAATTCCGCCAGCGTCGCGCGGCCCTCGTAAAGCGCCTTCCCCACAATCGCGCCGACCAGATTGTCCCGCTTCAATCCCGCCAGCGTCCGCACGTCGGCCACGGCCGACACGCCGCCCGATGCAATCACCCCACAGCCCACCGCCGCGCACATGGCGTCCATCGCCGCTGCATTGACTCCACCCAGCATCCCGTCGCGCGCCGTATCCGTGTAGATGATCGTGCGCACACCCATCTCCGCCACGCGGCGGGCCAGGTCGATCGCCGTGGTCTCGGTCGTTTCCACCCACCCGCGCACTTGCACGCGCCCGTCGCGCGCGTCGATGCCTACGGCGATCGCATCGCCAAACTCGCCCACCAGGTCCCGGATCGTCTCCGGATTCGTCACCGCCCGCGTCCCGAAGATGACGCGTCGCACGCCGGCGCCGATCAGGGTGGCGGCGTCCTCCCGCCCGCGCAGCCCGCCCCCAACTTCCACCGGGATATCCAGCGCGCGCGCGATTTCCCGAATCACCTCGGTGTGTGCGGGGGCGCTGCCGAAGGCCCCATCCAAATCCACGACGTGAAGATACCTCGCGCCATCCCCCTGCCACTTCAGCGCCATGGCCACCGGATCGTCGGAATACACAATGGCATCATCCGCGCGCCCCTGCCGAAGCCGCACGCAGCACCCGTTCTTTAAATCGATTGCCGGTAGTATGATCATGAAGGTCCAATGGCGCGGCCGTCGCACCGGTCACGCATGAAAAAGGGAACCCGACTGGCATCTGCCCGTCGCGTCGTCCATTGCAAATCAAGTCCTGTGTTCGAATGCGGCTGGCAGCCCTAGATGGTGCCCTTGCTCGACGGCACACCCGTCTCGCGCGGATCCCGGGCGCAGGCCATGCGCATCGCGCGCGCCAGCCCCTTGAATACCGCCTCAAACGCGTGGTGTGCCTCGCGGCCGTGCGTCTGATCGATGTGCAGGTTCATCCGTGTCTGGACCACGAGCGCCTGGAAGAAGTCGTCGAACAGGCTGAGTTCGAAATCGAGGATGCGCTTCTTGCGGCATACCATGTCCTTCACCAGGAACGGCCGCCCGCCAAGGTCCACCGCCACCGTGCAGCGTGCATCATCCATCGGCAGTATCGCCCATCCGTAGCGGACGATGCCCTTGCGATCACCCAGCGCCTGGTTAAGCGCCTCCCCGATTGCGAGACCGAGATCCTCAACCGTGTGGTGGTAGTCCACCGCCAGGTCGCCCGTCGCCGTAACCTCCAGATTGATCAGCGCGTGCCTCGCCAGCAACTCGAACATGTGATCCAGAAACGGCAGCCCCGTCTTGATGGACGTTGTTCCCCCGCCGTCTAGATTCAGCGTCACCTGAATATCCGTCTCGCGTGTCTTGCGCTTTACCGTCGCCGTACGCTTCTTCATCTCAAACCTTTCTGCTCCACCCGCCCCAGCCGGCCACGCCCGGAGGTCGCAGCCCCCTTCTCGCGCCATCCGCCCTCAGCTTGCTCGCCCCGTTACCACATCCATCGCCGCCAAAAAGCGATCCATATCCGCATCCGTCCCCACCGTCACGCGCAGAAAATCACCGGTCTTCGCGCCCGGAAAATAGCGGATCACAATTCCATGGCGGCGCACGCCAGCAAAGACCTCCTGGGCGGACAGCCGCGCCGGCCGCAGCCATAGGAAATTCGTCTCGGACGGATACACCTGGTGACCCTGTCCCAGCAGCGCCGCCCTCGCGCGCTCGCGCGTCGCCTTAATGCGCGCCGCATTGGTGCGCATGTACTCCAGGTCCCCCAGCGCGGCCAGCCCCACGGCCTGCGTGAACGCGTTCACGTTATAGGAATCCTTGATCTTCTGCAGGGCCTCGATCAGCGGCGCCGGGCCAACCGCGTATCCCAATCGCAAGCCGGCCAGCGAATACGATTTGGACAACGTTCGCGCCACCAGAACGTTCGGCAACGCCCGCGCAATCGCCACGCAATCCGCCTCCGCAAAGTCCACATAGGCCTCGTCGATCAGCACCACACCGGAAAACCCCCTGCAAAAGCGCTCCACCTGCGCTCCGTCGAAACGGATGCCGGTCGGCGCATTCGGATTCGCAAGGAAGAACAGGGCCGCTTGATAGTCCGCCGGCATCCGCCAGGCGAAATCCGGCCCCAGATCCACCGGGCGGCGCGCCACCTCCTGCAACTCGGCCAGCACCGGATACAGTGAATACGACACGTCGAAATAGCCGATCGCCTCATCGCGCTCCACAAAGGCCCGCGTGCAGAGGGTCAGCACCTCGTCCGAACCGTTGCCGACAAATACCTGGTCAGCCGCGACCCCATGCATCGAGGCCAGCCGCTGCCGCAGTGCCGTGCAGGTCGGATCGGGATAGCGCCGCAAGGCCTCCACCCCAAAGGCGCGGATCGCCTCCAGCACCCGCGGCGAAGGCGGATACGGATTCTCGTTCGTGTTCAGCTTGACGACCGTCGCCTCGCGCGGCTGCTCACCCGGCGCATAAGCCGCCACCGATTCCAACGACTTGCGAATGTACGTTCCCATAGACGCCCCATACCGCCCGGACGGCACCCGCCAGCTCCTTGCCAGCCCACGACGCTTACCGGAATGCCGGCCAAATATCAAGCCGTGCCCAAATTCCGTCCCGTGCCGGCACCCGGAAGAGGTGCGGATGACCTCAATCGCACCCCCTCTCGGCATGTCGTCGCCCGCCGCCCACCCTGCTAGGGCGCCGTGGCCGGCGCGCGGTGGGGCTCGAATACCGTCGGTTTGGATTTCTGCGCTTCGCTCAACTCATCGCAAGCCAGCTTGTAGAGCGCTTCCTGGCTGCGCATCCCGTCCTTGCCGCCCGGGGCCTGGACCCGTTCGTACGAGCCATCGGGACGCAGCAGGCGCGCCTTGGCCGTGTCCTTGAAGCGCAGCTGCAGCAGCCGCAGCAGCGCTTTGCGGCAGGCGCGATCCTCGATCGGAACCAGCAGCTCGATGCGCCGGTCAAGGTTGCGCGGCATCCAGTCCGCGCTGGAGATGAACACGCGCTCCGCGCCTCCGTGCAGGAAATAGAGGATGCGATCGTGCTCCAGAAACCGGTCGATGATGCTGATGACTGTAATGTTCTCGCTAAGCCCGGGCACCCCCGGTTTCAGGCAGCACACGCCGCGCACGTTGAGCTTGATCTCCACGCCCGCCTGCGACGCGGCGTACAGGGCACGGATGATCACCGGATCGACCAGCGCATTCAGCTTGGCCATGATCACCGCCTTCTGCCCCTGGCGGCACCGCTCCGCCTCCCCATCGATCAAGCCCAGGATCGCGTCGCGCAGGCCCAGCGGGGCCTGCTCGAGCTTGCGATAGCGCAGCGGCTGCGAGTAGCCGGAAATGGTGTTGAAGAATGCAGAGGCGTCCGCGCCGAGATCCGCATCGCAGGTCATGAAGCTGATGTCGGTGTAGGCGCGCGCCGTCACCTCGTTGTAGTTCCCGGTGCCGAAATGCATGTAGCGCCGGAGCCCCTGCGGCTCGCGACGCACGACAATGCACACCTTGGCGTGCGTCTTCAGCCCCTTGATGCCGTAGATGACCTGCACCCCGGCCTCCTCCAGCGCGCGCGCCCACTCGATGTTCCGCTCCTCGTCAAAACGCGCCTTCAACTCCACGATGGCCGTCACGTATTTCCCGCGCTCGGCCGCCCGCGCCAGCGCGGCGATGATCGGGCTCTGGCGGCTCGTGCGGTACAGGATCTGCTTGATCGCCAGCACGTCGGGATCGACCGCCGCCTCCTCGATGAAACGGATCACGGGGTCGAAGCTCTGCTGCGGGTGAAAGAGCAGCAAATCCCCGGCACGGATGACCTCGAACATGCCTTTGGCCGCGTCCATCCGCGCCGAGGCCTGCGGCGGCCACGCCGGATCCCGCAGATGGTCGAAGCCGCCCAAGCGCGCCAGGTCGAGCAGCCCGGACAAATCCAGCGGCCCCGCAATCTCGAAGGTGAACAGTTCATCCACCTCCAGCGTGCGCTGCAGGAAGTCGCGCATGATCCGCGTGGCCCCCGCGGCCACCTCCAGCCGCACGCAGTCGCTGCGCTTGCGCGCCGTGAGTACGGCCTGCATCTGACTCAGCAAGTCCGCCGCCTGGTCCTCGCGCACGCTCAGGTCGGCGTTGCGCGTGATGCGAAACACCGCCGTCTCCACGACATCCTCGCCCGGGAAGAACTGGTCGACATGCCCGGCCATCAACTCTTCCAGCAGAAGGTAGGTGTGACCGCCCGTCGCCGGCAACCGCAGCATGCGGCCCAGCGCCTGCCCCAACGGGAGAAACGCATAGCGGAAGCGCTCGCCGCCGCCATCGGGCGCCGGGGCCAGGCGGAGGCGCGCGGCCACGTGAAGACCGCGGTTGGCCAGCAACGGCAGTTCGCCACCCTCGACCAGCGCTGTCGGCGTCACCACCGGGTACACTTCGGCATCGAAAAACTGGTCCGCGTACTCCTTCTCCCGGTCGGTCAGGTCCCGGATCGCCCGCCGGTGGATGCCGGCCTGCCGCAACAGCGGTTCAAGCTCCGACAGAAAGCACGTCTGCTGCTCCCCCACCATCCGGTGCGACCGCGTGCTGATCGCCTGCAACTGCTGCCTCGGCAGCAGTCCCGAGGGATCGCGATGACCGCCCCCGTCACCCAGCATGAGTTGCAGCCCCCCCACCCGGACCATGAAGAACTCGTCCAGGTTGGAACTCGTGATCGCGAGGAACTTCAGCCGCTCCAGCAGCGGCACCCCCGGATCCCGGGCCTCGTCCAGCACGCGCTGGTTGAACTCCAGCCAGCTTAGCTCCCGGTTGAAAAACTTGCGCCCGCTCATGGCGCTCCCGCCGGTGCCGCCGCCTGCACCTTGCGCAGCACGACCCGCTTGCCGTAGACATCCTCGAACATCGTCCCCTTCTGGTGCAGCGCCACCTGCTCCAGGCTCAGGTCATCCACATCGGGAATCCCGATCACGAAGTCGCCGTCCTGCAGCGTGCAGGTGATATGGCGGATGCGCTGCACGTGCGCCCGGTCCAGCGCGTCGGCCACGCGCAGGATCGACGCGAGCTTCGCGACCGCAATGCGCGACTCGCGATCCAGGGCCACGTATTCCTCGTGCGTCGGCTGCGGCTCGGCGCGCCGGTGATAGCGCGCAATCAGCCCGCTGATCAGGAGATCCCGCTGCCCCATGCCGAACAGCTCGCTGTTCACGATCAGGTACATCGAATGCTTGTGGTGGCCCTGGCTGTTGACGAAACCGCCAATTTCGTGCAGCAACGCCGCGATATGCAGCAGCAGCCCGTAGCGCCGGTCGAGACGGTGCTCCTGCCGCAGCGCGTCGAACATCGCGCCGCACAGCGACGTCACGTGCAGCGCATGTGCCTCGTCGAACTGGTACTTCCTCCCCAGGTCGATCGCCGAGCGCACCGTCTGCTGGAAGAATTCGTCCGACCACGCGCCCCCGGTGGCCATCTCCACCAGCAACCCGTCCCGCATCGTCGCCTTTGACACCAGCAGGTGGCGCACCTTCATCGCCCGCGCCATCTGCAGGTACGCCAGCAGCGTTGGCACCAGCGTCTCCGCCTCCGGGAACAGCAGCTTGTATTTCCGAACCAGGTCCTCGACCGTGAGGGTGAGGATGTCGTCCACAAAATGCGTGAGCTTGGCCACCGACACCTTGGCCAGGTTGTGGCTGTCCCATTCCCCCATCAGCTGGTCGGCCGCAAAGCGCGCCTCGCCGCCCAGCATGATGACGTTCGGCGCGTGCGGCAGATCCACGTTCTGGCGCACCTGCTCGACAATGACCTCGACCTGGCGCTCCATCAGCTTGCGCAGGCGCGCGTCCACAATCCGGTACTTCTCCAGCATCTCGCGCAGGCGGCGCGAGCCGAACCGGTAATTGTGCGAATACAGCACGTCCTTGTTCCGCAGCGCCAGGACTTCCGTGTTGCCCCCGCCCACCTCCACCACGAGCGTGGTCGACTCCGCCAGCTTCGGATCCGCGGCGATGTGCGGCATGATGCTCTGGTACGTCAGCCGTGTTTCTTCCGCGGCATCGATCACGTTCACCGCAATGCCGGTGGCTATGTAAAGGCGGTCGACAAAGGCATCGCTGTTGCGCGCTTCGCGCACCGCGCTCGTCGCCACCGCGCGAATCTGCTCAGGCTGCGTGACGTGGTACTGCTCCATCACCGCGCGGAAGCTCTTGAGCACCTCGATGACCTTGGCGATCGTGCTCTTCTCGATCACCCCGCTCATGAACGTGTCCTTGCCCAGGCTCACCGGCTGCGTCAGCGTATCCAAAGGCTGCACCCGTCCGGAGGCGTCAATCTCGGCAATGTTCACGCGCACCGAATTGGTGCCAATGTCGATGACGGCGACCGTGCGCACCGCTCCCATCGGCGCGTCCGGCGCACGGGGAACCGGACTCGGCAGCGGGGCGTTGTGGGGCGCCACGGTCACTTGCCCTTTTCTCCCTTGCAGGAATCCTGCGCCCAGGCCGCGGCCCCGGTCGCTCCGGCATCGTCACCCAGTTTCGCCAGTCGCAAGTCGTATTGGCCGCGAAAGGGCGCCATGACGCCGTCTTCCAGCCCGCGGGACACTTCCTTCTCGAAGAGCTTGGGCATGGCCTCGACGAGTCCGCCGCCCAGCAGCACCACGTCGGGCGCCATCAGGTTTACCGCGCAGGCCAGTCCCCGCCCGATCCAGCGCGCCGCATCGGCCACGATACGCTTGATGGCGTCGTCCCCTTCCTCGATGGCGCGCGCCAGCATGCCGCTGCGAATTTCGCGCAGATCCGTCCCGGCCTCCTCCATCAAGTGAGGTGCGTCGCCGCGATAGGCGGCGGCGGCCGCCGCCGCGGAAATGGCCAGCCGGCTGGCGATCGCTTCCAGGCAGCCGCGGTTCCCGCAGCCGCAGAGCGGGCCGTCCGGCATCAGGGGAATGTGCCCGATTTCAAAGGCCGACAACGTCTTGCCGCGGATCAACTGCCCGTCGTAGACGCAACCACCGCCAATCCCTGTCCCGGGGAAAATGCCCACCACGCAGCGCGCACCCTTGGCGCCGCCCGCGCGGTATTCGCCGTAGACGCCGGCATCGACGTCGTTGATCACCGCGGCGGGACAGCCGAACGCATTCTCCAGCGTCTTCCGCAGCGGCGCTTCCTTCCAGCCGAGATTCGGCGTGTCGAGAATCACGCCGCGATTCAGATCCAGCGGGCCCGGTGAGCCCACCCCGATGCCCTGCAATTCATCACTCTTGATGCCGGCCTGCTGCAAGGTCTCGCGGATCAGATCGCAGATGCGCGACATGCCGGCCTGAACGCCCTCGTGGCCCTTGGTCTTCTTTCGATCGCGAGCGAGAATGTGCAGGTCGTTGTCGAAGACAATCGACATCATCTTCGTGCCGCCCAGGTCAAACCCCACCCAGTACTTGCGCTTGGTGTCGTCAGCCATGCCCCACCTCGTGATTGAGCTTGTCCCGGAAATACCACCCGCCCCGTCAAAGACCGCGCCATCGTAGGCCACACCGACAGGTGGGTCAAGGGCTCGCGCAGTCGTAAATAGCGCCACGTTAGGAATCTAACACGATAGACAGCGACCGTCGGTATAGGGGAATACCTGAGGCCAGAAAAGGAACTTGCCCGACTTGACGACCACGGCTCCTAATCCGACCATCACAGTAGAGAAAGGACGGCAACTGCGGACCGGTTTGACGCTGCCCATGTGCAGCGAACCGATGACGAAGCCACTGTGGAATCGTTGCTCGTAAACAACGGAGGCCGCACATGAAGAAGCTGTTTAGCGTCATACTCGTCGCAGGAGCGTTCGTTTGCCAGGGGGCCGTGGCTGGTCTGACACCACACGTGGACGTCACCGGGTCCTATCTGTTTCCCAGCGAGGAGAACTGGGATGCCGCCTATGGCGCCGCGGTGACGGCCACGTTCTGGTCTGATGCAAACTGGGCGCTTGGTCTCCGCGCCGGAATCGAACAGTGGGAGGCCGACGAGGACGAATCGTCCGAAGTGACGGATGCCGGCGGCGGTCGAATGCACGTCGAGGGCGGCGCGATGGACGGCGACGCCATGATGATTCCGCTTGGGGCCGTGGGAGCCTACCGCTACGCACTCAGCGACAAGCTCCTCGCCCGGATAACGGCGGGCATCTCCTACGTGCTCGTGAATTCCGACGTGACGATTCGCGTCTTCGAAGGTGACGTGACGCCAGCCGGTGATGTCATCGCCGCCCGCGGAGCCGAGGATGACGTCGAGTTTGATGATGGAGTGGTTGCGAATGTGGACCTCCTCCTGGAAGTTCCACTCAAGGCCGTGAGCTTTCTCATTGGCGGAGGCTACCAGTTCGACGTCTCCAAGGGCGACGCGACGTGGATGGATCAGGATATCGGTGACAGCAGTCTCGAAGGTGCCTATGTCAAGGCCGGCCTGCAATTCTGATTGGAGCGGGTGGCGGGAATCGAACCCGCGTGACCAGCTTGGAAGGCTGGAGCTTTACCACTAAGCAACACCCGCGTGAGACAAGGCAACCATGATGCCGATACCGCGCGGACGGGTCAAGCGAGGAGTCGGCCCGCTCCGCGCGCGGCAGGCGCACGCACTGCGCGCCGACGCCTGCCAGCCTGGTCTCTGGCCCCAGGCCCACACCACGCATGCCGCACCGGGCCCGGTGCGGCATGTCGGCGACGCTTGACGGCTCAGGGCACAGGCTGCTAGCGTTCGACCACGTAGGCAGTTGGTGACGTCGAGCGCACGGCCCCCATGATTACAGCCGAGACGACTGGTCCATTCCCTGCATCCGGGCAAAAACTTCCGGATGCACGGCGCGGTGCCGACGGACAACTCTCCAAGGCGCCGGCGGACTACATCATCGTCATCATGGATGACGAAGAGCATCTCGCGGAACTGCTGGCCTCCATCATCCGCACGGACGGCTATCAGGTGTTTGCCGCGCGCAACGAGGCCGAACTTAAGCACGTCCTGGACAGCCACCCGCCACCAGACCTGGTCGTCATGGACCTCTTCCTCGGCGAGAACAACCGCGAAGGTCTGACCCTGATTCAGAACTTCGAAGAATACTTCGGCGTTTCCACCGGATTCTTTGTCATCAGCGGTCGTGGCGACATGATCATTCTCGAGGAACTCCTGCGCCTCGGGCGCGTCTGGGACTTCATGGAGAAGCCGCTTCCGGCCAAGGATTTCCACCAATTCCGGCTCCGCATTCGCACCGCCCTCCTGCGCCAGGAGCGCGAAGCCCGCAACGGACTGGACGCCATGCTGAACATTCCCAACCGGGGCATGCTCGATGACAAACTCGACGAGCAAATCCGGATCTGGGGACGGCACCTGCGTAAAGCGCTCCAGAATCCTCAGTATGGCCAGCTCGACTGCTACGACCTGTCACTGGTGTTGTTTGACCTCGATGACTTCAAGAAATTCAACGACCGCTACGGGCATCGGCAGGGCGACTACGTGTTGATCGAAGTCGCCAGCGGCATCTCCTCCCGCTTGCGGGCCGGAGACTTCCTCGCTCGATACGGCGGCGAAGAGTTCGGCATCATCATGCCTGGCACCAATACCCTCAACGCCCAGGCCGCCGTGACGCGCCATGCCTGGGAGTTCGCCAATCAATCGCGACAGCCGGATAAGGGGCTTCCCGACATGGTGACCTTCAGCGCCGGCATTGCGACACTCACCTTTGACTTGTACGTCAGGAAGGAGTTCCTGAACTCCACGGGCATTGACCAGGAGCGCCAGAACCGGGACGACGCCATCAGGGCGGTGGTCGAGGCGAAGAACCACCTGATCAATGCGTCCGACTGGGCGCTGCTCCAGGTGAAGGAAATGAAGAAGGCCGCCGGGGGGGCCTTCCGCGGTCACTGCTATCCCGGCAACGGTCTTGATTTCTACACCCCCGGTGCCATCGCCGCCGGACGTGCTGCACGCTAATCCGTCCGCACGTGGCGTGGCCTATGATGCAGGAAACCAACTTGCACAGACGCGCCAATCGCGCCGCAAGCGGGTCCATGTGCCCGAACCGGCCAGCTGACGTTCAGGAAGGAGTACGCCCGTCATGAACAAACCCGCGTGTCTGCACAACGCCTTGTCCCTCGTGCTTTCATTCTTCATCGGCCAGGCCTTCGCCCTCCGTGCGCTGCCCCTGCAGGCGGAGGAAGCCGTCGCCGCCGTTGCCGAGGCCGCCGCAAGCGCCGACGCTGCCGTCCCCCAGCCTGCCATCGCCAACGCCGCATCGGACGCCGCACCGTCCCCTGCCGCTACCGCGACAGTCGCCCCCCAACTCCTCGGCGCCGACGCGGTGCTCTCCGCCGTGCGTGCGCAACTCGCCACCCATCTCGCCCCCGTGGCGGCGACGAATGTGCCGCCGACGGTCGTCTCCTGGCTCGCCCGGTTCGCCGCCTACCGTGACGCAGGCACGAATCTTCCTCCCTTTGAAACGGCCTACCAGTGGGTCGGCCTCCTCGATGCCTACTGGGCCATCCCGCCCTCTGACCTCCTGCTGCAGCCCGCCTCACCCAATGCAGACACGCCGCCACCCGCCTCCATGACGGCCCTGCTGATGGCCCTGCCCCCGCCAGCCTGCTGGTCGCACATGCGCGAGCTTCTCGACGCACGCCCTCAACCCACCGGAAGCCAGGTGACACACGAGATCGCCTTGCGCGCCCTCAACCACCTGCTCATGCGCGACGACGCCGGTCTCACGTGCGATGCCGACGCCCTCGCCGCCTCACTCAAAACCATTGCCGACGGCAGCCCGAATGACCTGCGCACACCCATTCGCACGCTCCGCGAATTCGCCATGCGCCTGCGGGACCGGGATGACGCCAAAGCCTTACTCGGCTGCTTCCAGGCCCTGATCCAGATGTGGGATCCCGCCGGCACCGTGCCGCAGACGCTGGCGATTCCTGACATCGCAAACCTCGTCGGCGCCGATGAAACCCGGACCCTGATCGCCCAGGCCCTAGACAAGCCCAACCTGCAGTTGCGCATCACGTCCAGCGGACCCACGCTGACCATCGCCCAGTCGGTCGCCCTCGAAAAAATGAAGACCCTGACGATGCCGCCGTGGGGGCTCGTGCAGTCGGTCACCGATCTCGCGCTGTATGAAGCCATCGCCGCGCGCTTCCCCTCCCCCGCCCATGGGCCTGGCGACGTGGGCACGCTCAGCGCGCTGTTCACCGGCAAACGGCCATGGCGCGGCGACGACGGTGAGACGGACGACCAGGAGCATGCCCGTCACGTCTACATCATGGGCCTCGTCATCACCGGCCGCGTCGACGATGCCGTCCAGCAGGTCCTGGCCCAAACGCCCGACCGCGTCTCAGCCAATGCCCTGCGCGACATCTGGACGCGCGAAGGGCGACTTGAGCTGGCGGCCAATCGCTACCAGTTCTATGAGCGCCTCCTCGACGCCCGCCCCTCATCCGACTTCTGGGACGACTATGTGGCCGCCGCCTTCAGTACCGCCAAGGCCGAGACGGCGCTGGCCTTCGCCACGGCGCAACGCGATGACCCTCAGAACCCCTTTGCCGCACGCATGCATGCCCAGGCGGGCCGGATCACCGCCCTTCTCGCCCTCGACCGCCTCGATGACGCCGTTGCCGACATGCGCCAAACCCTTGCCCACGATGTGCAGGCCGAGTCCATCGCCGATCAGCAGTTGCACGTCGACCAATGCCTCACCTTCGCGGCCAACCTGTGCCGGCTCGGTGCACTCGGCCCCCATCCCGAGTGGATGACCGAAAGCGTCGCCGCCGCCCGCGAGATACAGCGGCGACAACGACTCCTGTCCGGCCAGGCGGACGACCACGGCTTCCGCCGCCGCCTCGATCTCAGCCCCATGTACGAACCGCTGCTGGAGGCCAGGCAATTCCCCCTGCTCGAACCCCTCCTGCAGGACGGGCTGGCCGACGCGGCTCGCGAACAGGCGCAGGTCGGCCGGGGCTACGCCTTCGGCCCGCTCGCCGAACTGATGTGGCTGGTCCGCCTGTACGATGCCGCCGGCCGCCCAGCCGACGTGATCGCGCTGGCCGAACAGGCGCCCTGGTGGGGCGTCGGCGATCTGGCGGATGTCCGCTACGGGGACGAGGCGTTGAGCGTCGCGCTCGCCTCGGCCTTGCACGCGGTCGGACGGACGCCGGACGCCACCCGCATCGTGCGCGATCATCTCCTGAACCACCCCGCCGACGACAACGCCTACGCGCTCCTGATCGCGATGGGCGGCGATGACCTGATCGCGTGGCTCGACGCCCTCTATGACCGCGACCGCTTTGAAGAACGCCCCCTGATCTGGAAAGCCGAACTGCTGCGCCGGCAGGGCAAGCTCGAGGAAGCCGAGGTCGCCGTGCGCCTCGCGCTCAAGGTCGATCCCACCGACGGCGAGCAGCAGGCGGGCGACCGCTGCCGGGCTTACCGCGTGCTGGGCGATATTCTGGAAGCCCGCAACCAGAAGGATGATGCCGCCTTCTGCCGGCGTGTCGTCGAATCGGTGCGCCTGGCCGAAGAGGGCGACACCTTCACCCAGCTCGGACTGACCAAGCGCAGCGTCGACCTCTACACGCGGGCGTCTGCCGTCTTCGCCGATGCCTACTGCGTGCAGTGGCGCCTGGCCGAACGCCTGTATGCACTCGGCCAGCTCGATCAGGCCCGCGAGCATTACGAGGCGGCCTTTCAGCGCATGCCCGAGCAGTTCGGCCAGGTCGCCAGTTTCTGCTTCGGGTGCGAGGGCGCTTTCGACCACGACGTCAGCCGATCCGCCGCCGAACGCGTGCTCACCCATGCCGCCGAGGTGAGCCCCGACCGCCCGCAGATCCCGTACCTGCTCGGACTCCTGCGCAGCGCCGAAGGCCGCGACCGTGAGGCCTTCGACTACTTCAACCGCGCCGTGGAATTGGATCCGGACTACCTCGACGCCTGGGGGCGGTTGCTGGCCCTGGCGCCGAACCTGCTCTTGTCTGTCAAGGAGCAGGACCATGCCTTCACCCGCGCCCTCGAACTGGATCCGCTGCAGCGACACGTGTCGGTGAATCTGCGCGAAACCACGTTCCTCGCCAGCGCCTGGATGGTCCTGTCGCAGGCCGAGCCCCTGCGCATCGAGCGCCCGCGATCCCTGTTCGTCTTCTCCGCAAGCCGGGCGGCTTTGGAGGATGTCCAGGAGTCCGCGGACTGGTCGCCGTACCGTGCCATGAGAATGGCCGCCCTCAACGAGCGCGGCCTCCCCCCGACACCCGGCGACATGCTGATGAACCACGAAGTCGTGCAGGCCATTCTGCCGCTGCTCGAAACGGCCGCCCCAGCAACCTCCGGCTTCCTCCGTCGCTGGTACTGAGCGCCCGTTTCCTCAGGCGTTTCGGAAACTACGGCCACCGGCATCGCGGGATGCCTGGCCTGGGCGGGAGCGCCGGACGGCTTCGGGCCGTCGCCAGCCCTGGCACGCCCGGATGGGCATCATGCCGCCGTTCCCGCCGCCAGTCCCGCGCGCAGCAGCGCATCGCGACTGACGAGACCGCGGAACACACCGGCCTCGTCCACCACCGGCAGCCGCTTGATGCCCTTCTCGGCCATCAGCCGGATGGCGTATTCAACCGGCGTATCCTCGCGAACCGTCTCCAAGTCGCGTTGCATGACATCCGCCGCCGTCCTGGCGCGCGCGAATGCCGTCAGGGCCGCATGGCGCTGCGCCAGCTCCACCCACGACACATGCCCGGTGACGAGCCCCCAGAACCCGGCATGGTGATTGGCGAACGCCGCCAGCAGCGCACGATCGGAAATCAGCCCAAGCAGATGCCGCTCGCCATCCACCACCGCCACGCGCTGGATGTCGCTGTCATCGATGATCCGAAGAACCTCCTCAATGGACGTCTGCGGCGACACCTCGTGCGTGTCGCGGCGCATGATGTCGCGCACGTCGCGGACCGCGGCGAGCGCGGTTCCGGGGCCGGGCACCGCGCCCGCTGGCGGAGCGCTCTTCGAGATCACGCGGAAGACATCCAGCCGCGCCAGCATGCCGCACAAGCTCCCGTCTGCATGCACGACCGGAAGGCGCTTCAACTGACGCGCCAGCATCAGGTCCACCGCCGTGGACAGCGTCTGGTTCTCCATCACCGTCACGGGCGGCTGGCTCATGAGGTCCGCAGCGGACTTCCCTTCCAGCGCCGCGAGCGCGCCATCCCGGTGCTTGTCGTCCGCGGTGCTCAGCAGGCCGGCGCGCAACGGCAGTCCCCCGCGGCTCAGCAGGTCGCCGTGCGTGATGATCCCCACCGGCTTGTCCTGGCTGTTCACCACCGGCACGCTGTGAAACGTGCTGCTGATCAGGAGGTGTGCCACCGCGCTGGCCGGCGTCTCCGGATGCACACGGCGCGGAGTCGCGGTCATGGCGTCGCGCACGCGCATCTGGCGCGGGATCAGTCGCCGCATCGTGCGATGGCACCGCACATCGAGCTCCCGCACGGCCACGATGCCGTCCGTCACCATCGGCTCCACCGCGGCCAGCACGCGCTCCAGTTCGGCCGCGGGGAGGATGATCTCCAGCTTGAGCGGCATGTTGAAGGACAGCACTTCCACGCCATCCGTCGCGGTTTCGCCGCTCTCGTACCGGCCGGCGACGCCGCGCGTCACGATGCAGCGCGCCGCCACGTTGAACTCACCGAGTGCCCGCAGGACGGCCTGGTGCAGCGGCAGGCCCCGGTGGCGGATGTCTTCGCTGGTGAAGATGTCGATCACGCGGTATGCCAGCGCCATGTCGGCCTCCTTTACCGCGCGAGCCGGGCCAGGCCCATGCCGGCCAGCACGCACAGCAGTCCACCCACGTTATGCGCCATGAAGTTGATCATCGCCAGCGCTTGCCCCCCCGCTTTGGCTGCGTTGACGGTTTCCAGCCCGAACGTGGAGAAGGTCGTCATGGCGCCGAGATAACCCGTCATGAAGAACAGCCGCGTGGCAGGCCCCACCCAGAGATTGCGCTCGGACAGGGCAAACGCCAGGCCGATCAGGAAACAGCCGCCCAGGTTGACGAAGAGCGTGCCCCATGGATAGGCCGTCCCCAGGTGGCGTGCCGAGAGCAGCGTCACGAGATAGCGGCTGAGGGCACCCAGGCTGCCGCCGATCATCACCAGCAACACTTTGGACATGACGTCAGTTTGCGGCAAGGCCGAGGCGGCGTCTACGCGGAAATGCCAGCTCGTCCAGGGCGAGCGCGGGGGCACTCACGTCGCGGCAGGGCGCGCGGGAGGAGGTTCCGCCATGGCCAGTACGTCTCGCACCTTGAGCCCTTCGGCGGCCAAGGCGGTGGGCAGAGACGCCCAGAATTCGTCCTCGCCCTGCGCGAGAATGAAGGCCAGGTAGAGAGCCGTATTCCAATCACCAAAACTGGCTCTGATGCTTTGGATGCCCTTGCGAAACGACTCCGAGGACGGCGGCGTCTCCCCTTCGAGGAAGCAGCCCCGGCGCGGGATCTCCTGCACATCCAGAAACTGTTCGATCAGCTTGCTGTGCTCGGTCAGCAGCAGGACGCGCACGAGATCACCGTGAAAGGCCCGAAACGCGGGCTGGTTCAAACGGCTCAAGAGCAGTCCGCCCTTCTTGGCATCCGGCTGGGCCTTGAGAAACTTCTCGCGGAAGTTCATCGAGACGGCGAGCTTGGCCAGCACCGCGGGGCGGATCTGTTGCGACAATTCATCATCCGCCCGCCAGAACGCCGTGCAGGCCCGCGCCCGCGCCTCCAGCGGCACCACCTGCCAGAGATCGCTATACGTGAGAGTTTCCACGCGCTGGAGCCTACCGATATTCCGCCCAATGTCTCTACTTTTCTTGGGTGCCAGACCGCCCGCCGCCCGACAACCCGGTCGCCAGCCCGATCACGCGTTGGAATGGCAGCATTCCTCAGATGATTTCGTGTTGACATGCAGCCTTTCAAGATCGATCATTCGGGCAGAGAGAGCTATGCAATGCGGCACGGGGCGGAAGCAACACCCCCCCCAGCAGGGCAGAAGGTGAGCGAGACCCTGCGATTGAGTTGCCCGTAGCGTCTCTCACGGCTCGTCTGGCTTGGTGCAGTGCAGTGCGGTGTAGTCGGTACAGTGCGGTGTAGTGCGGTTGCCCAGACGAGCCGTTTCCTTTTTTCACTTCCCGCCCAATCTCATAACACGCGCCCAGAACAACAGGCTGAGGGTCCGAGTACTATGCGCCTAGGACAAACAGGGGGTGCCCCCGTTAATGGTGTTGAGCCCTTTTGGACTGGTGGGCGGTACAGGACTTGAACCTGTAACATCCAGCGTGTAAAGCTGGCGCTCTGCCAATTGAGCTAACCGCCCGACTTGGGGCATGGGCGAGACCGCGTGGCGGCCTCGCCCACGCCTCATTCCACGACTTGCACGGTATACCCGCCGGACTTCTTGTCGGGCTGGAGCTTCAGGAGATTGCGCTTTTCCGCCTCGAGCAGCAGCTCGTTGAATGAGCGAAACCCATAGGCACGCTCGTTGAAGCCCGGATGCCGGCGCTTGATCGCCTGCTTGATCATGGACCCCCACACCGCGTCGTCAGGCTCACGCTCCTCCATGATGGCCTCGAGCGTTTCCACGACCAGGTCAAACGCCTTCTCCACCGACAATTCCTTCGGGGCCGCCGCGGCCGCCTCGGCCCCCGCCTCCGCCGGCTCCTCAACCTTCTCCGCCGCCACCCGCGCCGCCTGGCGCTGGCGCACACGCGAGGTCTCCGCACGCACCAGGTCGTCGTAGTAAAGAAACTCGTCGCAGTTGTTGATGAAGAGATCCGACGTCGAATTCTTCACCCCCACCCCGATCACCGTCTTCGCGTTTTCACGCAGCTTGCTCACCAGTGGAGAAAAATCCGAATCGCCGCTGATGATGGCGAAGGTGTCCACGTGACCCTTCGTGTAGCACAGGTCGAGCGCGTCCACGACCATGCGGATGTCAGCCGAATTCTTGCCCGACTGCCGCAAGTGCGGAATCTCAATCAGTTCAAACGCCGCCTCGTGCAAGTCCCGTTTGAATACCTTGTAACGGTCGAAATCGCAGTAGGCTTTCTTGACCACAATGTGCCCCTTGAGAAGCAGCCGCTCCAGAACGCGCTTGATCTCGAAGCGCGGGTAATGCGCGTCATGCGCCCCGAGGGCAATGTTTTCAAGGTCGAGGAAGACCGCCATCGTCGCGTTGTTGTCAGGTGAAGGCATACGGGCAGTGTATCAGACGATCGCAGCCGGCAAAGCCCAAAACGCGCCCCCCAGCCGGTTGCCCCCGCGCTTGCCCGGGTCGCCGCGCTGTGCTATTCCACCTCCATGACTGACACTCGGCATCCGCTTCGCCTCGCCGTCCTCGGCTCGGGAAACGGCAGCAACTTCCAGTCAATCCTCGACGCCATCGATCGCGGGACGCTGCATGCCCAGGTCGCGTGCGTGATTTCCGACAACGCCGACGCCTACATCCTCGAACGTGCGCGGCGGCGGGGCATCCCCGCGCACCACGTGAGCGGCGCCCCATTCAAGACGAAGCTGGAGGGCGAGGCCGAAGCCGCCTACCTCCGCACGCTGCAGGCGCACGGCGCCGACGTCGTCGCATTGGCCGGATTCATGCGCATCCTCAAGCCCGGCCTGCTGGACGCGTTTGCGGGCCGCATCCTGAATATTCACCCGGCCTTGCTCCCGGCCTTTCCCGGCGCCGAGAGTTGGAAGCAGGCGCTGGACCACGGCGCCAAGATCACCGGCTGCACCGTGCACCTCGTCGACGCCGGGACCGATACTGGCCCCATCATTGTGCAGCGCGCGGTGCCCGTCCTGGAAGATGACACGCCCGCCACGCTCCATGCGCGCATTCAGGAGCAGGAGCACGTGGCCTTGCCCGAAGCCCTGCAACTCTTTGCCGAAGGACGGATCGAGGTCATCGGCCGACGCGTTCGCATCCGGAAGGCGTCGTAATCGAGTCCGTCAAAGGCCGCCCCTCTGGGATTCCGGCTGCCACACCGCCTCGCATCAGGGCGTCGGTTCAACCGGCGTGGCCGTCGCGGCGTGGGCTTCCGCAAGCACCCGCAGGCGCTCGATCCGCGCATTGAAGATTCCGGAATCGTCCGCCGCGGCCTTGGCCGCCAGCAAATGCGCATACGCGTCGGCGTAGTGCCCCTCGACCTCTTCGGCGCGCGCGAGGAACGCCAGGATCTGTCGCTTCATGAACAGGTCCGGCTCGCGCTTCGTGGACTCCGTCTGCTCCCACTTCTCCAGCCCCGTCCGCCACAGATGCATGGCGCGGGCGTTATCGTGCCGCGCCTCGAACGCCACGCGCCCCAGTTCGAAGTACAATTCGAAGCTGTTCGGATTGCTCACGAGCCCTTCGCGCAGGAACTTCTCCGCCTCGTCCGCGCGCCCCAGGCGTTCGCGCAGCCAGTAGGACGTCACCACGTAGCTTTCGACGCGGTGGGGATCGAGCGCCACGGATACGCGCAGCCACGGCAGCATCTCGCCGGCCAGCCCCCCGTCCGCGCTCCGCTCCCCGCCCTCAGACTCACCGGGGTGCCCGCCATCGTGCCCCCCCTCCTGTTCGGCATCCCCTTGACTGTCCACGCCGTCCTCATGCCCCGCTTCACGCATCGTATCCAGGTGCGTGTGTTGATTGGGAATGAAGCGCCGGCTGAAGCGGTCAATCCAGTCCCGCGGCGCATCGCGAAAGGCGTGTGCATCCCCCCGGTTCATGCCTTTCACGGCGCCGGCATCCTCGGAAATATGCGGCGTCAGGTAGGCCTGCTGGTCGTCGAAGATGCCCGGGTAGTAGCCGCTATGAAAGTACACGTCGGCTTTCACGAAGAAGTGGTTGGCGAACATGCGCCGGCTGTCACCCAACAGCATCGCGAGCATGTTCGCGCTGCGCATCTCCGTGCCGCTCCAAGACGTGCGCCAGCCGTCGAGCCTGGCCGCCAGGCTGAACGCGAGCGTCAAGAGCAGCGGGAGAAGCAAACAAGCTCTCATGTGAGCGACTTGCGGCGGAAGAGGACGGCCCCCATCGCCAGGAAGAACGTGGTGCACACCGCCGCGTAGGCCCCGGCCAGCCCCATCGTCGTCCAGGTCAACGCCGGCCAGGCATGAATGATCAGGTCGCGAACATCGAAGAACTCCAGGTGTGGAATCACGTAATAGAGCACCAGCAGCAGCGTCTGCATGGGCTCGTGCTGGGCCATCGCCACCTTGCCAAGATGCCGCCCCACCATCAGGATGCCCGTGCAAACCACCAGGATAATCGTGTTCGTGGAAGATGGCGCGGCAAACACGAGCGACCCCACCAGCGTCATGGCCACGATGATGGCCAGCATCCACGTGTGCAGCAGAAACGCCTGCAGGTAGTTGATCACCGTGTAATCGTGCTCACGCGCCATGCACACCACGCCGAAGAACGCATAGAAGACCAGCATGCTCAGCACACACGCCACCCAGCACCCGACGAACTTGCCCAGCAGCACCTCCGTGCGTGTGATGGGCTTGGCCAGCAGTGGAAAAATCGTGCGGCTCTCGCGCTCCATGGGAATGTGGCGCGCCGCCATGGTGACGGCGATCACGAGCGAGGCGATCCAGATCAGGAGCAGGCAGATCTCCTTCACGTACCGCACGATGTTGTGGTCGTTGAAGAAGTTCACCGAGCCGGCCATGAGAGTCAGGATCACGGTCAGGATGAACAGGACATAGACGTCCTTGCGCCGGTAAAGCTCCTTCAACACCACGGCGGCGACCGCCCAAATCCGCCCCATCATGACAAGGACTCCCCGGCCTTCTTGAAGCCGATCACCTCGAGGAAGACTTCTTCTAGGTTTTCTTTGCCGCGGGTGAGATCCTGGATCGAGCCCTCGGCGCAGACGGCGCCACGGTGCAGGATGCAGACGCGGTCGCAGACCGTTTCCACCTCGCCCAGCTCATGCGAGGAGAAGAAGACCGTCTTCCCTTCCTGCTTCAAGCGCTGGATGATCGCGCGGATGGTCATGCGGCCAATCGGATCCAGTCCGCTCGTGGGTTCATCCAGCACCAGCAAGTCGGGATTGTTGATCAGCGCCTGGGCCAGCCCGACCCGCTGCTGCATCCCCTTGGAGTAGGTCTTGATCTGTCGGCGGCCCGCATCCTGAAGTTCAACCAAGTTGAGCACGGTCTCAATGCGCCGTTCCATCTCGGCCCCGCGCAGCCCGAACATGCGACCGTAGAACCGCAGCAGTTCAACCGCCGTGAGGAATTTGTAGTAGTACGTCAGTTCCGGCAAATAACCGATTCGCTGACGAGCGCTGGGATTGCCGACGCTCACATCGAAAATGGTGGCCCCGCCGGCAGTGGGCTTGACGAAGCCAAGCAGGACATTCATGGTCGTCGTCTTCCCGGCACCGTTCGGCCCGAGAAAGCCGAAGGTTTCCCCCTGGTTGACGACCAGATTGAGTCCCTTCACCGCCGCATGGGGTGGCTGTCCCGGCGTCTCATACTCAACCCGCAGATCGCGGATGCAGATAACGGCTTGCGATGCCACGGCGTTTCTCCTTGCGACGGGATCTGCCTGCCAAACATGCGTGGAGAAACATGGCTAAACCCATCTGCATTGGCAAGTACATTGACAACATGCCGAATCCGTTCATTTGTGTTCGCGGGCCGTCACCCATTGCGTCACTCGAATAGGTAGGGTTTTGCAGTATCGCCACATTTACTCTCATCGATGATAAATAGCTTGTGATGAGCGCCAAAGGGATGACCAGGCACGAGGCACGAAATGAACAACCGGCTGCAAGGCGAACGTGTCAAACTTTGGGCAGGTCAGGCGGGTATTTGCTTCAACTTATTACATTTTGCGCATCTGTCGGCGTCGACATCCCCGCAGAGAAACGGTGTTTTTGTGCCCGAATTCGGCCGGAGCGCCTCGACAATGGTCCGGAAATTGCGCATAATGACTCCGCAGTCCTTTAAGGAATGAGGGGCTGACCATTTTTTGCCCGCTATCAGGAATACGTGTGTGAGCCTTGTTGCATCTCCAGAACGTGAGCAGGTATCCAGCCCTGCCAAACCGGTCAGGCAGCGCCTGGTCCGGCCACCAGCCGCCCCGCTATCGGCCATCTGGGCCGGCGAATTGGACTACGCCGAAGCCAAGGGGTTCCTGGAAGATGGAACCGCCTTCACCCCGGAAATCGGCGACTCCAGCCCCGAGGACTTTCCCCCCGGCGCGCGCATCACCACGCTGGGGGAATCCGGCAAGACCTATCATGGGTACATCAAGTCGCTATCCGACAACCGGGTGGAGTTGATACTGGCGGGAAACGTGTCCCTTCCCCCCAAGACCGCGCTCCTCATCCAGCTCGATGAAGTCCCCTCGGACCTGGCGCCGACGTCCGGCCCGAGCATGGTCTTGGGCACCTACGAACACACGGCCCCCCTTCCCGACAACGAAACGCTCTGCACCATCAGCCTTGAACGCCCGCTCTCCAAGCAGGTCGAGCGCAAGCGGCAGGGTCCCCTGGGCAGAGCGTGGGTCGTCCCCGGCGCCGTGTTCATCCTGGGCGTCATTGCGTACGCCAAGTACTTCAACTATCACTGGTTCTGGTACGACCCGGTCTTCCAAACCTACAGCATCGGCGTGGCCCTCTACATTGTAACCCGCGCCATTCTGTCCATGTACTACCGGACGCCCCGGGACGAGAATAACCGCCCCAGCCTCACCGTAGTCATTGCCGTCAAGAATGAGGAAGACAACATCGAGCCGACCATCGATCACTGCTACCGCTCGGAGTATCCCCATCACCTGCTCGACGTCATCGTCATTGACGACGGTTCAACAGATGCCACCTGGGAGAAACTCAAGGCCTGCTGCCGCAAGTACCCGACGCTGACCGTTTACCGATTCGGCAAGAACAAGGGCAAACGCCACGCCATGGCGCTCGGCGCGGTCAAGGCGCGCGGAGACATTCTCGTCTACATCGACTCCGACAGCTTCGTCGAGCGTCAATCCATCGCCCGTATCGTTCAGCCCTTTGTCGATCCGACCATCGGGGCGGTTGCCGGACACATCCAGATCATTGTCAATCCGATGCAGATTCTCTCGAAAATGGAGCGCGTCCGGTACTTTGTTTCCCACCGCGTCATCAAGGCCTGTGAAAGCATGTTCGGCGCCGTCACGTGCTGCTCCGGCGCGTTCTCCGCCTACCGGCGGTCGGCGGTGATGAGCGTCCTGGAACCCTGGCTTCGGCAGACCTTCCTGGGCACGCGCGCCACCTTCGGCGATGATCGCAGCCTGACCAACCATGTGCTGCGACACTACCAGGTCATCTTCAACGACCAGGCCATCTGCTGGACGTATGTGCCGGATCGCTGGGACAAATTCTTCCGCCAGCAACTGCGCTGGAAGAAGTCCTGGACGCGGGAGACGATTGCCGCCGCCAAGATCATGTGGCGCAAACATCCGGTGGCCGCCTTCGGCTACTACATGGGCGTCATCATGACCCTGATCTCGCCGCTGATCGTGCTGCGCGCCGTCGTCTTCATGCCGCTGGTCGCGGCCACCAGCGCGCTCCCCTACCTGCTGGGCCTGGTGCTCGTGTATCTCTTCTTCTGTCTCGTCTTCCGATACCACACCGAGTCCCGCTATTGGGCGCACGGGCTGGGGTTCGCCTTCCTGTACATCGGGGTGCTCTGCTGGCAGAATTACTACGCCATGGTCACCGTGAACCGCACACACTGGGGAACCCGGTAAGTGGACGCGCGTGAATGGAACGAGCAGCGCGGGAGCCCCCGCCGGCAGGGAGCCCTGGCCGGGCTGGCCGGCTGCCACGATCACGCGCACGGCTCTCTAGCGCATCGCCGCCACTTCAATGGCGTTCAACTCAATCTGAATGTTGCCGGTCGTCTCCACCGAAATGGGCCAGCATTTCTTCGGACGGTCCTTGCGAAACGTGTAGGCAACCCGCGCCACGCGCTTCAGGAACTTCCCACGAATCTCGTAGACCTCGGCCACGGTGTTGTGCCCTTCGACTTTTACGTCGATTTCGTACGCACGCTTGTCCTCCAGGCTGAAACGCATCCGGCCTTCCTCCGCGTTCTTGTCCGGCTCGGCGCCCTGGTCGAAATAGCGCTCGATCGGATACACCCGGCAGAGGCCCAGGTACGAGTACTCAAACCCGTTGTACAAGCCGGACCAGTCATGCCCAGGGTCGTATTCGTTGTCGAAATCCCACTGCAGCCGAAAGTACGTGTTGTAGCGCGGACTCGCGTCCGCCCGCTTCACAAACGGCTTCAGCCAGCGTGGCGTCCAGCGCGCCTTCGGCGCCAGGCTGACGACCTTGAACCGCAGGCGCATGATGAAATCTTCGGGGGTTCCTTCCCTCGACAAGATCCGCACGTGATCGCCGTTCGACGGATACTGGTCCCACTCGACGTTCTGCAGCCGCACACGCCCCGGCCCGTCGTAATCGAAGACGCCGTACATGGGCAGCCCGTTGGGCGGATACCAGCGGCCACCGAGCGCGTTGCGGTCCCCCAGCAGCCCATCTTGAATCCGCAGGTTGTCGCACAGCATCTCCTGCTCGACCGCCGTGTTGCGCACGATCACCACCGTGTAAGACGCGACCTGGCTGAAGTCGATCGCCAGCGGCTCCGTGATCTCCCAGAACACAAAATTCCAGCCGGAAATCAGCAGGAAGTCCTCCCACTTGGTGTTGGGCTGCCGCCCGCGGAAGTAATAGTCCGGAAAATCGTCGTCGGATTTGATCTGGTTGCGCTCCGGCGGCAGGTGCAGGTTGGCAAGCCCCTTCAGCCGCGCCTCCTGGCCGCTCGCATCGCGCAGGACCAGATCAATCCGGTCAACCTGCGCCGCATCGCCCAGCTTGATCCAGAAACTGATCACGCCCTGCTCCCGCCAGCGCGACAAGTCCTGGCTCAGCGGTCGCGAAAGCTTGCTCTCCTCCGCCGCGGCCACCACCCGCACCGACCGCTCACCGCCCCGGTTCTCCGACGACGTCCCCGCGATGCGAACATTTCCCGTCAGCCCGTCCACGGTCTCGAATGGGTCCAACACACGGGAGCAATCCGCGTACGTCGAGAAGTCCTCCACCATGTGGCGGATCACCCCCTCGCGCGCGGGCACCGCCGCCAGGTCGATCTGGCGCAGCGCGCGCGCAAACAACGTGTGGTCCGGCCCTCGATACACGGTCCCCACGTAAGCCGCCCCGCCCCCCAGCAAAGCCAGCACCAGCATCCCGATTATGTATGCGCGTTTCACTGCACTCCCCGGTCATTTCCGTTTCAAAACGTGAACGTGAGTGTACAGGATGTCATGAATCCTCGTGAACCGCAATCCACTCCGGTGACCCAATTGGCCTCAGTCCGGGCGGAGGCGGCATGACAGCCGATCCTGGACGGAAGCCGCTGCCCAAGCCGCCCTCATACCGGCGTCAGTGGATCCTGACCGGCCTGATCCTCACCGGCCTCGTCGCGTGGATCGTCACCCATCGCGGACACGCACCGGAACAGGAACCCACCCTCCCGCCGGAAGCGTCCCATCGCTACGTGGACTGGTTCGTGCTCCTCGGCTTGCCCGAATTACCCGGTGATCTCAGCCTCGCTCCCGAATATCCAGACCGGCTGGTGGGCTGGCTGACGGCCCTGCGCCGCGAAGGGTTCTTCATCATGCCGCTCAACTTGGCCGTGGACCGGCTCGAGCAAGGCAAGCGCCTGCCCGAGCGCACCGTCGTACTTCTCTTCGAGCCCGGCTACCGCGTGACCTACGAAGCCATCGGCGACATGCTGGAAGCACTCGACATCCCTGCCGCGTGGATCACCCAGGATCCCGGCCGGCATGTCACCGACCGCCGATTCCTGTCCGCCGGCACGCGCGCGCGCATGCAGCGCACCGGCCTCTGGGAAATCGGCCTGCGCGATCCCGACCGCGAGGCGTTCGTCCTCTACAGCGTGCGCCCCCCCCCGCTGCACAGCCGCCTGCACACCTGGGCGCCGGAAACCGGCCGTTCCGGCATCAACCGCGCGGGCGCCACAACGCTGAAGCGGTTGAATGCGAATCGCGCCTGGAGCACCGACGAATTCGTCGATCGCCTCGATGCCGAGCTGCCCATCCAATCATCCTGCGCCCTGACCGCCCGCGTGATCCAGAACCGTCTCTGGGGCACGCTGCCCCGACTCCAGGATTCCCGCCCGCTCGACTTTGACCTCGCGGCCGATGTTGACCAGTACGTGGCCGGCGTGGCCTGGCTTGGCACGGCCGGGCTGCCCGATTCCGAAGTCACGCTCACGGTGCGCGAACGGTTCGGCCAGCTCTGGCTGCGGTTCCGCTCCGATATCCCGCACGGCCACCGCGTCAGCGTGGGCTTCGCCGACGACCAGGTTCGTGTTGATGTCCAGGAAGGTGATCAAAATGTCCGGCGCGCCGTGGCCCCCTTCGCGCTCGCGTCCGGCGCCGCCCTGCACGCCACCGTCCGCCTCCAAGGCCGCCAGCTCCAGGTTCGCAGCGGCGACCAGGTCCTCCTGGCACTCGACGATATTGACGTCACCACCACGCCGGCGGCCGTGTTCGAAATGTCGGTGACGGACATTCTCCCGGGGGCCGCCCTCGCCCACGGCGTTGAGCTGCAATTCACCCCGATCTCCGGCACCGCCGTCGAACCCGTCGCAGGAGTCACTCCATGATCACGCGATCCCACGCCCTTGCCGCCGCGCTGTGCGCCGCCATGCTCGCGGCCCCCGCGGCGCGCGCCCAGGGGCCCGCCTCCCCGCGCACGCAGCGCGAAGAAGCGGCCGCCGCCTACCGCGCCGGCGACACCGAGCGCGCCATCGCCCTGTATGAGGAACTGGCCGCCGCCGATCCCCGCAATCCCGACCTCCATCGCGACCTCATGCGCCTCCTCAACGCCGCCGATCGCTACGCCGACTGCGCCCGCGTCGCCCGCCAGCTGATTGCCTTGGGCGCCGATGACCGGGACACCTACAGCATCCTCGCGCGCGCCCTGCACCGCGGCGGTCAGTGGCGTGAAGCCCTGGAGGCCTATGCGGCCATCAATCAACGCTGGCCCGGGCAGCCCGACGTGCACCTCGCCCGCGCCCAAGTCCTCGAAGCACTGCGCGATTGGGAGGGCACCGTTGACGAGCTCGCCGCGCTGCGGCGGGAACAGCCCGGCTTCACCAAGGCCCTGCCCACACAGGCTCGCGCATTGGCAGCGCTGGGCCGCCACGCCGAATCCGCCGAGACCTGGGAGCAAGCAGCCGTCGCCTTCCCCGACCAGGCGGAATACCGCTATGCCGCCGCGACTGAACACTTCCAGGCCGGACAGGTCGCGACCGCGCTCGACGGCTTGCGCACCCTTCTCGCCGCCAACCCCGATCATGCCCGCGCCCGCAACTTCCTGGTCCAGTATGCCACCGTTCAGGGCGACTTCGAACGGGCGATTGACCTCCTCGAATCCGCGCCTCTCGCGGCGGATCCCGTCCCCGTGGCCTTGCGCATCGCCGGACTTCACCTCCGCCAAAACCAGCCCACCGCCGCGATTCAGGCTATTGACGTGGCCCTTGGCCTCCAACCCAACCATGGCGATGCCATCCTCCTCAAGGCCGATCTCTTGCGCCAACAGGGCGACGCCGCGGCGGCTGGTGCCCTGTTCGCGAAGGTCGCGGCCGCCAACCCCGCCTCAAGCCGCGCCTGGCAGGGCCTCTCCGATACGTGCCTCACCGCCGGTGACACCACCAACGCCCTCGTCGCCCTCGGCAAAGCCCGTGCCCTCGATCCGACGGATCCCATCCTCCTCCTGCGCGAAGCCCGCTGCCGGTTCGCCGCCGGCGATGGAACCACGGCCCGCCAGATGCTCGCAGACTGGCTCTCGACCAATCCCGATCCGCCCGTGCAGGTTCTGCTCTACCACGGCCTCACACCGCGCGCTGACGATCCCCTCCTGGCATCCCCCGTTCACATGACCACCCGCGTGTTTGACGACCAAATGCGCGCGCTGGCGGAAGCCGGCTACACCGCCGTGACCGCCGCCGACATTCGCGACTGGCACGCCGGGCAGCGCGACCTACCCGCCAAGTCCGTCTGGATCGTCTTCGACGACGGCCGGCAGGACAGCTTCCGTGAAGCCACGCCCATCCTCATGCGCCATGGTCTGCGAGCCGGCATGTTCGTCGCCGGCGTCAACGCGGATCGCAACCTGCCCGGTTACGCGACGTGGGAGGAACTCGCCGCCCTGCTGACCAATGGCGTCTGGGAAGTTCAATCCCACGGCGACCAGGCTTCCATTCACGTGCCAGTTGATGCCGCGGGCCACACCGCCTTGTACTTGTCCAACCGCCAGTGGCTCGCCGATGCCAACCGCCTTGAAACGCTGGACGAATGGCAGGCCCGCGTGGCGGCGGATTATGCTTCCGGCATGGCGAAAATGCGCGAGCACCTCGGCATGGAACCCGTTGCCTTCGCCTGGCCCGAGGGTGATTTCGGCCAGGAAGGGATCCCGAACGCGGAAAATTCCGCCGCTTTCAACCTCCAGCAGGTGCGCCGCCATGTGGCCCTGGCTTTTCACCAGGATGGCTCCGGGCTCAACGTCCGCTCCCGCGATCCATACCTGCTCACCCGCTTTGAGCCCAGCGCCCAGGCCACGGGCGCGGATATCGTTCGCCACATCGCGACCATGAACCCCGCCTTTCTGATGCAACTCGAACTCTTGCAGCAGGCCATTCGCGAGCGCGACGCCCTGGGCGCACGCCGCTGGCTCGACGCGCTGCGCGACCAACCCCTCACACCACAGGAACGCCACGTGGCCACCATGCGCGTGGCCTACGTCGCCGGCGACTTCGCCAGCGTCGTGTCCGCCGCCGATGCCGCCCTCGCCGAAATCGCCCGCACGCCCGCTGCAGACCCCAGTGAGAAACTCGACATCGTCAACACGCGCGCCCGGGCGCTGGAACAACTCGGCCGCCGCCAGGACGCGCTCGCCGCCTTTCTGCAGAGCATTCGACTGAAGCCCGACCAGCTGGCCATCTGGCTGGCGGCGGCCGACACCGCCGAGGCCCTGCGCCACTACCGCCTCGCCGCGGACCTGCTCGACCGCCTCCACCGGCTCGATCCCACCTTCGCCAAGGCGGCGCCTGCCCGCGGCCGCGTCCTCGGCCTGCTCGAGCGCTACGCGGAAGCCGCTGACGCCTGGGCCGAGGCCGCGACCGCGTTCCCGGATCAGCCCGACTACCGCTACTTCGAAGGTGACGCGCGATTCCGCGCCGGCCAGACAGCTCCCGCCGTCGCCGTCATGCACGGCTTGCTCGCCTCCCGCCCGGACTACTCCCCCGCCCGGGATTTTCTGACGCGACTTGCCCTCGCCAGCAACGATGCGCCCGCCGCCATCGCCCTGCTCGAAGCCGACCCCGCCACGCCCTCGTCCGTCAACGCCCAGATGCGTCTCGCGGAATTCCACCTGCGCCTGGATCAGAACGAGGCGGCGCTCTCATGCATCACGGCCGCCCTCCGGCTGGAACCCGGCTATGGCGAGGCGCTCCTCATGCAGGCCGACATCTTGCGCCGGCTTGGACGGCCCCTTGACGCCACGCTGCCGCTCCAGGAGGTCGTCGCCGCCAACCGCGGCTCGCTCCGCGGCTGGAAGGCCCTCGCCGGTGCGGAGGAGGAAGCTGGCCATCCTGCGGCCTCGCTCGCCGCCATTCGAACCGCCCGCGCCCTCGATCCCACCGACCCCTATCTCATGCTGGAAGAGTCCCAGGCCCGCTACGCGGTCGGCCAGCGCGACGCATCCCGCGCCATGCTCGAACGCTGGCTGGCGGACAATCCCGATCCCGCGCTGCCCGTGCTTGTCTATCACGGGTTGACCCGTCGCACGGACGATCCCCTGCTCGCCTCGCGCGTCCACATGACGACCGCTGCCTTCGAAAGCCAGATGCGTGCGCTCCATGACGGCGGCTATCACGCCGTGACCGCTAACGATGTCCGCGCCTGGTATGCCCGCGAGCGCGACCTGCCGCCCAAGGCCGTCTGGATCGTGTTCGACGATGGCCGCATGGACAGCTTCCGCGAAGCCACCCCCATCCTCCGCCGCCATGGCCTCAAGGCGGCAATGTTCGTCCCCGGCTTCAATGCCAGCCGCAACCTGCCCGGCTACGCGAACTGGGCGGAGCTTGCGCGGCTGCAGACCAACGGCGTCTGGGAGCTTCAGTCCCACGGCGACTGGGCCTCCTCCAATGTCATCGTCAATGCCCGTGGCCGCGAAGGACTCTTTCTACCCAACCGCCAGTGGCGGCTCGATACCCGCTCCTTTGAAAGCATGGACGACTGGCGCACGCGCGTGTCCAACGACTATGCCACCGCTTCCGCCATCATGGCTGCGCGGCTCGGCCAGCGTCCCATCGCCTACGCCTGGCCGGAGGGTAACTTCGGCCAGGAAGGCATTCCCACCGCCGGTGGCGCCGCCGCCTTCAACCAGGAGCAGGTGCGCGCGCACTTCGCCCTCGCCTTTCATCAGGATGGCTTCGGGCTCAACGCCCGCACCCGCGATCCCGCCTGGCTCACACGCCTTGAGCCGGATCCCCAGTGGACGGGCGATGACCTGCTGCGCCATCTCGCCGACAAGACCCCCGCCGCCACCATCACCCTCCAGCTTCTGAAGCAGGCCACGTGGGAAGACCGTCTCCACGATGCCAAGCGCTGGCTGGTTCGGCTCGAAGCGCTCCACACGACGCGGGCCCAGCAGCGCCTCGCCGCCGCCATCGTCTACAGCGCAGCCGGCGAACAGGCCGAAGCCCGCGTACTCGCCCAGGACGCCCTCGACCACTATCCCCTCAAGGAAGCCGCGTCCGTGCTCGACACCATCGCCCGCCGCGATCGCCCGCAGTTGTCGCTGGCCGCCCGCTACTGGGCGGACGACGACAAGCGCAGTTCATGGGAAGCAGGCGCCGAACACCAAACCGCGTCGTACGGGCCGTTCCAGTGGTCCGGCGCCATGCGCGCTGCCCAGCACCGCGAGTCCGGCTACGACACCGTGCGCGAGGCGTCCCCCACGATCGGCTCCACGTATGCCGCCGGCCTTCACCACCACATCGGCGCCGATGCCTCGCTGCATGCGTTCAACGGCGGCCCCGATTCGCAGGTGGGCGGTTCCGGCACGTGGCAGGCCGAATGGACGGATCTGCTGGCCACCCATTTCTCCATCGAACGCGCACCCGTCTACACCGTGCAGGCACTCAACGAGAACGTGTCCGCCAATGCCTGGCATGTGGCCGGCATCTGGCGCCCCGACCTCGCCTGGCAGCTCACCCTGCGCGGCCGCTACACCGACTACTCCGATGACAACGCCCGCCGCGCCGGCGCGATCGAACTCCAGCGCCGCCTCTCGGGAGAGTTGCCAGGCATGACCGTGCTGGGCCAGTTCTCTTTGGATGACGCCGATGAAGACCGAGAGGCCTATTACACGCCGCGCAATCTGCGGCTCGGCCGCCTGGGCCTGCAGTACGATATCGACCTCGCCCCCGGTGGACGACTGCGCCTGCGCTATCTGCCCGGCTACGGCGTCGAGGAAGGTGAAGATGCGCGCGTCGTGCAAGCCGGCAGTGCCGAACTCACCTGGCCCATCAAGCCGGGGCTCGACCTGCGGCCGGCCGCCAACTTCCAGCGCACGCCCACGTACAGCAGCGCCGCGGGCGCAGTGACACTCAATCATGAGTTCTAAGTCCGCCCCGGAAATGATATCATGACAAGCATGTCCCCAGGACCCTTGATTGCGATCGCATATCCCGCCCAACGCGGGTTGGCTGCCGCCGTCATCGCGTTCGCACTCGCGCGCGCCGCCCTCGCCGATCCCTACCTCGCCCCATCCCCCAACCCGCCCGGCTCCCTCGCCCCCGCGAACACGCCGCAACTCATGCTGCTGACCGTCGATGATCTCATCGACTCCAACCGCGCCGCCTGGGTCGACCTCATCCTCACGAACCACTGGAACCCTAACGGGTCACCCATCCAGGCCACCTTCTTTCTCAACACCGACTGGACGGACTTCCGGGCCGTGCGGAGCCTCTACGCCAGAGGACACGAGATCGCCGTCCACACCATGACCCACACGACCGGCACCAACACGGCCCTGGCCGCATGGCGCGCGGAAATCGTCGGCTGCCGCAAGGTGCTCTCCGAACAGGCCGGCGTGCCGCTGTCGGAGATTCGCGGCTTCCGCGCCCCCTATATGATGTACAACGACCCCATGTTCCGCATCCTTCAGGAACAGGGGTTCGTCTATGACGCGTCGGTCATTGAAACGCCCGGCTTCCTCAGCGCCAACGGCGCCACCTATATCTGGCCCTACACACTTGACCAGGGCGTGCAGCAAACGCCCTGGACGGGTATCCTGCCCACGAACACCTTCCCCGGCATGTATGAGGTCCCCATGTGGGACCTCCTCGACGGCACTGGTCAGTCCGTCACGGTCATGGATCCGGGCGGCAACTTCGCCCAGCTGACCGCGCTTCTGCAGACCAACTTCACCACCCGCTACACCGGTAACCGCGCCCCCATGGGCGTGTTCATCCACGCCGACTGGCTCTCCACGCCTCCCAATCGAAACGCCCTGAACGCGTTCATCGACTGGACGATGGCCGGCCGCTCCAATGTCTGGTGGATTAGCACCCACGATCTCGTCGCCTACATGCGCACCCCGCAGTCCTCCGCCAACGCCCTCGCCTTCGCCCCGTTTGTGACCGTGACGAATGCCATGCCGCCCACCAACCAGTTCCACCGCTGCGTCTACGATATCGGAGTCATCACCACCTGCACCAACTGCCCGCTCGTCTACCCCCGTCCCGACACCGTCTACGTGGAACCCACACCCTATCCCGGCGGCACGCTCCGCATGGAGGTCCTCCAGCTTTACAGCACCAGCTACTGGGCCCGCATGACCGTGAGCAATACCACCGGCCGCGACATCTTGGAATGGGGCGTCAGCTTCCAGGTCCCCGGTGGAGGCATCTCCGCAATCGCGGATGGGCTCTACAGCACGCAGGGCTCCACGATTACCATTCAGCCGGACTACTGGATGCGGCCGCTGCAGACGAATGAACAGGAAATCGTCGAGTTCGGCGGACCGCGCTCAGGCCCCGTCACCTTTACCAACCAGGTGTTGCAGCTTTACACGCTGGGTCCCCAGCGGCCCGAAATCACAAGCGTCCGCCCCGGGACGAATGGAACCATCTCGTTGGAATGGGACGAGTCCGCTTACGGCTACCGCCTCGAGCGCGCCAGCCAGTTGCAGCCTTCCAACTGGACCACGGTCGCGGACATCCATGCCGGCCGCGCCTGGACCAATACGCCACCCGGCAGGACCGGCTACTACCGCGTCATCCCCATCCCCTAGCCACCCGTCGCGCCGTCACGGCGCCTGGTTGGTCGATACGATGCTGTAGAACCGTCGATCCAGCGACACCGCATTCGTATCCACCACCTGAACGCGCGTGCTGGCGCCGGTCACGCTCGGGACGTGACGCCCCAACGCATCGACCAGCGACGCGCAATCCACCCAGCTCACATCCTGAAGGGACGACTTCGCCCGCACCCGGTACACCTGGCCGGTCCAGGCTTGCCACGAGAGCGACAGCCCGCGGGGCTGCGACGCGTTGGTCTCGACATTCATCTGCAGCGGAAACAGCACCCGGTACAGGCTGCGCAGCAGTGCCCGATCCGCCGTGTCAGAATCCAGCGACCAGATCATGGCCCCGCGCAGGCTATGCGTCCGCGCATACTCCGCCTTCAGCCTGACCGACCGCTCATCGTCGTACGCAATCAGCACCAGCGACGTGGGGTTGAACAGGTACGGCGTCGACGTGTACGCATCCCAGTAATTGCTGAACCCGCCACTCACGATGTACGGATGCCCCGCCGCGCCGTCGCGCAAGTCCCGGTAGTCGAAGTTTCCCGGTTCGTTCCAGGACCCCTCGGCGGTCGCCCCGCCGTGAAACTGAAACAGGCCGTTGTTTGTCGGCGCCACGTTCTTGTAGCCGTGCCCGTAGAACGGCACGCCCATCACGATCTGCTGCCGCGGCACCCCGTTCGTCAGGTAGGCCTGGATGGAACTGTCGACGTTTAGCTCCAGATACGGCTGCCCCGGATTGGCATACAGCGGCGCGTTGTGCCCAGTCTTCTTGTCCGAGGTGCTGGCGAAGTTGTAGGTCATCACACTGATCCAGTCCACCAGCGGTGCCGTGGCGGCAATGCGATAACGCGTCGCCAGGTGGCGAGGGTCCCCATCCGTGGCAATCGTCAGCCAGTAGGGGCGACCGTCGGCCTGGCTGCGGGTGTTGAGCCGGGAACGCATCTCCTGCAGCAGCAGCACGAAGTTGTCCGCATCCGCCGGGCGGTGCTTGGTGTACGAGGCCCCGCCCTCGACCGGAAATTCCCAGTCAAGGTCGATCCCGTCGAAGCCGTAATTGGTCATGTAGCTGACGCATGACGAGGCGAAGGTCAGCCGCGCATTCGAGGAGGCCGCAATGTCCGAGAACAACCCCGACAGCGTCCAGCCCCCCACGGATATCAGCGTCTTCAGGTGCGGATACCGAAGCTTCAGCTTGCGCAATTGGTTGAAGCTCCCCTTCAGCGGCTGTTCCCAGATGTCGCCGGGGTACATGAGCTCCACATCACAATAGGAATCGAACGACACCACCGAGGCGACATCCGTGGTCGGGTTGTAGACCGGTTGGGCAAACGCGTACAGCACGTGCGTGAGCTCATCCGCCGGCAGATTGGTCACATGGTAGTTGCGCTCGTACACGCCCCACGACGGGAAGTAGCCCACCACCACCGTCTGCGTGTCGCCTGACGCACCCGGGCACATCCCCGCCGCGAAGGCCAGCACGAGCGCCCCCCAAGCCCACCCCCGCCACATCCCCGTTACCCTCTGCATGCCGGTCAGCTTAGCATTTTCGCGCCACCACTCGCAACGTTATCCCCCGTTTTTGGTGGACGCGCCCCCGCCAGTCCTCTAACATGCGCGCCTTTCGAATTCAGGGCGCAACAGGGCAACGCCCCGCCGGAACGCGAAGCACGGGGGCGAAGGAATATCCCATGAATAAACTCGTACTCGGTCTCCCCAAGGGCAGCCTGCAGGACGCCACGTTTGACATGATGGGCAAAGCCGGTTTCGACGTCCGCGTCGGCTCCCGCTCCTATGTCCCTTCCATCGATGATCCGGAACTCGACGGACGCCTGATTCGGGCCCAGGAAATCAGCCGCTACGTCGAACTCGGCATGCTCGACGCCGGCATGACGGGCTACGACTGGATCGTCGAAAACGGCTCGGACGTCGTCCAGGTGGCCGAACTCATCTACGCCAAGCAAGGCCTGCGCCCCGTGCGCTGGGTCGTCGCCGTCCCCGAGGATTCCTCGATCAAATCCCCCGCCGATCTCGCCGGCAAGCGCATCGCCACCGAGGCCGTCGGCCTCACCAAGCGCTACCTCGCCTCCAAGGGCGTCACCGCCGACGTGGAGTTCTCCTGGGGCGCGACCGAAGTCAAAGCCCCGGAGCTCGTGGATGCCATCGTCGAATTGACGGAAACAGGCTCGTCCCTGCGCGCGAACAAGTTGCGCATCGTCGATACCGTCCTCGAATCCACCACCCGGCTGATTGCCAATAAGAAGTCCTGGGAGAACCCCTGGAAGCGCGCCAAGATCGAACAGCTGGCCCTCCTCCTGCAGGGCGCCCTGGCCGCCGTCAGCCGCGTGTTGATCAAACTGAACGCCCGCGCCGAGCACGTCTCCGCCCTGACGAAGATCCTGCCCGCCCTCCATGCCCCCACCATCAGCAAGCTGGATACCGACGGCTGGGTGGCCATGGAAACCGTGATTCTCGAATCAGTCGTGCGGGAGATCATTCCCGAATTGAAAAAAGCCGGTGCCGAAGGTATTATCGAGTTGCCGTTGAACAAGGTCATTCTGTGATGTCGCGGGGTGTCCCCCGGGACGCCGGATGATCTGCAGATCGGGAGGCCGTGGTGGGATCCATTAAGAAGAAGCGCCGCAAGAAGATGGCGAAGCACAAGCTTCGGAAGCGGATGCGGGCCAATCGCCACAAGAAGTAGTGGCTGTTCCTCCCGCAGGGAGGTCGGTACATCATGCGCAGCTACATCCCGCCCCACGTTGCGCGGGTCTCGGTGGGGTGTTGCCTGCTGGCTTTGGCGGCGGGTTGCGCCTCCGTGTGGTCGTCCGAGCCCTCCGCGCGGCTCGCCCTGACACCCGCGGAGCGCAATCAGGCCGCGGCCATCGCCCACTACGCCCAGGGGCTCATCGACGAAGAACTCGATGGGCGCCTCTCTCCGCGCGTCCTCGCCGAGTACGACCAGGCCGCCAAACTCGATCCCGGCCATCACCGGCTCTACGCCAAGGCCGCCACCGCCCACCTGCTCAACGAAGACTCCCAGCACGCCATCGCCTTGCTCGAACACTCCTGCCGCGAGCAGCCCGACTCATGGCTCGCCCGCGTCGACCTCGCCACCGCCTACCAGTTCATCGGCAACAACGAGCAGGCCGCCCGCCAGTTCCGCGCCGCCATGCGCATCGACCCCACGCGCGTCGAAGTGCACATGACCCTCGCCAATCTCTACTTCAGCATGAAGCGCGATCGCGAGGCCCTCGCCGTGCTGGAAAAGGGCATTCGCACCAACAACTCGCCCGACCTCCTGCGTGCCCTCGCCTACAAGCGCGGCCTGCAGTTCATCGATGAAAATGAGGCCACGCGCGCCCTGCCCTGCTTCCAATTCGTGGTCAAACACACCGCCAACCAGCGCTCTCAGGTCTACTACCTGATCGGCCAGCTCTATGAAAATATCAACCTGCTCAAGGAGGCCCGACAGTGCTACGCCTGGGCCGCCCGCGAAGAGCCGCCGCTCCCCCAGGCCCATGTGAAACTCGCCCTGCTCGAACTTGACGAAAGCCCCGCCCGCGCCCTCGACATCCTCGACCGCGCCCAGCGCGCCATGCCCGATGACGTCCTCATCCCCATGGCCAAGGCCCAGATCCTCAGCAGCCAGGGACGCTATACCGAAGCCATTCCCGCCTTCACCGTCGTCGCCGACATCATGCGCCGACTCCCGGAAACCAAAGTCCCGTCCAGCTTCTACCTCTACTATGGCGCCGCCTATGAGCGCTGTGGCGACGTCTCACGCGCCGAGGAAGTCTTCGAGGAATGCCTGCGCCGCTATCCCGATACCCACGAAGTCCTCAACTACCTGGCCTACATGTGGGCGGAGCGCGGCGAGAAGCTCGACCGCGGCCTCTCCTACATCAATCGCGCCTTGAAGCTCGAACCGGAAAACGGCGCCTACCTCGACACCCTCGGCTGGATCTACTACCGCCTCGGCCAGTTCGATGACGCCCTCAAACTGATCCAGGCCGCGGACCGCCTCATCCCTGACGACCCCACGATCAACGATCACCTCGGGGACGCCTGGAACGCCTTGGGCAACCACGAGCGCGCCATCCAGCACTGGAAGCACAGCTACCTCAAGGACCGCGACAACAGCACCGTGGCGAAGAAGCTTCAGGCCAATGGCGTTGACCTCGACGCCCTCGTGCGCGCAGAGGAAGCTGAAGCGCGTACCCCGAGCCCCTGATCAGCGCATGCCTGCCGCCATTCATCAGTTCGTCGCCGGATTCACCAACGGAGATGCCATCAGCAACGAGGCGCGCGTCCTGCGCACCATCTTCCGCAGCTGGGGCCTTGAGTCGGACATCTTCAGCGAAACCCGACGCATCCTGCCCGAACTGCGCCGCACCGCCCGCGACGCTCAGTCCTATGTCGCCACGGCCCGCCCCGACGACATCGTGCTCCTGCACCTCTCCATCGGGTCGGTCGTCAACGAGATCTTCGCCACCCTGCCCACGCGAAAAGCCATCCTCTATCACAACATCACGCCCGCCCATTACTTCACGCTGATTAACCGCCAGACCGCCACCGAACTGGAACGCGGGCGCCGCCAGCTCCAGCATCTCGCCGGCGCCGCAACCATCAACCTCGCCGACAGCCGTTTCAATGCCGATGAATTGCGCGCCGCCGGCTATCGCGATCCGCAGGTCCTTCCCCTGGTGCTGACACTCGAGGATCTTACCGGCGATATCGACGCACGCGTGCGGCGCACCTATGCCGATGGCCGCGTCAACATCCTCTTCGTCGGACGCTGCGCGCCCAACAAACGCCTTGAGGATCTGCTCGACGCCTTCTGCTCCTTCCAGCGCGCCGTGGACCCCCACGCCCGACTCATCCACGTCGGCTCCTTTGCCGGCAACGAACCCTATTACTACTACCT
The DNA here is from genome assembly GCA_021413965.1 of Lentisphaerota bacterium. Lineage (GTDB taxonomy): Bacteria > Verrucomicrobiota > Kiritimatiellia > UBA8416 > JAIOPI01 > JAIOPI01. Next base: position 8,932 of record JAIOPI010000028.1, on the reverse strand, counting down.
CCGCACCCGCGCCCGCGAACTGCGCCTCCATGACGTGCACTTCGCCGGCTCCGTTCCCCAGGCCCAGCTCAACGCCTACTACGCCTCGGCCGCCGTGTTTCTCTGCATGAGCGAACACGAGGGCTTCTGCATCCCCATCCTGGAAGCCATGACCCACGGCGTGCCCGTGCTGGCCCACGCCGCCGGAGCCGTCCCCGAGACGATGGATGGCGCCGGGGTCCTCTTCCGCGAGAAGGACTACGAACTGGTGGCCGAAATGCTCGGCCGCCTCGCCACCGACAAGCCGCTGCGCGCCGCCGTCATCGCCGGCCAGCAGCAACGCCTCGAACGCTATCGCGCGCGCGACCTGCAAGCCGAACTCCGCCGCCATCTGGCCCCCCTGCTCGACCGGTAACGCACGCCGCCTCGCCCACTCCGCACTTGCCACGCCGCCCCTCCACACTGGACACTCTCCCCATGGACACACTCGGCACCTGGGGGGAGCGCCGCCTGATTGACCATCTCCGCCAGCGCCTGCCCGCCGGCCCCGATGTGCGCTGCGGTATCGGCGACGACACCGCTGTTGTGCGCGCGGAGGACAAGTCCGGCGAGGACCTGCTGCTGACCTCCGACGCCGTCATCGCCGGACGCCATTTTCTCCCCACCGATGCGCCCGCCGACGTCGGCCACAAGGCCATCGGACGCGCCTTGAGCGATATCGCCGCCATGGGTGGCGTGCCCCGCTGGGCCCTGATCGACCTCGTCGCCCCACCCGACACCGCCGTCACCGTCATCGAAGGCTTATACGATGGGGCGGTCCGCCTGGCCGCCCGCCATGGCCTCGCGATCATCGGGGGCGACACCACGCAGAGCACGACCCTGGAGTTGCACGTCTTCGCCGTCGGCAGCGTCCCGCGCGATGCCGCCGTGCTGCGCTCCGGTGCACGTCCGGGCGACATCTTGCTCGTCACGGGCGCCCTCGGCGGCAGCCGCGCCGGACGTCACCTGCGCTTTGCGCCACGCGTGGCGGAAGGCCAGTGGCTGCGCGCCTGGGCCACCGCCATGATTGATCTGAGCGACGGCCTCGCCACCGACTTGCGCCATATCGCCACGCGCAGTGGCACCGGCGCCCGCCTCGATGCCCAGGCCGTCCCCATCACCCCCGCCGCACACGGGTTGACGGATGCTCACACGCCGCTCGCCCATGCCCTCACCGATGGCGAGGACTATGAACTGCTGTTCACTGTGCCGGCCGCGCGCCTCGACGCCATGCTCAACGCGTGGCGCGCCACGTGGACCATTCCCTGCACCCCCATTGGCGCCATCACCGCCGACACCGGACACCTGCGGTTGCGCGCCGCCGATGGCGTCGAGACCGATCTCCTGCCCAACGGCTTTGAGCACTTCCGGTCCCCCTGATTCCCCCCCGTTCACCGCCACACGGTGGACCGCCGCCTCCCCGCGCCGGCGCGGGCACCTTTTGACAGCCCGCCTTTTCCTCGCTACCCTCGACAGGATCAGTATGTGACGATAACCAAACAAACCCATCCCATGTCGACTGACAGCCCAGCGCCCCCCCCACCCCTTCGCCCCGGGACCACGGTCATCACGACCAGCCCCGAGGACACCATCGAACTGGCCGCGCGCCTCGTCCACGATCTGCCCGAGCGCCGCATCCTGGCCCTACACGGAGAACTGGGCGCCGGCAAAACCTGCTTCGTTCAGGGACTCGCCCTCGCGCTCGGCATCACCGATTACGTGACCAGTCCGACGTTCAACATCGTGCGCGAGTACAGCGGTCCCCGCGCCCTCATTCATGTGGACCTGTACCGCATTCAATCTCCCGACGAACTCCTCGTCATCGGCTTCGAAGAGTACCTCGACAGCAACGCGGTCGTGGCCATCGAGTGGGCGGAGCGCGCCGGCGACCTGCTGCCGGACGCCACCCTGCATCTGCATGTCTCCGTCGAGCCCGGGCGTGAAAGGCGCCGCATCGTCATCATATGAACATCGCCTTGATTCCTCAGCCCCAACGCGTGCAGAACCGTGCCGGCACCCTCGTCATCCCGTCCAGCGGCGTTATTGGCATCGATGCCGCCAGCCTGTATCCCGTCGCCCGCCGCGCCGCCCGGCGACTGCCCCGGCATACCATCGCCAGCGCGCGCGGCCCCGGCCACGATACACTCTCCTTCCGCTTCGCCACCGGCCTGCGCCCGGGCGGCTACCGACTCGTGCTCGGGACCAACGCCATCACCATCGAGGCCGAATCACCCGCCGCCGCGGATTACGCCGTCAGCACGCTGTTCCAAATACTGGACCAGTCGCCAGACCGGCGCCTGCCTTGCTGCCGCATCGAGGACTGGCCCGCCTTCCCCGTCCGCGGCGTATACTACGATGTCGCGCGCGGACGCGTCCCCACCCTCACCCGCCTCGTCGAGCAGGCCTCGCTGCTCTCCACCTTCAAGGTCAACCACCTCCAGCACTACATCGAACACACGTTTCAGTTCCGCGGCCATCCCCTGATCGGCCGTGGTGCCTCGCCCCTCACCCCGCACGACATCCTCCAACTCGACGCCACCTGCCGCGACCGGCACATCGAACTCGTGCCCTCGCTTGCCAGCTTCGGACACATGGCGACCGTCCTGCACCACCCACCCTACCGACACCTGGCCGAAGACTGGGGCGAGAACCGATACCTGGACCCGGCCGCCGAGAAACATGCGTCCTTTCAAAAGCGCCGCGCCTGGAGCCTCGCACCGGCTAATCCCGCGTCCTATACGTTCCTCGAGGAGCTCTATGCCGAGTTCCTCCCACTTTTCTCGTCGCGCCAGTTCAACGTCTGCTGCGACGAGACCTTGGACCTCTGCCTCGGGCAGAGCTACCCCCTGGCCCGGCGCCGGGGCAAGGGGCGGGTCTACCTCGATCATCTGCTCAAGCTGCGCCGCCTCTCGCGCCGGCACGACAAGCGCATCATGTTCTGGGGTGACATCATCCATCACTACCCCGAACGGATCGCCGAGATCCCGCGCGATGTGACCGTGCTGGATTGGGGCTACGACCACCGCACCCGCTTTGACAAGGTGGCCGCCTTCCAAAAGGCCGGGCTCCCGTTCCTGGCCTGCCCGGGTACCTCTTCATGGATATCGCTCTTCCCACGCCTGCATGAAGCCACGGCCGCCATTCAGGGCTACACGCAGGCCGCCGTCCGGCATCAGGCCCTCGGCGTCCTCAACACGGATTGGGGCGACGACGGACACTTCAACTTCATGGAGTATTCGTGGCACGGGTACCTCTTCGGCGCCGAGCAGGCGTGGAATCCCCGGGCCGATCAGGAGTCCTTTACCGCGCGCTTCGCCCGCATCTTTCTCAACACCGCAGACCGCGAGGTCGCCCGCGCGATCACAACGCTGGGAGATGTGGCCCACCTTGGCACCGATGCGCTCTACCAGAGCCTGCTCTACCACGTGTATGTGGCGGCGCCCGACAGCCCGCTGTTCCGCGGGCCACGCTACCAGGGCTGGACCGCGCGCGGCGGTCACATCCAGCCTCTCGCCTTCACCGTGAATGCGGCGCTGGGTCGCCAGGCCCTCGCAAAACTGGAATTCGTACGGGACGTGCTGTCGCGCTGCCAGCGCGCCCCCGGCACCGACCCGCACGCCGTGCTGGCCTATTGGCTCTTCGCTGTCGATACGCTGGCGCATGCCGCCCGCAAGCTCACCGTGCTGGCCCCCGGCGGACACGACACGCCGCGCGCTCGCGCCCAACTCCGCCGCGACATGCGGGGCCTCATGGCCCGCTTTCAGCGCTTGTGGCTCGCCCGCAACCGCCCCTCCGAGATCGGCATCACCCTCAAGAAATACCGCACCGCCATGGCCGGTCTCTAAGCTAGCGCGCACAGACGAACGGCTTCGCGCGCCAGCTTGGTGATATCTTTCCAGCGCCGCGCCGCCACGAGGTCGCGCTTCACCATCCATGACCCGCCCACCGCGCATACGGTCGGCAGTGCCAGGTACTCCGCCGCGTTGCTCGCATCCACGCCCCCGGTGGGCATGAACTTGACCCCCTTGTGCACGAAGGGCCCCGAGATCGCGGCCAGCATGCCGATGCCCCCCAGCGGTGCCGCCGGGAAGAACTTCAGGTACGTGCAGTTCATCAGGATCGCGCGGCTGATTTCCGTCGGCGTCGCCACGCCAGGAATCAACGGGATCGGAATCTCGCTGGCGCGTGTCACCACTTCGTCCACCAGGCCCGGCGCGACGGCGAACTTCGCCCCCGCCTCGTACGCGCGCTGCAGCTCGTGGGCGGTCAAAATCGTCCCTGCGCCCAGGTACATGTCCGGCACGCGCTTCGCAATCTCCCGCACGCACGCCGCCGCCGCCTCCGTCCGAAACGTGATTTCGAGCACGTTCAGGCCGCCTTCCAACAGCGCCTCCGCCAGCGGCACCGCCAAATCCACGTCGTCCACGGTTGCGGCCGGAACCACGCGCGTCGTTAAAATCGCCTGCATCTTGAAACGCTCCTGTGTATGGCCAGCCTCTCGGCCGGCACGGGCTCACCATCTGCCGCATTCAACACGGACCCCGGCCGCGAAACAAGGTCATTTCCACGTCGGCGCCACGCCTTCCGGGGCCTGTCCCATCCCGTCGCCCGGACGGTGCCCCCCCATGCTTGACTCCATCCTAGTCCTGACCTAGTCTTTTGATCGTGCAGCACCCGAACAAGAACGCAGCCAAATCCGTGCTATCGGGGAAGGTGGGCAGCATGAGTTCCACGAAGCCGAACGATTCACAACCCCGCGTCGCTTACTACTGCATGGAGTACGGGCTCGACCCGTCCTTCCGCATCTATTCCGGCGGACTCGGCATTCTCGCCGGCGATTTTCTCAAGGCCGCCCGGGACGGCGGCTATCCCCTCGTGGGCGTCGGCGTGCTCTGGCAGCAGGGCTACGGCGAGCAGCGCGTCTCCCCGGACGGCAACGTCTCGCCGCTCTTCAAAACCTACAAGCATCCCGCCGTCAAGGACACTGGCGTGCGCGTCAAGGTTCGCGTCCGGCAGCGCCCCGTCACCTGCAGGGTCTGGTCCTGCACCGCGTTCGGCAACGTCCCCCTTTACCTGCTGGACACCAACCTCCCCGAGAACGGCCCCAACGCCGCCATCACCGATCGCCTCTACAGTGGCGACGCCGCCCACCGCATCGAACAGGAAATCGTCCTCGGCTGTGGCGGCTATCTCGCCCTGCGCGCCCTGAAAATCCCCGTCGACGTCCACCACTTCAACGAAGGCCACGCCGTCTTCGCCGGCCTCGAGATCCTCCGCCGCCAGCTCGCCAGCGGCCTCTCCTTCGACCGCGCAATCGCCGCCACCCGCCGCCAGGTCGTGTTCACCACCCATACCCCCGTGCCCGCCGGTAACGAACAGCACCCGCTCGCGCTGCTCCGGGAAGTCGGGGCGCTTGATGGACTGACCCGCGCGCAGGCCGTGGCCATCGGCGGCTCGCCCTTCAATATGACCGCCGCCGCCCTCCGCCTGGCTCGCGCCGCGAACGCCGTCGCGGAACTGCATGGCGTCGTGGCCGTCAAGATGTGGGCGCACCTGCGCCGCGCCGCCCCGATTCACCCCATCACGAACGCCGTCCATGTCGGCACCTGGGTCGACCCGCGCATCCTGGCCGCCGCCCACCGCCCCGCCGCCCTCTGGGACGCCCACCAGGCCAACAAGCGCGCCCTCATCCAGCTCATCGCCAAACGCACCGGTGTCCGCCTCGATCCGTCACGCCTCCTGATCGGATTCAGCCGCCGCGCGGCCAGCTACAAACGATGGGACTTGGTCTTCAGTGACCGCCGCCGGCTCGACGCCCTGCTGAAACAGCGCCGCATCCAGTTTGTCTTCTCAGGCAAAGCGCATCCGAATGACAGCGGCGGCCGGGCCATGATCGAACGCGTCATCGCCATCGGCGAACGCTATCCGAACGCCATGGCCTTCCTCCCCAACTACGACATGACCATTGGCGCGGCCCTGACGCGCGGCGCCGACGTCTGGCTGAACAGCCCGCGCCGTCCGAACGAAGCCAGCGGCACCAGCGGCATGAAGGCGGCCATCAACGGCGTCCTCAACTTGAGCACGCTCGACGGATGGTGGCCCGAAGCCTGCCAGCACGGCGTCAACGGCTGGCAATACGGCGACGGCCTGGAACTCGATCCGCCCGAGAAGCAGGATCGCCACGACGCCCGGGAACTCGCCCGGGTCCTGCTCACGCAGGTTGTCCCGACTTACTACGACAACCACGCCGGCTGGGTTGCCATGATGCGGGCCAGCATCGAGTCCACCCGCACTCGCTTCTGCGCCGACCGCATGCTCGCCGACTACTACCGCACGCTCTACACCGTCGCCTGACCGCGCGCAACACGACCACGGATGCCCCAACCTCTGGCGCAACTTGCCTTGCGCGCCCCCGGAATTTCGGGCACCCTCCACCGCTGCTGGAGAGCCCGCCATGACCAGTGTTGTCACACTCGCCATTCTTGAAATCTTCACGCTCTTCGCCCTCGGGGCGCTGGCGCGGCGCCTCGGCTATCTTCAGGACGCCGACCTCAGCCGCTGGAGCCGCCTCGGCGTCGATTTCCTCCTCCCCGGCCTCGCCTTTCATACCATCACCCAGAACCTCGATCCCGTCCGCCTGCGCGCCATGTGGATCGCACCCCTCATCGCCGTCGGCATGTTCGGCGTCGGGGCCCTCGTCGGCGAATTCACCCGCCCCCGCCACGCCCCCTACAGCGACCCGTTCAGCCGCACCTTTCGGCACCTCTGCGCCATGAACAACTACTCCTACCTCCCCATCGTCATCATCCAGCGCCTTTGGGGTGGCCCCGCACTCGCCGATTTCTTCATCTTCAACCTCGGCTCCGAGATCGGGTTCTGGACCCTCGGCGTCGCCCTCTTCGGCCAGCGCAACCATCGCGCCGCCCTGCGCCAGATCCTGTCGCCCAACGTCATCGCCATCCTGCTCGCCGTCACCCTCTGCCTGCTCGGCTGGCACGTCCGCATCCCCCGACTCGTCACCGATGTCTCGGCCTGGCTCGGGGCCGGCGCCATCCCCCTCCTTGTCCTCCTCGTCGGCGGCAGCATGTATCCGCCCCCGCGCCTGCGCCACAAGGCCGCCCTCGCCCGCATCGCCGTCTTGCGCCTCGCCCTCATCCCCGCGATCAACATCGCCATCCTCCACGCCCTGCCGCTCGAACCCGGCCTCAGGCGCATCGCGTTCGTCGTGGCCCTGATGCCCTCCGCGGTCATGTCCGTCATCCTCGCCCGCCAGTACGATGGCGATCCCGAATTTGCCGCCGAAACCGCCGTCGTCACCACCGTGCTCTCCATCCTCACCGTCCCCCTCGCCCTCGGCTGGCTCCTGTAGCGCCCCGACGACGACGACGACGCAAGCCCCCGCGACAGGCATGGCCCCGTACACAACGGTTGACGATTCCCGTATCCGCGCATTTTCCCAACTACTCCTTTACCTGACCGCACCCGCCTCACATAATCCGACAACGAATGCAGCGAAGCCGCATCCGCTGTACACGAACATTGGCTCCGGGAATCTCCATGAAAGTCGCTTCTCTGGTCTGCGGTTGCCTGGTCCTCGCGCTGTCCGGCTGCGCCTCGTCTCCGCGCCAGCCCACCTCCTCCACCTTCGCCGACGATGTCGCCTTCCTCAAACGGCACACGGACGCCATCGTCCTGTCCGATGCCACCGGCCAGGCCCGCATCGCCATCGTGCCGCAGTATCAGGCCCGCGTCATGACCAGCACCGCGGGCGGCGACGCCGGCGCGAGCTACGGATGGATCAACCGGCGCCACATCAAATCCAGGCGCCCCGTCCCGCACATGAATCCCTACGGCGGCGAAGACCGCTTCTGGATGGGCCCCGAGGGAGGCCAGTTCGCCCTCTTCTTCCCGCCCGATGCCCCCTTTGACCTGGAGCACTGGCAGACGCCCGCCGTCATCGATACCGAGCCCTTCGAACTGGCCGCCGCGTCCGACACGCGCGCGATCTTCCGCAAGCATGCCGCCCTGTCGAACCGCGCCGGCTTCACCTTCCGGATCGAGATCGAGCGCACCGTGCGCCTCCTCAACCCCCTCCGCGTCGAGGAACTCCTCGGCACCCCCATCCCGCCCTCCGTCGCCTGCGTCGCCTTCGAATCTGAAAACCGTCTGACGAATCGCGGCAGCGAACCCTGGACCAGGGAAACCGGCCTGCCCTCCATCTGGATTCTCGGCATGTTCCGCCCCACCCCCGAAACCACCATGGTCGTCCCCATTCAGCCGGGTGCCGAAGGCGATCTCGGCCCGGCCGTGATCGATACCTACTTCGGCAAGGTCCCGCCGGAGCGGCTGATCGTCCACGACAACGTCCTCTACTTCCGCGGCGATGGTCTGTACCGCAGCAAGATCGGGATTCCACCCCGCCGCGCGAAAGCCACCGTCGGCAGCTACGACGAAGCCCAGGGCGTGCTGACCCTCGTCAATGCCTCGCTCAGCGCGCAGGCGCGCGACTATGTGAATTCACTCTGGGAAATCCAAACCGCTCCCTTTGGCGGCGATGTCGTCAACGCTTACAACGACGGCCCCCTCGACGGCAGCCGCGCGCAACTCGGTCCCTTTTACGAACTCGAAACGTCCTCTCCGGCCCTCGCCCTCGCCCCAGGCCAGCAGGCCGCACATACGCATCGCACGTTCCACTTCCAGGGATCCGAAGCTGATCTGGACGCCATCGCCCGCGCCACCCTCGGCGTCACGCTCGAGGCCGTCAAGGCCGCCTTCTAGTGCACTGTAACAGATGAAACTGAACACTTCATTTGATTCGGTTGGCGGTATTTCGGTACGTCCACTTGAAAGGCTTGGCATCCTGATTGTAGTGACGGATGTACTTCAGGATCTTTCGTTTGAGATCGGCCTTCGA